>JACKDN010000003.1 GCA_020633465.1 Myxococcales bacterium
GTCCACGTTCAGCAGCAGCGCCACCGTCTCGTCGACGGCGCCGCCGGGCGAGGCCGTCACGTCGTACTGCAGGCCGGCGGCCGGATCGGTGTCGGCCGCCGCGTTGAGGCACATGTTCGCGGCCACGTTCACCAGCCCCGGCGTCGGCGGCAGCGTGTCGATGACGACGGTGTAGACCGGGCTGCCCGCCTCGCCGGCCATCGGCAGCGGGTTGCCTGCGGCGTCCTGCGCCTCGACGCGGATGTTGTGGACACCGGGCATCAGCGTCAGCGCCGCGGTGGCCTCGTCGTTCATCACGTTCCGCCGCGCGAGCTGCACGCCGCCGTCGATGAAGGCGACCGGGCGGCCGTCCTCGAGGCCGATCGTCTGCACGCGCAGGGTGATCGCGGCGTTGTTGCTGACCGCGTCGACGTTGCCGCGCTCGCGCCGGTTGACGCAGGCGTCGGCGCCCGCCTCGTCGATGGTCAGCAGGCCGACGGTGGGGGGCGTGCAGTCGACGTTGATGGTGACCGGGGCGGACTCGACGCGCTCGCCGAACTCGCCCACCACCGTCAGCGTGTGCGGGCCGTCCGGCAGCCGCAGCGGGCAGCTGACCGCGCCGGCGACCGCGCACGACTGGCCGGGCACGACGGCGCTGAAGCCGTTGCCGCACAGCGGATCGGCCTCGCCGGTGTCGAAGGTGGTGCACACCGTGATGTCCGCCTCGGCCGCGAGGCCGGCCAGCGTCGCCTGGAGGTCGATCTCACAGGTCGGCGTCGCGGGATCGAGGTCGCGCTGGGCGTTGATCACCGCGTCCGCCGCCGGGCGCGTGATGTTGATCACCTCGCCCGGATCGACGTCCGCCACCGTGCGCGCCATCGCCGCGTTGCCGCAGGCGTCGCTGGTGGCGGTGTCGAAGGTCAGCGGGCCCAGCGGCAGCGTCGCCTGCTCGAGGCGCAGCGTCGTGCAGTCCTGGTCGTCGGCGGTGGTGAGCTCGAACGGCGCGTCGGCGTAGGACGCCTCGACGGTCACCATCCGGCCCGGCGCGCCGCAGATGACCACCGAGGGCTCGTACTGGATGCCGTCGATGTCGCCGTCGATGTCGTTGAGCAGCGACAGCGTCGCCCCGTTCTGCGGGCTGGCGAAGCGGATGGTGGGCGGCAGGCGGTCGATCTGGAGCATCAGCTGCCCCTCCGCCGCCTGGCCGGCGGCGTCCATGGCCGCCGCCGTCAGGGTGCAGTCCGCCTCGTCGGCCAGCGTGATGGGCGCGAAGTCGACGCGCGCGTCGACGCCCACGGTGCCGAGCGCCATGGTGGGCGCCGCGCCGCAGTCGGCGGTCAGCGTCACCTCGGTGCCCGCGGCGAGCCCCTCGGTGGTCGCGCCGAACACCCGCTGGAAGCCGGGCTCGATGCCGGCGTCCTGCACCTCGGCGTTCAGGCACCCCTCGACCGGATCGAGCTCGATGGTCGGCTGCACGTAGACGACGATGACCGTGCTCTCGGGGCTGATCGCCGTGCCGTCGACCGCCTCGGCCTGCAGCGTGAAGGCGATCTCGCCCTGCGGCGGATCGGGCACGGGCAGCGTCACCCGCACCGTCGCGGCGCCGTCGGCGTCGACCGCCACGGCGTCGCTCGGCTGGCCGTCCACCTGCACTCGCACCTCGGTGCCTTCGGCGAGCCCGCTCTCGATGGCCACGTCGATCTGCAGGCCGTCGGTCTGATCGTCCACGTCGACGGGCAGCACGCGCTCGCCGTCGGCCGGCGACACGATCTGCAGGCGCGGCGCGCAGCCGGCGGTCGGCACGGTCACCTGGACGGTGTCCTCGTTGCCCGCGCAGTCGACGGCGCGCACCACCAGGGTGTTGTCGCCGTCGAGCAGCGAGACCTGCGCGGTCACCAGCTGGCCGTCCTCGCCCGGCACGTCGCAGCGCTCGACGCTGCCGTTGAGGCTGTAGCAGAGGCGCGTGGTGTTCGCGTCCTCGGCGGTCAGGGTGAGCGTCGTCTGGACGCAGTCGGCCAGATCGCCGTTGGCGTCGTCGGCCAGGCCCAGCGCGACGTCCACCGCCGGGGCCGCCAGCGCGGGCGCCGGCGGGGTGCTGTCGATGACGAAGTCGACCGAGGCGGGCATCACCGCGACGTCGACGCCGGCCACGGCACCGCTGACGGCCACCGAGTAGCGGCCGTCCTCGAGCGGCGCGGGGTTGCCCTCGGCGCCGTCGAAGCGCACCAGGAACTGGCCGCCCGCGTCGTTCAGCGGCACCGCGTCGAGCGCGTCGCCGCCGGCCGGCGTGACGACGGCCGACAGCTCGGCCCCCTCGAGGCCCGTGCCCGTGCCGCCGACGACGGCCGGCCCGACCGAGCACACCGGCCCCGCGGGATCGGTGCGCGGCTCGATGATCGTGAACATCGGCGTGTCGAGCACCACGTTGACCGTCGACTCGAGCGTGCTGACCGGGTTCGGCGTCGGATCCGCCGCGGCGCGGCAGGTGAGCAGGCCGCCGACGTTCAGCGGGATGGTCACGATGACGGTCCCCCGCCCGTCGACCAGCGCGCTGCGCGCGACGCCGTCGCCGTCCAGGGTGTAGGCCGGATCGAAGGCCGGCGGCTCGGTCGTGCACTCGACGATGATGTCGTAGTCGATGTCGCCGGGCCGGGGATCGACCACCTCGATGGTGTAGGCGACCTGGATGCCCGGGCGCTCGTCGTCGATGTCGCTGCCCTCGGGCCCCGGCGTCACCGGCGCGCCGTCGACGGGCTCGACGATCGCCAGGGCCGGGCGCACGCCGTCGAAGCACACGGCGTAGGCCGTCGAGGGGTGGCCTTCGCCGCAGACGTCGGTCGTGCTGACGGTGACGTCGCCGCAGTAGTACTCCACGGCCACCTCGACCGCGAAGGTGCCGTCGGCGCCGACCACGGCGGCCTCGGGCACGCCCGCGATGGGCGGATCGAAGGTCAGGGCGACCGCGTCGCCCTCGGCCAGGCCGGCGCTCGTGCCGGTCAGCTGCCAGCTCGGATCCTCGTCCGTGCCGATCTGCCCCTCGCTGGCGAGGTCGAAGTCGTTGACGCCCATCGTGTCGAGATCGAGCGCCGCGGTCGGCGCGTCGGCGCCGCCGGCCACCAGCGTGTAGGCCGCGACGCTGCCGCTCAGCCCGCCGGGCGTGGCCGCGCTGGCCTCGAGCGTGTTCTCGCCCTCGGCGAAGGTGGCGCGCATCGTCGCCTCGCCGTCCACGACGTCGACCGGACCCAGGGCGTCGCCGTTGAGGGTGAAGGTGACGGTGGCGCAGTCGGTCTGCGCGACCAGATCGACCTGGATGCCGTCGGTGGCGTCGTCGACGTCGTCGGCCACGGTGAGATCGCAGGCGCCTTCGGCGGGCATCGGGGCGAGCGTCAGCGCGCAGCCGGCGACCTCGGTGTTCACCTGGATCGAGGCGTCCACGTCGCCGCTGGGCGAGGGCACCCGCGCCGCCAGGGTGTGGCTGCGCGCGGCGCCGTCGCCGATGGCCAGGGTGACGCCGCTGAAGGTCGCCCGGCCGCCCGACACCGACGCCTCACCGGCGGGCGCGCCGTCGATGGTGAGGCTGACCGGCCCGTCGGTGGGGCCGTCCACCAGCACCGAGACGTCGATCTGCAGGTCGTTGGCCAGCGTGTCGTCGGCGTCGTCGTCGGCGCCGAAGGTCGTGCCGGCCACCGGCGACGCGAACTCGAGGGTCGTGTCCGGCGGCGGGTTGTCGGGATCGCAGTCGGGATCGTTGGCCGGATCGATCACCGTGATGATCGAGCGCGTCGACTGAGCGACCACCGAGGGCCCGTCGATCAGCTCCGCCTTCAGGCTCAGCGTGCCCAGGGGCAGCGGGAACGCGGGGAAGGCGACGATGCCCGTCTCGGGCACCTCGGCGGTGGCCGAGATCGTCGTCTCTTCGACGCTCAGCTGCACCGTCAGGCCCGTGTGATCGGCCGCGCCGAGGCGTACCAGCACCTCGACGTCGCGCTCGAGCACGTCGTCGGTGTCGCGATCGCCGTCGGCGGCGCAGGCCAGGGTCTCGCCCTCGTCGGGCGTGACGAAGGACAGCGACAAGGCCGTCCCGTCCGAGCTCTCGTCGCACGAGCAGCCGGTCGCCCCCAGCGCCGCGACCAGAAGGCCGAGGAAGGCGCTCCTCCCATGGATGCTCATCGTGTTCGCCCCCTGGGGCGCCCGCCCCATCGTCCGCACATCATGCCCCCGGAGCCCGCGACCCGCGAGCCCCCTCGGTACTACGGCAAGTCGTCGCCTTCGCCCGACCCTGCGCCGCGTTTCTGCGTGGGCAGCGTCGAGCCGTCCGGCCCTCGCCACTCGATGTACCCCCGCGCGGCGAGTTCGTCGAGGAATGCGACGAGATCGGCCTCCGCGTCCGCCGGCTCGACCTCGAACGACGCCACCACGGCGTCGGTCAGACGACCGACGTCGTAGCCGCCCTCGAGGATGCGGGCCCACACGAAAGAGCCCACGTCGTTGAGGCGTTGAAGCTGGTCGGCGGCCGGGTCGAGGATCAGCGCGCGCCCCGCGACGAGACGCGAGGCGATGCTCCGCCCCGGGACGGGGCAACGGTGGGTGGGGTCCATCGCGGGCACATTAGTTGGGCCCCCGACGGGGAGTCAATATCCCGCGGCCCGCGACGACTCGGTGAGAAAGGAAGAAAAATCCAGTACTTCGGCAACGGCGACCGGGCGGCCGCGGCGCCGCGCGCGGCACCTCAGCCGGCCCGCGCCTTCAGCTTGCTGGTCAGCTCGGGCACCACCTCGAACAGATCGGCCACCAGCCCGTAGTCGGCCACCTGGAAGATGGGCGCCTCGGGATCCTTGTTGATGGCCACGATGGTCTTCGAGCCCTTCATGCCGGCGAGGTGCTGGATGGCGCCCGAGATGCCGACCGCGATGTAGAGCTTCGGCGCGACCACCTTGCCGGTCTGGCCGACCTGCCAGTCGTTGGGCACCCAGCCCGCGTCGACCACGGCGCGGGTGGCGCCGACGGCGCCGCCGAGCAGATCGGCGAGCTCCTCGACCAGCTTGAAGTTCGAGGCCTCCTTGAGGCCGCGCCCGCCCGAGATGACGACGTCGGCGTCGGTCAGCGCGGGGCGGCTGGACTCGACGGCGTCGAGGCCCACGTAGGTCATGCGCAGGCTGCCCGCGTCGACGCCCGCCGCGATCTTCTCGACCGCGCTCGAGCCGCCGGTCGCCTCGGCCGCGTCGAAGTCCGAGCCGCGGACCGTCAGCACCTGGATGTCGGTGTTGATCTTCACCTCACCCAGCACGTTGCCGGCCCACATGGGGCGGGTGTAGGTCAGCGCGCCGCCGCTGCCGTTGATGGCGACCACGTCGCTGGCCTGACCGGCGCCGAGGCGCGCGGCCACGCGGGGCGTGCAGTCCTTGCCGATCGCGGTGGCCGCCGCGACCACGAAGGTGGCGCCGCTGGCCTTGGCCGCGCTGTGGAAGGCCTGGGCGTAGGCCTGCGCGGTGTACTTCTCGAGGCTCGCGTCCTCGAGCACGTAGATGGTGCCGGCGCCGTAGGCCCCGAGCTGCTCGGCGAGGCCGCCGATGCCCTGGCCGGCGAGGGCGATGTCGTAGCTGGCGCCGGTCTTCTCGGCCAGCTGCCGGGCCGCGCCGATCGCGCTGAAGGTGGCGTTGGCCAGCTTGCCGAACTGCTGCTCGGCGAGGACGAGGATCTTGCTCATGTGGGATCTCCCTTGCGGCTCGGCGTGCTCAGATGACCTTGGCTTCGTTGGCCAGCTTGTCGAGGAGGGCGTCGACCGAGTCGACGGTGACGCCGGCCTGGCGGCTCGGCGGCGCCTTGTAGCCCACCACCTCGACCTTCTGCTCGAGCTCGATGTCGAAGTCGTCGGGCTCGAAGACGTCGAGCTTCTTCCGCTTGGCCTTCATGATGCCGGGCAGGCTGGCGTAGCGGGGCTCGTTGAGGCGCAGGTCGGTCGTGATGACGGCCGGGAAGGTCAGGTGGACCGTCTCGACGCCGCCGTCGACCTCGCGCTGCACCTTCGCCGCGGTCTCGCCCTCGAGCTCGACCTTGTAGGCGAAGGTGGCCTGGGGCCAGCCGAGGTACTCGGCGAGCAACTGGCCGACCTGGTTGTTGTCCCCGTCGACGGCCTGCTTGCCCATGATGATGAGGTCGGGCTCTTCCTCTTCGACCACCTTCACGAGGATGCGGGCGACCAGATCGCTGTCGAGCTTCGCCTCGTCGCACTCCACGAGGATGCCGCGGTCGGCGCCCATCGCGAGCGCGGTGCGCACCTCCTTGGTGGCCTCTTCGTCGCCGATGGCGACCGCCACGACCTCGACGTCGTCGAGGTTCTCCTGGATGCGCAGGGCCTCTTCCACGGCGATCTCGCAGAAGTAGTTCATGCGGAAGTCGACGCCGTCGAGGTCGAGCGACCCGTCCGGCTTGATGACGATCTTCGAGTCCGGGTCGGTGACCCGCTTCGCGGTGACCAGGATCTTCACCGAATCACTCCTGTTGGCTGAAGACGCCCGAGGCGCAGATGGAGAGGATCTCTTCGGCGGCGCGCTCGAGGCTGTACGGCTTGCGCCGCGTGGATACCCAGTAGAGCGACACCTCGTCGAGGGCCCCGAAGAGCACACGCTTGGTGATGCGCGGGTCGAGATCCTCGCGGAACTCGCCCGACTGCCGGCCCAGCTCGACGATCTCCTCGAGCAGCCCCAGGTACTCCTGGAACTTGGGGGCCTTGTATTCGCGCATGAACTTGGACGACTGCCTGAGCTCGACGGTGAGCACCTCGGCGAGGCTGGGGTGATCGGCCACCATGCGCAGGTGCGTCTCGACGAACACGCGCAGGCGCACGCGGGCCGAGTCGGTGGCGGTCAGCTTCTCGCGGAAGGCGGCGATGATGCCCTCCATCCGGTCCTCGAAGAGGCTGATGAGCAGGTCGTCCTTGTTCTTGAAGTACAGGTAGATGGTGCCGTCGGCCACGCCCGCCTCGCGGGCGATGTCGCTCACCCGCGCGTTGTAGAAGCCGCGGGCCGCGAACACGCCGACGGCCGCGTCGAGGATGCGGCGGCGCTTGTCGCGGGTCTCGTTGCGCGGGGTGGCGATGGCGGGGCCTCCTGAATGAATCCTCATTCACCGGCGAGCCCTCAGCTTGTAGGGTCGTTTTCTGCACTTGTCAAGCCGCGTTCACGGCTCGCTATACTGGCTCGCCTGCCCCCCGCATGGACCCCGCCGTGGTCGATCTGAACAGCCTCAATCCGCAGCAGCGCGAGGCGGTGACCACCACCGAGGGGCCGCTGTTGGTGCTGGCGGGCGCGGGCTCGGGCAAGACCCGCGTGATCACCTTCCGCATCGCCCACCTGCTCGATCGCGGGGTCGGCGCCGAGCGCATCCTGGCGCTGTCCTTCACCAACAAGGCGGCCGGTGAGATGCAGGAGCGCGTGGGCGACATGGTGGGCAAGCGCGCGCGCGGCGCCGTGCTGTCCACCTTCCACGCGCTGGGCGTGCGCTTCCTGCGCGAGGAGGCCGAGGCGGTGGGCCTGTCGAAGGGCTTCACCATCCTCGACGAGGGCGATCAGAAGGACGCCGTGCGCGTGGCCCTCGAGCAGCTGGGCTTCAGCCTCGATCGCTACGATCCCAAGCTGGTGCACGCGCGCATCAGCCACTACAAGGGCATCCTGGCCGAGCCCAACCCGCGCTTCGGCGGGCTCGACGCCGTCGTGCACCACGTGCTGCCCCTGTACCAGCAGCGCCTGCGCGCCCTGAACGCCGTCGACTTCGACGATCTCATCGGCGTGCCGGTGACCGCGATGGAGACGAACCCCGACGTCGGCGCCCGCTGGGCCCAGCGCTTCCGCTACGTCATGGTGGACGAGTACCAGGACACCAACGGCGCTCAGCTGCGCATGGTGAAGGGGCTGGTGCGCGGGCACGGCAACGTGTGCGTCGTGGGCGACGACGACCAGTCGATCTACGCGTGGCGCGGGGCGGTCGCGGGCAACATCCTGCGCTTCGACCAGCACTTCCCCGGGGCGCGGATGATCGCGCTGACCCAGAACTACCGGTCGACCAACCACGTGCTGCGGGCCGCGAACCACGTCATCCGGAACAACGTCGAGCGCCACGAGAAGACGCTGTGGAGCGAGCTGGGCGACGGCGCGAAGCTGCGCTACGCGCTGGCCGACGACGACGAGGAGGAGGCCCGCTGGGTCGCCACGGATCTGCTGGGGCAGAAGCGGGAGAAGGGGCTGACCTGGCGCGACTTCGCGGTGCTGTACCGCACCAACGCGCAGTCGCGCGTCGTCGAGGAAGGCATCCGCCAGGCGGGCATCCCCTACCGCGTGGTCGGCGGCACGCGCTTCTACGATCGCAAGGAGGTGCGCGACCTCGTCGGCTACCTGCGGGTGATCGCCAACCCCTTCGACGAGGCCGCCTACCGGCGCATCGTCAACTACCCGCCGCGCGGCGTGGGCGACGTCAGCATCCAGCGCATCGGCGATCAGGCGCGCGAGACCGGCGAGCCCTTCTGGCGGCTGATCGAGCGGCCGGAGCGCGTGCCCGATCTGACGCCCAAGGTGCAGCGCGTGCTGAAGGGGCTCGACGAGCTCCTGCGCACCTACCGCAAGCGCTTCGCCAGCGAGCCGATGGAGGGGGTCTGCCGCGATCTGATCCGCGCGCTGAACTTCGCGGACGCCCTGGTGCGCGTGCACAAGCAGCCGCGGCAGGTGCGCAAGCGGCTGGACAACGTCGAGGAGGTGGCGAGCGCGCTGCGCTCGTTCCGCGAGCGGAACCCCGAGGCGACGCTGGACGACTACCTGGCGCGGCTGAGCCTCGACACGCGGCGCGAGGAGGACGGCGACGCGGACGCCGACGAGGTCAGCCTGATGACGCTGCACGGCTCGAAGGGGCTCGAGTTCCCCTTCGTGTACCTCGTGGGCTGCGAGGAGGGGCTGATGCCCCACCAACGCGTGCTCGACGGCGACGGCGAGGTGGCCGAGGAGCGGCGGCTGGTGTACGTGGGCATCACGCGGGCGCAGCGGCACCTGACGCTGACCGGGGCGCGGCGGCGCCTGAAGTTCGGCAAGGTGCAGTACCGTCGGCCTTCGCGCTTCCTCGACGAGATCCCCGAGGCGCTGTTCGAGGGGGGGCGCAGCGGCACGCCGCCGGCGCCCTCGGAGGCGGAGCGCGAAGAGCGGAACCAGAGCGCCTTCGCCGAGATGTTCGCCACCCTGGGCGGGGGCGGCGGTGACCGGTGAGTTCTTTACGTCACGGCGGCGGGCGGCCACAGTGTCTCCGATTCTGCGACAGGTAGCGTAGGCGATGGCGAAGCAGAACCTCCTGCTGGTGGACGACGACGCGAAGGGCCTCCGCGTCATGGAGGTGTCGCTGCGCAACGCCGGCTACTCGGTGACGACGGCGGCCAACGGGGCGGAGGCGCTGTCGAAGGTCGAGACGGCGCGGCCGGCGCTGGTGCTGGCGGACACCGCGATGCCGGTGCTGGACGGCTACGAGCTGTGCCGGCGCATGAAGGCCGATCCCGAGCTGGCCGAGATCCCCTTCCTGTTCCTGACCGACGAGACCTCGGTCGAGGCCAAGGTGCGCGGGCTCGAGCTGGGCGCGGACGACTATCTGACCAAGCCGATCTACATCAAGGAGATCGTCACCCGCGTCCGCATGGTGCTGCAGAAGCGCGAGCGCGAGAGCCTCGAGCGCAAGGACAAGCGGCGCTTCTTCGGCTCGCTCGAGGACATGGGCGTCGTCGATCTGCTGCAGACCATCGAGATCGGCCGCAAGACCGGCGTGCTGAGCATCACGCGCGCCGGCGGCGCGACCGCGCGTATGTGGTTCGAGGACGGGCGGGTCATCGACGCCGAGGTGGGCGGGCTGCGCGGCGAGGAGGCCATCTACCGCCTGCTGACCTGGGAGCGGGGCGACTTCGAGATCGACTTCCGCCCGCCCGATCGCACGCCGACCATCAAGACCAGCACGCAGGGCCTGCTGATGGAGGGCATGCGGCGGGTCGACGAGTGGGGGCGGATGTGCGAGCAGCTGCCGCCCCTGAGCACGGTGTTCCAGGTCGACTACTCCGAGCTCGCCGAGCGGCTGGCCGAGCTGCCCGACGAGGTGAACGCGCTGCTGCGCCTGTTCGACGGGCACCGCAGCGCGCAGCGCGCCATCGACGACGCCGAGCTGCCCGATCTGGACGCGCTGTCGGCCATCAGCCGGCTGTACTTCGAGGGCATCATCTACGCCGTCGAGGCCGCGCCGGAGCCGGCCGCGCCGACGCCCGCCCCGCCGGAGCCCGCGCCGCCGAAGAAGCTGGACACCTGGCTGGGCGGGGCCGCCGAGGCGCGCAAGAGCGGCGGCGGCGCCCCGATCGCGCCCGCCACGCCGCCCCCCCGGTCGACGCGCGGCGGCGGGCCCGAGCGGGATCTGGTCGACGATCTGCTGCGCTCGGCCGCCGACGTGCCCGCCCTGCGCCCCGAGGATCAGACCGGCGCCTTCGCCGATCCCGGCGTCGCGATGGATCTGCCGGGCGCGCTGGGCAACCCGCTGGAGGCCGAGGCCGGCGCCCTGCCCGCCCCCGCCCCCGGCGCGGGGCTGCCCGCGCTGGACGACGATCTGCGCATCGACGAGCTGGGCCTCGGCGAGCCCGACAGCGGCGCCACCGGGGCCCTGCCCGCGCTGCAGTCGGACACGGTGCACGACCACCACGAAGAGGAGGCCTTCTTCGACCGCCCGCACGAGGGCGCCGAGGAGGATCCGCTGCTGCAGCTCGATCACGAGGCCCCGCCGGTGTCGAAGGCGGCCTACGTGGCGCTGGCCCTGGTGGTGCTGGGCGTCGTGGGCGCGGTGGTCTTCTTCGCGGTGCGCGACACGGTCGAGCCGCGGGAGCCGACGCCGGGGGCGCTGGACGGCACCTGGTACACGGGCGCGATCAAGAGCCGCCCGCCGGTGACCGACGACGAGCCGATCGACGCCGGCTGGGCCACCGGCTACGTGCCCGATGGGGGGGCCGCGATGGCGCCCGAGGCCGAGGCGGACGCGGGCGCCGAGGCGGACGCGGGCGCGACCACCGCCGCCGCGCCGCCCGCCGATCGCGCGCCGGAGGCGACGCCCCCTGCTCAGCCGGTGCGCGACGAGGTGAAGGGCGACTTCGTGGCGCTGATGCGCGAGGGCGAGAAGCTGCACAAGGGCCGCAAGTACGCCGAGGCCGCGCGGCGCTTCGAGAAGGCGCTGGCCCTGGCGCCCACCGACGAGCGCGCGCTGCTCGCCTTCGCCAGCGCCCAGCTCGAGCTGGCCAACGGCGACAAGGCGCTGACCGCGGCCGAGAAGGTGGCGCGCATCAACCCGAACAACGCGCTGGCCCACCTGATCATCGGATCGGTGCGGCAGGACAAGGGCCAGAAGGAGGCCGCCATCGAGGCCTACGAGGCCTACCTGAAGCTGGCGCCCAAGGGGCCCTACGCCACCGACGTCGAGCGCGTGCTGCGCGGCATGAAGTGACCCGCTGATGCGCGTCCTGGCGATCGAGACCAGCTGCGACGAGACGGCGGCGGCGGTGGTGGACGACGGCCACCGGGTGCTGAGCGATCCGGTCGCGACGCAGATCGACGTCCACCGCAAGTACGGCGGCGTGGTGCCCGAGCTGGCCAGCCGCAACCACGTCGTCGACATCGTGCCGGTGGTGCGCGAGGCGCTGGCGATGGCCGAGTCGACCTGGGCCGACGTGGACGCGATCGCGGTGACGCGGGGCCCCGGTCTGGTGGGCGCGCTGCTGGTGGGGCTGCAGGTGGCGAAGTCCCTGGCCTACGCGCACGACAAGCCGCTGGTGCCGGTGCATCACCTGGCCGGGCACCTGCACGCGGTCTTCCTGCACCGCCCGGGCGAGCCGCGACCCGCGGGGCCGGCGTATCCCCACGTCGCGCTGGCGGTCAGCGGCGGGCACACCGCGCTGTACCGGGTGGAGGACGCCGCGCGGGTGTCGCAGATCGCCAACACGCGCGACGACGCCGCCGGCGAGGCCTTCGACAAGGTCGCGCGCATGCTGGGCCTGGGCTACCCCGGCGGCCCGGTGGTCGAGCGCATGGCGCGCGGGGGCGATCCGACGGCGCACGGCTTCACCCTGCCGCGCTTCAAGGACGGCGGGCTGGAC
This sequence comes from Myxococcales bacterium, assembly GCA_020633465.1. Lineage (GTDB taxonomy): Bacteria > Myxococcota_A > Bradymonadia > UBA7976 > UBA1532 > JACKDN01. The sequence goes on from JACKDN010000003.1 coordinate 12,128, forward strand.
TTCAGCTTCTCGGGGCTGAAGACGGCCGTGCTGACCGCCATCCAGCGCCACGGCGCGCTGCCCCAAGGCCAGGATCTGACCGACCTGCTGGCCAGCTTCCAGGCCGCGGCCGTGGCGCAGCTGGTGGACCGGACGGTGGCCGCGGTGACCGAGCACGGGGTGCGCGACGTGGTGCTGGCCGGCGGCGTGGCGTGCAACACGGCGCTGCGCGAGGCCCTGGGCGAGGCCCTCGGGGCGCGCGGGGCCAGCCTGCACGTGCCGCGGCCGCGCTGGTGCACGGACAACGCGGCGATGATCGCCGGCGCGGCGGCGGCGCTGGCCGCGAAGCGCGCGGGGCGCGGCCACGATCCGGCCGACCGCCGGGTGAACGCCGTGGGCGCCTGGCAGCTGAGCCCGTGAGCGCGCGCGATCCCCGCGAGGTGCTGCGGGCCCACGGCCTGTGGAGCAAGAAGCACTTCGGCCAGAACTTCCTGATCGCGCCGGACGCGCCGACGCGCATCGCCGCCGCGGGTGGGGCCGGACCGGACGACGTCGCCTTCGAGATCGGCCCCGGCGTCGGCACGCTGACCCACGCGCTGGCCGAGCGGGCGGGCCGGGTGGTGGCGCTGGAGTACGACTTCGAGCTGGTGCCCGTCTGCCGGAAGGAGCTCGCCGACGCCGGCAACGTCGAGGTGTGCTGTGGCAACGTGCTCGACGTCGACTGGGACGCCGAGGCCGAGAGGGCGGGCCGCCCGCTGGTGATCTACGGCAACGTGCCCTACCACCTGAGCACCGACATCGTGACCGGCCTGCTGGACGCCCCGGGCGCCTGGCGCCGCGCCTGCTTTCTGCTGCAGCGCGAGTTCGCGGTCCGCGCGGCCGCCGCCCCCGGTGACAAGCAATGCAGCGCGCTGTCGGCGGCCGTCGCGCTGCAGTGCCACGCGACGATCGCCTTCGAGCTGGGCGCCGCCGACTTCCACCCCGCGCCCAAGGTCGACTCGGCCGTGCTGGTGCTCGAGCGCCGCGCCACGCCGGCGGCCGAGGTGCCGGACCCCAAGGCCTTCCGCACCATCGTGCGCGCCCTGTTCGCCCAGCGCCGCAAGATGGCGCGCAAGGCGCTGAAGGCCGTCCACCCGAACCCCGAGGCGCTGCTCGCCGAGGCCGGCCTCGAGCCCACGCGCCGGGGCGAGACCTTCACCCTCGACGAGCTGGCGGCCCTGAGCCGCGCCTGGGCCGCCCCCGCGTGACCCGCGCCGCGCGCGCGGTTATCCTGGCCCGGTTCACGCAGTCCGCCTCGCTCGCGAGGCATCGGAGATCCCATGGTCGCGCGGTCGCTCGCCCTCGCCGCCTCGCTGTTGTTCGCCGCCGGCGCGGCGCAGGCGCAGGACATCCGGCCCCGCATCCTGCTGGTGTTCGACACCTCGGGCAGCATGGGCTGGGACGTCGTCACCGGCGAGCCGACCGGCGGCGACAACTCGGTCGAGTACCCCGGCGACGGCCGCGACAGCCGTCTGCACGTCGCCAAGCAGGTCATCCGCGGCATCGTCGAGACCACCAGCGAGGTCGAGTTCGGGCTGATGCGCTACCCCCAGGTGCAGGGGGACGACATCAACGATGGCACCGACCGCGAGTTCTTCACCGGCTACACTGGCCTGAACGCCAACCCCTTGAACTACCTCGGGTTCTGCAGCGGCACGCTGCGCCCGATGGAGGACCAGCCCTTCGCGCTGGTGGTGCCCTTCGAGGCGGACAACGAGCCGACGATCCTGCGCTGGATGGACGGCCGGGAGAGCTTCCCGGCCGATCCCGAGCTGCGCGCCGAGGGGCCGACGCCCATCGCCGAGTCGCTGCGGCTGGTCGAGGAGTCGCTGCGCGCGACCGCAGCGCAGGATCCCGCCGCCGCCTGCCGCCGCTACAACGTCGTGCTGCTGACCGACGGCGCCGAGAGCTGCGTGCCCGGGGCGCAGCGGCAGCAGGCGCTGGTGGATCGCACGCTGGCGCTGCGCGAGCTGACGGTGAACGGGCAGCGCGTGCAGGTGAAGGTGTTCGTGGTGGCCTTCGCGGTGGACCCGGGCGAGCGCAGCCTGCTCGACGGCGTCGCGCGCATCGGCGGCACGGCGGTGGACGCGAACGGCGAGCCCGACGCGATCAACGGGCGCGCCTACGAGGCGGCCGACCAGGCGGCGCTGCAGCGCGCGTTCAGCCGCATCCTGGCCGAGGCCATCCCCAGCGAGCGCTGCGACGGGCGCGACGACGACTGCGACGGGCGCGCCGACGAGGGCGCGACCAACGCCTGCGGGGCCTGTGGGCCGACGCCGGTCGAGGTGTGCAACGGGCGCGACGACGACTGCGACGGCCGCACCGACGAGGGCGTGCGCAACCGCTGCGGCGGCTGCGGCGCGGTGCCCGCCGAGACCTGCAACGGCGTGGACGACGACTGCGACGGGCGCGCCGACGAGGAGGTCGTCAACGCCTGCGGGGGCTGCGCGGCGGTGCAGGAGGAGGTGTGCAACGGCCTCGACGACGACTGCGACGGCCGCGTCGACAACACCCCGGGCGACGACGCGCCGCTCGGCCGGCCGTGCAGCCAGGATCTGGGCGCGTGTCGGGCCGGCGTCGAAGCCTGCGTCGGCGGGCGCTGGCAGCCCTGCGACGGGGTGCTGCCGACGGACGAGGCGTGCAACGGCGCGGACGACGACTGCGACGGCGTGACCGACGAGATCACCCGGCCCTGCGGCGCGGCGGTGGAGAACGGTGAGGTGGGGCAGTGCCGGGTGGGCCGCGAGACCTGCGACGACGGCGCCTGGAGCGGCGGCTGCGACGCGGTCGATCCCACCGCCGAGGTGTGCGACGGCCTGGACAACGACTGCGACGGGCAGGCCGACGAGCAGCTGTTCAACGCCTGCGGCACCTGCGGCCCGGCGCCCACCGAGGCCTGCAACGGCCTGGACGACAACTGCGACGGGCGGGTGGACGAGGGCGCCGAGTGCCCCGCGGGCTACCTCTGTTACGCGGGCGACTGCGTCTTCCCCTGCGACGACTCGGGCGAGTGCCCCGGCGGCTTCACCTGCGTAGACGCCTGGCCGGGCGGCTCGCTGTGCCACCCGGACCCCTGCGCGGGGGCGCGCTGTCCGGCGGGCACCGTGTGCGACGCGGCGACGGTGGGCTGCCTCGATCCGTGCCGCGACGTCGAGTGCCCCGCCGGCCAGGCCTGCGAGCTGGGCGACTGCGTCGCGCCCACCTGCCGGCACACCGGCTGCCCCGACGGCCAGCTGTGCCGCGCCGACGCCTGCGTCGCCGATCCCTGCGCCGGCGTGGACTGCGGGACCGAGGGCTTCTGCCGCGACGGCGCGTGCGTGCCGGCGTGCCGACGTTTGGTGTGCGGCGCCGGGCGCCGGTGCCTCGACGGCGCCTGCGTGGACGATCCCTGCGACGGGAAGTGCCTCGGCGGCCAGCGCTGCGCGGCGGACGAGGGCGTCTGCTACCAGGATCCGTGCCTGGGCGTCGCGTGCGCCGCGGGCACGGCCTGCGTCGAGGGCGAGTGCCGCGCCGACGCGCCCTGCGTGGGCGTCCGCTGCCCCGGCGGCACCGTGTGCGTGGACGGAAGCTGCACCGACCTGACCCCGGGCGATCCGCCGCCGCTGCGGCCCGGCCTGCCGGCGCTCGACGGCGGCCCCGGCGCGGGCGACGGCGGTCCCGTGATGCGCGACGCCGGCGCGGGCGGCCCGGACACCGCGGCCCCGCCCGTGACCCCCGACGCCGCCTTCGCTGGCACCCAGCCGGGCGGCGGCTGCGACTGCGACGGCAGCGGCGGCGCGCCGGTGGGTTGGGGGTGGGCGCTGGTGTTGATCGGGATCGGGAGGGTGCGCTTGCGCCGTCGCGGCTGACAGAACGGGCGCTCGACGGCCCGCTGGGCGTCGCGACGGAGCAGTCCGGTGCCGGGCCGGAGCAGGTGCAGCCTCGACCGGACAGACTGTTTCTCCGCCGCGCGCAAGCGCGCGGCACTGGGGGGGCTGCGCGCCCACCCCAGACCCCCCGCTTGGCCGGCGCCCTTCGGGCGCGCCTTCGCGATCCTCGCGTCCTCGCCTCGCCTTCGGCATCGGCTGCGGGCGGCTCGGTCGCTCAGGCACGTACGGCGGATGCCGCACGCCGGCCGGTTTCACCACGTCCACGCGCTGGCGCCCGGTCACGGACGTAGGTGGGGCGCAGCGCCGTCGCAGTCGGTGACCAGGCAGGTGGGTTGGCGCCCCCCTGCTCCGCAGCGCACCTTCAGAAGTTGGGGACGGTGGTGCGGAAGACGTGCAGGCGGTGGGCGCCGCGGCCGGTGACGGTCGTGGCGAGCTGCAGCGTGCCGATGACCGCCTCGCTGCCGACCACCACCAGCGAGTTGAAGAAGCCCATCGCGCCCGCGGTGGCGACGACGTTGGGCGTCTCGGCCCAGCCGGCCTCGGTGCGCACGGCCAGCAGCACGTCGTTCTCGGTCGCGTCCTGGTAGACGACCACCGGGCGGCCCGACCGATCCAGCTCGAGCGCGGGATCGGCGCCGACCAGGCGGCGGACGCCGCGGCCGCCGGGGTCGACCAGCTCGAAGGTGCCGCCGCCCTCGACCGGGCCGCGGTACATGAGCAGCGCGTTGGTGGTGTGGTCGACGAAGGCCACCAGCGCGCCGATCTCGAAGTCGACCTCGAGATCGCAGAAGCGCCCGATGTCGTGCTCGGTGAAGCGCTCGTAGCGGCCGCCGGGATCGGGCGGCCAGTCGGCGGCGCGCTCGCCCGTGACCGGGAACACCTCGAAGGCGCCGGTGCCCGGGGCCCCGCGGCCCAGGTACAGCCAGCGCTCGACGCCGTCGTAGAAGGCGACGTAGACCTGCCCGTCGGGGCCGACCCGCATGCAGGGCATCACGCCGTGGGCCGCCGGGGTGATGCCCGGCGGTGAGGGCTCGACGGGTGCTGTGCGCAGCGAGACGGTCGAGCGCTGGAAGTCCTCGGCGCGGGTGGGCTCGCCGCCGGGCGCGTAGGCGTAGCGCACGCCGGCCAGGCCCGCGCCGTCGCGCACCACCGTGTAGATCACGTGGACGCCGCCCGCGGTGTCGATGGCGATGCGCGGGTAGCGGCCCGCGTCCCCGTCGTCGTCGAGCACGATGGGCGTCAGCCAGTTGCCGTCCTCGTCCGCGCGCAGGTAACGCAGGGCGCCGGCGTCGGCGTCGTAGTAGACGATCTGCGGGCGGCCCTTCAGGTCGATGGCCAGGCGGGCGTACCAGCCGCGATCGGGGCCGGGCGCGGTGCGGCCGCCGCGTGGGCCGCGCGGGTCGGCCACCGCCGGCGCGTCGGCGGGCACCCCGTCGAGGTAGGTCACGCGCGGCGCGCCGGCCTCGACGCCCTCGACGAACACCAGATCGCCGAAGTCGGCGTCGTAGGCAGCGAAGACCGGCGTGTCGTTCACCAGGCCCATGCTGGCGTAGCGGCCGAAGTCGGCGGGCACGATGGCCGGCGAGGCGGCGCAGACGCACCGCTCGTCGGCGCGATCGCACAGGGCGCCGTCGAGCGCGGGATCCTCGACGGCGACGCGCACCGCGCCGGCCTCGCAGCTCAGCGCGCAGACCGCCGGGCGGCAGGCGTCGAGGGCGGCGTAGCAGACGGCGTCCGGGCCGCAGGCGCCGCCGCAGGGGGGGCCGCGGTGGCAGCGGCCGGCGACGCAGGTGCCGCCGGCCGCGCAGTCGGCGTCGGCCGCGCAGGCCGCGCGCAGGCAGCGGCCGTCGACGCAGGCGCGGTCGGGATCGAGGCAGGGGGTGTCGGCGCCGCACTCGGCCTCGAGGGGCGCGCACAGGCCCGCGCGGCACTCGGCGGCTGCACAACAATCGTCCGTCGTTTCGCAGGGTTGCGGGGCAGACAGCGGCCGTCGAAGCAGGCCAGGCCGCCGGGGCAGTCGGCCGACTCGGCGCAGCGGATCTCGTCGGCCGCCTTGCGCTCGTCGCACCCGAGCAGGGCCAGCGCGGCCAGCAGCGCGGCGCGGCGCCGGCGGCCGAGGCCAAGAGCGCCAGCAGCGCCAGCACCCACGGCGCCGGGCCGCCGGGCGTCGCCGAGCACCCGCCGGCGGGCGCGACCTGGCCGCGCGGCGCCTCGACGGCCGGCGCGGGCGCGGTCACCGTCAGCGCGAGGCTCACCGGCGAGGATCCAGGCTCTGGAAGTCGTCCTCGGCCACCGCGCGCACCTGCAGCCGGTGGTCGCCGAGGACGCGCAGCCGCGGCTCGCGCACGACGAGCACGCCGTCCTCGGCGGCCCGCAGCGGGCGCCACGGCCCGCCGTCCACGCGCCACTGGAAGCGCGCGGGGCCGACGCCGGGCGCGGCCACCGCCAGGCGCGCCTCGCCGGGCGTCACGTCGATCACCGCGGCCTCGGTCTCGGCGACGACGCCCAGGCCCGCGCCGCCCGGCGCCGGGAAGATCGTGGTCAGCACGCTCAGGAAGTCGCCGCGCTCGCCGTCCACGCGCAGCGCCTCGATGCGCGGCGCCACCGGCAGGCCGAAGCCGTCGAGCAGGCCGTCGAGCCCCAGGTCGAGGGCCAGCCCGTCGCGCAGCAGCGTCGCGGTCGCGAGGTCGATGACCAGCTCGAGCATCTGCACCAGGTTCGCGTCCTCGAGCAGCTCGTCGTAGGTCTCGACCAGGTCGGCCACCTGCGGCGTGTCGACGCTCAACAGCAGCGTGTTGTCCGGGCCCGCCTGCACCGTCACGCCCAGCTGGACGCTCACCCGCCCCTGGAACAGGCGCGTCCAGCGCTCCTCGACGAAACCGTAGAAGCTGACGCCGAGGCGGGGCAGCCGGAGGGCGATGCCGGCCTGGGGTACGCCGCCGTCGTCGGCCACGTCGAAGAAGGTGGCCAGCGGGAAGTCGGCGGCGGTGAAGCCGGGGTCGATGGCCAGCAGGATGGGCCGCGGCCCGCGGGCCAGCTCGCGCAGGCCGGGCAGCACGAGGCTCAGCGTCGAGGTGTCGATGCGCTGGCCCAGCAGGGCCTCGACCTGATCGGAGTCGAAGGCCAGGCACAGCACGCCGGCCCGGTAGGCCACCCACAGCGCGCGGTTCAGCGCGGCGTCGCTGAGCGAGAGCCCCACGTGGTAGGGGCGGCCGGCGTGGTCGTAGCCCGAGAGGACGGGCGCGGGCCCCGGCGTGAAGGGCGGCGGGCCGTCCACCGGGGGCACGCAGGGGTGGTCGATCGCGTCCAGCCCGACGTCGAGCGTCAGCCCCACGCCGTCCCCGTCGTCGCCCGCCGAGCGCACCGTGAAGCCCTCGGGCGACGGCGCGACCCGGAAGCCGAGCGGGTGGGCGTCGACCGCGGTGGGCAGCAGATCGGCCACCAGCCGCGGGTGCAGCGCCCCCTCGACGAACAGCGGCCGGTCGAGCAGCCGCCGCACGAAGGCGTCCACGGTGCTCTGGATCACCGGCTGGATCAGCGCGTCGATGCGCTCGCGCAGCGCGTCGTACAGGGCCTCGACGATCTCGATGAAGGTGTCGCCCGCGCTGCACGCCACGCGGCACTCGGCCGCGGTGATCCCGTCGGCGCACTCGGGCAGCGCCGGGTCGTACAGGAGCTCGAAGTCCAGCGCGTGCAGGGTGAAGGGCAACACCTCGACCTCGGCCTGGAAGCGGCCCTCCTCGTCGACCACGAGCGCCACGTCGATCGCGAAGTCCGCGACGGCCAGCGCCTCGGTGGGCAGCCCGACGTCCACGCCGTTGCCCAGCCCGCAGGCCACGTCGCCGCCCACCGACACCCAGACCGCGCCGCCCGGCTCGAGGGCGAAACGCGCGTTGGTCACGCTGATCCGGATGCGGGTGGGATCGGGCAAGAAGGCGACGTCGAGGCCGACGGCCCGCAGGTCGAAGCCGATGGCCAGGTCGCGCACGCCGACCCCCAGGCCGCCGTTGCCCTCGCCGAAGTCGAACATGGGCAGGTCGAGCCGCACGCGGCCGTCGGGACCGACGTCCAGCAGCAGCGCCACCAGGGCCTCGCGCTGCGCGACGAGGGCGTCGACGCCCGCCGCGGTCACCGCCGCGTGGACCCCGTGGTGCACGGTGTTGGTGGGGGTGGTCTCGAAGGGCGGCGCCTCACCCAGGCACCCGCCCAACCCCAGGCTGAGTCCGTCCTGGCAGCCCGCGCCGAGCACCGCGAGCAGGCCGATCCAGCGGGCCCAGCGCACCTCAGCGGCTCCCGGCGCTCACAACGACACGCAGTTGCGCCCGTGCTGCTTGGCCCGGTACAGGGCGGCGTCCGCGGCCGCGATCAGCTGCGCCGGCGTCGTCATCTCGGCGTCCAGCGCGCCCACCCCCAGGCTGATCGTCACCGGCAGCGACTGCCCGTCGAAGACGAAGCGCGTCTCGTCGATCATCTGCCGCACCAGCTCGCCCAGCTTCGCCGCGACGACGCCGTCCGTCTCGGGCAGCACCACGACGAACTCGTCGCCGGCGTAGCGCGCGAACAGCTCCTCGCGCCGGATGCGCGGCCCGACGGTCGACGCCATCGTGCGCAGGACGTAGTCGCCCGACAGGTGCCCGTAGGTGTCGTTGATGCGCTTGAAGTGGTCGACGTCGAAGAGCAGCAGCGACAGCGCCCGCTCGTGGCGCCGGCAGCGGCTGATCTCGCGCTCGACGAACTCCTCGAGGTAGCGCCGGTTGTGGATCTGGGTGAGGCCGTCGAAGATCGCCATCCGGTAGATCTCTTCGTGGTAGGCGGCCTCGACGTGGTGGGTCGAGAGGAACTTGAAGAGGGTGCTGCCCACCTTCAGCAGATCCCCGTCGCGCAGGCGCGCGCGCTTCACGGCGGCGTCGTCGACGTAGGTGCCGTTGGTGCTCTGCAGATCCTCCACCTCCCACGCGCCGTCGCGCCAGGCCAGGCGGCAGTGCTGCCGGCTGACGCTGTCGTCGTCGACGGGGATGTCGGCGCTCAGCTCGCGCCCCACGGTGAGGGGCCGGCCGCGGTCGAGGTCGATCTTGTGACCGATGCGGCTGCCGTGCAGCGTCACGAGGAACTCGTGCGGCTCTTCGGCGTCGGCGGGGCCGTCGGGCGCGCCGCGAACGATGCGGGTGGGAACATGCCTCACCGCGCCAGATTAGCCGCGCCGCGGGCGGGTCCGCAACGTCACGCGCGCGCGCTCACCCGGTGATGGTGACCAGCGGCTCGCCGGTGGGTTGGCCGCCCCCGCAGCCCACGTCGGGGCCGGCGTCCACCGCACCCTCGCCCAAGCGATCCACCAGCCCGCGGTCGAGCAGGTGACTCGCCCGCACGTTCTTCAGCGCCGCCAGCATCACCTCGCGGACGTTGGGGATGTCGCGCTCGATGGTCCCGAGCAGATCGGCCATCGCGTTGCGCTGCAGCCCGCTCTGCGAGCCGCACAGGTTGCAGGGCAGGATCGGATAGCCGACGTGCTCGGCGTGGGCCACGATGTCGGCCTCGGCGATCTCGATCAGCGGCCGGATGACCTCGAAGCGCCCGCAGTCGGTGCGGTAGGTCGCCGGCATCGCCTGCAGCTTGCCGGCGAAGAACATGTTCATCAGCGTGGTCTCGAGCGCGTCGTCGCGGTGGTGCCCCAGGGCCAGCTTGTTGCACCCGAGGCGCTCGGCGGCGTCGTACAGCACCCCGCGCCGCAGCCGCGAGCAGGGCGCGCAGTAGGTGCCGCCGGGCTTGGTCAGCTCGAGCACGATCGAGTAGGTGTCGCGGCTGAGGATCTCGAAGGGCTGCCCGTAGGCCTCCAGCCAGCCGACCAGCGGGCGCCCGTCGTAGCCCGGCTGCTGCTGATCCAGGTGCACGCCGACCAGCTCGAAGGGGAAGGGCGACGTCCGCCGCACGTCGTGCAGCAGGTCGAACAGGGTGTAGCTGTCCTTGCCGCCCGACAGGCACACCATGATGCGATCGCCCGGGGCCACCAGGTCGTAGTGCTGCAGGGTGCGCAGCACGCGGCGCTTCAGCTTGCGGCGCAGCTTCTCGGCGTCGGACAGGGGCGGCATGGCGACCTCCGCGGGCCCAAAAGGCGCATAACCTTCGGGAGCGCGCCCCGGCGTGTCAAGCGAGGGCGCGGCGACGGTGGTGGGCGTTTGCCGCGGGCTGCGCTACCTTCGCGGCATGGCAAGCCGACGCATCAGCATCCTCACCAGCGGGGGCGACGCCCCCGGCATGAACGCCGCCATCCGCGCCGCCACGCTCGTCGCCCTCGACCAGGGCTGCACGGTGGTCGGGGTCGAGCACGGCTACCGCGGGCTGATGGAGGGCGAGTTCCGGCCCCTCGCCCCGGCCGACGTCGACGACGTCCTGCGCGACGGCGGCACGATCCTCGGCTCGGCCCGCTGCCCCGAGTTCACCACGCGCGAGGGCCGCGACACCGCCCGCCGCCGCCTCGCCGACGCCCGCATCGACGGCCTGGTGGTGATCGGGGGCAACGGCTCGCTCACCGGCGCCAGCCTGCTCGGCGCGCCCGACGAGCTGGGCGAGCAGCGCCTGCGCGTGGTCGGGGTGCCCGCCTCGATCGACAACGACATCGGCTACACCAGCATGTCGATCGGCGTCGACACGGCGATGAACACCATCGTGGACGCCTGCGACAAGATCGCCGACACCGCCAGCGCGCACGACCGCACGTTCATCGTCGAGGTGATGGGGCGCGACTGCGGCTACCTGGCGATGGCCAGCAGCGTGGCCGCGGGCGCCGACGTCGTGCTCTTCCGCGAGTCGGGCAAGTCGAACGACCAGATCGTGCACGAGGTGACCGACGCGGTGCTCGAGGCCCACCAGGGGCGGCGCCGACGGCGCGTGCTCGTGATCAAGTCCGAGGGCGTGCGCCTGCCGGTCGACGAGCTGAAGGCGCGGGTCGACCGCGCCATCGCGGCGCGCGGCGCGAAGGTCGAGACGCGGGTGACGGTGCTGGGGCACGTCGTGCGCGGCGGCCGACCCACCGCCTTCGACCGGGTGATGGCCAGCCGCATGGGGCACGCGGCCGTGCGCGCCCTGATCGACGACGAGACCCTGCGCATGGTGGCCTGGCGGCCCTCGGGCGGCCTGCCCGAGAGCGCCGCGCGCACCCGCCTCGATCCGCGCTGCTGGCTGGTCGACCTCGCCGACGTGCTGGCCGAGACGAAGGCGATGCTCGACGGCACCAGCCCCACCATCCAGTGGCGCGCCAAGGTGTTCGACGAGATCGAGAGCGTCCTCCGCCTGTGAGCCGCCGCAGCGGCGGGCCCCGGCTCGCCGCGTGTCGCCGGGCGACGCCTCGGTTTCGAAGTGTTTCGGGCGCTGCAACCGCGAGGCCGTTCGAGGTATCAACGGGCATTCGTCGAACGACCGTTTGACGACCTCGTCCCGGTGCCGGAGACTGCGCCGCCATGCGCACCCTGCTGACCTTCGCCGTCGCCACCCTGGCGGCGTGCAACCCGCACGTCCGCCGCGACGCCGACCGCGCGCCGGTCCCCCTGCCCGAAGGCTACGCCGAGGCCGGCGCGGCCCCGCGGGTCGAGGCGCCCGCGCGCTGGTGGCGCGCCTTCGAGGATCCCGCGCTCGACGCGCTGCTCGAGCGGGCCTTCGCCGACAACCTCGACCTGAAGCAGGCCTTCGCCCGCGTCGCCCAGGCCCGCGCCCTGGCCACGCAGGCCGGCTCGGCGCGCTGGCCCACCCTCGACCTGTCGGCCTCCGTCGGGCGCAGCCGCGGCTACGACTTCTTCGGCGACGCCCAGACGGTCGATCAGATCGGCCTGTCCGCCGCGGCCAGCTACGAGGTCGACGTGTGGGGCAAGATCGAGGCGCGGGCCGACGCCGCCGACGCCGACGTCTTCGCCGCGCGCCACGATCTCGAGGCCATCGCGATGAGCCTCTCGGCCGAGCTGACCGACACCTGGTACGGCCTCGTCGAGCAGCGGGCCCAGCGCGCGCTGCTCGACCAGCAGCTCGAGACCAACCGCACCCTGCTCGAGCTGGTGAAGCTGCGCTTCGGCAACGGCCTCGCGTCGGCGGTCGACGTGCTGCAGCAGCAGGATCAGGTGCGGCGCCTCGAGGCGCAGCTGCCCCTCGTCGAGGCCCGGCGCCAGGTGCTCGCCCACCGCCTCGCCAACCTGCTGGGCAAGGCGCCCGGCCAGGTGCCGCTCGATCCACCGACGGCGCTGCCCGCGCTGCCCGCCGCGCCGGCCACCGGGCTGCCCGCCGATCTGCTGAAGCGCCGCCCCGACGTGCAGGCCGCCCGCGCGCGCGCGGTCGCGGCCGATCACCGCATCGCCGCCGCCCTGGCCGACCGCTTCCCCGCCCTGCGGCTGAGCGCCAGCACCGGCTTCCAGGCCGACAGCTTCGGTGATCTCATCGACCGCTGGGTGTGGAGCATCACCGGCAGCCTGGTGGCGCCGATCATCGACGGCGGCCGCCGCGCCGCGGTCGTCGAGCAGCAGCGCGCCGCGCTCGAGGCCAGCCTGGCCGCGCTGGGGCAGACCCTGCTGCGCGCCGTGCGCGAGGTGGACGACGCGCTGGTGCAGGAGGCCCGCCAGACCGAGCACCTCGCCGCCCTCGACGCCCAGCTCGAGAACGCGCGCAGCCTGCTCGAGCAGAGCCAGGCGCGCTACGTCGAGGGCCTGACCGACTACCTGCCCGTGCTGACCGCGCTGCGGGCCCTCGAGCAGACCGAGCAGCAGCGCCTCACCGCGCAGGGCCAGCTGGTCACCTATCGAATCCAGCTCTATCGGGCGCTGGGCGGCGACTGGCCGCGCGCGCTGAAGGAGGCGCCGTGAAGCGGGCCCTGCAGATCCTGTTGCCCCTGGTCGTGGTCGGCCTCGGCGCGATGGTGATGATCCGGCTGGTGAAGAACCGCCCCCAGGCCCAGCGCAAGCCGCCGGCCGCCGCGGGCGCGCTGGTCGAGACGGCCACCGTCAAGCGCGGCGATCAGCCGGCCCTGATCCGCGCCCACGGCGTCGTGCGCGCCGCGCGCGAGGTCACGCTGATGCCGCAGGTGTCGGGCCGGGTGATCGACCAGCACGCCGAGCTGATGCCCGGCGGACGCCTCGAGGCCGGCGCGACGATCCTGCGCATCGAGCGGCGGGACTACGAGACGCAGGTGTCGCAGGCGAAGGCCGCCGTCGAGCGCGCCGCGCTGGAGCTGGAGTTGGAGCGCGGGCGGAAGTCGATCGCCGATCGCGAGTGGAAGCTGCTCGGCGAGGGCGACAAGGCGGACGCGCGTTCCCGTGCCCGCGCCCTGCGCGAGCCGCAGCTGAAGAACGCCGAGGCCCAGCTCGAGGCGGCGAAGGCCCAGCTCGAGCAGGCCCGCGCGAACGTGCGCCGCACCACCCTCGAGGCGCCCTTCAACGCGCTGGTGGTCAGCGAGTCGGTCGATCTGGGCCAGCTGGTCAGCCCCCAGGCGATGGTCGCGCGGCTGGTGGGCACCGACGCCTTCTGGGTCGAGGTGGCCGTGCCCGTCGCCGATCTGCACTGGCTGCAGGTGCCCGGCGCCACCGCCCAGGTGGTGCACGACACCGGCGGCGCCCGCGTGGTCAAGCAGGGCACCGTCGTGCGCCTGATGGGCGATCTGGATCCCGTCGGCCGCATGGCCCGCCTGCTGGTCGAGGTGCCGGCCCCGCTCGACGGCGAGACGCCGCTGCTGCTGGGCGCCTACGTCGACGTCGAGATCGGGGGCAAGCCGGTCGAGGACGTCTTCGAGGTGCCGCGCGTGGCGCTGCGCGAGGGCGACACGCTGTGGGTCATGGGCGTCGACGGCACCCTCGAGATCCGCCCCGCCACCATCACGCGCCGCCTGCGCGATCGCGTGCTGGTGTCCGACGGTCTGCGGGCCGGCGACCAGCTGATCGTGAGCCGCCTGCCGAGCCCGGTGCCGGGCATGAAGGTGCGCCCCAAGACCACCACCGAGGCGCAAGCCAGCGCGCCGGTGGAGGGCGCGCCGTGAGCACGTCGTCGAAGAACGGCGTCATCGCGTGGATGGCGCGCAACTCGGTGGCGGCCAACCTGCTGATGGCCATGCTCATCCTCGGCGGCCTGTTCATGTCGCGGAACGTGAAGCAGGAGCTGTTCCCCGAGATCACGCTCGACATCGTCAACGTGACGGTGCCCTACCCCGGCGCCAGCCCCGCCGAGGTCGAGCAGGGCATCGTGCTGGCCGTCGAGGAGGCGGTGCGCGGCCTCGACGGCGTCAAGCACGTGCGCGGCCGGGCCTTCGAGGGCGTCGGCACCATCAACGTCGAGCTGCTCGACGGCACCGACCCCGATCGCGCGCTCAACGACGTGAAGAGCGCGGTCGACCGCATCACCAGCTTCCCCGAGGACGCCGAGGAGCCGACGGTCGCCCTGGCCGTCAACCGCCAGCAGGTCATCTCGATGGTGATCTACGGCGATCTCGACGAGGAGGCGCTGCGCCAGCTCGGCGAGCGCGCGCGCGACGGGCTGCTGGCCGATCCGCACATCACGCAGGCCGAGCTGAGCGGCGTGCGGCCGCGCGAGATCGCGATCGAGGTGCCCCAGGCGCAGCTCCGCGCGCACGGGATGACGCTCGACGAGATCGCCGGCGCCATCCGCCGCGCCTCGGTCGAGCTGCCCGGCGGCACGCTGAAGACGCCCGGCGGCGAGGTGCTGCTGCGCACCGCCGAGCGGCGCGACGTGGGCAGCGAGTTCGGCGAGGTGGTGCTCAGGAGCGACGGCCGCGGCGGCCGGCTGACCGTGAACGATCTGGGCGAGGCGCGCGACGGCTTCCAGGATCTCGACATCGCGGCCACCTACGACGGCAAGCCCGCGGTGCAGGTGAACGTCTTCCGGGTCGGCGACCAGACCCCCATCGAGGTGGCCGACGCGGTGTTCGGCTACATGGAGCGGGCGAAAGCGTCGCTGCCCGCCGGCGTGGCCATGGCCACCTGGAACGATCGCAGCGAGATGTACCGCGGCCGCGTCGATCTGCTGCTGCGCAACGCCGTGATGGGCCTCGGGCTGGTCTTCCTGTGCCTGGGCCTGTTCCTCGAGATCAAGCTGGCCTTCTGGGTCATGCTGGGCATCCCGATCTCGTTCCTCGGCGCCTTCCTGCTGATGCCGTCGATGGACGTGTCGGTGAACATGATCTCGCTGTTCGCCTTCATCGTGACGCTGGGCATCGTGGTCGACGACGCCATCGTCGTGGGCGAGAACATCTACGAGCTGCGCCAGCAGGGCCGCACCTTCCTCGACGCCGCCGTCGAGGGCGCCCGGCAGGTGGCCGTGCCGGTCAACTTCGCGGTGCTCACCACCGTCGCCGCGTTCTCGCCCCTGTTCTTCGTGCCCGGCGTCTCGGGCAAGTTCTTCCGGGTCATCCCCGCCATCGTGGTGTCGGTGCTGCTGATCTCGTTGGTCGAGTCGCTGCTGATCCTGCCCGCCCACCTGGCGCACAGCCGGCCGGCGAAGACCAAGGGCTTCCGGGGCTGGCTGCATCGCCAGCAGCAGAAGGTGGGCCGCGGGCTCGAGTGGTTCGTGGCGCGCGTCTACCAGCCGACGCTGCGCTGGGCGACCACCTGGCGCTACCTGACGGTCGCCATCGCCCTGGCCACCCTGCTGGGGGCCTTCGGCGTCATCGGCGGCGGCCACATCGACCGCACCTTCATGCCGCAGGTCGAGTCCGACGTCGTGCGCGTGAAGGCCGAGCTGCCCGTGGGCGCGCCGGTCACCGAGACGCTGGCCGTGCGCGACCAGCTGTTGGCCAGCGCCCGCGCGGTGCTCGAGCGCCACGGGGGCGCCGCCCTCTCGAAGGGCATCATCGCGACGGTGGGCGAGAGCACCGCCGGCGGCGGCCCCGGCGGCGGCATCACCTCGACCGGCAGCCACCTGCTGGAGATCGCGATCAACCTGGTCGAGTCCGATCAGCGCGACGTCGCCGCCCGGGACATCGCCCGCGAGTGGCGCGCGGCCAGCGCCGGCCTGGTGGGCGTCGATCGCATCCTCTTCACGTCGGCCCTGCGCACCGGCGGCGGCCTGCCCATCGACCTGCAGCTGAGCCACCGCGACGTGGAGGTGCTCAAGCAGGCCTCGGCGCGCCTCGCGCGCACCATCGCCGACTTCCCCGGCACCGACGACATCGACGACGGCTTCACCGGCGGCAAGCCCCAGCTGGACGTCACGCTGAAGCCCGCCGCCCGCGCCATGGGCCTCACCGAGGTCGACCTGGCCCGCCAGATCCGCGGCGCCTTCTTCGGCGCCGAGGCCCTGCGCCAGCAGCGGGGCCGCGACGAGGTCCGCGTGATGGTGCGCCTGCCCGACGCCGACCGCCGCACGCTGGCCGGCTTCGAGGGGCTGGTGCTGCGGGCGCCCAACGGCGGCGAGATCGCGCTGGCCGAGGCCGCCGACGTGCGCTGGGGCACCGCCTACACCGAGATCGTCCGCGAGGACGGCCGCCGCGTGGCCAACGTCACCGCCGACGTCGACGAGGAGTCGGCCAACGCCGAGCGCATCATCAACAAGCTGCGCGAGGACGCCCTGCCCCAGCTGATGGCCGACTTCCCCGGCCTGGGCTTCGACCTCGCCGGCCAGCAGCGCGAGCAGAAGGAGACCTTCGGCGCCCTCGGCGCGGGCTTCGTGATGGCCCTCTTCGCGATCTACGGTCTGCTGGCGGTGCCCTTCGGCAGCTACCTGCAGCCCCTGATCATCATGTCGGCCATCCCCTTCGGCATCGTCGGCGCCCTGGCCGGCCACCTGATCATGGGCTTCGGCGTGAGCGTCATCTCGATGATGGGCATCGTCGCCCTGTCCGGCGTGGTGGTGAACGACTCGCTCATCCTGGTGGTGGCCACCAACGAGCTGCGGGCGGACGGCATGGACGTGCGCGAGGCGGTCATCCGCGGGGGTATGCGGCGCTTCCGTCCCATCCTGCTGACGACCGCCACCACCTTCTTCGGGCTGCTGCCGATGATCTTCGAGTCGTCGGTGCAGGCCCGCTTCCTCATCCCGATGGCGATCAGCCTGGGCTTCGGCGTGGTGTTCTCGACCGCGGTCATCCTGGTGGTGGTGCCCTGCCTCTACCTGATCCTCGAAGACCTGCGCTGGCTGTACGACGTCAAGGACGCCCACGCCGTCGAGGAGCTGCGGCTGGATCCGGCGTCGTCCGAGAGCTGACGACCTCGACCGGCACCTCGAGGGTGCGCAGGCGCCCCACCTCGGCCATCAGCCAGGGCACCGGCGACACCAGCGTCGGCCCGGGCCCACCCCGCGGTCGTCGCCCGCGGGCGGCGACGGCGGTGGCCACCGCCACGGGCACCAGCCCCAAGAGCAGCGCGCCCGCGAGCGCCGCCGCCGAGCGGGGCGACGGGCCGACCGCCCCGACCACCAGCGCCGCGGGCAAGGGCAGGATGGCCGCCGCCGCCAGCGCGCCAACCAGGCCCCGGAACACCGGGCGTTCGGCCACCGCCGCCAGGGCCAGCAGCAGCGGCCCGCCCAGCATCAGCCCCTGCCAGCCCAGCCGCCCGGTCCAGGCCAGCAGCTGCGCGGCGGCGCCGTACCAGGTGGCGGGATCGGAGACCGCGCCCCGCCCGCCGCCGCGGCGGCGCCGAGCCGGCCCGCCGCGCCCTCGAGCGGCCAGCCGAGCAGGGCCAGCGCGGGCAGCGCCGCCGCCAGACCCACCGCCCAGGCCAGGGTGCGGGCGGTGGTCCAGCCGGGCGGCACGGGCGCGCCGCGCAGGGCGGGATCGATCTGACGGGCGGCGGCCGCCAGGGGCAGGGCGGCCAGGGCGAGGAAGGCGCAGAGCGCGGCGGGCGGCGGATCGTAGGGCATGGGGTCCTCCAGCGGAAAAGCGGGAGGATCCATCGGACAGCCGAGGCCGGTGTTGCGGCCGCGGCGCACTTTTCTCGATTTTTCTACGGCGCCTCGCCGCGGATGCGGGGCAGCAGCTGCACGAAGTTGCAGGGCCGGTGGCGGTTGTCGAGCTGCTCGACCAGGATGCGATCCATCGCCAGCCGGCACGCGCCGGTCGAGCCGGGCACGACGAACACCAGGGTGCTGTCGCACAGCCACGCGTCGGCGCGCGACTGGATGGTCGAGGTGCCGATGTCCTGGTAGGACAGCCAGCGGAACAGCTCGCCGAAGCCGGCGATGTGCTTGGTGCCCAACGCGGCCACCGCCTCGGGCGTCACGTCGCGGCGGGTGAGGCCGGTGCCGCCGGTGACGATCACGACGTCGACGCCGGGCTGACCCACGAAGGCGGCCACGGCGTGGCGGATGCGGGCCTCGTCGTCGATGACGATGTCGCGGGCGACCAGGCGGTGGCCCATCGCCTCGAGGCGCTGGGCGATCAGCGCGCCCGAGGTGTCGGTCTCGAGGGTGCGGCTGTCGGAGACGGTGAGCACCGCGCAGCCGACGGGGACGAAGGGTCGATCGCTCATGAGCAGCTCCAGCGCAGGGCGAGGCGACCATAGCGCCGCGCTGCACGGCGATCCACGGCTGCGCCTCTGGGCGCGGGCCTACGCGATCGCCACGCTGCTGCACCTGCTGCTGCCCGACTACGATCAGCCCGGGTGGGGGCCCCCGCGGGTCGTCAGCGCCGTCGGCGCCGCCCTGCTGCTGTGGCGGCCGCTGCCCGCCGGCTTCGCGCTGTGTCTCGTCGGCGCGGCGTGGCCGCTGTGGGCGCTGCGCGACGTGCTGACCCAGTCGACGCTGCTGGCGCTGTGGGCCGCGGTGGGCCTGTGGGGCGCGGCCCGAGGCCGAGGCCCCGCGGCGCTGGACGCGGTGCGCTGGACCGCGGCGCTCACCTACGCCCTGGCCGCCCTGCACAAGCTCAACGTCGACTTCTTCGACCCCGCCGTCTCGTGCGCGCCCCACGCGTGGGCGCAGGTGGCCGCGCGCTGGGGACTGCCCGACCTGGGGAACCTCGAGCCCCTGCTGGCCCCGGCCGCCGTCGTCACCGAGCTCGCCCTGGCCGTCGCCGTGGCCCGCCGCAGCGCCTGGATGTGGCCCCTGGGCGTCGCGTTCCACCTGCCGCTCACCGTCACCCTCGCGCCCGCCTTCGGCGCGGTGATGCTGGCCGGCTACGTCGCCGCCACCAGCCGCCGGCAGGCCGCCCGGTGGCGCCGCGCCGTCCGCCGCCACCCCGGCACGCTGGTCGTCGCGGGCGCCGCCGCCGCGATCACCGACGCGGCCCTGGGCGGCGTCGGCGATCCCCTGGTGCCCCTGAAGGTGGCCGCCGCGGGCGCGCTCGTCGCCGCCTCGCTGTGGGCGCTCGGTCCACCCGGCCGCAGCCGCCCGACGGCCCCCGCGGCCTGGGTCGTCGCCGCGCTGTGGGCGCTCAACGGCCTGACCCCCTACCTGGGCCTGCAGTACCAGCATGCCGCCGCCATGCTCAGCAACCTGCGCATCGACGCCGGCTGCCACAACAGCCTGATCTTCCCCGAGGCCCTGCGCGGCGCCGACCCCTACCTGCGCATCGACGTGGCCCGCATCGGCGACGGCCAGCGGCCTGCCCGCGAGGCCACGCTGCGCGAGGGCCTGTGGAGCGTGCCCGCCCTGCACGCGATGCACCGCAACTGGTGCGTCCCCCGCCTGCGCCCCATCGCGCTCGCG
The DNA here is from genome assembly GCA_020633465.1 of Myxococcales bacterium. Classification (GTDB taxonomy): domain Bacteria; phylum Myxococcota_A; class Bradymonadia; order UBA7976; family UBA1532; genus JACKDN01. The sequence continues at coordinate 31,636 of JACKDN010000003.1, forward strand.
GGCACCTGGCGAGGCCGGCCCTTCGCCCTGCCCGATCTGTGCGCCGCCGACTGGCTCGACCACCTGCCCGGCGCCGCGGCCGTGCCGGCGGGCCTTCAGCGCTTCCAGAAGAACCTGCGCCGCGCCTGCCCCCAGGCCTGCATCCACTAACCTGGCGTCCCGGGCTCTTGACTGCACATCCGTTCAGCGTTATCGCTGACCCCATGGCCCTGCAGCGCGTCGACAACCCCCCCAACCCCTGGTCGGCCACGGCCGTCGAGTTCATCGGCCCGCCGCCCACCGCCCGGCTCGAGATCTACGTCGACCACACCCGCGAGATCCTGTCGCGCAACGACAGCCCCGACATCCACTTCACCTGGAGCGTCAACCCCTACCGCGGCTGCTTCCACGGCTGCGCCTACTGCTACGCCCGGCCGACGCACGAGTACCTGAGCTTCGGCGCGGGCAGCGACTTCGAGCGGCGCATCGTCGTGAAGCCCGAGGCGCCGGCGCTGCTCGAGCAGGCTTTCCAGCGCCGCGGCTGGAAGGGCGAGCTGGTCGTGTTCAGCGGCAACACCGACTGCTACCAGCCGCTCGAGGCGAACTACCGCCTCACCCGCGCCTGCCTGGCGGTGTGCCACCGCTTCCGCAACCCGGTGGGCCTGATCACCAAGGCGCCCCTGATCGAGCGCGACGTCGACCTGCTGGCGGCGCTGGCGCGGGACGCCCACTGCACGGTGACCATCAGCATCCCCTTCGCCGATCCGGCCCACGCGCGGGCGCTCGAGCCCTCGGTGCCGCCGCCCGCGCGGCGCTTCGAGACCATCCGGCGGCTGGCCGAGGCGGGCGTGCCGGTGGGCGTGAACGTCGCGCCGCTCATCCCCGGGCTGACCGACGCCCAGGTCGGCGAGATCCTCACCCGCGCCCGCGAGGCCGGCGCCACCTGGGCCGGCACGGTGATGCTGCGCCTGCCGGGGCCGGTGGCCGAGGTGTTCGAGCAGCGGCTGCGCCACGCGCTGCCCGACCGCGCCGATCGCGTGCTGCGCCGGCTGGCCGAGGTGCGCGGCGGCCAGCTGAACGATCCCCGCTTCGGATCGCGTTTGCAGGGCGAGGGCATCTACGCCGACGCCGTGCTGACGCTGTTCCGGCAGACCTGCCGCCGCCTCGGCTTCGGGCGCCCGCCCGACGCCCCCGCGGTCAGCCCCTTCCGCCGCCCGGGCCGCGGCGGGCAGCAGCTCAGCCTGCTGTGAGTCGCTCGGCCGACTTTTTTCGCGACGGATGGATCCTCGCCTCGTCTGATCCGTGCAAGTGGGCGAACCCGCCACCGGAGGATCCCCATGAAACGCGCTCTCCTGTCGATGCTGGCCGCCCTGCTCGCCGCGCCGACCCTGGCCCAGGCGCGGGTCCGCCCGCACTCGGCGGGCGGCTACAGCGTGCAGATCGAGAACGCCTCGGGCCAGGTCCTGCCGACCTACTTCCACCACGGCCAGACCTTCGTGCTGGGCGACTACGGCCAGCGCTATCAGCTTCGGGTGCGCAACCACACCGGCCAGCGGGTCGAGGCGGTGGTGACCGTCGACGGCCGCGACGCCGTCTCGGGCGCGGTGGGCGACTACCGCAACCAGCGCGGCTACATCGTGCCGCCCTACGGCTCGGTGGTGGTGGACGGCTTCCGCCAGAGCCACCAGTCCGTGGCGGCCTTCCGCTTCACGAGCCCGGGCGACAGCTACTCGGCGCGCCGCGGCACGCCCCAGAACGTCGGCGTCGTGGGCGTCGCCGTCTTCCGCGAGAAGACCCACCGCCCGGTGCCGCTGGCCCGCCCGCAGCCCACGCCGCGCCCCTGGTACGGCCGCGCCGAGGAGCGCTCGCTGGACGATCTGGCCGGCGCCGGCGCCGAAGCCGAGGCCGCGCCGGCGGCCCCCAAGGCCAGCGCTGACGCGTCCCGCGCCAAGCGCCGCGCGCCGATGGCCGACCGCTACGCCCCGCGGCAGAACAACCTGGGCACGCAGTACGGCGAGTCGCGCCACTCGCCGGTGGTCGAGGTGCCCTTCGTGCGCCGCGACACCCACCACCCGGATCGCGTGCTGGCGGTCTACTACGACAACGCCGAGGGCCTGGCCGCGCGCGGCATCGTCGTCTACCCGACCTACTACTCGGGCACCCCGGATCCCTTCCCCGCCGAGCGCCAGTTCGCCCCGCCCCCTCCCTGAGCGACGCGCCGCCCGGCCACGAGCCGCCGGGCCGCCGCTTGCGCCGGCGCGCACACTGGCGCACACTGGCTGACCCCCACCGTCCAGCCGAGGGAGAGCATGGGGTCGGTCGAGGCCATCGCGCGGCGCTTCCCCATCGGCGCCTGTGCACCTCCGCGGCGCGTGGCCTCGGGGTTGATGCACGCGACCTACCTGGTCGACGCCGAGCGCGGGCGGTTCGTGCTGCAGCGCCTGCACCCCAAGCTGGCGACGCCCGAGATCGCCGCCGACTTCCGCGCCGTCACCGAGCACCTCGCCAGCCGGGCCCAGGTGGCCCCGCGGCTGGTTGGCCCCGGCGTGATCACCGACGCCGAGGACGGCGCCGCCTGGCGGATGACCACCTACGTGCACGGCGCGACGCACGACGCGGTCGGCTCGCCCGCCGAGGCCGAGCAGGGGGCGCGGGTGCTGGGGCGCTTCCACCGCGTGATGGCCGATCTGGCCCACGACTTCCGCTCGGCGCACCCGCTGCACGACACCGCCGCGCACCTCGCGGCGCTGCGGACCGCCGTCGCGAACCCGGCCCACGCCGAGGCCCGCGCGCAGGTGCAGGACGAGATCGACCAGGTGCTGGCGCTGCTGCCCACCGCCATGCTGCCCGCGGATCTGCCCCGGCGCGTCGTCCACGGTGATCCCAAGATCAGCAACGTCGTCTTCCGCGGCAGCCGCGCCGTCGGCCTCATCGACCTCGACACCTGCAACCGGCACTCGGTGCTGGTCGACCTGGGCGACGCCGTGCGCAGCTGGTGCCGCGACGGCAGCGAGGACGAGCGCCACCGCTTCCAGATCGACCGCTTCGAGGCGATGCTGCGCGGCTACGTCGCCGAGGGCCCCCCGCTGAGCCCCCAGGAGGCCGCCCACCTGGTGGACGCCGGCCGCCTCATCACCCTCGAGCTGGCCTCGCGCTTCGCCCGCGACGTGCTCGAGGACGAGTACTTCGCGTTCGACGCCGAGCGCTACCCCGATCGACGCAGCCACAATCGCGCCCGCACGCGGGCGATGCTGTACCTGGCCCAGGACATGGCCGATCAGCGCGACGCCGTCGCCGCGCTGGTGGAGCGCCACGTGGGAGGCTGCTGCGCGTAGAGGGGTAAGAAGTGCCCCGAACGTGCAGCAGGCTCCTGGGCCGCTGAAACTGCGGGGGGCGCCGCCGACGCGGACCGGCGCGCCCCTCCCGCCCGAGTTGGAGGTCCCGATTGGGGAGCGCGCCGCCGCCTTCGAACGCCCCGACCCCCCCTGAGCCCGACAGCACCCCCGAGCCCCGCCGCCGCCGCCTGAACCTGTTCCACGTCGCGCTGCCCATCTGCGCGGTCGTCGGCGTGGGCGGCATCGCCTTCCCCGAGTCGCTGGCCAGCGGCGCGGGCGCCATAACCGGCGCCACCTTCGAGGCGCTGGACTGGTACTACATGGGCGTCGTCAGCGCCTGCGTCATCCTCGCGGGGTGGCTGGCCTTCGGGCGCTACGGCAACCTGCGCCTCGGCGGGCCGGACGAGCAGCCGGAGTTCTCGTACGCCGCCTGGCTGTCGATGCTGTTCGCCGCCGGCATGGGCGTGGGCCTGCTGTTCTGGGGCGTGGCCGAGCCGATGATGCACTTCGCGTCGCCGCCGACCGGCGTGGGGGGAACGCCCGAGGCCGCGCGGCGCGCCATGGTGCTGACCAACATGCACTGGGGCCTGCAGGCGTGGTCGATCTACGCGATGGGCGCCCTGGTGCTGGGCTACTTCGCGTTCCGGCGCGGCACCCCCTATCTGCCCGGCGCGCCCATCCGCGACGTCTTCCGTGGGCGCTGGGTCGAGCCCGTCGCCCGCCTGGCCGATCTGGTCGCCGTGCTGGCGGTCGCCTTCGGCGTGGCCGGCTCGATCGCCATGGGCGTGCTGCAGTTCCACACCGGCCTCAGCGTGGTCACCGACGTACCCGCGCAGAGCATGACCGTGCGCGTCGTGCTGCTGGTCGTGCTGTTCATCTCGTACATGACCTCGGCGGCCACGAGCCTCGACAAGGGCATCAAGTGGCTCAGCCAGATCAACATCACCCTCGCGCTGGTGCTGATGTTCTTCGTGTTGATGGCCGGCCCCACCGCCGATCTGATGCGCGGCTTCGTCACCGCCCTCGGTGACTACCTTACCGAGCTGCCCGGTCTGGCGCTGACCACCTACCCCTACGTCGACAAGTCCGGCTGGTTCCACGGCTGGACGCTGGTCTACTTCGTCTGGTGGATCGCCTGGACCCCCTTCGTCGGCATCTTCATCGCCCGCATCAGCCGCGGCCGCACCGTGCGCGAGTTCCTCGTCTGCGTGGTGCTGGTGCCCACCCTCTTCTCGATCCTCTGGTTCGCCATCTTCGGCGGCACCGCCTTCCACGAGGAGATGACCCACGGCGGCGTCTCGCAGCTGGTGAACGAGAACGTCACCGTGGCCCTCTTCTCGCTCTTCGAGCGCCTGCCGCTGTCGTCCACGCTGAGCTGGATCTCCCTGATGCTGGTGTTCGTCTTCCTGGTCACCAGCGTCGACTCGGCCACCTACGTCCTGGGCATGCTCACCAGCCGCGGCTCGATGGATCCCCCGGTCGGCCGCAAGCTGGGCTGGGGCATCAGCCTGGCGGTGCTCGGCGGCGCCCTGATGGTCGCCGAGCGCATCGACGTGGTGCGCGCCGTCTCCATCCTGGGCGCCCTGCCCTTCACCCTGGTGCTGCTGCTGCAGATCAGCGCGCTCTTGAAAGCCATGCGCCGCGACGCGGTGAACGGGGAGGGCAACCGATGAGCCACCGCATCCTCCTCGTCGCCCTGGCCGCCCTGACGCTCACCGCCTGCGCCGACCGCGCCGCCCCCCTCCGCATCGGCGCCAAGGGCTTCGCCGAGCAGGCCTTGCTGGCCGAGATGGTGGCCGCCCTCGCCCGCCGCGCCGGCGTCGACGTCGCCCCCATCGACACCTGCGGCGACACCTACGCCTGCCACCGCAAGCTGCGCGACGGCGAGATCGACGTGATGGTCGAGTACACCGGCACCGGCCTGCGCTTCATCGGCGCGGTGCCCGGGCAGGACTCGATGGACGACCTGCGGTCGCTGTACGCGCCCCTGGGCCTGCGCTGGCTGAACCCCATCGGCTTCGACAACGGCTACCGCGTGCTGGTGCGCGCCGACCGCCCCCAGCGCACCATCGGCGATCTGACCGGCGTCGACGGGCTGCGGGTGGTCGCGCCCCCGGAGTACGTCCGCCGCCCGGGCGACGGTCTCGGCGCGCTGGTCACCCGCTACGGCCTGCGCCTGGGCGCCAAGCCCCTGCTGATCGAGCCGCCGAGCGAGCGCTACCAGGCGCTGGTCGACGGCCGCGCCGACGCCGCCATCGGCTACGCCACCGACGGCGCCATCGCCGAGATGGGCCTGAAGGTGCTGGCCGATCCCGCCGGCTTCTTCCCGCCCTACGAGGGCGCGGTGCTGGTGCGCGAGGACGCCGCGAAGCGCCACCCGGGCCTGATCGAGGCGCTGGGCGCGCTCGAGGGCCGCATCGACACCGCCACCATGCGCGATCTGAACGCGCGCGTGCAGCTCGAGGGCCGCGACGCCGGCGTCGTCGCGCGCGGGTTCCTGGCCACGCACGACCTGGTCGATCCCGCGCCCCCGGGCACCGACCGCCCGCCGGTGCGCATCGCCGTGCACCCCGGCGACCACCTCGAGGCCTTCGTGCCGCGCGCCCGCCGCGCGGTGCGCGCCGCCTTCCCCGACCGCCCGGTCAGCGTGGTCGACGACGACGCGCCCATCGACCGCGTGGCCATCGGCGCCGCGCGCCTGACGGTGATCGGCGCCGAGCGCTTCTTCCGCAAGAGCCTGCGATCACTCGAGAAACGCACCGTCCGCGACGATCGCGTCGAGGCGGTGGCGGCCCTGGGCACGCGCGTGCTGCACCTGGTGCGCCGGGCCGACGACGCCGCCGAGCCCTTCGCCGGGCGCGTCGGCGTGCCCCCCGAGGCGACCGGCCCCGGCTTCGTCGGCAGCCTCGTCCTGCGCCAGCGCGGCGAGAAGCCCGCCCGGCGCGGCGACGCCGAGGCGCTGCTGTCGGCCGTGCGCAAGGGCGAGCTCGACGCCGCGCTGCTGCTGGCCAAGGCGGGCGACCAGACGCTGACCAAGAGCCTGGCGGCCGGCGGCCTGACGCTGCGCCCGGTCCAGGGCTGGCTGACCGCCGAGCGCGCGCTGGTGGCGCCCTTCCTGCGGCCGGCCCGCGTGCCGCCGGGCACCTACGCCGGCCAGGACGCCGCGGTCGAGACGCTGGGCGCCCAGGTGGTGCTGGCCGACGCCGCGCCGGCGCCCGCCATCGCCCGCGGGGGCGGCCCGGCCGCCGCGCTGCCCAGCGGCGGCATCCCGCTGACCGCCGATCAGGTGGACGCCGTGGCCAAGGCCGCCGGCGTCGCCGAGGCCCCCGATCCCGTGCTGCCCTCGGCCTGGGGCGCCCGCGTGGCCGCGCCGGCCGCGGCCCAGAGCGGCGCCATGCGCGCGCTGCACGCCGTGCTGAACGTGCTGGTGGTGCTCTTCACGGGCTGGTTGGTGCTGATTACACTGCGACCCGACGCGGACGACGCCGCGTCATGATCTGCGACGCGACCTGCCTGCCGACCCTGGGAGGGGCCCGATGAGCGACGATCTGCGCGCCCGCGCCGAGCAATGGATGGCCGACGACCCGGATCCGCAGACGCAGGCGGCGACGGCCGCGCTGCTGGACGATCCGGCCCTGCTCTTGGCCTGCTTCGGCGATCAGCTGAGCTTCGGCACCGCCGGCCTGCGCGGCAAGCTGGGGCCCGGCCCCAACCGGATGAACCGGGCGAACGTCCGGCGCGTCACCGCCGGCCTCGCAGCCTACCTGCTCGAGCACGCCGACGACGCCCGCGCGCGCGGCGTGGTCATCGGCTACGACGGCCGCCACGGCAGCCTGCCCTTCGCCCAGGACGCCGCGGGCGTGCTGGCCGCGCGCGGCCTGCCGGTCTACCTGTACGACCACGTCGTGCCCACGCCCGAGCTGGCCCACGCGGTGACGCACCTGGGCTGCGCGGCCGGCGTGATGGTGACCGCCAGCCACAACCCGCCCCAGGACAACGGCTACAAGGTCTACTGGGGCAACGGCGCGCAGATCGTGCCGCCCCACGACGCGGGCATCGCCGCGGCCATCGACCAGGTGGGCCGCGTGGGCGCCATCGAGGTGCCGGCCGTCGACGATCTGCGCGCGGCGGGCAAGGTGAAGCCGGTGCCCGAGGGCGTGCTCGACGCCTACCTGCAGCAGGTCGACGCCGTGCGGGTGTACGACGGGCCCACCGACATCACGGTGGTCTACACGGCGATGCACGGGGTCGGCCGGCGGCTGATCGAGACGGTGCTGAGCCGCCACGGCTACGCCCACCTGCACGTCGAGCCCAGCCAGGGCGATCCCGACGCCGACTTCCCCACCGTCGCATTCCCCAACCCCGAGGAGCCGGGCGCGCTCGACCTGTCGCTGGCGCTGGCCGCGAAGGTGAAGGCCGACGTGCTGGTGGCCAACGATCCCGACGCCGACCGCCTGGCGGTCGCGGTGCCCGACGGCGCCGGCGGCTACCGCGCGCTGACCGGCAACCAGATCGGGGTGCTGCTGGCCGACGAGCTGCTGCGCCACGGGCCGCAGGACGACGGGCGGCTGGTCGCGACGACCGTCGTGTCGACCGGCATGCTGAAGCGCGTCGCCGATCTGCACGGCGCGGCCTACGCCGAGACGCTGACCGGCTTCAAGTGGATCGCCAACCGCGCGCTGCAGCACGAGGCCGCCGGCGGGCGCTTCGTGATGGGCTTCGAAGAGGCCCTGGGCTACAGCGTGGGCCCGGTCGTGCGCGACAAGGACGGCGTGTCGGCCGCGTTGGTGTTCTGCGACCTGGTGGCGCGGTGCAAGCGGGACGGGGTCAGCGTGCTCGAGCGGCTGGCCGGGCTCTACCGCACCCACGGCCTGCACCTGAGCCTGCAGCGCAGCGTCACGCTGCCCGGGCTCGAGGGCGCCGCGCGCATCGTCGAGATCATGCGCGCGCTGCGGGCCGTCCCGCCCACCGAGATCGGCGGCACGCCGGTCGCCGCGGTGCGCGACTTCGCGCCGGGGCTGGGCGATCTGCCGCCGAGCGACGTGCTGGCCTTCGACCTCGAGGACGGCAGCCGCATCCTGGCGCGGCCCTCGGGCACCGAGCCCAAGATCAAGTTCTACTTCGAGCTGCGCAGCCCGATGGGCGCCACCGAGGCGTTGGCCGATGCCGAGGCGGCGGCGGTGCCGCGCATGGAGGCGCTCGTCGCCGCGTTCTCGGCGAAGGCGGGGGTGTGATGCGGGGGGCGCGTGTGCTGACGGGCTGCCTGGCGCTGCTGGCGCTGGCGGTCGGCTGTGACGACGACGACGCGGTGGGGGACGGGGCCGACGCGGGCATGACCCGGCAGGGCCCCTGCAGCGTCGGCGAGAGCGTGTGCGTCGAGGGCCGCCTGCGCACCTGCCTCGAGGACGAGACGGGCTGGCTGGTCGAGCGCTGCGACGAGGGCACGGTGTGCGTCGAGGACGCCTGCGTGCCGCAGGTGTGCGAGCCGGGCAGCCGCGAGTGTACCGACGAGGGGGTGCGCACCTGCGCCGCCGACGGTCAGTCGTGGTCGTCGCCCACCGCCTGCCCCACCGATCACGGCTGCCTCGACGGCGTCTGCTTGGCCCGCACCTGTACGCCGGGCGAGACGGCCTGCGGCGACAAGGTGGCCCTGACCTGCGACGCCGACGGCCTGCGCTGGGATCGCGCGCCCTGCGCCGCGGCCGAGCGCTGCGTCGACGGCGCGTGCACCGCCGAGCCCGGCGGCGAGGGCAGCTGCCCGGCCGGCCAGACGCTGTGCGCGCCCGACGCGGTCATCACCTGCGCCGAGGACGGCGCGTCGTGGATCGAGACGCCCTGCCTGGCCGGCGAGGCCTGCTTCGGCGGCGAGTGCGTCGCCTGCCTGCGCGACACCGACTGCGCCGAGGCGGGCGCTGTGTGCACCGACGGCGTCTGCGGTCCGCCGCCCCTGCGCGTGCTGACCGAGGCGCTGCCGCCCGCCCAGATCGAGGTCGCCTACGCCGCCGAGCTCGAGGCCGAGCACGGCAGCGCGCCCTACGCGTGGTCGCTGGCCGAGGGCGAGCTGCCCGAGGGCGTCGCGCTGGACGAGGACGGCACCCTGAGCGGCGCGCCGCTCGAGTCGGGCGCCTTCGCGCTGACGGTGCAGGTGACCGACGGCGCCGAGGCCACGGCCACGGCCGAGCTCGAGCTGGTGGTCGCGCCGCCGGGGCTGCAGATCGTCACCGACAGCCTGCCCGAGGGCGAGGAGGGCGAGGGCTACACGGCCGCGCTCGAGGCCGTCGGCGGCACCGGCCCCTACGGCTGGCTGATCGTCGACGGCGCCCTGCCCGCCGGCCTGAACCTGGGCGCCGACGGCCGCATCACCGGCACGCCGACCGAGGTGGGCCAGTTCCCGCTGCGCGTGCGCGTGGTCGACGCCAGCGAGCCGCCCCTGGCCGCCGAGCGCGATCTGCGCCTCGACATCGCCGTGGCGCCCCTGCGCATCGTCGGCGATCAGGTGATCGACCTCGTCGTCGTGCGCGTGGTGACCCTGCCCACCATCACGGTCGTGCAGAACGTGCCCATCCCCTACGAGACGCAGCTGATGGCGCGCGGCGGCCTGCGCCCGCTCACCTGGACCGAGCAGCCCCTCGACGAGAACCTGGCCCGCATCATCCCCATGTCGGGCCTGCCCGACGGGCTGACGCTCGAGGCCGACGGCCGCCTGCACGGCGCGGTCACCGACACCAACGCCATCATCCGGGTGCCCATCCCGTTCACGATGATCGAGCTGACCGGCTTCTTCTTCACCGCCGAGGTACGCGACAGCCAGCCGGTGGCCGACCGCCAGAGCGCCATCTTCCTCTTGCCCACCTTGCCCATCGGCGGCTGACGCCCGCCGCCCGGAGGACTCCCATGGTCGACTTCCGCGCCTTCCGCGCCTGGCGCCCCCGGCCGGACGTGGCCGCCCAGGTGGCCGCCGTGCCCTACGACGTCGTCGACACCGCCGAGGCCCGCGCCCTGGCGGCCGGCAACCCGCTCAGCCTGCTGCACGTCACCCGGCCCGACATCGACCTGCCCGACGGCACCTCGATGTACGGCGACGAGGCCTACACCGCGGCGGCCCGCGCCTTCGCCGCGCTGATCGCCGACGACGTGCTGCAGCACGACGACACCCGCGGCCTGTACGTCTACGCCCAGCAGATGGGCGACCACCGGCAGGTGGGCATCGTCGGCACCGCATCGGCCGCGGACTACCGCGCCGGGCTGATCAAGAAGCACGAGCACACGCGCCCGCAGAAGGAGGACGACCGCACCCGCCACGTCGAGGCGGTGCGCGCGCACCTGGGGCCGGTGTTCCTCGCCTTCCGCGCCCGGCCGGACCTCGACGCGCTGATCGAGGGCTGCGTGCGCGCCGCGCCCGAGGTCGACTTCGTCGGCCACGACGGCGTGCGCCACACGCTGTGGCCGGTGTTCGACCCGGCCACGGTGCACGCCATCGAGGCCGCCTTCGGGCAGGTGCCCGCGCTGTACATCGCCGACGGCCACCACCGCGCCGCCGCCGCCGCGCGGGTGGGCGCCGGCGCCAGCGCCGACGATCCGCGCGGCCGCTTCCTGGCCGTCGCGTTCCCCGACGACCGCCTGCGCATCCTGCCCTACAACCGCGTCGTCGCCGACCGCAACGACCGCAGCGTCGAGTCGCTGCTGGTCGCGCTGGCCGATCACTTCGACGTCACGGTGCTGACCGAGCCGAAGGCGCCCGACCGCCCGCAGTGCTTCACGATGTTCCTCGGCGGCCGCTGGCACCGGCTCGACCTGAAGCGCGCCGCCGCCCCCGATCCGAAGGATCCGGTCGCCCGCCTCGACGTCAGCGTCCTGCAGGATCAGGTGCTCGAGCCCCTGCTCGGCATCGGCGATCCCCGCACCGACGAGCGCATCGACTTCGTCGGCGGCATCCGCGGCCTGTCCGAGCTCGAGGCCCGCGCCGGCACCGACGGCGTCGCCTTCGCCCTCTACCCCACCAGCCTCGCCGATCTGATGGCCATCGCCGACGCCGGCGAGGTGATGCCGCCCAAGTCCACCTGGTTCGAACCCAAGCTGCGCAGCGGCCTGGTGATCAGCCGTTACTGACCGGCGCGCGCAGGGCGGCCGTCGTCGCGGCCTCGGCGCGAGCCACCGCGCGGATGGCGTGCTTCATGCGGAAGGGGGTGATGCGCGTCGGGGTGGTCTCGACGACGTGCACCTCGACGCCGCGGGCGCGCAGCAGCTCGACCTGATGCCGCCAGCCGTCGTCCCGCGCCACGTCCAGCGCGCGATCCAGCAGGCCCATCGGCGTCCGCGGCAGCGGCCGGCTCAGCCCGTGGCTGGGCAGCAGGTGCGCGACGACGACGTCGACCTCCACCGCCTCGGCCAGCGCGCGCAGGGGGATCTTGTCGACGATGCCGCCGTCCGCGTGGAGCCCGCCGTGGCGCGGCACCGGCCGGAACAGCACCGGCAGCGCGCAGCTGGCCAGCACGGCCGGCACCAGCGGGCCGGTGGTGTCGACGTGGCGCACGCCCCGGGTGAGATCGGTCGCGACGGTCACCAGCGGCGTCTCGCAGGACTCGAAGTCGGCCACCGGCAGGTGCGCGTCGAGGATGCCCGCGAAGCGCTGCCCCCGCAGCAGCCCCATCGGGCGCGTCGTGGGCAGGGCGGGATCCCAGAAGTCGGCGCGCCGCAGCGTGGGCAGCAGGTCGGCCAGGACGTCGAGGGCGCCCGCCGCCGCGAAGGCCGCCGTCAGCGCCCCCGCCGAGCTGCCCGAGTAACCCACCGGGCGCACGCCGGCGCTGCGCAGGGCGCGCACGAAGCCGGTGTGCGCGTAGAAGCCGAAGAAGGCGCTCGACAGGGCCACGCCCACGCGCCGCCCGCGCAGGCGGTCGGCCAGCGTGGGCGTCACGGCGCCTCGGCGGCCTTCGCGGCCTTCTTCTTCGCCTGCTCGGCGGCCAGCCGAACGATGCCCTGCAGCTTGTCGGGATCCCGCGCGCCCTCGTGGAACCAGCCGTTGACGAAGAACGTCGGCGTGCCGCGCACCCCCATCTTCGCGCCCTCGGCGATGTCGTCCTTCACCCGCTGCAGCGCCGCCGGGTCGTCCAGGCAGGCCCGGAACCCCTCGACGTCCACCCCGATCTGCGCGGCGAACTCGAGGTAGGCCTCGCGGCTCAGCTTGCGCGCGTTGGCGAACAGCAGGTCGTGCATCGGCCACAGCTTGCCCTGCCGCTCGGCGCACACCGCCGCCACCGCGGCGTTACAGGCCTCTTTGTGCAGCGGCCCGGCCATCGTGTCGTTGCACGACGTGTCCATGGGGAAGTGCTTGAAGTGGATGCGCAGAAGCTCGGGCTCGCGCTCGGCCACCTCGTGCAGCGCGTCCGTCAGCCGCTTGCAGTACGGGCACTCGAAGTCGCTGTACTCCACCAGCACCACCGGCGCGTCCGCCGGCCCCTTGCCGGCCGTGCCCGAGGTGTCGATGTCGTGATGCGACGGCGGCGGCCGGTCGGCGCGGTGCTGCGCCAGGCGCTGGGCGAACTCGGCGTGCGTCCGGGCGTACATGCCCTGCGCCACGAGCACCGCCACCACCATCCCCGCGACCGTGATCCACGTCGCGTTCTTGGTCAAGAGCCCCGGCGCGGCCTTCAGCGCCGCCTTCGGCCCCTCCGGCAGCACCCTCCAGGCCGTGACGAACAGCCCGATGTTCACGACGTACAGCACGGCGCAGAAGGGGCACAGCTTGCCCAGATCGACCAGGCTGACGACGGCGAGGAAGACCGAGTACAGCACGCTCAGCAGCGTGCCGACGAAGAGCACCTCGCGCGCGCCCTTCACCTTGTCGCCGCCGAAGCGGATCAGCCCGGCGAGCAGCAGCACCACCGCGTACCAGGCGAGGCCGAGCGAGGCGATGGGCAGGCTGCCGATGGTGGCGTAGACGCTCTGGGCGGCGTCGGCGCACGAGAAGCCCTCGAAGGCGCCGCACAGCCCGGTGTCGCCCCCGCCCAGCTTGACCTTGGCGTGCGTCTCCACCAGCTCTTGCGAGGCGAAGATCCCAGCGGCGGCCAACGCCGACAGTACGTAGAAACCCAGGCGCACGGAGCCCTCACCACGTCGACTGCGGACCGCCCCTTTTATCGAGTGAGGGCGCGGGGTTCAACCTCGACCGGGCGCCCCGCTCATTCGATCGGTGGCTTGAGTCCCACCACCCGGCCCAGGGGCACGGTGAACGCGATGCCGGTGCCGGGCTGGCTGAGCGGGCCGGCGATGCGATCGATCAGGTCGACGCAGGCGCGGGCCGCGGTCGCCTCCATCACACTGACGACGACGTGACTGTCGCTGGCCGAGCCCGGGAACAGACCCCGCATGCCCGCGAAGATGGGCACCTCGCTGCCGAGGATCTGTCCCATGCCCCGTCCCTCGACGACGGTGGCGCCGGTCACCCCCTGCTCGACGAGGGCCAGCAGCACCTCCTCGACCTTGCGGTAGTCCTTCAGGATGCAGACCAACATCACCATCGGCCCAGAGTCCGGCCCGGCGCCCCGCCTTGTCAACCGCGGCGGCCCGCGGCCGACGCCGTCTTCTTGCGCGCCCGCGGGGGAGCATCTATAGTCATCGGGTGCCCGCGCGGCACCATTTTTCCCTTTGGTTTTCGTGGCTTGCCACGATACGCGGCAGGCCGGACGCGGCGGCCGCGAGGCGGCGTGACGATGGACTGTCCGCAGTGCGGACACGTGAACACGGCGGAGGCGCGCTTCTGCGCCCGCTGCGGGGCCGGCCTCGAGATCCACATCTCCGAGGACCGATCCGCGTACAACACGCCCGTCGCGCCCGGCACCATCTTCGAAGGCAAGTACCAGGTGCTCGAGGAGATCGGGCGGGGCGGCATGGGCGTCGTCTACCGCGGGCACGACCTCTCCCTCGACCGGCTCGTCGCCATCAAGGTGCTGCCCGAGCAGTTCAACACCGACGACGAGGTCATCGCCCGGTTCAAGCGCGAGGCCCGCGCGATGGCGGCCCTGGACCACCCCAACGTGGTGCCGGTCTACGCCATCGGCCAGCAGCGCATGTTCCACTACTTCGTGATGAAGTTCCTCGAGGGCGCGACGGTGGCCGAGCTGCTCGAGCGCAAGCGCAAGACCGACGATCCCCAGTTCCGGCCGGAGCGCGTGCGCCGCACGGTGATGCAGGTGTGTCTGGGCCTGGGCCACGCGCACAAGCGCGGCCTCATCCACCGCGACATCAAGCCCGGCAACATCATGCTGTCGCCCGACGGGCACGTCACCATCATGGACTTCGGCATCGTGAAGGAGGCCACCGGCGGCGAGGCGCTCACCCGCACCGGCCTGGTGTTCGGCACGCCGGAGTACATGGCGCCCGAGCAGGCGCAGGGGCAGACGGCGCCCAGCCCGCAGACCGACCTGTACTCCCTGGGCGTCGTGGCCTACGAGATGCTGAGCGGCGTCCCCCCGTTCAAGGGCGACACCCCCTTCTCGGTGGTGCTGAAGCACATCAAGTCGCCGCCGGCGCCGCTGGTCGAGGAGCTGCCCGAGGTCAGCCTCGATCTGCAGGACGTCGTCTTCCGCGCGCTCGAGAAGAAGCCCTCGGATCGCTGGCCCTCGGCGCAGGCGATGCACGACGCGCTCGCCGACATCGACTTCAACCGGCCGAGCGCGGTGCGCACGCGCACCAGCGTGGTCAGCCTGCCGCCGCCGAAGGTGGACGACGTGCCGCTCGAGCCGCCGCGCCCCTCGGCCCCCAGCCGGCCGCTGCCGCCGCCGCCGCCCCCGTCGCGACCGCCGCCCCCGCCGCTCCCCAGCGTCGGTGAGATCAACGCCGAGCCGCCGCCGGGCAACATCCCGGCCCGCGCGCCGGTCGAGGCCCCCAAGCCGCCGCCCGCGCCCGCCGCCCGGCCGGTGCGCGTGGCCGCCGCGCCGCGCAACGCCCCGGTGGCGCCCCCGCGCGACACCAGCCCGGCGATGGTGGACGACCGGCCCGGCCACTACCGCCAGATGCTGACCGCGCGCGACCGCAAGCAGCACGAGAAGACGCGGCGCCGCACCCGGGTGCTGGGGGTGGCGGTGGGCGTGGTCTTCCTCGTCGGCATCGCGCTGATCGTCTTCTCGCTGACCCGCAGCGACGCCGCGCAGGAGCCCCCCGCCCCCGCCGCGGACGCCGCCCTCGCGGTGGCCGAAGAGGTCGAGGGCGACGTGGGCGCCGCGCCCGCGGTGCCCGACGGCCCGGTCAGCCGCAACCTGGTCACCGAGCCGCCGGGCGCGCAGGTCTTCGAGATCGGCCGCGCCGTCCCGTCGGGCCGCACGCCCCTGCTGGTGCACGGCCCGCGCGGCAGCCAGCGCGACTTCGTCCTGAAGGCCGAGGGCTTCAGCGACAAGCGGGTCAGCGTCGGCTTCTCGACCGGCGCCGATCTCAGCATCCGCCTCGATCCCCTCCCCGCGCCCTGACCCTCGACGTCAATCCGGCCGCACCCAGCGCGCGTAGACCCCGTCGATGTCGGCCCCGTCGCTCACCGGATCGGCCGGATAGGGCCGCCCGGTGTCGGGGTTGACGCGCGCGGTCGCCGAGGTCAGCCGCAGGTAGCGGAAGCCCTCGCGCCGGATGCGCGCGGCGACGGCGTCGGCCTCGGGCAGCGCCGCCAGGTCGAAGGGATCGCCCCCCGCGCCGGGCGCGAACGCGTCGGCCGGCCCGCGGTCGACGTTCAGGCCCACCGGCCGCAGCCCCGCGAAGCCCACCCAGGCCGTCGGATCGTCCACGTAGACCGTCTCGTCGGCGGCGCGGTAGTCGTGCGGGAAGGCCACCCAGGCCTCGCCGTCGGGCGACACCTCGACGATCAGCGGATCCATGAACCAGCCGCCGCGGTGGCGAAAGCCGTTCTCGAAGACGACGAAGTCGACGCCCGGCCCGTCGGTCACCCAGCCCGCCGACCAGGTGACCACGAGGTGATCGTCCTCGCCGGGCACGTCGCCCAGGCTGAAGACGTCGGTGCTGCCGCCGCGCTCGCCGGCGCCGCGCACGCCGTTGACCGCCCGGTGGGGATCGCGGAAGGGGCCGTCCCCCGCGCCGGGCGCCTCGACCACGACGTCGGCCAGGACGCCGCGCGCCTCGCCCCCCGCCGCCGCTCCGTCGGCCTCGGCCGGCGGGCCCACCCGATGCTTCAGCGCGCCGGTCGGCACCGCGAGCAGCGACACGGCGTCGGCGGCCCACTCGGTGACCGCCAGCGTCGCGCCGTCGGGGCTCAACGCGGCGTGCCAGGGGTTGCTGCCCACCGGCAGATCCCAGCGCGCCCGGCGCGCCCCGGTCGCGCGCTCGTAGGCGACCACCGTGTTGTCGCCCGAGTGCACCACCCACAGCTGATCGTCGACGGCCAGCAGATCGTTGGGCACCGGCCCCAGCGGCGTCACCGCCGACGTGGGGGGCGGCAGCCCGCAGTCCGGCGCGGCCCGATCGAGCCCGGTGAGATCGACCGCGCGGATCTCCCCCGCCAGCGCCAGGACCACGTACAGCGTGTCGCCGACCACCACCGGGGACTGCGCGCCCTCGAGATCGCGGCCCCGCCCCAGATCGAGGCGACACGGCCAGGCCTCACCGTCCGGGTCGACCACGTGCAGCGCGTCCGTGTTGAAGTCGACCACCAGGAAGCGGCCCCCGTGGGTGGTCACCGCGCCCAGCCCGAGGCGGCGGGCCGCGCCCAGCTCGACCGGATCGTCGACCCCCCGAACCCAGCCGCGCGCCGGATCGAGCAGCAGCGCCGCGTTGGCCAGCGCGGTGGTCACGAGGCCGCGATCGCCCACGAAGGCCAGGTCGATCGGCGCGCCCAGCCGGCCGCCCTCGGCGGGCGGCACCACCCAGCTGTCGGTCGGGGTCAGGGCGCGCTCCAGGTCGGCCGGCGTCCAGCGGTCGACGCTGCCCGCCTCGAGCGCCACCGGCGTCTCGGCGGCCGCGTCGACGCGGCCGGTGTTGACCACGAACAGATCGCCGCGGTGCACCACCAGCGCCTGCGGGTTCGGGCGGCTGGTGGGCACCGTGCGCAGGACCGCGCCCGTTGCGGGATCGAGCACCGTCAACGTACCGTCCGCCCACCCGTCGCCGGTGTAGGCGCTGTTGGCCACGACGAGGTGGTCGCCCAGCCAGGCGACGGCCTGCGGGGCGCGGAAGGGGCTCTTCGACGCGGGCGAGGGGGTGTCCTCGGGGGCGTCGAGGCAGCCGGTCAAGGCGACGAGCGCGAGCAGCGGTGAGACGATCGATCGCATGGCTATCCGGCGGGGCAGGTCGCGGCGCGACGGTGGCGGTGTGTCTGGTGTGGGCGTGGGGCGCGGCGGCGCAGACGCCCCTGGTGGTGGTCGGCCACCCCGAGGCGGACAGCGACGCGCGCGCCCCCTCGGCGGCGGCGCAGATCCTCGCGGTGGACGAGGCGGCGGGCGCGGCCGACCTGGGGGATCTGCTCGACGCGGCCAGCGGGGTCGAGGTGCGGCGCACCGGCGGCGAGGGGCGCGCGCAGGCGGTGCAGCTGCGCGGCGCCGGCGCGCATCAGGTGGCGGTCTTCCTCGACGGCGTGCCGCTGCAGGGCGGGCGCGGCGGCGGGCTCGACCTCGCCGCCGTGCCGCTCGCCTGGCTGGACGAGGTCACCGTGGTGCGCGGCGCGGCGGCCGCCATCGACGGCAGCGGCGCCCAGGGCGGGGTGTTGCGGTTGCGGCTGCGGCGCGCCGGCTTCGGTGATCAGGGGCGGGCGCGCCTGCGCCTGGGCGCGGGCGAGCTGGTCGGTGTAGACGGCGGCTGGGCGCATGGCGACGCGGACGCGGGGCTGGTCGTGCTGGCCACCGCGCAGCAGGCCGAGGGCGACTTCCCGTACCGCGACGCGCGCGGCGACCTGCGCACGCGGCGCAACGCCGCGCACCGCCAAGGCGGCCTGCTGCTGCACGGCCGCCTGCGGGCGGGCGGCGGCGAGCTGAGCGCCCTGCTCGAGGGCTTCGCCAACGCGCGCGGCGAGCCCGGGCCCGAGCAGTTCGAGGATCTCGACGCCGAGAGCGCCGCGCAGCGCGGCCAGGCCGCGGCGCGCTGGGTCGCCGAGCTGGACGACGGTCGGTGGGCGGTCGAGGCGCTGGCCTTCGGGCGCGTGCAGGGCTGGCAGTTCGACGATCCGTCCCCCGCCGACGCCACGGCCGCGACGGCGGTGCGGCAGGTCGACCAGCTGCAAGGGGCGCGCGCGCAGGGAAGTTGGCGCCCGGAGGGCCACGCGCTGACCGTGGCCCTCGACGGGCGCCGCGACGCGGCCACCACCCGCGCCGAGGACGCGCCCGACCGCGACGAGGCGCGGCTGGCCGGCGCCCTCACCGCCGTCGAGGCCTGGACGCCGCACGCGAAGGTGACGCTGATCGGCGCGCTGCGCCTCGACGCCGCGCAGGGTCGCGATCCGCTGCCGGTGCCCGCCGCGGGCGTCGTCTTCCGCCCGCACCGGAAGTTGACCCTGCGCGCCAACGTCGGCCGCGCCTTCCGCGATCCCAGCTTCGACGAGCTGTACTTCGTCGGCCCCGGCGTGCGCGGCGATCCCGATCTGCGGCCCGAAGACGGCTGGGCGGTGGACGGCGCGATCCAGCTGCACCCCAACCGGCGGCTGCTGATCGAGCTGGCCGCGTTCCACCAGCGCTACGACCGGCTGATCCTGTTCGTGCCGATCAACGCGTTCCAGGTGCGCGCCACCGACGATCGCGGCGCCACCCTCACCGGCGTCGAGGCCCGCGTCGAGCTGCGGCTGAACCGCCTCACCGCCGTCGCCGGCTACGACCACCTGCGCCACGCCTTCGCCCACGCGCCGCACGCCCCGCTGCCCTACCGCCCGCGCCACGCCGGCTTCGGCGCGCTGGCCCTGCACCTGCGCCGCGCCACGCTGCACACCACCGTGCGCGCCCGGGGCGAAGTGCACAGCGACGTCTTCGGCCAGCGCACCCTGCCCGCCTACACGACCTGGGACGTGGGCGCCGAGGGCGACCTGGGCCACGGCTTCGCCGCCGGCCTCACCGCGCGCAACGTACTCGACGCCCGCGCGCTCGACGCGGTGCAGCAGCCGCTGCCCGGCCGCACGCTGCTGTTCGAGCTGCGCTGGTCGACCGGCGGTCTCTGACGCCGGGCGCATCATCGTGGCCCCTCGCGCCGGGCCAGGATCTGCGGCGCGCCGTGCGTCGGGTGCGCCACCACGTCCACCGCCGCGCCGTAATGCGTCGCCAGCGCCTCGGCGGTCAGCACCTCGGTGGGCGCCCCGTCGGCCACGACCCGCCCGCCGGCCATCAGCACCAGGCGATCGCAGTACAGCGCGGCCAGGTTCAGGTCGTGCAGCACGCACACCACGGTGAGGCCCGCGCGGTGGCGCGCCGCCAGCAGGTCGAGCAGGCGTTGCCGGTGCGCCAGGTCCAGGTGCGCCGTCGGCTCGTCGAGCAGCATCACCTCGGGGGTCTGCGCCAAGGCGCGGGCGAAGAGCACGCGCTGCCGCTCGCCGCCCGACAGCGCCTGCACCGGGCGGTCGCGCAGGGCCTCGAGGTCGGCCGCCGCCAGGGCCTCGGCCACCGCCGCCGCGTCGACCGGGCGCCACGCGCCGAACCGGCTGCGGTGCGGGTGACGCCCCAGCGCGACGGCCTCGGCCACGGTGAAGTCGTCGGCCAGCCCGCCCGCCTGCGGCACGAGCGCCATCACCTGCGCCACCGCGCGCCGCGGGCGCCCGGCCAGCGGCGCACCCTTCAACGTCACCGCGCCCGCCGTCGGCCGCAGCACGCCGGCCAGCAGGCGCAGCAGGGTCGACTTGCCCGCCCCGTTGGGGCCGACGACGCCGACGAACGCGCCGGCCGGCACGCGCAGGCTCAGCCCCGGCGCGACGCCGTAGGGGGCGGCGAGGGCGTCAGCGACCAGCACGGCCCAACCGCCGGCGCAGCAGGAAGAGGAAGAAGGGGCCGCCCAGCGCCCCGGTGACGACGCCCACCGGCACCTCGCGCGCCGCGAGCGCCACCCGCGCCGCCGTGTCGGCGCCCACCAGCAGCGCCGCGCCCAACGCCGCGCTCACCGGCAGCAGCCAGCGATGGTCCGGGCCCACGAGCAGGCGCGCGATGTGCGGCACGACCAGGCCGACGAAGCCGATGGCGCCGCAGAACGACACCGCCCCCGCGACGAGCAGGGCGCTCGCGCCCAGCAGCCAGGGCTTCACGCGGTCGACCTCGACGCCCAGGCCGGCCGCCGCCTCCTCGCCGGTCAGCAGCGCGTTGAGATCGCCCGCGAAGGCGCCCACCGCGCCTACCCCGACCACGGTGGTCAGCGCCACCCAGCGCACCTCCGCCCAGCCGCTGCCGCCCAGGTGGCCCATCAGCCAGAGGACGATGTCGCCCGCATGGCGCTCGGCCAGCAGCAGCGTCAACGAGACGCCCGCGGTCAGCGTCAGGCCCACGGCCACGCCGGCCAGCAGCACGCCGGTCAAGGGCAGGGCGCCGTCGAGCCAGGCCAGCCGATACACCGCCCAGGTGGCGCCGGCCGCGCCGACGAAGGCGCACAGGGGCACGACGCCGACCGCCTCGATCAGCCCAAGCGCGCCCAGCAGCAGCGCCACGGAGGCGCCCAGCGCGGCGCCCGCCGAGACGCCGAGGACGTAGGGGTCGGCCAGCGGGTTGCGAAACAGGCCCTGCATCGCGGCGCCGGCCACCGACAGCGAGGCGCCGACCAGGGCGCCCAGGCACAGCCGGGGCAGGCGCAGGCTCCACACCACGACGCCCGCGGTCGAGTCGTCGGGCCCGGCGGCCAGCGCGCCCCACAGCGTGGCCAGATCCAGGCGCACCGCGCCCACCGCCAGCGCCGCGCCGCCCGCCACCACCAGCGCCGCCAGGCTGCCGGCCAGCCACACCGGGCCGCGGCCCCTCACCGCGCGCCCTCGAAGGCCGCCGGGTGCAGCACGCTCGCGAGCCACGCCAGCCCGTCGAAGGCTCGCGGCCCGGCGCGCACCAGCAGATCCGGGTTCGGCACGGCGACGACGCGCCCGGTGCGCGCGGCGGTCACCGCCGCCCAGCCCGCGCGCTCGCCCGCGAGGATCGCCGCGCGGCTGTCGGCGCGGGCCGTCAGCACCACCTCGGGATCGGCGGCCACGACGCGCTCCATCGACAGGCGCGGCCAGTCCCCCGCTTCCGCGGGCACGACGTTGCGCCCGCCGGCCACGCGCAGCAGGTCGCCCAGGAAGGTGGCCGGCCCGGCCGAGGTCAGCGGATCGGGCCACACCTCGTAGAAGACGCGCGGGTGCCCGGCGGGCACGCGCGCCACCACCGCGTCGCGCCGCACGGTGAGGTCGCGCACCAGCGCCTCGGCGGCGGCCTCGCGCCCCAGCAGACGACCCAGCCGCCGCGTGGCGTCGAGGATGCCGTCCAGGGTCTTCGGCTGCACCACGACCACCGGCAGGCCGTGCGCCGTGAGTCGGCGGCGCACGTCGGCGTTGCCGTCGATCATCAACACCAGGTCGGGCCGCGTGGCCAGGATGCGCTCGTAGCTGGGCGGGAACAGCGTGCCGACGCTGGGCACCGCGGCCGCCGCGGGCGGGAAGTCGCAGGCGTCCGACCGGCCCACCAGCCGGTCGCCCGCGCCGAGCGCGAAGACGAACTCGGTGGTGGAGGGGGCCAGCGACAAGACGCGCTCGACGCGCGCCGGCACCGTGACGCGGCGGCCCAGATCGTCGACCACGTCGCGCGTCGCCGGCGGCGCCGCCGCCGTCGACGGCGCGTCGCGGCAAGCGAGGGTCACGAGACCCGTCGCGACGACGGCGATGCCGAGCCAGGCGCGAAGCACGAGCGCTCCCTCCGATCGAGATGCATAGATATTGCCCAAGTTCTTGCACAACAATCTTGTGCAACGCGAACCCCGGTGCTACCCACCGCCTCCGCGCCCACCGGCCGCGGCGCGGCGCGCGCCGGCCGCGGCCCACGAAGGGGAGACGACGATGCGCACGACCACCGGGATCCTGCTGCTGGCGCTGGCGATCACGGCCGCCGGCTGCGAAGACGAGGCCGCGTCCGACGGCTCGCCCGACGCCGCGCCGGGAGTGGGTGGCATGGGCGGCGATCCGGGCGCCGGCGGCCAGGTGGGCATGGGCGGTGAGCCGGGCATGGGCGGCGATCCCGGCATGGGCGGCGATCCCGGCATGGGCGGCGATGCACAGCCGGTGGCGCCCGATCTCACCGGCGAGTATCTCGACGCCTTCGACACCCGCCACAGCGTCGGCGCCACCTGGACGCAGACGGCCGGCGACGACGTGCTCGCGTTCCACGTCGTCGAGGCCGACGACGCCGCGCACTGGGCCATCGCGCGCAACGACGACGCCAACGCGTTCAACCCCGGCCTCTACAGCCGCTTCGACTGGACCGTCGGCGACGGCCTCACCCTCTGGTACTGCCAGACGGCCTACGACGCCGCCGACGCCGCCGCCGCGCGCGCCACCCCCGCGGCCGATCCGGCCGACCCCGCCAACGCCGGCTGCGGCGGCTTCGGGTGGACGTCGCTGACGCCCCTGTCCACCGGGCTCGAGGGCGACTGGGTCGACGACTTCGGCGCCGCGCACACGATCGGCGCCGACGCCTGGACGCAGGGCGAGGGCGACGGCGCCAGCCGCTTCACCCTGGTGCAGACCGACCGCGGCGCCGGCTGGGCCGTCGCCCGCAACGCCGACGACAACGCCTTCAGCCCCGGCCTGTGGAGCCGCTTCGACTGGGTGCGCGACGGCGACGAAGCGGTCTACGTCTGCCAGACCCGCTACGACGCCGCGACCCGCGTCGAGGCGGTCCGCGCGACCCCCGCCGACGCCACCGACCCGGCCACTGGCGGCTGCGCCGACTTCGCCTGGAGCCGGCTGACGCCCGCGCCGTGAACCCGTCCGCGACGGCGCACTGGGTGACGGCCGCGCCGTCGCCAACTATCCTCCGGCGCCATGCTGTACGCCCTCGCCCGCGCCCTGCTGTTCCGCCTGCCCCCCGAGACCGCCCACCGCGTGACGATGCGGGGCCTGCACGCCGCGCTGGCCGTGCCCGGGGTCGAGGCGCTGCTTCGCGCGTTGACGCAAGCGGCGCGGCCGACCGAGGTCTTCGGCCTGTCCTTCACCAACCCGGTGGGCCTCGCCGCCGGCTTCGACAAGAACGTCGAGCACGTCGCCGCCCTGGCCGCCCTCGGCTTCGGGTTCGTCGAGGTCGGCTCGGTCACCGCGCTGCCCTGGCCCGGCAACGCGCGCCCGCGCCTGTTCCGCCTGCCCGCCGACCGCGCGCTGATCAACCGCATGGGCCTGAACAACGGCGGGGCCGAGGCCGCCGCGGCGCGCCTCACCCGGCGCTTCCCGCTGCCCGTCTTCGTGAACGTGGCCAAGACGCCCGACGAGTCGCTCGTCGGCGACGCCGCCGTGGCCGACTACGCCGCCACCGTGGCCCGCGTGGCGCCCCTGGCCGACGCGGTGGTGCTCAACGTCAGCTGCCCCAACGCCGACGACGGCCGCACCTTCGAAGATCCCGCCGCGCTCGACGACCTGCTCGGCGCGACCCGCCCCCTGTGCGCCGACACGCCGCTGCTGGTGAAGGTGTCACCCGATCTCGACCGCGCCCGACTGCGCGACCTGGTGCAGCTGGCCGTCGAGCGCGGCGCCGACGGCTTCACGGCCACCAACACCACCGTCCAGCGCGACGGCCTGCACACCCGAGCGGCCCGACTGAAGGCCATCGGCCGCGGCGGCCTGAGCGGCGCGCCCCTGCACCGCCGCGCCGTCGAGACCGTCGGGGCGATGCGCGCCTGGACCGACAAGCCCATCGTCGGCGTCGGCGGCGTCGACGGGCCCGGCACGGCGCAGGCCTTCTTCGACGCGGGCGCCAACCTGGTGCAGCTGTACACGGGCTTCGTCTACGGCGGCCCCCGCGTGGTCCGCCGCATCGTCCGCGGCCTGACTTGACCCCGGCGATCAGAACCGGCCGTTCAACCCCACGCCGCCCGGCACGACCGCCGGCGTCACCGTGCTCGGCGCGTCGTCGTCCAGCCAGGCCCACACCGCGCCCGCCGCCAGGGCGGCGCCCGTCCCGAACAGGGCATAGCTGATCGCCGCGTCGCGGCCCGCCCGATCGTCGGCGTCCGCCGCGTCCTGCCGCGCGGCCGCCGCCGCGACGTCGTCGGTGGCCCGTCGGTAGCGCGCGTACGCGGCGTCGCCGTCCTCGACCGCGCCGCGCGCCAGCAGGTTGAAGGTCACGCCGCCCACCAGCAGCGCCCCCGCGCCAGCCGTCAGCGCGATGGCCAGCGTGCGATCCGGCGCGGCCGGCGGCGCGGGCGGCGGCGTCTCCACCGGCGCAGCGAGCTCGAGCCGCACGGTCACCACCTCGCCCGGTCCGACCCGCACCACCCTCTGGTCCAAGCGACCGCTCGGCCCGCGCCCCTCGACCGTGTACGGCCCGGGCGCCAGGCGCTCGAAGCGATCGCCGCAGTCGCCCGGCGGCCCCTGCCCGATCAAGGTGACCACGGCGCCGGGCGCCGCGCAGCGCACCTCGATGATGCCCAGCGACTCGGCCTCGAGCGTCGCCACCCGCGCCTCGATGCGCGCGACCAGGGCCGCGTCCTCCAGGCCTTCGAGGGCGCGGCGATAGGCCGCGACCGCCTCGACCGGCCGCTTCAGCTCGTCGTAGCAGCGCGCGATGTTGAAGCGCAGTGTGGCCAGCTCGGCCTCGCGCCCTTCCATCGTGGCCATCAGCGGCTCGACGGCCTGGTACAGCGTCAGGGCCTCGGCGAAGTCACCGGCCTTGAAGGCCGCCGCCGCCTGCGCGCCCTTCGTGCGCACCACCGTCTGGGTGGGATCGGCCGCGCGCGCGGCCGGCAGCCCGCCGCCGAGGCACACCGCCAGCGCCCAGGCCCGCGCCCTCACGGGTTCCCCATGGGCAGCGCCTCGATCAGCG
This sequence comes from Myxococcales bacterium, assembly GCA_020633465.1. GTDB lineage: Bacteria > Myxococcota_A > Bradymonadia > UBA7976 > UBA1532 > JACKDN01. Next base: position 56,897 of record JACKDN010000003.1, read on the forward strand.
GCGCGGGCTTCGGCCGCCGCGGTCGCCGCGGTCGGCGGGTGACCGACTTCGGGGGCCGAGAAGCGTCGCCCGCCTCGACGGCCCCGGCGTCGTCGCCAGCCGCCGCGTCCCCCACGCCCCCGTCTGCGGCGTCCGTGGCAGCCGGCGCGCCGTCGGCCGCCGCCGCGGCGAGCAGCGCTGCGTCCACCGGAGGCGCCGCGTCGGCGCGCGCGGGCGGCTGCACGGCCAACACCACCGGCGCGGCGTCCTCGACGTCCGGCGCGCCGCCGGACGCCGACCGCCCCGGCGCCAGCACCATCGTCACCACCCCGCGCCCAGCGCGAGCTCCCGCGACCGCCGCGGCGGCCCAGCGGCCCCGCCGCGCCCCGATCGAGCCGGTCAGCGCGGCCAACCGCGGCACGCCCTCGTCCACGTGCACCGTGCGCGGCGCCTCGGCCGATCGCGGCGCCTCCGCCGGCACCGCGCTCAGCGGCACGCCCGCCGTCTCCGGCGCCGCGGCGATCGCCTCGGCGAAGCCTTCGACGAAGGCCTTCACGCTCGCCGGCCGCCGCTCGGGATCCTTCGACAGCGCCAGGTGCACCACCGTCTCGAGCGCCCGCCGCAGCGGATCGGCCCGCCGCCCCGGCAGCGGCGGCGGCGCCTGCTTCACCTGCGCCATCACCACCTCGATGGGCTCGTCCCCGTCGAAGGGCGGCTTGCCCGCCAGCATCTCGAAAGCCACGCAGGCCAAGGCATAGACATCGGTGCGCGCGTCGATGGGCGCCGGCCCGGAGCGGCACTGCTCGGGCGCCATGTACTGCGCCGTGCCCATCATCACCCCGTCGCGCGTGGGCCGCCCCTGCCCCCGCACGTCGATGCGCGCGATGCCGAAGTCGATCACCTTCGCGGTGTCCCGCCCGTCCGGCGTGCGCGTCAGCAGGATGTTCGCCGGCTTCACGTCGCGATGCACGATGCCCGCCTGGTGCGCCTCGTCCAGCGACCGCCCCACGTCCTCGAGGATGGCCAGCGTCGCCCGCGGGCTCAGCGCCCCGCGCGACAGCCGCGCGTGCAGATCCTCGCCCTCGACCTGCTCCATGACGATGTAGGCCAGCCCCGCCAGCCCCATGTCCGCCGCGACGCCGTAATCGTGCACCGTCACCGTGTGGGGGCTGCGCAACCGGCTGAGCGCCCGCGCCTCGGACTCGAACCGCGCGCGGTCCTCGTCGGTCAGCGCGTTCAGCCCGGTGCGCACCTTCACCGCCACCGAGCGGTCCAGCCGCGCGTCCACCGCGCGGTACACCGACGCCATGCCCCCGTCGCCCAGCAGATCGATCAGGATGTAGCGCTCGGCGACCACCTGCCCCAAGAGCGGCGCGATCTCCTTCTTCGCCGCCGCCTCCGGCGCCACCGCGAACAGCCCGTGCTCCCCACACCGCCCGTCGCTCGCCGGAAAACGCCCGCAGCGCGGGCACATCCGGCCGCGCGTGCTGGCGAGCGAGGGGGGCGGGGTGACGGTGATCGCGGTCATGCTGGATGGCCCGACGCGCACGGACACGGGCTCGGGCAGCGGTACATCGCCCCACGGTAGCCCCGGCACCCCGAACGGTCAACGACGCGCCCGCGCCCCCGAGATCACGCGCCCCCGGAACTCACGCGCCCCAAATAGAAACGCCGCCGACCCTGCTGGGCCGGCGGCGTGTCCGTACACGGGTGGAGGCGCCGGGAATCGAACCCGGGTCCGAAAACGATCCACGAACCTGACGTCTACATGCTTGTCCCGTGATTTGTTTTACCCCGCGCGCTCGCCCACAGGCAGGCTCTCGCTCGGGGGAGCTCAATTCAAGTCTCGTCTCGGGCGGCATTGAGCAGCGACCCTCGACCAGCTCACTGGCGTTACGCCCGCACCGGCCCCGTGAGCACTGACCGGGCGGACGACCCTCAACCGGTTTTACGCGGCGAGGGCAAGCTCCATGTCATCGTTGGCAATTGTAGCCTTCGGCCTTTCTAACGCGCTGACCGAAAACCGCGACATGCAGTCAGGGCTTCAACATCCTCGTCGAAACCGATCGCCCCCAGATTTTCAAAGACAGCCGGCTGATGACCCACCGACCGGTCGGCCAGTGTCCCAGGCGGGCAACTGTCCGACGCGGGCAACGGTAAGCACCGGACACGGCGGTGTCAAACGGACACGCTCGCGCGCCTACCCCTCAGCCCCGGATGTCGCGCAGCTCCTTGCGCGCGTTCTTCTCGCGCTCGTGGTGCCGCTTGTCGATCGTCTTGCGCCCCTTGCCCAGCCCGAACAGCAGCTTGGCCCAGCCGCCCTTGAAGTACAGCTCGAGCGGCACCGCGGTGAAGCCCTTCTCGCGGATCTTCGCCTCGACCTTCTCGAGCTCGTGCGCGTGCAACAACAGCTTCCGCTTCCGCCGCGGCGCGTGGTTGTGGATGTTGCCGAACTTGTACTCGGGGATCGTGACGTCGACCAACCAGGCCTCGCCCCCCTCGATACGCACGTAGCCCTCGCCCAAGGTCACGTGCCCCGCCCGCAGGCTCTTCACCTCGGTCCCGGTGAGCGCGATGCCCGCCTCGAAGGTCTCGACGATCTCGTAGTCGTAGCGCGCGCGGCGGTTCTGGGCCACCACGCGGCGGTCGTCGCGGTTGCGGGCCACGCGCTCCACCGGGGCGCGCCCCCGGGCGCGCCTCCTCTTCGAAATGAAAAAGGCCGGCCTCTCCGACCAGGCCGTAAGCCGAGTTCTGTCTCCCCCGCCGGTCACCCGACGAGGGGGGTGGTCATTCATCTAAGGGCCGCGTTGCCACGACCCCGAGCGACCTGACCCGAGGCTACCGGGCGGGCACCCGGACCCCGTCGGCGCGGGGTACCTCGAACTGGTCTTGCTCCAGGTGGGGTTTACCATGCCGGGGACTGTCACCAGCCCCCCGGTGCGCTCTTACCGCACCCTTTCACCCTTACCGCGGCGGACCACGGCGGTTTGCTTTCTGTGGCACTTTCCTTCGGGTCACCCCGACTGGCCGTTAGCCAGCACCCTGCCCTGCGGAGCTCGGACTTTCCTCCCGCGTCTCGCGACGCCGGCGACCACCTGTCCTGCTCGGAGAGGCCGACACACTCTGAATCCCTTCGGCGCGAGACCGCCGCCCTACTCGGCGGCCGCCTCCGCCGCGCTCGCATCCGCGGGGCCGGCGCTCGTCTCGGCCGTGGCCCCGTCGACGCCCGCGAACCACACCAGCATCCGCACGCAGCTCTGGCACTGCTCGAGCGACTCCATGCGCTGCAACCGGATGAACACCTGCGGGGGCACCTGCATCCGGCACCCGGTGCAGGTGCCGTCGACGACGTCCGCCACCGCGATGCCGTCGCGCCCCTTCGAGATGCGGTCGAAGCGGCTGACCAACCCCCGATCCAGCTTGCCCCGCAGCTCCTGCCGCCGCGCGGTGTACTGGTCGGCCAGCGCCGCCTTCTCCTCGACCCGCCCAGCCAGCTCGGCCTCGAGCGCCTTCATCTGCTCGGCCAGCTCGTCCCGCTCGGCCTTCCGCTTCGCGTAGTCCGCCTGCGCCGCCTCGAGCTGCTCCATCAACTTCAGCAGCTCTTCGTTCCGCTGCTGCGTCAGCCGCCGCTGCGTCTCGAGCTCCTTGTTGAGCGCGTTCAGCTCCCGCTGGTTCGTGATGCCCGAGAGGCGCGTCCGCGAACGGCGGTTGGCCTCCTCGGTCTCTTTGATCTCGGCCTCCTTCTCTTCACAGAAGGCCTTCGTCTCGTCGATCCGCGCAGCCTGCTCGGCGAGCATCGCGTCGAAGCCCTCGAGGGCCTCGGCGTTGTCCCGCTCGAGCGCCTCGAGCTCGGCCTTCGCGGTGCGCAGGTCCCGCAGTTCGTCCTCGAGCCGTTGCAGCTCGACGAGCATCTCCAGCGTCTGCTTCACGCGCTGTCTCCCGCCATCCGTCCGTCGTCTCCCGCCGCGGCGCGGCGGGCTCGAGTGGGCCCACCAGGGTTCGAACCTGGGACCAACCGGTTATGAGCCGGCCGCTCTCACCACTGAGCTATAGGCCCGCCGGCACGCCCGGCCGGCCGCTCAGGTCTCGACGAACGCCCGCAGCCGCTTGCTGCGCGACGGGTGCCGCAGCTTGCGCAACGCCTTGGCCTCGATCTGCCGGATGCGCTCGCGCGTCACGTCGAAGTCCTGACCGACCTCCTCGAGCGTGTGGTCCGACTTCTCGCCGATGCCGAACCGCATGCGCAAGACCTTCTCTTCCCGCGGCGTCAGCGTGGCCAGCACCTTGCGCGTCTGCTCCTGCAGGCTGAGGTTGATCACGGCGTCCGAGGGGCTGACCGCCGACTTGTCCTCGATGAAGTCGCCGAGGTGGCTGTCCTCCTCCTCGCCGATGGGCGTCTCGAGCGAGATCGGCTCCTTGGCGATCTTGAGGACCTTGCGCACCTTGTCGAGCGGCAGATCCATCCGCTCGGCGATCTCCTCGGGCGTCGGCTCCCGCCCCATCTCCTGCACCAGGTAGCGGCTGGTGCGGATGAGCTTGTTGATCGTCTCGATCATGTGCACCGGGATGCGGATGGTGCGCGCCTGATCGGCGATCGCCCGGGTGATCGCCTGCCGGATCCACCACGTCGCGTAGGTGCTGAACTTGTAGCCGCGCTTGTACTCGAACTTGTCCACGGCCTTCATCAGGCCGATGTTGCCCTCCTGGATCAGGTCCAGGAACTGCAGCCCGCGGTTCGTGTACTTCTTGGCGATGCTGACCACCAGCCGCAGGTTGGCCTCGACCAGCTCGGTCTTGGCCTTCTCGGCCGCCTTCTCGCCCTCGTCGATGACCTTGTAGAGCGCCTTCAGCTCGTCGAGCGAGCAGCCGGCCTCCATCTCGACCCGCCCGAGCTGCCGCTGGCAGTGGGCCAGGGTGCGGTCGACGTTCAGCAGGTACATCGGATCGGGCACCCGGTACTTGCCGATGATCTTCCGGGCCACCTTGGCGTCCTCGGTGGTGCGCAGGATGCGCACGTCCGAGCGCAGCGTCGGCAGATCCTGACCGCGCACGCGCGCGAGCACCATCTCGATGGTCTCGTTCGCGTTCTCCATGCGGTGGTGCAGCAGCTTCACCCGCGCGGCCATCCGGTCGATGACCCGCTTCAGGAAGCCGACCTCGATCAGCCGCGCCGCCGTGCGCTCGCGCGTGTTCGAGGCCCGCGTCAGCAGCTGCTTGCGGTACGCGTCCTTCATCGGCTGCACGCCGTGCAGGCGCTCGTCGATCTTGCGGCGGTCGCGATCGAGCTTGGCGATCTCGGCGGCGAGGCGCATCACCCGCTCGCCCGGATCCTCGGTGACCACCTCGTCCTCACCGGGCTCGGCGACGACCTCCTTGAGGCGCAGGCACCCCTTGTCGACCCGGTTCAGCAGGTGCAGCGCCACGTTGACCGCCACCGGGCTGGTCATCACGGCGTCGCGCACCTTCAGCTGGCCCGACTCGATGCGCTTGGCGATCTCGACCTCGCCCTCGCGCGTGAGCAGCGACACCGACCCCATCTTGCGCAGGTACACGCGCACGGGATCGTTGTTGCGCCCGAAGCCGCCCTCCTCTTCGCCGTCCTTGCCCTTCTTGCCCGCGCGGCGGCGCGCGGCCTCGTCCCGATCGATCACGCGGATGCCCGCGAGCTTCAGCATGGTGAGCAGGTCGTCGAGCTGCTCGGGCAGATACCCGGGCGGCAGCGCGCGGTTGACCTCGTCGTTGGTCAGAAAGCCCTTGCTCTGACCCCGCGTGACCAACTCACGAACCCGGCGCTGCTCCTGCGATACGGACATCTAGCGAGCTCCCTCGACTGATGGAGAATGGAGGTGCTTGAGTTGGACCCGAATGGACTTCAAACGTTCTGCCAACTCGACGTAGGCGGCGCGGTCCTCGCGCCACGCCGCCCGCATCGCGTCCCGGATGCGCCGATCCTCGGCCTCGAGCGAGCCCACTCGGACCCGTCGATGCGCATCATCGAACGCCTGCTCGATGGTCGAACCATCCTGAGAGGGACGCCGCGCCTGACATTCCCGAAGGAAAGCGACGACATCCGCATCTCGAAGGTTGCTCAACAGTCGGTCCACGTTCGGCGTACGGCCCGCCTCGACCTCACGGCAAAGGCCGTCAACAAAACCAGCCAGTCCCTCGTGCGTCAAACAAATGTGTGCATCCTCGACGTCCAGCCGCGTGGCCAAATGAGGGTATTGCACAATGAATTCGAAGAGTTCACGCGCGTAGCGCGGCACCCGCAGCGGCCGAACTTCGGGCCGTGGGGGCGGCAGATCGGCCGGGGGCGGCCCGCCCGCGGCCGGCCCGTCGCCGAGAAACGGGGGCGGCAGGTCGTCCGGGGGTCCGGATTCGAAGGGCGGCGGCGGCTCGAAGTGCACCTCGAAGGGCACCTCGGCCGGCGGCGGCGGCGGCGCCGTGTTCCGGGGCGCCGGCGCCGCCTCGCGCAGCGCGGACCGGCGCCCCGCGCCGCGGGCACGGCTCTCGGCGGCGGCCCGCTTCGCGTCCTCGATCGCCTGATCGACCAGCGTCGCGTCGACCTCGAGCGCCGCGGCCACCTTGCCGCGGTACAGGGTCAGCGTCAGCGCGTCGTCCAGCGCCGCCAGCGCCGGCGCGACGTGCCGCAGCGCGGCGACCCGCCCGGGCGGATCCGCCGGGTGTTCGTCGCCGGCCCGCGTGATGTACAGGTCGAGCAGCGGGGGCGCGGCGTCCACCAACCCCTCGAACGCCTCGAGCCCCTGCGCGCGCACGAACGAGTCGGGATCCTCGCCCGCCGGCAGCATCACCGCGCGCGGCTGCAGCCCCGCCTCGAGGAAGGGCACCAGGCTGGCGAACGCCGCCTTGGCGCCGGCGGCGTCGCCGTCCATCACGCAGACGACCTGCTCGCTGAGCCGCTTGACCAGCCGCACCTGCGCCGGCGTCAGCGCGGTGCCCATCGCGGCGGCGACCCCCTCGATGCCCGCCTGGTACACCATCACGACGTCGACGTTGCCCTCGCAGAGCACCAGCCGGCCGGCCCGGCGCGCCGCGTGGCGGGCGGTGTGCGCGCCGTAGAGGTGCTCGCCCTTGGTGAACACCGGCGTCTCGGGCGAGTTGATGTACTTCGCGGCCTTCTTGTGGGGATCGAGGATGCGCCCGCTGAAGCCGACCACCTCGCCGCGGATGTCGACGACCGGGAACATCACCCGCTCGCGGAACCGCAGGTAGCCGCCGCCCAGCCGCTCGCCGTCGCGGAACCCCTCGTCGGGCGGCACCAGCAGGCCCAGCGTCACCAGATCGTCGAGCGCGATGTCACCGTCGCCCTCGAGGAAGCGCGCGAAGTCGGCCTTGTCGCCGCTGGCCCAACCCAAGCGGAACGCCTCGGCGGTGCGGCGCGTGATCCCGCGCTGCTTCAGGTAGGCGCGGGCCGCGCCGCCCCGCGGTCCGAACAGCGCCTCGGTGTAGTAGGCGGTGATCTTGTCCTGGGCCGCCAGCAGGCGCGCGGTCAGGCTGCGCTTCGCCTCGCGCGCCTGCCGCTCCTCGGGGCTCTCGGCCCGCGACTCGGGCACCTCGACGCCCACCTCGGCGGCCAGCGCGCGCACCGCCTCGGGGAAGCTCATCGCCTCGTGCTCGGTCAGGAAGCGCAGGGCGTCGCCGTGCGCGCCGCAGCCGAAGCAGTGGTAGGTGTTGCGGGTGGGCGAGACGGTGAACGAGGGCGTGCGCTCCTCGTGGAAGGGGCACAGCCCCTTGAACAGCGTGCCGGCCTTCTTCAGGTCGACCGCGCGGCCCACCACCCGCACCACGTCGGCGCGGGCTCGGACCTCGGCGATGGTCGCATCCGGGATCAACGCGCCGCTTCCCCGTCCGAGTCGGGGGGCACACTTTCAGCGCCCGGGCCTGGGTGTCAAGGCGCCGCGAGCGGTCGCCGACGGGCCGGGCGGCCGCGCGTCAGGTCAGGTATTCCTGCCGGTCGATCCGGTGGCCCTTGAAGAACGAGCGGAAGCGATCGACCAGCGCCTTCGAGGTGCGGTGCACCGGCATCTGCACGAAGGGGCGCAGGTTGCGGCGCTCGACGCCGACGTGGAACACCTCGCGCTCCTCGTCGTCCTGCTGCCCGCGCCAGACGCCGCGCACCAGCACGTGCTCGAAGTCCTCGGGCTCGGGCGGCAGCATCGACACCAGCTCGCGCACGAAGCTCAGATCTCGATCGCGGAAGGTCGCGCGCAGCCCCGTGCGGGTGCGCTCGTAGCCCTCCTCCTCGACCAGCAGCTCGCTGAGGACGTCCAGCGAGGCGGGGTGCGTGAAGTCCAGCTGCACCTGCAGGTCGAAGTGCACCTTGTCGACGTTGATGCCCTTCAGATCCTGGATGCGCGACGTGTTGTTGCCCACCCAGTGGGCCACGCGGAAGAACAGGTTCCACACGTCGGTCAGCTCGAGGGCGGCGGGATAGTCGACGTCCTCGCCGTCCGCGAAGAAGTAGACGCCCTCCGAGGGGCCGAGGTGGAAGCGACACTTGCTGGCGTTGCCCCACTCGAAGCCGTACACCGCCGGCGGCAGCTGCGGCCGATAGCCCACCGCGTCGATGACCTCCTCCTCGTCGAAGAGGTCGAGATCGTCGGAGAAGACGTAGAAGCCGCGGTCGACGTCCCTGAGCTCGATCACCCCCTGCAGCTCGTCGTCCTCGGCCGCCTGGATGGTGAACAGCACCGAGTTCTCCGCCCAGGGCGTCGCGATGTCGTCGCCGAGGTAGTACAGCAGGCCGTCCGCCTCGGCGTACTCGAGCTTCTCGGACTCGAGGAACTCGCGGACCCGCTGAACCCACTCGGCGAAGTCACCCTCCTTGGGATCGACGACGTAGAACTCCATGGTGCTCCTCGAAAAGGCGGGGATTTGGGGCGCGCAAGGCTAGCGGCGGGTCGCGCGCGTCGTCAACAAGCAGTGTTCGGAGGCACGCGGCAGGCGGGCGCGCGTCGCGGGACGAGTCCGCGGGGGCAGGCCCTCAGACCGACTCGATGTAGCCGTTCTGCAGCAGGTACAGCAGATCCTGCGTGGTCTCGAGGTCGCTGGCCGGGCTGTGATCCAGCACCCGGCCCACCTCACCCTGATTGATGACCACCTGGAGGGTGTCGAGCGCCTCGGCCGACAGGGCGGACAGCCGGTTCACCAGCGGCGCCTTCAGCTGCAGCCCGGTGCCGCGCGGCGGCACGTGATCGGCGTACACCTTCAGCTCGTCCCACTGGCGCAGGCCCTCGACCAGCAGCTGGCGCGTCGGCTCGGCGATGGCGTCCTCGAACGCGGGCGGCGCCGTCATGTTGTCCATGCGGAAGGCCCCGCTGGCCCAGGTCAGCAGGCGGAAGAAGGCCTTCTGCGGCCCCACCGCCGACGCCTCGGGCCCGGCGCCCGGCTCGGCGACGGTGGCGTAGTACACGCTGCCGCTGCGGAAGAAGATGCGGCCCTCGCGGTGCTCGTCGTCGGTCAGCACCAGCACGCCGCTGCGGCCGTTGTTGGTGAACAGCTCGACCAGATCGGCGACGGTGACGTCGTCGTCCGGGAAGCGCCCCGACATGCCCTGCGCCCGATCGATCGTCGGCCGCGCCTGGCCCGCGGGCGGCGCGCCCGGCGCGGTGAACATCTGGGCCGGCGCCCCCTCGGTCGTCGCCTGATCGGGCAGGGGCACGTTCAGGTTCAGGTCGGTGGGGGTGTCCGAGGGCGCGAGGCTGGTGGTGCCCAGCGGCCCGTCGGGGCGCACGACCTCCATGATCGAGGTGCCGACCAGCAGCTTGTCGCCCACCTGCAAGCGCGCGACGGTCACGCGCTCGCCGTTGACGAAGCTGCCGTTGGTGCTCTTGAGGTCCTGGAAGACGATCTGCCCGTGGTAGGTGGCGATCTTGGCGTGGCGGCGCGACACCATGTCCTCGTCGAGGACCATGTCGAACTCGCTGCCGCGGCCGATCACGATCTCGCGATTGGGGCGCAGCGGGAACTCACCGCCCTTGTACTTGCCGGCGATGAAGCGAAGCGCGTAGCTCATCTCGCGAGCCGACCTGCCCTGCGGTTGGACAACGGGTGTCCTGGGTACCACGGCCCCTGCCGAGGGGCAAGAACCGGGCACGCCGCCCGGTTGCCGACGCCCGTGCGGCTGCGATAGAAGCGGGCGCCGCGGGGCGCCGCGGCGATGGCCGCGCACCCCTCGACGGGGCCCGCGGGGGCGCGCGCGCCGCGCCCCGGCGACCGGCGGTGGCCGAATTGTGTCGCGCGCACTCGATTCCGCTACACTCGGCGCCGCGTTCGGGCCGAGCGACGGCCCCTCAGGAGAGATGGCGATGAACCTGCCCCACGACGCCCTGCAGCAGGCGGCCTTTCAGATGCCCGGGGGCGGCGAGCTCCTGCTCATCCTGCTCATCGTGCTGGTCATCTTCGGGCACAACCGGATTCCGCAGCTCGGCGACGCGCTGGGCAAGGGCATCCGGAACTTCCGAAAGTCCTTCGCCAAGGACGAGAGCGAGACCGAGCCCACCGAGCGTGAGGTGCGGCAGCTGCCCGAGAAGCGCTCGGCGCCGGTCGACGAGAAGCTCGAGCAGAACGACAAGAGCCACGTGGCCTGATCGGCTCGTTCGAGCCCGGCCGAGCCCACCCGGCGAGCGCGCCCGCGCCCTCGCCTCACCGCATCAATCGCCCGCGCCCAGCCGCGCCGCGGCCAGCCCGCGCACCTCGTCGTGGACCGACGGCTCGACCGCCAGCCGCCGCAGGTGCTCGCGATCGAGCAGGCCCACGAGCGCCCGCCCCACGTCGACCGGCGTATAGGGGTTCAGCACCAGCGCCCACTGCACCGCGCGCCGCCGCCCCCAGCGCGGGTGCCGGAACAGGCGCCGCAACACCTCGGCGCCGTTGGGCCGCCGGCTGGCGATCTTCAGCACGTCCTGCTCGACCACCCGCGGGTTCTGCAGCAGGTGGTCGATGACCACCGGATCCTGATCCAGCAGCAGGCGCTCGAGGATCGCCCGATCGTTCGAGCGCGCCTTCCAGCGGCGCTCGCCCAGCGTCACCTCGCGATCGGGGTCGAGGGGCGGCGCCCGCAGCGCGCCCGGCTCGGCGATCTGCGCCGGCGGCGCGTCGACGAAGAGCGCGAGCACGCCCGCCCGCCCGGTCACCTGGGCCAGCCCCTTCAGGCGATCGGTCGTGGCCGGCGGATCGGCCTCGATGACCTGCACCAGCGCGTGATACGCGAGATCGATCGCGTCGGAGCGCACCGCGTCCAGCCCGGCGAGCACCGCGTCGACGGTGGCCAGCAGGCTCTCGGCCTCGGCGTCGCGCAGGCACTCCCGCCAAAGCGCCTGGCGCATGGCCACCTCGGGCACGGCGCCCATGCGCCGCAGGAAGGCCGCGGGATCCACGCGACGGCGCGTCATCGGTGAGCGCGCTCGGCCTCGGCGAAGCGGACCTTGACCGCCGGATGCAGCGCCCGCTGCGTCAGGTCGTCGTCGAGGTCGATCAGGATGATCGAGAAGGGGCGCGACTCGCCCGGCATCAGCCGCGAGGCCGCGGCCCGGTTGAGGTTGGCGAAGTGGGGGTGGGCGGGGGTGCGGGCCACCTCGGCCGCCTGGGCCGCGTCGAACACGTCGCAGCAGGCGGCCACGCGCGTCTTCAGCGGCAGGCCCTCGGGCGCGTCCTCGAGGATCGCCTCGAGCGTGATGCCGCGCTGCACGCGGTTGGTGCCGTTGGTCAGCCGCCCGTGCACGAGGGCGACGTGATCCTTCCGGCCCACCGGGACGAGCTCCATGCGCACGTCGGTGATCTCGAGCTGGCCCTGGACGCTGGCCGTCTCGACCACCGGCTGGGCGGGCGGCGCCGCGACCGGGCGCTCGCCGCTGCCGAGGGCGACGTCCAACGCCAGCGCGGGATCGTCCCAGATGGGCGCCCAGTCGTTGCGCCACCAGACGAAGGCGAAGGCGCCGCCGAGCACCAGCAGCACGAAGACGAAGGCCACCCAGCCCAGGCCCGGCGGCTTGATCGCCTTCACGTCGGCGGGCTCGTCGGCCTGAAAGCTCTCGGGCGCCGCGGTGGGGGCGACGCGCGCGGCCTCCTCGAGGGCGGACGTGCCGATCGCCGCGGGCGTGCTGAGGGGCGCGAAGGCGGCCTCGGCCCGGTCGGCGGGCGGTGGCGAGGGCTCGGGCGCCACCGCGGCCGGGGCGCTCGACTCGCTCAGCTGGCCGATGTCGACGATGACCTTCGGCTGATCGGGATCCGGCTCGCGGTGGTGGCTGTTGCGCACCTCGGACGTGCGGGCGCCGCCGCCTCGCCGCGGCTTGCCGGCGTCGGCCGAGGGATCGATGCGGATGCCCTTGGGGTTGCCGCCGCCGCGCCGCCGCACGACCTCGTCGGAGCGCACGTCGACCATCGCGTCGGCGGCCGCGTCCGGGGCGCGCGGCGCGCCCGGGGGCAGGGTCAGGCCGCCGCTCGGGCGCTTGGGCGCGACCATCATGTCGTCGCCCTCGGCCGAGGCGGCCGCCGGGGGGCCCGACGCGCGGGGCGCGGTCAGGCTGCCGTCACTGGGGCGCTTGGGCGCGACCAGCAGATCCGCGTCCGCGGCGGCCAGCGCGGCCGGGGGCTGCGACAGCGCGCGCCCGGGACGCGGGGCCTCCTCGGGCTTGATCATCATCACGTAGCCACACGACGCGCACTTCGCGCGCAGCCCCGCTTCGGGGAGCTGCGCGACCGGGAAGTCGTACACGGCGCTGCATTGGGCGCATTTGACGTGCATCGTGTTCCGAAGGGCTCGACCCGCGCGTGAGACGCCCGATGGTGGCACTCCGGGCCATCAGCGGCAAGTTTCACGCGCGCCGCGGGCCGCTTGACAAAGGCGCCGAGCGGTCGTGATCGTGCGTCGGTCCCCACGCCGAGGAGCCCCGTGCCGGTGCACGTCATCAAGCGGTACGCCAACCGCAAGCTCTACGACACGCGCCGCAGCCGGTACGTGACGCTCGACGAGATCGCCCTGCTGATCAAAGAGGGCGTCGACATCCAGATCATCGACAACAAGTCGAAGGAGGATCTGACCGCGGTGACCATGGCGCAGATCCTCGTCGAGGAGGAGAAGCGCGACAAGCGGGGCGGCCCGCTGCCCGATCTGCGCGCCATGATCCGCGACAAGAGCGAGCAGCTGTCCCGGCGCCTGACCGATCCCGTCCAGACGCTGCGCACCAACGTCGAGGAGTCGGTCAACAAGCTCATCCGCAGTGGCGAGGAGCGCGCGGCCCTCACCCGCGACCAGATCCAGACCTGGCTCGACCACAACACGCACGCGCTCGAAGAGCTGCACAAGCGGGTGGACGATCGGGTGAAGAAGGTGGTGGGCGGCCTCGAGGTGCTCACCCGGATGCAGGGCGATCTCAGCCGCCTCGAGGCGCGGTTGGCCCGCATCGAAGCGAAGCTGGGGCTGGACGCCGAGGACGACGACGGCGACCGCTGATCCGGCTCACCGGCTCAGAAGTCGAGGCCCAACTTGAAGGTGTAGGACTGCAGGCCCTTGGTCAGCACGATCTCGGGCGTGAAGTTGGCCGCGCCGAGGATGAAGCGCGAGCCCAGCACGAAGCGGTGCAGCACCTCGGTCTCTTCGGCGAACACGAAGCTGCGCGCCGGATCGTCGGCCCGGCCGGGCGTCGAGTCGAGCACGCCGCTGCGGCCGAACGCCCACACCGGCTCGTAGGCCATGTAGGGCGCCACGTTGGCGACGCCGCCCGCGCCGAACGATCGGCTGATGATGAAGTCGAGGCCCACCGTGGTCAGGTCGAGATCCGACGAGCCCACCATGCGGTTGAGGGCCGCGCGCACGGCGAGGTCGACCGGGAAGGCGTCGATGGCCTCGTTGGGCGCCACCTTCACCATGCCGCCGAAGGCGAAGAGCTCGCTGTCGACCAGCCAGGTGGCGGTCGCGCCGATGTCGACGCTGTAGGGCAGGCCCTTCGTGAGGCCCAGGTGCAAGGTGTGCAGCAGCGGCTCGGGCGACTCGTCCTTGACCGCCTTCTGCCAGTAGTCCTCGTCCTGGTTGATGTTGGTGATCGAGTACGCGAAGTCGAACTGGAAGCCGTTGACGCCGGTGGTCTCGGCGGGCGCGAGCAGGCGCGGCGCGAAGGCCATGCCGTACTCGCGCACCAGGCTCCGGAAGGCGGACTGATCGGGCACCGGCGCGTCGCCGCAGGGCAAGGCGTCCGTGCTGCCCGAGCCGGTGCACAGGCGGCCCAGCACGGGATCGTTGTCCAGCGCGAAGGCCGGCGCCGCCGCCAGCGCGACGGCGACCATCGCGCAAAGCCCCAGACCTCGCCGCGGGCGGGAAAGCGACACTGATGCCCCTCCGAGTCGACGTGCGCCGGGTGTTCCGGGCCCCGCGAGCGTAGGAGCGACCCCCCAGGCTGTCAAGATTGGCGCGGGCGCGGGGTTTCGGGGCGCGGCGCGGCCCCCGAAACGCAGAAAGGCCCGCCGGTGAGGGCGGGCCTTTCGAAGACACCGGGTGGAGCTGCGGGGAATCGAACCCCGGACCTCTAGAGTGCGATTCTAGCGCTCTCCCAACTGAGCTACAGCCCCGGAAGCCGCGGCACATTAGACCAACGCCCCCACCCTGTCAATCCTCTTTCGTCACGGTCGCCGCCGGGCCGCGACCCGTCTATCATCGCGCGCCGTGACGCCCACCCCCGACCGCCGCCGGCTGCGCCTGGCCGTGACCCTCGCGGTGACCCTGCCCGCCGCGGCCTTGCTGTGGGGCGCGCTGCAGCCGGGGGCCTTCGCCGCGGGCGTCGATCTGGCCGTGAAGCTGGCCTGCGCCGCGCTGCTCGCCTTCGCCTTCTTCGGCCTGGGCCGCGCCGGCTGGCTGCCGGACTTCCTCGCCCGCCGCCTGGTGAGCCTGGTGATCGTGCTCGTCGGCGCCAGCACCCTGGTGTTCGGGGCGCTGCGCGTGGCGCCGGGCGATCCCGTCGACTCGATCCTCGGCGAGCAGGCCAGCGCCGAAGCGCGCGCCGCGCTCACCGAGGCCCTGTGCCTCGACGCCCCGCTGCTGACCCAATACGACGACTGCTTCTGGGACACCGTGCTCGACGGCAGCCTGGGGCGCACCTTCGACGTGTCCCCCCAGCCGGTGATCGAGCTGGTGGCCGAGAACTTCCCCGCCACCGCCGAGCTGGCGCTGGCCGGGATGATCGTGGCGCTCTGCATCGCGCTGCCCCTGGGCCTGCTGGCGGCGCTGCGCCAGGCGACCTGGGTCGACCACACGGCCACCGGCTTCGCGATGCTGGGCGTCGCGGTGCCGGCCTTCTGGCTCGGCCCGATGCTGATCCTGGCCTTCACCGTGCACCTCGACTGGCTGCCCAGCCCGGCGCGCACCGATCAGCCCGTGGCCGCGCTGGTGCTGCCCGCGCTGACCCTGGGCACCTCGCTGTCGGCCAAGCTGACCCGCATGGTGCGCAGCAGCCTGCTCGAGGTGATGGGCGACGAGTACGTGGTGACGGCCCGGGCCAAGGGCCTGCCCGAGCCGGTCATCCTGGTGAAGCACGTGCTGCGCAACGCGCTGATCCCCGTCGTGACGGTGATGGGCATCCAGTTCGGCGCCCTGCTGACCGGCGCCATCGTCACCGAGAAGGTCTTCGCGCGCCCGGGCGTGGGCACGCTGCTGCTCGACGCCATCCAGACGCGCGACTATCCGACGGTGCAGGGCACCGTGCTGCTGATCGCCACCACCTACGTCACGGTGAACCTGCTGACCGACGTGCTCTACGCGGTGATCGATCCGCGCGTGCGGTTGGACGCGTGAGCGCCCGCGGCCCGAGCCGGCTGGCGCGCCTGCCCTACTGGGCGGGGGGCGGTCTCTTGTGCCTGCTGCTGCTGGCGGCCGTCTTCGCGCCCTGGCTGGCGCCCTTCCCCGTCGATCGCTACGACCTGATCAACGACCTCGCCCCGCCCGACGGCACCCACTGGCTAGGCACCGACGAGAACGGCGTCGACCTGCTGTCGCTCATCATCTGGGGCGCGCGCGTGGCGGCCCTGGTCGGCTTCGGTACCGTCACGCTGTGCGCCACCGTCGGCGTCACGCTCGGCGCGATCAGCGGCTACTACGGCGGGCTGGTGGACGAGGTGCTGATGCGCGTCATCGACGTGCTGATGGCGTTCCCGGGCATCCTGCTGGCGATCCTGATCATCGCGGTCACGCGCGAGCCCTCGGTCACCGCGGTCGTCTTCGCCCTCAGCGCGACCGGCTGGGCGGGCTACGCGCGGCTGGTGCGCGGGCAGGTGCTGTCCCTGCGCGAGCGCCCCTTCGTGCAGGCGGCCCGCGCGATGGGCGCCCGGGGGCCCTGGATCATCACGCGCCACCTGCTGCCGAACGTGATGGCGCCGGTCATCGTGCAGGCCACCTTCGGCGTCGCCGGCGCCATCCTGGCCGAGGCCGGCCTCAGCTTCCTGGGGCTGGGCCCCGACGGCGTGCCCTCGTGGGGCGCGCTGCTCGACCAGGGCGCGCGCTACTTCCTGGTCAGCGAGCACCTCGCCTTGTTCCCCGGCCTGGCCATCGTGGGCACCGTCCTCGGCATCAACCTGCTCGGCGACGCACTGCGCGACCGCTGGGATCCGCGCCGCGCGGGCGCCTGAGAGCCCCCGCGTTGCAGGTGCGGGGTGCACTTGCTATGGTCCCGCGCTCGACTGCGCCTGCGGTCGGCGACGGACCCACGGCACCGAGGGGATCGATGGCGGAGACCAGCCAACTGAAGCGGCGCATCGGCCAGCGGGTGATCTTCGGCTTCCCCGGCACGCGCGTGCCGCCCGAGCTCGCGCGCCTCGACGAAGAGTGGGGCATCGGCGGCTACATCCTGTTCAAGCGCAACTGCGAGCAGTTCGAGCAGCTGATGGATCTGACCGAGGAGCTCTGGCAGATGGGCCAGGGCACCCCGCCCTTCATCGGCATCGATCACGAGGGCGGCCAGGTGCACCGGCTGCCCGAGCCCTTCACGCTGTTCCCCGACATGGGGCACCTGGGGCAGGTCAGCTCGGTGTCGGTGGCCTACGAGGTGGGCGCGGTCATCGGGCGCGAGCTCACCGCGAGCGGGTTCAACCTGAACTTCGCGCCGGTGCTCGACATCGACAGCAACCCCGACAACCCGGTCATCGGGCGCCGCGCCATCTCGAGCGATCCCGCCAAGGTCGCGTCGCTGGCCAAGGCGGTCATCCGCGGCCTGCACGACAACGCGATCATCGCCTGCGGCAAGCACTTCCCCGGCCACGGCGACACGCGCGAGGACAGCCACGAGACGCTGCCGATCTGCGATCTGGACGCCGAGCGGCTGAAGAGCGTCGAGCTGCTGCCCTACCGCGAGCTGGTCACCCCGTCGTCGCCGCAGCTCGACATGGTGATGACCGCGCACGTGAAGTACCCGAAGGTCGATCCCGACCACATGGCCACCACCAGCCGCACCATCATCCAGGAGCTGCTGCGCATGGAGCTGGGCTTCAAGGGCCTGGTGGTGACCGACGACCTCGAGATGAAGGCCGTCACCGGCACGATCGGCATCGAGGACGCCACGCGGCAGGCGCTCGAGGCGGGCGTCGACCTGTTCCTCGTGTGCCACTCGATCGACGAGCAGGTGAAGGTGCTCGAGACGCTGCTCGACGAGGCCGAGAAGGGCAACTTCCCGCGGCACCTGTGGGAGCGCGGCTACAAGCGCGTGCGCGACGTCAAGGCGCGCCACTTCCGCGTGCTGCGCACGGTCGACC
The DNA here is from genome assembly GCA_020633465.1 of Myxococcales bacterium. Classification (GTDB taxonomy): domain Bacteria; phylum Myxococcota_A; class Bradymonadia; order UBA7976; family UBA1532; genus JACKDN01. The sequence goes on from JACKDN010000003.1 coordinate 74,630, forward strand.
GAGTGCACGCGCGCGAGCTGGTGGGCAACCGCGAGCACCAGCGCATCTCGCGCCGCCTCAAGGACGGCAAGTAGCCCACAGCACGAACTCGACGTTGCCGCGCGTGCCCTCGAGGCTCGAGCGCACCGTCCCCCGCGGGACCAGCCCCACCTCGACCACCGCCGCCTCGACCCGCCGGCAGGCCTCGTCCCAGGCCGCGGGATCGCGCACGATGCCCCCCTCGCCGACGTCCGCCGCGTCCAGCTCGAACTGCGGCTTCACGAGCAGCAGCGCCTGGGCGGCGGGCGCGAGCAGCGGCACCGCCGGCGCCAGCAGCCGCCCCAGCGTGTTGAACGAGATGTCGGCCACCAGCAGATCGACGGGGTCGGGCACGAGCTCGGCGGTCAGATCCTTCGCGTGCGTGCGCTCGAGGTTCACGACCCGGTCGTCGGTCTGCAGCGTCCAGTCGAGCAGGCCATAGCCCACGTCCACCGCGTAGACCCGCCGCGCGCCGCGCTGCAGCAGGCAGTCGGTGAACCCGCCGGTGCTCGCGCCGAGGTCCAGCGCCACCAAGCCCGTCGGATCGACGCCGAAGTGGTCGAGCGCGCCGGCCAGCTTCACGCCGCCGCGGCTGACGTAGGCGTGGGCCTTTCGCCCCTTGACCCGCAGCGGCGCGTCCAGCGGCACGCGGTCGCCTGCCTTGTCCGCGCGGCGCTCGCCCACGACGACCTGCCCCGCCATGATCAGCGCGCGCGCCTTCGGCAGATCCGGCGCCAGGCCGCGCGCCACCAGCAGCGCGTCGATCCGCTCCTTGGGCGGGCGCGCCACGTCAGACGGTGCGGCGCGCGATCGTGTCGGCCAGCGCCGCCAGGGCCGCGCCCCCGTCACCGAGCGGCGCCAGGGCCGCCCGCGCCTCGGCGTGCACCGCGTCGCGCTTCGCGAGAGTGCCGTCCAGCCCCAGGTGGTGCAGGTAGCTGTTGCCGTCGCGCTCGGCGTCCTGCTCGGCGTCGAGCACGTCGTCGGTGATCTGGAACAGAAGGCCCAGCGCCGCGCCGTAGCGCCCGACGGCCGCCACGGTGTCCGCGTCCGCGCCGGCCGCGATGGCGCCCCCCTCGGCCGCCGCCCGGATCAGCGCGCCCGTCTTCCGCCGCTGCATCTGCTCGAGCGCGGCCAGCGTGCCGACGCCCCCGATGTCCTCGACCTGCCCGCCGACCATGCCGCCGCCGCCCGCCGCCACGCCGAGCAGCGTGACGAGCCGCGCGGTGCGCTCGGCCGGCGCGTCGGCGGCGCCCAGCGTGCGGAAGGCCTCGGTCAGCAGGGCGTCGCCGGCGAGGATCGCGGTGGCCTCGTCGAACTGCACGTGGCACGTCGGCCGGCCCCGCCGCTCGTCGTCGTCGTCCATCGCCGGCAGATCGTCGTGCACCAGGCTGTAGGTGTGGATCATCTCCACCGCCATCGCCCAGGGCAGCGCCGCCGCCGCGTCCCCGCCCACGGCCTCGGCGGCCATCAGCGCCAGCACCGGCCGCACCCGCTTGCCGCCGCCGAACAGCGTGTAGCGGCACGCCTCGACCAGCGCCGGCGGCCAGTCCGCCCAGCCCGCCGCGTGGGCCTCGAGGGCGGCGTCGAAGCGCGCGCGCAGCGCGTCGAGGCTCACGGCGAGGGCTCCGCGAGCGTGCGCCGCAGCTCCTCGACCTTCTTCTCGGCGCCGTCGAGCAGCCCGCTGCCCTGCCGCGCCAACCCCACGCCGCGCTCGTACAGCGCCAGCGCCTCTTCGAGCGGCAGCTCGCCGCCCTCGAGCCGGGCCACCAGCCCCTCGAGCTCGTCCACGATCGCCTCGAACTTCGGCGCCTCGGCGGCGGCCGCCTGCTTGTCGCTCATCGGTCCTCGCTGTCCGTCGCTGGCGCCGTCGCGCGCACCTCGGCGCGCACCCGACCCCGGTGCAGCATGATGTCCACGGTGTCGCCCGGTCGCACGGCGTCGTGCGCGCGGATCGGCTTCCCGTCGTGCAGGGTGATGCTGTAGCCCCGCTCGAGCGCGGCCAGCGGCGACACGCCGCCCAGGCGCGCCAACAGCTCGCGCCAGTCGGCGCGGCGACCGGGCACGCGGCGCGCGAGATCGGCCTCCAGGCGCTCGGTCAGCGCCCGCAGGCGCGTCCGCCGCGCCGTCGTGAGCGTCGGCGCCGCCGCCTGCAGGCGGCTCGCCGCCCCGGTCAGACGCCGCCGCGCGTCGGCGACCCGCGCCCCCGGCTCGGCCGCGCGCACCCGACCATCCAGCCGGCGCAGCCGCGCGCGCTCGGTCTCGAGGCGCGCGTCCATCGCCCGCGTCAGCCGCTCGCCCAGCCGGTGCAGCGCCAGCCGCCGATCGTGAAACGCGAGCCCGCGCGCGAGCAGCTGCTCCAGATGCGCCAGCCGCCGCCGCCGGCGGTCCAGCCGCGCCTCGAGCGCGCGATCCAGCCGCTCGATGGTCGCGTCCAGCCAGGCCAGCAGCTGATCGCGCTCGGGCACGGCCGCCTCGGCCGCCGCCGAGGGCGTCGGGGCCCGCAGATCGGCCACCAGATCGGCGATGGTCGTGTCCGTCTCGTGCCCCACCGCGCTGATGACCGGCACCGGGCAGGCGGCGAGGGCGCGCGCGACGACCTCCTCGTTGAAGGCCCACAGATCTTCCATGCTGCCGCCGCCGCGACCGACGATGACGACGTCGACGCCCGGCGCCCGCGCCACCGTGGCCAGCGCCGCCGCGACCTCGTCCGCCGCGCCCGGCCCCTGAACCCGCGCGGCGCACAGCACGATGGGGATCTGCGGCGCCCGCCGGTGGATCACCGCCTCGATGTCGCGCCGCGCCGCGCCGGTGGCGCTGGTGACGACGCCCACCTTGCGCGGCAGCATCGGCAGCCGCCGCTTGCGCCCCGCGTCGAACAGGCCCTCGGCGCCCAGCCGCTTCTTCAGCGCCTCGAAGGCCGCGTGCAGGCGCCCGGCGCCCGCCGGCTGCAGATCCTCGATGACCAGCTGATAGCCGCCGCGCGGCGGGTAGACGCTGACGCGCCCGAAGGCGAGCACGCGATCCCCGATGTCCGGGTGGTAGCGCAGCCGCTGGACCGTCGTGCGCCAGACGACCGCGTCGATGCGCGCGTCGGCGTCCTTCAGCGTCAGGTAGGCGTGCCCGCTGCGGTGCAGCTTCAGCGCGCTCAGCTCGCCCTGCACCCAGATGTTGAACAGCCGCGCCTCGAGCAGATCCTTGATGCGCGCGGTCAGCTCACCGACGGAGAGCGGCTCGACGAGGGCGGTCTGGGAGGAGGGCGCCACCACGCCGCGGGTGTACCACGGCGCCCGCGGCGGTCACAGGGGGGTCAGAGCGGCCGCAGGTACAGCGCGAGGATGAGGATGCCGCCGTCGTGCTTGAAGCCGGCCTGATAGAACATGCGGTTCATCGGCAGCCGCACGTCGATGTCGACCTTGCTGTCGGGCACCGCGAACTTGATGTTGTGCTGATGTGCGCCCGCCGGCCCCTGGTAGGTGAAGCTGGCCGAGCGCCCGTTGGGCAGCACCACCTGCTCGGCCTGACCCTTCGTCAACTTCAGGTCGTGCTTGGCCAGCTGCTTGAACATCGTGTAGCCGCCGAAGGCCTTCTCGAGCGCGCCCTGCACCTTGCGCAGCGCAGGATCCTTGGCCCCGCCCGCCTTGGTGGCGTGGATGACCGCGACCTTCAGCCGAACGTCGGCCGCCTTCGCCTGCGCCGCCCCCCCGAGCGTCACCAGCAGGCCGAGCGCCAGCGCCCAGCCCATGTGCTTGAACCCCAGCATCAGATTGGATCCTCCGTCAGCGAGGCGTCGCCTTCGTCCTCTTCCCCGTCGAGCAGCCAGATGACGGTCGCGCCGCCCTCCTCGTCGCCCGGCGAGCTGATCAGCACCGTCTTGTTCCCGTCGTTGCGCACGGCCTCGACGGCCACGGGCGCGTCCGTCTCGACCCCCTCGTCGACGCCGCCGCCGCCGCCGACGGCGCCCGGCCCGACGGCCCGCACCACGAAGAAGGCCACCGCCGCCGCGGCCCCGGCGCTGACCACCACCGGCGTCCAGTGGCGCGCCCACCAGGCCTTCAGGCGCTGGCCGAGCGGCTCGGCCGTCGGCGGCGCGGGGCGCGCCGGCGTGGGCGCCGCCTCGACGCCCCCGGCCTGGGCCAGCTCGCTGGTGATGCGATCGGCGAAGCCGCTGAAGTCGGCCGCCTGCACGATCTCGTCGGTGTGCCGCCGCAGCAGGTTGCCCAGCTCGGCGAACTCGGCGGCCTCGGCCGCCAGCGCGGGGTCGTCGGCCAGCCGCGCCTCGAAGGCCGCGGCCTCGTCCGGGCCCAGCTGCCCGTCGACGAACCGCAGCAAGGTGTCCTTGTCCTGCTCGGTCATGACCGCTTCCTCACTCCCTCGCCGGCGCGATCCGCCAGGTGGCTGCCGGCGGCTTCGAGGTACGGTTTGAGCGCCTTCTGGAGATTCTTGCGTGCGTGGTGCAGCCGGCTCATCACGGTGCCCAGGTGGCAGTCCATGACCTCGGCGATCTCCTCGTAGCTCAGCCCCTCGACCTCGCGCAGCATGATGATGGTGCGGTGATTCTCGCTGAGCTCGGCCATCGCCGCCTCGATCGCCACCCCGAGCTCCTCGTTCTCGAACTTGAAGCCGGGGTGCATCGCCCGCGTGTCGCCGCTCAACGGCATCACCGTCACCGCCTCGTCCCGGCGCCGGAAGGTCTCGTCGTACTCGACCGGCCGCATCTTCCTGTTCTTGCGAATGTGGTCGATGCAGACGTTCACGACGATCCGGTACAGCCAGGTGTAGAACGAGCTGTCGCCCTTGAAGTTCGCGATGTTGCGGAACACCTTGATGAAGGCCACCTGCGCGGCGTCCATCGCGTCGTCCGGGTTTCGCAGGACCCCGTAGGCGATGCCGTAGGCGCGCCGCTGATAGCGTTCGACCAGGACGCGGAAGGCGTCCGGATCCTCGGCCTGGCAGCGGGCCACGAGCTCGTCATCCGTCGGTTCCACTCAGTCCTCCGCGCCCGACGCCGCGATCCGTGCATCATTCACGCGCGCCGCATCTTATTTGATGTGCGGCCCGATTGCATGGGGGCTGACCCGGCGTCGCCCGCCCGACCGCGGCGCGGGGTGCGACGGTCATGCGCCCCGGACAATCATTGGCGCTGTGGCCCCGGATGCTCGTATATGCACCTATCACCCCCCGCGGCATGAAAGCGGGGCCCCCCGCGGTTGACGGTTGCACATGACCCCGCCCCCCCCCGCATTCGAGCGCATCGAGCGCGCGCTGCGCTCGACCCGTCGGCGGCTGCGGCTGCGCACCGGCCTCAGCGCGCTGGGCTGGCTGATCGCCCTGGGGGGCGCGGCCTTGGCGATCGCCGTCCTGGTCGGCGCGGCGGGCGCGTCGACCGGCTGGGCCCGAGGCGCGCTGGCCGCGCTCGCCCTGGTCGGGCTGGGCGCAGTGAGCCTCCGCCTGCTCTGGCCCCTGCGCCACAGCGGGCGCGACACCGCCGTGGCCGCGCACCTGGAAGAGCAGCTCGGCACGCTGCACGACGGTCTGCTGGCCAGCGTGCAGTTCCGCGCCGCCTGGCCCGACGTGTCCGCCGGCTCGCCCGCGCTGGTCGAGGGCCTGGCTCACCAGATGGCCGCCCGCCTCGACGACGCGGATCTGCGCGCGCTGACGCCCCTGCGCCCGGCCCGCCGCGGCTGGTTCGCCGCGGGCGGCGTCGCCGTGGCCTGGGCGGTGCTGCTGTTGGCCGCCCCGCGCTGGGTGGACGCCGGCCTCGCCGCGCTGAGCCCGCCGCCCAAGAACGCGTTGGGGGAGCGCGAGACCGGGCCCCTGGTGGGCGATCTGATCGTCACCCTGCACTTCCCCGAGCACGTGAAGCGCAAGCCGCGCACCATCCCGAACTCCACCGGCGACATCGAGGCGCCCAAGGGCACCCGGGTCGAGATCTCGGCCACCACGCTGGCCCCCGCCCGCGCCGCGGCGCTGCGCTTCGGCGAGGGGCAGGCCGAGCTGCCGCTGGCGCTGAGCGAGGGGCGCGACCTGAAGGGCGAGTTCGTGGTCGACGCGCCCGGCTCGTGGCGCTTCGCGTTGGTGGACGCCGAGGGCGAGACGCTGGTCGAGGGCATCGATCGGCGGCTGCGCGTCGAGCCCGACCGCCCGCCGACGGTGACGCTGCAGCTGCCCGCCGAAGACGTCACGCTCGAGGATCTGCGCGCGGTGCCGGTGGCCTACGAGGCGCGCGACGACTTCGGGCTGAGCAAGTCGGCCATCGTCATCTCGCTGGCCGAGCACCCCGAGCACCCCGAGGAGATCGTGCAGCCGGGCGTCGAGGGCGCGCGCTACGACGGGGCCGACGAGGTCGATCTGACGGTCATCCAGGCGCAGCCGGGGGATCGCCTGGCGCTGACCGCGGTGGCCTGGGACAACAACAGCGTCGACGGGCCGCAGAAGGGCGCGTCGGTCACCCGCTACATCACCGTCAACTCGCCGCACCAGAAGCACTACGCGCTGGCCGAGAAGCTGCAGGCCAGCATCGAGAAGCTGCTGACCGCGCTGGCCGACCGGCTGGAGCTCGAGTGGTCGGGCGAGCGGCTGGCGGCGCGGCTGTCGGAGGTCGCCGGGACCACGCGCGTGGCGGCCGAGGCGCTCAGCGAGGTGGTCGAGGCGATGGCCGAGGATCCGCTGACGCCCGAGGAGGTGCGGCTGGCGCTGGCCGGGCGGCTGGGCGCGCTCGAGAAGGCGATGGAGACCGAGCAGGGCTTCGCCGACGACGCGGCGCCCAGCCTCGACGCGCTGGACGCGCCCACGCTGCGGGTGGGGCAGCGGCACAACGACGAGGTGATCGAGGAGCTCGAGCAGGCCATCGTGCTGGTCGAGGCGATGGTGGCGCGGCTGGCGCTCGAGGACATGGCGGCGCTGGCCGAGGAGCTGCGCGCGTCGAAGGAGCGGCTGCGGGATCTGATCGAGGCCTACCGGAAGAACCCGAACGACGCGCTCAAGGCGCGCATCATGCGCGACATCCAGCGGCTGCGGGATCGGATGCGCGAGATGCAGGCGCGCATGGCCAAGATCCGCCAGAAGCTGCCCGAGGAGTTCCTGAACCTCGACGGGCTGAAGAAGGACGACGTCGCCAAGGGGCTCGACAAGTCGAAGGATCAGCTGGCCGAGCTCGAGAAGATGCTCGAAGAGGGCAAGGTGGACGAGGCGCTGAGCGCGCTCGACGAGATGTCGAAGGCGCTCGACGAGCTGAGCGCGTCGCTCGACCAGGACATGCAGGATCTGCACGCCGAGACGAACCCCGAGATGCAGAAGGCCATCAGCGAGCTGATGGATCAGACGCGGGATCTGATGAAGCGGCAGGAGGACGCGGCGCGGGCGACCGAGGAGGCCGCGGCGAAGCAGGCCGAGGCGCAGCGCAAGGCGCTCGAGGAGCAGCTGGGGCAGAAGCTGGCCGAGGCGAAGGACAAGGCGCGCAAGCTGCGCGAGTCGGTCGAGGAGCTGGCCACCGAGCGCATGCCCAGCATCGCCGAGGAGGAGATGGGGCACCTGGGCCAGCGCACGCAGGAGCTCGAGGGGGCGCTCGACCGCAACCAGATCGTCGAGGCGCTCGAGATGGCGGATCGGTCGATGGATCACCTCGACGCGATGGAGCGCTTCAACCGCTACGACCCGCAGGGCGAGCGGTACCGCGACCTGGTGCAGAAGAGCCGGAAGCTGGATCAGGCGCTGATGAAGGATCTGGCCGAGCTGCTGGACAGCGCGCGTCAGCAGTCGGCGCAGGCGCTCAGCCCCGGCGAGGCCGAGAAGCTGCGACAGCAGCAGCAGGGGCTCGCCGAGGCGGCGAAGCGGCTGCAGCAGCGCATCCAGCAGCGGGGCGAGCAGATGCCCGGGCTGCAGGACGAGCCGATGCGGCGCATCCGGCAGGCCGAGGACGCGATGCGGCGCTCGGCGGATCAGCTGGGGCAGCGGCAGCCGGGGCAGGCGCGGCCGGGCCAGCAGGAGGCGATGAGCGAGCTGCAGGCGCTGATGGAGGGGCTGAAGCAGGCCAACCGGCCGCAGCGCGCCGACCGTCAGCAGGGCAAGAGCCGACAGACCAGCCGCGAGAAGGTGCGCATCCCCGGGGCCGAGGAGTACGAGGCGCCGGCGGAGTTCCGGAAGGAGCTGCTGGACGCGATGAAGCAGCGGCCGACGGACGCCTACCGCGAGCAGGTGAAGCGCTATTACGAGTCGTTGATCCGATGAGGACACACCCCACCGCCTGGCTGGCCGCCGCGCTGCTGTTCGCCGCGGCCCTCGTCGCTCCGGCGCGGGCCGAGGTGTCGGCCGAGCGCCTGACGCAGCTGCACGAGCTGGTGACCGACTGGCAGGTCGAGGAGGCCCGCGACGGCCTCGCGCCGCTGCTCGACAGCGATCCCCAGGACATCGGCGTCCGCTTCGTGCTGGCGCGGGTGCTGTACTTCGAGGGGCGCTACGCCGACGCCCTGCACACCCTGGACGCGATCATCGGCGATCTGGGCGGCGCGGCGCCGCCGGGCATGCGCGCCCTGCGCGACGAGGTGGCCGCCACCCACGACGCGCTGAAGGACTTCGACGAGTTCGTCACCGACGACGGCCGCTTCCTGGTGCGGTTCAAGGGGCGCGACCGCCTGATGGTGCCCTACGTGCTGGACGTGCTGCAGAAGGCCGACGCGGTGCTGTCGGCCGACTTCGCCTACCGCCCGCGCGGCCGCATCGTCGTCGAGATCTACCCCGAGATCCGCTACCTGGCCGCGGTCAGCCCGCTGACCGAGGAGGAGATCGAGACCAGCGGCACCATCGCGCTGTGCAAGTACAACCGGCTGATGTTCACGTCGCCGCGCGCCCTGGTGCGCGGCTACGGCTGGCAGGACACGGTGGCGCACGAGTTCGTGCACTACTACGTCACGAAGGTCAGCCGGAACACCGTGCCCATCTGGCTGCACGAGGGCATCGCCAAGTTCCAGGAGAGCCGCTGGCGCTTCGCGCCGGGCAAGGCGCTCGAGCCGCCGCAGGAGGATCTGCTGGCGCGCTCGCTGAAGGAAGACAAGCTGATCACCTTCGATCAGATGCACCCCTCGATGGCCAAGCTGCCCAGCCAGGAGGCCGCCAGCCTGGCCTTCGCGCAGGTGCACACCGTGATCGACTTCCTGCACCGCAAGAAGGGCTACGCGGGGCTGAACGCGCTGATCGGGCGGCTGAAGGCCGGCGACTCGATGGACGCCGCGCTGCAGCGAGCCTACGGCTGGGATCTCGACGGCCTGTGGACCACCTGGCGGGCGCAGCTGCGCTCGCTGGGGCTGAAGACCTACCCGGGGCTGGTGCAGACGTCGCTGAAGTTCAAGCGGCCGGGCGATCCCGAGGGCGACGACGCCGAGGCCGAACCCGAGTACGCGACCATCGAGCAGAAGCGGGTGAAGGATCTGGCGCACATCGGCGAGCTGCTGCGGGCGCGGGATCGCCACAAGGCCGCGCTGATGGAGTACCGGAAGGCGATCGTGCTGGGGGGCGACGGCAACCCGGTCGTGCAGAACGGCGCCGCCGCCTCGATGCTGCACCTGGGCCGCGCCGCCGAGGTGCCCGAGACGCTCGAGCGCGTCAGCCAGTACTATCCCGGCTTCGTGAACACCCACCTGCACCTCGGCAAGGCGTTGAAGGCGCTGGGGCGCACGGAGGAGGCGGTGGCGAGCTTCGAGGCCGCCGTCGGCATCAACCCCTTCCACCCCGAGCCGCACCAGGCGCTGGCCGAGCTGTACACCACCCTGGGCCGGACCGAGCTGGCCGCGCGGGCGCGCAAGACCCTGGAGCTGCTGCAATGAGCGACACCCTGCCCCCCACCGAGGACGACCTGAAGGCGGTCGAGCGAGCCGCCGAGGCGCGCCGCGCGATCCTCGATCAGGTGGGCCGCCGCATCGTCGGTCAGCGGCAGGTGGTGGACACCATGCTGATCGCGCTCTTCGCGCGCGGGCACTGCCTGTTCGTCGGCGTGCCCGGCCTGGCGAAGACGCTGCTGGTGAGCACCGTGGCGCAGGCGCTGAACCTGAAGTTCAGCCGGATTCAGTTCACCCCGGACCTGATGCCGAGCGACATCACCGGCACCGACATCCTGGAAGAGGATCACACCACCGGGAAGCGGTTCTTCAAGTTCATCAAGGGGCCGATCTTCGCCAACCTGCTGCTGGCCGACGAGATCAACCGGACGCCGCCCAAGACGCAGGCCGCGCTGCTGCAGGCGATGCAGGAGGGGCGGGTAACGGCGGCGGGCAGCACCTACGAGCTGGATCCGCCCTTCCTGGTGTTCGCGACGCAGAACCCCATCGAGCAGGAGGGCACCTACCCGCTGCCCGAGGCGCAGCTGGATCGCTTCATGTTCCAGGTGGTGGTGGGCTATCCCGACCTGCAGGACGAGCTGGAGGTGGTGCGCCGCACCACGAGCGACGCGGAGCAGACCGTCGAGGCGGTGCTCGATCCGGAGCGCATCCGCCGACTGCAGGCGCTGGTGCGGCGCGTGCCGGTGGCCGACCACGTCGTCGAGTACGCCGTGAAGCTGGTGCGCGCGACGCGCCCCGACGACGCCTCGGCGCCCGACTTCGTGAAGGAGTTCGTGGGCTGGGGCGCCGGGCCGCGGGCCAGCCAGTACCTGGTGCTGGCGGGCAAGGCGCGCGCGCTGCTGGACGGGCGGCTGACCGTGGGGCGCGAGGACGTGCGCGCGCTGGCCGAGCCGGTGCTGTCGCACCGCGTGCTGACCAACTTCCACGCCGAGGCCGAGCGCGTGAAGAGCACCGACGTCGTCAAGCGGCTCGTCGAGACCGTCGGCGGGTGAGCGGCGCGCGGTCCATCGTCGACGCCGAGCTGCTCGCCCGGCTGTCGGGCCTGTCGGTGCGCGCCGGCCAGATGGTCGAGGGCGCCCTGACCGGCATGCACAAGAGCCCGCACCACGGCTCGAGCGTCGAGTTCGCGCAGCACCGCGAGTACAGCCCGGGCGACGAGATCCGCCACATCGACTGGAAGGCCTTCGGCAAGAGCGACCGCCACTACATCAAGCAGTTCGAGGACGAGACGAACCTGCGGACGTACCTGCTGCTGGACACCTCGGGCTCGATGGACTACGGCCGCGCCGGCGTGCCGACCAAGCTGCTGTACGCGTCGCGGCTGGCGGCGTCCCTGGCCTGGCTGCTCTTGCGGCAGGGCGACGCGGTGGGCCTGCTGACCTTCGGCGAGCGGCTGGGCACCTACGTGCCGCCGCGCGCGCGGCCGGATCACTTCTGGAACCTCGTGCAGGTGATGGAGAAGGTGCCGGTGGGCGGCGCGACGAACGCGGTCGGCGCCCTCGAGCACATCGCCGAGGTGGCCGGGCGGCGCAGCGTCGTCGTGCTGGTGTCCGACTGCATGGACTTCGACGGCCGCCTCACCGCGCTGTGCCGGCAGCTGCGCCGCCGCCGCCATCAGGTGGTGGTGTTCCACGTGCTCGATCCCGACGAGACCGAGTTCCCCTTCTCCGATCTGACCGAGTTCGAAGAGCTCGAGGGCGGTGAGAAGGCGCTGGCCGATCCCCGCGGCATGCGCGCGCAGTACCTCGAGGAGATCCGCGCCTGGATCGACGACCTGCGCCGCACCCTGCTCGAGGGCGGCGTGGCCTATCACCGGATCGACACGCGCGATCCGGTGGACGACACGCTGCGCCGCTTCATCGGGAGCCGCTGAGCCGTGTCGTTCCTGTCGCCCGCGCTGCTGTTGGGGCTGCTGGCCGCGGCCATCCCGCCCATCCTGCACCTGATGCTGCGCCGCAAGGCGGTGCAGGTGCGCTTCCCGGCGCTCGAGTTCATCTTGCGGTCGAACCGCAAGACCGCCCGCCGCTTCCGCTTCAAGCAGCTGATGCTGATGGTGGTGCGCAGCCTGCTGCTGGCGCTGCTGGCCTTCGCCCTCGCGCGCCCCTTCCTGCACCACGACGCGGATCCCGCCGCGGTGGCGGCCGACAGCGGGGGCACCACCGTGGTGGTGCTGGACGCGGGCTATCCCATGGGCTACGCGCTCGACGGCGAGGCGCTGATCGACCGGGCGCGCTTCCTGGCCGAGACGCTGCTCGACGACGGCAACGGCATGGGCGCGCTGGTGGTGGCGGGGGATCGGATCACGACGCCCTTCGCCGAGCCCACCGGGGATCTCGCCGCCGTCCGCCGCGCGCTGGAAGAGGTGGCCGTCGGCCATCGGGCCGATCGCCTGGCCGACGGCGTCGCGCGCGCCTACGAGATGCTCGAGGACGCCCCGCCCGGCGGGCGCCGGGTCGTGGTGCTGACCACGGCGGCGGGCGCGGCGAGCGATCTGCCGAAGCCGCCGCCGATCACCGGCGACGCGGCCATCGAGCTGGTGCCGGTCGACGTGAGCGAGGGGCGCCCGACGCCCAACCGCGCCGTGCTGGGCGTCTCGCTGCAGCCCGCGCCCGAGATGGGCAGCGGCCACTGGCGAGTGGACGCCCGCGTCGGCAACTTCGGGCCCGACGCCATCGCCCGCCTGCCGGTGCACGTCGAGGTGGACGGCGTGCCGGCGGTGCGCGGCTTCCTCGACCTGGGGCCCGGCGAGGAGGGCGTGAAGACCTTCTACGTCAACGTCGATCAGAAGGAAGCGACGCCGGCGGCGGTGGTGATCGAGCCGGACGCCCTGCCCGCCGACGACCGCCGGCCCTTCTGGCTGCAGCCGGCGCCGCAGATGCGCGTGCTGGCCATCAACGGCGATCCGCGGCCCACGCCGTACCGCGACGAGCTGTTCTATCTCGAGCGGGCCTTGTCGCCGACCACGGCGGCCGGCGCGCGGGTGAAGCTGGACATCACCGACGTGCCCACCCTGCAGCGGCGCGATCTGGACGACTTCGACGTCGTCGTGCTGGCGAACGCGGGCGAGCTGGCGCCGGACCGCGCGCGGGCGCTCGAGACGTTCGTGCGCGGGGGCGGCGGCCTGCTGGTGTCGATGGGCGACCAGGTGAAGCCGGCGACGACGAACCAGCTGCTGGGCCCGCTGCTGCCGCGCACGCTGCGCGACGTGCGGCAGGCGGGCGACGCGGCGGCCAGCGCCGAGGCGGGCGATCGGCGGGCGGCGCGGCCCACGTACTTCGAGCGGGGCCACGCCATCCTGCGCAGCATCCCCGATCCCGCGGGCACCAGCCTGGGCAGCGCGCAGATTCGGCGGTACATGCTGCTCGATCCCGCCGCGGACGCCGGCGGCGAGGTCGTGGTGGGGCTCGACGACGGGGCGCCCCTGCTGTTGACGCGGACGCTGGATCAGGGGCGCGTGGCGCTGCTGACCACGACGCTGGACCGCGACTGGGGCGACCTGCCCATCCGCGCCGACTTCCTGCCGCTGCTGCAGCAGACGCTGCGCTACCTGACGCGCGTGGCCGAGCTGGACTCGGCGCCGGTGGTGGTGGGGCGGCCGGCGCCGGTGCCGGTGGAGGATCCGCGGGTGCAGCGGGTGCGGGTGCGCGCGCCCGACGGCGAGCTGCGGGTGGTCGAGCGGCCCAAGTCCGAGGAGGAGCCCTGGCAGTTCGAGGGCACCGACGCGCCGGGTCACTACCAGGTGGAGCCCGATCCGCCGCTGCCCGGCCTGGTCGCGCTGCCCGGCTTCGCGGTCGCGCTCGATCCCGCCGGCGCGGATCTGCGCGGGCCGGGCGCCAAGGCCGAGGACGGCGAGGACGTGGCCGCGGCGGGCGCGGGCGTCGCCACCGGCGTCACCAAGCGCACCGAGCTGTGGCACGCGGCGCTGTTCGCGCTGTTCCTGCTGCTGCTGGGCGAGGCCGCGCTGCTGTTCCGCAAGCGCGGCGAGGACGAGGTGAAGCCCCTGCCCGGCCGCCCGGCCTGACGCCGGTGGCCGGATGGGCCCAAGCGTTCGAAGCAGGGAGACGCTGATCCCACCGGCTATCAGCTGTCAGCGCTTTCGTCTTAAGAAACGGCCAGTTGGACGCCAGCCGGGAAGGGCAGCGGCGGTCGCGGCAGGGCGGGGTCCCGGACCAGATCGAAGTACGTGTGGGCGTGGGCGTGGCGCGCGTCGGCCGGGTGGTCGGCGCGCTCGCGCACGCCCCAGGCCGCGGCGTCGAAGGGCGTGAAGCGGGCGTCGCCCTCGACGTGCGCGTGGACGACGGTGAGGCACAGGCGGTCGGCGCGGGGCAGGGCCAGCGCGTAGACCGCCTCGCCGCCGGCGATGATGATGGCGGGCGCGTCGGCGGCGGCGGCGAGGGCGGCGTCGAGGTCGGCGAAGACCTCGGCGCCGGGGGCCTCGAAGCCCGGGCGGCGGCTGAGGACGAGGGTGCGGCGCCCGGGCAGGGGCCGGCCGATGGAGTCCCAGGTGCGGCGCCCCATGATCATCGGGCAGCCCATCGTCAGGCGCTTGAAGCGCTTCAGATCGTCGGGCAGGCGCCAGGGCAGATCGCCGTCGCGGCCGATGACGCCGTCGAGCGAGAGGGCCGCGACGAGGGTGATCACGCTCAGACCGCCACCGGGGCGCGCAGGGCGCCGTCGTGGGTGTAGTCCAGCAGGCGGATGTGGCGGTACTCGAAGTCCTCGAGGCGGGTGACCGACGGATCGAGCCAGAGGCGCGGCGGGTCGTGGGGCGTGCGCGCGAGCTGGGTGCGCACCTGATCGAGGTGGTTCAGGTAGATGTGGGCGTCGCCGAGCGTGTGGACGAACTCGCCCACCTCGAGGCCGGTGACCTGGGCCACCATGTGGGTCAAGAGCGCGTAGCTGGCGATGTTGAAGGGCACGCCGAGGAAGAGGTCGCCGCTGCGCTGGTAGAGCTGGCAGCTCAGGCGGCCGTCGGCGACGTAGAACTGGAACAGCAGGTGGCAGGGCGGCAGGCGCATGTCGGCCAGGGCGCCGACGTTCCAGGCGCTGACCAGCAGGCGGCGCGAGTCGGGCGTGGCGCGGATGGCCTCGACCACCTGCGCGAGCTGGTCGATGGCGCCGCCGTCCGGCGTCGGCCACGAGCGCCACTGGGCGCCGTAGATGGGGCCCAGCTCGCCGTCGGCGTCGGCCCAGGCGTCCCAGATGTGCACCCCGCGCTCGCGCAGCCAGTTGGCGTTGGTGTCGCCGCGCAGGAACCACAAGAGCTCGGTGGCCATGCTCTTGAACTGCAGCTTCTTCGTCGTCACCGCGGGGAAGCCGGCGCGCAGGTCGTAGCGCACCTGGCGGCCGAAGACGCTCAGCGTGCCGACGCCCGTGCGGTCCTCCTTGCGGTGACCGTTCTCGAGGACGTCCCGCAGCAGCTCGAGGTAGGCCCTCACTGCCCCTTGAACTCCGCCGCGCGCTTCTCGACGAAGGCGCTGAGGCCCTCGCGGGCGTCGTCGCTGGCGAACAGCTTGGCCTGCAGCTCGCGCTCGAGGGCCAGGCCGTACTCGAGGGGCAGCTCGGCGCCCGACTGCACCGCGCGCTTGATGTGGCCGACCGCCAGGGCGGCGCGGTCGGGCGCGCAGAACGAGGCCGCGTAGTCCACGACCTCGTCGACGAAGGCCTCGCGGGCCATGGCCGGCACCGCGCGCGTCTTGCCCTTGATCTCTCGCTGCTCGACCTCGCCGACGACGCGGCTGATCAGGCCGGCGGCCAGGGCGGCGTCGGTGTCGAGGGTCTGGCCGGCCAGCATCATCTCCATCGCCTTGGCGCCGCCGACGAGGCGGGCGAGGCGCTGGGTGCCGCCGGTGCCGGGCAGGACGCCCAGGTTCACCTCGGGCAGGCCGAGCTGGCCGCCGGCGCGCCGGGCGACGCGCAGGTCGCAGGCGAGCGCGATCTCGAAGCCGCCGCCCACGCAGTGCCCGTTGATGGCGGCCACCACCAGCTTGGGCGTCTGCTCGAGCCGCGACAGCGTCTCGTTGGCGTGCAGGCAGAAGTAGTACTTGCTGGTGGCGTCGGCCGCCTCGAGCATCTTGATGTTGGCGCCCGCGCAGAAGTGCTCGCCGTCGCCGGTGATGACGATGGCCTGCACCGCGGGATCGAAGCGCGCGTCGAGGATGCACGCGTCGAGATCGCGGAACATGCGGTAGGTGTAGCCGTTCAGCCCCTCGTCGGTGAGCGTGAGCAGCGCGACCGGGCCCCGCCTCTCGTAGGTGACGCGGCGCTTCTCGGGGTCGCCGAACTGATCGGCGCGGATGCGGTCGCCCATCGCGGGCCTCCTGCCTTGCGGGTCGTTCGTCGGGGTTTCTATCATCCACGCCCCAACTCGTGGAGAGGCACATGCAGATCGAGCGCGTCGTGGTCATCGGAGCCGGCACCATGGGCCACGGCATCGCCGGGCAGGCGGCCCTCTTCGGATGCCAGGTGGCCCTGCACGACGTGGACGACGCGCGCATCGCGGCGGGCGTCGACGCCATCGGCAAGGTGTGGAGCAAGGGCGTCGCGCGGGGCAAGGTGGACGCCGAGGCGGCCGAGGCGGCCCGCGGGCGGCTGCGCGCCGCGCCGGATCTGCGCGCCGCGGTGGCCGACGCCGATCTCGTCGTCGAGGCCGCCCCCGAGGATCTCGAGCTGAAGCAGCGGCTGTTCGCGCAGGTCGAGGCCGCCGCGCCCGAGGCGTGCATCCTGGCCACCAACACCAGCAGCCTGCCGATCACCGCCATCGCCGCGGCCACGAAGCGGCCCGAGCGCGTCCTGGGCACGCACTTCTTCAACCCGGTCGCGGTGATGCCGCTGCTCGAGCTGGTGCGCGGCGAGTTCACGACCGACGCCGTGGTCGACGCCGCCAAGGCCTTCGGCGAGCGCCTGGGCAAGACCTGCATCGTCGTGCACGACCACCCGGGCTTCGCGACCAGCCGCCTCGGCATCGCCCTGGGCAACGAGGCGATGCGCATGTTCGAAGAGGGCGTCGCTTCGGCCGAGGACATCGACCGCGCCATGGTGCTGGGCTACCGCCACCCGATCGGGCCGCTGGCGCTGACCGATCTGGTCGGACTGGACGTCCGGCTGGCCATCACCGAGCACCTGTACCGCGAGATCGGCACCGACACCTTCCGCCCGCCGCGCGTGCTGCGCCGCCTGGTGCGCGCCGGCAAGCTGGGCCGCAAGACGGGCCAGGGGTTCTACCGCTACGACGATTGACGGGTCGGGCGCGACCGCGCGTCGTTGACGCCCCCCGGGGGTCACCCTACCCTGGCCGCCGATGCCCGAGCCGCCCCACCCCTTCGACCGCCGCTTCCTGCTCGTCACCGGCAAGGGCGGCGTGGGCAAGTCCACCGTCACGGCGATGCTGGCGCTGCGCTCGGCGCAGCAGGGCCACAAGACGCTGGTGATGGAGCTGAACACCCAGCCCCGCGTGGCCGAGCTGCTGGGCCACGAGGCCGCCGGCCCCGAGGTCACCTGCGTCGAGCGCAACCTGTGGCTGGTCAACATCGACCCGTCCCGCGCGCTGGAAGAGTACGCGGTGATGAAGCTGCGCTTCCGCGCCCTGTACAAGCTGGTCTTCGAGAACCCGGTCATGCAGAGCCTGGTGCGCTTCGTGCCGGGCCTCAACGACCTGCTGATGCTGGGCAAGGCCTTCAACCACGAGCGCGAGACCGACGAAGACGGCGGCCCGGCCTGGGATCGCATCCTCATCGACGCGCCCGCCACCGGCCACGGCATCACCTTCTTCCGGCTGCCCAAGATCATCCGCGATGCGGTGCCCGCGGGGAACATGCACCGCGAGACGGCCGAGATGTGGGCCCTGCTGACCGATCCGCAGCGCACGGCCGTGCACCTCGTGGCGCTGCCGGAGGAGCTGCCGGTGCGCGAGACGACCGAGCTGCACGCGCACCTGCGCGACCTGGGGCTGCCGCTGGGCCATCTCTTCCTCAACATGGTGCCGCCCCCCCTGCTCGACGCCACGACGCGCGCCGACTTCGACCGCCTGCGCAGCCGGCCGGCCGACGCGCGCCTGGGCCTGCTGTGGGACATCACCCAGGTGCGGCTGGGGCGCGAAGCCCAGGCGACCGGCTACGCCGAGGAGCTGTCCGCGCTGCGGTTGCCGCAGGTGACGCTGCCCATGCAGTACAGCCCCACCTTCGGCCGGCCCCAGATCGAGGCGCTGCTGGGGGCGTTGCCGGCCTCATGAGCGCTGACCGTACGGGCTTCGAGCGGGCGCTGCGCGACGCGCGCCTGCTGATCACCGCGGGCTCGGGCGGCGTCGGCAAGACGACCACCGCCGCCGCCATCGGCCTGCGCGCCGCCCAGGCCGGCCGCCGCGTGGCCGTGCTGACCATCGACCCCGCCCGCCGCCTGGCCGACGCGCTGGGCCTGAGCGAGCTGACCGGCGAGCTGCGCCAGGTCGATCCCACGCACTTCGAGGCGGCCGGCTTCGCCTGCGCCGGCGAGATGTGGGCCATGATGCTCGACATCAAGACCACCGGCGACCAGATGGTGCGCCGCTTCGCGCCCGACGCCGAGACGGCCGCGCGCATCCTCGACAACACCTACTACCAGTACTTCAGCACCTCGCTGGCCGGCGCGCAGGAGTACATGGCGGTCGAGCAGGTGCGCACCCTGACCGCCGACGAGCGCTTCGATCTGGTCGTCCTGGACACGCCGCCCGCCGCCCACGCGCTGGACTTCCTCGACGCGCCGGATCGGCTGCTGGCCGCGCTGGACAGCCGCGCGATGCAGGTGCTGCGCGGGGGCAGCGACGCCGACGACGGCCTCGCCGCGCGCCTGCTGGGCCGCGGCAAGGGGCTGGTGCTGAAGTCGCTGAACAAGCTGACCGGCGGCCCCTTCATCGAGGAGCTGACGGACTTCCTGCTGTTGTTCGGCAGCATCCTCGACGCCCTGAAGGTGTCCAGCCGATCGGTGCAGGCGCTGCTGCGGGCCGAGACGACGCGCTTCTTCCTGGTGTCGGCGCCCTACCGCGCCAACGTGGACGAGGCGGTGCACTTCAAGGAGCAGCTCGACCGGCGCGGCTTCCCGCTCGGCGGCTTCATCATCAACCGCGTGCATCACCCCTGCCCGTGGATCAAGGACGACGTCGAGACGCTGGCGCACGCGCTCGACGAGCTGGCCGACGTGCCGCTCGCGCGGCGTGAGGCCCTCGTGACCCGCATGCTGGCCGCGCTCAAAGCCCATCAGCGGATGGCCGAGAGGGATCGGGAAGCCGTCGACCGGCTGGCGCGGTTGAACCACGGGCCGCCGGTGCTCGTGCCGCTGTTGCCCCAGGACGTCCGCGACCTTCGCGGGCTGGACCGGGTGGCGCGCAGCCTGACGGCCTGACTCTGCTACCGTGGTCCTCGGGCGCCGTGCCGGGAACCTCGGCGCACCGCACGCTGTCGGACCGCACATGAAGCACACCCATCGCCGCCCCACCCCGCTGCCCGCCGCCCTGGGCCTGGTCGCGCTCGTCGCGCTCACCGCCTGCGGCCGGCAGAACATCCGCCCCGACGACAAACCCAGCGAGCCCATCGAGATGGAGGCGATGGTGGTCGAGTTCGACCCCGACGCCGCGGAGGGCGAACAGGTGACCGCGTTCGACGCGCAGGAGCTGTTCGACGAGGGGCAGGCCGCCGCCAAGCGCCACGACTTCGCCGCCTGCGCCGAGCACTACGGCAAGCTGCTCGATCGCTTCCCGGCCAGCCGCTTCGCGCACGCCACGCTCTACAACCGCGGGCTGTGCCTCGAGCAGCTGAAGCGGCACGGCGAGGCCGCGGTGCACTTCCGCCGGCACGCGCAGCTGGCCACCGAGCTGCGCGACCGCCGCGATGGCGAGTTCCGCATGGGCTACAACCTGGTGCAGAGCGGCGACTACCCCACCGCCATGCACCTGTACGACATGCTGCTGGTGCAGCCGGATCTGGGGCCCGCCGATCTGGCCGAGTGCCACCTGCGGCGCGGCACGGCGCTCTTGCGCATGAAGCGCTACGGCGAGGCCGAGCGCGACCTGAAGCACGCGATGCGCCGGGTCGAGGAGGCCTACGGCGACCACCTGCGCGGCAACGACCTGCTGGCCGAGGCGCACTTCCGCCGGGCCGAGATCTACCAACGGCTGACCCACGACGTCGGGCTGAAGCTGCCGGTCGCCTCGATGAAGGGCGATCTGGCCGACAAGGTGAAGTTCTTCCGGCAGGCGCAGAGCAGCTACATCGACGCGCTGAACGTGCAGCACAGCTACTGGGCCACCGCCGCGGGGCTGAAGCTGGGCGAGCTGTACGAGCAGTTCTACATGGACGTGATGCAGGCCGAGGTGCCCGCCGACTTCGACGCGCTGACGCGGCGCTACTACCTGTTCGAGCTGCGCAAGCAGCTGCAGCCGCTGCTCGAGCAGTCGCTGACCATCTACGAGAAGAACATCACGATGAGCGAGCGGCTGGGCGCCGAGAACGAGTGGGTCACCGAGACCGAGACGCGGCTGGCGCGGCTGCGCGCGCTGATCGAGGAGACGCAGCGGGCGGCCTCGCCCCTCGACGAGGCGCCCCAGGACGAGACGCCCAAGCCGGCCCCGCCGGCCGCCGACGACGGCGCCCGGGAGACCGGTTGACCGGACCCGGGGCCTTTGGCACCGTCGCGCCAGCCGAGCGACGACAGGTGCAGGTTTGACCGACGCTTCCCCCGGGCGCGTGCTGGCCCTCGACGTGGGCGACCGCCGCATCGGCGTGGCCTTGAGTGACGCCACCGGCGTCATCGCCCAACCCCTGACCACCCTGCACCGCGGCAAGCGGCCCGAGGCCGATCTCGACGCGCTCGCCGCGCTCATCGGCGAGCACGGCGTCACGACGCTGGTGGTGGGCTGGCCCCTGCGCCTCGACGGCCGCCCGACGCCGCAGACGCGCAAGGTGGAGCGCTTCACCGCGGCGCTGGAGCAGCGCACCGGCCTGGTCGCCGAGCGCTGGGACGAGCGGCTGTCGACGGTGGCCGCCGAGCGCGCGCTGCTCGAGGGCAACGTGCGCCGGGCGCAGCGCAAGCAGGTGGTCGACAAGGTGGCCGCGACCCTGATCCTGCAGGGCTTCCTCGACGCACGGGCCTGGCGCGCGCGGCGCGCGGACGACGACTGATGCGCCTCGTCGGGCGCCTGGCGCTGGTGCTGCTGCTGCTGGCCGGCGGCGCGGCCGGCTACGGCTGGTACCGGCTGCAGAGCCTCGACCGCCCGATGGGGCCGGCGGGCACGGTGCAGGTGGAGATCCCCAAGGGCGCGTCGTTCCGCGCGGTGACGCGCATCCTGGCCGACGCCGGCGTCCTGGACGATCCGCTGACCTTCGAGCTGTACGGCCGGTATCGGAACGCCGGCCACACCATCAAGGCCGGCGTCTACACGGTGGATCGCGCCTGGACGCCGAGGCGCCTGCTCGACGAGCTGGCCTCGGGCGCGCTGCCCCCACAGGTGCGGGTGACGCTGCCCGAGGGCCTCAACCGCTGGCAGGTGGCCGACGCGCTGGCCGAGGCGGGGCTGGTCGACCGGGACGCGTTCCTGCAGCGCGTCGCGCGCGAGCAGCTCGAGGGCCGGCTGTTCCCGGACACCTACGACTTCCACCCCGACGCCGATCTCGACACGGTCGTGCGGCGGCTCACCCGCCGCTTCGACGCCGTGCTGGCCGAGCTGACCGCCGGGCGCCCGGACGCCGAGGCCCTGCGCGCCGACGGCCCCGAGCGGCAACGCCTGCTGATCCTGGCCTCGCTGGTCGAGAAGGAGGCCCGCACCGACCGCGACCGGCCGCTGGTGGCGCGCGTGTTCGAGAACCGGCTGGCCCGCGGCATGAAGCTGCAGACCGATCCCACCTGCGTCTACGACGCGGCGCTGTACACCCAGGTGCCGCACCCGCGGTACTGCCGCGACCCGAAGAACCGCTACAGTACCTATGTCATCGACGGCCTGCCCCCGGGCCCCATCGCCAACCCGGGGCGGGCCGCGCTGAAGGCCACGCTGAACCCGGCCCTTGGCCCCGAGGCCGAGAAGCTGCTGTTCTTCGTGGCGCGCCGCGACGGCAGCGGCGAGCACCACTTCAGCGCCACCCTGGCCGAACACGAAAGGGCCGTGCGGCGCCACCTCGGTGGTGGCGGCGCGGCGCCGAGAGGACGATGAGCGACGAGACTCCGGACAACCCGCCCGCGGCCGACGGCCAGGGACAAGGCCGCATCGTCATCGAGATGCAGGGCGTCGACAAGCGCAGCCTCGCCCTCGTCTGGCAGAAGATGAAGCAGGGTATCGAGCTGCAGGGCGACGAGGTCTACATCGGGCGGTCGATGGCCGATCACCCCGAGTGGTTCCCCATCTTCGACACCATCGGGCTGCTCGAGGGCGACGACACCCTGCCCGACGGCGAGAACCCCTTCGCGCACGTCACGTTCCACGTGCTGATCGGGTCGCAGATCTTCCACCGCAACCCGCCCGAGGCCGAGGTCTTCTACCGCATGCGGCTACGCAAGGGCGACGAGCGGCACGACATCATCCACATGATGATCAACGTGTTCCAGCGCCACCTGGTGTGGGCCGCGCAGCACGCGAAGCAGGGCGGCGACGGCGGCCTGGACTTCGACCTGAAGGCCTACGGCAAGACGCTCAAGAGCCTGTGGGGGCTGAAGACCAAGCGGCTGTGGCAGCGGCTGGGCTACGAAGAGGCGCCGCCGCAGGAGGGCACCGGCCGCGGCTGAGCCGCGCTCAGGTGCGGCCGAGGCGGGCGACCTCGCGCTCGCACCAGGCGACGTAGCGGTCGCCGATGTCGGCGCCGCCGAGGGCCTTCACCTCGCGGATGCCGGTGGGCGAGGTGACGTTCACCTCGGTCAGATAGCCCCCGATGACGTCCAGCCCCACGAAGTACAGGCCGTCGCGTTGCAGGCGCGGGGCGAGGGCCGCGCAGATCGCCTGCTCGCGATCGGTGAGCTCGGCCTGCACCACCGTGCCGCCCACGTGGATGTTGCCGCGGTGATCGTCCGCCTGGGGCACGCGCAGGATGGCGCCGAGCGGCTGGCCGTCGACCAGGATGATGCGCTTGTCGCCCTCGCGCGCGGCCGGCAGATACGCCTGCGCCATGATCCAGCGGCGGCCCTCCTCGGTCAGCGACTCGAGGATGCTGCCGATGTTGCGGTCGCCGGGCTCGAGCAGGAACACGCCATAGCCGCCGTGCCCGTCGACCGGCTTGACGATCAGGGGCGCGTCGCGCTCGGCCAGCCAGCGCTTCACCCGCGCGGCGTCGCGCGTGACCATCGTCTCGGGCGTGAAGTCGGGGAAGTGCAGGGCGTACAGCTTCTCGTTCGCGTAGCGCAGGCCGGACGGCCGGTTGACCACCAGCGTCGTCGGCCCGGCGAGGTCGAGCAGGTGCGTCGCGTGCAGGTACGCGCGATCGACCGGCGGATCCTTTCGCATCCACACCGAATCGAAGAACGACAGCGGGTGGTCGACGGGCGCGTCGAGGCTGAAGTGCTGCCCTTGCGTGGGCCGCACCTCGATCGGCGCGCACGACGCGTAGGCCCGATCGCCCACGGCGTACAGCTGATCCTGCAGGCAGTACCAGACGTCGTGACCACGCGCCTGGGCGGCGAGCAGGAAGCCGAAGGTGGTGTCTTTGTCGACGAGGACCCGCTCGATGGGGTCCATGATCACGAGGATGCGCATGGGCCGAAAGGTAGCACCGCCCGAATGCGTCGGCGAGTGTGCCGTCACCTGCGCTACCCTGCGCCGCCCGGCCCCCCCGAGAGAAGGAGTCGCGCTCGATGAACCGCCTGGTGCCCGTGATCCTGGCCGCCCTCGCCGGCGCCGCCGCCCTGGCCGCGACGGCCTACGAACCGAACAGCGAGCCCCTGCCCGTGGCCGCCGACTGGAAGGCCCGGGCCGGCGCGTGGTTCGAGAGCGCCGACGCCGAGGCCCGCAAGACGCAGATGCGCGGCATCACGCGCGCCATGCGGCAGCCCTGCAAGTACTGCCACACCCCCGACTTCAGCGGATACACGGACAAGCTGCTGGTGTCGCAGCAGATGATGGCGCTGACCGCCGAGCACGGCGTGCCCTGCGGTGACTGCCACGCCGGCAAGAACCAGCTGACCGACCTGGGCGTCACCTCGCAGGCGATGTGGACCATCGCGCGCGAGAAGAAGGTGTTCTGCGAAGAGTGCCACGTGAAGGGCGAGCGCTTCGGCAAGCTGACGCCCGCCGGCGAGCGCTACAAGCCCGAGTGGGAGAAGCGGCGGCCGTCGTTGGGCGTGCCGGCGCCTGCCGTGGCCACCCCGCCCGCCGAGAAGGCGCCCGCCCCGACCCCCTGACGGGCGCCGCGGATCAGCTTCGCCGCAGGACGGCGGGCAGCACCCACATCGACACCGCGATGACCGCCGCGCCGAGCACCGCGCTGAGCACGGTGGGCAGGTGCGCCGACAACGAGGGTCCGAAGCCCACCTCGGGCAGGCCGCGCCCGGCGCGCTGCCCGCTGGTGCTGGCCTGCGCGCGCACCGGGCGGTCGTCGTCGTCGCTGCCGAAGCCCGCGCTCAGGATGAGGCCGTTGCTGCCCGGATCGAGGCGGATGGACAGCGTCCGCTCGCTGGCCTCCTCGAAGCCGGCGGCCTTCAGGGCGGCGATGACCTTGGGCTGCTCGGCGGCGTAGAGCGCGCGCAGCTCGGGCAGGCGCCGCCCCCGCACCATGTCGGCCAGCCCCGGGTTGTCGGCGGCCACCCGGCGCGCCTGGGCGTCGACCACCTCGGCGAGCCGCGCGCGGTCGGCGCGGCGCCCCATCTCGTCCATCACCGGCACCGCCGCCAGGCCCAAGCCGGCCACCATCACCGCGCCCGCGAGCAGAGGCCGCAGGCGCTGGAAGCCCGGCACCAGCCGCGCGCCGGCGTCGAAGGTGTCGTTCTTGGCGTGCTCGTCGTGGGCGTTGGCCAGCTGGGCCGCGCGCAGATGCGCCGACTTCTCGACGCCGGTGTCGGCGCCCTCGGCCTCGTCCCCGCCGGCGGGCGGCGTCGAGGTGGGCTTCGCCGCGTTGGGCGGCGGCGTGCTCGGGCGACGGAGCGGCCCGGTGCCCGGGCGGCCGAGGGGGCCCGTCCCCGGGCGGCCGAGCGGGCCCGTCCCCGGGCGGCCGAGCGGGCCCGTCCCCGGGCGGCTCAGCGGGCCCGTCGCGCGTCGGTGCCCCGCCTTCTCGGCGGCCACCTGAAGCGGATCGATGGGCCCGGTGGCGCGCCGCTTGGCGCGCGCCTTCTCCGCGGCCACCTGCAGGGGGTCGATGGGGCCGGTGGGGGGACGCTTGCCGCCGCTGTCGTCGCTCATGCTCGCCGCCAGGTGATCGCCCCAGGCCGACGCGGCCTCGGTGCTCTGCGGCCCCTCGGCCGCGCCGCGGGTCTCGAGCAGGCGGCGGCTGCGGCGCCGCTTCACCATGCCCATCCCCTTGTCGTCCTCGTCGTCGCTCATCGGCGTGCCCCCCGGGCGGCATCATAGTACGCCCACCGCGCGGGACAAGCGGCCTCACCCCGCCGCCTCGAGCGCGTCCTTCACCACGGCGGCCAGCCGGGGGCCCATGCCCTCGACGTCGGCGAGCGCCTCGAGGCTGGCCGCGCGCACGCCGGCCACGCTGCCGAAGGCGCGCAGCAGCGCCCGGCGCCGCGCCGGGCCCACGCCGGGGATGGCGTCCAGCGCGCTCTTCAGGCGGTCGGAGTCGCGCACCTTGCGGTGGAACGTGATCGCGAAGCGGTGCGCCTCGTCGCGCAGCTGCGTGAGGATGAAGTACTCGTGGGTGTGCGGATCGAGGCGCACCGGATCCTTCACCCCGGGCAGGAACACGCGCTCGGACGACCGCTGCACCGGGCCCTCGCGCGCGCCGGCGTCCACCACCCGCGACTTCGCGAGGCCCACCACGTCGACCCCGACGATGCCGAGATCCTCGAAGACGGCGGTGGCGACGCCCAGCTGCCCCTTGCCGCCGTCGACCACGATCAGATCGGGCAGATCGGCGTCGGCGAGCCCGCGCTGGAGGCGGCGCATCAGCACCTCGCGCATCATGCCGAAGTCGTCGGTGCCCTCGACCTCGCGGATGCGGTAGTGGCGGTAGCCGGCGCGCTGCGGCACGCCGCCCTCGAAGGTCACGCGCGAGGCCACCGCGGCGTCGCCCTGGAAGATCGAGATGTCGTAGCACTCGATGCGGTAGGGCAGGTTGGCCAGCTTCAGGCGGCGCTTCAGGCGGACGAGCCCCTCGTCGCGCACGGCGTCGCTGCGGCGGGCCTGGAAGAAGGCGTGCTCGGCGTTGCGGGCGGCCATGTCGAGCAGGCGGCGACCGGCGCCACGTTGGGGCACCTTCACCACCACGCGGCGCCCGCGCAGATCGCCCAGCCGCTCGGTCAGCGCGGCCTGCCCGTCGGCCTCGACCGGCAGCAACACCTCGTCGGGCACCGGGTTGCCGCCGCTGTAGAACAGGTTGCAGAAGGTGCTCAGCACCTCGGCGTCCGGCGTGCCCTGCTGCTCGAAGCCGAAGGTCTTCGACCCCACGAGGCGCCCGCCGCGCACCTGCAGCATCGCCAGCTCGAGCAGGCCCCCCTCGCGATACAGGCCGTAGACGTCGCGGTCGATGTCCCGCCCCTCCACCACCTGCTGAGGCTGAAGGCTGCTCTCGATGGCGCGGATCTGGTCGCGATGGCGGGCGGCGCGCTCGTAGCGCAGGTCGGCCGCGGCCGCCTGCATCTTGTCGTTCAGCGCGCGCACCAGCTCGCCGTGGCGCCCCTGCAGGAAGAGCACGACGTCCTGCACCTGCGCGGCGTAGTCGTCGCGATCCACCGGCAGCACGCAGGGCCCGGGGCAGCGCTTGATCTGGTACTGCAGGCAGGGCCGCGAGCGGTTGCGGAACGTGAGATCGTCGCAGTTGCGCAGCTGGAAGTGCCGCTCGACCAGCTTCAGCGTCTCGCGGATGCGGCTGGCCGAGTGGTAGGGGCCGAAGTACTTCGCGCCGTCCTTCTTGGGGCGCCGCACGACGTCGATGCGTGGCCAGTCCACGCGATCGTCGATGCGCAGGTGCAGGAAGTTCTTGTCGTCCTTCAGCTCGACGTTGAAGCGGGGCTGGTGGCGCTTGATCAGCTCGTTCTCGAGGATCAGCGCCTCCTTCTCGTTCGACGTGAGGATGACCTCGATGTCGTCGAGGAAGCGGTCGAGCAGGCCGACGAAGAAGCGGGTGTCGCTGGTGGCGCCGAAGTACTGGCGCACGCGGGCGCGCAGGTTGGCGGCCTTGCCGACGTAGATGACCTCGCCGTCGGCGGCCCGCATCAGGTAGCACCCGGGATCCGTCGGGATGCGGTCGATGTCGGTCTTGGGGTCGAAGGGCATCAGCCGAGCGCCAGGTGGATGCGCTCCAGGGCGTGCAGCTCGTCGCGCAGCTCGGCGGCCTGCTCGAAGTCGAGCGCGTCGGCCGCGGCCAGCATGCGCTTGCGCACGGCGGCGATCTGGCGCTCGAGCGTCGCCACGTCGTCGAAGTCGTCCAGCCGGGGCGTGGCCTTCTTCGTGGCGTCGGCGTCGTCCTCGCCGGCGAGGGCCTTCGCCGCCTGCTCGAGGTCGGTGATCGCCTTGGTCACCGTGCGCGGCGTGATGCCGTGCTCGGCGTTGAAGGCCAGCTGCATCGCGCGGCGACGCTCGGTCTCCTCGATGGCCGCCTTCATGCTGTCGGTCATGCGGTCGGCGTAGAGGATGACGCGCCCCTCGGCGTTGCGCGCCGCGCGCCCGATGGTCTGGATGAGCGAGGTCTGGTTGCGCAGGAAGCCCTCTTTGTCGGCGTCCAGGATACCGACGAGGCCCACCTCGGGCAGGTCGAGCCCCTCGCGCAGCAGGTTGATGCCCACCAGCACGTCGAAGGTGCCCAGCCGCAGATCCCGCAGGATGGCGGTGCGCTCGATGGTGTCGATGTCGGCGTGCAGGTAGCGCACCTTCACGCCCAGATCACCGAAGTAGTCGGTCAGATCCTCGGCCATGCGCTTGGTGAGCGTCGTCACCAGCACGCGCATCCCCTTCTCGACGGTCGCGTTCACCTCGCCGAGCAGATCGTCCACCTGCGTCGACGCGGGCCGCACCTCGACCTCGGGATCGACCAGGCCGGTGGGCCGGATGATCTGCTCGACCACCACGCCGTGCGCCTTCTCGAGCTCGTAGTCGCGCGGCGTCGCCGAGACGTAGATCACCTGGTTCTGCAGCGCCTCGAACTCCTCGAACGTCAGCGGCCGGTTGTCCAGCGCCGAGGGCAGCCGGAAGCCGAACTCGACCAGGTTCTGCTTGCGCGCGCGGTCGCCGCGGAACATGCCGCCCACCTGCGGCAGCGACACGTGGCTCTCGTCGACCACCAGCAGCCAGTCCTTCGGGAAGTAGTCGAGCAGGCAGGGCGGCGGCTCACCCTCGCCGCGCCCGGTGAGGTAGCGCGAGTAGTTCTCGATGCCGTTGCAGTAGCCGAGCTGCTCGAGCTGCTCGAGGTCGTACAGGGTGCGCTGCTCGAGCCGCTGGGCCTCGAGCAGCCGCTGCTCGGCGTGCAGCTGCCGCAGCCGGTCCTTCAGCTCGTTGCGGATGTTGGCCAGCGCCTCGTCGACCTTCTTCGGCCCGACGACGTAGTGGCTGCCCGGGTAGATGGCGACCTTGTCGAGCGTCTCGAGCTTCTTGCCGCGCAGGGGATCGATCTCGCTGATCGCGTCCACCTCGTCGCCGAAGAACTCGATGCGCACCGCCCGGGCCTCTTCGTGCACCGGGAACACCTCGAGCACGTCGCCCCGCACGCGGAACGTGCCGCGGTGGAAGTCGAAGTCGTTGCGGCTGTACTGGATGTCGACCAGGCGGGCCATCACCTCGTCCCGGTCGATGCGCTGGCCCTCCTCGAGCGACACCAGCTGTCCGTAGTACGCCTCGGTGCTGCCCAGGCCGTAGATGCACGACACGCTGGCCACGATGAGGACGTCCCGCCGCTCGAGCAGCGACCGCGTCGCGGCGTGCCGCATGCGATCGATCTCCTCGTTGATGGTGGCGTCCTTCTCGATGTAGGTGTCGGACGAGGCCACATAGGCCTCGGGCTGGTAGTAGTCGTAATAACTGACGAAATACTCGACGGCGTTGTGCGGGAACAGCTGCTTGAACTCGCCGTAGAGCTGCGCGGCCAGCGTCTTGTTGTGGGCCAGCACCAGCGTCGGGCGCTGCGTGCGGGCCACCACGTTGGCCATCGTGAACGTCTTGCCCGAGCCGGTCACCCCCAGCAGCACCTGGTGGCGGTCACCCCGCTCGAGCCCCTCGACCAGCTGCTCGATGGCCGCCGGTTGGTCGCCCTGCGGGACGTGGTCGGTGACCAGCTGGAATCGGGTCATTCGGGCGCTTTCTCCAGGCCCATCGCGTCGTCGATGGTCCAGTCGGTGCCGTCGGCGTGATCCATCAACACGACGCCCCGCCCGAGCAGCTCGTCGCGGATGGCGTCCGCCTGCGCCCAGTCGCGGCCCACGCGGGCCGCGACGCGATCGGCGATGCGCGCCTCGACCCACGCCATGTCGATGTCGTTGCGCGCCGCCGCCTTCGCCCGGTGCCGCTCGAGGTAGGCCTCGGGCCGCTCACCGAACACGTTGAGCACCTGGTCGACCAGGCGCAGCGCCGCCATCAGCTTGCGCGCCGCCGCCTGCGCTGCCGCCCGCTTCTTGGCCTTGCGCGTCGCGATCAGCTCGTTGAGCAGCTTGAAGCCCTCGATGACCGGCACGATGGCCCGCACCGTCGAGAAGTCGTCGTCCATCGCCTCGCGGAAGCGCGGCTCGAGCGTCTCGATCAGGGCGATGCCGGGCAGGGGCCCCTCGAAGGCGGGCAGGTCTTCGGCGAGGAACGCCTCGGCCTTGCGCAGCGTCTCGTAGTAGTACGCGACCCGCGCCGCCGCCTCGTCGAGCATCGTGTCCGAGAAGTTGATCGGATCCCGGTAGTTCGAGCCGGTGATCAGGAAGTAGCGCAGCACCTGCGGCTCGTAGCGCTTCAGCACGTCGGCCACGTCGAACACGTTGCCGAGCGACTTCGACATCTTCTGGGCGTCGATGTTGATGAAGCCGTTGTGGCTCCAGTAGCGCGCGTAGGGCTGCTCGGTCGCCCCCTCGGACTGCGCGATCTCGTTCTCGTGGTGCGGGAACACCAGGTCGCGGCCGCCGCCGTGCAGATCGAAGGTCTCGCCGAGGTGCTCCATGCTCATCGCCGAGCACTCGATGTGCCAGCCCGGCCGGCCCTTGCCCCAGGGGCTGTCCCAGCTCGGCTCGCCGGGCTTCGCCGACTTCCACAGCGCGAAGTCCATCGGGTGTCGCTTGCGCGCGTCGACCTCGACGCGCGCGCCGGCCTGCATGTCCTCGAGGCTGCGCTTCGACAGCTTGCCGTAGCCGGTGAAGCGCTCGACCGCGTAGTACACGTCGCCGTCGACGGCGTAGGCCAGCTCCTTGCCCACCAGCTTCTCGACCAGCGCGATGATGCCCGGGATGGTCGTGCTGACCCGCGGCTCGTGCTGGGGGCGCGCGATGCCCAGCGCGTCCATGTCCTCGTAGAAGGTGTCGATGAACTCGTTGGCCAGCGCCAACGCCTCGACGCCCCGCTCGTTGGCGCGCTTGATGATCTTGTCGTCCACGTCGGTGAAGTTGCGGACGTAGGTGACGGCGTAGCCGCTGTAGCAGAGGTAGCGGTAGATCACGTCCCACGCGACGTAGCAGCGGGCGTGCCCCAGGTGGCAGCGCGCGTAGGGCGTCACGCCGCACACGTACATGCGCACCTTGCCCGGCTCGACCGTCTCGAAGGGGCGCTTCTTGCCCGCCAGCGTGTCGTGAATCTGCAGTGCCATCAGTCGGCGTCCTCGAAAAAGGCGTCGTCCTCGAAGATGAAACGGTTCTCGGCCACCCGATCGGCCCCGAGGGCCTTCAGCCGCTCGGCCACCTCGGGGTGGGCCGCGCGCACCGCGGCGAACGCGTCGGCGCCGAGGACGTCCAGTCGACCGTCGCGCGTGGTGCGCACGGTGGCCGTCGCGGGCTCGCCCGTCAACAGCGCGATCTCACCGAACACTTCCCCGGGCCCCAGCGTGGCCACCTGCACCGCCTCGTCGTCGCCCTCGCGCCGGTGCACGGTGACCTCGCCGTCCACCACCAGCCACAGATCGCCGGCCGGCGCGCCCTGCTCCACCAGCACCGCGTCGGCCGGCACCTCGCGGGCCTCGAAGCCGCGCAAGAGGGCCGCGCGGGCGCCCGGCGACAGATCGCGGAACAGCGGTGAGGTGTCGACCAGCGTGGCCAGCAGCCGCTGCCGCGTGAAGCCCTCGAGCACGTCGGCGACTCGAGGTTGCTGCGCCGCGACCGCGCGCAGGGCGTCGAGGGGCACCCGCACCGCCTCGACCTCGTCGGCGGCGCGCACCGTGGCCGCGCGCGGGCGGTCGAGCACCAGGGCCATCTCGCCCACCAGGCCACCGGCGGTGACGCGCCCGAGCACGATGTCGCCCCGATCGGGATCGTCCTTCACCACCTCGAGCGCGCCGTCGGCCACCAGGTACAGCGAGTCGCCCGCCGCGCCCTCGGCCAGCAGCACCTCGCCGGGGGCCAGCGACACGCGCTCCAGCGCGGGCGCCAGCGCCTCGAACGCCGAGACGTCCAGCAGCGACAGCAGCGGCATCGGGGGCAGCGCCGCCGGGGGCGTGGGGGTCCAGGGCGGCAGCGCCGCGGCGGGATCGTCGTCCGGCACGGACGTCGGCGTCGGGGGCAGAGGCGGCCGGGGAGGCGCGCCGGCCGCGAGGCGGGGCGAGCCGGCCAGGTAGTCGGCGAAGCGGGCGGCCAGCCCCTCGGTCTCGAGCGCCAGCGCCGCCACCAGCGCCGCCAGCGGCTCGCCGTCGGCCTGCGCGGCGTCGAGCACGTCGGCCCGCACCTCGGCCGCGCCGACCGGATCGTCGGCGGCGTCGAGGGCGTCGGCCAGCCGCAGGCGCCACCGCGCGGCGGCCGGCTCGGCGCGCACCAGCCGCCGCCAGCCGCCGAGCGCCGCCTGCGCCTCACCGGCCGCCTGCGCTGCGCGCGCCTCGGCCGCCACCAAGCCCCTCTCGTCCGGCGCCGCCTGGTCGCTCATCGAAGCCCCCCTCCCGCGTGGTGGGGCATCTTAATGCGTCGGCCCCGCGGGAGAAAGCGGCCGCCGGGGGCCGGAGTTGACCCCTGCCCGGTGCCGTGTGAGACTCGGCGTCGCGTCGACCTTCGCGGACGGGCCGCTCGCCCGGAGGAACCTCGATGATCAGCTGTCCCTCGTGCACGCAGGAGTCCCCCGACGGATCCCTCCACTGCGTGCACTGCGGCCACCGACTCGCGCCCGAGCAGGCCGCCGAGAAGACGCAGTTCGGCATGCCGATGCTGCGGCCGGCGCCGGCGAGCGCGAAGAGCAGCGGCCCCCAGACCACGCAGTTCGGCGCCGAGGATCTCGCGCGCCTCGCCGCGGCCACCAAGGACGAGGCCGCCGACGAGGAGGCCGCGCGCCAGGCGGCGAGCCCCCTGGCTGGGCTGCCCCGGCCGCGCGTGGCCTCGGCCCCGTCGCCCCTGACCGAGGGCCTGAAGAAGCCGGTCAAGGTGGACACCCGCCCCAAGCCGTCGGCGCGCAGCACCGTGATCGGCATGCCGCTCTTCGGCGCGACGCCCGCGCCGGGCACGGCGGGCGACGCGGACGCCGCGCCGCCTGAGGCCGCGGAGCCCGCGCCGGCCGCGTCCGCGCCGGGGGCGCCGCCATCCTGTCCCTGGACGCGTTGGACATGCCGGGCGGGGGTACCCCGCGCCGGAGCCGACGCTGGCGATGTCGTCGCCGGTGGACGACACCACCCAGCCCACCAGCGCGGGCGACGACCAGGCGACGCTGGCCATGCAGACGCCCCTGAGGCCGGCGGCCGAGGGTGGGCATCCCCCCACCGAGCTCGCGCAGCCGGCGTTTGCAGCGCGCCCAGGACGCGCCGACGCAGCCGAAGGTGCCCGCGGCGGCCAACCCGGCGCCAGCGCCGGCGCCGAACCTCGCCAAGCCGGCCCCGGCGACCGGCCCCGCGAAGCCCGCGGCGGCGGCGCCGCCCGGCGGGATCGCCCCGCCCGGCCCCCGCGGCGTCCCCCGCGCCGAGGGCCGCGCCGAGCGCGCCGGCCGACGACGAGGCCGAGTCCGGCGGCGGCATGTCCCGCGGTCTGGCGGCGGCCATCGGCCTCACGCTGCTCGGGCTGTTCACCTACCCGGTGGCCAAGGCCTGGTTCTGGGAGGTGTTCGGTGGCCTGAGCGGCCTGCCGCTGGTGTACTTCATCGGCGTCGGCGCCACCGGCCTGGTGGCGCTGCTGGCGGCGGTGCTGCCCATCGCCAACGGCGCCCGCATCGGCCTCTCGGTCGTGATGGGCCTGCTCGGCGTCGCCTGCCTCTTCCTGTTCGGGTACTGACGTCCGCGACCCCGCGTCGGGCGTCCCGTGCCGACGATGTTTCACGTGAAACCTCTGCAGCGGGACGGCACGGCGGCGGGTGTACCGGCTGGCCGATCCGGCTAGAGTACCGCCGATGAGACTCCGCCTGCCCCCTGCCCTGCCCGACGCGCCCCGGGTGCGCGTGGTGATGCCCTGCGGTGACGTCGGCGCCACGCACGGCGCGGCCCTCGAGGCGGGGCGCGCCGCGCTGACCGCCGCGCTGGGCCCCGGCGCCGAGGTCGAGTGGGCGCCGGGGCGAGAGCACGCCGCGTGGCGGGGCTACCTCGCGGGCCGAGACGAGGCGCGCGCCGCCGAGCTCGTCGACGCGCTCACCGCGCCGGACGTCGACGCCGTGTGGATCGCCCGCGGGGGCAGCGGCGCGGCGCGCGTCGTGGATCACGTCGTGGACGCCGTGCGGCGCCACCCGCCGCGCGTCCTCGTGGGGTTCAGCGACGCGACCGCGCTGCTCCACGCGCTCACCGCGCGGCTCGGATGGGTCACGTTCCACGGCCCCGTGGTCACCTCGATGGGCCGGGCTGGCAGCCTGCACGTGCAGCTCGACGCGGCGGTCGACCTGCTGCGCGGGCGCCAGACGCGCGTGCCGCTGCCGGCGCCCCACGCGGGCCCCACCCTCGAGGGCCGCCTGATCGGCGGCAACCTCACCGTGCTCGCGAGCCTCGTGGGCACGCCCACCTTCCCCATCGGCGCCGTACCCGACGCCCTGTGGCTGCTCGAGGACGTCAACGAGTTCCCCTATCGGCTGGACCGCTGCTTCACTCAGCTGCGGCGCTCGGGCGCCTTGACGGGCGCGCGCGGGATCTGGCTCGGCGACCTGGGCCTGAAGCCGGAGAAGGACCGGGTCGCGCGCGCCGCGCTGCGCGCCGACGCGGCGCCACTGCCCTTCGCGGAGGGCGCCCCCGCCGGCCACCGGGGCCCTCTGGCGTTGCTGCCCTTCGGTGCGCGCGTGCGCGTCGAGGCCGGCGCGTCCTCGCTCGAGCTGCTCGAGCCATGCGTGGAGCGCGGCCGTGGCTGAGGCCCTCCGCCTGCCCCACCTGCTGCGCCAGGGGGTGGCCCAGCACGTCGCCCCGGCGATCGCGTTCGGCATCGCGACCGCAGACGGGCAGCGGGGCACCTGGTTCGCGGGTCACCACGGCCCCGACCGCACCGGCCGGCCCTGTGACGCGCTGTCGCGCTTCGATCTGGCGTCTCTGACCAAGCCGCTCAGCACCACGGCCTGGTGCATGCGGCTGGTGGACGCGGGGCGCCTGGCCTTGGACCAGCCGATCGGCGACCACCTGCCGGTCGACGACGCGGCCCTGGCCGGCTGCCCCCTCTGGCGCCTGCTGAGCCACACGACGGGGCTGCCGGCGCACCGGCGCTACTACGAGGGTCTCGGGCCGACCGTCCTGCGCACCGGCCGCTTCGCCCAGGCCGAGCGGGCCCTGCGCCGCATGCTGGCCGCCACCCCGACCGAGGTGGCGCCCGGGCGACGCGAGATCTACTCCGATTTGGGCTTCCTGCTGCTGGCGTGGATCTGCGAGCGGGCCGACGCCCCCCTCGCCTCGATCTGGCGCACGCTGCCGGGGCACGACGCGCCCGAGCGGGGCCTGCACTTCCGGCCCCTGCCCGCGCCGGGCGACGATCGCGATCTGTACGTGCCGACCGAGCGGTGCCCCTGGCGTGGCCGCCTGCTGCAGGGCGAGGTGCACGACGACAACGCGTGGACCCTCGGCGGCGTCGCGGGCCACGCCGGCCTGTTCGGCACCCTCGACGCCACCCTCGACACCGCGCTGCGCTGGCTGCGCGCCCTGCAGGGCGACGACGCCGCGCTCGGCCTGCCCGCCGAGGCGGTGACCACCTGGTGCGATCGCCGGTGGATGCACCCGCACGGCACGCGCGTCCTGGGCTGGGATACGCCCACCCCGGGCGCCTCGACCAGCGGGGCGCACTTCGGGCGCCGATCGATCGGGCACCTCGGCTTTACGGGCACCTCGCTGTGGATCGACCCCGCGGCCGGCGTCGCCATGGTGCTGTTGACCAACCGGGTGTGCCCCAGCCGTGACAGCGCCGGCATTCGTGCGTATCGTCCGGCGCTCCACGACGCTGGGTGGGCCTGGCTGCGCGCCCGGTCGCCCGAGCGTTTCACGTGAAACGAGGATCGAACGCCCCGATGAGCGCGCTTCCCTACCCCGCCGAGCTGGCGGTGGCGCAGCACGCCGCCGCCATCGCGGGCCGCCTGATCGCCGCCGCCTGGGATCGCGGGGTCGACGTCTCGTTCAAGGGCGACGTGGATCTCGTCACCGAGACCGACCGCGCCGCCGAGGCGGCGATCGTCCCGCTGCTGGCCCAACACTTCCCCGCCGACGCGATCGTCGCCGAGGAGGGCAGCGGCCGCGCCGGGGGGCCCCGCGCGTGGCACGTCGATCCCCTCGACGGCACGACCAACTTCAGCCACGGCTTCCCCCACTTCGCGGTGTCCATCGCCCTGGTCGACGACGACGGCCCGCTGGTGGGTGTCGTGCACGAGCCGCTGAGGCGCTGGACCTTCAGCGCGACGCGCGGCGGCGGGGCGTGGCTCGACGGCCGGCGCCTGTCCGTCTCGGACACCGCCACCCTCGACCGCGCCCTCACCGCGACCGGCTTCCCCTACGACCGCCGGACGGCGCGCGACAACAACGTCCACCGGGCGGACGCGGTCCTGCGCAGCGCCCAGGGGCTGCGACGTGCCGGCGCCGCGGCCCTCGATCTCGCCTTCGTGGCCGCCGGCTGGCTCGACGTGTTCTGGGAGGACCGGCTGTCCACCTGGGATCTGGCCGCCGGCGTGCTGTTGGTGACCGAAGCCGGTGGGCGCGTCACCGCGCGCGACGGCGAGCCGCTGGTGCTGGACGCCGGCGACGTGCTCGCGTCCAACGGGCGGATGCACGACGCGGCGGCCGCGTGCCTGCGCGCCGCCGACGCACGATTCAACGCTGGAGTGACCCCATGAAGCGCGCAGTCTTCGGGCTGACCGCCTGCCTCGCCCTCGTCGCCTGCGACGAGGTCGTCGACGTCCGCAACCGCCCGCCGTCGGCCGAGGCCGTCGGCCTGTGCAGCGAGGGCGACCGACTGTTCGTGCTGGTCCGCCTCGTCGACCTGGAGATGGATCCCGCCGACCTCGAGCTGGTGGCCATGCTGCCCGACGGGGCGGCGCGCATCCCCACCGGCGCGGGCGGTGACGGGCTGACGGGCCTGTCCACCGAGCGCACCGCCGAGGGCCGGCTGCACCGCGTCGAGTGGGCCGCGCCGTGCGGCCCCGACGACGCGCCGTGCACGGCCCCCTGCGACCGGCTGGGCGCCAGCCTCTCCGGTGTCCAGGCCTGCGCCCTGCGCCCCACGACGCCGCCCGCCTCCCTGACCGTGCGCGCCCTGGCGCGCGACACGTCGACCGGCGCCGCCACCGAGACGGCGCTCAGCGTCACCTCGCCCTGCGCCGAGTGACCGCCCCGCTCGCTCGGCTCGAGCGCGCCCTCGAGCGCGCGGCCCTCGCCTTCACCCCGTCCGACGAGGCGGCCACCCGCCTCGCCGCCTTCCTCGAGCTGCGGGCGCGCTGGTCACGGACGCACAACCTCAGCGGGCCGGGCAGCCTCGACGATCCCTGGTCGGTCGACGTGGTGGACGGGGTCGCCGTGGCGAGGGCGGCGTCCGCCGAGCTGCCGCTGGTCGACGTGGGCGCGGGCAGCGGGGTGCCGGGCCTCGTGGTCGCGTGCCTCGATCCGGCCCGGCCCGTCGTGGTGGTCGAGCCGCGCACCAAGCGCGCGGCCTTCCTGCGCACCGCAGCCCAGACGCTCGGCCTGGTCGGCGTGCGCGTCGAGCGCGCCCGCTGGCCCGTCGAACTCGACCACCCCGTCGCGGTGGTCAGCCGCGCCGTCGTCGACCCCGGGGCGTGGCCCGACCTCGCGCTGCAGGGCGGCGCCCCCGTGGTGCAGCTGCTGCGGATGCTCGCGGCGCGCCGGCCGCCCTTCGAGCGGGACGGCTGGCGGCCGGACGGGCGGGTGGACTACCGCGGCGCCGACGGGCACCCCCGCACGGTCGAGCGCTACGTCCGCGCGACGCGCCCCGCCTGATCGCCCATCTTCACGGAGCCTTCGAAGAAGGCGCCGCGCTCCACGATCAAGCTCTCGACCGCCAGCTCGCCGGTCACCCGGGCGCTGCGCTTCAGCTCCAACGCGCCGCTGGTCGACACCGTGCCGTTGACGGTGCCGCTGATGATGGCGGTGGCCACCCGCACGGTGCCCTCGACCACGGCCCCCTCACCGACCAGCAGTTGGCCGTCGGCCACGATGTCGCCGACGAACTCGCCGTCGATCCGCACGGTGCCCTCGAAGCTCAGCTTGCCTTCGAAGCGGCTGCCCCGCCCGAGCAGCGCGCCCATCTCGGCCCGCACCGGCTCGGCCGCGGCGACCACCTCGTCTTTGCGCAACAGCGCCATGCCACCCCCATCGACCTCGATGTTTCACGTGAAACGCACGCCCGGCTGGTTCCCGAACGGCGCCTATGCTATCAGCGCCGCATGCGCAGCTACACGATTTGCGTGTCCAATCAGAAGGGCGGCGTGGGCAAGACCACCACCGCCGTCAACCTCGCCGCCGGCCTCGCGCTCGAGGGCGCCGACACCCTGCTCATCGATCTCGACCCGCAGGCCAACGCCACCAGCGGCCTGGGCATCGATCCCAACGCGCAGCGCCGCGGCATCTATCACGCGCTGATCGGCATGGGCGAGCTGCCCGATCTGCAGATCCCGGCGCCCGAGATCGAGCACCTGTGGGTGCTGCCCTCGAACCAGGATCTGTTCGGCGCCGAGGTCGAGCTGGTCGACGCCATCGCGCGCGAACATCGGCTGCGCGAGGCCATCCAGCGCAGCGGGCGACAGCCGGACTTCGTGGTGATCGACTGCCCGCCCTCGCTCGGGCTGCTGACGATCAACGCGCTGACCGCGGCCAACTCGGCGCTCATCCCGCTGCAATGCGAGTACTTCGCGCTCGAAGGCCTGTCGCAGCTCACCCGTACCATCGAGCTCATCCAGCGCCGGCTGAACCCCGGCCTGAGCATCGAGGGCATCCTGCTGACCATGTTCGATACGCGGAACAACCTGTCGCACCAGGTGGCGCAAGAGGCCCGCGGCTTCTTCGGCGACCTGGTCTTCGACGTGGTCATCCCGCGCAACGTCCGCTTGTCCGAGAGCCCCTCGTTCGGCAAGTCCATCCACCACTACGATCGGGCCTCGCGGGGCGCGCGGGCCTACCGCCAGCTCGCGCGCCTGCTGTGCGAGCGCCACCGAACGACCGAAGGGAGCGCGCCGTGAGCCAGTCGCCCCGCCGCCCGGCCCTCGGCCGCGGCCTGTCCGCGCTGATCCCCGGGGCCGACAGCGCCAGCGCCTCGGCCGCGACCTCGCGGTCGCCCCTGACGCTGCCGCTCGACCAGATCCACCCCGCGCCGCACCAGCCGCGCACCCGGTTCGACGACGTCCACCTCGCCGAGCTGACGGCCTCGATCCGCGCCGACGGCCTGCTGCAGCCCATCCTGGTGCGCGCCCTCGGCCCGCAGCGCTACGAGATCATCGCCGGTGAACGCCGGTACCGGGCCTCGAAGGCGGCGGGCCTGAGCGAGGTGCCCGTCGTCGTGCGCGAGGTGTCCGACGCCAAGGCCTTCGAGCTGGCCCTCGTCGAGAACGTCCAGCGTGAGGATCTCGACCCCATCGAAGAGGCCGACGCGTACCGCCACCTGGCCGACACCTACGGCATGACGCAGGAGCAGATCGCCCAGCGCGTCGGCAAGGACCGCGCGACCGTGGCCAACGCGCTGCGGCTGCTGAAGCTGCCCGACGGCGTGCGCCGCGCGCTCGTGGGGGGCGAGCTGACCGCCGGCCACGCCCGCGCGCTGCTCACGGCGCCCGACGACGACCGGCAGGCCTTGGCCGAGATCGCCATCGCCCAGGGCTGGAGCGTGCGCGAGACCGAGCGGCGGGCGCGCGCGGTGCGGGACGGCGAGCCCGTCGAGGCGCTGGCCGACGACGACGCGGCCGACGCCAGCCCCGACAGCGCGCCTGCGCCCGGCGCCGACCGCCCGGCGCCCACCCCGCGCAGCGCGGCGGACGAGGCGGTCGAAGCCCAGCTGCGCGCCGCGCTCGGCGCGCCTGTTCGGCTGGTGCAGCGCCGCGGGAAGGGCCGCATCGAGGTGCGCTTCCACAGCCTCGAAGAGCTCGAGCGCCTGATCGATCTGATCGGCGGCCTCGAGGGCGTCTGATCCGCGGGGCTCACCCCGCGGCGCGCTCGAGCGAACCTCGGTGGACGAAGCGGGGAGGGGAGCGGGTGGTCGGTCGACCGCCCGCAGATCACCGGCCCGGCGGCCGGCGGGGCCGGCTCAGTGGCCGGCCACCTTCAGGATCGACTCGGCGTAGGCGCGGTCGCTCTCCAGGCGGCGCACGCGCTCGTCGTCGAGGTAGTCGTGCGCCGCGAAGGCCTTGTCGGTGGCCTTCAACACCGCCTCGGCCTCACCACGGTCGACCGCCTCCGGCTTGATCGCCTCGTCGGCCAGCACCAGCACGCCGTCCATCCGCACCTCGGCGACGCCGCCGCGGATGAAGACCTTGCCGGGCCCCGACTTGGTCTCGAAGGTGATGGCGCCGCCGCCCAGCATCACCAGCGCGGGCCGGTGGTCCGGCAGCACGCCGAACTGACCGTTCGCCCCGGGCGCGGTGATGGTGCTGGCCTCGGTGTCCAGCACCTTGCCCGTCGGGGTGACGATCTCGAGCTTCAGGTCGGCCATGTCGCCTCCTCGCTACGCCGCCGGGGCCTCAGGCCGCCGCCAGCTTCTTGGCCTTCTCCTGGGCGTCCTCGATGGTGCCCACCATGTAGAAGGCCTGCTCGGGCAGGTCGTCGACCTCGCCGTCGACGATCATCTTGAAGCCCTTGATCGTCTCGTCGAGCTCGACGAAGACGCCCTTCATGCCGGTGAACTGCTCGGCGACGTGGAAGGGCTGCGACAGGAACTTCTGGATCTTGCGGGCGCGGTCCACGGTCAGGCGATCCTCTTCGGACAGCTCGTCCATACCGAGGATGGCGATGATGTCCTGCAGATCCTTGTAGCGCTGCAGCGTCGCCTGCACCTCGCGCGCGACCGCGTAGTGGTGCTCGCCCACGACCGAGGGATCCAGCAGACGGCTGCTCGAGTCGAGCGGATCCACCGCCGGGTAGATGGCCATCTCGGCGATCTTCCGGCTGAGCACCGTGGTGGCGTCGAGGTGGGCGAAGGCCGTCGCCGGCGCCGGGTCGGTCAGGTCGTCGGCGGGCACGTAGATGGCCTGCACCGACGTGATCGACCCCTTCTTGGTCGAGGTGATGCGCTCCTGCAGGGCGCCCATCTCGGTGGCCAGCGTCGGCTGGTAACCCACGGCCGAGGGGATACGGCCGAGCAGCGCCGACACCTCGGAGCCCGCCTGAGTGAATCGGAAGATGTTGTCGACGAAGAGCAGCATGTCCAGGCCCTGCTCGTCGCGGAAGTACTCCGCGACGGTCAGCGCCGACAGGGCCACGCGGGCACGCG
Organism: Myxococcales bacterium; assembly: GCA_020633465.1. Lineage (GTDB taxonomy): Bacteria > Myxococcota_A > Bradymonadia > UBA7976 > UBA1532 > JACKDN01. The sequence goes on from JACKDN010000003.1 coordinate 115,543, forward strand.
CGCCCGGGGGCTCGTTCATCTGGCCGTACACGAGGGCCACCTTGGACTCCTCGAGGTTGTCGGGCTTGATGACGCCCGACTCGACCATCTCCCAGAAGAGGTCGTTGCCCTCGCGGGTGCGCTCGCCCACGCCGGCGAACACCGACAGGCCGCCGCCCTTGATGGCGACGTTGTTGATCAGCTCCATGATGAGCACGGTCTTGCCCACGCCGGCGCCGCCGAACAGGCCGATCTTGCCGCCACGCGCGTAGGGCGCGAGCAGATCCACCACCTTGATGCCGGTGGGGAAGGTCTCGACCGTCGCGCTCTGATCCTCGAGGGGCGGCGGCGCGCGGTGAATCTCGCGCTTCTCCGTCGCGCCGATGGGGCCCTTCTCGTCGACGGGATCACCGACGACGTTCATGATGCGGCCGAGCGTCGGCGCGCCCACCGGCACGCTGATGCCCGCCCCGGTGTTCTGCACCGGCGCGCCGCGGACCAGACCGTCGGTCGAGTCCATCGCGATGGTGCGCACCGTGTTCTGGCCCAGGTGCTGCGCCACCTCGACGGTGAGGTTCCACTCCGCGTCGCTGATCGCCGCGTTGCTGATGCGCAGGGCCGTGTTGATCTCGGGCAGGACGCCGCCCTCGAAGTGGACGTCGACGACCGGGCCCAACACCTGCGCGATCCGACCGAGCTGCTCGCTCATGGTGACTCCTCGAAGCCGGGCTGCGCGGCCCGGCGAATCGTTTACTTCAGGGCCTCGGCGCCGCCGATGATCTCCATCAGCTCCGTCGTGATGGCCGCCTGGCGGGCCCGGTTCATCTGCAAGGTCAGCGAGCCGATCATCTCGGAGGCGTTGTCGGTCGCGTTGTTCATGGCGTTCATGCGGGCCGCGTGCTCGCCGGCGATCGACTCCAGGATGGCCTGGCGGATCTGCACCTCGATGTAGCGCGGCACGACGTACTGCAACAGCGCCGTCTGGTCGGGCTCGTAGATCATCTCGCCGCCGACCTCGTCGGCCTCACCTTCGGGCGTCACCGGCAGCAGCGGCAGCACCGCGGCCTCCTGCGAGATGGCGCTCCGGAAGCGGTTCGACACGATCACGACCTCGTCGAGCTCCCCCTTCAGGAAGCCGTCGACGAGGGTGTCCGTGATGTGTCGGATGGTCTCGGTGCTGGTCGCGGGGATGATCTCACCGAAGGCCTCGGGCACCTCGGCGACGCCCTTCTCCATGGCGGTCACCATGCGCCGGCCCAGCGGATAGACCGCCACCGCGACGTCGCCGCGCGACTTCACGTACTGCTGGGTGCGCTTGATGATCTGGCTGTTGAACGCGCCGCACATGCCGCGGTCGCTGCTCAGCGCCAGCACGCCCACGCGCTTCACCTCGTCGTGCGCCTGCAGCAGCGGGTGCGGCGCCTCGTCGCCGCCGAGCTGGGCGGCGAGCGACTCGAGCATCTCGCGGTGCTTGGCCGCGTAGGGCCGCAGCTGCAGCATGGCGTCCTGCGCCCGCCGCAGCTTGGCCGCGCTGACCAGCTTCATCGCCTTCGTGATCTTCTGGGTGTTCTTCACCGAGGAGATCCGCTTGCGAATGTCCTTCAAGCTCGGCATGCCGCCGTTCTCCCGTTCGTGCCGACCTCGTCCCGAGCAGCGACCTGCGGTCGATCAGCGCGATCGACCGCGGCGCCGCGCGCTCAGGCCGAGAACTGCGCGTTGAAGGCCTCGATGCCCTTCTTCATCCCCGACTCGACGCTGTCGTCCAGCTTGCCGGTCGCCCGCATCTCGTCGAGCACGTTCTTGTGCTTCGTCTCGAAGAAGGCGATCAGCTCCTTCTGGTAGCCGGCCAGGCTCTTCACCGGCAGGTGGTCGACGAAGCCCTTCGTGGCCGCGTAGATCACCAGCACCTGGTGCTCGAAGGGCAGGGGCTGGTACTGGGGCTGCTTCAGCACCTCGACGAGGCGCTCGCCGCGGTGCAGCTGCTGCTGCGTGCTCTTGTCGAGATCGCTGGCGAACTGCGCGAAGGCCTGCATCTCGCGGTACTGCGCCAGGTCGAGCCGCAGCGTACCGGCCACCTTCTTCATCGCCTTCGTCTGCGCCGAGCCACCCACGCGCGACACCGACAGACCCACGTTGATCGCCGGGCGGATGCCCGAGAAGAACAGGTCGCTCTCCAGGTAGATCTGGCCGTCGGTGATCGAGATCACGTTGGTCGGGATGTAGGCCGAGACGTCGCCGGCCTGCGTCTCGATGATCGGTAGGGCGGTCAGGCTGCCCGTGCCGTTCTCCTCGTTCAGCTTGCAGGCGCGCTCGAGCAGGCGGCTGTGCAGGTAGAACACGTCACCGGGGTACGCCTCGCGGCCCGGCGGGCGACGCAGCAGCAGCGACATCTGGCGGTAGGCCACCGCCTGCTTGCTGAGGTCGTCGTAGATGATGACGGCGTGCTTGCCGTTGTCGCGGAAGTACTCGCCCATCGTGCAGCCGGTGTACGGGGCGAGGAACTGCAGCGGGGCGAGGTCGGCCGCGGCCGCCGACACCACCGTCGTGTACTCCATCGCGCCGTGGGCCTTCAGCTTCTCGACCACCTGCGCGACGGTCGACTGCTTCTGGCCGATGGCGACGTAGATGCAGTGCACGTCGGTGTTCTTCTGGTTGATGATCGTGTCGATCGCCACGGCCGTCTTGCCGGTCTGGCGGTCGCCGATGATCAACTCGCGCTGCCCGCGCCCGATGGGCACCATCGCGTCGATGGCCTTCAGGCCGGTCTGCAGCGGCTCGTGCACCGACTTGCGGGGCATGATGCCCGGGGCCTTGATCTCCACCTTGCGGCGGTGGGCCGACTCGATGGGGCCGAGGCCGTCGATGGGCTGACCGAGGGCGTTGACCACGCGGCCGAGCAGGGCCTCGCCGACCGGGACGTCGACGATGCGCCCGGTGCGCTTGACCTCGTCGCCCTCCTTGATCAGGTTCGCCTCGCCGAGCAGCGCGACACCGACGTTGTCCTCCTCGAGGTTGAGGACCATGCCCTGCACGTCGTGCGGGAACTCCAGCAGCTCGCCGGCCATCGCCTTCTCGAGGCCGTAGACGCGGGCGATACCGTCGCCACACGACAGCACGGTCCCGGTCTCGCTGACCTCGACCTGCTTGTCGTAGTCCTCGATCTGCTGCCGGATGATCCGGCTGATTTCCTCGACCTTGATGTCCATCGGGGTCGCTCTCCGTGGTCGGGCCCGCCGCAGACGGGCGAGTCCGCGTCTATCGAATCTGCTTGAGGCGGCTGCGCAGGGCGTCGAGCTCGGCGCGCACGCTGCCGTCGTAGATCTGGCCGCCGATGCGGGTGATCACGCCGCCGAGGATGGAGGGATCCTCCTCCTGCTCGACGACCACCTGTCGGCCGGTGACCTTCTGCAGCACCGTGCGCAGGCGCGCGACCTCCGGCTCGCTCAGCCGGTGGGCCACGGCCACCCGGGCGCGCAGCCGTCCGGCGTGCTCGTCGGCCAGGTCGTGGTACGCCTCGACGATGTCGGGCAGGTAGGTGATGCGGTTGCGATCGACGAGCAGGTGCAGGAAGTTGCGGCAGATCGGGCTGACCATCAGGCGCCGCAGCAGCTCGGTGAGCACCTTCTTGCGGGCCTCGGCGTCGAACTTCGGGTTCCGGAACAGCTCGGCCAGATCGGTCGAGTCGTACAGACCCACGACGCGGTCGAGCTCGCGACCGAGCTGCTCGAAGTTCTTCCGCTCGACGCCGATGTCGAGCAGCGCTCGGGCGTAGCGATGGGCGATCGTCGGGGCGCGCACCGTCTGGATCTCCTTAGCCGCGCGGGCAGACTCGTCAGGTTCCGGGCGAAGTCTCTTCGAGTCGGCTCAGGTAGTCGGCGGTGAGCCGGCGATGGTCGGCGGGCGTCACCTTCTCGGCGATCGCCTTCTCGGCCGACGCGATGGCGAGGTCGATCACCTCGGCCTCGAGGCGCTCGCGCGCCCGGCTGAGCTCGTTCTCGGCGCTGCGCCGGGCCTCGCGGCGGATGCGCTCGGCCTCGGCCTTCGCGTCCTCGAGCATGCGGGCCTTCTCGGCCTCGCCCTCGCGCCGGTAGGTCTCGAGCAGCTCGGCCTTCTCGGCCTCGAGCTTGCCGATCTTCGCCTCGTACTCGTCGAGCATGCGGCGGGCCTCGGCGTGCAGCCGGCTGGCCTCGTCGATGTCCTTGGCGATGCCGTCCGCCCGCGCCTCGAGCGCCCGCGCGATGGGGCGCTTGGCGAAGTACACGACGGCCGCCGCGAGGATGGCGAAGTTGATGGCGTGGTAGGCCACCGTGGCCCAGCCCCCGGGGCCGGCGGCCTGCGCGACCGACGACACGGCCAGCGACGCGGCGGTGAGGACGACCTGGTCTCGGGCTCGCATGCGGCTCATCTCACACCCCCCGCCCGAGGACCTTCTCCACCACCAGCCGGGCGATGTCGTCGACCTGCGCCAGCAGCTTGGTGCGCGCGGCCTCGAACTGCGTGGCGGCCTGCGTGTGCCCCTCTTCGAGGGTGCGCGCGGCGTCCTGCCGGGCCTCGGTCACCACGGCCTCCTTCTCGGCGGCGCCGGTGATGCGCAGCGCCTGGCGCGCCTCGAACGCCGCCTCGCGGGCGTCGTGCAGCCCCGCCGCGTACCGATCGGACAGCTCGGCCGCGCGCTTGCGCAGGGCGTCCGCGTCGTCGCGGGCCTCGTCGGTGCGGGCGTCGCGGGCCACGATGCTCTTCAGGTACGGCTCGAAAATGAGCTGCTTGAGCAGCACCATCAGAACCAGCACAATGCCGAGCTGAATGACGAACGAGTAGTCGAGGTCGATGACGACCCCGCCCATCGTACGCAGGCTGTTCTGAAGGGGATCCATTGCGCCGACGCGCTCCTGTGGGGTGCGGTGGACGCGGGACGCTAACACCAGACCCCGAAACCGTCAACCGACTTTCGGCTCAAAGCCGCGCCCCACAAGCATGAGCGACGCTGTAGCCCTCCGCGTCGCCGGCCTCGAGAGAGCCTTCGGATCGGTGCGCGCGCTGCGCGGCGTCGACCTGCAGGTGGCTCGCGGCGAGGTCCTCGGCTTCCTCGGTCCCAACGGCGCGGGCAAGACGACGGTGCTGCGGGTGCTGGCCGGGCTGCTCCTGCCGACCGCCGGTCAGGTGGAGATCCTCGGCGAGCCGCTGAACCCGGACGATGCCCGCCAGCGGGCGCGCGTCGGGTATCTGCCCGAGGCCGCGCCGGCCCACCCCGATCTCGACGTCCTCGAGTTCCTCCACTTCGCCGGCGGCGTGGCCGGCCTCGGGCGCCGCGCTCGCCGCGCCGCCGTCGAGCGCGTCATCGAGCGCTGCGCGCTGGGCGACGTCCGCCGCCGCGCGCTGCGGGCCCTGTCCAAGGGCTACCGCCAGCGGGTGGGCCTGGCCCAGGCGCTGCTGCGAGATCCGCCGGTGCTGCTGCTCGACGAGCCGACCAGCGGCCTCGATCCGAACCAGGTGCTCGGCCTGCGCACGCTGGTCCGCGAGCTGGGCGGCACCCACACGATCGTCTTCAGCAGCCACCACCTGAGCGAGGTGCACGCCGTCGCCGACCGGGTCGCCATCCTGCACGCCGGCCGGGTCGTGGCCGACGGTCGACCGGACGCGCTCGCTCGCGCGCGCGTGCGCGTAGAGATAGAGGGTGCGGATGCGACGCGGCTGGCTCGGGCCCTCGAGGGCCTGCCCGGCGTGCGGGACGTCCGCCCCGCCCGCGCCCCTGCCGCGCGCGCCGCGGTGGAGGTCCACGCCGACGCCGCCGACGATCCGCGCCCCGCCGTCGCGGCCCGCGTGCAGGCCGAGGGCTGGCGCCTGTTCGCGCTCGAGACCATCCGCGACGATCTCGACACCGTCTTCCGCGCCGTCACCGGCGCCCCGCCGTCATGAGCGCCCTGGCCGTCGCGGCCCGCGAGGTGCGGGGCGCCCTCAACCAGCCGCTGGCGTTCCTGTTGGTGGGCGCCTTCGCCGCGCTCACCGCCGCCTACGTCTTCGGGCTGCACCCCTTCTTCGTCGAGGGCCGCGCCACCCTGCGGCCCTTCTTCGAGTTCGCCCCCTTCGTGTCGACCCTGCTGGCGCCCGCCCTCGCGATGCGGTCGCTGGCCGAGGAGCAGCGCACCGGGCAGCTCGACCTGCTGCGCAGCTGGCCCCTGTCGACGGCCGCGCTGGTGGTGGGCAAGTTCGTCGGCGCGCTGGGGCTCGCCGCGTTGGCGCTGGCCGCCACGCTGCCCATCCCGCTGACCGTCGCGGCGCTCGGTCCGCTGGACTGGGGCCCGGTCCTGGGCGGCTACGTCGGGCTGCTCGCCCTGATCGGCGCCTACCTCGCCCTGGGCGTGCTCGCCAGCGCCCTGACCAGCAGCCAGGTGGTGGCCTACGTCGTGGGCTTCGGGCTGTGCTTCGGCTTCTACCTGGTGGGGCGGGCGCATCCCCTGCTGCCCGCGCCCTTGGGCGGCTGGGTGGCCGCGATCGGCTTCGAGGCCCGCTTCACCTCGGCCGCCCGGGGGGTGCTCGACACCCGCGATCTCACCGTCTTCGTCGGCGTCGCGGTGGCGGCGATCGGCCTCGCCATCGAAGCCGTCGACGCCCGGCGGTGGCGGTGATCGGCCGCGCACGCCGGCGGGCGGCCCTGGCGGTCGCCCTGTGGATCGTCGTGGGGGCGCTGGTGGCCCTGGCGGGTCGGCGCTACGGCCACCGCCTCGACCTGACCCGCGACGGCCGCCACAGCCTGGCGCCCGTCACGCTCGAGCGCCTCGGCGCCCTCACCGCGCCCGTCGAGGCCCGCGCCTTCCTGCCGAGCGCCGCGCCCCCTCCCTTCGACCGCGTGGCCGCGGCCACCCGCGACGTACTCGAGGACATGGTCGACGCCAGCGACGGCCGCGTGCGCCTCGTCGTCCGCGATCCGACCGATCCCGACCTCGCGCCCGACGAGCGGGCCGCGCTGGAGGCCGAGGCCGAGCGCCTGGGCCTGCGCCCCGTCGCCCTGCAGGCCCTCGACGCCGATCGCCGAGTCGTGCAGCAGACCGTCATGGGGGTCGTGTGGCTCGCCAGCGATCGGGTGGCGGTGGCGCGGGCCGCCGAGCGCGTGGCCGACGTCGAGCACGGCCTCGTGCGCGCGCTCGACGCGCTGCGCGGCGCCCGCACCCAGCCGGTGATCGGCGTGACGACCGGCCACGGCGAGCCCCCCGTGCTCGACGGCCCGCTCGCCGACGTGCTGGGCAGCGCCGGCCGGCTGGAGGCGATCACCCTCGCGCCGGACCGCGTCCCGCCCCACGTCGATCTGCTGCTGATGGTCGCGCCCCGCCGCCCCCTCGAGCCCCGCGCCCGCTTCGTGCTCGATCAGTTCCTGCTCGAGGGCAAGGCGCTGGTGGTCGTGGCCGACTTCGTGGATCGCAGCCCGCTGTTTCCGGACGTCCTGGTGCCGGTCGCGACCGGGCTCGAGCCCGTCCTGGCGGCCGCGGGCCTCGACCTCGCGGCCGATCGGCTGGTGCTCGATCGCGCGCACCCCGCGCCGGCCATCGTCGGCCTCGACGCCGCCGGCCGGCCCGCCCGCGCCGACCACCCGCTGTTCCCCGTCGCGACCGATCTGGCCGAGCACCCGGTGACCGCGGGCCTGCGCACGCTGGTCGTGCCGTTGGCCGTGCCCATCGACGCGAGCCGAGCGATCGCCGCCGGTCACGCGGTGTCGCCGCTCGTCCGGACGGCGCCCTCGTCCGTCGCCCGGCGCGGCCTGCGCAGCTTCGATCCGGCGGCGGCCCGCGCGCCCGCACCGGCCGACGAGCTGCCCGGGCCCCACACCGTCGCGATCGCGCTGCGAGGCAGCTGGGACAGCGCCTTCGCCGACGCGGACATCCCCCCGCGACCCGCCGACGCGCCCCTCGACGCCCGCACCGGCGCGCCCGATCCGCCCCCGCTGCGCCGGGCGGTGGGGCCCGCGCGCGTGGTGCTGGTCACCTCGGGCGCGCGCTTCCTCGCGGCCCACACCGACGCCCTGCTGATGCTGCAGAACGCCGTGGACTGGGCCCTCGACGACGCGGAGCTGACCGCCCTGCGGGGCCGCCGCGCGGACGATCCGCCCCTCGACGCGACCGACGCCTCGACGCGGCTGTGGGTGCGGCTGGGCAACATCGCGGGGCCGCCGCTGCTGTGCCTGCTGTGGGCGCTGATCCGCCTGGGGCGGCGACGGCGGCGAGACCGTCGATGAAGACCCGCGTGTCCCGGCTGGCGGTGACGGCGTTGGGGCTGGCCGTCCTGGTCTGGTGGCCTCGCGCCGCGCCGCCGCCCGCGACGCCGCGGGACGCGCTGCCCGCCCTCGACACGTTGATGCGCGTCGAGCTGGCCCAGGGCGACGTGCGCTGGGCGCTGGCGCGGGCCGACGGGGGCTGGCGGGTCGAGCCGAGCGGCGACGCCCTCGACGCGGGCGCCGCCGCGTTGCTGCGCGAGGCGCTGGGTCGGCCGGTGCCCCTGGCCCCGGTCGCCGCCGCCCCCGACGAGGATCCGAGCCGCTTCGGCGTGGGGCCCGGCAGCCTGCGCGTCCGGCTGGTGCCCCGCGCCGGCGATCCCGTCGCCTTTCGGCTGGGCAAGACCCTCGGCGGCCGCGAGACCTTCCTCGTGATCGAGCCGGGGCGCGTCGTCCGCGCGGGCGCCGCGCTGCGCCGGGCCTTCGACCGCCCCCCCGACGCCTGGCGCGAGCGTGCCCTGCTGCCGGATCTGCGCCGCGACGACGTCCGTCGGATCGAGCGCCGGGACGACCGCGGCGACGGGTGGATCCTCGAGCGCGCCGACGCCGACGCGCCCTGGCGCCTGGTCGAGCCCGCGGGCTGGCGGGTCGATCCGGGCGGCGCCGACGCGGTGCTCACCAGCCTGGGCACCTTGCGCGCCACGTCCTTCGACGTGCCCGCCGGCCAGACGTGGCCCGTGCGGCTGACGATCGAGCGCGCCGACGGGCCGCCGATCACGCTGCGGCTCGCCCGCTCGGGGCCGGGCGATCCGGCCGTGGCGGTGGGAGACCGGCGCGCGCGCGTCGAGCCGAGCCGGCTGTTGTTCCTCGACGTGCCGGCCGACCGGCTGCGCGACGCCCGGGTCGTGCCGCCGGCTTGGCGGGCCCCGCGCGCCGTGCGGTGGCGCGTCGGTCCGGCTGCGGGCCGCCTCGTCCGTGCCGGCGAAGGGTGGGTCGACGCCGAGGGGCGCCCCGCGTCCGTCGCGGCCTCGGCCCTGATCACCGCGCTGCCCGAGTGGCGGACGGCCGGCTTCCCCACCGCGCCCGCCGTCGATCCGTTCACCGAGCCGCCCTTTGCCGAGCTGTGGCTCGAGGCCGAGGGCGCCGGCGCCCTGCGGCTGACGATCGGCGCGCGCTACGCCGACGGCCCCGCGCGCTGGCTGCGCGCCTCGGACCGACCGACCGTGCCCCTCGTGCTGCCCGCGTCGGCCGTGCGCCTGCTCGACACCCTGCCCGGCGCGGCGCCCCGCTGAGCTACCAGGCCTCGGCCTCGACCTCGAAGGCCGGCAGGCCGAGGTGACGCCGCATCCAGCGCCAGCGGGCGGCGCGGCGCAGCGCGTCCAGCTCGGCGGCGCCCTGCAGATCGGCCTCGCGGCGCACCTGGAGGGCGATCTGGGCGTCGACGCGATCCCGCACCGCCTCGGGCAACGCGGCGTGCGCCGCCTCGGTCAGCTGGTCGACCAGGGCGTCGAGGTGATCCTGGACGTCCACCGACGCGTCGACCGCCGCCCGCTGCGCCAGCGCCTCCAGCGCGCGCCCGGTGATCTCGAGGGCGGCGGCCATCGCCGGTGAGCCGGCCCCGCGGTGCGCGCGCGCCACCGCCGCGACGAGGCGCTCGAGGGCGGGCAGCGCCGCCGCGCCGACGTCGGACGCGCCGGTGTGCGCGCCCACCCCGCGCGCCCGCCACGCCTTGACCGCCCGATCGACGGCCGGCACCACGTAGGCCAGCCCGCGCACGCGCCGCGCGGGCGCCGGCTCGAAGGCGTCGCGGATGCCCTGCACCACGATGTCGGCGGGGACCCCGGCCCGGGCCCACCCGCGCACCAGCTCGAGGTCGCGGGCCGACAGCATCAACCCGCGGCCGCTCGCCGCGAGGAAGGCGTCGGTGATCGTGGCCAGGTAGGCCTCGTTCACGGGGCCGACCCGATCACCGGGTCACACGTCCAGGTTCTTGACGTTCAGCGCGTTGCGCTCGATGAAGTCGCGCCGGGGCTCGACGTTGTCGCCCATCAGCACGGTGAAGATGCCGTCGGCCTCGACGCTGTCGTCGATGCGCACCTGCAGCAGCGTGCGCACCTCGGGATCCATCGTCGTCTCCCACAGCTGCTCGGGGTTCATCTCGCCCAGGCCCTTGTAGCGCTGGATGTCGAGGCCCTTGCGGCCCGCGGCCATCAGCGACTCGAGCATGGGCCGCAGCGAGTCGAACTGCGTGCGGTCGTCGTTCAGCTCGAGGGTGTAGGGCGCGCCGCCGAAGGCCTCGAGCTGCCCGTACAGATCGCGCACCGCGCTGAACGGCACCGACTCGAACAGAGCGCGATCCAGCACGGTCCGGCGCTCGGCTCCCCGCACGCGCGAGCGCAGGATGACCCGCCAGCCCAACGAGGCCGGCGGCTCCGGCTCGCTCGGGGTGAGGGCGGGCTCGCTGGCCTCGCCTTCTCCCTCGTCCTCGTCCTCGATGGCGCCCTCGACGTCCGTGACCCCCAGCTCCACCGGCACCGGGGGCGCGAAGACCTCCTCGACCTGCACGCGCACCGGGATCTCGTCGGGGTAGTGGCGGTCGAGGTAACCCACGACCACCTCGCCCAGGGAGCGGGCGTCCTCTTCGGTCGCCAGCGCGTTGCCCTCGGCCAGGCCCTCGACCACGAGGCCCTCGATGATGCGATCGTCGGCGCGGCGCTGCACCCGCTCGAGATCGGCGAAGAACCGCGCCAGCTTCACCAGCAGGTTGCGCAGGTGGGTGTCCTCGAGCACGGCGTCGCCCACGTGGATGCGCGCCCCGCGCGCCGCGCCGTCGATGAGGTACTCGCTCATCGCCGCCTCGTTCTTGAGGTAGCGGATGGTCTTGCCCTTCTTGGCGCGGAACAGCGGCGGCTGCGCGATGTACAGGTGGCCGCGCTCGATGATGTCCTGCATCTGCCGGTAGAAGAAGGTCAAGAGCAGCGTGCGGATGTGGCTGCCGTCCACATCGGCGTCGGTCATGATGATGATCTTGTGGTAGCGCAGCTTCGCGAGATCGAAGTTGTCCACCCCGATGCCCGTGCCGAGCGCGGTGATCAGCGTCGCGATCTCGGCGCTCGACAGCATCTTGTCCAGGCGCGCCTTCTCGACGTTCAGGATCTTGCCGCGCAGGGGCAGGATGGCCTGCGTCGCGCGGTCGCGCCCCTGCTTGGCCGATCCACCGGCGGAGTCACCCTCCACCAGGTACAGCTCGCTGCGCTCGGGCGCCTTCTCCTGGCAGTCGGCCAGCTTGCCCGGCAGCGCGGCGGTGTCCAGGGCGCCCTTGCGCCGCACCAGCTCGCGCGCCTTGCGCGCCGCCGCCCGCGCCTGCGCCGCGCCGATCGCCTTGTTGATGACCGCCCGCGCCTCGTTCGGGTGCTCGAGCAGCCAGTCGTTCAGCTTGTCGGCCACCGCGCCCTGCACGACCGGCTTCACCTCGGACGAGACCAGCTTGTCCTTCGTCTGGCTGCTGAACTTGGGGTCGGGCACCTTCACCGAGATGACCGCGGTCAGCCCCTCGCGCACGTCGTCGCCGGACAGCGTCGCCTTCAGGCCCTTCAGCAGGTTCTCGGCGGTCGCGAAGGTGTTGACCGTCCGCGTCAGCGCGTCGCGGAAGCCCGACAGGTGCGTGCCGCCGTCGCGGTTCCGGATGTTGTTCGCGAAGCAGTAGATCTGCTCCTGGTAGGAGTCGTTCCACTGCAGCGCGACCTCGACCTCGATGTCGTCGCGCGTCTCGATGAAGTGCACCGGCACCGCGTGCACCGGCGACTTGTTCTTGTTGAGGTGCTCGACGAAGGACGAGATGCCGCCGTCGTACTTGAAGTCGTGCCGCCGGCCCTCGCCGCGCTCGTCGATGATCGAGATGGCCACGCCGCGGTTGAGGAAGCTCAGCTCGCGCAGCCGCTGGCTGAGCACGTCGAAGCTGAACTCCGACACCTCGTCGAAGATCTCCGAGTCGGGCTTGAAGCGGATGTGCGTGCCGGTGCGGCGGGTGTCGCCGACGCGGGCGAGCGACGTCTCGGGCGCCCCGCGCACGTAGCGCTGGGTGTGCATGCCGCCCTCGCGGTGGATCTCGAGCTCGAGCCACTCGGACAGCGCGTTCACGCACGAGATGCCGACGCCGTGCAGGCCGCCGGACACCTTGTAGGAGTTGGCGTCGAACTTACCGCCGGCGTGCAGCACGGTCATGATGACCTCGGCGGCGCTGCGCCCCTCGTCGGCGTGCATGCCCACGGGGATACCGCGGCCGTTGTCCTCGACGCTGCAGCTGCCGTCGAGGTGCAGGCGCACCGTCACCCGGTCGCAGTAGCCGGCGAGGGCCTCGTCGATCGAGTTGTCGACCGCCTCGTACACCAGGTGGTGCAGGCCGGTGCCGTCGCTCGTGTCGCCGACGTACATGCCGGGCCGCTTGCGCACCGCCTCGAGGCCCTTGAGGACCTTGATGCTGTCCGCGCCGTAGGCCTCGGCGCCCTCGCGCTCGGTGACCTCGGTGGTGGGCTCGCTCATTCCGTTCTCCCTCCCCCTGCCGCCCGCGCGAGGCGGGGCGGCCAGACGGGCGAATGTAGCACCGCCGACGGGCCCGCGACAAGCAGCCGCGAGCGCCGAAAACTTCGCATTTACGGGCGTTTCAGGCGCGTTCGATCAGCAGCAGCCGGTGGCCTTCGTCCCCCTCGCTGCGGGTGGCCACCGCGGCGTTGTCGGCCAGGGCGGTGTGCACGACGCGGCGCTCCGACGAGGACAGCTGGTCGATCACGGCGCGGCGCCCGGTGCGCTCGACCGCCCGGGCGGCGTCGGCGGCCACCTGCTCGAGCAGCGCCTTGCGCGCGTCGAAGCCGCCGCCGACGTCGAGCAGCACCTGCACGCGCTCGCCGCTCGCCCGGCTGATGGCCTGCGTGGTCAGCTGGGTCAGCGCGCTGAGCAGATCGGCCCGCCGCTCGAGCACGTCGAGCGCCTCCCCCTCGATCTCGATGACCAGCCACTCGTCGCGCGGGGCCCGGGGCGTCGCCTCGAGATCCAGCTCCAGGCGGTCGAACAGACCCTCGAGGAAGCGCGCGCCCTCTTCGGTCCAGCTTCCCTGATCGCTCACGTGGCCTCCTTGCGCCGCTTGGTGGGCACCGGCGCGGGCTCGTCGGCCGCGCGCCGCAACATGTACCACTGCTGCGCGATGCCCAGCACCGTGTTGACCGCGATGTAGATCACCAGGCCCGAGGGCAGGAACAACATCATCGCGGTGAACATCACCGGCATCACGTACATCATCACCTTCTGCTGAAGCTCGTCCCCGGTGGACGGGTTCAAGCGCATCTGCAGAAGCATCAACACGCCGAGCAGCACCGGCGTCACGTAGTAGGGATCCTGCTGCGACAGGTCGTGAATCCAGCCCACGAAGTCGGCCTGGTACAGCTCGACCGCCGAGTAGATGGTGCGGTACAGCGAGAAGTAGATCGGCATCATCATCAGCATCGGGAGGCAGCCGGCGAGCGGGCTGACCTTGTTCTCCCGATAGAGCTTCATCATCTCCTGCTGAAGCTTGATCTTGTCGTCCTTGTACTTCTCCTGCAGCTTCTTCAGCTCGGGCTGCACCTTCTTCATGCCGGCCATCGACTTGTACTGCTTGTGCGTCAGCGGCAGCGTCAGCAGCTTCACCAGCACCGTCAGCAGGATGATCGCGACGCCCCAGTTGCCCACGATGCCGTGGAACATGCGCATCAGCCACAGCAGGGGCACGCACAGGGCCGCGAAGAAGCCGAAGTCGATCGCGTCGTCGAGCGGGGGGTCCTGCGCCCGCAGGGCGGCCAGCTTCTTGGGGCCGCCGTAGAGCGAGAACGAGCGGGTGATCTCGGCGCCCGGGCCGAGCTCGCCGCCGGTCAGATCGACCCGGGTCGTCATCATGGTGAAGCCGGGCGGGACGGCGTCCGGCTTCACCCGGGCCGGCTCGGCCCCGAGATCGAAGTCGCAGGCCTCGGCCTCGCCCGCCTGGGGCATCAACGCCGTCATGAAGTAGCGGTTGTCGACGCCCGCCCAGCGCACGCCGTCGGCGAAGCGCGTGGGCTCGTCGGCGTCGGTCAGCGCGTCGGCCACCTTCTTGGCGGGGGCGCGCTCGAAGTCGTCGGCGTGCCGGCACACCGACTCGAAGAGGTAGATGGGCGGGCTGAACAGGCCCCCGCCCGCCTCGGCGTCGTTCTGAGCGCCCCGCAGGCGCACGGCCAGATCGTAGGGCACCGCGGCGACGCCGGGGTTGCGCAGGGTGACCTGCACGTCGGTGCGATAGGTGTCTTCGGCCAGCGTGTAACGTCGCTCGATCTGCACGCCCGTGGCCGGGTGGGTGTAGCGGGCGACCGCGGTGCGCGGATCCACCTTCTCGACCGTGTAGTCGCCGCGGGTGGCCGCCCCGCCCAGCTCGAGCTCGACGAGGGGCGGCAGGAAGTAGCCGGGACCCTCGGCGCGATCGAGCTGGTCGACGAAGCGGAAGGGCACCTCGTCCCCGTCGGCCTGCCGCTTGCGGTACTGGTGCTCGTCGAGCACCCACCCGGCGATCTGCCCGTCCACGTTCGACAGCTCGAGCGACTGCCGGCCGTCGATGCCCAGCACCACGGGCGCGCGGGCCTCGATCGCGGTCGGCGGGGGCGGCGCGTCCGGCTGGTCCGCGTCGGCGCGGGCCACCTCGGGCGCGGGCGCGGCGCCCGCGTCGGCCGGGCCGGACGCCTCGGCGCCGGCCTTGGGCGCCGGCTCGACCGGCGGGGGCGCGAAGAAGCTCTGCCACACCAGCACCACGACGGCCGAGAGGGCCACCGCGGCGATGAGGCGCTTCTGATCGAAGTCGTTCTGGTTGTTCATGCGGGGTCCACCGGATCGAACCCGCCCGGATGCCACGGATGGCAACGGCCGAGGCGGCGCACCGTGCGCCAGGTGCCGCCGAGCGCGCCGTGCGCCCGGTAGGCGTCGATCGCGTACTGCGAGCAGGTCGGGGTGAAGCGACACGACGCCGGCAGCCAGGGCGAGATGGCGCGCTGGTAGAACCGGATCAGCAGGATGGCGAGGTGTCGCACCTCAGCGTCGCCTCCGCCGGCCCCCTCGACGAGGAGGGGGGCCGCCGCTCTGGAGCCGTTCGGCCGCCGACAGGAGCTCGCCGACCACGTCCTCGTAGCGCTCGGCCGCGCGCCCCTGGCGCGCGATGAGCACGAGATCGAGGCCGGGCGGCAGCGCCAGCCGGTGCCGACGGAAGGCCTCGCGCGCCCACCGCTTGATGCGGTTGCGGGCGTGCGCGCGACCCACCTTTCGGCTGACCGTCACGCCCAGCCGCGTCGGGCGGCCGCCGTTCGGTCGACCATAGACCAGGAAGTGCGGGGTCGTGACCCGCGCGCCCCCTCGCTGCACCGCCAGATACTCGGCGCGCTTGCGCAGGCGGACCTGCTTGGGGAACCCCTGGCCGGGGTCGGGGCTCACTTCCGGTAGGTGGACACCGTCAGGCGCTTGCGACCCTTCTGGCGGCGACGCTTGAGCACGTCGCGCCCGGCCTTGGTGGCCGTGCGGGCCCGGAAGCCGTGCGTGCGACGGCGGGAGATTCGGCTCGGCTGATACGTACGCTTCGACATGGAACTCGGTCTCCAGGATCAAACGAGCCGCGCCGGTCGGTCGACTCGGTGCCCGTGAACGGGGCGCGGAAGTGAACCACAGCCCGTCCCGTTCGTCAACAGGCGCCCCCGCGACGAGCGCGAAAACGTCGCGTTTCGGAGGCCCCACGAGGCAACCCTTGGGGCGTCGATTGAGCACCATTCACCCACTCGGCCGAAGTCGTTGGCCTTTTCGGAAAACGGGAAAACGGACTTGCAGGTCGCGAAAAGCGACTGTTAGAACAACCAGCGGTCGCGGCTTCTGCGGCCACACAATCGAGCTCATCAGCGTACGAGCGGAAGAAGGCCCTGCCAATCCGGGCAGAGGTTCGGGGATACGCTTGTCCAGGCGTCGTGGGTCGCCCCTTTGAAGGAGATCTGGCACAACGCGCTGGCCGGCATTCGGGCCCGCGTCACGGTCGAGAACTTCAACACCTACTTCCGGCCGCTGCGCCTGGTGGTCATCGCCGGGGACGCCGTCGAGCTGGAGGTGGACGACGAGTTCTTCCGGGACTGGGTGCGCGAGCACTACCAGACCCTGCTCGACGAGGCGGTCACCGAGGCCGCCGGGCGCCCCATGCACGTGGACGTGCGCGTCAGCGAGCGCCGCAAGGCGAACGCCCTGGCCACCATCGACGTCGAAGCCGACCCCGAGCCGGCGGTCGACGTGCCGATCGACGACGCGACGGTGCCCGCGGCCCCCGAGACGGGGGACTTCGCCGCGTTCCCCCTGAACCCGGCCTACAGCTTCGACACCTTCGTCGTCGGCCCCGCCAACGAGATGGCCCACGCGGCCGCGCTGGCGGTGGCGCAGGATCCCGCGCGCACCTTCAACCCGCTGTTCGTCTACGGCGGCACGGGCCTCGGCAAGACCCACCTGCTGCACGCCATCGCGCGCTCGCTGCGCGCGACGCACCCCGAGCTGCGCATCGCGTACGTCAGCGCGGAAGAGTTCACCAACCAGGTGATCAAGAACATCCAGCGCCAGAGCATGGACGCCTTCCGGGAGCGCTACCGCACCCGGTGCGACGTGCTGCTGATGGACGACGTCCACGTGCTGGCGGGCAAGGAGCGCACGCAGGAGGAGTTCTTCTACACCTTCAACGCGCTGCACACCGCCCAGAAGCAGATCGTCCTGACCAGCGACAAGACGCCGCAGGAGATTCCCCAGCTCGAGGAGCGCCTGCGCTCGCGGTTCCAGTGGGGCCTGATCACCGACATCAAGGCGCCGCAGTTCGAGACGCGCGTGGCCATCCTGCAGAGCAAGGCCGAGCGCGACGGCATCGAGCTGCCCGACGCGGTGGCCTTCTATCTGGCCAAGCTGGTGCGGGCCAACGTGCGCGAGCTCGAGGGCGCCCTCATCCGGCTGTCCGCCTACGCCGGCTTCCGCGGGCGCGCGCTGACCGTCGAGTTCGCGCAGGAGGCCTTGCGCGACCTCGTCGAGAACCGCGCCCGGGCGCTCAGCATCGACTCGATCCTGAAGCTGGTGGCCGAGCACTTCGACGTGAAGGTGAGCGATCTGCGCGGGGCCCGCCGGCACCGCGCCATCTCGCAGCCGCGCTCGGTGGCCATGTACCTGTGCCGCAAGCACACGCAGTCCTCGTACCCGGCCATCGGGAAGGGCTTCGGCGGCAAGGACCACAGCACGGTCATCTCGGCCTGCCGCAAGGTGAAGGGCGCCCTCGAGACCGACCACACCCTGCGCACCGAGATCGAGGCCATCGAGCGCAAGCTCCCCGGCTGAACCACGGGCGCCGGCGCCCGCTGTCCCCGAACCCGCTGCATCGTCCCGGGGGGCGCCCCCAGCGCCTGCCCGTGGTGCGCCCGCGTCGGCCTGCGCGCCGCCCGCGCGCGCCGTCCTCGACCGGCAGGTCGCCGCCCTTGGGGCGCCCCCCCGCCGCTCCGACCGGCGCCCCCGCTCACCCCATCCCGTCCGCGCTCGACCGCTCCACGGGCCGCCGTCTTCGAGGGCCGCCGCCGCCTCGACGCGGGGCCGATCGCCCGCCATTGCGCCCGCCCGATCGGCCTGTGGAACACCTGTGAACGCCCTGTGCGTGCCGTGTGGTCAAGATGTGGATCAACGGCCCCGCGACGCCGTCCCCAATTCGCCCACAGCGGTTACCCCCGAAGAAGCCCCACCGAGTTCCTCCGCGATCTTCGTGGGTTCGATACGCTTTCCACAAAGTCACAGCCCTTACGATGACGGTGGTCTTCTTTCATGAGACTGATCTTCGATCGACCGACTTGTTCGTTGGGGGTGTGGAATCTGGGCGACGCGCCTCGGCGTCCGACGGATTCGGACTTGCAGCGGGGGCGAGCACGTCGTAAACCGAGGCCCCACGAGGGGCATGCCTCCCGCCGTCAGCCAGCTGGGGACCGCCGATGAAGTTCGTCGTCAACCGGGATCTGTTCACGCGTGCCTTGGCCCGCATCCAGGGCGTCGTCAGCCGCAAGGCCACGATGCCGGTGCTGTCGAACGTGCTGCTCGAGGCGAGCGGGGCCGATCAGCTGCGGGTGGCGGCGACGGATCTGGACGTGACCTTCGACGGCCAGCTGGCGGCGCGGACGACGGAGCCCGGCCGCATCACGGTGGACGGCAAGCGGCTGTTCGAGGTGGTGCGCAGCCTGCCCGGCGAGGAGGTCGACGTCGAGGTGGGCGACGAGGAGCGCGTCACCCTGCGCTGCAAGAACACCGAGTTCGTGCTGCTCGGCATGTCGGCGGACAGCTACCCCAAGCTGCCCAGCCTCGACGGCCTCGAGCTGGTCGACGCCGACGGCAGCGTGCTGCGCGAGCTGCTCGAGCGCACGATGTTCTCGGTGTCGACCGACGAGTCGCGGCCCAACCTCAACGGCGTGTACTTCCGCTGCCTCGGCGACGACCGCATCCGCATGGTGTCGACCGACGGCCACCGGCTGAGCCAGGGCGAGCGGGCCGCGGGTCGCGGGGCGCCCATCCCGGAGCGGGACGGCGTCATCATCCCCCGTAAGGGCGTCACCGAGCTGAAGCGGCTGCTCGACGAGGTGGGCGCCGAGATCGCCTTCGGCTTCCTCGAGAACAACCTGGTGGTCAGCGCGGGCGACCTGAGCCTGTTCGTGCGGCTGATCGACGCCAACTTCCCCGACTACCGGCAGGTGATCCCCAAGTCGAGCGAGCGGCACGTCGTGCTGCAGCGCGTGCCCTTCCTCAACTCGCTGAAGCGCATCGAGATCCTGGCCAGCGAGCGCACGCACGGCGTCCGCATCGAGCTGGCGCCCGGCACGATGACGCTGATCAGCAACAACCCGGATCTGGGCAGCGCGCGCGAAGAGGTGGCCATCGAGGGCTACGACGGCGGCGATCTGGTCATCGCGTTCAACGCGAAGTACATGCGCGAGATCCTGGGCATCCTGAGCGCCGAGAAGGTCGAGCTGGCCCTCAACGAGGCGTTGTCGCCGGGCCTGATCCGCGAGCACGAGAACCAGGACTACCTGTTCGTGGTCATGCCGATGCGCATCTGATCACCCCCTTGATCGTCGAGCACCTCGAGCTTCGCGCCTTTCGGAACGTGTCCCGGGCGACCCTGTCGCCCCACCCCCGCTTCAACGTCGTCGTCGGTGCCAACGGGCAGGGCAAGACCAACCTGCTCGAGGCGCTGTACTGGTTGGCCACGCTGCGGCCCCTGCGGGCGGCGCGGCTGCGCGAGCTGGTGCAGTGGGGCGAGGACGGCTGCCGGGTCGAGGCGGTCGTGCGGCACGAGGGCCTCGAGCATCGGCTGGCCTGCGCGGTGGCGGCCAACGAGCGCGTCGCCACCCGCGAAGACAAGCCGGTGCGGGCGCAGGCCTACTTCGGGGCGCTGGCGGTGGTGGTCTTCACGCCGGACGACGTGGGGCTGGTGCGGGGATCACCGAGCGATCGACGGCGGTTCCTCGATCGCGCGATCTTCACCGGCCGGCCCGGCTACCTGGCCGACGTGGTCAACTACCGGCGGGCGCTGGACGCCCGCAACCGGCTGCTGCGCGACGAGGCGCCCGACCCCCTCGTCGAGGTGTACGAGGCGACCCTGGCCGACCTGGGGGCGCGCTTGATGGCCGCCCGGCAGGCGTACGTGGGCGAGCTGGCCCCGGCCTTCACCGAGGCCTTCGCGCGCATCATGGACGCCGGCCTCGAGGGCCGCGTGCGCTACCGCCCGGGCATCGACGTCGGGGACGCGGGCGACACGGCCGAGGCCCTGCGCGCCGCCTGGGCCGAGGGCCGCGCGGCCGATCGGCAGCGCGGCTTCACGCAGCGCGGGCCGCACACCGACGACCTGTCCCTGCGGATGCTCGACCGCTCGGCGCGGTCCTACGCGAGCCAGGGCCAGCAGCGGGCGATGGTGCTGGCGCTCAAGACCGCCGAGATCGAGTTGTTGACCGCGCGCGGACGGTGTACGCCCGTGTTGCTGCTCGACGACGTGTCGAGCGAGCTGGATCCGGTGCGCAACGCGCGCCTTTTTCAATTCCTCGAGGGCTTCGAGGGGCAGGTGTTCATCACCACCACCGCCGAGGCCTTCCTGAAGATCGACGCCGAGCGCAGCACCTTCCGGGTGCAGGCCGGCGTCGTCGAGCCCGTGAGGAGCTGAGGTGGAGAAGTTCATCATCCGGGGCCGGCGCCGGCTGAGCGGCGAGGTGACGCCCAGCGGCAACAAGAACGAGGCGCTGCCCTGCGTCGCGGCGACCCTGCTGACCGCCGAGCCCGTGGTGCTCGACAACGTGCCCCGCATCCGCGACGTGCACGTGATGCTCGAGGTGCTCGAGCGGCAGGGCGCCGAGGTCGAGTGGCTCGACGACCACCGGGTGCGGGTGTGCACGGCCAACGTCGAGGGCGCCGAGCTGGACGCGAAGCTCTGTCGGCGCATCCGGGCGTCCATCCTGTTCGCGGGGCCCATGGTGGCGCGGCTGCGGCGCGTGGTGCTGCCCCCGCCGGGCGGCGACGTCATCGGCCGCCGCCGGGTGGACACGCACTTCCACGCCTTCGAGGCCCTCGGCGCCCGGGTGCACCTCGAGGGCGGCTACGATCTGCGGGCCGAGCGCCTGATCGGCACCGACTTCTTCCTCGACGAGGCCTCGGTCACCGCGACCGAGAACGCGCTGATGGCGGCCGCCCTGGCCAAGGGCACGACCGTGCTGCGCAACGTCGCCTGCGAGCCCCACGTGGTGGGCCTGGCGAACATGCTGGTGGCGATGGGCGCGCGCATCGAGGGCATCGGCACCAACACCGTCACCGTGCACGGCGTCGACGAGCTGCACGGCTGCGAGCACCGCATCGGCAGCGACTACCTCGAGATCGGCAGCCTGGTGGGCCTGGCCGCGGTCACCGGCAGCGATCTGGTGATCAACGACGTCGAGGGCCAGCACCTGCGGATGATCCGCATGGTGTTCGAGCGCCTCGGCGTGCGCACCGAGCTCGACGGCCGCAAGCTGCTCGTGCCCTCGACCCAGTCGATGACCATCCGGCCCGACTATCACGGCCACGTGCCGAAGATCGACGACGCGCCCTGGCCCGCGTTCCCGACCGACCTGATGTCGATCGCGATCACCGTGGCGACGCAGTGCAGCGGCACGGTGCTGTTCTTCGAGAAGATGTTCGAGGGGCGCATGTTCTTCGTCGACCACCTGCAGAACATGGGCGCGCAGATCATCCTGTGCGATCCGCACCGGGTGGTGGTCGTGGGGCCGCAGACGCTGCGCGGGGGCACGGTCGAGAGCCCGGACGTCCGCGCGGGCATGGCGCTGCTGATCGCCGGCCTGTGCTCGGACGGCGAGACGCAGATCTACAACATCCACCAGATCGATCGGGGCTACGAGCGGGTGGACGAGAAGCTGCGGGCGCTCGGCGCCGACATCCAGCGGGTGCCGGTCGAGGTCGACGACTGACGGGGTGGGGTGGGGGTGGACGGGCCGGCGCGCGCCGGCGCCGTCCCGCCGACTCCGGGCCGCTTACTTGAGGCCGGCCGCGGCGCGCAGGGTCGAGGCCTTGTCGATCTGCTCCCAGCGGAAGCCCATGTCCTCGCGACCGAAGTGCCCGTAGGCGGCGGTCTTGCGGTAGATGGGCTGCAGCAGCTCGAGGTGCTCGATGATGCCGCGGGGCTTCAGCGGGAAGTGCTCGCGGATCAGCGCCTCGATCTTCTCCTCGTCCACCTTGGCGGTGCCGAAGGTGTCGACGCTGACGCTGACCGGCTCGGCCACGCCGATCGCGTAGGCCAGCTGCACCTCGGCGCGGTCGGCCAGGCCGGCGGCGACCACGTTCTTGGCGACGTAGCGCGCCATGTACGCGGCGCTGCGGTCGACCTTCGAGGGATCCTTGCCGCTGAAGGCGCCGCCGCCGTGGCGGCCCATGCCGCCGTAGGTGTCGACGATGATCTTGCGGCCGGTCAGCCCGCAGTCGCCCATCGGCCCGCCGACCACGAAGCGGCCGGTCGGGTTGATGTAGTACTTGGTGTCGGCGTCGACGAAGCTGTCGGGCAGCACGGCGTCGATGACCTCGCGCCGGATGTCCGCCCGCAGCTGCTCCATCGTGGTCTCGTGGTGGTGCTGGGTCGAGATGACCACCGCCGAGATGCGCCGGGGCTTGCCGTCGACGTACTCGACGCTGACCTGGCTCTTCCCGTCCGGGCGCAGGTAGGGCAGCGTGTGGTTCTTGCGCACGGCCGACAGGCGGGCGGTCAGCTTGTGCGCCAACGAGATGGGCAGGGGCATCAGCTCCCGCGTCTCGTTGCAGGCGAAGCCGAACATCAGGCCCTGATCGCCGGCGCCCTGCTCCTGGAAGTCGCCCTCGCCCTCGTTGACGCCCATCGCGATGTCGGCCGACTGCGCGTCGATCGACAGCAGCACCGCGCAGGTGTCGGCGTCGAAGCCCATCTCGCTGCTGGTGTAGCCGATGCCGCGGATCGTCTCGCGGGCGATGCGCGCGTAGTCGACGGTGGCGTGGGAGGTGATCTCCCCGGCGAGGTTGACGTAGCCGGTCTTCACCAGGGTCTCGCAGGCGACCCGACTGTGGGGATCCTGCGCGAGCAGGGCGTCGAGCACCGCGTCCGAGATCTGGTCGCAGATCTTGTCCGGGTGACCCTCGGTGACCGACTCCGAGGTGAACAGGAAGCTTCTGGCCATGGGTACGCTCCGTGCGCGGGAAGCCCAAAAGGAGGCTATAGTCCAGACCGCGCCCTGCCCTGTCAATGGCGCGTCCAACGGCCGCTCGGCGGGGGGCGTTGCGTGCCGGGGCGGCGCCCCGCTAAGGTCCGCGGCCGGGTCTCGGCTCGACGGAGGGGTCGGCGGATCATGCGCGCGTCATTCCTGCTCGCCGGCGCGCTGGGCGCGGCGGCGATCACGGCCTGCGAAGAGGCCGACGCGCCCCACGCCGCCCTGCGCGCGCACCTGGCCGAGCACGAGGCGGCGGGCCGCTTCGCGCCCCTCGCGCCGGATCACCTGAAGACGCCGGCCCAGCTGGTGGCGGTGCTGAAGCGGCCCCTGCGCCGCGGCCTCGAGCACCTCGCCGGCAGCGAGCTCACCCTGACCGGCACCTACACGATCACCTTCGCGGGCGAGACCGAGGTGCGGCTGGCCGAGGCGGTCGCGCTGCAGATCGACGGCGACGGGGACTTCGCGCTCGCCCAGACCCAGGACGCCACCGCCCGCGGCGAACACCCCCAAGCGTCCGGGCGGCGGTGCGGGCGCGTCGGGGGCGCGGCCTACACCGGGGGGCGCTTCGGGCCGGTCACCCGCATCGACGTGCGCGCCGACGAGGCCGAGCGCTGCCTGAGCGGCGCCGTCGAGCCCCTGGTCAGCCTGCTCGAGGTGTTCGCCGATCGGCTCGACGTCTCGCTGGCGGGGCCCGGGGTCATCCGCGGCCGCCCGACCACGCGCATCGCCTTCGACCTGCAGGCGGGGGCCGCCAACACACCGACGCCGGTGCCCCTGGCCTGGCCGGCCGAGGCGCCGCCGCCGGGCGCCGAGGCGCCGCGCTCGCGCGCCATCTGGGGCCCCCGCGAGGCGCTGATCGCCCGCCACACCGAGCCGGGCGTCTTCCGGGGTGAGGTGGTGCTCGACACCGCCACCGGCCTGCCGCAGAGCGGCTTCCTCGAGGCGCGCTTCGCGGTGCGCAAGGCCGAGCGGAACGCGGTGCTCGAGCTGAAGATCGAGCTGGGGACCGCGCCCTTCGAGGGCGCCTTGGCCTTCCCCGAGGGCGCGCGGGTCGATCGCCCGCGGCCCCGCCTCTTCGCCGACCGCGAGGCCCTCCTGGGGGACGACCGCAAGGCGCGCGGCCCGATCACGCTGCCTGGCCCCGGCGACGCGCCGCGCCTGGGGCCAGCGGGCGACGAGGTCGAGGCGACGCCCGCCGCGCAGGACGACGAGGATCGACCCGAAGGGTGGCCGTCGCCAGGAGATCCGCCGTGATCCGACCGCAGCGCTTCGGCGGCGCGCATCGCGTCGTCGTGAAGATCGGCAGCGCCGTCCTGCGCGACGGGCCGGCCTTCGACCGGGTGACCTTCGCGTCGCTCGTGCGCGACATCGCGGCCCTGCGGGAGCAGGGCGTCGAGGTGATCGTCGTCTGCAGCGGCGCGGTGGCCCTGGGCATGGCGCAGCTGCACCTGCCGTCGCGGCCGGATCGCATCGAACAGCTGCAGGCCACCGCCGCGGTGGGGCAGGGCCAGCTGATGCGCCTGTGGTCGGACGAGCTGGGGCACTATGGTCTGCGCGCCGGGCAGGTGCTGCTGACCCACGACGATCTGCGCGATCGGCGGCGCTTCCTCTCGGCCCGGCACACGCTGCGCGCGCTGGTCGAGCTGGGCGCGGTGCCGGTCATCAACGAGAACGACACGGTCGCCTTCGACGAGATCAAGCTGGGCGACAACGATCTGCTGTCCAGCCAGACCGTGGCGCTGGTCGAGGCCGGCATGCTGGTCGTCCTCTCGGACGTGGCGGGCTACTTCGATCGTGATCCGCGCCTGCCCGGCTCGACCCGGGTGTCGTTCGTGCCGCGCATCGACGCGGCGGTGCTCGACGCGGCCGGGGGCAGCCAGTCGGGCCTGGGCAGCGGCGGCATGCGCACGAAGATCGGGGCGGTGCGCCAGGTGAACCACCTGGGCGTGCCGGGCGTGATCGCGCACGGCAAGGAGCCCCGGGTGCTGCAGCGCCTGTTCGCGGGCGAGGACGTCGGCACCTGGTTCGCGCCCGACGCGGCCACGGTGCGCAGCCGCAAGCACTGGATCGCCTACGCGTCCCGGCCCGCGGGCACCATCGCCGTCGACGCGGGGGCGGCGCGGGCGCTGCGGGCGGCCGGGCGCAGCCTGCTGCCCATCGGCGTCACGCGGGTGGAGGGCGACTTCGGCGTGGGCGAGCTGGTGCGCATCGTGGGCCCCGACGACGTGGAGTTCGCCCGCGGCCTGGTCGGACACGACGCGACGGCGCTGCGCGGCGCCGTCGGGCGGCGCGGCGAGGCGCTCGACAAGAGCGCGCCCGAGGTCGTGCACCGCGACGATCTGGTCATCCTGCCGACCGACTGAGCCGACCTTTTCGCGGTCGGCCGCACTTTTCGTGCAACACGCGCCGCGGCTGTCCGATGGATCTCGCCCCGCTGGGAGGAGGTCCTCGTGCTCGAGATCATCCGTGGATTCGTTCGTCTGACCTGGCCGCGTCGGTGCGCGGCCTGCGGAGAGCCCTGCGCGGACGCCTGGTTCTGCGGCGTCTGCGGCCCGTTGGTGGCGCCGCGCGACGGCCCGCGCTGCGTCACCTGCGACGCCGCCCTGCCGACGCTGGGGCCGGCCCACCGCTGTGGGCGCTGCCTCGAGCGGCCCCCACCCTTCGAGCGCGCCTGGGGTGTCTTCGATTACGCCGGGCCGGTGGGCGACGCGGTGCGTCGCGGCAAGTACGGCCGCGAGATCGCCTGCCTGCGGGCCGTCGCGCGGGTGGCCGCCGCGGCCCTGCCCGACGATCTGCGCGCCGAGCCGCCGGATCGCGTGGTGCCGGTGCCCCTGCACCCGCGGCGGCTGCGGCAGCGCGGCTTCGCCCCGCCGCTGGTGGTGGCCCACGCCGTCGCGCGCGCGCTGCGGGTGCCGTTGGCGCGGCGCGCGCTGCGCCGCGTCGTCGACACGCCCGAGCAGGCCGGGCTGGGCGACACCGCGCGCCGCCGCAACGTGCGCCGCGCCTTCCGCGCCCAGGGCGTCGACGGGCTGGACGTGCTGGTGGTGGACGACGTGTTGACCACGGGCGCCACCGCGGCGGCGGTGGCCGAGGCGCTGCGCCGGGCGGGGGCCACCCGGGTGCGCGTGTTGGCCGCGGCCTGCGTCGACCGGGCTCCCTGACCGGATCAGTCTGCGTCGAGGTTGGGCGCGGCGCGCAGCCAGCCCGCCTCGGGGTGGGCGATCTCGGCCAGCACGGTGGTGGCGTAGGCGCCCTTGGGCAGCGTGAAGCGCGCCACCAGATCGTCGCCGTCGAGCTGCAGATCGAGGTCGTCGGGCACCAACCGCGCGACGCGGCGGCCGCCGGGCGCGAAGCGCGCGAGGCGCGCGAGCACGTCGGCGCCGAGGCCGAGGGCAGCCAGCGCCTCGGCCTCGCGTTCGGCCGCGGCGTCGGCCGCCGCCATCGCCTTCGGGCCGGGCAAGGGGCCGGTGGGGTCGACCTCGCCGGCGGCGACGCGCGGGCCGTCGACCGCCGCGTCCTCGCTGACGAACAGGCCGCCCGTCTCGCGCTTCTTCAGCACGTCGCCCGTCAGCGCGGCGTCGAGCAGCCCGTCGCGCGTCCGCGCACCCAGCCAGGCGTTGAACACCGCGGACTGCAGCGCGCTGGCGGCGAAGCGGGGATCCTTCACCCGCTTGCCGTCGATCAGCCGGGCGGCGTCGGCCAGCCCGAAGCGGCCGAAGCGCTGGGGGCCGAAGTAGTTGGGCACGCCCCGTCGAAGGCGCTCGACCAACGCCGGCAGGCGCGCCGCCGCGTCCGGGTGGACGCCGACCAGGCGGATGCAGAAGCGGTTGCCGCGCAGGTGCCCCATGCGCAGCTTGTTGCGGTGGCGGGCCACCTCGAGCACGGTCACGCGCGCGTCGTCGAGCGGCCCGGGCTCCGCGGGCACGGAGAACCACTGGGTGGTGATCGCGTGCCGATCCTTGCGGCCGGCGACGCCGACGTCGCGCGCGTCGCAGCCGGCGGCCGCCGCGAGCATCGTGCGCACGTCGTGGGTGTTCAGCCCGATCTTCTCGACGCGGACGAACCAGTGATCGCCCTCGCCCTCGGGGCTGTACGCGGGGATCTCGTCGACGCGGAAGTGGCTCGGCTCGCCGTCGAGGCGGCCGCCGATGCCGGGCAGATCGTGGGTGCCGAGGGGGCAGGCGGGCCCGCCCGGCTGCCAGGTGGCCTCGTCGGGCGGGGTCCAGGTGGGCATGGAGGCGCTCAGTCCGCGATGCTGCGGTCGAGCAGCTCGGCGAGGTCGAGCACCTGCACCTCTTCTTCCTTGCCGCGCGCCTTCACGCCGTCGTCCACCATGGTCATGCAGAAGTTGCAGGCCACGGCGATGACGTTCGGCTTGGTCTCGAGCAGCTCGTCGGTGCGCACGAAGTTCATGCGCGTGCCGATGTTCAGCTCCATCCACATCTGGCCGCCGCCGGCGCCGCAGCACAGGCCGATCTGCTTGCTGCGGCGCGTCTCGACGCGCTCGACGCCGGGCAGCGCGTCGATGATGTCGCGCTGGGGATCGTAGATGTCGTTGTAGCGGCCGAGGTAGCAGCTGTCGTGGTAGACGATGCGCTCGCTGCCGTTGCCGTTCTGGCCCGGCTTCAGCTTGCCTTCCTGCATCAGCTTGCTCAGAAGCTCGCTGTGGTGGATGACCTCGTAGTTGCCGCCGAACTGCGGGTACTCGTTCTTCAGCGTGTTGAAGCAGTGCGGGCAGTGGGTGACGATCTTCTTCACCCCCGCCTCGTTGAGCGTCTCGATGTTGCCTTGCGCCATGTTCTGGAACAGGAACTCGTCGCCGAGGCGGCGCGCCGAGTCGCCGGTGCAGCTCTCGTCGTTGCCCAGGATGGCGAAGTCGACGCCGGCCTTCTTCATCAGGCGCGTCACCGACTTCGTCACCTTCTGCGCGCGATCGTCGTAGGCGCCCGCGCAGCCCACCCAGTACAGGTACTCGGCCGGCTTCTCGGCGTCCCAGCGCGGCACGTCCTCGCCCTCGGTCCAGGCGTCGCGCTTGCGCTTCGACATGCCCCAGGGGTTGCCCCGGCTGTCCATCTTCTTCAGCGCGTTCTGCCCGCCGTGGCCGACCTCGCCGAGGCCCATGGTCAGGTAGCGGCGCATGTCGATGATGTCGGGGATGTGCTCGTTGCCGACCGGGCACACCTCCATGCACGCCCGGCAGGTGGTGCAGCTCCACAGGACGTCGGGGTCGATGACCCCGCTGGTCAGGATGGCCTTGGCGTCCTCGGCCAGGTTCGGCGCCTCGCCGCCCTTCTTCAGCGCCTTCAGGCGATCCTCGGCGTGGTGCTTCAGGTCGACGATGATGTGCATCGGCCGCAGGGGCTTGTCGCTCATCGCCGCGGGGCAGTTGTCGGTGCAGCGGCCGCACTCGGTGCAGGCCAGGCCGTCGAAGATCTGCTTCCAGCTCAGATCCTCCAGGTTGCGCGCGCCGAAGTACTCGACCTCTTCGTTCTCGAGATCGAACTCCATCTTGCGCAGCGCGCCCTTGGGCTCGAGCGACATGAAGAAGATGTTGAAGGGCGCGGCGAACACGTGGCTGTGCTTGCTGTAGGGGACGTAGTTGCTGAACGCCATCAGCGTGATCAGGTGCAGCCACCACGAGGCCTGGTAGCCCACCTCGAGGGCGTCGGGGCCGGCGCCCTTGACGATCGACGCGAAGATCGAGCTGAACCAGATGTGGCCGGTGCCCGGGGGCAGCTCGCCGCCGTTGGCCGCGCGGGCGAGGCCGAAGCCCTGCTGCGTCACCTCGAACACCATCAGGCCGAGGATGAAGAACAGGGTGTAGAGGGCATCCCGCGTCAGCGGCAGGCGCTTCGGCTTGATGATCGTGCGGTTCACGAAGGCCATGCCGAGGCCCACGATGCACAGGAAGCGGAAGGTGTCCGCGACGGCCTGGTAGTAGCTGTCGAGGCCGCTGAAGGGCAGGTGGAAGGGGCCGCCGGGCGGATCGCCGGTCACCACGTCCAGCGTGCGCAGCAGGCCGTCGGTCACGAAGTTGATCGTGTCGATCGACAGCACCACGAAGGCGCCGAAGATGAAGATGTGCAGAATGCCCGAGTACAGGTAGCCGTTGCGCGGCAGCCGCTTCTGGCCCAGCACGTAGACCAGCACGTTGTTGATGCGCTTGGGGATCTCGTCCCAGCGCACGTCCGGGCGCTTCGCCTGCGTGAACTGGGCGAAGCGCAGCCGGATGGCGTAGACGAAGGCCGCGCCGGCCACACCCAGCACGGCGAGGAAGGCGACGACCCCCAGCCAGGAGGTGATCGGGTGATAGGACATGGGGACTCCTCCCGGGGCGCGAATCGCGCTCGATTACCACGGTTGGGGCGCGGAAGTCGAGTCGGCAGGCGGGTCTTCGGTTGCGGGTGAGGGTGCGCGAGGCGGTGGGTTGGGGGCTGGCGGTGGCGGTGCTGGTCGGCGTCGCGTGGCGGGTGCACCGGGCCGAACGGGGATCGGCGGCGCCCGCGGCGCTGGACGCGCAGCCGGGGTGGCGCGCGGCGCTCGACGAGGCGGCGGGCGTCGAGCCGGCGCCCGGGCCGACCACGGTCGACGTCGAGCGCCTGATGGGCCACGTGCGGCGCCTGGTCGAGTGGGATCGCTCGACGCCCGAGGGGCGCGTCGCGGCCCGCGCCCATCTGGGCCACGCGCTGACCGATCTGGGGTACCGGCCCGAGCTGCACGCCTTCGGCGGCGGCTTGAACGTGATCGGCACCCGTCCGGGGCGTGACGCGGGCGCGGGCGTCGTGCTGGTGGGCGCCCACTTCGACGCCGTGCCCGGCTCGCCGGGCGCCGACGACAACGCGACCGGCCTGGCGGCGGCGCTCGAGGTGGCCCGCACCTTCGCCGCGCGCCCCACGCGGCGGGGCCTGCGCGTCGTCTTCTTCGATCGGGAGGAGGACGGCCTGAAGGGCAGCCGGCGCTACGCGGCCAGCGAGGAGCGCCTGCACGATCTGCGCGCCGTCGTCATCCTCGAGATGCTCGGCGCGCGATGCACCGCGCCCGGCTGCCAGCGCCATCCGCCGGGGCTGCCGCCCGGCCTGGCGCCGGATCGCGGTGACTTCCTGGCCGTGGTGGCCGATCTGCGCGCGCCGGCGCCGCTGGCGGCCTTCCGCCGCGCGGCCGGGCCGGGCCGCCCGCCGGTGCTGACCCTGCCGGTGCCCGATCGCGGGCACGCCCTGCCCGACACCCGCCGCAGCGACCACGCCCCCTTCTGGGATCGCGACGTGCCCGCCGTGCTGGTGACCGACACCGCCGAGCTGCGCAGCCCGCACTACCACCAGCCGACCGACACCCCGGCGCACCTGGACGTGGACTTCTTCGTGGGCTCGACGGCGGTGGTGATCGACGCGGTGGGCGCCCTGCTCGAGGGCGACGAGTGAGCCGGCCTATTCGGCGCCCGCGTCGTCCTCGGGGGGCGGCGGCGGCACGGCCCAGTCGGGATCGTGGTTCGTCGCCACCAGCGTGAAGGTGATGTTGTCGGCCGACTGCAGCGCCCACTGCACGGGCCCCACGCCCTGCTGCAGCCACAGCGTGCGCGTGTTGCTCGCGTTGAAGTCGTCGAAGACGTGCAGCTCGCGCACCTTCGAGCGGTAGTTGCCCTCGATGGGCAGCGTCTTGTCGTTGCGCTCGGTCTCGACGCGCGCCGTGATGATGCCCTCGTTGCTCTCCGGCTCGCCGCTGCCGACCGTCAGCACCTCGGTCAGGCGCACCATCGGCGTCTCGAGGTTGGTGTCGCCGCGATCGACCGCGCGCACGTCGCGCACCAGCGCGTAGGGTGGGGTGTAGGTGCGCTCGAGCCGGCGCACCAGGCTGCCGTCGGCGATCACGCGCTCCTCGACCGTCACCGCGGCGACGTTGATGCCCGGCCCCTTCGAGGGCGGCATGTCGGGCGTCAGCTGGAAGACCTCCTCGACCACCTGCTCGACGGGCACCGTCTCGCCGTCCCGGCCGAGGTTGAAGCGCACCACCGTGCGGCGCACCCGCTGATCGGCGGCGTCCCCCGCGCGCAGGGTGACCTCGGCGCCCTGGCTGACCGGCGGCGGCGACTGCCAGGCGGCGGTCTGCTTGCGGTAGCGCCAGACCCCGCCGGGGTCGAGGGGGAAGAAGCTGAGGTCGTCGTGATCGGGATCGGCGGGCAGGGCCGGCACCTCGCCGGTGTAGGCGACCAGCGTCGGGCCGGCGGGCGCCGCGGCGTCGGCGCCGCCGTCGTCGCCGCCGCCGTCGTCGCAGGCGGTCAGGGCGAGGGCGGCCGAGAGCAGCGTCCAGTGGGCGATGCGGGGGCTCAAGAGGGCGTCTCCTGTGGGGGCGGTTCGTCGGCGGGGCGCTTCCAGTACGCCACCGGCGGGGCCTGCGGCCGCGACGCCAGATCGGTGACGTCGTCGTGGGCGGCCTCGATGTGGTGCAGGCGCCAGCGGCGCCCATCATGGCGCAAGGTCCAGATCTGTTGCACCTGGCGCACGGCCGCCGAGCCCTCGACGACCGCGCCGTCGGGATCGCGGACGCAGTCGACGGCCTTCAGCTCGAGGCGCAGCACCAGCTCGACGTCGGCCGGCGGCGGCCCGTCGCCGATCATGTGCAGCCCCAGCGGGTGGATCTTCAGCACCTTCTCGAGGCGGGCGTCGTGCTGCTGGCCGGCGCGGGCGGCGGCCTCGAAGGCGGCGGTCTGCGCGGCGAAGAAGTCGGCGGTGGCGAAGTCGGCCAGGCTGGACAGATCGCGGACGCGCCAGCCGCGGAAGACGTGGGGGGCGCAGCGGTGCACCCAGGTGTGCAGGGCGTCGGTGTCGAACTCGGGGAAGAAGGGCCCCAGCTCGTGTACCAGGCGGCGGATGGTGCGGCGCTCGTTGAGGTGCTCGCGGAACACCACGCGGCCGACGAGGGCCATCACGACGACCGCGCCGATCCAGAACAGCAGGATCGGGACGAAGTCGCGGGGCGGCGGCGCGGGCGCGTCCGCCTGGGCCCACGCCGTCGCCGGAGAGAGCACGAGCAGAACGCCGGCCACGGCCGCGCGTCGCGCGATCATCCCTCGCTGATGCGCCACGTCTCGACCAGATCGCCGCGGCTGTGCGGCAGCTCGGCCAGGAAGCGGCTGGGCCGCTGCAGCACCCGGCGCTGCTCTCGATCGTTGCCCCACTGCGGGAAGCACAGGTACAGGTCGCGGCGCGCGCGCGTGACCGCCACGTAGAACAGCCGCCGCTCCTCTTCCAGCTCGTCGTCGGTGCGCAGGGCGCGCCGCAGCGGGAACTGCCCGTCGGCCAGGTGCAGCGCGTACACCGCGTCCCACTCGAGGCCCTTGGCCTGGTGCACCGTCGACAAGAGCAGCTTCTCGTCGGTGGGCCCGCCGTCGACGACCTCTTCGGCCGACACCGACTCGACCAGCGCGAGCTCCTCGAGGAAGGCGGTGTAGTCGGCGAACTGACCGGCGAAGTGGGCCATCTGCCGGACGTCCTCGATGCGCTGCTCGGCGTTGGGGTGCGCCTGGCGCAGGTGCTCGGCGTAGAAGGCGTCGAGCAGGTGATCGAACATCGCCGCCGGGTTGCCGGTCAGCTCGGGCCGGCCCAGCGCCAGCAGCACCTCGCGCGCGCGGGCGTAGCCCCGCCGCGCGCGCCCCGGCAGCCCCGGCCCGACGACGTCGTTCAGCAGCGCCGTCCAGGGATCCCCGGTGCTGGCCAGCGCCTGGAAGATGCCGGTCGCGTGCTTGTTGCCGATGCCGTCCTGCAGCTTCAGCACCCGCGTCCAGGCCAGCCGGTCGAGCGGGTTGAACAGCACGCGCAGGTGCGCCAGCAGGTCGCGGATGTGCGCCTGCTCGAAGAACTTCGCGCCGCTGCGGATGATGAACGGGATGCCGCGCCGCTGCAGCTCGAGCTGCAGCTCCATCGACTGATAGTGCGCCCGGTACAGCACCGCCTGCCGCTCGAGCCCGACGCCCTCCTCGCGCAGCTCGAGCACGCGCTGCGCGACGAAGGCCGCCTGCTGATCGGCGTCGGCCAGGGCCACGAACGCGGGCAGCTCGCCCGCCTCGCGCACGGCGGCGAGCGTCTTCTCGTACTGCCGCCGGTTGTGCTTGATGCTGCGGTTGGCCACCTCGAGGATCTGCGGCGTCGAGCGGTAGTTCGTCTGCAGCCGGTGGATCTCGGCGCCCTCGAACAGCTTCGGGAAGTCGAGGATGTTGCGCACGTCGGCGCCGCGGAACGCGTAGATCGACTGGCAGTCGTCGCCCACCACCATCACGTTGCGGTGGTGCCCGCTCAAGAGCGCCACGATGGCGGCCTGCAGCCGGTTGGTGTCCTGGTACTCGTCGACCAGCACGTGCTGGAAGCGCTGCGCGTAGGCGCCCCGCAGATCGTCGTGGTCTTCGAGCATCAGCCGCAGGTTCACCAGCAGATCGTCGTAGTCCATCGCGTTCATCTCGACCTTGGCGGCGAGGTACGCGGTCAGCACCTGGTCGATCTGCGGCAGCTGGCTCTGGAACTGGGGGTGATCGGCCTCGACCACCTGCTTCAGGCCGCGGTCGGTGTTGACCGCGCTCGACAGCATGGCCAGCAGCACCTCGCGCTTGGGGAAGCGGCGGCTGGTGAGGTCGGTCAGCGTGTCGGCGACGACGACCTCCATCAGATCCCGCGCCTCTTGCGGATCGAGGATGACGTAGTTCGTGCCATAGCCGAGGCGATCGGCGTGCTGGCGCAGGATGCGGTTGGCGATGGCGTGGAAGGTGCCGGCCCAGATGCGCTTGGCCTCGCCGGGGACGAGCCGCGTGACGCGCTCGATCATCTCGCGGGCGGCGCGGTTGGTGAACGTCAGCAGCAGGATGCGATCCGGCGCGACGCCCTGGTGCACCAGGTGTGCTGTGCGGTAGGTCAGCGCTCGCGTCTTGCCCGTGCCGGCGCCGGCGAGCACCAGCAGCGGGCCGCCGCGGGCCTCGGCCACCCGGCGCTGCTCCGGGTTCAGATCCCGGAGGAAACCGCTCTCGCGCGGGGCGCGGGCGGGCCCGCTGTCGAGGGTGTATTGGCGCACCGCGCGATGGTACCGATTCGGGTTGACTTGAACAAGCGTTCAGGCGTAGAGGCGCCGGTCCACGGCGCCCAGGCCCGGCGTGCGGGCGGCGCGCGCGGCGACGACGTCCGGCGGCGGGGGCTGCCCCTCGGCCACCCCGTCGGCCAGCGCGTGCAGCGCCGCCAGGTGATCGCGCAGCCGATCGACCACGGTGCCCGCGACGTCCAGGGTGGCGGCGCCGAGCAGCGCGGGCAGCGCGTGGGCCGCCACCAGCTCGCGGGCGGCCTGATCGAGCGCCGCCGCGGCGCCATCGTCCACCGGCCCCCGCGCCAGCGCGCTCAGCCGCTCGGCCGCCAGGGCCAGGTGGCGGTGCATCCAGGCCTCTTCGGGGGGACACCAGGCCTCGCCGCCGCGCCCGCCCACGCGACCGACGCGCGGATGTCCGGCCGGCGTGGCGTGGCCGGCGGACGCCCAGCCTCCGGGCGTGATCGCGCGCAGATCGTCGGTCGCCGCCAGCCGGCGGGCCAGCGCGTCCAGCAGATCACCCACCGGCACGCCCGCCTCGGCGAGCGCGTCGGCCGCCAGCACGACGGTGATCGGCCCCCCCTCGGGCGCGGCGCCGCGCCACGCGGCCACCAACGCGGCGGCGGCGGCCTCGGCCCGGCTGCGCCCGGGCACCGTCGTCGCCAGCACGTCCCGCGGGACGCGCGCTCCGGCGGCCCCGTGCCCCAGCACCAGCACCCCGCTGGCGCCGCAGCGCAGCGCCGTCGCGCCGGCGGGCAGGTTCGCGGCGTCCACCAGCCCGTAGGTGAAGTCGGCCTCGGCCATCGCCTGCGCGACGCGGGGCGACCAGCCGAGATCCGTCGGGCGGAACCCCGCCGGCTCCCGGTGGAAGTGACGGCGGTGCTCGGCGGCCGCGGCCTGCACCAGGGTGCGCAGGGTGGCGCGATCGGCCACCAGCGGCAGGTAGACGTCGGCGATGGGCGTGGTGATCGGCTCGAGGCGGTCGGCGTCGGCGAGCGCGCGCCAGGCGCCCACCACGTCGCCCTCGAGCGCGTCGGCGTGCAGTCGCTGCAGGGCGCGCAGGCGATCGGCGTCGGCCGCTGGCGCCGCCTCGACGCGCGCCGCGAGGTGCGCGGCGAGGGCGTCCCGCGTGGCGGGCTCGGCCAGCCGGGTGAGCGCGGCGGGGGGCAGGACGACGCCCGGCGCCAGGCTCAGGCCGTCGCGGGCCAGCCGCCGCAGGGCGGCGATCAGCGGCAGGTGCAGGTCGACCGCCGCGTCGAGCAGCGCGGCGTCGCCGTCGAGGGTGCCGGGGGCGTGCAGATCGAAGACGAGGGCGACGGGCTGGCTCATCGCGCGGCCTCGCGGGCCGGTCGCGGGCCCAGATCGATCCGATCGGCGGGCGCCTCGATCGGCGCGACCGGGTCGGGCAGGCGCACCGCGGTGCCGTCGACGATGTGCACGAAGGACGCCTCGGCGCGCATGCCCAACGAGGCGGTGAGCCGGGCGCCGGCCGGGGCCTCGACGATGCGGTGGCCCAGCCAGCGGTCGACCGGGTGGTCGGTCACCGCGGGGGCGGCCGTGCCCGGCGCGTTGGCGTAGACGCGCAGCACCAGGGTGCTGGGCTGGTCGGGCCCCAGGGTGGCGCGGGCGCGGGCGACGGCGTCGGCGGTCAGCTCCCAGAACATCAGCGCCGAGGTCGGGCCGCGGCTGACGACCTCGAGGCGATCCCGGCCGCCGACGAGGGGCAGCGCGCTCGGCGGCGAGGGCGGCGGGGTGGCGAACGACTCGGGGGCCGCGGGCAGCGCGTCGTCGGACGCTGCGGGCTCGGGGGGCTGCGACATCGTGGGCTCCGCGGGGGTGTCGCTGCGGGTGTAGACGGGCGGGGGCCCCGCGTCAACCGGCAGCCGGCCGCGCCGGGCGGTCGGGGTCGGGTGGGTCACGCTCACCCCAGGGTGAAGGCGCCCCTCGGGCGGACCGTTTTGGGTGGCAGATCTGCCAGACCCGCCAGGAGTAGGTGCCATGGCCACCGAGGAAGACGACCGCCCCTACATCCTCATCGTCGACGATGAGGCCAGCGTGCGGTCGGCGCTGCGGCGCACGCTGCGCAAGGAGGGCTACCGGCTGGGCTTCGCCGAGTCGGGCATGCAGGCCCTCGAGATGCTGCGCGACGACGTGCCCGATCTGATCGTCAGCGACCACCTGATGCCGCAGATGACCGGCCTCGAGTTCCTCAAGCGGTGCCGCCTGTTGTACCCCGACACGGGGCGCATCGTGCTCACCGGACAGGCCGAGATGGAGACGGTCATCGGCGCCATCAACGACGGCGAGGTGTTCCGCTTCCTGCGCAAGCCCTGGGACGACGACGAGGTGAAGCTGACGCTGCACCTCGCGCTGCAGCAGGTGAAGCTCGAGCGCGAGAACCGGCGCCTGCTGAAGCTGCTCGAGAAGCAGGCCGAGCAGATCCGCACGCTCGAGAGCACGCACCCGGGCATCTCGAGCATCAAGCGCGACACCTCGGGCGCCATCCTGATCGACGACGCCGACCTCTGATGCCCGGCTCCCGGCCCCCGCGCGAGGCACGATGACCGCCGATCCACCCAGCGAGCGCCCCGACCCCCCGGTCCGGCGCGGCCGCGTCGACTTCGCCGTGCCGCGGCCCAAGGTGCTCGTCGTCGACGACGAGGGGCCGGTGGCGCGGTCGGTGGTGCGCGTGCTGCGCAACGCCGGGGCCGACGTGATGTCGGCCGACAGCGCCGCGGCCGCGCGGGCGCTGCTGGCCGACCACCCCGGGGTCGTGCACGTGATCATCAGCGATCAGCGCATGCCCGAAGAGGACGGGGCCTCGTTCCTGTCGTGGGTGCGCGAGGCGCGGCCCGAGACGCGGCGCGTGCTGTTCACCGGCTACTCCGATCTCGAGCGCATCCAGTGGGCGGTCAATCAGGGCGGCATCCACCACTTCCTGCACAAGCCGTGGGAGAACGCGGTGCTGGTGGAGGTGGTGCGCCAGGCGGTGGCGCAGTGGCGGCTCGAGCGCGAGAACGAGCGCCTGTTCGAGGTCACGCACGAGCAGAACGAGGCGCTGCGCGAGCTGACGCAGCAGCTCGAGAGCAAGGTGGCCGAGCGCACGCTGATGCTCGAGCGGGCCACCGAGGCGTGGAAGGGCACCTTCGACTCGATCGACGATCCGCTGACGCTGGTGGACACGCGCTTCCGCATTCGTCGGGCCAACCTGGCGGCGGCCCGCGAGGCGGACGACGACATCCGGCGGCTGATCGGGCGCAAGTGCCACCAGGCGCTGTTCGGGCGCGAGACGCCCTGCGAGGGCTGCGCGTTGACCCGGACGCCGTGGCGCGGCGAACAGACGGTCGAGATCACCGACGCGCGCCGCCACCGCGTGTGGTCGGTGCGCACCTGGCCTCTGCGCGAGGGCATGCCGGCGGGCGAGGGCGAGGCGGTGTGCCACTACCGCGACGTGACGCGCGATCAGGAGCTGCAGCGCCAGGTGATCATGCTCGAGAAGCTGGCCGCCATCGGCGAGCTGGCCGGCTGCGTGGCGCACGAGCTGAACAACCCGCTGACCGGCATCCTGACCTTCAGCCAGCTGATCGGGCGGGGGGTGCCGCCGGACGACGTGCCGGCGCTGGCGTCGGACATCGAAGAGGCCGCGCGGCGGTGCAGCGCGATCGTGAAGAGCCTGCTCGACTACGCGCGCCCGGGCGCGTCGCCGACGCTGATCGAGGACATCGACGTCGCGACGCTGCTCGAGAGCTGCCTGAACCTGGCGCGCGTGCAGACGAAGCCGGGCAGCGATCTGCAGCTGGTGTTCGAGGGGGGCGAGGGGCTGGCCCCGGTGCGCGGCAACCAGGACGCGCTGAAGTCGCTGTTTTTGAACCTGATCAACAACGCCATCCAAGCGACGGCGCCGGCGGGCACCGTGCGGGTGCGGGCGATGATGCTGCCGGACGAGGCGACCGTGCAGGTGCAGGTGATCGACACCGGGCCGGGCATCGCCGAGAGCCTGCAGGCGCGCATCTTCGAGCCCTTCTTCACGACGAAGGCGAAGAACAAGGGCGGGACGGGCTTGGGCCTGGCCATCGTCAGCAACGTCGTGCGCGACCTGGGCGGTCGCGTCGAGGTGCACAACGTGCCCGCGGGCGGGGCCTGCTTCACGGTCGAGCTGCCGGCGATCGTCGGTGATTGGTGAGGGGCGAGATGAACGCGGTGGGACGAGCCATGGAGACGACGGGGGCGGCGCCGACGCGGGTGCTGGTGGTCGACGACGAGGAGCAGATCCGCCGCGCGTGGCGGTGGATGCTGCCCCAGGACGAGTTCCTCGTGGCGGCCGCCGGCGACGCCGAGCAGGCGCTCGAGGTGCTGCGCGCCGAGCGCATCGACCTGGTGATCAGCGACGTGACGATGCCCGGCATCGACGGCATGCGGCTGCTCGAGCGGATCAAGAAGACGCGGCCGGGCATCGAGGTCATCCTGATGACCGGCTACGGCAGCATCCAGCAGGCCGTCGAGGCCATCCACGCGGGCGCCTTCGATTACCTGACCAAGCCCTTCAATGATCTCGACGACTGCCTGAAGAAGGTGCGACAGGCGTCGGCCGTGAAGCGGCTGCGCGACGAGAACCTGGCGCTGCGTCAGCAGGTGGACGCCTCGCCCGACTCGGCGCTGCTCGACACGCGCAGCCCGGCGATGCGTCCGGTGCTCGCCCGGGTGGCGCAGGTGGCCAAGGTGGACAGCGGCGTGCTGATCACCGGGCCGACCGGGGTGGGCAAGGGCATCCTGGCGCGCGCCATCCACGAGCGCAGCGGGCGGCGGTCGGCGCCCTTCGTGCAGGTCGACTGCGGCGCCATCCCGGCGACCCTGATCGAGAGCGAGCTGTTCGGGCACAAGAAGGGCGCCTTCACCGGCGCGGTCAGCGACAAGGTGGGGCTGTTCGAGCAGGGCAACGGCGGCACCGTGTTCCTCGACGAGATCGGCAACATGCCGCTCGACCTGCAGACGCGGCTGCTGAAGGTGCTGCAGGACGGGCGCGTGCGGCCGGTCGGCGGCGACCGCGACGTCCGGGTGGACGTCCGGGTGATCAGCGCCACCCACGTCGATCTACAGGCCGCGATCGACGCCGGCAGCTTCCGCAGCGACCTGTACTACCGCTTGAACGTGGTGCACATCGACGTGCCGCCCCTGGCCGACCGGCGCGAGGACGTGCCCGCGCTGGCCTACCACTTCCTGGCGCGCCACGCGGCGCGGCTGGGCCTCGAGGTGCACACGGTGTCGGCCGAGTGCATGGACGTGCTGAAGCGCCACGCGTGGTCCGGCAACGTGCGCGAGCTCGAGAACGTGATCGAGGCGGCGCTGGTGTTCGCGAAGGGCGAGGAGCTGGGCATCGCGGATCTGCCCGAGGCGGTGGTCGAGGCGGCGCGCAGCGCCGATCCCGACGCGCTCGACCTGAGCGACGTCGACCTCGACCTGCCCTTCCGCGAGGCGATCGACGCGGCCGACAAGGCCTTCCGCACCCGCTACCTGCGCGGCGTGATGGATCGCTACCGCAGCGTGTCGGCCGCCGCCCGCCACGCGCAGATGGATCGCGCGAACTTCCGGCGCATGCTGCGCCGCTACGACATCACCGACTACCCGAAGGGTGGCGAGGCCGGCTGACCGGGATCAGCCTCAATCCCGGTGGTAGGGCGTCCCGGCCAGGATGCTGGCGGCGCGGTACAGCTGCTCGGCCAGCACCAGCCGCGCCAGCTCGTGCGCCATGGTGCCCGGGCCCAGCGCCCACACGCGGTCGGCCTGATCGCGCAGCGCCGGGTCGAGCCCGTCGGGTCCCCCGATGACGAAGGCCACGGCCGGCACGGCGCGCACCTGCTGCGTCTCGAGCCAGCCGGCGAAGTCGCGGGACGTCCAGGTGCGCCCGCGCTCGTCGAGCGCCACGACGGTGCAGTTGGGGGGCAGGGCGGCGCGGATGTTCGCCGCCTCCTCGGCCTTCCAGCGCTCGGCATCGCCGCCCTTGCCGCCCTTGCCGCCCTTGCCACGCTGGGCGTCGCGCACCTCGACCACCTCGACGGGCAGCAGGCGGCCGGCGCGTTGGAAGAAGTCGGCGCAGCCGAGGCGGGCGTAGTCGGCCTTCAGGCGGCCGACCGCGACCACCAGCAGCTTCACGGCTCAGCCCGCGGCGGGGGACGCGGCGGGCTCGTAGGCCACCTGCGGCGCGTCGCGCCACAGGCCCTCGAGATCGTAGAAGTCGCGCTCGTCCTGGCGGAAGACGTGGGCCACCACGTCGCCGTAATCGAGGATGACCCAGCTGCTGCGCTCGGCCCCCTCGCTGCCCAGGGGCCGCACGCGGTGATCGGTGCGCAGCTTGCGCACCACCTGATCGGCGATCGCCTTCACCTGCCGATCGCTGCGGCCGGTGCAGATCACGAAGTACGAGGTGTAGCCGACCAGCTTCTCCACCTCGAGGATGACGATGTCCTCGGCCTTCTTGTCGGCGAGGGCGTCGGCGATGGCTTCGGCGAGCCGAAGGGCGTCTTCCATGCGGTTCAGTTCCTCGTCTGACCGGTGCCGCGCAGCACGTACTTGCGCGTGGTCAGATCGACCGCGCCCATCGGCCCGTAGGCGTGCAGGCGGCTGGTGCTGATGCCGATCTCGGCACCGAGGCCCAGCTGCCCGCCGTCGGCGAAGCGGGTGGACGCGTTGGCGATGACGACCGAGCTGGGCACCTCCTCGAGGAAGCGCTGCACGGTCGAGTAGTTCTCCGAGACGATCGACTCGGTGTGGTTGCTGCCGTAGGTGGCGATGTGATCCATCGCGGCGTCCAGATCGGGCACGACGCGGATGGCGAGCACCAGATCGAGGTACTCGGCGTGGTAGTCGTCCTCGGTGGCCGGCTGGGCGTCGATGATCGCCCGGGTGGCTTCGCAGCCGCGAAGCTCGACCCCGGCGTCGGCGAAGCGGGCGGCCATCGGGGGCAGGAAGTCCGCGGCGATCTCCTCGTGCACCAGCAGCGTCTCCATGGCGTTGCAGACCCCGGGACGCTGGACCTTGGCATTGTAGCAGATGGCCAGGGCCTTCTCGGGGTCGGCCGCCCGGTCGACGAAGACGTGGCAGACGCCCTTGTAGTGCTGGATGACCGGGACGCGCGCGTTCTCGGTGACGAAGCGGATGAGCGCCTCGCCGCCGCGCGGGATGACCAGGTCGAGGTACTTGTCGGCGTGCAGCATCGCCAGGATCCACTGGCGATCGGTCGACGGCAGCGCCATCAGCGCGTCCTGGGGCAGCCCGGCGCTGGCCGCGGCGTCGCGCAGCACCGCCAGGATGGCGGCGTTCGAGTGCTGGGCCTCGCTGCCGCCGCGCAGGAAGACGACGTTGCCGCTCTTGATGCACAGGGCGGCCGCGTCGGCGGTCACGTTGGGCCGCGCCTCGTAGACGATGCCGATCACGCCGAGCGGAATGCGCATCTGGGCCACGCGCAGGCCGTTGGGGCGGACGCGCTCGCCGAGCACCTCGCCGACGGGATCGGGCTGGGCGGCCACCTCGCGCAGGCCCGCCGCCATGGCCGCGACGCGCGCGGCGTCCAGCTTCAGGCGATCGCGCAGGGCGCCGGTGACGCCGCGGTTGTCGGCGGCCTCGAGATCGCGCGCGTTGGCGACCAGCAGGTCGTTCGTCGCGGCCTCGAGGGCGTCGGCCATGGCCAGAAGCGCGGCGTCGCGCACGCGCCCGGGGGCGCGGGCGACCTCGCGGGCGGCGCGGCGGGCGCGCTGGCCCAGGACCGCCATCTCGTGGTCGTGATTCATGGGGGCTCCGGTAGCACCGTCGGCAGGAGTTGGCAATACCGCGGGCTCTGCTACGATGCCGGGAATGAAGGCAAGACTCAGCTGTGGCGTGGTCCTGGTGCTCTCGCTGGTCGCGTGCTCGGACGCAGACGACGGCGAGCTCAGCAGCGGGCAGATGGGGACCGTGGACGCCGGCGCGGGGGGTGAGGGCGGCTTGGTCCTCCCGGGCCTCGGCGGCGAGGCGGGGTTCGGTGGCGAGCCGGGCGTCGGCGGCACGCCGGACGTCGGCGGCGCGCCTGGGCCTGGCGGGGCGCCTGGCCCCTGGGGCGCGCCCGGCCTGGCGGCGAGCCTGGCCCCGGCGGCGCGCCCGGCATGGGCGGCGATCCGGGCCCGGGCGGCATGCCCGGCATGGGCGGCGCGCCCGGCGACGGCGGCATGCCCGGCTTCGGGGGCGCGCCCGGTGACCCCCTGGTCGCGTCGATCTCGTTGAGCGAGACGCCGCAGGCCGACGAGGGCTCGGCGGCGGTCAGCATCGGCCCCCCGGTCGAGATCGGCGAGGATCCCGGCTGCGTCGCCGTCCGCGTCGATCCCGACGAGATGCCCGCGGTGGTGCCCAGCCTCGACGGCGGCGCGATCACCGTGCGGGGCCTCAACGGCGGCGACCGCGTCTTCACCCTGCAGGGCGACACCTACGCGCCCGACGCCCGCATCGGCGCCGACGTCTTCGGCGACGGCGCGATGCTGGGCGCCACGGGCGCCGGCGGGCCCGCCTTCCCCGCCTTCGACGTCACCGTCACCGCCCCTCGCGCGGTGCAGATCGCCTCCCCCCAGGCCTTCTTCAGCCACTCCGCCGGCGGCGATCTCGAGGTGCGCTGGGCCCCCGGCGAGGCCGAGAGCGTGCTCTTGACCGTCTTCCCGGTGCAGCCGATCACCAACCAGCCCGACGACGGCGACTGGGTGTTCTGCGGCACCACCGACACCGGCAGCTTCAGCATCCCGGGCAACCTGCTCGGTCCGCTGGTCTCGAACCCGGTGCTCGGCTCGACCGTCGTCATCGGCGTCACCCGCACCCGCTTCGCCTTCGCCGACGCCGGGCCGCACCAGGCGGTCATCAGCGCGTTGACCAGCAGCGGCGTGGTCGGCACCCTTCGGCGCTGATCGACTCCCCGGGGGGCGCCGCATGGAGGCCCAGACCGACGGCCGCGCCTGGCGCGCGGTGCAGGACGACCTCGACCGCATCCTGACGGTGACCCGCGATCCCGCGGGGCGACGGTACGCGGCGCGGCTGCATCATCGGGCGGCCGTCGTGCGGCTGCGGCGCGCGCTCAGCGAGGCGGGGGCGCCGGCCGAGGGGGCGTTGGACGGGCTGGACGCCGAGCTCGAGGGCCTGAGCGCGACGCCCACGCTGGCGACGCTGGCGCCGGCCGCGTCGGCCGAGGCGCTGGGCCGCCTGCAGCAGGCCCTGGCGGCGGACGCGGGGCACCTGCCCAGCCTGCGCGCCGCCGCGGCGCTGGCCACGGCCGGCGGGCGCTGGCGCGAGGCGGTCGCGTGGCTCGAGCGCCTGGCGCGGATCGGCGCGCAGGCGCCCTGGGTGCCCGCGGTGCAGGCGCGCGTGGCCGACGTGTGCTGGCACGAGCTGGGCGACGCCGCGGCCGCGCGCGACGCCCTGGCCGCGGCCGTGCAGCAGGGGGGCGACGATCCCGCGCTGCTCGACCGGCTGCTGAAGCTCGAGCTCGAGCTCGAGCACTGGGACGCCGCCGTCGATCTCTGCTATCGGCTGATGCGGGTCGTCGAGGCCGATCGCGCGGATCTGCGGGTCACCTACCGCCTGACGCTGGGCGAGATTCACGTCTACGGCGTGCGCCGCCCGGCGGCCGCGTTGCTGCACTACCTCGAGGCGGTGCGGCTGCTGCCCGCCTACGCGCTGACCTACACGCTGCTGCAGGAGCTGGTCGAGGCGCAGGGCTGGCGGGCCCTGGCCGACGAGCTGGCGCGGCTGCCCGACGACGAGGTGGCGCCCCTGCGCGCGCTCATCGACGCGCTGGGTGAGGCGCTCGCGGCCAACGAGGCGGTGGACGAGGCGCTGGGCGTCTTCCGCGCCGCGGCGATCAGATCCGGAAGCGGGACTGCTGCTTGACCACCATCGGCTGACCTTGCGCCCCGCGCGGCAGCTCGATGACGAAGGTGGTGCCCTCGCCCTCGCGCACCTCGACCTGCAGCGTCCCGCCGTGCGTCTCGATGATGTTGTACGAGATGGCCAGCCCCAGGCCGGTGCCCTCGCCGATGTCCTTGGTGGTGAAGAAGGGGTCGAAGATCTTGTCGACGATGGCCTCGGGGATGCCCCCGCAGTCGTCGACGAAGCGCAGGCGCACTCGCCCGTCGGGCAGATCGCGGGCCTCGATGCGCAGCTTGCCCCAGCCGTCGGCCGCCTGCGCGGCGTTGACGATCAGGTTCATGAACACCTGCTCGAGCTGGTTGCCCAGGCAGACGATCGGGGCGACGTCCGCGTAGTCCTTCTCGAGCTCGAGGCTGTACTTCCACTTGCCCTGCGTCAGCAGCGCGGCGTTGTCGAGCAGCTCGCGCAGATC
This sequence comes from Myxococcales bacterium, assembly GCA_020633465.1. Classification (GTDB taxonomy): domain Bacteria; phylum Myxococcota_A; class Bradymonadia; order UBA7976; family UBA1532; genus JACKDN01. The sequence goes on from JACKDN010000003.1 coordinate 159,935, forward strand.
GGCCTGCTGGGCCTTCTGGGTGTCGGGGTGGGCGAAGGTCTTGAGGCCGGCGACGATCTTCTCGACCCGCTCGACCCCCTCGACCATCTCCTCGACCATGCGCGGGGCGTCCTCGCGCAGCCCGTCGACGTCGACCTCCTCTTCGACGCTGCGGGCCCGCGCCACCGTGCCCTGGGCCAGGGCCGCGGCCCGCCAGGCGTCGACGACGTCGAACAGGTCGCCCATGAAGCCGCCGGCGCTGCGGATGTTCGCCTTCACGAAGCCGATGGGGTTGTTGATCTCGTGCGCGACCCCGGCGGCCAGCACACCCAGGCTGGCCATCTTCTCGGCGCTCACCAGGCGGCGCTCCATCACGTGGCGCGCCGTCACGTCGTGCATGAACAGCAGGAAGCGCTGGCGGTCGGCGTCGTCGAAGGGCGTCAGCCGGACGTCGAAGACGCGATCGCCCAGGTGCCAGGCCGCGAACTCCTGGGTGTCCTGCGCGCCGCCGGCGATCACGTCGGCCAGCAGGTGCGCGTGCGCCGGGCCGTCGCTGCCCAGCCGCTCGGCCAGGGCCCCCTCGGCCCCGCCGAAGGCGCGCTCGAACGCCTGGTTGGCGGCCACGACGCGCAGGCCGCGGTCGACCACCACCAGGGGATCGGCCAGCGTGTCCAGCACCCGCTGGGTGAAGGCCCGCTCCGACCGCAGGTTGGTCATCAGCTGCGCGTTCTCGAGCAGGAAGCCCGCGTGCCCCATCAGCGCCGCGACGAAGTCGATGTCGCGGCGCGAGTACGGGCGGTTGTCGTCGCGATCGGTGACGTTCACGACGCCGACCACCTCGCCCTTCACCAGGATGGGCACGGTGAGCGACATGGCGGGCGGCGCGCCGTGATCGGCGTCCGGCACGAAGGCGGTCAGATCGGTCGAGCCGCGGGCGCGCGAGTGGTCGTCGATGTACAGCGGCTTGCCCAGCCGGGCGCAGGTGCCGGCGATGCCCTCGCCGATGCGCGGGCGCGCGACCGCCATCACCTGGGCCGAGATGCCCACGGCGGCGCGCATCACCAGCACGCCCGCGCCGTGATCCACCTGCAGCAGCGACACCCGGCGGCTGTGCAGCTCGCGCGCGATGATGTGCACCAGCTGCTGAAAGGTCTCGCGCTCGTCGTGCATCGTGGCGAGCAGGTGCGAGGCGACCCCGAAGGCCCGCTGCCGTCGCTCGGGCGCGGCGTTGTCGGCGGCCGGCGCGCCCAGCGAGGCGATGACCGCCCGCATGCGGCGGGGCGCCATCACGTGGGACGCGTCGGTGGCGAAGGTCACCCCGACCTCGAGCAGATCGGCCTCGACCGGGCCGGTGAGATCGTCGACCAGCAGCAGCAGGCGGGCGTCGGCGCAGCGAGCGCGCAGGCTGGCCACGAACGTCAGCGCGTCGGCTGCGGCGACGCGGGCCACGATGGGATCGGCGTCGGTGGGCAGATCGTCCACCGCCGCCACCGAGGCGACGGGGGCGGCGTCGGCCAGCCAGCTGGGGTTCTGCGCGCCGATCCACCAGACGTTGAGCACGGGATCCGGGCGCGGGGTGACGAAGGCGGGCAGCGCGGGCAGTGTCACGTCTCCTCCGGGGCCGGCGATCACGGACGTCCTCGGAGAACGGCGCGCGTCGGGTCGGTTCTGGAGGGAAGGTCGCGCGGCACCCCCCGCGGGGCGGGCCGCTCGAGCCGCAGGGCGCGGCTACTTGCAGCGCTTCTTGGTCGCCGCCAGCTTCTTGCGCGCCGCCTTGGCCCGGTTCGAGCGGGGGTACTCGGCCAGCAGCGTCTCGAGGAAGGGCAGGGCGTCCTGACACCGGTTCAGCGCGACGAAGTTGTCGTGCATCAGCATCAGGGCGTCGTCCACCTTGTCGCCCTTGGCGTACTTCTGGCTGATGACCTGCAGCGTGCGGATCGAGTTCGTGTACTCGCCGCGCACGTACTGGCACTCGGCCAGCAGGTACAGCGCGTTGTCCGCCCGGTCGTTGTCGGCGTAGTCGCGCGAGAAGGTCGCGAAGGCCCGGATGGCCTCCGGGCAGTCGTTGGCCTGCTTGCGCTCGTAGCCGTAGCGGTACAGATCGGCGGCGTTGTCGGGCAGGGCCGGCGCGCCGGGGGGCGCCTCGACCTCGGGCAGGCCGGTCGCCTTGGCCTGCTCGGCCTTGTGGCGGGCCTCTTCGAGCTCGCCCTTCAGCCGCGCGATCTCCTCGTTCAGCTTCTCGAGCTCGAGCGCGCTGTTGGCGCCCGCCGTCCGCAGGCGCTCGATCGCCTGGTTCAGGCTGGCCTCCATGGTGCTCAGCTGCGACGTGAGCCCCTGGAGCTCTTCCTGCGTGGCCGCGCGCTGCTTGCGCTGGTCCTCACGCATGGACTCGATCTGACCTTGGAGGGCGACGACGTCGGCCTCCATCTCCTGACCTTTCCAGTAGGAGACGCAGCCGACCTGGCTGGCCGCGAGGGCGAGCAGCGCGAGGGCGCGCAGGGCGAAGGGGCGGGGGAGGCAGGCCATGGTGCGGCCGATCAGCGCGGGTTGAACTCGACGCGGCGGTTCTTCGACCACGCCGACTCGTTCGAGCCCGACACCGCCGGGCGCTCCTCACCGAACGAGATGGTCGACAGGCGAGCCGCGTCGACGCCCTTGCTCACGAGGTACTTCTTGGCCGCCGACGCGCGACGCTCGCCCAGCGCGAGGTTGTACTCCTCGGTGCCGCGCTCGTCGCAGTGGCCGGCCAGCTGCACCGGCGCCGCGTTGGGATCACCCAGGCAGGCCGCGACCTGGTCGAGCTTGGCGCGCTGACCCGGCTTGATGTTCGAGCGGTCGAAGTCGAAGTAGACCGGCTCGGCGGTGCACTGCACCACCTTGGCCTGGCAGCGGCCGCCGACGCACTCCTGACCCTCGGGGCAGATCGGGTTGTCCGCGTTCTCGCCGCACTCGGGCTTCTGGATGCAGCTGCCGTTGCTGCAGTAGGTGTTGCCCGAGCACTCCGAGTTGTCGAGGCACTCGGCGCCGCACTCGTTGTTGCGGCACTTCTGGTTGCCGGGGCAGGGGATCGTGTCGTCGCAGTAGCCCGGCTTGCGCATGCACTTGCCGCCCGAGCAGATCATGCCGGGGCCCTTGTCCGCGCAGTGGGAGTTGTCACGGCACTGCGTGCACAGGTTGTTCACACAGAACTCACCCTTGTCGGCACAGTGTCCGTCGTTCTCGCACTTGGGGTACTTTGGCCCGCAACCGGCCAGCGCGAGCGTCGCACCGCCCAACACGAACGCGAGAAGGAAGCGATTGGAAAACATGGTTCTCATCCGTGGGAAACGGTTGAAAAAACGTGCAGATACGCGCACTCGGGCGTCTACGATTCGGTGGAAGCTAGACGATGCACGGGGGGTTGTCAACCCTCCGCGCGGGGCGGCGCGGGCGGCGCTCGCCGCCGTGTTCGGGGCGGCTCTGCTGGGGGCGTGCGGGCCCGATTCGACGACCGATTCCCTGACCGTGGTGGCCACCGTGCCGACCGAAGGGTCGCGGCACGCCGCGGACGCTCCGCTGCGGGTGCGCTTCGATGGGTACCTGTCCGAGTCGATGCGTCTCGGGGCCGCGGCCAGCCTGGCCTCGGCGGAGGTCGGCGTCGCGATCTCGGTGCTCTACGATCCGGTCGAGCAGGGCCTCGTCATCGTACCGGCCCGGCCGCTGCGCGTCGGCCTGGGCTACACCCTGACGGTGGACGCCTCGGTGGTCGAGGGCGTCGACGAGCGCCGGCTCGACGCCGATCTGATCGTGGACTTCGTGGCGGGCAACCCCACGTCCGCCGGGGGTGGGCCCCGCCCGGTGGTCCGCTTCGCGGACATCGAGGCGGATCTGCGGGCCGCCTGCGGCGACTGCCACGGCGCGCCGCCGGGCGCGTACCCGCCGCTGACCGCCGCCGCGCTGGTCGAGGCGCCCTCGAAGCGCCGCCCGGGCGCGGTGCTGGTGCAGCCGGGGGCGCCCCTCGACAGCGAGCTGGTGCGCCGCGTGCTTTCGGACTACCCGGGCACGCTGGGCGCGCCGATGCCGCCGGACGCGCCCCTGGACGTGGCGCTGCAGAAGCGGCTGGTGGACTGGGTGAGGGACGGCGCCCTGCCCTGATGCGCCTTGCCCTGATGCGCCCCGCCCCGAGGACGGGCGGGCGGCCTACTTCTTGGCTTCCAGCTTGCCGATCGCCTTCTGTACGTAGGCCTTGATGGCCTCGGGCGACTTGTCCTCGGTGTACAGCTTGCCGTTGATGTACAGCGTGGGCGTGCCGGTCAGCTGGGCGTCGATGGCCTCCTGCCGGTCGCGCTGAATCTGCTTGGCGAGGGCGGGATCCTCGAGGTCGGCCTTGAACTTCTCGACGTTCAGGCCGAGCTCGGTAGCGAACTCGACGAACTTCTCGGCCGACAGCTTGCCCTGGTTCGTGAAGATCAGGTCGTGCATGGGCCAGAAGCGGCCCTGCCGGTGGGCGGCGAGGGTCGCGCGGGCGGCGAGGTCGGCGAACATGTGGTGCTGCAGCGGGAACTGCTTGAAGTAGACGGTCACGTCCTTGGGGTAGGCCTTGACCACCTCTTCGAGCACCGGCCGCATCAGCGCGCAGTGCGGGCACTCGAAGTCGGCGAACTCGACGATCTGGATGCGCCCGTCCTTGGCGCCCTTCGAGGGCGTGTCACCCAGCTCGAAGGTGAAGGTGACGTGCTCGTCGAGGTACTTGCGCACCACCGCCTCGCGCACCTGCTCGATGCCGTCGCCGTCCCGGAAGCGGTCGGCCCCGAAGGCGGCCAGCTCGGTCGCCTGCGGGCAGCTCTTCTTCTCGATGCACTCGAAGAGGCTCAGGCGCGGGTTGCAGGGGCAGGCGCCCTCCTTCATCAACGCGGAGAGGGCGCCGATCTCGTCGGCCACCAGACCCTTCGTGTCGACCCCGGGCAGCGGCTGGGCGTGGGCGCCGGCGGCGGTCCATCCGAGAAGCGCCACGGCGATCAGCGTACGCCGCATCGACGACCCCCTTTCAGAGTTTCGGAACCCTAGTGGCGGGCTCTTCGCCTTGTCAACCAAGCCCCGGGGTGCTTGACTTCCGCCCGATGGACACGCTGGTCTGGGTCGGGCTGGGCGGCAACCGGGGCGACGTCCGGGCGACCCTCGCCGGGGCGCGGGCCGCGCTCGCGGCGTGGTCCGACGGCCCCCTCGAGGCCAGCCCGATCTACGCCAGCGCGCCGTGGGGCGACGGCGATCAGCCGATCTTCTTCAACCAGGTGGTGGGCCTCGCGCCCACCGTCGCGCCGAGCGCGCTGCTGGCCGCGCTGCAGGCGATGGAGGCGCGGTTCGGACGCGATCGCGCCACGGAGCGTCGATGGGGCCCTCGGACACTCGATCTCGATCTGCTGTGTTGGCCGGGCGTGCGCTCGGCCGATCCGACGCTGATCCTGCCGCACCCCCGGATGGCGCAGCGCCGCTTCGTGCTCGCGCCGCTGTTCGAGGTGGCGCCGGGGCTCGTGCCCTTCGGCCTCGACGCGACCGTCGCCGCCCTGTTGGCCGACTGCCCCGATGGGGGCTGGGTGCGGCGCTGCTGGTGAGCGTGGCCTGGGCGCGGCCCAGCCTCGACGACGCGCTGGGGCCCGAGACCATCGCGCCGCCCCCGGGGCAGATGGTGTCGGTGGCCCCGCCCGAGCCCCTGCCCGAGCAGCTCGATCCGAACTGGTTCGCCGATCACCCCGACGCGCTGGCCCGCTTCCTCGCCGAGCGCCCGGATCGCCTCGACGCCGCCAAGATGGAGCCGGTGCTGCTGCTCACGCTCGCGCAGATCCTGCTGCGCGGCGATCACACCTTCGTCGCCGAGCGGCTGCTGTGGCAGGGCGCCCAGCAGTGGCCGGAGCGCGCCGACGTGCTGCGGGCCTGGTCGCGGGTGCTCATCAGCCTGGGTCGCCCCGACGCCGCGCGGACCGCCCTGTCGAAGGTGGTGGGGCTGACGCCCACCGATCCGGTGGCGCAGTACCTGCTGGCGCGCTCGCTGCTGAGCATCGAGCCGCGCGCGCGGGCCAACGATGTCGCCGCGCGGGCGGCGCTGACCCAGGTGCTGACCCTGGCCCCCACCTACCGGGACGCCGACGGCGTGGACGCGCGCGAGATCAAGATGGTGATCGAGCAGCTCGACCAGCAGATCGCCGGCAAGAAGCCCGCCGCGCCCCGCTGATCCGATCAGTCGTCGTCGTCCTCGTCGTCGAGGCGGCCGTCGATGCTGTCGTCCGCCGAGGCCTCGAGGTCGATGATGCGGGCGTCGCCCACGTAGGGCTTGGTCTCGTAGCGGGTCAGCCGGCCGATGCGGCGCACGATGGTCGCCATGCGCTCGGCCTCGCGGTGGATGGTGCGGGCGGGGCGCTGGTTGGGATCGTCCTCGGCCAGGCGCCGCTGCAGCAGCTCGGCGTAGCCCATCACGCTGGTCAACGGCTGGTTCAGCTCGTGGGCCATCGCGCCGGCCAGCTCGGCCAGCAGCGCCATCTTCTCGCTCTCCTGCAGCCGCTCCTGCGTCTCGTTCAGCTGGGCCTCCATCGCGATGCGATCGCGCAGATCGCGCAGGATGCCCACGGTCGCCACCTCGCGGCCGTCCACCTGCACCACCGAGGCGGTCATCAGCACCGGGATGGCGCGCCCCCCGGCGTCGAGCACCTCGCGGCGCAGCGGGGTGGTGATGCGGTTGCGGCCGCCGTGCTCGTCGCTGCGCAGCAGGGCCATCACCTCGGCGGCGCCCCCCTCGAGGTACAGGGCGCTGACGTGCAGCTTGCCCACGACGTCCTCGGCGCCGCGCCCGAAGAGGCGCTCGGCCGCCTTGTTGAACACGCGGACGTTGCCGGCGAGATCGGTGGCCACGACCGCGTCGGGCGTGGCGTCGACGAGGCTCTGCAGGAAGTCGCGCGCCTCGGCCAGCTGGTCGGCGAGGCGGCGCTCCTCGGTCACGTCGCGCAGGGTGAGGCTGTAGGCCTCGTCGCCGGGTACGCGCGCGGCGCTGATGCTCAGCAGGCGGGCGTTGGCCAGGCGCAGGTCGACCCGGCGCGAGAAGTCGCCCGCGTGCAGCAGCCGCAGCAGCTCCGCGGGCCCCGAGCAGTCGCCCGCGCACAGCGTGCGGAAGTCCCGGCCCACCATCTCGGCGCGGCCGACGCCGATGATGATCTCGGCGGGGCGGTTCATGAACAGCACGCGCCCCCGCGCATCGATGATGAACATGCCGTCGGCCGAGTTCTCGAAGAAGTCCTCGTACCGCTGCACCGTGCGCAGGCGCTGCTCGACGACGGCCCGCGCGTGGCTGATGCGCGTGGACTCGGCCTTCAGCGCGCTGAACAGGCGGGCGTTGCTCACCGCCACGGCCGTCGCGTTGGCGACGATCTGCCCGAAGCTGGTCTCGCGCTCGCCGAAGCGCTCCCAGGCCTGGGCCGAGCGCAGGAAGAGCACGCCGATGCAGCGATCGCCCTCCATCATCGGGAACAGCGCGCAGGAGCGGACCGAGAGGCGCGCCACCTGGTCCTTCACCGGATCGAAGAGGGGATCGGCGGTCACGTCGGCGACGATCACCGGCTGGCGCGTCTCGAGCACGCGGCGGATCTCGGGGTAGCCCTCGAGGGCGATCTCGCGATCGGTCAGCCCGGCGTCGTCCGAGGCCGCGACCACGCGGCCCACCTGCTCGTCCTGCTCGACGAGCACCACCGAGCAGCGCTCGGTGTGCAGCACCTCGGCCACCATGCCGGCGACGTCCTGCAGGATGGTCTGCACGTCCAGCCGCCCGGTCAGGCGGTGGCTGATGTCGAGCAGCGTGCGGTCGTCGCGGCGCTGCTGCTCGCGCTGAGCGGCGTAGGCCGCGATGCGCAGGTGGGCCTGCACCCGCGCGAGCACCTCGCCGAGGTGGAAGGGCTTGGCGATGTAGTCGTCGGCCCCGGCCTCGAGCGCCTCCTGCAGCACCTCCTGCCCGCCGCGCGCGGTGAGCACGATCATCTGCAGCGAGCGGGTGTCCGGATCGGCTCGCACCGCCTCGAGCACGTCGAAGCCGTCCATCTTGGGCATCATCAGATCGAGCAGCACCAGATCCGGCGGCGCGCCGCGGATGCGCTCGAGCGCCTCGACGCCGTCGGCGGCGGTGTCGACCTCGATGCCCTTGGCGCCCAGCGCGCGCGACAACATCTCGCGGATGAGCCGCTCGTCGTCGACGACGAGGACGCGCTGCGCGACGCTCATCGGTCGGCTCGCCCGACCCAGGCGGCCACGGCGTGCTGGTAGACGATCTTCAGGGGCACGCCGGCGGCGCGGGCCAGCCGGGCGCAGGCCTCGTACTCGGGGGCGACGTTGGCGGCGCCTCCGTGGCCGGTCGCCACCTTCACCGGCACCGGGCCGAAGGGCGTCTCGACGGTGTCGTGGCGCCGGTCCAGCTTGCGGCGGGTGACCGGGAAGGCGCGCAGCCCGATGGCGCTCGACTCGGCCAGCAGCGTCTGCTCGACGGCGGCGCGGTGCCCGTCGTCGGCCAGCGCGCCCACCTGGATGCCCGGGCGGCCCTTCTTCATCTGCAGCGGCACGAACCACGCGTCGAGGGCGCCGGCCTCGAACAGGCGCTCCATCAGGTAGCCGGCGAGCTCGGGACTGAAGTCGTCGAGGTTGGTCTCGATCTGCGTGCAGGCGGCCTCGGCGGGCTCGGTGCGGCCCAGGACCAGGCGCAGCAGGTTGGGGCGATCGGGGAAGTCGGCGTCGCCCGCGCCCCACCCGGTGCCCTCGACCACCATCTCGGGGAAGGGGCCCACGCGCTGGGCCCAGGCCTTGAGGAACGAGGCGCCGGTGGGCGTCACCAGCTCGCGCTCGAGGGCGCAGGTGGCCACCGGCAGGCCGCGCAGGATCTCGAGCGTGGCCGGCGCGGGCAGCGGCATGCGGCCGTGGGCGCAGCGCACGAAGCCGCGGCCCATCGGCGGCGGCGCGCCCTCGACCACGTCCACCCCCAGCGCCCACAGCCCGTAGGCGGCGCCGACGATGTCGACGACGCTGTCCACGGCGGCCACCTCGTGGAAGTGCACCTGCTCGCGCGCGCAGCCGTGCACCCGCGCCTCGGCGTCGGCGATGGCGTCGAAGGCGGCGCGCGCCCGCGCCACCACCGGCGGCGGCAGATCGCCGCTCTCGATGCAGCGCACGACGTCGGCGTAGTGGTGGTGGTGATGGTGGGCGTGGTCTTCGGGGTGATCGTGGTGGTGGTGGGGGGCGTGCTCCGCGGCGGCGACGGCGGGCCCCTCGACCCGCCCGCCGACGACGACGTGCACGTTCACCCCGCGCAGCCCCATCTTCGTGGCGTGGCCCACCTCGAGGTGCCAGTCGGGCAGGTCGAGCGTGCCCAGCGCGCCCCGCAGTCGATCGGCGTCGAGGCCGAGATCGATCAGCGCGCCGAGCGTCATGTCCCCGGCGAGGCCGCTGAAACAGTCGAAGTAGAGGATGCGCACGCCAAAGCCTCGCTGCCGCCGGCGGGCGCAGGCGCGGCCGCGCTGACGGCCCCGTGCCCACGGACCCGGTCAGCGGGGGGGGCGGTTCATCAACGAAGCGGCGACGCCGGCGCCGAAGCCGTTGTCAATGTTCACCACCGTGACCCCGGAGGCGCAAGCGTTGAGCATGCCGAGCAGCGCGGCGAGGCCTCCGAACGAGGCCCCGTAGCCCACCGAGGTGGGCACCGCGACGACCGGCCGATCGATCAGCCCGGCCACGACGCTGGGCAGGGCGCCCTCGAAGCCGGCGACCACGACGACCACCTGCGCGGCCCGCAGGCGATCGACGTGGGCCAGCAGGCGGTGCAGGCCGGCGACCCCGATGTCGTGGATCACCTCGACGCGGTTGCCGCACAGGCGCGCGGTGAGGGCGGCCTCGGCGGCGACGGGCAGATCGCTCGTGCCGGCGGAGACGACGGTGATGGTGCCCAGCCCGGTGTCGGGCGCGGGGGCGTCCTCGATCAGCAGGCAGCGGGCGTCGGCGTCGTACCGCGCGGGCAGATCGGCCAGATCGGCCAGGGCCGCCGCGGCCACCTCGGGCTGCACGCGCGTCGCCAGGGCGCGCTGCCCGCGGGCGTAGAGCGTGCGCAGGATGGCGGCGATCTGCGGGGCCGTCTTGCCGGCGCCGTACACCACCTCGGGCATGCCCCGGCGGCGGGCGCGATCGGTGTCGACGGTGGCGAAGCCCAGCTGTACGAAGCCGGCGCGCTCGAGATCGTCGGCGGCCTGCTCCGGGGCGCGGCTGCCGGCGGCCACGGCGCGCAGCGCGGCGATCAGATCGTCTCGGGTCATGGGGGCCTTTCGCGGTGGGGCCGTCGGCGCGTGGCGAAGGACGCCGCGGCGCCGGTCGAGGTCGCGCGGCGGAGGCCGAGAGACGCTCAGCCGACGGCGATGAAGCGGTTCACGTCGACGACGAAGACGGGCTCGCCGACCGAGTCGATGGTGACGCCCAGCAGGCCCTCGATGCGCTCCAGCAGCGGGCCGAGGGGCTTGATGACGGCGTCCTGCTGGCCCACGACGCGATCGACGCCCAGCACGAAGGGGCCGGTCGGGTGGGCGAAGACGACGCCGGGGAAGCTGCCCTCGAGGGGGCGCCGGGGGAAGCCGAGCAGGTGCCGCAGGGCGTGCAGCCGCAGGCGCTCGTCGCCGTGGTCGACGTACAGGGCGCCGCGCTCGCGCTCGGCGGTGTCGGCGTCGAACTGATCGGTCTTCACGATGCGGCCGAGGGGCAGGCCGAAGACCTGCTCGTCGGCCTCGACCAGCAGCAGCTTGCTGATGCCGGGGGTGCGGGGCAGGCGCAGGCGCACGGTGGTGCCGACGCCCTGCTCCGAGGTGACCTCGACCCGGCCGCCGAGGCCGTTGATCGCGTCCTGCACCGCGTCCATGCCGACGCCTCGACCGGCCAGGGCGCCGGCGCGGTCGCGCGCGCTGAGGCCGGGCAGGCACACCAGCCGCGTCAGGTCGCGCTCGGCCATCGCCGCGGCCCGGGCGCGGTCGAGCAGCCCCAGATCGGCGGCGCGCTCGACCAGGCGCTCGCGATCGATGCCGCCCCCGTCGTCCTGCAGCTCGACGACGATCTCGTCGCGCACGCGGCGGCACTCGAGCGTCAGCAGGCCCACCGGCCGCTTGCCGGCCGCGCTGCGCGCCTCGGGCGACTCGATGCCGTGCTCCACCGCGTTGCGCAGCAGGTGGGTCAGCGGGGCGTCGAGGCCCTCGATGATCGCGCGATCGAGCTGCTGATCGTCGCCGTGCACCACCAGCGTCGCCTTCTTGTTCACCTGCCGCCCGAGATCGCGCACGACGCGCGGCAGGCGGCTGGTCAGCACCGACATCGGCGTCATGCGCACCGACAGGGCGTCGCCGTGCAGGGCGGTCAGCGTGCGCGACAGCTGGCCGAGGGCCTGGGTCATCGCCGGCTGGGGGCGCTCCTGGTTCAGGTTCCACAGGCGCTGGTTGACGATGAGCAGATCGCCCACGCGATCGAGCAGGGTGTCCAGCCAGTCGGTGCGCACGCGGATGGTGCGGGCGGGGCGCGGGGCGCGCACGATGGCCGCCGCCTCGGCGCGCCGACGCTCCATGCTCGAGCCGGGATCGCCCTCCATCGAGTCGGCCGGCGGGATCTCGGCCGAGGCGCTGGCGGGGGGCGCGCCGGCCTCGTCGCCGTCGTCGGGGGCCTCGGTCGGCACGTCGTCGAAGAGCGCGAGATCGCCGGTGAACAGCAGATCGTCGGCCTCGACGGTGCTGGCGGCGGGCTCGGGGGCCGAGGGCGCCGGCGCGGGCGGGGCCTCGTAGGCGCGCACGTCCACGCGCACCCAGTCGGGCACCAGGCGCACGAACTGCTCGATGCGCGCGCGGGTGTGCGGCGTGCGCAGCACCAGGCGCAGCGGCCCCTCCAGCTGCCCGGCCTGCAGGGTCTCGATCGACGGGTGCGACGACACCACCTCGCCCAGGCGCTTCAGCTTGCGGAACAGCAGGAAGCCGCGCACGCCCGCGTCGGGGCTGCCCGGCGCCGACTCGACGTCCACCACCAGGTCGCCGGGCGCGCCCACCGGCGTCGGCAGGGCCGTGGTGACGCGGGGCATCGGCACCGTGGGCTTGGGGCGCCCCAACAGATCGGCCACGCGCCCGGTCAGCGTGCGCGCCGCGGCGTCCAGCGTCAGGGGCAGGCGCTCGGCGTCCACGTCGCCCACCCACTGCGTCATCCGATCGACGCCGCCGAGGAGCAGGTCGATGATCTCGGCGTCGACCTGACGCCGCCCTTCGCGCACCTGCTCCATCAGATCCTCGAGGGCGTGGGCCAGCTCGAACATCGGCTGGTAGCCCATCGTGCCGCTCATGCCCTTGATGCTGTGGAACAGGCGGAAGACGGTGTCGATGTGATCGCGGTGCGCGGGATCGGCCTCGAGCTCGACCAGGCGCCGGGCGAGCGTCTCGAGGTTCTCCTGGGTCTCGCTGACGTACAGCGCGCGGTATTTGGACAGATCCATCCGGCGCTCAGAACGCTTCGACGATGCCGCGCACGACGCGGTCGACGTCCAGGTGGTGGAAGTTCAGGTCGGGCGTGCTGAGGGCCTCGACCACCCAGTCCGACTGCGGCAGGTAGTACTTCAGCTCGGTCACGCGCACGGCGTTGCGGGCCTCGACGATCGCGACGGTGCCGACCGCGAGGGCGACGTTCAGGCTGGGCTGGTCGACGACGGCCGCGACGCGGGCCGGGCGCGGATCGCCCACCTCGAGGAAGCGGGCCAGGTCGACCACGGTCAGCAGGCGGCCCTGGTGGTTCAGGACGCCGTGCACCCAGGCGGGGGCCCAGGGCACGCGCGCGGTGTGGGTCAGGGGCAGCACCTCGGTGATGCGGGCGAGGTCGAAGCCCAGGCGCGCGATGCCCAGGTCCGAGACCAGGAAGCGGCGGCCGTCGTCGGGCGTGGGCTCCACGATCAGAGGCGGAAGCCGCCCGCCACCGAGTCCAGCTCGGCGGCCAGGTCGGACAGGGTGCGGGCGGAGTCCTCGAGCGTGACGCTGCGGCGGCGCTGCTCGGACGAGGCGGCCTCGACGGTGCGGGTGGCCTCGGCGATGCGCTCGGCGCCGCGGCGCACGTCGTCGGCGACGGCCACGACCTCGACGGCCAGCTCGAGCTGCGTGCGGGTCAGCTCGGACAGCGACGACACCTTCTCGGCCTCGCGGTGGGTCGCGTCGACGATGGTGTCGAGGGTGCGCGAGATGTCGTCGATGTGCTTGCGGCCCTCGCCCAGCTCGCGGGTGGACTCGCGCATCGTGTTCACCACCGAGCGGGTGTGATCGTCGATGCCGGTGACGATGACGTTGATCTGCTCGGCGCTGCGGGCCGACGAGTCGGCCAGGCGGCGGATCTCCTCGGCGACGACCGCGAAGCCGCGCCCCGCGTCGCCGGCGCGCGCGGCCTCGATCGAGGCGTTGATGCTCAGCAGGTGCGTCTGCTCGGCGATCTGGGTGATGGCCTGCACGATGGCGTGGATCTCGGCGGTGCGCTCGCTGAGGCGGTAGACGGCGTCGCCGGCGTCGTCGACGCGCTCGAAGACGTTGCGCATGCGGCCGAGCGCCTGGCGCGACGTCTCGGTGCCGCGGGTGGCGGCGGCGCTGGTGTCCTGGGTCGAGCGCGCGGCCTCGTCGGCGATGTCGGCCGAGCGGCGCAGGTCGGTGGCCATGCGATCGAGGATGGTGCCCTGCTGCTCGGCCCGCTCGGCCTGGCCCTCGCTGCGCTGGGCGATCGACGCGACCTGCTCCAGCACGCCCGAGGCCTGCTGGCCGACGGCGTCGGTGGCCTCGACCAGCGCGCTCGACGAGGCCTTCACGCGGGCGGCGGTGCGCTGCAGGTGGGCGACCAGATCGCGCAGGTTGCCCAGCATGGTGGCGGTGGTGCCGGCGAGGACGTCGATCTCGTCGGCCCACTGCGGATCGTCGTTCACCGCGACGGCCTCGCTGAGATCACCCGTGCTGATCGCGCGCGCCGCGCGCATGAGGGTCTCGAGGTTGCGGGTCAGGCGGCGGGAGATCAGCCAGGCGACGCCCGAGGCGGGCACCAGGATGGCGACCACCAGCACCCACTGGTTCTCGGGCTGCGCGAACCAGCCGCGCTGCCCGAGGCCGAAGAGCAGCGCGAGCGTGGCGCCGACGGTGACCAGGTTGCCGATGAAGATCTTGGCCGACAGGGACAGCCGAACGTCGGTCAGCCGCCGCAACGTGGTGCGTCCGCCCGCCGTGGAATCCAGGGAGGTGGCCATGGGTCGCGATTCTACGCGGGCCCCGGTGAACGGGCAAAGATCGAAGCACTTGACAAACGCGTCGAGAGCCGGCTAGCGTGCGCGCGCTCCACCTGCATTCTATTGCGGTGCGGGCGCTTCCACTCTCGCGAAGGACCAGCCTGCCGTTCGGCGCCAGACCTTGGCCGCATTTCCACACGACATCAGCCGAGGCGCCCACCGGGGGCACTCCCGTGCTCGGGGTCGGACGGACGAAGGAAGACGATGAACCTCAAAGAACTCAAGCAGCTGAAGATCGGTGAGCTCGCGGCCATGGCCCGCGACATGGGGATCGAGAACTCCTCGGGCCTGCGCAAGCAGGAGCTCATCTTCGCCCTGCTCAACGAGCAGACCAAGAAGAACGAACCCATCTTCGGTGAAGGCGTCCTGGAGATCCTGCCGGACGGCTTCGGCTTCCTTCGCGCGCCGGACTACAACTACCTGCCGGGGCCCGACGACATCTACGTGTCGCCCAGCCAGATCCGGCGCTTCGGCCTGCGCACCGGCGACACCATCGCCGGGCAGATCCGGCCGCCGAAGGACAACGAGCGGTACTTCGCGCTGCTCAAGGTCGAGACGATCAACTTCGAAGAGCCCGAGGCGGCGAAGCGGAAGATCCTCTTCGACAACCTCACCCCGCTCTACCCGGACGAGCGCCTCAAGCTCGAGTACCACGCCAAGAACTTCAGCACGCGCATCGTCGACCTGCTGTGCCCGGTGGGCAAGGGCCAGCGCGCCCTGATCGTCTCGCCGCCGCGCGCCGGCAAGACGGTGCTGATGCAGAACATCGCCAACGCGATCGTGCACAACCACCCGGACGTCTACCTGATCGTGCTGCTCATCGACGAGCGGCCCGAGGAGGTGACGGACATGGAGCGCTCGGTCGAGGGCGAGGTGGTCAGCTCGACCTTCGACGAGCCCGCCCAGCGCCACGTGCAGGTGGCCGAGATGGTCATCGAGAAGGCCAAGCGCCTCGTCGAGCACAAGAAGGACGTCGTGATCCTGCTCGACTCGATCACCCGCCTCGCGCGCGCCTACAACACGGTGGTGCCGCCCTCGGGCAAGATCCTCTCGGGTGGTGTCGACTCGAACGCGCTGCACAAGCCGAAGCGCTTCTTCGGGGCGGCGCGCAACATCGAGGAGGGGGGCAGCCTGACGATCATCGCGACCGCGCTGATCGACACGGGCAGCCGCATGGACGAGGTCATCTTCGAGGAGTTCAAGGGCACCGGCAACTCGGAGCTCCACCTCGATCGCAAGCTGATGGAGAAGCGCATCTTCCCCTGCCTCGACATCAACAAGTCGGGCACGCGGAAGGAGGAGCTGCTGATGGACGCCCTGACGCTGAACCGCGTCTGGATCCTGCGTCAGCTGCTGCACCCGCTCAACGTCGTGGACTCGATGGAGTTCATGCTCGACAAGATCAGCCGCACCGAGCACAACGGGGAATTCCTCGAGTCGATGTCGGGTTGAGTTGCATCCCGGGCGGCGCGTCCCTACAATCCGCCGCCCGTTCGGTCTCGGTGCATTCTCGCCGGGGGCCGCAACACAGGAGAGTCGCATCATGAAGCAGGGCATCCACCCGGACTACAAGGACGCCACCATCACCTGCGCGTGCGGGAACGAGATCCAGACGCGCTCGGTGGCCGGGTCGTACAACGTCGAGATCTGCTCGGCCTGCCACCCGTTCTTCACCGGCAAGGAGCGCCTGCTCGACACCGCCGGTCGCGTCGAGCGCTTCAACCGCAAGTACGGCCGCCGCAGCTGAGCGGCGCGCGGCGGGCCCCGCCGCGCTGAGGCGTCGGCGTCCTGACCGGCGCCGACGGTCGAACCCGTCATGGACGACAAGCTGGCCGAGCTGGGGCGTCGCTTCGACGAGCTGACGGCGCGGATGGGCGATCCGTCCATCTACGAGCAGCCCGGCGCGTTCCAGAAGATCGCGCGCGAGGCGGCGCACCTCGAACCCATCGTCAAAGCCTGGCGGCGCCTCGAGGTCGTGCGGCGCGAGCTCGCCGACGCCGAGGAGCTGGTGCGCGAGAGCGCCGACGCCGACATGCGCGCGCTGGCGCGCGAGGAGGCCGAGGCGCTGACCGAGGAGCGCGACGCGCTGGCGGCCGAGCTGCGCATCCTGCTCTTGCCCAAGGACCCCAACGACGAGAAGAACGTGCTGCTCGAGGTGCGCGCGGGCACCGGGGGCGAGGAGGCCGCGCTTTTCGCGGCGGATCTGTTCCGCATGTACGAGCGCTACGCCGCCGAGCAGGGGTGGCAGATCGAGATCCTCAGCGCCAGCTACGGCGACGCCGGCGGCTTCAAGGAGGTCGTCGCGCTGGTCAGCGGCGATCGCGTCTACAGCACGCTGAAGTTCGAGGCGGGCACCCACCGGGTGCAGCGCGTGCCGGTCACCGAGAGCCAGGGCCGCATCCACACGTCGGCTTGCACGGTGGCGGTGCTGCCCGAGGCCGAGGACGTCGAGATCGACATCCCCGACAGCGATCTGCGCATCGACACCTACCGGTCGCAGGGCGCCGGCGGCCAGCACGTCAACACGACCGACAGCGCCATCCGGGTGACGCACCTTCCCAGCGGCCTGGTGGTGACCTGCCAGGACGAGAAGAGCCAGCACAAGAACAAGGCCAAGGCGCTGAAGGTGCTGCGGGCCCGGCTGCTGGATCGCAAGCAGGCCGAGGCCGAGGCGGAGCGCGCCGACGCCCGCCGCGCCATGGTGGGCAGCGGCGATCGCAGCGAGCGCATCCGCACCTACAACTTCCCCCAGAACCGGGTGACCGATCACCGCATCGGGCTGACGCTGTACAAGCTCGACGAGGTGATCCAGGGCACGCTCGACCCGGTCATCGAGCCGGTGCGCGCCTCGCACCAGGCCGCGCAGCTCGCCGACGACGACGACGACTGAGGATCGCGCCGGCGTCAGCGCCGGCGCGCGCCCCCGAGGCTGGCGATCAGCAGGCCGCGGCCGGGCTGCCAGCGCGCCACGATGGTCTCGGGCTCGTTGAACACCAGCGTCGTCGGCGACAGCAGGAAGGTGAGGCGGGTGATCACGTCGGGATCGCGGCCACCCTTGCGCACGTGCGCCTCGAAGTGGTGCACCGCGCGCTTCTCGTCCTCGAGCACGTCCTGATACAGGATGCCCGCCGCGCGGTGGGCGCGCAGGGCGTCGCCGTCGCGCTCGACGGCCGCCTCGAGGAAGGGCTCGGCGCGGGCGGGCTCGTCGCCGGCCGCGTAGAGCACGGCGCGCGCGTAGTAGGGCTGGGGCGCCTCGGGGGCCACGCGGTTGGCGGTGCGGAAGGCCTCGTCGGCGGCGGTCAGCTCGCCCTTCGCCATCAGCGCGATGCCCAGGGCGGTCCACAGGCGGGCGTCGTCGGGCCGGCGCGTGACGGCGCGGCGCCACGCCGCGACGGCCTGGGTGAAGTCGCCGAGGCGGGTGCGCTCGGCGGCCACCTCGGCGATGAAGTCGGGATCGTCGATGCTGAGCGCCAGCCCGCGGTTGGCCTGCCGCCGGTGCAGGGGGCAGGGGTGGTCGGGCATCAGCTCGATGGCGTGCGGGTTCAGCGTGTCCCGCATCACGCAGTCGGCCTTGCAGTGTCCCCCGCCGAAGGTGTGCCCCAGCTCGTGCGCGACGATGCGGCGCACGGTGCGCCGGCGGGCGGCCTCGGTGCTGTAGTTGGGCAGGGCCTCGGTGGAGTAGATGAGCGCGCGCTCGCCGGTGCGGGCGTAGCCGATGACCGAGTCGTGCTCGGTGTCACCCAGGGGGGCCGCGGTGACGCCGGCGATGCGGAAGGTGTCGTCCGGCGCGTTGCGCAGCAGCGTGTCGAGCAGCATGCCCGCGTCGTAGCGGCCGGCCGCGTCGCGCGCGCGCTCGGGCAGATCGACGGGGGGCAGGACGACGACGGCGCGGCGGGTGGTCTGCTGCAACGCCCAGGCGGCGCGCCGCACCGTCGCCTGGGGCGTGGGCCCGAGGGCCATCACGTACACCAGGCCGGGATCCCCCAGGGGCTCGGGCGGCTGCTCGCAGCCGGGGGTGGCCAAGAGCAGCGCCAACAGCGTCCACGCGGGCGGCAGGTGTCGGATGGTGTCTTCCTCCGGTGCGTCTTGCCTGGGCGCCTCGTGAATCGGCCAGCGGGAGCGGGCGGTTGATAGCCAATAGACCGAAACCCCCCACCCAGGTTCCACCGCCGAGCAGATTTTTCTGCGATCGGCCCGCTCAGGCCGCGTACAGGCGCGAGACTACGTCGACCAGCAGGTTGCAGGCGGCGTGGAACAGCACCGGGG
The DNA here is from genome assembly GCA_020633465.1 of Myxococcales bacterium. Taxonomy (GTDB): domain Bacteria; phylum Myxococcota_A; class Bradymonadia; order UBA7976; family UBA1532; genus JACKDN01. The sequence continues at coordinate 178,497 of JACKDN010000003.1, forward strand.
CCGCGATGCCCCCGCCGGCCCGCCGCATCCAGCCGAAGAGCAGGCTGGGGAAGAACACCGCCAGGCGGTGCGGGCTGGGCACCGTGACGATGTGGCCGATCGCGAACAGGGCGCTCGTGGCGATCACGCTCGCGACGTTGACCGGCACGCCGAGCACGCGGCGCTCGGTGCCCACGACCGCGTCGAGGCGGGTCTGCAGGTAGCCGCGGTAGAACACCTCTTCGGGCAGCGCGACCAGCAGCAGCTGCACCAGGATCAGGTTCAGTAGCCAGAACCAGCCGCGCTGCGCCTCGTAGGGCACGTCGTCGGCGGGGGCCAGGGCGGTGCCCAGGCGCAGGCGGTCGGCGGGCAGGCGATCGCCGCCGGCCTCGACGTCCAGGCGCAGCCGGCTGCCGGGCACCTCGAGCCGGGCCGCGCCGTCGCTGCCGCCCGCGATACGCACGCCGCCGTCGACGCCGACGCCGCCGGTCGCGCGCACCGGCGCGTCGCTCTCGACCGTGGCCTCGAAGCGCTGACCGGCTGGCAGGTGCCAGCGCAGGAACAGGGCCTCGTCCACCGCGTAGAGCCGCACCTCGCCCGCCTGCAGGGCGGCGACGCGGGGCGCGTCCTCGAGCTCGACCGGCCAGCGGTCGTAGCGCGCCTCGGCCGGCGCCAGGCGGTTGCCCAGCCACTGCGTCTGCCACAGGTGATAGCCCACGAGGTAGGGCGGGAAGGTGATCAGCATCACCAGCAGCGCCACCTTCAGCCCGCGCCCCAGGGCGCGCCGGTGGACGCCGAAGTCCGCCGGATCGAGGCCCTTGCGGTGCAGGTACTCGAGCGGCAGGTAGAGGAACGTCGCGGCCACCAGCACCAGCACGTAGCCGCGCAGCCAGCCGATCGAGGTCTGGGCCAGGCTCAGCCCGCCCGAGACCAGCAGCGTCGCGCCGTAGAGCAGGGCCACCTCGCGGGTGAGCCGGCGGCGCTCGGGGGCCGGGGTCATGGCGGCGCATGTTAGCCTGTCGTGCCGTCGGGGGGTGGACTATCGTCGCCCGCATGTCGTGGTGGGCGGTGGCATCGGTGGGCGGGCTGCTCGCGATCTTCGCGGGGCTCAGCGTGTGGGCACGCCGGCTGGCCGGGGGCGCGGCGGGGGACGCGGGCATCGTGGTGATCGGGCAGCGGCGGCTGGACGCGCACACCCGGCTGGTGGTGGTCGAGGCCGACGGGCGGCGGCTGCTGCTGGGCGTAGGGCGCGACGGCGTGCGGCTGGTGAAGGATCTGACGGGCGAGTGATGCGATCGATCGTGGCGTGGGGGGCGGGCGCCGTCGTGCTGGTGGTGGCCGGCCCGGCGAGCGCGCAGGACGCGCTGGACGCGGCGCCGCGGGCCCTGGTGTGGGTGGCGGTCGGCGCGCTGGTGCCCCTGCTGGCGGTGACGGCGACGGCCTTCGCCAAGGCCGCGGTGCTGCTGGGCGCGCTGCGGGGCGGGCTGGGCGTGCCGGGGGCGCTGCCGGTGATCGTCACGACGGGGCTCGCGGCCGTGCTGACGGCGCTGGTGATGGCGCCGGTCGGGCGCGCTGCGCTCGACGCCGTGGGCGAGCTGCCCGCCGAGTCACCGGCGGCCTGGGCGCAGGCCGTGGAGCGGGGCTGGCCGGTGGTCGAGGGCTTCCTCACCCGCCACACCCGGGCCGAGGACGCCGCGCTGGTGCGGGGCGCCGTGGCCGAGTTGGCCCCCGCGGGGGCGCCGGGCCCCGAGGAGCGCGTCGCGGCGTTCCTGGTCAGCGAGCTGACCGCCGCCTTCGAGCTGGCCGTGCTGCTGCTGCTGCCCTTCCTGGTGGTCGATCTGCTGGTGGCCAACACCCTGGCCGCCGTCGGCTTCGCGCTGCTGCCGCCGCCGCTGGTGGCGCTGCCCTTCAAGCTGCTGCTGTTCGTCGCGGCCGGCGGCTGGGGTCTGCTGGTGCGCGGCTTCGTCGCGGGCTACGCGTGAGCGACGGCGTCGTCGCGCTGGTGCAGCAGGCGCTGGTGCTGGCCGCCTCGCTGGCGGTGCCGGCGCTGGCCGGGGCCTTCGTCGCCGGCGCGCTGGCCGGCCTGCTGCAGAACCTTTTGGCTTGGCAGGACGCGGCGCTGGGGCAGGTGCTGCGGCTCGTGGGCGTCTCGGCGGCTTGGGCCGTCGCCTGGCCCTGGGTGAGCGCCGAGGTGCTCGCCTTCGCGCGGCTGGCCTGGGGCGGCGGATGAGCTGGGTGGTCTGGGCGCGGGTGCTGCCGGCGGTGCTGGCGCTGCCGCTCGGGCACGTCGGCGTCCGGCTGGCGGTCGGGCTGGCCCTCGGCGGCGTGCTGGCCGGCCTGGCGCCGGCGGCGGGGCCGCTCACGATCGGCGGCGTGGTGGGCGAGGTGCTGCTGGGCCTGACCCTGGGCGTGCTGGCCGGCCTGCCCGCGCACGCCGGGCGCGCGCTGGGCGTCGGGCAGCCACCGCTGGGCCCGCTGGGGCACCTGCTGGCCTGGGCGGTGTTCTTCGGGGGCGGCGGCTTCGTGGCGTGGCTGAGCGCGCTCGGGCGCACCTTCGCGGCCCTGCCCGCCGCGGCCTGGCCGGACGTCGCGGCGCTGGTGGCGGCGGGCGAGGCGCTCTTCTACGCGGTGGTGGTGTTGGCCCTGCCCGTCCTGGCAGTGAACCTGGCGGTCGCCCCGGTCGGCGCCCTGCTCGAGCGGCTGGGCGCCGGCGCGGGCGGGCGGCCGCTCGCCGGCGCGCTGCGCCCCGCCCTCGGCCTGCTGGCGGTGGCGGTGATGCTGCCCCTGCTGCTGGACGTGCTGCGGGCGACCTGGCGGGTGGGTCTGACCGGTGGCTGATCGCGTCGCCGAGGCGCGCCGCGAAGGGCGCGTGCCCCACGCGCCGGGCTACGTCGCGCTGGGGGTGGTCGTCGGCGGGCTGCTCGGGGCGGGGCTGGGCGTCGCGATCACCGACTGGCGCGCCCTGGCCCAGGCCTGCTGGGGGCCCGGCGCCCGCGCCGGTGAGGCGCTGAGCGCGGCCGGCGCGGCGCTGGCGCGCGGCGCGTTGGGTGGGGTGGCGGGCGCGGCCGGCGGGCTGGCGCTGGCGCAGATCACGCTGGGCGCCTGGGCGCCGCGGCTGCAGGCGCGCTGGCGGCCAGGCTTCGCGCGGCCGGGGGCCGTGCGCGCGCGGTGGCCGCCGGCGGCGTCGCGGCGGCGGCGACGCCCTGGGCGCTGGCCCCGTTGACCCACGGCGATCCGGGCCGGGTCCTTCTCTGGGGTGCGCCCGTCGCGCTGGGCCTCGCCCTGGCCGGCGCGCTGCCCTTCCTGTTGGCCGAGCGCGCGCGCCGCTGGCGTGGCGCGACGCCGTGACCCCGATCCGCCGCCGAAGCGCGACGAGGACGCCGCCTCGCCCGAGGCGCTCGCCGCGCTCCGCCGCGCTGGCGCCAGGGGGCCCGATCCCGATCTGGTGCTGGTCGGCGGCGCGCGCAGCGTGGGGCTGAGCCTGTCCGCCGATCGGGCGCCGCGCGTCCTCCTGCACAGCGCCGCCACCCACGCCGCGCAGGCCGCGCGCGCGCGGCGTGCCGGTCGTGGTCGACGCGGCGCTGGTCGACGCGCTGGCCGCCACGCCCACGGGCGACATCGCGCCGCGGGCCACTTGGCCCGCCCTGCGCGCGGCCGCGGCGCCTACATCCCCATCTCGGCCCGCAGTGCCTTGACCACCTTGAAGTAGGTCTTGCGGTCGTAGGGCTCGTTCAGGATGTGGAACTCCTTGCGCACCAGCCCCACGCACCCGAAGCAGTAGGTGCACTCGGCGCAGTCGGTGCACTTGACCAGGTACTGGCTGTCGACACAGCGGGCGCAGTCCTCGAGGTGGGTCGACTGGTGGCAGTCGGTGCACCGGTCGACGTGCGTGCAATGCGTGCAGCCCGTCGCGTCGGTCGCGTAGGTGCACCGATGGCAGTTCGTGCAGCCGGTGCAGAACATACAGTGGCTGCAGTTGTCACAGGCCTCGGATTGGTAGCTGCCCGGGTTGCCCCGATCGCGCGCGTGGCGCTCGAGGCGGGACAGCTCGTCGAGGAAGGTTCGCTTGTCCATGGCGCGGCATCCTACCCGGCCCGGCGCGAAGGCGCACCGTTCACGCGGGCTCGGCGTCGCGCCGGCGACGTTCCGCTCGCAGCGGAAGATCGCAGCCGGGCCGTCGGCGCGAGGGGCGCGTAGGTGGGCGGCATGCAAGGGCTTTCCCCTCCCGGCGCCCCCGGGGGGTGTCGGCCGACACATTGACGCGCCGCCGAGGGCGCAGAAGAATCGTGCAACTGCCCGTCGGGCAAGCGTTTTGCGTGGCACGGGCGGGGGAGGGACGCGAGCGGTGCACGGCCGGCGCGCGATGTGGAGGGCGGCGATGGTGGCGGTGCTGGCGGCGCCGCTGGCCGCCTGGGCCGCGCCGCCGCCCCCCTCGGTCGTCCGCCCCACCTACTACGTGCAACCCCTGGGCGAGGTCGCCGACGCCCACGCGCGCTTCGCCTGCCGCGTCGTCCGCGAGACCTTCGACCTGCCCTGCCACGTGCTGCGCGCCCGCCCGCTGCCGCGCAGCGCCCTCGACCGTCGCCGCAACCAGTACGACGCCGACGCCCTCGTCGCCCAGCTCTTCGACCAGCTGCCCCACGATGGCGCCGGCCTGGTGGCCATCACCAACGGCGATCTGTTCGAGCGCGGCCAGACGCGCTTCGTCTTCGGCCTGGCCAGCCTGGTCGATCACGTCGGCGTCGTCTCGCTGGCCCGCTACCGCGGCACCTGGTGGGGCGACACCGTCGACGCGGTGCGCTTCTACGAGCGCTACTACAAGGTGCTGGTGCACGAGGTCGGCCACACGCTGGGCCGCGCCCACTGCGAGAACCGCCACTGCGCCATGCGCGACGACCGCACCCTGGCCGATCTGGACGCCTCGCCCCAGCGCTTCTGCGCGAAGTGCCGGGACGCGCTGACGGCGGCGGCCCGCGAGAACCCCGGCACCGCGATGTGGCACTACACGCGCGGGCACGGCCACCTGAACCGCGGTCGCTTCGCCCGCGCGGTGTACCACTTCCAGCGCGCGGTCGAGCTGCGGCCGGGCGACGCCAAGATGGTCAACGACCTGGGCGTCGCCTACCTGCGGCGCGGCGACACCGGGCGCGCGCTGTGGACCTTCCGCGAGGCGGCCCGCCTCGATCCTGCCTTCGCCAACCCGCGCTACAACGAGGGCCTGGTGTTCCTCGGCGCCGGCGATCCGCGGCGCGCCGCGCACGCGTTCGAGGACGCGCTGACCGCCGAGCCCACCTGGGCGCTGGCCCACAAGCAGCTCGGCGAGCTGTACCACCTGGTGCTGGGGGAGGAGGCGCGGGCGCTGGCGCACTACCAGGCCTACCTCGAGACGCACGGCGACGATCGCGGCGTGGCGGATCAGGTGCGGATGATCAAGGGCGGCGGCCGCGCCGCGGCGCCCTGAGCCCCCGCCGGCGCCTCAGGGCCGGCCCGTCTCACCCTTGTCGTACACGGCCCAATAGGGGATGTGGTTGCCGCTGCGCAGGCTCTGGTAGGGCAGCCAGAAGGCCGGCGACGAGGGGTCGGTGCCCGGCTCGGCGTGCGGATCGATGCCGGTCACCCAGATCTGCGGCGTCGGCGAGTCGGTGCCCTCGTTGAACAGCTGGTGGCCGTAGTCGCGCTGGCTGCTGAAGGCCAGCCACATGCGGCCGCGCCGGTCGGTCGGCGCCCACTTCGGCCAGCTGTTGCCCAGCCCCGGCTCGCGGTTCGCGCGCTGCAGCTCGACGGGCATGTCGCCCTCGCCCCGCGTGATGAACAGCCGCGCGCTCGAGTCGCCCATCGCCGTGCCGCCCGGGTTGTCGCCGGTGCGCTCGAAGGCGATCAGGCTGCCGTCGGGCGAGAACGAGGGCTTGTCGTTGCTCTGGTCGGCGCCGGCGCGATCGACGATCAGCTCGGGCTGCGACCAGACGCCCTCGACGTTGCGCCAGATGAACAGGCTGCCCAGGTTCACGCCCTGCGGCGTCACGATGCCGCCGAAGCCCCCGTCGGTCATCGCCGCCACCACGCGATCGCCCTGCCACGACCAGTCGGGCGAGCCGGCCTGGCCGCCCGCGATGCCGGGCAGGCGGTCGAGCTCGGCGCCGTCCTCGACGTCGCGCACCACCAGCTGGCCGCCGCTCTCGGCCACCACGCGGTCGCCCGAGGGCGCGAAGCTGGGCAGGTAGCCCACCACGCCGCTGGGATCGTAGTTCAGCTCGCTGGGCGCCTCGATCTGCGACGTCGCCAGATCGCCGAAGGGCGGGAAGCTGGTGCGGGTGAAGGCGATGCGCTGGCCATCGCGCGACAGCGCGTGGCAGGCGGGGCAGTTGATGAAGGGGGCGACGGCGGGCGTGAGCACCGGCTCGGGCGCGGTGTCCCCCTGGGCCAGCCGCATGATGCCGCTGTCGCCGGTCGACCAGTAGTAGACGGCGCCGGTCAGCAGCGACGGATCGACGAAGATCGTGAACGTGGGTCCCTCGCAGACGGTGTCACCGCGGGCGCCGACGCCGGCGACGGTCACCTGCAGGCGGTCGTCGAGCGCGTTGCGCTTCAGCGCCTCCCAGGCGTCGCCCTCGGGCGTCACCTGATCGTCGGTGGTGTACCAGGCGATGCTCAGGTCGCCGGCCTGGAAGCGCACGCGGAAGAGGTCGTTGCCCTCGCCGTACCACTGGAAGGCGACGCCCTGGATGTTGCGGGGGAAGGCGGTCAGCGGCTCGGGGTAGACCGGGGTGGGCGCGCAGGCCCCGTCGACCGGGCCCAGGAAGCGGGTCGGGGCGTCCTCGGGGGCGCCCGGGCCGAGGACGTCCTCGAAGCTCGAGACGTCGACGAAGGCCTGGGCCTCGTCGCCCTGGTGGGTGGCGAAGACGGTGCCGCGGCCCGCGCGCCCGGCGCTGGTGAAGACGCCGTCGGCGTCGATGACGCCCAGCTCGCGGGGCTCGACGCGCCACCGCACCGCGCGCGGATCGAGGGGGATGGGATCGCCCTGCACGGGCAGGCGGCGCGCGGTGAAGGCCTGGACGGCGGGCTCGGGGCCGTCGAGCTCGAGGGTGACCCGGCCGGGGACGATCTCGAGCACGCCCTGCACCGGCTCGCCGCCGACGTCGGGGGTGACCGGCGCCGCGTCGAGCGCCGGCGACGGCTGCGCGTCGAGCAGCGGCGCGGCGTCGGGCGGCGGCATCGCGTCCACCAGCTGGCCGCCGGTGGCGTCGGGCGTGGCGCCCTGACCGGCCGCGTCGTCCGCGCCGTCGTCGCAGGCGCCCAGCGGCAGCGCCAGCAGGGCCGCAACCCAGACCAATCTTCGCATCGTGATCCTCCTGAGCGGCCCATGCTTCCACGAAGTCGGGGTTTCGCGAAAGACGCCAGCCCTCGGGGCGTGGCAGACTGCGCGGCCATGAGCGCTGTGACGTGGCGACAGCCGGCGGAGTGGGCGGCCCATCGGGCCTGCTGGATGGGGTGGCCGGGGCACGACTGGTGGGATCCCCACCGGGCCGAGACCGAGGCGGCCTTCGTGGCCCTGGTGCGCGCGATCGCCGAGGGCGAGGCGGTGCACGTCCTCGCCCGGCCCGAGTGGGCGGACGCGGCGCGCGCGGCGCTGGGCGGCGCGGCGACGGTGCACCCGGCGCGCGTCGGCGACGTGTGGCTGCGCGACACGGCGCCCATCTTCGTCGCCGGCCCCGACGGCCCCGCGGCGGCGACCTTCCGGTTCAACGGCTGGGGCGGCAAGTACCTGTACGCCGGCGACACCGAGGTGGCGGCGCAGGTGGCGGCGCTGAGCGGGCTGCCCGCGGTCGACCACGCCTTCACGCTCGAGGGCGGCGGGGTGGACGTGGACGGCGAGGGCACCGCGATCACCACCCGCGAGTGCCTGATGAACCCCAACCGCGGCGGCGCCGACGAGGCCGTGTGGGCCGACCGCCTGCGCGCGTCGCTGGGCGTCGAGCGGGTGTTGTGGCTGGACGAGGGGCTGGCCTTCGACCACACCGACGGGCACGTCGACGGCGTCGCCCGCTTCACCGCGCCCGGCGTCGCGGTGCGGGTGGCGTCGAGCGGGCCGGGCGATCCGCACCACGCGCGGCTCGAGGCCATCGAACGCGCCCTGGCCGGCGCGACCGACGCGCGCGGCCGGGCGATCGAGGTGGTGCCGCTGCCCTCGCCGGGCGCCGTGCGCGCGCCCGACGGCGAGATCATGCCGGCCAGCTACGCCAACTTCTACATCGCCAACCACGCGGTCATCGTGCCCGTCTTCGGGGCGCCGACCGACGACGCGGCCTGCGGCGTGCTGCGCGACCTGTTCCCCGGCCGGCGTGTCGTGCCCTTGGACGCGCGGGCGATCGTCGTCGGCGGCGGCGCCTTCCACTGCACGACGCAGCAGCAGCCGGAGTTCGATGCCGATGCGTGAGGTCACCTTCGCCGCCCTTCAGCTCGCCCTGACCGACGACGTCGCGACCAACTGCGACCGGGTCGAGGCGCTGGTGCGCGACGCGGCGGCGCGCGGCGCCCAGGTGGTGCTGCCGCCCGAGCTGTTCGAGGGCCACTACTTCTGCCGCGAGGAGACGCCCGAGAACTTCGCGCGCGCCCGCCCGGTCGAGGGGCACCCGACGCTGGCCCGCTTCGCCGCGCTGGCCGCCGAGCTGCAGATCGTCATCCCGGTGAGCTTCTTCGAGGCCACCGGGCCGGCCCACTACAACAGCGTCGCCGTCTTCGACGCGGACGGCGCCGCGCTGGGCGTGTACCGCAAGAGCCACATCCCCGACGGCCCGGGCTACGAAGAGAAGTTCTACTTCCGTCCCGGAGACACCGGCTTCCGCGTCTTCGACACGCGCTTCGGCCGCCTGGGCGTGGGCATCTGCTGGGATCAGTGGTACCCCGAGGCCGCGCGCGCGATGACGCTGATGGGCGCCGAGGCGCTGCTGTACCCGACCGCCATCGGCAGCGAGCCCGCCGAGCCCGAGGCCGACAACGTCGATCCCTGGCAGCGCGCGATGGTGGGCCACGCGGTGTGCAACGTGGTGCCGGTGATCGCGGCCAACCGGCACGGCGCCGAGGCCGACATGGTGTTCTTCGGGCGGTCCTTCGTGGCCGACGTGCGCGGCGACAAGGTGGCCGAGCTGGCCACGGACGTCGACGGCGTCGCCCTGGGCACCTTCGATCTCGACGCGCTGCGCCTGGTGCGGGCGAACTGGGGCTTCTTTCGGGATCGGCGGCCCGATCTGTACGGCCCGCTGCTGACGGCGGACGGTCAGACGCGGATGGGCTCGTCGGTCATGTCGCCCCGCCCGTAGCGGCGCACGAGGGCGCGCGCGGTGTTCATGACGTGCATGCGCAGCGTGTCGGGATCCGCCTCGTCGTGCGCCGACGCGTAGAGCGTGGCGAGGGCCCCGAGGGCCTCGCCGAGCGCGGCGCGCTGGGCGGCCAGCTGCTCGTTCAGATCGACCAGGCGTTGGTTCGCGCCGCCCAGCCGGCTGGCCAGGGCGCGCAGGGCCTTGGCTTCGGCCTCCGGCGCGGCCAGGACGCGGCGCGCCCGATCCGCCGGCACGCGCACGACCGCCGACGTCGCCTCGGCCTCGACCGACGCCGTGAAGGCGCGGTCGTCGAGGATGGCCGACTCGCCGATGTAGGCCCCGGGCTCGGCGATCTCGCCCACCCGGTGCCCGTCGCGGTAGACGCCGAGGCGTCCCCAAAGCAGGATGGCCAGGTGGGTGGGCTTCTCGCCCTGCTGGCAGACCACCTCGCCGGCCTCGAGCGGGCAGGTGAGAGCGTCGAGCTCGTCGAGACCGTGCGGCATGGCAGAAGCCTAGCCAAGGCCCCGAGAGACGTACATTTTCTCGATACCGAACCCAGGAGGTGAAGGTGAGCCGGGACACCATCCCCGACCGCATCCGCAGGAACGGCCGCAGCCGGGGTGACCGGCCGGCCTTCTACTTCGACGGCGGCCAGGGCTGGAAGCCGACGACGTGGGCCGAGTACGCCGAGCAGGCGATGGCGTTCGCCGGGGCGCTCGTGGCGCTCGGCTGTCGGCCGGGGCAGGGCGTGGCGATCGTCAGCAACAACCGGCCGGAGTGGATCATCGCGGCCTCGGGCGCCATGTGCGCGCGGGCGGTCCCGGCGGGCATCTACCAGACGCTGACCGCCGAGCAGGTGGCCTACGTGGCCGACCACTGCGAGGCCAAGGTGGTGGTGGTCGAGGATCGCGAACAGTGGGCGAAGATCGACGCCGAGCGGGCCAACCTGCCGCACCTCGAGCGGATCGTCATGCTGAAGGAGGCCGACACGGTCGAGGATGCCACGGCGCAGAGCTTCGCGGCCTTCCTCGACGAGGGCCGGCGGCGCCAGGACGCCGCCGAGGCCCGGTTCGCCGAGCTGCAGGACGACGATCTGGCGACGCTGATCTACACGAGCGGCACGACCGGGCCCCCCAAGGGCGTGATGCTGACCCACCACGCCGTGGCCTGGACCGCGCAGACGGCGGCCAAGGTGGTGGTGGGCGATCCCGACCGCGACTGCATGGTGTCGTACCTGCCGCTGTCGCACATCGCCGAGCAGATGTTCTCGGTGCACCTGCCGGCGACGGTGGGCTACCCCATCTGGATCACCGACGCCTTCGACAAGCTGAAGGACACCCTGGTGGCCGCGCGCCCGACGCTGTTCATGGGGGTGCCGCGCGTCTGGGAGAAGTTCAAGGGCGCGCTCGAGAAGAAGCTGGCCGAGGCGACCGGGCTGAAGGCGGGCATCATCGGCTGGGCCCGCGGCGTGGGCGCCAAGGCGGCTGACGACGTCGTGCGGCACGGCGCGCCGAGCGGCCTGCTCGGGCTGCAGTACGGGCTGGCCGACACCCTGTTCTATTCGAAGCTGAAGCAGCAGCTCGGGCTCGACCGCCTGCGCGTGGCGGTGACGGGCGCAGCGCCGATCGGCAAGGACGTGCTGGCCTTCTTCCAGTCGCTGGGCATCCTGATCCACGAGGTGTACGGGCAGTCCGAGGACTGCGGGCCGACCACCTTCAACCAGCCGCACCCCGGCAAGCGCCGCCCGGGCACCGTGGGGCTGCCCTTCCCCGGGGTGGACGTGAAGATCGCCGACGACGGCGAGATCCTGGTGCGGGGCCCCAACGTCTTCGCCGGCTACTACAAGAACCCCGAGGCCACCGCCGAGACGCTGTCGCCCGACGGCTGGCTGCACTCGGGCGACATCGGCGCCTTCGACGACGACGGCTTCCTGCGCATCACCGACCGCAAGAAGGACCTCATCATCACCGCGGGCGGCAAGAACGTGGCGCCGCAGAACATCGAGAAGCTGCTGAAGGCCATCCCCGGCGTGGGGCAGGCGGTGGTCATCGGCGATCAGCGCAAGTTCCTGTCGGCGCTCTTGACGGTGGACGCCGAGGCGGGGCCGGCGGTGGCGGCCGAGCGGGGGTGGCCGACCGATCCGGCGGCGCTCGTCGAGCACCCGGCCTTCCGCGCGCACGTGCAGCAGGGCGTCGATCAGGCCAACGCGGCGCTCGCGCGCTACGAGCAGATCAAGCGCTGGCGCCTGCTGCCCGAGGACTTCTCGGTCGAGGGGGGCGAGCTGACGCCGACCCAGAAGGTGAAGCGCCGCGTGGTGAACGACAAGCACGCGGACGCCATCGCCGATCTCTACGCGGGCGTGTCCTGACTACAGCCCCAGCCCGTAGCGCGCGATCAGCTCGTTCATCACCTCGGTGGTGCCCCCGCCGATCGGCAGCAGGCGGGCGTCGCGGCTGAGGCGCTCCACCCGCGTCTCGCGCATGTAGCCCATGCCGCCGAACAGCTGCACGGCGTCGTGGGTGACCTCGCAGGCCACCTCGGCGGCGAAGTTCTTCGCCATGCTCACCTCGGCCACGTCCACCCGGCCGGCGGCGGCGGCGCGCGCCACGCGGTAGTTCAGCGCGCGCGCCGCCAGCGTGCGCGTCGCCATGCGAGCCAGCTTGTGCCGGGTGACCTGGAACCGGGAAACCGGCCGCCCGAAGGCCTCGCGCTGCTGCGTGTAGGCCACGGCGTCCTCGATCGCGATCTCGGCGGTGGCGTGCCCGAAGAAGGCCAGCGCCAGGCGCTCGCCCTGGAACTGCTGCATCAGCGCGACGAAGCCCGAGCCCTCCGGCCCGATGCGCTGGTCGGCGGGCACGCGCACCCCGTCGAAGGCCAGCTCGGCCGTGTCACTGGCGCGCCAGCCCGTCTTCTTGAGCGACCGGGACGCCGTGAAGCCCTTCGCCCCGCGCTCGACGACGAAGAAGGTGAGGCCGCCGTGGGCGTCCTCGCCGGTGCGCGCCAGCACCGTCACGAAGTCGGCGCGCACGCCGCTGGTGATGAACAGCTTGGCCCCGTCGATGACGTAGTCGTCGCCGTCGCGGCGCGCGCGGGTGCGCAGGCCGGCGACGTCGCTGCCGGTGCCCGGCTCGGTGATGGCCAGCGCGGCGATGGCGGTCCCCGCGATGGCCGGCGTCACCCAGCGCTGCTTCTGGGCGTCGGTGCCCAGGTTCAGGATCGGGGGCAGCGCGATGCCCAGGGATTGCAGCCCGGCGACCACGCCGCTGCTGCCGCCGCGCATGAGCCCCTCGACGGCCATCAACGGCAGCAGCGGATCGGGGCCCGAGCCGCCGTAGGCCTCGGGCAGGCCGGCGCCCAGGATGCCGTGGCGCGCGGCCTCGCGGTACAGGTCGCGGGGGAACTGCTCCGCCTCCTCCCAGGCCTCGGCGTGGGGGGCGATGTGCTCGCGCGCGAAGCGCAGGCAGGTGTCGCGGAACAGCTGCTGGTGGTCTTCGACGGGCTCGGGCTTCATGCGCCCAGCCTACGCCGCGCACCCTACTGGTAGTAGGGGTTCTCGCCGGCCTCGTGGTCGGTGACGTCGACCACCCGCTTCACGCGGGGGAAGGCCTTGAAGATGGCGGCCTCGACCCCGTTGACCAGCGTGGCCTTCGACGAGGCGCAGCCCTGACAGCCGCCGCTCATCTTGATGAAGGCCGTGCGGTTGGCGTAGTCGACCAGCTCGATGTGGCCCCCGTGGCTGGACACCATGGGGTTGACCTCGTCGTCGAGCAGCTTCTGGATTCTCTGGCGCATGATCCTCGAGTCGGGCCGGTGTGGCCCCTCCAGACGAGAGAAGCCCCAGAGGGAATGGAGGTTGCACCGGAGAAAGTCAAGCGGCGGGGACGGGCGCGGTCAGCCGGCCCGGGTGAGCGCGGCGATCGCCCGGGCGAGGCGTTCGCCCCGGTCCACGGCCTCGCTGGCGCCGGCGACGCCTTCGCCGGGCACCGAGGGGACGGACCGCTGGGGCCCGTCGGCGGGGAAGCCGGCCAGGTGCGCGGCGCGGCGCGCCTGCCCCAAGCGGAGGGCCTCGACGCAGCGTCGTGGCTCGCCCTGCCACGCCACTGCCGTCGAGACCCTCCGCGGTAGCCCGGCCCCCAAGAGGACTCGCGCCGCCAGGCGGTGGACGCAGACGCCCTGCCGCTCGGCCTTGACCTCGAGATCGAGATCGTCGCGCGTCAATCGATGGGTCAACGTCGGACCGAAGAGGCGCACGTGGGCCTCGAAGGTCTCGATGCCGACCCGGTGCAGCGCCGCCGCCACCTGCGCCTCGCGGACGGCGGCCGGTGGCAGCCCCTCGGCCCGCGCCAGCGCCCGCGCGGCGCCCGCGCAGCCCCACAGGTGGCGGCGCAGCATCGGCCCGGTGCCCGCCGGGCGGCCGCCCCCCCGCTGCAGCGTGCGCCGCACCAGGGCCGCCTCCAGCATGCGGTCCGTCACGTGCTCGACGCCCCAGCGGGCGAGCCCCCGGGCCACCGACGACGTCCGCGGATCGTCCAGGCCAAGGGCGATGCAGGTCGCCTCGCGCAGGGCCGGATCGGACTCCAGCGCGGCCTGCAGGCCCTCCGCGCCGGCCGCGATGCGGCCGCGCAGGAGATCGATGACGACGTCGGGCAGCAAGGGCGACGGCGCCGCGGGCAGCAGCGCGTCGAGCGGATCGTCGCGCTCCCCCAGCGCGTACATCCCGTGGGGCGGGGTCAGGGAGGAGCGGACGAAGGGGGTCATCAGGGGGACTCCGGGCGCGGCACCTCAGAGGAGACGCAGCGGCCGACGGGCCTTTGCGGAAGAAATCGATCACCGCCGTGTTTTTTCGGATCGCGGCCGCCTCTCCTATCATCCGGGGCGATGTCCGCCGCCTCCCACGAAGGCCTCCTGACTGCGCTCGTCGCGTCCCGCGGCGTCTTGGTGCTGGGCCCCGCCTTCGCGCACGGCGTGGCGGCGATCGAGCCCAACGCGCTGCTCGAGCAGCTGCGGGCAGGGCTGCCCGAGGGGGCCGAGTGGGAGGGCCTGCGGCCGGCCGATCGCATGGAGCTGCTGGTCGAGGCGCGCGGGGCCGAGGGCGTGGCCCGCGCGCTGGCCGAGGCCCTGCCCACCGCCGAGGCCCTGCGGGTGTCGGTGGGCGACTTCCAGCGACGGCTCTTGTCGCTGCCCTTCCCGGTGATCGTCAGCGTCGGCCTCGACGACCTGGCGGCGGCGACGCTGGCCGAGCTGGGGGCGCCGCATCGCGTCGTCACCGGGGACGCCGATCTCGAGATCCCGGCGCTGCCCGGCGAGCGCCTCCTGGTGAAGCTGCGCGACGACACCTGGCTGGGCGCGCCGCGCCTGACCCGATCCACTCAACGCGGGCTGGCGCGGGCGCACCCGCGGCTGGTCGCGCGCCTGCGGGACGAGGTGCGCGCCGGGGCCGCGCTGCTCTACGGCTTCGGACCCCGCAGCGAGGCGCTGCGCTGGGTGTTCGAGGACGTGCTCGGCGCGCCGAGCGCCGGCTGCCATCTGGCGCTGCGCAGCGGCAGCGCGCTGTGGGCGGGGCGCTTCGAGCACCAGGGCCTCGAGGTGACCGCCTCGGCCACCGTCGCCGATCTCGAGGCGGCGATGACCCGCCTCGCCGATCGCCTGGTGCAGGTGCGGCCGCGGCTGACCCCCGAGAGCGCGGCCGCGCTGGTGACGCTGGACGCCGAGGTGGGCGGGGCGGTGCGGCGGCGCCTGGCGGGGCTGCCCTGCTTCGCTTGGGCCGAGGGCGCGCGCGGCGAGCTGGACGCCCTGGGGGCCGACGCCCTGCCGACCGTGCTCGACGGGCTGGGGCTGCTCGAGGCGGTGGCCGATCGGGGGCTGCGCCCGCCGGGGCTGCCGGCGGCGCGCGCGGCCGAGGTGCTGGCGCGCCTGGGGCGCACCGACGACGCCTGGCGGGCGCTGCGCCTGGCGGTGCCCACCGTCGATCTGCGGGACGCCGCGGCGCTGGGCAGCGTGGGCCGCGCGCTCAGCCGCCTGGGCGAGGAGGCGCGCGCGCGCCCCTACCTCGAGGGGGCGCTGGCGGTGGGTGACGCCGACGATCCCTGGGCGCGGGTGAGCGATCTCGCCTGGCTGGCCAAGAGCGTCCTGCACCGCATCGACGCCCTGCGCGCCGCGCACCGCAAGCGCGCGGTCACCGAGGTCATCGCCCGCTTCCTCAGCGCGCAGGCGCCGCGGCTGCGCCTGGCGGCGCTGGAGCCGGGCGAGGACGCCGATCGCACCTGGTCGGTCTACTACGTGAACCTGCGCCTGGGCCGGGTGATGCTGCTGGCCAGCGAGATGGCGCAGGCCAGCGGGCGCGTGTACGCCGAGCAGGCCGTCGATCTGCTGACGCGGGCCATCGAGCTCGCGCCCCACAAGCCGGATCCGTACAAGGCCGTGCGGCCCCTCTTGACCGACCGGCGCTGGGGCGTGGCCGACGCGCGCCGCTGGATGGCGCTGGTGGCGGCGGCGCCCGCCGAGGTGCAGAAGCGCCTGACCCAGCCGAAGGCGTGATCACTCCCAGTAGGCGTCGACGAGGCCGAAGAGGCTGGCGTCGGGCAGCAGGCGATAGCCCTTCAGGCCGGCGCGGCGCACCACCAACACGTTCTCGTGCCACAGGCTGAGGTAGGGCAGGTCGCGGGCGACGATCCGCTGCAGCTCGGCGTAGATGCGGCGTCGCTCGGCGGGATCGGTGGCGACGCGGCCGGCGTCGATCAGCGCGTCGACGCGCGGCTCGACGTAGGCGCCGCGGTTGCCCCCCCGGTTGGGCTCGCTGGGCGTCGGGATGCGGTCGCCGTGGAAGATCCAGTTGTAGAAGTGCGGCTCGCTGGGATCGCCCCACTGCAGGATGTAGGTCTCGAAGTTGCCCGACTTCACGTCGGCCAAGAGCGTGCCGACCTCGAGCGACTGGACCTCGACCCGCACGCCCACCGCCTCGAGATCGGCGGCCACCAGCGTGGCCAGGTTGCGGCGGAACTTGTCCGGGCTGCTCTTGAGCGTGACGGTGAAGCGCGGGGCGTCGCCGGGCGGATCGGGCAGGCCGGCGTCGTCCAGCAGGGCGCGGGCCCGCGCCGGATCATACGGGTAGTGGGGCACGTCGGCGGTGTAGGCCCAGTGCCCCTCGGGCAGCATGCCGGTGGCGGGGCGGGCGACGCCGCGGAACTTGTGCTCGATGAGGCGCTCGCGGTTCACCGCGTGGGCGAAGGCCTGGCGTACCCGGCGGTCGCCCAGCGGGGGCGCGCGCAGGTTGAACGCGAGGTAGCTGTACGCCACGCCGGGCGCGGTGTCGACGGCCAGACCGCGGCGGCCGCGCATCGCGTCGGCCATGCGCGGGCTGACCGCGTTCTGCACCAGATCGCCCGCGCCGCCGAGCAGGGCCAACAGGCGCGTGTTCTGATCGGCCACCGTGCGCACGACGACGTAGCGGGTGCGGGCGGGGCCTCGCCACCACCCGTCGAAGCGCTCGAGCACCACCTCGCGGCTGCCCGTGCGGTCGAGCAGGCGGTAGGGGCCGGCGCCGGGCAGGGGGCCCTTCGCGTGGCCCCCGGGGCCGAGGGCCGCCGCCGGGACGACGCCGATGGACAGATCGCTCAGGAAGGGCGCGTGGGGGGCGTCGAGCGTGATGCGCAGGTGGTGCGGGCCGCGCACCTCCATCGAGGCGATGCGATCGAACTGACCGCGGAAGGGGCTCTGCAGCGCGGGATCGCGGATGCTGGCGTAGGTGGCGCGCACGTCCTCGGCGGTGACCGGCGTGCCGTCGTGGAAGCGGGCCTCGGGGCGCAGGTGGACGTCGTACACCGTCGGTGAGGGCTGATCGATGCGGGCGGCCAGCGCCGGCTCGGGCGTCTGGGTGTCGTTGTGCACGCTGGTGACGCCCTCGTAGACGAGGTGGATCACCTTGCCCGGCCAGGCGCGCGTGTTCAGGCGCGGATCCAGATCGCCGCGGATGACCTCGGGCACGAGCACCACGATGCGCTGGTCGGCCGGCAGGCGGTCGCCGAGCGTGGCGGTGTCGCGGCAGGCCGGCGCGCCGAGCAGCGCGGCGAGCAGGCAGCAGACGAGCGGGGTGGGGCGGCGCACCGCCCCAGTCTGCGCACATCCGGCCCCTGGTCAACCGCCGCGCGCCGTGCGATACCGCCCCCATGCGATGCCTCAGCACCCACCTCGCCCTCGCCCTCGCCCTGCTCGTGCCCCTCGCGGCGCCCCGCGCCGAGGGGCCGACCCCCGCCGGCCGCGGTGATCCCGCGCTGGTCGAGGCCTTCGGCAAGGCCCTCGCGGACGAGGCGCTGAAGGGGGCCCGCATCGGCCTGTACGTCGTCCGGCTGCCCGGCGGCGAGCCGATCTTCGAGCGCAACGCCGCCGAGCGCCTGCACCCCGCCTCCAACACCAAGCTGGTGACGACGGCGGCCGCCTTCAGCCTGCTCGGCCCGGCCTACACCTGGCACACCGATCTGGCGGTGGACAGCCTCGGGGACAAGGGCGAGGCGGGCACCCTGTACCTCATCGGCGGCGGCGATCCGCGCTTCGTCAGCGAGTCGCTGTGGCGGCTGGTCGAGGACGCGCGGCTGGCGGGGCTGACGCGGGTGAAGGGCGATCTCGTCGTCGACGAGACCTGGCTCGGTCCGCAGCACGAGGCGCCCGGCTACGCCGACAAGGCCCAGGACGCCGCCTACCGCGCGCCCAGCGGCGCCACGACGCTGAACTGGAACAGCGTGTCGATCCGCGTCGTGCCCGGCGCCGCCGTCGGCAAGCCGCCGGTGGTCACCATCGAGCCGGGCGAGGGCTACGTCGAGCTGCGCAACACGGCGACCACCAGCCGCAAGGGCGCCGAACGGCTGACGGTGTCGGCCAAGGCCGAGGGCGGCCGAACGCGCATCACCGTCGGCGGCCGCATCCCCCTCAAACATCGGGGGATCACGGTGCGCCGCCGCATCGACAACCCCGCGCTGTTCGCCGGCTACGCGGCGCGCGCGATGCTGAAGGCGGCCGGCATCGAGGTGAAGGGCAAGGTGAAGGCGGGCGAAGCGCCGAAGAAGCGCCGTCGCCTGGCCCGCGTGCGCTCGCGCACCCTCGCGATGATGGCCGCGGACGTGAACAAGCTGTCGAACAACGTGATGGCCGAGCACCTGCTGCGCACGCTGGGGCGCGAGAAGGGGGCGGCGGGCGACTGGGACGCCGGGCGCGCCGTGGTCACCGACTTCCTCACCAAGACGGTGGGCATCCGCGGCTTCACCTACCGCAACGGCTCGGGGCTGTTCGGCGACACGGCCTTCTCGGCCAAGGAGATGGTGGCGGTGCTGCGGCACATGCACACCCGCACGCCCGCGCTGCCCGAGTACGCGGCGTCCCTGGCCATCGGCGGGCTCGACGGCACCCTGCGGCGGCGCATGAAGGGCTTCCCACCGCTGGCGGTGCGCGCCAAGACCGGCACGCTGTCCGGCGTGATCGCGCTGTCCGGCTACGTCACCTTCGCCGACGGCTCGATGGGGGCCTTCAGCTTCCTGTTCAACGACGTGAAGGCGCGGCCCTGGGTGGTGTGGAAGGCGCAGGACGCCATGGCGAAGACCCTGACCGCGTGGTCGCCGCCCGGGAAGGGGCGCTGATCTACTTGCGCTCGAGGGCCTCGGCGTCGCTCGACTTGCGCGGCCGCGCGTTGGGCTGGGGCTTCGCGCGCGGCGGATCCCGCTTCTGCTGCTCGGCGGCCCGATCCAGGGCGTTCAGCCGAAGCTGCGCCTGGCCGGCCAGCGCGCCGCCGCCGCCCACCACCAGCCGGTAGAGCTGGCGCGCGCGCCCGGTGTCGCCCAGCCGCTCGTAGGTCTGGGCCGTCTCGAACATGACGCCTTGCAGCCCGGGGAAGCCGGGGTTGGCCGAGAGGAACGACTCGTAGCGGGCCGCGGCCGTGCGCAGGTCGCCCCGATCCCGCGCCGAGCGCGCGGCCTGCAGCGTGGCCTGGCCCGCCGCGCCGCCCTCGCCGGCGGCGCCCTGGCGCGCCCCCGCGTCGGGCCCGCGCTCGCGCCGTCGTCGTCGGCGCGCGCGCCGCCGATCGAGGTGTCCAGCTCGAGGGCGCCTGGTCGGCCCCGGTCGCGGCGCGCTCGGCCTCGGCCACCTCCTCTTCGGCCACCGCGGCCTTCTCCGCGGCCTTCTCCTCGGCCTTGTCCGCCTGCGCTTCAGGCTCGTCGTCGGCCGGCGCCTCGGCCACCACCGGCGGGGGCGTCGCCGCTCGGGGACGCGCGGCGGGCGCGGCGGGCGCCAGCTCGGCGGCGGGCGTGGGCTCGGCCCGGCGCGGCGCCTGCGTCGGCGCGGGCGGCGGCGGCGGCGCGAAGCGATCGGAGGGGGCCGACTTCAGGTCGTCGAGCAGCGCGTCCACGTCCTGCGGCGGCGCCTGCGTCCGCGGCGCGGGCCGACGCGCGGCCTTGCGCTTCTTGCTGGGCGGCGCGGGCGCGTCCGCCTTCGTGGCGGTCTTCGGTGCGTCGGCGGCGGCGGCGGTCGCGGGTGCGCGCCTCGGCGGCGGCGGCGGCTCGACGTCGCCGAAGGGTTCACCTTGGCCGGCGCCTTGGGCCGGGGCTCAGGCGCGGGGCGTCCTTCGTCGGCGTGTCGCCGTTCTGCGGCGCGGGCGCGGTCACCGGCTCAGGCGCCTCGACGCGCGCCAGCTCGCGCTCGATCTCGTCGGCCGCCTCGCCGTCGCCCGCGGCCGCCGGCGCGTCCGGATCGTCGACCGGCGCGGCGGACCCGCGCGGCGCGGCGCCCCTTGGCGAGCGACTCGGTGCCGGCGCCGCCGCCTCGGGGGCCAGGCCG
Organism: Myxococcales bacterium; assembly: GCA_020633465.1. Lineage (GTDB taxonomy): Bacteria > Myxococcota_A > Bradymonadia > UBA7976 > UBA1532 > JACKDN01. The sequence continues at coordinate 198,611 of JACKDN010000003.1, forward strand.
GCGCCGCCTTCTCGGCCGCCAGGGCGTCGCCGCCAGCGGGCGCGGGCGCCTGCGCGGCGGTCGGCTCGCCCGCCGCCGGGGCCTCCTGGCGCGGGACGGCGGCGTCCTCGTAGGTGCGGGTCAGCACCAGCAACATGCCGGCGCCCAGCACCACGAGACCCAAGGCGGCCAGGGCCGGGGCGAAGGACAGGTTGACCAGGAAGGCCCACCAGGGCGGCTTCGTCGCTTCGCCCGCCGCCTCGTCGGCGGCCAGGCGCGCCGCGCGCAGGATGTCGTAGTGCACCTGGGGGTCGGGCTCGAGCTCGGGCACCTCGGCCGCGGCCCGGCGCAGGGCCTGCCACTGCGCCAGGCGCTCGGCCACGTCGGGGTGCTCGGCCAGCTGCGCGCGCAGGGCCTCGGCCTCGTCGGGCGGCAGCTCGTCGTAGAGCAGCTCGACGAGGCGCTCCTCGAGCGCCTCTCGTTCGCGCGCGGTGCTCATGCGCGGCTCCGCGCCGGCACCGGATCCACCGCGTTCGGCAGATCGTCGGCGTAATCCGCCAGGGCCAGGCGCAGGTTCTCCAGCGCGTAGCGCATGCGGCTCTTGATCGTGTTCTCCGAGACGCCCACGACGCCGGCGATGTCCTTGAAGGGCATCTGCTGGAACTCGCGCATCACGAAGACCTCGCGCTGCTCGTCGCTCAGCCGATCGATGGCCGCCTCGACGCGCACGCGGATCTCCGACGCGTCGGTGCGCTCGAAGCCGTCGTCGCTGTTGCCGGGCAGCTTGTCCATCAGCGTCCGTCCATCGGGATCGGGCCCCTGGGCCTGATCCAGGCTCGGGTGTCGACGGTGCTTCGCACGGCGAAGCGCGTCGATGCCCTGGTTGCGCGCGATGGTGTACAGCCAGGTCGTGAACTTGGCCTTCGGGCTGTACCCCTTCGCGTTCTTGACCACCCGCAGGAAGGTCTCCTGCAGCAGGTCGTGGGCGAGCTCACGGTCGCGGACGAGGCGGAAGATGAAGTTGTAGACCGCCTTCTCGTGCCGCTCGAGCAGCCGTTCGAACGCCCGGGCGTCGCCTTTGCGGAACCGCTCCATCAGGACCTCGTCCGCGTCGTCGTCGCCCGGGGGGGCGGCGCGGCGGCGCAGGGCCATCAGGATCAGGTTCAGCACCGGCTCCTGCCTCCTCAGTACGCTCGGGGTGGGGCGGCGATCTATCCGGGCCGCATTCTACCCTTCGTGGCCCTCGGGTCCACGTATGTTCCCGACCTGCACCAGGTGACACGCGGTCGCGTGGCCGGCGGCGTCGCTCTCGAGCGGCGGCCGCTCGACGCGGCAGCGGGCCTCGGCGATCGGGCAGCGGGGGTGGAAGGCGCAGCCCGGCGGCGGGCTCAGCGGGCTGGGCAGCTCGCCCGACAGGGGCGTCGCGGGCGCGCGGCGTCGGGGATCGGGCACCGGGGCCGCGGCCAGCAGCGCCTGGGTGTAGGGGTGGCGCGGATCGGCGAAGAGGGCGTCGGCGGGGGCCAGCTCGACGACGCGACCGAGGTACATCACGGCCACGCGGTGGCTGATCAGCTCGACCACCTTCAGGTCGTGGGCGACGAACAGGAAGCTCAGGCCGCGCTCGGCCTGCAGATCCATCATCAGGTTGATGATGCCCGCCTGCACGCTCACGTCGAGCGCGCTGACCGGCTCGTCGGCCACCACCACGTCGGGATCGAGGGCCAGCGCGCGGGCGATGCCGATGCGCTGCAGCTGCCCCCCGCTGAAGCTGTGCGGGCGCCGCGTCGCGACGTCGGGCGACAGGCCCACGCGCTCGAGCAGGGCGGCCACCTTCGCCTGCCGCGCCGCGCGGTCGCCCACGCCGTGGATGTCGAGCGGCTCGGCCACCGACTGGCCGACGCGTCGGCGCGGGTTCAGGCTGGCGTAGGGATCCTGGAACACCATCGCGGCGCGGCGGCGCAGCGCGTCGAGGGCCGCGCCCCGCGCGTGGGTGACGTCGGCGCCGAAGGCGTGCACCGCGCCGCCGGTGGCCGCCTCGAGGCGCAGCAGCGCGCGGCCCAGCGTCGACTTGCCGCAGCCCGACTCGCCCACGAGCCCCAGCGTCTCGCCCGGACGCACGGCGAGATCGACGCCCTCGACCGCGCGCACGACGCGCCCGCGGCCCAGGCGGAAGTGCACGCGCAGGTCGCGCGCCTCGAGCAGCGGCGCGCTCATGGCGGCGGCGCCAGGGGCTCGAGGTGGGGGTGCAGGCAGCGCACGCCGTCGACCAGCGGCACCGGCGCGGCGCGGCAGTCGGACTGCGCGCGCGGGCAGCGGTCGGCGAAGCGGCAGCTCGCCGGAAAGGCCCGCGGCGGGGGGACGGCGCCGGGGATGGCCCACAGCCGGCCGTCGGGGCCGGGCGGCGTCGCGCCGGGCACCGCGCGCAGCAGGCCGCGGGTGTAGGGGTGGCGGGGCGCGGCGAAGAGGTCGTCGACCGTCGCCTGCTCGACCACCTGCCCGGCGTACATCACCACCACCCGGTCGACCCACTGCGCCACCAGCCCCAGGTCGTGGGTGATCAGCAGCAGCGCCATGTCGCGCGCGCGGCGCTGCGCGGCCAGCAGCGCCATCAGCTGGGCCTGGATGGTCACGTCCAGCGCGGTCGTGGGTTCGTCGGCGATCAGCAGGGCGGGATCGCAGGCCAGCGCGATGGCGATCACGACCCGCTGGCGCATGCCGCCCGACAGCTGGTGCGGATAGGCGCGGGCGCGGTCGGCCGGCGCGGGGATGCCCACCTGGCCCAGCAGCTCGACGGCGCGCGCGCGGGCGGCGGCGCGCCCCATGCCCCGGTGGCGCCGCAGCCGCTCGGCGATCTGCTCGCCCACCGGGTACACCGGGTTCAGGGCGCTCATCGGATCCTGGAAGACGAAGCCCACCGCGCGGCCGCGCAGCCGGCGCAGCGCCGCCGTGTCGAGGGTCAGCACGTCGGCGTCGCCGATGCGCAGGGCGTCGCCCACCACCCGCGCCGGCGGCGTGGGCAGCAGGCGCAGCAGCGCGCGCGCCGTGACGCTCTTTCCGCAGCCGCTCTCGCCGACCAGCGCCACCGCCTCACCGGCGTCGATGTGCAGCCCGACGTCCTCGACCACCCGCAGCGGCCCCTCGGGCGTCTCGAACGACACCCCGAGGCCGGCCACCTGCAGGACGGTCGGCGGGGGCCCCTTCAAGCGTCGCGCAGATCCGCCAGCAGCTCGTCGGGATCCACCAGGCCGCGGCGGGCCAGCTGGCGCACCAGCCCCACGATCAGGCGGCCCATGCCCGAGCGCGTGTGGCCCAGGGTGCGATCGAGCGCGGCGAAGAACTCGTCGCCGGCGGGCGGCGTGGTGGCCTGGCCGTAGCGATCGAGGTAGCGGGCGATCACCTCGTCGGCCTGCGCGTCGCCCTCGTCGAGATCGTCGACGAAGCGCTCGAGCAGGCCGCGCAGGTCGAGGCGCTCGTCCAGATCGTCGACCACGCCGGGGGGCGTCGGGGGCGCCGACGAGGGCGCGGCCACGTCGCGCACCGGGGGCGGCAGCGGCGCGGACGGGCGGCGGGCGGTCGGCGCCGGCGCGGGCGTCGGCGTGGCGAAGGGATCGAGGGCCGGCGGCGGCTCGGGCGCGCGCTCGCGGTGCGCGCGCGCAGGCTGGGCGGCAGGGGCGGCAGGGGCTTTGGCGCTTGTTCTGCGCCGAGGGCGCCGGGCCGCGGGGAGCGGGGGCAGGCCGCCGCTCGGCGTGCCGCCCACCGGCGGCGGGCGGCCGGTGGTGGGCTCGGGGTGCGGCGGGCGGGGCGGGCGCTTCACCATGCCGAAGCCGCGGCGCGCGCCCGGCGGGGCGCTGGGCGTCGGCGGCGGCGCCAGATCGCCCTGGCCCACCATCGACTGCGTCGCCGACGAGTCGAGCAGGCTCATCAGATCGGCGCCCAGCTGGGGCGGCGGCGGCACGCTGGGCTGCGGCCCGCTGTTGGGGTGCGCCGCCTGCTGAGGCGCCGCCGCGCGCGCGCCGAAGGCCCCGCCGTCGTGCTCGAAGAGATCGTCGTCGAGGCCGCCCTCGTCGAAGCCCGGCCCCGGATCGAGGGACGGCCCGGCCGCCGTGGGGCCGTCGTCGGCCAGCGCCGAGAGATCGGTCACGCCGAAGTCGAACATGTCCGTCGAGGCGTCGCCGCCGCCCCCGGCCGCCGCGTGGGCGGCGGTGGCGTGGGCGCTCCCCGCGCTGGCGGCCTTCGCCCCCGCCTGGGTGGCCGGCGCCGACGCCGGCACGGGCTCGGGCCCCGGCACGGGCGGGCCGCCGTAATGCCGCTGGATGGCCGCGCGGATGGCGCGCGCCGAGGCGACCAGCGGGCGGATGCGCAGGCGGGCCTGCCGGGTCACGCGCTTGATCGCCTTCACGTCCGAGGGGTTGGCCATCGCGACGTGCAGGTGCTCGCCGGTGCGGCTGCGCTCGACCTCGACCGGCAGCAGGAAGTGCTCGACGCACAGCTCGCGCGGCACCAGCGACAGGGCCCGCTGATCGGGCTGCACCCGATCCAGGTTGATGCCGGGCAGGTTCAACGCCTTCGAGATGGTCTGCAGCATCGTCTCTTCGTCGACGTGCTGCCGGGCGACGAGCACCTCGCCGAGGTCGACCGGCTGCCCCTCGACCTCCTGCAGCACCCGATCGAGGGCGCCCCGCTCCAGCACGTTGGCGCGGACGAGGATCTCGCCGAACCTCAGCTTGTCGCTCACCGGCACGCCCCCTCCCGAAGACCGGGCGATGTTAACGGCCGGCGCTCCGGGGCGAAAGGATGCGGTGACCCGTTCAAAGGCGCTCGACCTCGATGCCGCGGGGCGGGGTGAGCTCGAACGCGGCGTCGGGCAGGTCGGGGTTGAGGCGGTGGTCCACCACCTCGACGTCGATGCGCAGATCCTCGGCGGGGGCCTCGAAGCGCAGCCGCTGCGGCAGGGCGTCGGCGCTGTCGCCGTCGAAGCGGCCCAGCCGCGCCTTCCAGCGCACGGCGTCGCCGGTCCACACGGTGGTCTGCACCACGCGCAGGCCCGCGGGCTCGAAGTGGATGCGCTGGCGGCCGCGGGGCCCCTCGAGATCGAGGCGGTACCAGCCCTCGTCGGCGTCCCAGCCCACCTTCGCGGCGGTGTGGGGCATCACCGGCACCACCCCGCGCAGCAGGGCGTTCAGCTCGTGCGGCTCGAGGCGGATGGGCATCAGCCGGGCCATGTTGTCGGGCGTCGCCGGGCCGGTGAAGAAGCGGTGCTCGTCCAGCGCGTAGATGCTGAGCCGCTCACCGTCGCTCACCAGCGTCGACAGGGGCTGGTCGAAGGGCGACAGCGAGTCGACGCGCACGTGGTCCGGGCGCCGCACCGCCACCAGCTGGCGCAGCTTCACCCGCTCGTCCGCGCGCCACACCTCGAGGCGCAGCTGCGCGGTCAGGCTCTCGACCTTCGCGCCGCGCGCGGCCACCGCCGCCAGCAGCCGCGCGGGATCGTCGTCGAAGTCGTCGGGGCGGGTGAAGCGGCCGGGGCAGCCGGCCAGCAGGGCGGCCGTCACCGCCCCGATCACGATGCGCAGGGGCGCGCGGAGCATCCTCACCTCGTCTTCTTGCCCTTGCCGCGCTGCACCGCCGCGCGGCGGGCGGCGTACTGGGCGCGCGTCGCGTCGTCGCGGGCGTGCTGCACCGCCAGATCGTAGTGGGTCAGCGCGTCCGCCTTCCGGCCCTGCGCGGCCAGCACCTCGGCCAGGTGGAAGTGGATCTCGCCCTCCTCGGGATCGGCCTTCACCGCGCGGCGCAGCGCGACCTCGGCCTCGGCCAGCTTGCCGCGCCGGAACAGCACCCAGCCCAGCGAGTCGATCACCGCGCCGTCCTCGGGGCGCGACCGCAGGGCGCGCCGGATGTAGTCCTCGGCCTGCTCGAGGTGCTCACCGCGATCGGCCCAGGTGTAGCCCACGTAGTTGAGGGCGCCCGCGTGATCCGGATCGATCTCGATCACCCGCTTCATCGACAGCATGGCGCCCGCCTCGTCGCCCTGCGCCTGGATCACCAGCCCCAGCAGGAAGTGCAGGTTGGCGTCCTCGCCGAAGCGCGCGGTGCCCCGCGCGAGCAGCAGCCGCGCTTCGTCCAGGCGCTCGGCGGCGCGCAGGGCGCGCGCCAGCTCGAACAGCACGTCGGCGCGATCCGGGGCGCGGGCGTGCGCCGCCTGCAGCGGCGGCACCGCGTCGGCGAAGCGCCCGTCGCTCAACAGGCTCAGCCCGATCAGCCGCAGCGCGTCCAGCCGCTCCTCGGCGTCCTCGGGCACCGCCTCGAGGTGGGCGCGCGCCTCGTCACCGCGGCCCACCTGCAGCAGCACCTGCGCCAGCATCATGCGCGGCCGCGGCTCGTCGGGGTGCTGCGCGATCAGCCACTCGAGCTCGTTGGCCGCCGCCAGCAGATCCTTCTGCTGCACCAGGATGGTGGCCACCATCAGCGAGCCGGTGATGTCGGCGTCCTCGGTCTTCAGCACCCGCCCCGCGGCGCGCCGCGCGGTCGCGCGATCCCCCCCGTCGAGCGCCAGCGCGACGATGCGCTTGTCCAGATCGCGGTGATCGGGGTGGTCGGGTTCGAGGGTGACCGCGCGATCGAGGGCCTGCGCCGCGGCCGCCGAGCGGTTGTCGGCGGCCAGGAGCAGGCCCAGCCGGTACCAGGCGCGGGTGAGCGTGGGATCCAGCGTGGTCGCCTTCTCGTAGGCGCGGACGGCGGCCTCCGGCTCGGCCGCGAGCTCGTCGAGGCGCCCGCGCCCGTACCAGAGGGCGGCGCGGTCGGGGTGGGCCTCGAGGGACTCGGCGTAGAAGGCGCGCGCGGCCTCGAGCTGGCCCTGCGCGACGAGCGCCTCGCCCAGCGCGGCGGCCGCGTCGGGATCCTCGGGCGCCAGGGCGTGGGCGCGGCGCGCGCGCTCGGCGGCCTCGGCCCACTGCCCCAGGCGCGCGTGGGCGCGGGCCGCGGCCAGCCACATCGAGGGGGCGTCGGGGTCGAGGGCGGTGGCCTCGTCGTAGCGGCGGGCGGCGTCGTGCAGCCGTCCCTGGCGCTCGAGCAGCCCGGCTTCGGTGAAGGCGCGGAAGGCGGCGGCGTCGGGCTGGCCGGCGGGGGCGGCGGGTGACGCGCCGCAGCCCGTCAGCGCCAGGGCGAGGCCCAGCGCGGCCAGGGGGCCCGAGCGGCGAAGGGGTCGGCCAAAATCGCGCATGAAAGCGCACCCTACATTCGGCCGTCAAGGGAATCAACGCGCGGATTTGCCCGTCCGCGCGGGGCGTTGCTAGGCTCGATCGGGTGCAGGTCTCGAGGAGGCGCGACGCCGACAACGTCCGACAGGACGAACAGACGGGAAACATGGCCAGGTACGGCCCGGAGTCTTCGCATGGAACGTGATGATGCCCCGCCTTTGAGCACCGATCCCGGTGCGCTGTCCCTCTTCTTCGAAGACAGCGTGCGCGAGACGGTCGACGAGCAGACGCTCGACATCGACGATCACACCCAGGCCTACCTGGTCAATCTCCTCACCCAGTTCACGCAGCGGGCCGCGCTGCGCACCGAAGAAGATCGCGATCTGCTGGATCATCCTCTCGCGCTTCAGGTCCTTCGCGCGCGCACCGCCGAGACCGCCCGCCGCTTTCACATGCTACGGCAGGTGGGCGATGTCAGCCTCTACATGACCGGGTTCTTCTCGGAGCGCCTCGAGCGCGGCCTGGTGGACACCACCTACTACGTCGACGTCGGCGCCGGGGCCTACCGCCACGCCGCGCGCAGCATCAGCGGGCCGGGGGACAACCCCTTTCGGCGGCTGTACGAGGGGCTGGCCGCGCGCTTCGTCGATCTGATGCACGTGCTGAACGCGGTCAGCGCGCGCTGCTTCCGCGCCGACACCGACGTCCTGCGCCTGTACGACCGCTACCTGGCCACCGGCAGCGAGCGCCTGGCGGCGCAGCTGGCCGCGCTGGGCGTCACCGTGGGGCCGCGCACCGGCCTGGCGCACTGAGGTGCGGGGGGCCGACTGCGCCATCGCGGGGCAGGTGCGCCGACTGCAGGCGCGGCTGAGCGCCCTGTACGCCCTCGACCTGCCGGTGGACGCCGCCGACTACGTCGTGGACGACGCCGGGCGGGCGGCGCTGGCCGAGGCGCTGGGCGGCGCGCCGTCGGCGGATCGCGAGGCGCTCTGGGTGCACGAGGAGGAGGACGCGCTGAACGTCGCGCTGTGCGTCGCCGACGAGCTGGCCGGCGGTGACGCCCTCGACGACGCCGATCTCGATCGCTACTGCGCGCTGCTCGAGGGCGTCAGCCACCTGGTGTACCTGTTCGACCGCGCGCTGCGGCGGGTGCGCCTGACCTTGCTCGAGATGGAGCTGCAGGCCGAGGTCGACAAGTTCCTGACGACCTGGTTCGCGCGGCACGACGCGCAGGTGCCCGTCTCGGCGGGCGATCTGCGGCACCGCCTGTTCGTCCAGGTGTCCATCCCGCCGCGCCGCGACGCCTCGGAGGAGGCGCGCTACCGGGCGGCCAACCGCTACGCGGCGCGCTACTGCGGCCACCTGCAGCGGCGCTACCTGCGCGCCGGGCGGGTGCACGCGATGCTGGCCGAGGTGCGGCGCTTCTGGCGGATGGATCAGGCGACGAAGATCGCCCACATCGAGGCCTGCTGAGGGACCGGGCCGATCAGGCCACCGGCCACCACTGGCGCTCGGTGCTGCGCGGGCGGACGAGGGCGTCGGCGGCCAGGCGATCGGCGACGGCCCCCGGGGGCTGACCGTCGGCGTCGCTCTCGTCGAAGATGCGGCGCACCGTCTCGCCGATGCGCTCGACCGCGCGCTGCACCGTCTCGATCGCGTCGAAGTTCATGTCGAGGAAGTAGGCCGCGCCCAGGGCGACCGCGCCGGCGTTGACCGCGTAGTCGGGAGCGTAGCGGATGCCGCGGGCGTGCAGCGCGGCGTCGGCCTCGGCGTCGGCGAGCTGGTTGTTGGCCGCGCCCACCACGACGGCGCAGCGCAGGCGGTCGATGGTGCCCCGGTTGAGCACGCCGCCCACGGCGCAGGGGCTGAAGACGTCGACCTCGAGGTCGTAGATCGTCGCGGGATCGACGATCGCGACGTTGGGCACGTCGGCGAAGGCCGCGCAGCGCGCCGGGGCGATGTCGCTGGCGAACACGTGGGCGCCGGCGGCGGCGAGGCCCCGGGCCACCCGGCCGCCCATCGCGCCGAGGCCCTGCACCGCCACGCGCACGCCGGCCAGATCGCCGCTGCGCCCGGCCACCTGCAGCGCGGCGCGCATCGCCTGCACGACGCCGTCGGCGGTGGCGCCGGCCAGATCGAGGCGCTGATCGTCGGGCACGGCGACGTAGCGCGTCGTCTCGCCGACGTGGGCCAGATCGGCGGGGGTCATGCCCAGATCACCCGAGGTGTAGAAGCGGCCGGCCAGGCTCTCGACGTACCGGCCGAGCGCGCGCAGCATCGCCGGCCGATCGGTGATGCCCGGGTGGTCGATGAAGACGCCCTTGGCGCCGCCGGCGTTGATGCCGGCCAGCGCGCACTTGCGGCTCATCGCCTCGGCCAGCCGGACGCCGTCGAGCAGCGCGGTGGTCTCGTCGGGGTAGGGCACGAGGCGGATGCCGCCGATGCCCGGCCCGCGCGTCGTGTCGTGGATGACGACGTAGCCGAGGAGCCCCGTCGCGGGGTCGTAGATGGCGACGACCTCTTCGAGGTCGTGCGTCCGCATCGTCTGCAACAGATCCACGGGCCCTCCGGCCGGCTTGGCACGCGCGCGATGATACGTCACCATACGCGCCATGCCCAACGTCCTCGTCCTCAACTGCGCGCCGCACGAGGTACGCGTCGGCCTGCTCGAGGACGACCGCGTCGCCGAGATCTTCGTCGAGCGGCGCAAGGACGCCAGCCTGGTCGGCAACATCTACAAGGGGCGCGTGCTGCGGGTGCTGCCCGGCATGCAGGCGGCCTTCGTCGACATCGGGCTCGAGCGCGCCGCCTTCCTGTACGTCGCCGACGTGGTCGATCCGCGCCGCGACAGCAGCTCGAACACGGTCAGCGAGGCCCGCACCGACATGGCGCACCGGCCCATCCAGAGCCTGCTGCACGAGGGGCAGGAGCTGATGGTGCAGGTGTCGAAGGAGCCCCTGGGCACCAAGGGCGCGCGGGTCACCAGCCACGTCAGCATCGCCGGGCGGCACCTCGTGTACATGCCCACCGTCGATCACGTCGGCGTCAGCCGGCGCATCGTGGACGACGAGGAGCGCAAGCGGCTGCGCGAGATCCTCGAGGCGCTGGTGCCGCAGGGCGGCGGCTTCGTCGCGCGCACGGCCGCCGAGGGGCGCAGCCCCGAAGAGCTGCGCGCCGATCTCGAGTTCCTGCGCCAGGTGTGGAACGACATCCTCACGCGCACCGAGTCGAGCACGGCGCCGGCCACGCTGTACGAGGATCTCGACCTGGTGCTGCGCTCGGCGCGCGATCTGGTGACGCCGGAGCTCGAGGCCATCCACGTCGACGACGAGGTCGAGTTCCAGCGCCTGACGCGCTTCATGCGCCGCTTCATGCCGCGCTACATGGATCGGGTGAAGCACTACCCGGGCCCGGAGCCGATCTTCGACGCGTACGGGGTCGAGATCGAGCTGCAGCGCGCCCTGGGCCGCAAGGTGTGGCTCAAGAGCGGCGGCTACCTGATCATCGATCAGACCGAGGCGCTGTGCGCGGTGGACGTGAACACCGGGCGCTTCGTCGGCAAGCGCAACCTCGAGGAGACCATCACCCGCACCAACCTCGAGGCGGTGCAGGAGATCGTGCGCCAGCTGCGCCTGCGGAACATCGGCGGCATCATCATCATCGACTTCATCGACATGGAGAAGGAGTCGAACCGCAACAAGGTGTTCGGCGCGCTGAGCGACGCCCTGCAGGCCGATCGCGCGCGCACGAACATCCTCAAGATCAGCGAGCTGGGGCTGGTCGAGATGACCCGCAAGCGGGTGCGGGAGTCGCTGGCCCGGTCGCTGTCCGAGCCCTGCTTCTACTGCGACGGATCGGGCCTGCTGAAGAGCCGCACGACGGTCGCCTACGAGATCTACCGCACGCTCCTGCGCGAGGCCTTCGTGCTCGACGAGCCCGTCCTGCGCATCGGGGCCCACCCTCGGGTGGCGCAGCTGCTGCTCGAGGACGAGCGCTCGATGCTCGCCGAGCTCGAGGCCCGCGTCGACAAGCGCATCGAGGTCGAGGCGCGGCCCGACTTCCACCTCGAACACTACGAGTTCGCGACCCGGCCGGCGGCCGCGAGCAACGGCCAGGTGGGGGGCTGACATGGATCGGCGCAGCGGCGATCGCCAGACGATCAACCAGGAGTTCGCCAACCTCGAGCAGTTCCGGTCGGAGTTCGCCAGCGACATCTCGACCACCGGCTGCTTCATCCGCTCGCCCCGGCCCCTGCCGGTGGGCACCAAGGTGGCGCTGAAGTTCACGGTCATCGAGGGCGACCTGGCGATCATCGAGGGCACCGGCGAGGTGGTGCGCAGCGTCCGCCCGCCGCACGCGAACCCTGGCATGGGCGTCCGCTTCGTCGAGCTGACCCCCACCTCGGCGGGCGCGCTCGAGCAGATGCTGGCGCCCATCCCCGCGGACGCGCTGCTGGTGGACGCGCCGGACGGGGACGACGCCGACGGGGACGACGACGACGCTGACGACGACGACGACTGAGGCGAGTCAGGGCCGGTCGGCCCGCCGGCTCTCCCGACCGCTGAGCAGCGCGGTCAGCTCGCGATAGGCCTCGTTCACCTCGAGCGCGCGGTCGTGGGCCGCCGCCTCGGCGGCCGGATCGTGGGCGAAGCGATCCGGGTGCGTCGCCCGCATCTGCTTGCGCCACGCGCTCTTCACCTGGGCCAGCGTCGCGTCGGACTTCAGCCCGAGGACGGCGTAGTAGTGGTGCGCGTCGCGGGCGCGCGCCGCCTGCCGGTGGGCCTTCTCGGCGTGGGCCTGCACCTTCTGGATCCACGCCCACAGATCGGCCTCGGCCTCGTCGAAGCGCTCCTCGAACGCCTCGCGGGCCTCTCTGAGCACCACGCGCGCGGCGTCGACCCGACGCTTCACCTCGGGCTGGCGCAGCGCGGCGTCCACCGCCCGCCGCCCGGCCCGCCGGCCCGCCTGGGCGAGTCGCTCGATCAGGCTCACGCCGCCCCCTCGTCCGCCGGTCGCACCGCGTGGCCGCGCCGCGTGTAGCGCCGGTCGCAGCCCCCGCAGGTGGCCTGCTCTTCGCCCTCGGCGTCGACCCCCAGGTCGAGGCGCAGCCCGCAGTAGCAGGTCCAGCCCCGCACCCGCGCCGGGTTGCCGAAGACCAGCGCGTAGGGCGGCACGTCCTTCGTCACCACCGCGCCCGCGCCGACGAAGCAGTAGCGCCCCAGCGTGTGCCCGCACACCACCGTCGCGTTGGCCCCGATGCTCGCCCCGCGCTCGACCCGCGTGATCGCGTACTCGCCCTTGCGCGGGTAGTGGCTGCGCGGCGTGCCGACGTTCGTGAACACCATCGACGGCCCGCAGAACACGTCGTCCTCGAGCACCACGCCCGAGTACACCGACACGTTGTTCTGGATCTTCACGTTGTCGCCGATGGTCACGTGCCGCTCGACGACGACGTTCTGGCCCAGGCTGCAGCGCGCCCCGATCCGCAGCGGCCCGAGCAGCTTGCTGAAGTGCCACACCCGCGTCCCGGGGCCCAGCTCGACGGGCCCGTCGACCACCGCCGTCGGGTGCACGAACACCGCGTCGGGCTCGGCGGGCGGCGCCGCGGCGGGCGGCTCGGCGGGCTCGGCGGGCTCGGCGGGCGCCTGCGTCGACACGCCCCGGTCCGCGTCCAGCGAGCGCCCGATGGCCGCGAACAGCCGCAGCGTCGTGGCCGCCTCCTGCGCGTCGGGCAGGGCCGTCTCGCCGGCGTCCACCGCGGCGAGGAAGCGCTCGACCGCCGCGGCCAGCCCGTCGACGGTGGCCACCGGCTGCGCCTCGCCGGCCTCCGCCCTCGGCAGCCCGTCCTGCCAGGTGACGCGGTGGTGGAACAGCGTCAGCGCGTCGCCCTCGAGCACCGCCATGCCGTCGGCGCCCAGCGCGGTCAGCCGGCGCTCGGGCGTCGGCGCGACGCGGCTGGCGGTCAGCACGGCGCGCGCCCCGCCGCCGAAGTGCAGGTGCACCGTCACGTGATCCGGCGCCTCGGCCTGCACCACGCTGGCCCCGACGGCGCGCAGCCGCGTCGGCGGCTCGCCCATCAGCCGCACCAGCGCGTACAGATCGGGCAGCAGCGCGGTGTGCACCGGCTCGTCGGGGTGGAAGGGGCCGAAGTCGGCGCGGCGCGCCTCGACCAGGTGCAGCGCCCCCAGCGTGCCCTCGTCGCGCGCCCGCAGCAGCGCGGCCAGCGCGGGGCCCTCGCCGCCGTCGACCATCAGCACGCGGCGCCGCGCGGCGGCCCGGCGCGCCAGGGCCTCGGCGTCGGCGGCGTCCAGCGCGAGCGGCGGCTCGACCCACAGATCGCGATCCGCGTCCAGCACCGCCCGCGCCATGGCGGCGTGCGTGGCGGCGGGGGTCGCGAGCACGACGGCCTGCACCGCGTCGGCGGCCAGCAGGTCGAGCAGATCGGCGAAGGCGGGGACGTCGCCGAAGCGCGCCCGCCGCGCGGGATCCAGGTCGCAGACCGCGGCCAGGGCGCCCTCGCGGGCCAGGCGTTCGGCGATGGCGGCGCCGAAGCGGCCGAGGCCGACGACGCCGACGCGCGGGGTGGGGGTGTTCATGGGCGCATCTTGGCCTGTGGGCGGGAGCATGTAAACGCGCACCCCCACCCGGTCAGAGCGGGCGGTCCTCGTCGTCCTCGACGGGCGGCGCGTCGTCGGGGCCGTCGTCGTCGCCGCCGGCCGGGGGCAGCGGGGACAGCGTCTCGGGCACCGGCGCGAGGCCGATGGTGGGCACGTCCAGCGCGGGACCGGCGGCCTCCTCGAAGAAGAAGCTGCCGGCGTCCACCTGGCCGGCGGCCGGCGCGACCTCGGTCGGCGCGGTGCCGGCCAGGAACACCTCGCGCACCCCGGGCGAGCCCTCGGCGGCCAGGCGCTCCGAGTCGGGGTCGACCCGCAGCTCCTCGACGCCCTCGGGCGGGGCCGGCCAGCCGGGGCCCTTGGTCTCCATCGCCTCGAGGTAGGCCTTCACGATGGGCAGCGCGGTGCGGCCGCCGGCCTCCTTGCGGCCCAGCGGCCGCGGCCGGTCGAAGCCCACCCAGGCGCCCGCCACGACGTCGGGCAGCAGGCCCACGAACCACGCGTCGCGCGCCTCGTTGCTGGTGCCGGTCTTGCCCACGACCGGCCGGGGGAAGCCCTTCAGCCCGGCCCCGCTGCCCTCGGTGACCACCGAGCGCATCACGTCGCGCAGCACCCACACGACCGCCGGATCGAGGCCCTGCTGCAGCGCGTCGTCCTCGCCGCCCAGCTGCTCCTCGGCGCCGTCGGCGTGCACCACCTTCGTCACCAGCCGCGGCTGCCCCACCCGGCCGTCGGCGGCGAAGGTGGCGAACGCGTTGACCAATTCGAGCGGCGTCACCTCGCTGGCGCCCAACGCGAGGGTGGGCCCGTCGACCAGGGGCGAGCTGATGGTCGCGCGGCGCGCGAAGTCCTGCACCGCGCTCACCCCGACGTCCTCGATCAGGCTGACCGCGATGCTGTTGACCGACTTGGCCAGGGCGGTGCGCAGGGTGATCGGGCCCTTGAAGGTCCCGGTGTAGTTCTTGGGCGTCCAGAACTTGCCCTTGCCGATGTGGTGCGTCTCGGGCGCGTCCACCAGCCGGCTCGCCGGGGTGAACCGCTTCGTCTCGAAGGCGGCGCCCCACACGAAGGGCTTGAAGGCGCTGCCCGGCTGGCGGTGCGCCTGCACGGCGCGGTTGAGGGGCGAGGCGCGGTGATCGTAGCCGCCCACCAGCGCCAGCACGTCGCGCGTCTGGGGGTCGAGCACCACCAGCGCCGCCTCGGGCACGCCGGCCAGGATGGCGTCCATGCGCTTGGGGAAGGCCGGCCCGTCGGCGCGCACTTGCACGGTGACGATCTGGCCCACCGCGTAGGGCAGCTTGCCCGCGTCGTCGACGAAGCGCGCGGCGTCGCGCAGCCGAACGCGCGCCCGCCCGACGCCGAGATCGACCTCGAGCCCCTTCTCGGTCACCGCCTCCACCCGCGCGCGCGCCGGCACGCCGGGCGGGGGCGGCTTGCCCTTCAGCTTGGCGGTGCGCGCCTTGCGCCACGCCGCCTCGCTGACGGTCTTCTTCTCGGGCCGGCCGAAGCCCTGCCGGGCGTCCAGGGCCTTCAGCCCCGCCTGCACCGCGGCGACGGCGGCGCGCTGCCGCGCGGGATCCAGGGTGGTGTGGACGCGCAGGCCGCCGGTGGTCAGCGCCTCGGCGCCCACCAGCTCGACCACCTCGTCGCGGGCCGCGTCGACGAACCAGCGCATCTCGAGCGGCGCCGCCTTCGGCACCTCGGCCAGATCGAAGGGCGCCTGCTTCGCGGCCTCGGCCTCGGCCTTGCCGACGTGGCCGTTCTTCACCATCTGATCGAGGACGTAGGCCCGGCGCTCCCGCGCGCGGTCCGGGTGCTTGCGGGGCGACAGCCGCTCGGGCGACTGCACCACGCCCGCCAGCATCGCGGCCTGGGGCAGCGTCAGCTCCGAGACGTCCTTGCCCCAGAAGTAGCGCGCCGCCTCCTGCACGCCGTAGCGCCCGTGCCCGAAGTAGATGGCGTTCAGGTAGATGGTGAGGATGTCGTCCTTGCTCAGGTGCGTCTCGAGGCGGCGCGCGAGGATCAGCTCCTTCGCCTTCCGCTCGAAGCGCTTCTCGGGCGACAGCACCAGGTTCTTCACCGTCTGCTGGGTGATGGTGCTGCCCGAGCCCGTCACCCGCCCCGCGCGCAGGCTGTTGTAGAGGGCGCGCAGCATGCCGGTGAAGTCGAGGCCCTCGTGCCGATAGAAGTCGGCGTCCTCGGCCGACAGGATGGCGTGCACCATCACGTCGGGGATGCGGTCGCGGCCGACCACCGTGCGGCGCTCGGTGAAGAACTCGCCGATGACGGTGCCGTCGGCGGCGTACATGCGCGACACCTGCGGGGGCTGGTAGTCGCGCAGCGAGCGGATGTCGGGCAGATCGCGGACGAAGTAGAAGTAGCCGCCCACCAGGCCCGCGGCGCCCAGGGTGCCGAGGGCCAGGCTCAACAGCAGGCCGATGCGCAGCAGGCGCCGGCGCAGCGAGGGGGCCGCCTTTCCCTTCTTGGGGGGCGCCTTGCGGGGGCGCTTGCCGCCCTTGGGGGGCGGCTTCGGTCGGGCTCCGCGGCTCATCGATCCTCCGCTTGCGTCCGGGCCCGGCCTGTGCGACCCATCACGCAGCATGGAACGGCAGGTCGAGCGCTACACATTCCGCCTCCAGCTGCGCAAGCAGACGGGAGAATACGACGGTCGCGTGCTGATCGACGACGGCCTCTTCTCCCTCCAGATCTGGATGCGCACGCCCGAGCAGCCGAACATCCTGCTCGAGGTGAAGGCGCTGTCCGACCGCGCCGCCCTCTGGCCGCTGTTCCGCGTCCTGTGCGCGCACCGCGGCATCGTGCCGCTCGAGATGCGCCGCCTCGGCGTCGCCCTCGGCCCCTGGGAGCCCGTGCCGTAGGCCCCCGACCTCATCGCGTGGCCACCGTGAAGCGCACCGTGTAGTCGGTGGGCAGCCGCCGCCCGTCGGTGGCCTCGACGCCGCGCCCCACCGTCAGATCGTAGTTCCCGGGATCCAAGGCGTCCCGCGTCGAGGGGTCGAGCGCGACGCGCAGGGTGAACGTGGCGTCGTCGTAGCCGACGTTGGCGCGATCGTCGGCGACGAGGGGCACCACGCCCTCGCCGCCGCGCAGCACCAGGTGATCCGCCGCCGCGCCGCGCGCGACCTCGGCCGGCCCGATGTCGGCGCTGAACGTGATCGCCAGCTCGCCCAGATCGGCTCGATCCAGCGTCGCCCCGTTGGCCGGGTAGGTGTTGAACACCAGCAGCGGGGTGTCCACGGCCAGCGTCGGCGCCTCGACGCACCCCGCCAGCAGCGTCGCCGCCGCGGCCATCAGAATCCGGCGCGCCATCCCGCCTCCACGAAGGTGCCCGTCACCCGCACGTCGCCGGTCGGCGCGGGATCACCGAAGGGGACGATCGACTGCCAGCCGCCCCCCACCACCGCGGCGCCGAAGGCCATCGCCCAGCTCAGATCCACCCGGCCCACCAGGAGCCCGTCGACGCGGGCGTCGGTGCGCCGACGATCGTCCTCGCCCCCCACGACCTCGCTGTCCAGCGTGGCGTGGATCCACGCCACCCCGAACAGCGCCGCGAGCCCCAGCTGCGCGCCCGGCCCGCTGCTCTGCCAGCCGACGCCCGCGAGCGCCGGCAGGGTCCACTGGGCGTGATCGGCCCGCAGCGTCAGCGACTGCCCCGGCGCGTCGATCCGCGCGGTCAGCGCGGTGATCGTCGTGCGCTGGGCGCCGAGGCTCACCGGCAGCCAGAAGCCGTGGCCCAGCGCGGCCCGCCAGCCGATCTCGACGCGCAGGTTGAGGCCGTCGAGCACCTGCGCCGGCAGCAGCGCGCCGAGGCGGGCCTCGATCGCCTGAGAGGGCGGGCGATCGACCGGGTCCGGCGGCGCCTCCGCGAGCGCCGCGGCCGGGGCGCAGAGCAGGCCCGCGAACAGCGCGAGGGGCCGCTCGAAGCCCGTCCCCGTGCGTCGGCGCATGCTTTTGCCCATCCAAGACCCCGGTGTTACGATGCCACGGTTTCGCAGGGGGTGGAGACCCGGCTCGGGCCGCCAGGGCCGCTTCGGCGTTCGGCCCCCGCGCCGGCGACGTCGACGACGCGCCGTCCTCCCGAGGCAGGCCCATCGAGCCGGCGTCGTGCCGGGTGAGGTGCCGATGAAGATCATCTGCCCCAAGTGTGGCGCAGACTACAACATCAGCGAGAGCAAGATCCCGGCCGACGGCCTGCAGATCAAATGCCCCAAATGTCTGCACAGCTTCCTCGCTCACCGTGACGGGCAGACCACGGCGGTGTCGTCGGCGACGATGACGGGCTCGATGGCCGCGGTGAGGCCGCGCACGGCGCCCCCGCCGCCGCCGAGCGGCCCGCTGGTGGCGCCGCCCCCCAGGCCCGCCGGGGCCCCCACCGCCGCCCGCGCCGGGTTTGGGCCTGCCGCCGCCCCCGCCGCCGGGGGCCGCTTCGGCGCGCCGCCGGCGCCCCCGCGCCGCCCGGCATGCCGCCGCCGCCGCCGCCGCCGAGCCCCTCACCGCTGGGCGGGCGCGCCTCGGCGCCGCCGCCGCCCCCGCCCCGCGGCCCAGCGGCGGGCTGGCGCCCCCGCCGCCCCCCAGCATGCCGCCGCCGCCCCCGCCGGGCGGGCCTTCGCTGGACGGCTCGGATCTCGATCTCGACCTGTCGGTCGATCTGGTCGACGAGATCGAGGATCTCGACGATCACGACGCCAACGCCACCGTCGCGCAGGCCGAGGTGCTGTTCGTCCGCGGCGCCGACGGCCGCGTGCGGGGCCCCCTCGACATCGCCGGCGTGGCCGATCTGGCCGCCCGCGGCGCGCTGACCGGCGACGAGCAGGCGTCCTACGATCAGGCGCACTGGATGCCGCTGCGCGACTTCGCCGGCATGGACGCGGTGCTGCCGCCCCCGGCGCCGCCGCCCGCCGCCGTCCCCGCGCCCCCGGCCACCGCGACCGCCGCCGAGGAGGACGACTTCGACTTCGCCTTCGGTGAGGCGCCGCAGACGCGGGTGGACGCCGAGGCGGACGACTTCGACTTCAGCTTCGGCGACGCGCCCGGGGGCGACGCGCTGCTGCCGCCCCCGCCGGCGGCCGCGCCGCCGCCCGCCGACGACGGCCTCGACGATCTCTTCTCGGATCTGCCGGCCCCCAAGAACGCGCCGAGCCCCTTCGACGACTTCGGCGATCTGCCCGCGCCCAAGTTCGACGCCGATCTGCCGGCGCCCAAGTTCCAGGCGGATCTGCCGACGCCCAAGGGCGCCGAGCTGCCGACGCCCAAGGGCATCTCGGATCTGCCCGGCATCGGCGGCGTGCCCGGCGTCGGTGGGGTGCCCGGCGTGGGCGGGGCGCCCGGCATCGGCGGGGCGCCCGGCGTGGGCGGGGCGCCCGGCGTGGGCGGGGCGCCCGGCGTGGGCGGGGCGCCCGGCGCGATGGCCGAGGGCCTGATCGCGCCCGAGGACGAGCTGCCCAGCCTGCCCGACGACGACGAGGCGCACGCCTTCGCCAGCGGCGACGAGGTGGCCGACGAGCTGCTGGGCGACGAGGCGCCGGAGAAGGGCAAGAAGAAGAAGAAGGCCGCCAAGACGGGCGGCAAGGCGCTGCCCAAGCCCGCGCTGATCGGCGCGATCGCCGCCGGCGTCCTGCTGCTGGGCGGCGCGGGCCTGTACTTCGCCGAGATCGGGCCGTTCGCGCCGGATCCGAAGCCCCGCCCGCCGGTGGCCAAGAAGCCGTCGAAGGAGCCGACGAAGCAGCCGGTGGCCGAGGTGCCGCCGGACACGCCGCCGAAGCCCGTGGCCCCCGACGAGAGCGGCATGGTGCCCACCGGGGACGCGACGCTGGCCGAGGTGGCGGGCTATCGCGACGCCATCGCGGCGCTCGAGCAGCAGCGCGACGGCCTCGACGCCGCCGGGCAGGCCCGGCTGGCCGAGCTGTACGCCTTCGGCGCGCTGGAGTTCGCCGGCAACGAGCCCTGGGCGAAGAAGGCGAGCGAGCTCACGGCGGGCTTCGACGCGACGGCCGCGGCCACCGACGCGGGGCAGCGGGCCACCCTGGCCGCCGCGCTCGCCGGCGGGGCCGAAGAGGCGATCGCGCCCGCGGCCGCCTTCGCCGAGACCCGCCCGAAGGACGCGCGCGCCCACTACCTGCTGGGCCACGCGCGGCTGCGGCAGAACGACTTCGCGGCGGCGCAGAAGGCCTTCGCGCAGGCCGTCGAGCTCGATCCCGATCTGCTGCCCGCGCGGCGGCAGCTGGGCGAGACGGCGCTGCGGGCGGGCGATCTCGAGACCGCCCGCGCCACCCTCGAGGCGGTCTACACCCGCGCGCCCGGCGCGCCCACGGTGGTCAACGCGCTGGCCGCCCTCGAGCTGCGCCAGGACAAGCACGAGCGCGCCGCGAAGCTGCTCGAGCAGGCCCTGGCGCTGCCGCCCGCCCGCCTGACGCCGCGGCAGAAGTCCCAGGCGCTGCTCACGCGGGCGCGGCTCGAGGCGAAGAAGGGCGAGGACGACGCGTCGCTGGCCAGCCTCGAGGCGGCCATCGAGGCGTGGCCGGGCAACGTCGAGGCGATCAACCTGCTGAGCGAGCGCCACTTCGCCACGAAGAACTACGAGAAGGCGCTCGAGCAGCTCGAGGCGCTCGAGACGAAGGGCGTGCAGAGCGCGCAGATCGCCATCAAGATCGCCCAGTGCCACGAGGCGCTCAACCGCGCCGACCGGGCCGAGAAGACGCTGTCGCGGGCCGTCGAGACCTACCCGAAGGATCCCACCGTGCACGTGGCGCTCGGCGACGCGCTGCTCGCGCAGCGCCGCTTCGAGGACGCGCGCAAGGCCTACGACAAGGCGCTCGAGGTGGACGGCACGCACGAGCCGGCGGTGCTGAAGATCGCCCAGCTGATGGTCAAGGAGACCAAGGTGCCCGAGGCCATCGAGTACCTGAAGGGCGCGCTGCAGGCCAACCCGGACGCCGGGGTGCTGCACGCCGGCCTGGCCGATCTGAACAAGCGCATGGCCGAGGTCAGCGGCGAGAAGTCGCTCTTGAAGGACGCCGAGGCGGGGTACCGCAAGGCGCTGGCGCTCGAGCCGGCGCTCGTGGGCGCGCAGGCGAGCCTGTCGCAGGTGCTGCTGGCGCTCGATCGGCCCAAGGAGGCCCTCGAGCAGCTCGAGTCGCTGGTGCAGCGGCCCGACTTCCACGGCGATCTCAGCTACGAGCTGGGCGTGGCCAAGCAGCGCCTCGGCAAGATCGACGAGGCCATCGAGCACTTCGACGCGGCGCTGAAGCGTCGCCCCGAGGACGCCGAGCTGCTGCTGGCGGCCGGCTGGGCCTACTTCGAGCACGGGGACAACGCGAAGGCGCGCGACCTGCTGAACAAGGTCAACGCCCTCGAGCCCAAGCTGTACCACGCGCATTACGCCATCGGCCGCGTCGACTTCGCCGAGGGGCAGCCGGCGGCGGCGGTGCAGCGCATCAAGCTGGCCCTCGAGGAGGACAAGCGCAACTACACCTACCGCTACTGGCTGGGGCGCGCGCTCGAGGCCCAGGAGGACAAGGCCGCCGCGAAGGCCGCGCGCGCCGAGTACGACCTGGTCGTGCGCGCGATGCGCGACGACGAGAGCCTGACCGAGACGCTGTGCGACGCGTTCTACCGGCGCGGGGTGATGGAGTCGGCCACCTTCGCCGAGTGGGAGGGCGCCAAGAAGGACTTCGAGGCGGCCCTGAAGTGCGACGCCGACCGGCCCGAGATCTGGTTCGCGCTGGCCAAGGTGCAGGAGATGAGCAACGAGCTGAAGCCGGCGCTCGCGTCGATCAAGGAGGCCACCCGGCTGAAGCCCGATCTGGCCGCGGCCTACGATCTGGCGGCCGGCATCCACCTGCGGTCGCGCCCGGCCGACAAGCGCGCGGCTCAGCGGATGAGCGAGCTGGCGATCAAGCACGATCCCGATCTGGCCGCGGCGCACTTCCGCCTGTGCGAGATCCACGTCTCGTCGAACCGCGGCCTGGCGCGCAAGCACTGCGCCCGCTACCTCGAGCTCGAGCCCAAGGGCCTGAACGCCGACACGGCCCGCGAGTACTTGCGCTAGGCGCGACGACGCGGGTACACCAGCCCACCTCACGGCGGGAGGGCCACCATGCTCGACATTCGCGAAATCGGACGTGATCCCGAGGGCTTCCGGCAGCGGCTCGCCCGCCGGGGCGCCGTGGCGGGGCTCGACGAGATCATCGAGCTCGACGCGCGGCGGCGCGCGCTGATCCAGCAGGGCGACGCGCTGCGCCACGCCAAGTCCGAGGCCGAGAAGGGCATGCGGACGGCCGACAAGGCGGGCGCCGAGTTCGCCGCCTTCCGCGATCAGATGCGCAGCGTGGCCGCGGACATCAAGCGGGTGGCCGACGAGCAGAAGGACGTCGAGGCCCAGCTGGCCGAGCTGGCCCTGGTGCTGCCCAACGTGCCCGACGCGGCCGTGCCCGACGGCGCCAGCGAGGCGGACAACGCGGTGCGGCGGGTGTGGGGCGAGCGGCCCACCTTCGACTTCGAGGTGAAGCCGCACTGGGAGCTGGGCGAGGCGCTCGGGGGGCTCGACTTCGCGGCCGGCGCGAAGATCAGCGGCGCGCGCTTCACGGTGTACCGCGGCGCGCTGGCCCGCATGGAGCGGGCGCTGGCCGCCTACATGCTCGACCTGCACACCAGCCGGCACGGGTACACCGAGGTGCTGACGCCCTTCCTGGTGAACGCCGACTCGATGCGGGGCACGGGGCAGTTCCCCAAGTTCCGCGACGACGCCTTCGAGACCACCGACGGGCTGGTGCTGGTGCCCACCGCCGAGGTGTCGCTGACCAACCTGCACCGCGACGACATCATCGAGGCCGAGGCGCTGCCGATCCGCTACACCGGCTGGACGGCCTGCTTCCGGCGCGAGGCGGGCGGCTACGGCCGGGACACCCGCGGCCTGATCCGCCAGCACCAGTTCCAGAAGGTGGAGCTCGTGCACCTGGTGGCGCCCGACGCCAGCGAGGCCGCGCTCGAGGCCCTCGTCGGCCACGCCGAGGCGGTGCTGCAGGGCCTCGGGCTGCACTACCGCGTGGTCGATCTGTGCGCGGGCGATCTGGGTTTCGGCGCTGCGCGCACCTTCGACCTCGAGGTCTGGCTGCCCGGCCAGGACGCCTTCCGCGAGATCAGCTCGTGCTCGAACTGCCGCGACTTCCAGGCGCGCCGCGCCGCCATCCGCTACCGGGCGCCCGATCAGAAGAAGCCCCAGCTCGTGCACACGCTCAACGGATCGGGGCTGGCGGTCGGGCGCACGGTCGTGGCCATCCTCGAGAACTACCAGCGGGCCGACGGATCGGTGGTGGTGCCCGAGGCGCTGCGCCCGTACATGGGGGGCCTGGAAATAATCGCTTGATCGCCCCCGACGGGCTGTATATAAGGACCACCCTCTGCCGCAGGCAGCGCCTGTGGAGGAGTGGCCGAGTGGTCTAAGGCGGCGGTCTTGAAAACCGCTGCGGGGAAACCCGCCGTGGGTTCGAATCCTACCTCCTCCGCTCGAACCACTGTGGATCCGTCGACGCCGGCGCTCTCGAGTGGCGGCGCCGCAGTTCCTTGAAATGTCCGGGCGACGGCGTAACTGCGCGCGATGGGTGCAGGGCGCGACTGGTGGAGAGGTGGCCGAGTGGCTGAAGGCGCTCCCCTGCTAAGGGAGTATGGGGGAAACCTCATCGGGGGTTCGAATCCCCCCCTCTCCGCAACCTCCCGCTCGCCGGGTGGGGCCAGGCTTCGGCCCTCCGCGCGCCGGGGCACCATGTGCACTCGTAGCTCAGCTGGATAGAGCATCGGTCTACGGAACCGAGGGTCGCAGGTTCGAATCCTGCCGAGTGCGCTCGCTCGACCGTTCGAAGGGACGGTCGAGCCCCTTTCTTGCCCGCCGCGGGGCGAACCGCGGACGGGCGCCACGCGAATGGCCGACACGCCTCTCATGCCGCCGCGCCCCGATGGCGACGATCACGCCTGGATGGGCGTGTGCCTGGTGCAGGCGCGGCGCGCCGCGGCGCGCGGCGAGGTGCCGGTCGGCGCCCTCGTGGTGCACCGGGGCCGCGTCATCGGGCGGGGCTTCAACCTGCGCGAGGCGGAGGACGATCCGACGGCCCACGCCGAGATCGTCGCCCTGCGCGAGGCGGCCCGACACCTGGGCCATTGGCGGGTGCTGGACAGCACCCTGTACGTGACCCTCGAGCCCTGCGTGATGTGCGCCGGGGCCTTGGTGAACGCGCGGGTGACGCGTCTGGTGTACGGCTGCGCGGACCCCAAGGCGGGGGCCGTGGAGTCGCTGTACGCGGTGCCGACCGACAGCCGGCTGAATCACCGACTTCAGGTGACGGCGGGCGTCCGGTCGGCGGAGTGCGCCGCGGTGTTGCGGGATTTCTTCCGCGCCCGGCGGCGCCGACGTCTTTGAGATCGTGGAGAGGTGGCCGAGCGGTCGAAGGCGCTTGACTCGAAATCAAGTGTGGGTACGCCCACCGTGGGTTCGAATCCCACCCTCTCCGCCCCATGTGATCCATCCGCCGCGCGGCGGATCGGCGCGCACTCGGAGAGGTGACCGAGTTGGCCGATGGTGCACGACTGGAAATCGTGTGTGCCCTAACCGGGTACCGAGGGTTCGAATCCCTCCCTCTCCGCCAACCGCGGTCGCCCCTGCCGGCGCCCGCGAACGCCGACGCGCTCGGCGACAGCTTGTGATGGTCGGGCCCGATGACCGGAGACCGTGAACTCCGCCAGGGCCGGAAGGCAGCAACGGTAGCGGCACCTCCGGGGTGTCGGTGCCCGGCCATCGACCCTTCTTGACCGCCCCGGGGGGGTTCGTGTCCTACCTCGTCCTCGCCCGCAAGTGGCGACCGAGCACCTTCGACGAGGTCGTCGGTCAGCAGCACGTCACCCGCACCCTCGAGAACGCCATCGTCCAGGATCGCGTCGCGCACGCGCTGCTGTTCACCGGCAGCCGGGGCGTGGGCAAGACCAGCTGCGCCCGCATCCTGGCCAAGGCGCTCAACTGCGCGCAGGGGCCGACCGTCACCCCGTGCGGCGCGTGCCCGTCCTGCGTCGAGATCGGCGGCGGCACCTCGGTGGACGTCTTCGAGATCGACGGCGCCAGCAACAACGGCGTCGAGCAGATCCGCGAGCTGCGCGAGTCGGTCAAGTTCCTGCCCAGCCGCGGCAAGCGGAAGATGTACATCATCGACGAGGTGCACATGCTCTCGACGAGCGCCTTCAACGCCCTGTTGAAGACGCTCGAAGAGCCGCCCGAGCACGTGCTGTTCGTCTTCGCGACCACCGAGCCGCACAAGATCCCCGACACGATCATCTCGCGCTGCCAGCGCTACGACTTCAAGCGCATCCCCGAGCGCGACATCGTCGAGGCCATCGGGCGCATCGCCGCCGCCGAGGGGCTGACCGTCGAGACGGCGGCGCTGACGCACATCGCGCGCGAGGCCAAGGGCGGCATGCGCGACTCGCTGTCGCTGCTCGACCAGGTCATCGCGTTCTGCGGCCAGACGATCACCGAGGCCGCCACGCGCGACGTCCTGGGCATCGCCGATCGGCGCACGCTGGCCGAGCTGACCTTGGCGGTCGTGGCCGGGGACGGCGCGCGCGCGCTGAGCATCGTCGACGAGCTGCACCGCTTCGGGCTCGACCTGCAGAAGTTCGCCGCCGAGTTCGTGCACCACCTGCGCGATCTGATGGTGGTGAAGGTGGTCGAGTCCCCCGGCCGCCTGGTCGATCTGCCGGCCGAGGAGCTCGAGGCGATGGCGGCGCAGGTGCGCGAGGTGCCGCCCGCGGCCATCCACCGCCTGTTCAACGCGATGCTGCAGGGCGCCGACGAGATCGCGCGGTCGCCCTTCCCCAAGCTGGTGCTCGAGATGAGCCTGCTGCGCCTCTGCCAGCAGGGCGTCACGCTGCCCCTGGCCGAGGTGCTGGACGGCCTGGCGCGGCTCGAGGCCCGCCTCGACGCCGAGGTGCCCCCCGACGAGCCCCGCCCGGGGCTGGCGGCGGCGGCCCCAGGTGGCGGCAGGGGCGGTTACTCAGGGCGGCGGGGCCCCGCCCGCGGCGCCGGCGGGCCGCGCGCCCAGGCCGCGCCTGCGGCCGTCGCGCCGCCCGCGGCCGTCGCGCCGGCGACGCCCCCCGCGCCCGCCCGGCGCCCGCGCCGCCCGCCGAGACGGCGTCCTCGGCCCACGGCTGGCGCCGCCTGGCCGGTGAAGCGCCGGACGCCGAGTCGCCGCCGGCCGCGCCCACGCTGCCCACCGCGGCGCCGACGCCGCCGGCGCCCCGCGCGTCGCGCCGCCGCCGCCCTCGGTGGGGGCGCCGCCGCCCGCGGTCGCCGAGGCCGCCGCGTCGGACGCCGCCGAGGACGTCGTCGAGGTCGTCCCCCTCGACATCCCGCCGCATCAGTCGTGGACCTGCGATCCGCCGCCCCCGGTGCAGGTGACGCCGCCGCGGCCGCCCGCCGTGGCCGCCGCCGCGCAGGCCGGCGGCGCCCCCAGCGGGCCGCGCCCCGCCCCCGACCGGTGCTGGCCGCCGAGGTGCAGGCGGCCGACCCCGATCTCGAAGCGGACGAGCCCCTCGTCGCGCTCGATCCGACCGACGGGCGCTCGCCGATGGCGCAGTTCGAGCACCTCGTGACGCAGTTCCGCCGCTGGGACAACTTCCTGGCCGCCGAGGTGGAGCAGACCGCCCGCCTCGAAGCCATCGGCCCCGACGCGCTGCGCCTGGCCGTACCGCAGAGCGCCCTCGAGGCGCTGCAGCCGGCCCTCGACCGCCTCGAGCAGGCCGTGCAGGCGATGATGGCGCCGACCACCCGCGTGGTGGTGCAGGCCTGCGCCGACAACGACGCGCGGCTGGCCGCCGAGACCCTCTTCGACCGCAAGCGGCGGCTCGCCGACGAGCTGCGCGAGCGCCGCCGCGCCCAGGCCCGCCAGGATCCCGTGGTCCAGGGCGCGCTGCGCGTGTTCGGCGCCCAGATCATCGACATCAACCCGAGATAGACGAACCGAGGAGCGCGACCGATGGCCAAGCCCGGGGGAACCGGCAACATCATGCTTCAGGCCCGGCGGATGCAGGGCCAGATCAAGGTGCTTCAGGAGCAGCTGACCGAGCTCACCTTCGCGGGCCACGCGGGCGGCGATCTGGTGAAGGTCGAGGTCGACGGGCGGCAGAAGATCAAGAAGATCGACATCACGCCCGAGGCCATCAACCCCGACGATCTCGACGAGCTGGCCGACCTGCTGACCGCCGCCCTGAACATGGCGATCACCGCCAGCCAGGAGAACAGCCAGGCCGAGATGAAGAAGATCACCGGCGGCATCCACCTGCCGGGCCTCTTCTAGGTCGCGCGGCGGCGGTGGCCGAGCGCGATCCCATCCGGCGGCTGGTGCAGGCCTTCGCGCGCCTGCCCGGCATCGGCGAGAAGACGGCGGCCCGGCTGGCCTTCTTCCTGCTGGACGCGGACGATCGGGTCGCGCGCGAGCTGTACGAGGCCATCGCCGAGGTGAAGCAGAAGATCCGGCTGTGCTCGATCTGCTGCAACCTGACCGAGGCCGATCCTTGCCGCTTCTGCAGCGATCCGCGCCGCGACGGGCGGGTCGTGTGCGTCGTCGAGTCGGTGCCCGGGCTGATGGCCATCGAGCGCACCGGCGAGTTTCGCGGGCGCTACCACGTGCTGCACGGCGTGCTGGCGCCCCTCGACGGCGTGGGCCCCGACGACCTGCACCTGCGCGAGCTGATGACGCGGCTGGGCGCGGGGGTCGACGAGGTGATCGTCGCCACCAACCCCAGCGTCGAGGGCGAGGCCACCGCCCTCTACATCCAGCGCCTGTGCACCCCGCTCGGCGTCCGCACGACCCGCATCGCCAGCGGCGTGCCCATCGGCGCCGACCTCGAGTACGCGGATCAGGTGACCCTCTCGCGCGCCCTCGCCGGCCGGCGTGACATGGGCGGCCCGTGAGTTTCTTGTTTGCACCCCCACCCGGTGCTAGCGTGACCGGGCGGCGTGCAGGCGCGCGTCGCATTCCGAACGTGGTCGGCTGGAGCCTGGACGCCCTCGCATGAACTCGCAGATGGTCCTGTACGAGGAGGAGTACAACCTGGTCGTCGGCATCTGCGATGCGTTGCATCGCGACGCCAGCGCCAAGGCCGTCTTCCTCGTCGACAAGAACGGCCAGTTGCTGGCCGCCAGCGGCGAGACCGGGGACCTCGACACGACGTCGCTGGCGAGCCTGACGGCGGGCAACATCGCCGCCACCGGGGGCCTCGCGCAGCTGCTCGGCGAGAAGGAATTCGCGATTCAGTTCCACGAGGGCGAGCGGGACAACGTCCACATCTCGCTCGTCGGTCAGCGGGTGATCCTGGTGATCATCTTCGACCAGCGGTCGTCGCTGGGGCTCGTGCGTCTACGCGTCAAGAAGGCCAGCGTCGAGCTGGCGGGGGTCTTCGAGACGATCAACGCCAAGGCGCAGGAGCACGGGTCGACGGTGTTCTCGGAGATCACCGACGACGACATCGACAATCTCTTCGGGGACATGTGACACGGCCGCGGTAGACCATGTCGTTCATCAACTACTCCTCGCGCGAGATCAACTGCAAGATCGTCTATTACGGGCCCGGCCTGTGTGGAAAGACGACGAATCTTCAGTACATCTACGCCAAGACGAACCCCGAGGCGAAGGGCAAGATGATCTCGCTGGAGACGGAGACGGAGCGCACGCTCTTCTTCGACTTCCTGCCCCTGTCGCTCGGTGAGATCCGCGGCTTCAAGACCCGCTTCCACCTCTACACGGTGCCCGGCCAGGTGTTCTACGACGCCAGCCGCAAGCTGATCCTGAAGGGGGTCGACGGCGTCGTCTTCGTGGCCGACTCGCAGGTCGAGCGCATGGACGCCAACGTCGAGAGCCTCGAGAACCTGCGCGACAACCTGCGCGAGCAGGGCTACGACCTCGACAAGCTCCCCTACGTCGTCCAGTACAACAAGCGCGACCTGCCGACGGCGGTGGACGCCGACTACCTGCGCCAGGCCCTCAACCCGACGCGCGTGCCCGACTACGAGGCGGTGGCCACCACCGGCATCGGCGTCTTCGACACGCTCAAGGCGGTGGCCAAGCAGGTGCTCATCGAGCTCAAGCGCGGCCGCTGACCGCGCGCCCCGGCGTGCCCCCGACCTCCTCCCCCGACGATCTGCCCGCCCTGCCCGCCCCCGGCGGCGTGGCGGGCCATGTGCGCTACACGGTGGCGGCCTTCCGCCAGCTGCGCGCGTGGCGGCTGCGCCTGTCCGCCATCGACGTCGAGCTGCGCGAGGCCGTGCGCCGCCGCGACGAGGCCCTCGCGGACGTCGGCAAGGCCGCGCTGGCCCGCGGCGAGGCGGTGGGGCGGTCGGCCGATCGCCTCGAGGCCTTCGGCGACACCGTGGGGGCGCTCGAGGCCGAGCAGCAGGCCGCCGACGCCCGCCGCGACGCCCTGGGCATCGAGCTGGCGGCCGCCGAGGACGATCGGCGCACCGCGCTCGACGCGCTCGACGGTCGCATCGCCGAGCTGCGGGCGACGATGGCGCCGCTGCAGCGGGACGCCGAGCGCGCGCGGCGCAAGGCGGCCGAGCTCGAGCGGCTGCTGGCCAGCCAGCAAGAGCAGCGCCGCAGCTTCGAGGCGCGGCTGACGCGCCTGGGCCACTCCGAGGCCGCCGCGGACGACGCCGACCGCGTCGAGGCGATCGTGGCCGAGCGGCGCGCCCTCGAGGCGCGCATCGACGCGCTGGACGCCGCGGTGCTCGACCACGAGCAGCAGCGCGCGCGCGCCCTCGAGCCGGTGGGCGGCCTCGACACGCAGCTCGACGAGCTGGAGCGGGCCCTCGAGGCCGCGCGGGCCGAGCGCGCCGAGGCCCAGCGGGCGGGCGACGCGCGGTGCGCCGCCCTCACCGGTCGCCTGACCGAGGCCGAGCACGCCGCCGAGCTGCTCGCGCGTCGGCGGCGCGCGGTGCTGGTCGACCTGGGGCGCGAGGTGATGCGCGAGGAGCACGGCAGCCAGGGCGAGGCCTCCGAGGCCGCCCGGGCGGCCCTCGCCCAGCTCGAGGCCCTGCGCGACGAGCGCGAGCGCCTGCTGGCCCGCCGCGCCGCCTTCGACGGCCGGCCCGTGCGCCGCACCGTCGGCGCGACGGTGGGCGCGCTGGCCCTGCTGCTGACGCTCTGGTGGTGGTGGTGAGCGCCGGCCGGGCGAAAGTTCGACCTGCTCGGCGACCCCTCCTAGACTTCCCCCGTGCACCGCGACGCGCGCATTCGAAGCCTGCTGGCGTCCGCCGAGCGCCACACGGCCGCCGGCCGCTTCGCCCGCGCCGTCCACGCCTATCGGCGGGTGCTGCAGGTGACCGCCCCCGGCGACTTCGCCCACGAGCTGGCCCACGCGCGCCTGGGTGATCTGCACCTGGGGCAGGGCCGACCCGCGCTCGCGCTGCCGCACCTGCGGCGCGCGCTCGCGCTGTCCGACGGCGAGCCCGAGTACGCCCTGATGATCGGGCGCGCCCTCAACGCGCTGCGGCGCGGGGACGAGGCGGCCCTGAGCCTCTTCGACGCGCTGCCGTCGCCCTTCCACGCCGCCGACGCCCTCGCCGAGCTGGCCCACGCCGCCGCGCTGCGGGGCGACCGCTCGGCGGCCGGCACCTTGGCGCGCCGCGCGGCCGAGCGCGATCCGCGCTGGCGCGCCACCGCGCGCCAGTACGCCGACGCCTGATCGCTCGCCGGATCAGCCCGGGGCGGCCGAGCCGCGCGCGGCGATGGCCACCACCCGCGCGCCGTCCTGCCCGACCGCCTGCTCGAGCGCCTCGCGCGCCGAGCGCAGCGAGCCGTCCGCGTCCAGCGCGCCGTTCTCGGGGAAGCAGCTCACGCCCGCGCTCGCGCTCAGCTGCAGCCGGGCGTCGCCCGCGCGGAACGACTGGCGCCCGAAGCGGGTCAGCACCCGCTCGCACTGGTGGAAGGCGCCGCGCTGCTCCGTGCCCGGCAGCGCGACCACGCAGCACCCGTCGCCCCGACGGCCCGCCACGTCGGCGTCCCGGCACTCGGCCTCGACCGCGCGCAGCAGCTGGGCCGCCCCGTCGTCGGCCAGCGCGTCGCCGTAGCGGGCGCGCAGCACGGCCGGCTGGTCGATGGCGTAGACGATGATCGAGTAGGGCTGCCCGTAGCGATCGGCCGCCGCGTGGATGCGCAGGGCGTGCCGATCGAACTCGGCGCGCGCGTCGACGGCGCCGCGGCCGTGGCCGGGCGCGTCCCCGAGGCGCAGCTGCTCGCGGGCCAGGGTGCTGGCCAGGATGGGCGCGACGCGCATCAGCAGGGCTTGTCGCGTCGGCGCCGGGGGTTGGGCGTAGAAGGCCTGCACCAGGCCCACCGGCTGCCCATCGAACAGCAGCGGGCAGGCCAGAACGGTCGCGTAGCCGCCGGTCAGCGCCACGGCGTTCAGCGACACGGTGCGGGCGTCGTCCCCGATGCGCGGCACGAGCACGGGCTCGCCCCGCTGGACGGCCTCGCGCAGATCGCCGGTGGCGCGCGTCAGCGGGGTCGGGCGATCGGCTGGGAAGCGCCGCAGGTACTCGGCGCCGAGACCGTAGACGCCGAGCGGCGCGATCTCGCCGGTGCCCCGCAGCGCGAACAGGCTCAGGCCCCGCGCGCCGGCGAGCACCGCGACGCGGGCGCACAGCTCGGCGGTGCCGCTGGCGAAGGGTGCCTGGCGACACAAGCGGGCCGACAGAGACAGAACGGCGTCGAGCGCGTGCGCTGGATCGAAGGCCATCGCTCACCCCTTGCGGCCCGGACCGTAGCACAGGCCCCCCGACGGGCCCACTTCGGGGCCCGAGGCCTTGACGCCCGCCCGGCGGGCGCCTTTGATGCCCCCACGTCCGGCGGCCTCGGGGTCCTCGCCCCGTCGAGCGGCTCGCGCGGCGCCCAGCGCGTGGGAGGGGGACGGTGGAGGCGGAGTGTCCAGGGTGCGGCAAGCAGGTCACGTGGGCCGGTCGCACCGGTCTGGCCGCCACCGTCTGTCCGCGCTGTCAGACCGTCGTGCCGGCGCCCGATGGCTTGACGCCCACGCCGGCGACGGGCCTCGCCCCGCGGGTGGAGGAGCGGCCCACGTGCCCCGGCTGCGGGGTGCGCCGCGATCCGGACGGCCGCCGCTGCGCCGCGTGCAACGCCGCCTGGGACTATCGCGCGTTGGTGGTCGGCTACACCGAGGACGAGGCGCGGCCGCGCCTGCTGGCGTACGTCGCCCGGCGCAGCCCGGCCCAGATCAGCCGCGAGCGGCTGATGCGGCGCCTGGCCCGGCTGCCGGCCGTCATCCAGGACGGCCTGACCGAGACCCAGGCCCGGCGCGTCCGGCAAGAGGTCGAGGCCTTCGGTGTCGTCGCCCGGATCGAGCTCGACGCGGCCGCCGCGCCGCGGCCCCCAGGGGCCGGCGGACGGCGGCTGATGGTGGCGGCGCTGGTCGCGCTCGCCGTCCTCGGGGCGGGGCTGTGGTTGGTGCTGCGGCGGCCCTCGGTGGCCGAGGCGGTCGCGCCGGACGCCGGCCCGACCGCCGTCGCCCCGCCGCCGCCGCGGCGCGTCGGCCCCGAGGAGGTGCTGGGCGCGGTGCGGTGGGTGCCGGGCCCGGCGGACGCGGTCACCCCGGTCCTGTTCGTCGACCTCGACGGCTGGCTGCTCGCGCCCATCGAGCGGCTGGGCGGGGCCGACACGCTGGCGCTGGGCGCCGACGAGCAGGCGCCCGAGGCCCGGGTGGTGCGCACCGAGCCGCGCGCGGGCACGGCGCTGCTGAAGGCGCGGCTGCGGCCCGGCTTCGCCGCCAGCCCCACCGACGCGGCGCGGCTGAAGGCCGGTGATCGGGTGTGGGTGGCCCGGCGACGCGGCGCGACGGCCGCGCTCGAGCCGCGCGCGGTGGAGGCGTCGCCCTTCGGCTGGATCCGGCGGGCGTACCTGGCCCTGGACGGCCCGGCGGATCTGCCCGACGGGACGCCCGTGTTCACCCCCGACGGGGGCGTCGCCGGCGTCGTGGACGGCGCGGCCAGCCGCGCCAACGCCCGGACCCTGGTGGTGCCCATCAACGTGATGAGCGAGGGCGAGGACGCGCTGCTCGCCATCGTGCGGCCCCCACGACCGCCGAGCCCGGCGTTCGCCGCCTGGCGCGACGCCGCCGATCGCGCCGATCGCGCCGCGCGCCCCGATCTGTACGCGACCATCGACGACGCGCTGCTGCTGTCGCTCACCTGCCCGGGCCCCGTGTGCGAAGCCGAGGTCGGGCTGCTCGCGTTCGGCGAGCTGCCGCTCGGCGCCACCGGCCCCTTCGTCGCGCAGTTCTTCGGGCTCGACCAGAGCGCCGCGACCGACGAGCCCGCCTTCGGGCGCGACACCCAGATCACCCTGCAGGCCCCCTGGGCGTCGCGTCCGCTCGACGACGGGCCGCTGCTCGGATCGCTGGCCCCCGCGGACCGCGCCCGGGTGCTGCACGCGGGCCTCGACGACCTCCGCCTGCTGGTCGCGCCCGTCCGCGTGCCGCGCCCCGCCGTCGCCGCCGACGCGGGCTTCCGCCTGGTGCTGGCGGGGGCCGGCGGCCGCACCAGCGCGGCCACGCTGGTGGGCGCGCGCGCGCCGATCCCGGCGACGCCGCCCTGACCACCGATCGGCCCCCAAGCCCGGCCCCGACAAGAAAAATTCCTCAAGCTGGGCGGCTCGGCGCCGATGTCCCGGACAGCACGGGTTTCGGAAGGCAAGCGAGGACGAACATGGTCACCTCCGTCGTCAACACCAGTCGAGTTGGGCAGCCGCTGCCGCGACCGGCTGAGGCCGCGTCGGCGCCCGAGCGCCCCGACCGCCCGGCCGGACGGGGGGCGGTGGACGCGGTGCACATCGGGCAGGGCGGCGCGACGCCGGCGCCGGCGGCCGTGGGCTTCGGCGTCGACCTCGGCTACACCCAGCGACGCGTCGCGACCGCCCGACCGGGCGACGCCGTCGTCACGCGTACGCGGGACGCGAGCGCCGGCCTGAGCCTCGACTTCGCCTTCGCGGTCAAGGCCCTGCCCCAGGGGCCCGACGGCGCGCCGGATCCGGACGCGCTGGTCAACGCCGAGCAGAAGGAAGCCCTGAGCGCCGCGCTGGACCGCCTGGTGCGCGAGGGCCGCGGGGGCGCCGCCGAGGCGGACTTCCAGCGGGCCGTCGACGCCCTGTTCGACGAGTACGGGCGCGACCTGGGCTTCGCCGACCACGAGCTGGCCGCGGCCCGCGGCCACCTCGTCGGCGCGGTCGACAGCTTCTTCGATCAGGTCGAGAGCATCCGCGGCGAGCCGCTGCTGCAGATCGAGGAGGTCTTCCCGCTGCCCCTCGCCGACGCGCTGGCCGAGCTGCGCGACCGCCTGTTGAGCCGGCGGCAGGACGTGCTCGAGGCCTCCGGCGATCTCGGCCGCGTGCTGGCCGAGCGCGTCGTCGAGGCGCGCGACGGCGGGCGCCCCGAGGCGCTGGCCGATCTCGGTCACTTCGTCGAGCGGCTGCAGGAGGCCGCGTCGGCGCGCTCGAGCCGCGCGCTGCGCGCCGACGCGAAGAACCGCCTGCTTCAGGATCTCGCGCCCGCCTCGGCGCCCGATCCCACCGCCGTGGCGCAGGGCGCCGCCTTCCTCGCCCACCTCGCGGCCCGCTGAGCCGCGGCCCGCGCGTCTGCGCGACCCCTCGAAGCCACCGCGGTCACGGGCGCGCGCCGATCGTATCGGTCGGTGTGCGCTGGTTCTTGACATGCGGCGTTCACGATCTAAAGTGCGCTTTCATCGTGCCAGGCGGCTGGCGTCTTTGACTCGCTCGGCCGGTATTGATTAAAACCGGCCGCGTCCTGGTGAAGCCGGGCGGGATCGGCCTTCGGAGCCGAAGCAGACAACGGGGAGGATTCTCTTTCATGAACGAGCTCAAGAAGCTTCTGGTGTGTGCGCTGGGCCTGACCGTGGCCTTCACCGTCGTCGCCTGTGACGTCGACGATGACGAGGAGACCTGCAACGAGGCCGGCATGTGCGGCGCGGGTGGCGGCGGCGGCGGCGCCGGCGGCATGGGCGGCGGCGCCGGCGGCATGGGCGGGGCCCCGATGGGCGCCGAGTACAAGTACGTCATCATCGTCGATGCCTCCGAAGAGGAGAACATGCAGGGCACGCCCGGCGCCGACATCTGCGGCGTGATCGCGGAGTGCGACGGCGTCGAGACGACCGCCACGTCGGCCCAGATCACCGTCGGCCAGGGCCTGGTCTGCGACGGCAGCACCACCGAGGCGCCCTGCGAGAGCGGCACCAACCGCCAGAACGCGGACGCGGCCAAGGATCGCGGCGACAACTGCATGGGCAACTCGAGCCCCAGCGACTACGCGTCGCTCGGCCTGTCGGGCGAGATCGCCCTCGGCTTCGACACCGACCTGCAGGGCTGCAGCGTGACGATCGCCGAGGCGACCGGCAACGACACCGAGGGCTACGACGTGTACGTCTGCCAGACCCCGGTGCTGGACGCGGCCACCTGCATCGGCGGCGCCGTGCTGCAGTCGGCCGACATGGGCGGCTCGATCAGCGTGGCGGTGCCCGCCGCGCAGTGATGCGCGCTGCACGCGTCGCCTGACGCGAGAAAGGGGGCGCCTTCGGGCGCCCCTTTTTTTTGGCCCGGCTTTCCGCTTTGATCCCCCGGGGGGGTCGCCGCCGCGCGCGTCGGCTCGCCGCGCGGTCCCCGGGTGGCCCCGCGCCCAGAGGAGCACGATGGCCGACGAGCGCACGCCCGCTGCCCCCACCGGCGGCGGCGCCGACATCATGCGGATGTTCGAGGGCCCCGGCGAGGAGGCCCTCGAGCAGGACCAGCGGCTGCTGGTGGCGGCGACGCGCAACGCCTTCCGCGAGCTCGAGAAGCTCGTGAAGAACATCGGGCTGTACGGCGCGGCCCACAAGAGCATCGACCGCTTCCGCGAGCGCCTGTTCGTCGCGCTGACCGAGGTGCTGGAGCTCGCGCCCGAGGTCGAGGTGGTGCTCGGCCCCTACGAGTTCACCCTGTTCGACCAGGTGATCTACGAGAACCCGAACGTCGAGCGGAACTTCATCTACAAGTTCTACATGGACGGCATCCGCCGCATCACGTTCTCGGCGGGGCTGACCTACGAAGAGATCAACGACTTCGTCGACGTGCTGCTGACCGACTGGGACGATCCCAGCCTGTTCGAGGACGACGCGGTGACCATGCTGTGGGGCAAGGAGCTGCCCCACGTGCACTACGTGGTCATCGACAGCTTCGCCGACGACACGGCCGAGGACGAGCAGCACGCGTACACGGTCGAGGGCGTCATCGAGCGCGTGCGCACCGGCGCCGACAGCGAGGCCCTGCAGGCCCAGTCCACCGGCGGCGGCGCCGGGGGCGGCCGCCGCTCGCGCCGCTCGATCGGGCAGATCGCGCCGGTGGTGCGCCTCAGCGAGGTCGACCTCGATCGCTTCGAAGAGGCCCCCTTCGCGATGGACGAGGCCGAGTTCCTCACGCTGAAGTCGGTCATCCACACGACGGATCGCGAGACGCTCGAGAAGTTCATCGAGATCCTCTTCAAGGTGAACCTGGCCGAGGCCGTGTCGACGGCCGACCGGCAGGGGCGGATCGTCAACCTGTTCGACCGCATCGCGGATCTGCTGCTCAGCCAGGGGCGCATCGGTGATCTCGAGCGCCTGCTGCGCAAGGTGCGCCGCCTGACCGGCCCGGGCGGCACGGTCATCGAAGAGAACCTGGCCGCCATCGAGCGCATCTTCGATCACTGGACCCACGCCGAGTTCGTCGATCGCGTCATGCAGGGCCTGTCGGATCCCGAGTTCCCCTACACCGCGTCGGCGCTGGCCATCGCCGGGCTGCTGAACGCGGGGGCGGTGCCCCACCTGGCCATGGCGGCCGGGCACGTGACGATCCCCGAGCGGCGGCAGGCCCTGTTCGACCTGGTCGGGCGCCGCCTGGCCGGGCAGGAGCGCGCCGTGGCGCAGCTGCTGCGCACGGTCGAGGCGGCGCACGCCCACGATCTGGTGCGCATCCTGCGGCCGGTGTGCGTGGGCGACGATCTGACGGCCGCGGTGCGCTACGCGATGGGCAGCCCGCACGAGGCCGTGCGCCTCGAGGGGCTGTCGCTGATGCCCCACGACGAGGCGCCCCGGCACCTCGACCTGCTGTACAAGGCGCTGAAGGATCCCGGGCGCACGGTGCGCGGCAAGGCGCTGCACCTGTTGACCCGCGTGGGGGGCCCGGACGTGCACGCGCACATCATGGGCTGCATCCGCGAGCGCGAGTTCGGCAGCTACACCCTCGACGAGAAGCGCCGGTACTTCGCCGCCGCGGCGCTGACCGGCGACGCGCGGGCCTTCTTCCTCGAGACCTTCCATCAGGGGGGCCTGTTCGGGAAGGGCAACGACGCGGTGCGCCACTGCGCCGCCGTCGCGCTGGGCATCCGCCTGCACCGCGACGCGGTGCCGCTGTTCGAGAAGGAGATCAAGCGCCGGCTGAAGCACGAGCTGGTCGCCGACGCCTGCGCGTGGGCCTTGCAGCACATGAGCTGCGACCGCGAGGAGCGCACCCGGCAGCTGTACGACATCTTCTTCCAGGGCGAGCTGCGCTTCGCCCCGCCCGACCACGTGGGGACGCCATGAGCGAGCTGCAGGGCCTCGGCAGCGCCCTCGACTTCCTCAGCGGCCTCGACGCGGGGCAGGACGAGCGCTTCGAGCAGCTGGGCCGCAACGTGGTGAACCACCTGTTCGTGCTGCTGCGCTCGGCGGGCATGTACGACCTGCAGAACGACGCGATGGAGCGCCCGTTCAAGCAGATGGCCGCCACCGCCAACGAGCTGCTCGCGCTGTTCAACGAGGAGGTCTCGCTCACGCTGGTCGACGGCAACTTCTTCGTCAACCGGCGCCTGGTGAAGCTCGACTTCAGCACCTTCCAGAACGTGCGCTACCTGCGCCGCATCTTCGACTACCTGGGCATCAACGAGATCCTCTTCACCGAGCAGCTCGACCGCGATCTCCTGACCCGCTTCGTGCGCGCCTTCCTCGAGGTGGTGCAGACCAAGCAGGGCAGCATCCGCGACTACCCGCTGACCGGGCTGCGGCTGCGGTGGCTGGAGGCGGGCGAGTTCGACGAGCTGCGGCACGACGACGATCCGCGCCGCCACATCATCACGGTCTACGCCTCGGGCTTGTTGATGCTGCGCCAGTTCGTCAACGACCTGCGCAAGGGGCGGTCGCCGCGCCACGCCAAGGTCAAGCGGCTGTGCCTCGAGCTGATCGACATGGAGCCGCGCTACCACAACATGCTGTTGGCGCTGGTGCACCTCGAGACCTACAAGGGCAACCTGTTCTGCCACATGCTGAACACGGCGGTGCTGGCCATCGCCTTCGGGCAGCGCCTGGGGCTGCGCCGCGATCAGCTGACCGATCTGGGCATGGCGGCCTTCCACCACGATCTGGGCTGGGCCCTGATGGGCACGCTCGACGGCGAGCAGGGCGACGACGTCGCGCTGACGATGGAGGGCATCAACTACATCCGCGACGATCGCGACACCGAGATGGATCGGATGCGGGTGAAGGTGGCGCGCAGCCTGGTGCGGCTCGGCGGCTTCAACGAGCTGGTCATCAACCGGCTGATCGTCGCCTACGAGTGCCAGATCCCCGAGGACGCGCCGGCCAAGGGCCTGTACTACGGCGAGATCGACGCCTCGTTCATGACCCACGTCGTGCGCATGGCGTCGGCCTACGACGAGTTCACGACGCCGCGCAAGGGCCAGCCCGCGCTGCTGCCCGACCAGGCCATGAAGCGCATCCTCGACGACGGCGGGAAGACCTACGATGTCTTCCTGGCCAAGCTGTTCGCCAACAGCATCGGCGCCTACCCGGTGGGCACGATGGTCGAGCTCGACACGACCGAGATCGGGCTGGTGGTGAACCTGCCGCTGAACCCGATCAACTTCCACCGCCCGCAGGTGAAGCTGCTGATCGACCGCATGGGGCGCCCGCTCGAGGACGGGCCCATCGTCGACCTCGACGAGACCGTGCGCGGGGGCAGCAAGTTCGTGCGCACCATCGAGCGCACCCTCGACAGCCGCGAGTACGGCGTCAGCATCACCCGCTTCTTCTTCGGCTGATGCCCGCCGCGGCGGGAAAAACCTTTGGCGCCGCGCGCGGCGGCGCTAGCATGGCCGCGATCGGGCCTTCGGGGCCCGGCAGAGCAGGAGCGCATCGATGCAGCACGCGGCGCTGGCCGATCGATTCAACGCAGCCAGCCGTGGCCTCGAGGCCAAGGGGCACCGGGTGGTGGTCCGGCGCGCCCGCGCGCTGCTCGAGGCCGGCGACGCCGCGGGGGCCATCGACTTCCTCGAGGACGCGGGCAGCCGCATGGTGGACGCGGAGCTCGAGGGGCTGGCCGACGCCCTGCGCGCCTGGCAGCGCGAAGGGGGCGACGCGCGCGCGCTGGTGACCGTGCCGGCGTGGGTCGAGGGGGTGGCGCACGAGCAGCGGCTGGGGCGCTTCCTGGCGCACGCCACCGCGAACGCCGATCTGGGCGCGCTGGCCGCGCGCCTGGCCGAGCAGCAGGCGGGCCTGGCGAGCGGCGCGCCCCTGCCGGCCGAGCCGCCGGCGCAGGTGGCGCCGGATCAGCTGCCGCCGCTGCCGGGCAAGGACGTCGAGCGCCCCGGCGCCGCGATCGCGAACATCTTCCCCGACGCGCGCCGACCCCGCGCCGCGGTCGAGGCGCCGAGCGACCTGACCGAGCGCCCGCTGGATCTGGACGGGACGCCCGCGGCGGAGGTCGCGCCCGCCGCCGTGTCCGCGCCGCCGCCGGCCGTGGCCGCGTCCGCGCCGCCGGCCATCGAGCCCTCCGCGCCGCCGCCAGCCATCGAGCCGTCGGCGCCGCCGGCGCCGATGGCCGGGCCCAGCCTGGCGTCGCTGGACGAGGCGACGGCGGATCCCTTCGGGGCGCCGGCCGCGCCGGCCGCCGAGCCGCCCCGGCCGCGCCGGCCGCCGAGCCGCCCCCGCCGCCGCGGCCCCGTCGGACGCGATCACGCGCACCGGTTTCGAGAACCTGCCCGAGCTGCACGCGCCGCCCTCGCTGCCCGAGCCCCCGAAGGAGGCGCCGAGCAAGAAGGGCGCGCTGTACGCGGTCATCGGGCTGGTGGTGGCCGCGGCGGCCGCGGCGGCCTGGTTCTTCCTCGGCAAGTGAGCCGCGTCGGGCCCGGCGTCAGCCGAGGATGCGGTTGAGGTCGGCCTCGAGGCCCGCCGGCCGGGCGGCGCCGCCGACCGCCGCGAGGTAGCAGCTCGACGGCCCGACGTCCAACGGCCACACCTGCAGCGCGGCGCCCCGCGTGACGAGCCCCAGCAGCCCGTCGTGCGGGGGCGGCGGCGCCTCCGCGGCGAGGGGCGCGATGGCCGCCAGCGCCTCGACGTCGGGTCCGCGCGACGTCCCCGCCAACAGCAGACCGTCCGCGTCGGCCAGCGCGAGGGCGTCGTGGGCGCCTCGCGAGGCCACCGCGTCCAGGTACAGCCCGGCCGCCTCGATCGGGTGGGTGCTTCGGTGCACTCGCCGCTCGTTCATGGATTCCCCCCTGTCACCAGCGTGCGGGGTTCATGATGTAGGCAAGTGTGCGCAAGCGCAAAAAAAGGCCGCGCGTCGACCTACTCGAAGGCGTCGAGCGGGATCGCCTCGTCGACCAGCAGGTTGGGGATGTCGTCGTTCACGGCGTAGAGCACCTTGCCGTCCGCCCGCACGAGGCCGCTGTCGAGGGGCGTCGTCACCGGCTTGCCGGCCCGGTTCAGCGCCTTCCCCTCGGCGATGGCCGCGTTGATCTTCTCGACGAGCGCGGTGCTGGCGGGCGCCAGCTTCTCGCGCGACTCGGGGCACACCAGCAGGTCGAGCAGGGTGCTGTCGAGGGCCATGGATCACCTCCGTCTGCGTTCGCCGCAGGATGCGGGCCCGCGGGCATCGGCGCAAGGGGGCCGCTGCGTGGACGCAAGGGTTGAATCTGTCCCACATCCCCATACAATGGGCGAAAAGGGTGACATGGGGGTTCCATGGCGGCGAGCAAAGCCGAGGCGATCGCCGGCAGCACGCGCAAGCGGGGCGCCGGATCGAAGAGCAAGGCCGAGACCCCGCGACGACGCGCGGCGGACCGCGAGGCCGACGCGCTGCGCAACGAGGTGCTGGGCATCGGCGTGTTGGCCGCCAGCCTGTGCCTCATGCTGGCCCTCGCGTCGTTCCACCTCGAGGACGTCTCGGCCACCGGCCTCGCCGCCGAGACCGGGCAGACGCGCAACCTGATCGGGCCGGTCGGCGCGTCGATGGCCGACGTACTGCTGTCCATCTTCGGCGTCGCGGCGTTCCTGCTGCCGGTCACGCTGGCGCTGCCGGGCATCTGCTTCGTCACCGGACGGCCCGTGCGGCTGGCCGTCTCGGACGCGATGGGCTACCCGGTGCTGGTGCTGTTCTGCGCGATGGCCGGCCACCTGTGGATGGACGGCGCGGCCATCATGGGCCACGACGCCGGCGGCGTGATCGGGGCGTACGGGGCCGAGGTGCTGCGCGCGCTGTTCGGGCGCACCGGCGCCTACATCCTCATCTACGCGGTCATCGCGCTCACCTTCGTGCTCACCACCCGCGTCAGCATCGTCCGCCTGGCGGGCAAGGCGGCCACCCCGCTGGCCCGCTCGGCGCAGACCGCCCGCAGCGGCGTGGCGTCGGGCGCGGGCTCGCTGGTCGAGCAGGCCGGTGGGCGCTTCGGCGCGTGGCGCGCGGCGCGGGCCGAGGCCAAGGACGCCCGCCGCGACGCGCGCCAGGCGGCGCGCACGGCGAAAGCCGAGGCGAAGGCCAAGGTGAAGAAGGGCAACGAACAGCCGCCCGACATCGAGCCGGAGGCGCCGGACGAGGCGCCGGACGAGAGCGCGGACGTGGCGCCGCGCGCGGGTGGCCTGCGCGGGCTGCTGGGCCGCCTCGGGGGCGCGCGTCGCCGCCCGGCGGACCGCCTGAGCCCGACCGAGATGCCCCTGGGCCGCGACGAGGGCTTCACCCTGGGCGCCGTCGATCCGGACAGCGTCGTCGACGTGGAGCACGTGGGCGCCGAGCTCGAGGATCCCCTCGACCGCGCCGCGCTGGCGGGGCAGGGCGACACGATGATGGCCCCGGCCCTGACCGACACGCCGCCGCCGGCGGCGCGCAAGCGGCGGGCCGAGCCGGCGCCCAGCGTCGAGCACGACGCGCCGGACGCGCCCCTCGACGACGTCGCGGGCGCCGACATCGAAGAGGACGAGCCCGCCGCCGAGGCCGCGGAGCCGGCCGCCGCCGCGCCCGAGAAGCCGGTGGTCAAGCAGCGCCGCCTGCGCGACGAGGCCGAGCAGCTCGACATTCCGCTGCCCGAGGTGCAGCAGTACGACGGCTACGTGAAGCCGCCGCTCAGCTTCCTGGACTACGACGACAGCTCGCAGATCGAGGTCGACGCGGTGTTCCTGCAGGATCAGGCCGAGCGCCTGGTCGAGGCGCTCAAGACCTTCCGCATCGACGGCCGGGTCACCGAGATCCACCCCGGCCCCGTCGTCACGATGTTCGAGTTCGAGCCGGCGCCCGGCGTGCGCATCAGCAAGATCGCCGGCCTGGCCGACGACCTGGCGATGGCCCTCAAGGCGATCAAGGTGCGCATCGTCGCGCCCATCCCCGGCAAGGGCGTGGTCGGCTTCGAGGTGCCCAACAAGCAGCGCGAGATGGTCTACCTGAAGGAGGTCATCGGGGCGCCGGTGTTCCACAACAAGAAGAACCAGCTGCCGATGGCGCTGGGCAAGGACATCCACGGCGCGCCGACGCTGACCGATCTGGCGAAGATGCCCCACCTGCTGGTCGCCGGCACCACCGGCTCGGGCAAGTCGGTGGGCGTCAACTGCATGATCACCAGCCTGCTGTACCACGCCACGCCCGAGGACGTGCGCTTCATCATGGTCGACCCGAAGATGCTCGAGCTGAGCATCTACGAGGGCGTGCCGCACCTGCTCTTGCCGGTGGTGACCGACGCCAAGAAGGCGGCGGCGGCGCTGAAGTGGGCCGTCGACGAGATGGAGCGGCGCTACGAGCTGATGAAGGACGCGGGCGTGCGCGATCTGCGCGGGCACAACCGCAAGCTCGAGAAGCAGCGCGACGAGCTGACCGCGCGGGTCGAGCAGCTGCGCCTCGAGGCCGAGGCCGCCCAGGCGGCGGCCGAGGCGGCGGCGGTGGTCGATCCCGAGACGGGCGCCATCCGCAACCCGCCCGAGGACGATCCCCGGGCGCGGCGGGCGCGCGAGGACTTCGTCGAGGCGGCGATGGAGCTCGACGAGCTGCCGCGCAAGATCCCCTACATCGTGGTGGTGATCGACGAGTTCGCCGATCTGATGATGGTGGCCGGCAAGGAGGTCGAGTACTGCGTCGCCCGCATCGCCCAGAAGGCGCGCGCGGCGGGCATCCACCTCATCCTGGCCACGCAGCGGCCCTCGACCGACGTCATCACCGGCGTGATCAAGGCCAACTTCCCGACGCGCATCGCGTTCCAGGTGTCGAGCGGCATCGACAGCCGCACCATCCTGTCGACCAACGGCGCCGAGAACCTGCTCGGCAAGGGCGACATGCTGTTCCTGCCGCCCGGCACCTCGCGCCTGACCCGCGTGCACGGCGCCTTCGTCAGCGAGGAGGAGATCCACCAGGTGGTCGACTTCATCAAGGCGCAGCAGGAGCCCGACTACCTCGACGAGTCGGTGCTCGATCTCGGCGACGAGGGCGGCCCGGACGACGACGACGACACCGGGGACATGGATCCGATGTACGAGGAGGCCGTGCGCGTGGTGTTCCGCGACGGCCGGGCCAGCACCAGCCACCTGCAGCGGCGGCTGTCGCTGGGCTACAACCGCGCGGCGCGCATCGTCGACCAGATGGAGCGCGACGGGCTGGTGGGGCCGTCGAACGGCGCCAAGCCGCGCTCGGTGAACAAGCCGGTGATGACCGAGCTGATCGAGCGCTGGGACAGCGTCTGAGCGGCGGCGGGCGCGGGCCTTCGGGCCCGCACCCCATTGAGAGAGGGGCCCCAAAAGAAAAAGCCCCGAGGCGTGAACCTCGGGGCTTTTTGATGTCCAGAACGAGTCTGGCGGAGCGGACGGGACTTGAACCCGCGGCCTCTGGCTTGACAGGCCAGCGTTCTAACCGACTGAACTACCGCTCCAGACGGCTTCAGTGAGGCGGGAGACTACAGACGCTCCCCGGCGAGGTCAACAGCAAAAATGGTCAGAGCGCACGATTCCTGGCAGGTGCTGGCGACGGGGCAGGGCGCGGCGGCGGTGTGGACGGCCTTGGCCGACGCCGAGGGCCCGCTGGCGGCCGCGGTGGGGC
The DNA here is from genome assembly GCA_020633465.1 of Myxococcales bacterium. Taxonomy (GTDB): domain Bacteria; phylum Myxococcota_A; class Bradymonadia; order UBA7976; family UBA1532; genus JACKDN01. Next base: position 242,810 of record JACKDN010000003.1, read on the forward strand.
CGCTGCACGCGGTCAACGGCCGCCTTTGGGCCCTCGAGGAGGCGGTGCGCGACCGCGACCTGCCCGACACCGAGGTCGTCCGGCTGAAACGGGCCATCGACCGCGCGAACCTCGCGCGGCACGAGGCGGTGCACGCCATCGATCGCGCGGTGGACGCCTGCTTCGGGGCGCAGCGGGCGCCGGACGATCCGGCCGCGGTCGTCGACTCGCAGTCGGTGGGCCAGATGGTCGACCGGCTGTCGGTGCTGGCGCTGAAGGTGGCCGCGTGGGCGGGCGCCCCGGCGCGGCGGGCCGCCCTCGAGGTGCAGCGTCTGCGGGTGGGGCGCTGCCTCGACCGCGTCGGTGAGGCCCTCGCGCGCGGCGAGGCCACCGCGCAGGCCTTCGACGAGGCGAAGACCTACTCGGCGTAGCGCAGGCGCAGGCGCACCGGCAGGTGGTCGCTGTAGCCCTCGCCCCGGTCGACGTCGTAGCTGTCGGGGGTGCCCGCGGGCGTCAGCAGGAAGTCGGGCGCCACCGAGCCCATCGAGCCCGGCACGAGCTGCCAGTCGGCCTCGCCGCCCGGCCGCATGTTGCCGCTCAGCAGGATGTGGTCGAGCCGGGTCCAGTCGCCGCGGAAGTTGTACGAGCTGTTCTGCGCGTCGTTCCAGTCGTTGCTGTTGCGGTCGCGCAGCACGACGCCGGCGTCGCCCCAGGCGTTGAACACGTCGGTGGGCGCGTCGATGGCGTCCAGGTCGAGGCCGGCCTGCAGGGCGTCGGCCAGCGGCGGCTCGAACTCGAAGGTGTTGAAGTCGCCGAGCGCCACCACCGGCAAAGTGGGATCCTGGCCCAACAGCGTGTCGAACACGTCGCGCAGCTGCAGCGCCGACCGCAGCCGGTGCTCCTCGTCGGCGCAGGGCAGCGAGTTGTTCGTCTTCGCCTTCCAGTGGTTGCCCAAGAGCAGCAGATCGGTGACGTCGTCGCCCTCGAAGTCGATCTCGACCTGAAAGATGGGGCGCGCCTCGGGGCGCGAGCCGTCGAGGGTGGTGAAGCCCTCGGGCGTCTGGCAGCGGTGCTCCCAGCCGATGGGCCGCCCGGCTGCCTGGCGCACGGGGAAGCGGCTCAGGACGCCGATGCCGATGCCCCGCGGATCCCGCGTGGGTACGACGTGCACCTCGATGTAGTCGGGGCCGCCGGCGGCGCGCAGCGCGTCGCGCAGATCGGTCAGCACGTCCTCGGTCTCGACCTCGTTGAGCAGCAGCACGTCGGCGTCGAGCACCGTCAGCACCTGCACCAGCCGCTGCAGGCGGGTCGTCAGGCGGGCGGCGTCCCACTGCCCGGCGCGCGGCGTGAACTCGCCCTCGTCGTTGTTCGGATCGTCGACGAGATCGAACAGGTTCTGCACGTTGTAGGTGGCCAGGACGATCTCGTCGGGGCGCTGGCCCACGAAGGCGTCCGGCGCCTCGCCGCCCGCGTCGTCGACGCCGGCGTCCGGGGGCGCGCCGAGGTCGGCGGGGCCGCCCCCGTCGAACATGAAGACCGGCAGGCGCCGGCCGCTGGGTTCGTCCTGGCAGGCGGCCAGGCTGGCGAGCAGCAGAGGGGCGAGCAGGCGGCGGGGTGCGGTCAAAGGGGCTCCGGACACTGGGGCGCGAGGAGAAGACGGCGGTGGGCGGGACAGGACTCGAACCTGCGACCGGCGGCATGTAAGGCCGCTGCTCTACCAACTGAGCTACCCGCCCGAGAGCGCCCCCGCGGGGGCGCCCGACCTCACGCGCTCGGCGGCGCCTTGCTGGGGTCGAGGGGCGGGTGGGCCGCCTCGTCCATCTGCTTGGCCACGCGACCCCGCCACAGGTGCCCGTCGTGCTTCAGCGCCCGCTCGAGCACGGCGTCGGCGTGCTCGACGAGGACGATCTGCATCGACTTGCGCACGCGCTGCGGGATCTCCTTGATGTCCTTCTTGTTCTCGCTGGGGATGAGCACCGTGCGGATGCCGCCGCGGCGGGCCGCCAGCAGCTTCTCCTTCAGCCCGCCGATGGGCAGCACGCGCCCGCGCAGCGTGATCTCGCCGGTCATCGCCACGTCGTGGCGCACCTCGAGCTTGCACAGCGCGCTCACCAGCGCGGTCGCCATCGTCACGCCGGCCGAGGGGCCGTCCTTGGGGATGGCGCCCTCGGGGAAGTGCATGTGGATGTCGAGGTTCTGGTAGAAGTCCGGGTCGAGCCCGAGGTCGGCGGCCCGGCTGCGCACGTAGCTCATCGCGGCCCGCGCGCTCTCCTGCATCACCTCGCCCAGCTGACCGGTGATGATCAGCTTGCCCTTGCCGGGCACCACCGAGCACTCGGTCTGCAGCAGGTTGCCGCCCCACGACGTGTACGCGAGCCCGTTGACGAGGCCCACCTCGTCCTTCGCGTCGCTCATGCCGAAGGTGAAGCGCGGCGCCCCCAGGTACTTCTGCACCTGCTTGGTCGTCACCTTCTGCCGGAAGCGCTCGACCGGCACGGCGTCGCGCCCGCGGATCACGTCCTTGGCGATCTTGCGGCACACCGAGGCGATCTCGCGCTCGAGGCTGCGCACGCCGCTCTCGCGCGTGTAGCGGTTGACCAGCAGCTGGATGGCCGAGTCGGTCCACTCGATCTGCGCCGGCGCGATGCCGTTGCGCTCCATCTGCTTGGGCACCAGGTGGCGCGTGGCGATGTGCAGCTTCTCGAACTCGGTGTAGCCCGACAGCTCGATGATCTCGAGGCGGTCCTGCAGCGGCAGCGGGATCTGGTGCCGGTTGTTCGCGGTGGTGATGAACATCACCTGCGACAGGTCATAGTCGAGGTCGAGGTAGTGGTCGTTGAAGGTGGTGTTCTGCTCGGGGTCGAGCACCTCGAGCAGGGCCGACGACGGGTCGCCCCGGAAGTCGGTGCTCATCTTGTCGACCTCGTCGAGCAGCATCACCGGGTTGTTCGTGCCGGCCTTCTTCAGGCCCTGCACGATCTTGCCCGGCATCGCGCCGATGTAGGTGCGCCGGTGCCCGCGGATCTCGGCCTCGTCGCGCACGCCGCCGAGGCTCAGCCGCACGAACTCGCGCCCGGTGCAGTTGGCGATCGACCGCGCCAGCGACGTCTTGCCGACGCCGGGCGGGCCCACCAGGCACAGGATGGGGCCCTGCAGCTTCTCGACCAGCCCGTGCACCGCCAGGTACTCGAGGATGCGCTCCTTGGGCTTCTTCAGCCCGTAGTGGTCGTCGTCGAGGATGGCCTGCGCGGCGTCGAGATCGCGCTTGTCCTCGCTCGTGTCGTACCAGGGCAGCGACAGGATCCAGTCGATGTAGTTGCGGACGACCGTGGCCTCGGCGCTCATCGGGCTCATCATGCGGAGCTTCTTCAGCTCCTTGCGCACCTTGAGCGTGGCCTCCTTCGACATCCGCTTGTGCTTGACGCGATCCTCGAGCTCCTGCAGCTCGTTCTTGAACTCGTCGCGCTCGCCGAGCTCCTTCTGGATCGCCTGCATCTGCTCGTTGAGGTAGTACTCCTTCTGGTTCTTCTCCATCTGCTTCTTGACGCGCGACCGGATCTTCTTCTCCACCTGGAGGATTTCGATCTCGGCCTGCATCAGCTCGAGGAGCTTCTCCAGACGGGCCGTCGAGTCGTCGGTCTCGAGGATGGCCTGCTTGTCGGCCAGCTTCAGGTTCAGGTGCGCGACGATCGAGTCGGCCAGCTTGGCCGGATCGTCGATGCTGCTGACCGCGACCTGCATCTCGGGCGGGATGCGCTTGTTCAGCTTCACGTAGGCTTCGAAGGTCGTGTGCACCTGCCGCAGCAGGGCCTCGAGCTCGACGCTGGGGTCGCGCTTCTCGGGGATGACCGTCGCCTCGACCATGAAGAAGTCGTCGGTCTTCACGAAGCGCTTGATGCGCGCGCGCTGCTTGCCCTCGATGAGCACCTTCACGGTGCCGTCGGGCAGGCGCAGCAGCTGGATGATCGTGCCGATGGTGCCCACGGCGAAGATGTCGTCGGGCTTGGGATCGTTGGTCTTCGCCTGCCGCTGCGCGGCGAGCAGGACCTCCTTGCCCGACGACATGGCCTCTTCGAGGCTGTTGATCGACTTCTCGCGCCCCACGAACAGCGGCACCACCATGTGGGGGAACACGATGATGTCGCGCAGGGGCAGGAGCGGCAGGGTCCGCGCCTGCGGGGACTTCTCGTCGTCGCCTTTGAAGAACATGGGCCTCCCAGGGAGCGCAACCGGTACGGGGCGCAGTCTAGCACGCGGCTTCGTGGCGCGAAGCCCGCGGCGCTGCTTCGTTCAACGGGATGAGCCGGGCCGGGTGGGCGTCGCGCCCGCTCAGGCGCCCTCGGCTTCCTTCTGGTACAGGAGCATCGGCTGCTCGCGGCGGAGGATGACCTCCTCGCTGACCACGACCTCCTTGACGTTCTCCTGGCTGGGGATCTCGTACATGATGTCCAGCATCGCGTTCTCGAGGATCGCCCGCAGCCCACGCGCGCCGGCCTTGTGCTTCAGCGCCTGACGCGCGATGGCGGTCAGCGCCTCGGGCGTGAACTTCAGCTGCACGCCGTCCATCTCGAACAGCCGCTTGTACTGCTTCACCAGCGCGTGCTTCGGCTTGGTGAGGATCTCGACCAGCGCGGTCTCGCTCAGCTCCTCGAGCGTCGCCACCACCGGCAGCCGCCCGATGAACTCGGGGATCAGCCCGTACTTGATGAGATCCTCGGGCTGCACCGACGCGAGCAGCTCGCCCACGTTCCGCTTCTTCTTGCTGCGGATCTCGGCGCCGAAGCCCATGTTCTGCTTGCCGACGCGCTTCTCGACCACCTCGTCGAGGCCGGTGAACGCGCCGCCGCAGATGAACAGGATGTTGGTCGTGTCGACCTGCAGGAATTCCTGCTGCGGGTGCTTGCGCCCGCCCTTCGGGGGCACGCTGGCGGTGGTGCCCTCGATGATCTTCAGGAGCGCCTGCTGCACGCCCTCGCCGCTGACGTCGCGCGTGATCGACGCGTTGTCGCTCTTGCGGCTGATCTTGTCGATCTCGTCGATGTAGATGATGCCGCGCTGGGCCTTCTCGACGTCGTGGTCGGCGGCCTGCAGCAGGTTGACGATGATGTTCTCGACGTCCTCGCCGACGTAGCCCGCCTCGGTCAGGTTGGTGGCGTCGGCGATGCAGAAGGGCACGTTGAGGATGCGCGCGAGCGTCTGCGCCAACAGCGTCTTGCCGCTGCCCGTCGGCCCGATGAGCAGGATGTTGCTCTTCTGCAGCTCGACGTCGTCGCGCCCCACCCGGGTCTCGATGCGCTTGTAGTGGTTGTGCACCGCGACGGCGAGCGTCTTCTTGGCCTTCTCCTGGCCGATGACGTACTCGTCGAGCACCCGCTTGATCTCGCTGGGCTTCGGCACCTGCATGCGGCCGGGGCCGCCGTCACCCTTCTCGAGCTCCTCGGCGATGATGTCGTTGCACAGCGCGATGCACTCGTCGCAGATGTACACGCTGGGCCCGGCGATGAGCTTCTTCACCTCCTTCTGGGACTTGCCGCAGAAGGAGCAGCTGAGGTTGCCCTTGCCCTCGTCGCGTTTGCGGTCGGCCATCGAGCCTCCCCCTGGTCGGTGGGTCAGTCGGCCGGTGGGTCAGTCGGCGCCGTGGGTGCGCGCCATCACCTCGTCCACCAAACCGTACTCCTTCGCCTCGGCCGCCGTCATGTAGCGGTCGCGATCGGTGTCGGTGGCGATGCGCTCGAGGGGCTGCCCGGTGTTCCTGGCGAGGATGTTGTTGAGGATGTCCCGCAGGCGCAGGATCTCCTTGGCCTGGATCTCGATGTCCGAGGCCTGGCCCTGGGCCCCGCCGAGGGGCTGGTGCACCATGATGCGGGCGTGGGGCAGGGCGAAGCGCCGGCCCGGCTCGCCGCTCGACAAGAGGAAGGCGCCCATGCTGGCCGCCTGGCCGATGCAGATGGTGCTGACCGGGCTCTTGACGTGGTTCATCGTGTCGTAGATCGCCATGCCGCTGGTGATCACGCCGCCCGGCGAGTTGATGTAGAGGGCGATGTCCTTGTCGGGATCCTCGCTCTCCAGGTACAGCAGCTGCGCGATGATGACGTTGGCGACCCGATCGTCGATCGGCGTCCCGAGGAAGATGATCCGGTCTTTCAGCAGCCGACTGAAGATGTCCCACCCCCGCTCCCCCCGGTGCGTCTGCTCGACGACGGTCGGGATCAGGTTGGTGGGCACGAACTCCATCCAGTCGGGGTAGGCCATCTGAACCTCAGTCGTGGTCGTGGGCGTGATCGCCGTCGTCGTCGTGGACGTGCATCGGCACCTCCCGCTCGACGGTGGCCACGTTAGCCTTGGTCAAGAGAAAATCAAGCACCTTGTCCTGCCGCATTCGACGCCGCAGACCGGCCCGGCGATTCGGATCGCGGTAGGCCTGGCGCAGGCGGGCGCCGTACTGCCCCATCACCCGCACCATCTGCTCGATCTGCGCGTTCACCTCGTGCGCCTCGACGTCGATGGCCTCCTTGTCGGCCATCGCGTCGAGCACCAGCTCCATGCGCACGTCGCGGATGACCTCGTCGCGCAGGGTCGGCGCCTGCTCGTCGGCCTCGGCGCGGGCGGCGGCGAAGTCCTTGCCGCCCTTGACCGCCTCGCTGATCAGCTCGCTCTTCTTGTCCTCCACGCCGGCGTCGACCAGCGCGGCGGGCACCTCGAAGTCGTACTGATCGGCGATCTGGGCCTTCAGCTGGCGCTTGGCCTCGTCGCTGGCGGCGCCGTTGAAGCGCCCCTCGATGCGCGTCTTCAGCTGCGCCTTGACCGCGTCGAGGCTCTCCTCGCCCAGCTGATCGGCCAGGGGCTGGCCGATCTCGGGGATGACCTTCGCCTTGATGTCCTTGATCGTGCAGGCGAACTGCGCGGTCTTGCCCGCCAGGTGCTCGGCCGGGTAGTCGGCGGGGAACTCGACCTCGATGGTGAACTCCTCGCCGACGGTCTTGCCGACGAGCTGCGGCTCGAAGCCGGGGATGAACCGGCCGCTGCCCAGCTCGAGCTCGGCGTCCTCGGCGGTGCCGCCGGCGAAGGCCTCGCCGTCGATGCTGCCCGCGTAGTCGAGCACCACCATGTCGCCGTCCTGCGTCACGGTGCGATCCTCGACGGGCTCCCACGACGCGAGCTGCTCGGCGAGGTGCTCGAGCTCGTGGTCGACGACCGCCTCGCTGGCGGTGAAGGTCTCGAGCTTCGCCTCGAGATCGCCGTAGGGGCGCACCTCGATGTCGGGGGTGACCTCGACGGTGAAGGTGAAGACGAAGTCCTTGCCCTGCTGCACGCGGTCGGCCGCGTCGAAGTCGGGCTGGCCCACCGGGGTCAGCGCGAGATCGTCGAGGGCCTTGCCCCACGCCTCGCCCACCAGCTGCTCGGTGACGTCGGCCGTCGCCTGGGCGCCGAAGCGCTTGCGCAGGTGGCTCATCGGCACCTTGCCGCGGCGGAAGCCGGGCAGGCTGGTGCGCTGCGCGATGCGGTTGTAGGTCTTCGAGAAGGCCGAGTCCACCTGCGGGGCGGACACGGTGATCCGCACGCGCTTGCGAACCGGGCTGAGCTCTTCGATGTCAAGCTGCATGGTCGTCTCGAGGCGCCGGCGCGCCGGGTCGGTGGGTGGGGGACAGAAGGCGTCGGGCGCACGGCGTGCGCCCGAGCCGGTCGGTGCGAGGAGGGGGAGTCGAACCCCCACGGTGAAAACCGCTGGAACCTAAATCCAGTGCGTCTGCCAATTCCGCCATCCTCGCACGCGGGGGTGGCCACCGGGGCCACCCGCCGAGGCGGGTGGACGGGGTGACCGAGCTGCGCGGTGGGCCATGAAGGAATCGAACCTTCAACCTGCGGATTAAGAGTCCGTTGCTCTGCCGATTGAGCTAATGGCCCGCGGGGCGCGAGGATGGTGGTCGGGCCGAGCACGTGCCCGCCGAGCGTGAAGACGCTCGGCAGGCCGAGGGGGGTTCCCCCTCGTCGGGTGGGCCATGAAGGAATCGAACCTTCAACCTGCGGATTAAGAGTCCGTTGCTCTGCCGATTGAGCTAATGGCCCGGCGGTGTGCTCGGTGGACGGGTCGCGGCGCGCCCGGCTGCACCTCGAGCCGGAGCTCGGTGCGCAGACGGGCGCGTCGGACAGGTCGTCTCGGTCGAGACGTCGGCAGCGCCAGGAGCCTCTCCCTGGCGGCGCCGTGCGCGCCCGGCAGGATTCGAACCTGCGACCTGCGGATTCGAAGTCCGACGCTCTATCCGGCTGAGCTACGGGCGCATTGAAGGGAGGATAACGGGGCTCGAACCCGTGACATTCGGTACCACAAACCGACGCTCTACCAACTGAGCTATATCCTCGACGGGGCGCGCCTGGGTGGACTCGAACCACCGACCGGCGGATTAGAAGTCCGCTGCTCTATCCGGCTGAGCTACAGGCGCTCGGACGGGCAGCCTCGACCGACCAGCTGTCAAAGACCCTGCTTCGATGACCCGTTGGGGGTCGGGGTGAGAGGATTCGAACCTCCGACCACCAGTACCCAAAACTGGTGCGCTACCAGACTGCGCTACACCCCGTCCGGGGGGCCTCCGAAGACGCAGCAAACTAGCGGCCGGCCGCAGGGCGGTCAACCAAAAATTTGTCTCAGCAGCGGCTCGATGGCGCGCGCCGCGCGGCCGCGATGGCTGACCGCGTGCTTCTCGTCGGTCGCCAGCTCGGCCGTCGTGCGCCCGTCGGGCAGGGCGAAGATGGGATCGTAGCCGAAGCCGTCGGCGCCGCGCGGCGCCCGCGTCAGTTCGCCCTCGACGACGCCGCGGGTGCAGACGCAGCCGTCCTGGCGCCAGGCGCCGGGGGGCAGGGGCGCGTCGTCGGGCAGGCCCGCGACCGCGATGACCGCGGTGAAGCGGGCGCGGCGATCGGTGGCGTCGGCGGTGGCCGCCAGCAGGGCCTCGAGCCGATCCCGGTCGCTGCCCTCGACGTACCGCGCGCTGCGCACGCCGGGCGCCCAGTCGAGGGCGGCGACCTCGATGCCGCTGTCGTCGGCCAGGCAGGGCTCGCCGGTGTGCGCGTGGGCCGCGCGCGCCTTCAGCACCGCGTTGCCGGCGAAGTCGGGCGCGTCCTCGATCACCTCGGGCATCGGCGGGAAGTCGGCCAGCGAGGCCAGGGGCAGGCCGGGCAGCAGCTGCCGGAACTCGCCCAGCTTGTGGGCGTTGCCGGTGGCGACGACGAGGCGGGGCGCGCTCACGCGTTCACCCCGGCCGCGGCCAGCGCCTCGCGCTGCAGCGCGAACAGCACCTGGCAGGCGGCGTCGGCGTGCTCGACCATCTCGAGCAGCTGATCGTGCGAGAACACCTTGCCCTCGGCGGTGCCCTGGATCTCGACGAGGCCGTCCGGGCGCGCGACGTAGTTCAGATCGACCTCGGCGGCGCTGTCCTCGCGGTAGTCGAGATCGGTGACGACGCGGCCGTCGACCACGCCGACGGACACCGCGGCCACCTGCGGCGGCAGGATGAACTTCACCGCGTCGGCGCGGGCGGCCTCGCGGGCGGCGAGCGCCGCGGCGACCCAGCCCCCGGTGATCGAGGCGCAGCGCGTGCCGCCGTCGGCCTGCATCACGTCGCAGTCGATCCACATCGTGCGGCTGCCAATCCGGTCGAGATCGATGGCCGCGCGCAGGCTGCGCCCGATGAGGCGCTGAATCTCGGCGGTGCGGCCGGCGATCTTCTGGCGCTCGCGCCGGTAGCGCCCGCGGGTGGCGGCGGGCAGCATCGCGTACTCGGCGGTCAACCAGCCGCCGCCCGAGCCTTGGCGGTGCGCGGGCACCTTCTCGTCGAGGGTGGCGGCGCACAGGACGTGGGTGTGGCCCCAGCGGACGAGGACCGAGCCGGCGGCGTCGCGCTGCAGGCCGGTCTGGAATTCGACGGGGCGCAGCGCGCCGGGGGCGCGGCCATCAGGGCGCGGGCTTGCCATGAGGCTCCTGACTCAGCTGGCGGGGGGCGAGCACGAGGCGGCCGAAGTCGAGCACGCCGTCGGCGAGGGCCCGGGCGATCTTCGCCTGGCCGGCCTCGCTGGTGATGTAGCGCCCCTCGCGGTGGTGGTTGATGAAGCCGACCTCGCAGACGACGGCCGGCATCGCGGCCCCCATCAGAACATAGAAGGGCGCCTGTTTGACCCCGCGGTTCTTGAAGGGGCTGGCGGGCACCATGCGCTGCTGGATGAGCGCGGCGAGGCGCTCGGCGTCGGCGTGGGCGCGCTCGCGGGTGAGATCGAGCAGGATGTCCTGCACCACGTCGTCGCCCACCGGCGCGCCGGCGGCGGTCGAGACGGCGGTGGGATCGTCGTTCTCGAAGACGGCGAGGCGGCGCGCGGCCTCGTCGGTGGCGCTCAGCGCGAGGAAGAAGGTCTCGTGCCCGCTCGGGCCCGGCTTCTCGGTGGCGTTCAGGTGGATGCTGACGAAGACGTCGGCGGCCAGTCGGTTGGCGAGGCCGATGCGCGCCTTGAGGGACATGTCCCGGTCGTCGGTGCGGGTGAGCACGACCTGGACGCCCGCCGCGCGCAGGTGCGTCGCGACGGCATTCGCGATGCGCAGCGAGTGCTGCTTCTCCCACCGGCCGGGCTGGTGGCGATCCGGGGCGCCCTGGTTGGTGCCGCCGTGGCCGGGGTCGATGACCACCAGGCGCAGGCCCGGCGCGGCGACGGCGGGGGCCGCCGCGGCGAGGGTGAGGCCGAGCGCGAGGAGGCCGCCGCGCGCACGCACCCCTCCACGCCGCGCGCGGCCCCCGGGTGGGGGACGACGACCGAAGCCGTGACGACGCGGAAGGTGCGGTGCGTTGGAGCCGACAGTCGGACTTGAACCGACGACCTGCTCATTACGAGTGAGCTGCTCTACCAACTGAGCTATGTCGGCGCTGCAAGGAACGACAGCCGCGAGACGTTAGCAGCGACCTCGGGGGTCGTCAACGGTTTTGCCCCTGAGGCCGGCCTATCTGGTATGAAGGGCGCGGACGTGGGGGAGGTCGCGCATGCGCAGGGGCTGGCTGGCCGCGGTGGTGGTGGCGCTTTGGGGCTGCGCCGAGGGCGGCGGCGCCCGCGTGGCGGCGCGCGGCGACTGCACCGAGACGGCCGAGTGCCCGCGGGGCCGCACCTGCGTGAACAACCTGTGCGTGCTGGGGCCGGTGGACGCCGCGCCGCCGCCGGACGCCGAGGCCGACGCGCAGCCCGACGGTGCCGCGCCCGCCGACGCCACCCTGCCCGTCGTGGACGCCGCCCCCGACGCGGCGTCCAGCGAGGACGCCGCGGTCGGCGAGGACGCGGGCCCGGCGGAGGACGCGGCGCCCCCCGGCCCCGACGCCGCCGAGCCCCCCTGCCAGCCGGGCGCCCGCCGCGACTGCGGCCGCAGCGTCGGCCTATGCCGCCGAGGCACGCAGAGCTGCGGCGCCGACGGCACCTGGGGCGACTGCGAGGGCGGCGTGCAGCCCACCGCCGAGGTGTGCAACCTGGCCGACGACGACTGCAACGGCGTGGTGGACGACGGCTTCGGCGTGGGCGAGGCCTGCGACGGCGTCGGCGCCTGCGGCGAGGGCGTCGTCGAGTGCCGCAACACCATCCGCACCCGCTGCAGCACCGATCCCGGCGGCAGCCAGGATGCGTCGCGCGTCGAGACCTGCAACGGCGAGGACGACGACTGCGACGGCATGGCCGACGAGGGGCTGCGGGTGGGCGGCGACTGCGAGGGCATGTGCGGGCCCGGCGATCTGGAGTGCGACGACGTCGGCGGGGTGCGCTGCAGCACCGATCCCGGGGGCAGCGACAGCGTGCCGCGCGCCGAGGTGTGCAACGGGCGCGACGACGACTGCAACGGGATGATCGACGACACCTTCGAGCTGGGCGCGCCCTGCGACGGCGAGGGGGCCTGCGGCGCGGGCGTGCGCGAGTGCGACGACGCCGGCGGGGTGCGCTGCAGCAGCGACGCCGACGGCAGCGCCAGTCAGGCGATCGACGAGGTCTGCAACGCGGCGGACGACGACTGCGACGGGACGATCGACGAGGGCTTCGACCTGGGCGCGGCCTGCGACGGCGAGGGCGCGTGCGGGGCCGGTGTGCTGGAGTGCGACGCGCAGGGGACGATCCTGTGCAGCACCGATCCCGGCGGCAGCATGTCGGGGGTGCGGGCCGAGGCGTGCAACGAGGCCGACGACGACTGCGACGGCGCGGTGGACGAGGGGCTGAACCTGGGCGCGGCCTGCCCGGGCGAGGGGCGCTGCCCAGCGGGCGTGCTGGCCTGCGGGACGGACGCGTCGGTGGTGTGCAGCACCTTCCCCGGCGGCCCCGACGATCGATCGCGCGACGAGGTGTGCGACGGCGCGGACAACGACTGCGACGGCACGGCCGACGAGGGCTTCGACCTGGGTTTGGCGTGCATGGGGCTGGGCGCGTGCGGCAGCGGCGTGGCCGAGTGCGACGCGGCGGGCGGCGCGCGCTGCAGCACCGCGCCCGGGGGCAGCCAGGACGCCTCCGGTCCCGAGGGCTGCAACGGCGTCGACGACGACTGCGACGGGACGATCGACGAGGACGGCGGCTGCGGGGGCGACACCTGCGACACGGCGCCGCCGCTGCCGCCGGACGCGGTGGTGACGGGCAACTCGGCGCAGCTGGAGAACGACTACGGACGGTCGAACTGCCTGGCAGACTCGCCCGGGCGGGATCAGCTGTTCCGGCTGGACGTGCCCGCGGCCGGACGGTACGCCGTGGCGGTCGCACCCACGGGGGCGGGCTTCGATCCGATGTTCTGGGTGACCACGGGCAGCAACTGCGAGGTGGCCGCCGTCTCGACGTGTCTCAACGGGCGAGCGACCGAGGGGGCCGGTCGACCGGAGGCCAAGTTGGTCGACTTCCTGCGCGCGGACACCTTCTTCCTCGTGGTCGACGCCCGAGGCGATCTGGCGGGTGGGCCCTTCGTTGCGACCGCTCAGCCGATTGATCGTGGCGAGACGTGCGGGACCGCGATTCCGCTCTCCCTGCCAGCGCGGTTCCCAGGCACCACGGAAGGGCGGCTGAACAACCTCGCCGCGCAACAGTGCCCGGCCGGCTCGACGAGCATCGGGCCGGAGCAGGTGTTCCGCCTGGATCTCGACGCCCCGAGGTCGCTGCACATCACGGTGCTGCCTGCGGCGAACGGTGCGACCCAGGGCGCACCGGCGCCCAATCCGATTCTCTATGTGACCAACGATTGTGAGAACGTCGACATGGGCTGTGCCGGCGGCGCCAACGCGGCGGGCCTCGGCGGCGCCGAGATCCTCGACGTCGACCTCGCCGCAGGCACCTGGTTCGTCGTGGTCGACCACCCGAACAACGCGGGCGGCGCGTTCCTGCTCGAGATCACCGAGCGGTAGGGGGCTAACGGAGCCAGGCCTCGCCCTGCAGGCGGTAGGTGACGCCGCCCTTCTCCTCCCACGGCACCGGCAGCGGCTCCTGCGGCACGACACCGGGCGGGTCGACCCGGTAGTAGCTGCCTTCGTTCAGCTCGCCCTCGAGCTTCGCCGCCTCGACCTTGAAGCGCCGCGCCCCGCCGCCCTTCAGGATGCGGAACTTCGCGACGGCCGCGCCGCCCCGTTTCACGAATCGTTCCGCCGTCTTGGCGGCGAACATGCGGCGCAGCACGCCGTCGCGCACGCCGAAGACCTCGACGACGTCCACCTGCACCTCGCCGGGCACGGCCCACTCGCGGTGCTCGACGAAGAGCTCCTTGCCCGGGCGCCCGTCGAGCTCCATCAGATCGCTGCGCAGCACCTCGGCGCCGGTGCGCCAGCCGTGGGTGAAGTACAGATAGGCCGCGTTGCCGGGCAGCCGGCCGAGGACGACGATGTCCTCGTCGGTGATCAGCAGCGCCTCGTGCAGCGGATCGCCGGTCAGCTGGCCGCTGTGGCGCGCGAGCACCGTCGGGCTGCCGCGATCGCTCAGGTACAGGCGCTCGGCGTCGCCGGTCGGGTCGAGGCGGAAGGTGGCCAGCGTCGGGCGCCGCTCGGCGTCGACCGGGCCGTTCGCGACGGTGGCCTCGACGCGCACCGAGTCGGCGTCGGCGTCGTCGATCAGCGCCACGATGGGCACGTCCGGGCCGACGACGCCGGGCAGATCCTGCAAGCGCACCTGCGCCTCGATCGCCCAGCCGTCGCGCCGCGTGGTGCCGACCACCTTGCCGTGGCGGTAGGGCTTGCCGTCCAGCTCGAGGGCCGGCGCGATGCCCAGCTCGAGCTGGTTGAGCAAGATGCGCAGGCGCCGCGGCGCCTTGCCCTCGGGCGCGAACACGATCTCCAGGCGATCGCCGGTGGTGGCCGCGCCGGGCTGGAAGACGTCGTCCACCGCCTGCACCGCGATGAACAGGTTGTCCGCGTCGAAGGCGATCTGAAAGCGGGCCGACAGATCCTTCGGCCCGCCGTGATCGCCCTTCACGGCGCGATCGACCAGCGCCACCGGCCGGCCGTCCCACTCCTGGAAGAAGGCGTCGACGGCGATGTCGCCGGGGGCGGAGGGGCCGACGACGAGCGGCGCGGCCAGGGCGATCGCGGCGAGGACGCTCACTGGGTCACTCCCGGTCGGGCAGCTGGATGTCGTACTTCTGCATCAGCCGGTAGACGTGGCGCCGGTCGATGCCCGCCTCGCGCGCCACGCGGCTGATGTTCATGTTGAAGCGCTCGAGCAGCGTGACCAGGTAGTCGCGCTCGAACTGCGCGACCATGGCCTCCTTGGCCTCCTTCAGGCCGGCGCCCGGCTCGAGCTGGGCGACCACCGCGGCGCGCTTGCTGGGCCGGCCCATGCGCGCCTGCAGATCGCCGGGCAGGTCGCCGGCGTCGACGATCTCGTGCTCGCAGAAGGTGGCGGCGCGCTCGACCACGTTGCGCAGCTCGCGCACGTTGCCCGGCCAGTCGTAGTCGGCCATCGCGCCGAGCGCCTCGTCCGAGAAGCTGCGCGCGTGCAGCGTCGGCTGGCGCTCGCGCAGCTCGCGCAGGAAGTGGTTGACCAGCAGCGGCACGTCCTCGAGCCGCTCGCGCAGGGGCGGCAGCTGCATGCGCACCTTGGCCAGGCGGTAGTACAGATCCTGGCGGAAGGCGCCCTCCTCGACCATCGCCTGCAGATCGCGGTTGGTGGCGGCGACGACGCGGCAGTCGACGCGGATGGTGCGCTCGCCGCCGACGCGCCGGATCTCGCCGTTCTCGAGGGCGCGCAGGAACTTCGGCTGCAGGGGCAGCGACATCTCGCCCAGCTCGTCGAAGAAGATCGTGCCGCCCTCGGCGCGCTCGAAGACCCCGCGGTGGGTGCGGTGCGCGCCCGAGAAGGCCCCCTTCTCGTGCCCGAACAGCTCGCTCTCGAGCAGGTTCTCGGGGAAGGCCGAGCAGTCGAAGATCACCAGAGGCCGCCGCCGCCGGCGGGAGTGATCGTGGATGGCCCGGGCGACGAGCTCCTTGCCGGTGCCCGTCTCGCCCTGCACCACCACCGACAGCTCGCTGGGCGCCACCTTGTCGATCACGCCGTAGATGTCGCGCATGCGCGGCGAGGCGCCGATGAGCGCGCCGTACTGGCTGCGGCGGATCGGGTAGACGGGGATCTCTTCGATCAGCGGCACGAACCGGATGAGCGAATTGCCGACCAGCAGCTCGCAGTTGGGGAACAGGAAGGCCTCGCGGATGCGCAGGTTGCCGACGTAGGTGCCGTTGGTCGAGTCATGATCTACCAACAGGTACTCGTCCCCGATGTGGCGGATTTCACAGTGGAATCGACTGACCGTGTTGTCGTCCAGCACCAGATCGCAGCCCTCGTTGGTGCCGATGCGGACGATGTTCTTCGAGACGATCATCTCGACGCCGGTGCTGGGCCCGTCGACGACGACGAGCTTGCACTTCTCGACCTGGATCATCTCGGTGATCGCGTTGACGTTCACCTCGACGGTGCGCTGGCGGTCGTCGTGCTCCTGCTCGGGCGGCAGGTCGTCGATGCTGGGCTCGCGGGGCTGTGACATGCCGGTCAAGGTAAGCGGCGCGGGGGGGTGCGTCAATCGGGTCACGGTGAATGGCGACCACCCCCGGTCGTCGCTTGACGCGGCGCGGGCCCGGGGCCAAGGTGCCCGCGACGATCGGGTCGGAGGAGGCGAGATGAAGCGGGTCCTGACGTTCCTTTCCGCGCTGACCCTGCTGGGGTCGGGCGCCGCCCTGGCGCAGGCGCCGGCGCCCGCGGGCGCCGCCGAGCCCAAGGCCCCGGCGCCCGCCGCGGCCGACGGCGTGGACGCGGTGGTCGACGGCGTCCAGAAGTTCTACGCCGACGCCCACGACCTGAAGGCCCGCTTCACCCAGACCTACACCTACAAGGTCTACGACCGGAAGCAGGTGTCCTCCGGCACGGTGTACTTCAAGAAGCCGCGCCGCATGCGCTGGGACTACACGACGCCGCAGCCCAAGGTGTTCGTGGCCGACGGGCAGACGCTGTGGGTCTACGAGCCCGAAGAGAACCAGGTGTTCAAGCGCTCGCTGAAGTCGGCGCAGCTGCCGGTGGCGCTGACGTTCATGAGCGGCGAGGGCGATCTGAAGGCCGCCTTCCACACCAAGCTGCTGCCCTCGAAGGACGCCGACCGCTACCTGGTCGAGCTCGTGCCCAAGAAGCACGAGGGCGACTACCAGAAGCTGCTGCTGCACGTGGACAAGGCGACCTTCGCGGTGCGCGCCAGCACGGTCGTCGATCCGGTGGGCAACACGAACCACGTCCGCTTCGAGGACGTGTCGACCAGCGTGGGCCTGCCCGACAGCGGCTTCCAGTTCACCCCGCCCGCGGGCGTGCGCGTCATCACCGACGCCAAGTAGCCCGCCCGCCCGGCGCCGCGCGGCCAGGGCCCTCGCTTTACGGCCCAAGGACCGGCTGCTACCCTCCCGCGCTTTCGTGCGGAGGTGGCCCGTGGCCCAGAAGAACGTGCACTTCGTGTCGCTCGGTTGCCCCAAGAACCGCATCGACACCGAGACGATGCTCGCCGGCCTGCCCGGCGAGTCCTTCCGCATCACCGGCGACGTCGACGAGGCGCACGTGGTGGTGGTCAACACCTGCGCCTTCGTCGAGTCGGCCAAGAAGGAGAGCATCGACGCGATCCTCGAGGCCGCCGAGCTGCGCGACAGCGGGCGCATCGAGAAGCTGCTCGTCACCGGCTGCCTCGCCCAGCGCTACCCCGAGGAGCTCGCGAAGGAGCTGCCCGAGGTCGACCACTTCGTCGGCACCAACGACCTGAACCTGGTCACCGAGATCCTCGACGGGCGCACGGGCTCGCGGGTGCTCGTCGGCAACCCGGATCGGCGCGACTTCGACTGGGAGGCCCCGCGCTTCAACTCGATGGGCGGCTTCCAGGCCTACCTGAAGGTGGCCGAGGGCTGCTCGAACCAGTGCGCCTTCTGCATCATCCCCACCCTGCGCGGGCCGCAGCGTAGCCGGGCGATCGAGTCGGTGGTGCGCGAGGCCGAGATGCTGGTCGCGCAGGGCGCCGTCGAGCTCACGCTGGTGGCGCAGGATCTGACCGCCTACGGCTACGACCTGACGCCGCGCAGCAACCTGACCGCGCTGCTCGAGGCGCTGGCCGCGGTGGACGGGGTGCGCTGGATTCGCCTGCTGTACGCCTACCCGCGCAGCTTCCCCAAGGGGCTGGTCGATCTCATGGCGCGCGAGCCGAAGATCGTGCCCTACCTCGACATGCCGCTGCAGCACATCTCGGACGACGTGCTGAAGGCCATGAAGCGCGGCACCAACGGCGACACCATCCGGCGGCGGGTGGCCGAGCTGCGCGAGCGCCTGCCCAACCTGGCCCTGCGCACCACCTTCCTGGTGGGCTACCCCGGCGAGACCGAGGCCGACTTCGAGGCGCTGCTCGACTTCGCGCGCGAGGCGAAGTTCGAGCGCATGGGCGCCTTCGCGTACAGCCGCGAGGAGGGGACGCCCAGCCACGATCTGCCGAACCAGGTGCCCGAGGCGGTGAAGGCGCGCCGGCTGGACGCGCTGATGTACCAGCAGCGCGACATCAGCCGGGCGCACAACGAGGCGATGATCGGCCGCACGGTCGAGGTGCTGGTCGAGAAGCGCAGCGAGGAGTCGGAGCTGGTGTGGATCGGCCGCACGGCGCAGCAGGCGCCGGAGATCGACGGCATCACCTGGCTGGGGTCGGCCGATCACGTGCGACCCGGGGCCGTCGTGCCCGCGGTCGTGACGCAGGTGACCGACTACGACCTGGTGGCCGAGCCGCTGACGGACTGAGGAAGGTGGGGTGCCCCGCCGTCGCGGCGGGGACGGGGGCGGGACCTTACTTGGTCGACCGCTCGAACCCGCACTTGTCGCACAGCCAGAAGAAGCCGCTGGCGCGGCTCTGGCGAACGAACTTCACCACCTGCATCTTCGGGTTGCCGCACGACGGGCAAGCCTTGGTCTTGCCGGCGTCACGGTCGGTACGGATGGCCAGCTTGGCGGGACGCGCGCCCATGGGTCGCTCCTTTTGGACGAGGTCGAAAGGCGGCGAAAAGTAGTGGAGGCCGCGCGACCTGTCAAGTCGCGCCGCGCCGCACGGCTCAGCCGGGCGTGGCCTCGGGCGGCAGGCCGGGGTTGACCACCTGCGCGGCGTCGGTGCCCGCGAGCATCTCGTCGACGGCCGCGCGCACCCGCGCCTCGATCTGATCGGCGCAGACGAGGTCGCGCACGCCGCGGAAGAGATCCTCGCAGGTGTCGATGGACACCGCCCGCACGACCGACTTGATGATCGGGATGCTGACGGTGTTCATCGACAGCTCGCGCAGGCCGAGGCCCAAGAGCACCGGCACGAACAGCGCCTCGCCGGCCATCTCGCCGCACATGCTGACGCGGATGCCCGCGGCGTTCGCCGACGCCACGATGAACTCGAGCATGCGCAGCAGGGCCGGGTGCAGCGGCCGGTACAGGTGCGCCACGTGCTCGTTCGCGCGGTCGATGGCCAGCGTGTACTGGATGAGGTCGTTGGTGCCGATGGCGAAGAAGTCCACCTCCTTCGCCAGCAGATCGGCGATGGCCGCGGCGCTGGGCAGCTCGATCATGATGCCGAGCGGGATGTGATCGGCCATCGGCTGGCCTTCCTGCTCGAGCTGCTGGCGGCACTCGTCGAGGATGGCCCGCGTCTGCCAGACCTCTTCGATGCTGCTGATCAGCGGCAGCATCATGCGCAGGTTGCCGTGCACGCTCGCGCGCAGAAGGGCCCGCAGCTGCGTGCGGAAGATGCCCTGCTCGCGCAGGCAGAAGCGGATGGCCCTGAGGCCCATGACCGGGTTCAGCTCCCGGTTCAGCTTGAGCGGCTCGATGAACTTGTCGCCGCCCAGATCCAGCGTGCGGATGGTGGCGCCGGCGGCGCCCGCGGTCTCGAGCACCTGCCGGTAGTGCTCGTACTGCTCCTGCTCGTCGGGCAGCGTCTCGCGGTTCATGTACAGGTACTCGGTGCGGTACAGGCCGACGCCCTCGGCCCCGTACTCGAGCACCACGCTGGTCTCTTCGGGCAGCTCGATGTTGCCCGCGATGCGCACCGGCGTGCCGTCCTGCGTCGTCGAGGGCTCGTGCCGCGCCTCGTCGAGCTTGGCGCGGTGCGCCGAGTACACCATCTGCTGGCGCTGGTAGCGCTTCACCTCGTCGGGCGGCGGGTTGACCAGCACGCGCCCGAGCGTGCCGTCGAGCACCAGCACGTCACCGGTGCCGACGATCTCGGTGATGCGCTCGAGGCCCACCACGGCGGGCAGCTCGAGCGAGCGCGCCATGATCGCGGTGTGGCTGGTCTTGCCGCCGACGTCGGTGGCGAAGCCGAGCACGGCGGTGCGCATCAGGAACGCGGTGTCGGCGGGCGACAGGTCGTGGGCGACGACGATGGCCGAGTGCCCCACCTGGCTGAGCGAGGGGTGCGCGCCGCCGAGCAGGTTGCGCAGGATGCGGTCGCCGACGAAGTCGACGTCGGATCGCCGCTCGCGGAAGTACTCGTCGTCGATGTTGTCGAAGATCTGCTTGATGCTGCGCACGACCTTCTTGAGCGCCCACTCCGCGTTGATGTTCTGCTCGCGGATCAGCTGGCGCGTGCCCTCGACGAGCATCTCGTCGCGCATCATCAGCTGGTGGGCCTCGAGGATCAGCACCTGCTCTTCGCCGGCGCTGACCAGCTTGCCCTTGATGTCCTGAATCTGGGACTCGCTCTGCGCGAGGGCCTCGGCGAAGCGCTGCAGCTCGGCCTTCACCTGCCCCGCGGACAGGTGGTACTTGGGCACCCGCACGCGCCGGCGGTCCACCAGGTGGGCGCGCCCGATCGCGTAGCCGGGCGAGACGCCGATGCCCTCGAGCACCCGCGTTTCTCGCTCGTTGGGGCCCCGTCCGGGCATCACTCCTCCCCGAACTTGTCGGCGATGCACTGGCCGATGGCGGCCAGGGCGGCCTCCTGGTCGTCGCCGGTGGCCGTGACGGCGATGCTCGAGCCCTTCGCGGCCGCCAGCGTCATCATCCCGAGGATGCTCTTGCCGTTGACGGCGTGACCGTCCTTGCTGATGGTCACCTCGGCCCGGAACCGACTGGCCACGCGCACCAGCGTCGCCGACGCCCGCGCGTGCAGGCCCAGGGTGTTCTCGATCCGGAACTCCTTCGTGATCCCCTCACTCATCGAGCGTCCCCCTCCGGTCATCCTATCAGCGGGAACAGGGCGTTGAGCCCGCACACCAGCCCCACGCACGCGGCGGCGAAGCCGTACAAGAGCAACAACATGGGCATCTTGCGCTTGAGGCACAGCAGGAAGATCACCGCCAGCAGCACCATCAGCACCGGCTCGAGCCCGTCCCCGATGGCCGCCGTCGAGCGCATCGCGTCGTCGGCCAGCAGCGCGGCGCCGATGCCCAGGAAGGCCCCGGCCAGGTAGTGGCTGCGATCCGAGAAGCGCGGCAGCTCGAAGCGGTTGAGCTGCTCGACCACGCGCTCGCCGTACTGATAGCCGGCGAACAGGCCGTACACGCGCATGCTCAGGTGGAACATGTTGTAGAGCACCAGGAAGGCCAGCGGCGCCCACGCGATGCCGCTCAGCACCCCGGCGATGGCCCACGCCGCGCCGAAGGGCTTGAGGCTCGACCAGAAGAAGCTGTCGCCGATGGCGGCCATGGGCCCCATCATGCAGCGCTTGAAGCGCTGGACGGCCGCGGGGGGCAGCCGGCCCGCGGCGATCTGCTCCTCGAGCTTGATCGAGGCGCCGAGCAGGGCGTCGGCCATGTACGGGTGGCTGTTGAAGAACTCGAGGTGGCGCGTCATCGCCGCCTGCAGCGCGTCGCCGCGGTACAGGCGGGTGAGCGCGGGCAGCATGCAGTAGGCGAAGCCGACGTTCTGCATGCGCTCGTAGTTGGTGGCGCTCTGGAAGAAGAAGCTGCGCCACAGCACCCGCCACAGGGCGAAGTAGCCCACCGTGCGCGCGGCGGCGCCGGCGTCGGCGTCGAGCGGGGCGGTGGTGGCCATCAGCCGCGCCCCTGCAGGATGGCGGTCATCACGACGGCGAACGAGACGGCGGCGAGGGCGATGCCGCGGCGCCGGCGCACGATCGACAGGGCGACGGCAAGGCCCAGCGCGGGCATCAGGTAGCGGCCGACCGTCTGCAGGGCCACGGCGAAGGCGCCGCGCACGTCGTCGTAGACCACCGCCAGCAGGCCCAGCCCCAAGGCGGCGGCGACCACCACCAGCAGCGCGTTGAGCACGAAGGCGCGGCCGAGGCCCAGCCAGGGCAGGCGGTCGAGGGCGGCGGGCTCGCCGGCGCGGGCCGCCTCGTCGGCGCGGTCGGCCAGCACCTGGTTGGCGCGATCGAGGCGCACCTCGAGCCAGCGGCCCACGAGCGAGAGGGGCGCGCCGATGAGGATGGCCAGCGTCCAAACCGTCGCGTCGGGCGCGCCGACGTACTTGCCGAACAGCAGCACCATGGCGCCGATGGCCACCGACGCCACCGTCTCGTTGGGCGGCACGTTGGCCCCGTGCAGCACCGAGCTCATCCAAAGGAGCTGCAGCAGGCTGCCCAGCCACAGGCCGGTCTGCGGATCACCCAGCACGACGCCGAGGGCCGGCACGACCACCAGGGGCTGCGACACCATCAGCTGAAAGGCACCCCGACGATCGAGCGCCGCCGCGCCACCCACGGTGGCGACCAGGCCCAGATCCATCGCCAGGATGCTGCCGTCCACCTCAGGCGCTCCGCAGCGCGGCGCGCAGGTCGGTGGGCGTCTCGTCGGGCAGGCTGCGCACCTCGATGGCCACGCCGCGGTCGGCCAGCTTGCGCAGCTGGTGCAGATCGTCGTCGCCGAGGTACACGGCGTTGGTCACCGCCCGTCGGCCCGGGGCGTGGTGGACGTTGCCGATGTTCAGCGTGGGGAAGGGGTGGCCCGAGGCGAACAGCCGGATGGCGTCGTCCACCGTCTCGAGCAGCACCATCGTGGGGTCGTTGCCGAAGCGCCGCGCGTTCAGCCAGGTCGCGGCTTTCTGGATGGGCAGGGCGTCGAAGGCGACGCCCTCGGGGATGGCCATGCGGTACATGCTCATCTGCAGCGTGCTGTCGGGGATGGCGTCGTTCGCGATCACGATCCGACGCAGCCGCAGGTGGGGCATCCAGGTCGAGATGATCTGGCCGTGTACCAGCCGGTTGTCGACGCGGTAGAAGGGGTTCACGCCGTCTTTCCTTTGCCGTGCAGCAGCTCGCCGGCGACCAGGATGTTCTGCCGCCCGTGCTCGCGGGCGAGCGCGGCGACGGCCCCCAGATCACCTTCGCGGCTGGTGAACAGCTTCAGCAGCATCGGCAGGTTCACGCCGGTCACGACCTCGACGTCGTCGCCGAGCAGGGACAGGCTGAGGTTCGAGGGCGTCCCGCCGAACATGTCGCACAACAGCACCACGCCGTCGCCGGCCTGCACCGCGCGGACGGCGGTGCGCAGGTCGGCCAGGATCGCGTCCATGCCGTCGCCCTGGCGCACGGACACGGTCGCGCACGCCGGAAAGTCGCCGACGATCATCTTGGCGGTCTCGAGCAGCGCCTCGGCCAAGGGGCCGTGCGTGCACACGACGACGCCGATCATGTCGTCTCCTTGTCGATGTCTCGGTGGCGCACCTTGGGGCGGACGCCGGCGTCGCGCAGGTGGTCGGCGACGCGCTCGGCGATGGCCACCGAGCGGTGGCGCCCCCCGGTGCACCCGAAGGCCAGGGTCAGGTAGCTCTTGCCCTCGCGCTCGTAGGCGGGCAGCACCTCGTCGAGCAGGGGGATGAAGCGGTCGACGAAGTGGGCGGTGACGTCCTGGCCGAGGACGTAGTCGCGCACCGCGGCGTCGAGGCCGGAGTGGGGTCGCAGGTGCGGGATGAAGTGCGGGTTGGGCAGGAACCGCACGTCCCAGATGATGTCCGCCTCGGTGGGCACGCCGTGGCGGAAGCCGAAGCTCTGGATCGACACCACGAGGCCGGCGTGGCGATCGCCCTTGGCCCAGGCCTGCACCAGCCGCTTGCACTCGTGGACGTTGATGTCCGAGGTGTCGATGCGCTGGGTGGCCACCTCGCGGAAGGGGTGCATCGCCTGGCGCTCGACGCGGATGGCCTCGGGCAAGAGCAGCCCGCCCCGGCTCAGCGGGTGGGGGCGGCGCGAGGCGCTGAACCGGCGCAGCAGCACCGCGTCGCTGGCCTCGAGGAAGAGGATGTCGATGCGCAGGCCGGTCGCCCGCAGGCCCTCGAGCGTCTCGACGACCGCCTCGGCGTCGCGCACGTTGCGGGCGTCGAGGCCCACCGCGAGCGTGCGGTACTTGTCGGTCTCGGCGGCCAGATCGATCAGCTTGGGCAGGAGCGGCGGGGGCAGGTTGTCGACGCAGAAGAAGCCCGCGTCCTCCAGCGCGTTGGTCGCGGTCGTGATGCCCGAGCCGCTCAGCCCGGTGACCACGATCAGGTGAAGGCCGCCCTCGTCACTCACTGCCCGCTCCTCCCGGCCCGGTGTGCCGCCAGGGATCGTCGCCTTTCGCGAGGTGCTCGTCCAGCCGGTCGGCGAAGGCGCGCGCCGAGAAGGTGCCGCCGAGCTCGAGCAGGTGGTTGCGGGCCGCGATCTCGATCAGCAGCGACATCGAGCGTCCGGGGCGCGCCGGCAGCGCGATCAGCTTGACCGGGACGTCGGCGACCGTGGCCTCGCGGGTGTCGAGGCCGAGGCGCTCGTAGTCGCCGTGCGGATCCCACTCGACCAGCTCGACGACGATCTCGACCCGCTTGCGGTCGCGCACCGAGGCGGCCCCGAACAGGTCGCGCACGTTGATGATGCCCAGCCCACGGATCTCCATGTGGTGTCGGGTCAGCTCCGGGCAGGTGCCCACCACGACCGCGGGCGACTCCTGCTCGAGCAGCACCAGATCGTCGGCCACCAGGCGGTGGCCGCGGGTCACGAGCTCGAGGCCCACCTCGCTCTTGCCGATGCCGGCCTTGCCGGTGATCAGCACGCCCACGCCGTAGACGTCCACCAGCACCGCGTGGTGGCTCTCGCGCGGCAGCAGGCAGCGGCCGAGGGCCTCGTTCAGGCGGGCGGTGGCGGGGGTGGACTCGAGATCGGTGCACAGGAGCGCGCAGCCGTGCTCGTCGCACAGCACCCGCAGGGCGTCCGGCGGGGCGTGCCCGGCGGTGAGGACCACGGCGGGGACGCCGGTGCTCATCAGGCCGGCCAGCAGATCGTGCTGCGCGTCGGGGGGCAGCGTGCTCAGGTAGCCGCTCTCGGAGCGGCCCATCATCTGCACGCGATCCTGCTCGAGGTGCTCGACGTAGCCGGTCATCGCGACGCCCAGCCGCTGGACGGTCGGTTGACCGATGGCGCGATCCAGCCCGCGCACGCCGCCGGCCTCCACGCGGAACAGGGCGCGCGCGCTCAGATGCTCGAGCACCTCGGCGACGGTCACCACGGCGGGGCTGGGGGTCGGCTGCCCGTTCACGGCCCACGCCCCCTGCCGCGCGCGGGCGGGTCGACGGTGGCGGCGGTGAGGCGGGTGGCGTTCATGGCGTCGTCAGAGCTTCGCGTCCTCCGCCATCAGCAGATCGTACATCGCGTCGGCGTCCTCGGCGTCGAGCAGCGCCTGGCGGATGGGCGGCTCCTTCAAGAGCCGGGTCACCCGGGCGAGCGCCTTGAGGTGCATGCCGTGCTGCTTCTCGGGCACCAGCAGCGTGAAGAAGAGATGCGTGGGCAGGCCATCGAGGCTCTGAAAGTCGACGCCCTGCCGGCTGCGCCCCACGCAGGCGACGATGTCGTCGACCGCGTCGGTCTTGCCGTGGGGGATGGCCACGCCGTCGCCGATGCCGGTGCTCTGCAGCTTCTCGCGCCGCATCAGCGTCTCGACCAGCTGGTTGGGGTCGAGATCGCCGTCGACCTTCAGCGCCAAGCCCACCAGCTCGCGCAGGACGCCGGGTTTGTTGGATGCGCCCAGATCGGCTTCGACCGCGGCGCGCTGTAGGAAATCGGAGATGCGCATGGTTCCTCGAAGCCTGTCAGAACAGGCACTTGCGCTTGGAGCTCGGCAGGATGCCCATCGCCTCGCGGTACTTGGCCACGGTGCGCCGGGCGATCTTGACGTTGTCCTTCTTGAGCAGCTCGACCAGCTTCTGGTCGCTGTGGGGCCGCTTGGGATCCTCTTGCGCCACGAGCGCCCGGATCTTGCTCTTCACCGCTTCGCTGGCCAGATCGCCCTGGCTGCCGGTGCCCTGGATGGACGAGTTGAAGAAGTACTTGAGCTCGAAGATGCCGCGCGGCGTGTGCACGTACTTGTTGGTCGTCACGCGGCTGACCGTCGACTCGTGCATGCCGATGTCCTCGGCGACATCGCGCAGGATCAGCGGCTTGAGGTGCTCGACGCCCTTGTCGAAGAACTCCCGCTGAAACTTGATGATGCTCTCGGTGACCTTGACGATCGTGCGCTGCCGCTGCTGGATGCTCTTGATCAGCCACTGCGCCGAGTTGAGCTTCTCGGTGACGTACTTCTTCGCCTCCGAGGTGTCCTCCTGCTTGAGGGCGTTGCGGTAGAACTGCGAGATGCGCAGCCGCGGCATGCCGTCCTCGTTGAGGAAGGCCTTGTAGCCGCCGTCGTCGGTCTTGCGGATGTAGATGTCGGGCGTGATGTAGCGGGGCTCGTCGCCCACGAAGGGGCGGCCCGGTCGCGGCTCGAGCTGGCTGATCAGCTTGGCCGCCTCGATGACCTCCTCGAGCTCGATGTCCATGGCGCGCACGATGGCGCCGTAGTTCTTCTTCTCGAGGTTGTCGAGGTGGTCGCCGATGATGTCCTCGACGATCGCGCCCAGCTCGAAGTGCCGCGCCTGGATGAGCAGGCACTCGCGCAGATCCCGCGAGCCCACCCCCAGCGGGTCGAACTCCTGGACCATCTCGAGCACCTCTTCGACGTACTCGGGGTCCTGGTCGAGCTCCTCGGCCACCTGCTGCAGGGTGACGCCCTTGAGGTAGCCGTCGTCGTCGATGTTGCCGATCAGCGCCCAGGCGACGCGCTCCTCCTGCTCGGTGAAGTCGGACACCTGCAGCTGCCAGAGCAGGTGATCGAAGAGCGTCGTCGCGCGGGTGAGCGTCGCCTCGTAGCCGGGCAGATCGTCGTCGCGCAGGCGCTGCGTGCCGGTGCCCGGGGTGGGCGCGGTGTAGTTCTCGAAGTAGCTGTCCCAGTCGATCTGATCCTTGGTCTTGTCGACCTCGG
Organism: Myxococcales bacterium; assembly: GCA_020633465.1. Lineage (GTDB taxonomy): Bacteria > Myxococcota_A > Bradymonadia > UBA7976 > UBA1532 > JACKDN01. Next base: position 269,527 of record JACKDN010000003.1, read on the forward strand.
CGTCGCCGGTCGCCTCCTTCGCCTCTTCCTTCTTCTCGCGCTTCGCGACCTCTTCCGCGCCCTCGACCCGCGCCGCGTGGGCGTCGATCTCGGTCAGCTCCTCGAGGAGCGGGTTCTCCATCAGCTCGTCGCGGACCGCGTCGATGAGATCCATGCGCGACAGCTGGAGCAGCTTGATCGCCTGCTGCAGCTGGGGCGTCATGACCAGCTGCTGGCTCATCTTGAGATCGAGTCTCAGGTCAAGCGCCATCGGTGTCTCGCTGCAAGAAGCCCTCTTCCGTGGTTCGCGCCGGACGACTGGAGGTCGCCGGCCACCCTCCCCCGAGATACCGCGCCCTCACGCGGGCGTCGGTGGCCACCTGGGCCGGCGTGCCATCTGCAAGCAGCACGCCGTCGGCAAGTATATAGACGCGATCACACGTCTCCAAGGACTGACGCGCGTCGTGGTCGGTGAGTAGCACCCCGACGTCCGTTCGGGCCAGGGCGCGGAGCTGCGCCGCGACGCGCTCGCGCGCCACCGGATCGAGGCCGGCGAAGGGCTCGTCGACCAGCAGCACGCGGGGCTCGGCGGCCAGGGCGCGGACGATCTCGACCCGGCGGCGTTCGCCGCCGCTGAGGGTGGCGCCGCGCGCGGCGGCCAGGTGGGTCAGATCGTGGGCCGCCAGCAGGGCGTCGCGGCGGGCGGCCCGCGCGGCGCGGTCCAGCCCGCGGCGGTCGAGCGCCACGTCGATGTTGCCGGCCACGGTCAGGCGGCGGAACACCGTGGGCTGTTGCGGCAGGTAGCCCAGGCCGGCGCGGGCACGGCGCCACAGGGGCCAGCGGCTGACGTCGACGCCGTCCAGGGTGACCGCGCCCTGCGCGGCCCGCAGCAGGCCCGTCAGCAGGCGGAACGTGGTGGTCTTGCCGGCGCCGTTGGGCCCCAGCAGGCCGACGATCTCACCCGGCGCGACGGTGAGCGACAGGTCGTGCACGACGACGCGGCCGCGGAAGGCGCGGCGCAGCCCGACGGCGGCGAGGCCCGCGGCCACGTCAGGGGCGGGGCAGGGCGCGCTCGAGATCGGCGGCCACGCGCGGGGCGCGCAGGCGACCGCGCGCGGCCTCGACGACGACGCGGCCCTGCTCGGGCCAGAAGACGATGCGGCGGCCCGTGAGCCGATCGGCGCCCCGCGTGACGACCGGCTCGCCGGTCAGCTCGAGGGTGCCGTCGGCCGCCGACCACGCGGCGCGCCCGGCGGTGGCGCCGAGCTCGCCGCTCTCGACCCGCACGGCCCCTTCGGCCAGCAGCGACGCCACCTGGCCGTCGTCGCGATAGCGCGCCACCAGGCGGCGGCAGGTGAGGGTCAGCTCCTCCTGCTGGGCGCGCACGTTGCCCTCGAAGACGACCTCGCCCGTCTTCTGATCGAGCACGAGGCGATCGGCCTCGACGTCGAGCGGGGCCTCGGCGGTCGGGGCCGGGGGCGCGGCCAGCAGCAGCACGGTCAGCAGGGCGAGCATCGCGGCAGCCTACCGACGCCCGGGGTCGGCGCGCCAGCGGTCGTGCAGCCACACCCACTGCGTCGGGTGCGCGCGCACCAGGGCCTCGACGCGCGCGGTCAGCCAGTCCAGCGGCGGCCCGTCGGTGGGCACGCGCTCGAGGTGCACGGCGTGGGCGCCGTCGGGGCCGCGGACGGTCCAGGCGAAGAGGGGCGTGGCGCCGGTGGCGGCCAGCAGGCGCTCGAAGGTCCCCGGGGTGGGCGCCGGGCGTCCCAGGAAGGGCAGCGGGCGGCCGCGCTCGCCCGTGGCCTGATCGACGAAGAGCGCGACGTGGCGACCCGCGCGCAGGTGCCGCACCGCGGCGCGGGCGCCGCCGCCGGGCGTGAGGGTGGGCACGCCCAGCCGCGCGCGGGTGCGGGCCAGCCACGCGAACAGCGGGCCGCTTTGCAGGCGCGCGGCGATGGCGGCGAAGGGCAGGCCGGCGCGGGCGAAGGCCGCGGCCATCAGCTCCCAGTTGCCCAGGTGGGCGGTCGCGACGAGGGCCGGGCCCATGGTGGCGTCGACGAGCGCGCGCGCCTCGGGGGTCAGCGCGACCCGGGGCAGGGCGCGGTCGGCGCAGGCCAGCTCGGCGGCGCGCGGCGGCCCAGATCGGCCCAGCAGGCGGATGCCGTGGGCGGCGCGTCGAGCAGGGCGAGCTGGGCCGCCATGCGCCGTGTGTCGGGGCGCGCGAGGGCGCCCGCGCCGCGACCGGCCGAGCGCGGCGCCGAGGGCCAGCGACCAGGCGAGCGGCAGGCGGCGCAGCAGCCCGACGAAGGCGCGCAGGCCGGCGTAGGCGAGGGCGTGGCGCGCCGGGCGGGTGGCGCGGCGCAGGCTCACGCGGCGGCGCGCCGGGCGGCGTCGACCGCGAGCACCTGCTCGACCAGGGTGGCGAAGGCCGCGGGCGTCAGCTGGGTGGCGGCGTCGGACAGGGCGCGCGGCGGATCCGGGTGCACCTCGGCGTAGACGCCGTCGACGCCCACCGCGGCGGCGGCCCGCGCGAGGGGCAGCACCATCTCGGGGCGCCCGCCGGTGGTCGGCGCGTCGCCGCCGGGCACCTGCACCGAGTGGGTCGCGTCGAACAGGACCGGCACGCCGGCGCCGCGCATCCAGACGAGCGCGCGCGGATCGAAGACCAGATCGCCGTGCCCGAAGGACGTGCCGCGCTCGGTCACCCAGGCGCGGCCGGCGGCCTTCTCGACGGCCAGGTGCACGCGCCGCGGATCGAGGAACTGCCCGCGCTTGAGGTTGACGACGCGGCCCGTGGCGGCGGCGGCCTGCACCAGATCGGTCTGGCGGCAGAGGAACGCGGGGATCTGCAGGACGTCGACCACCTCGGCGGCCGGCGCGCACTGGGCGGGGGTGTGCACGTCGGTCAGCAGGGGCAGGTCGAAGCGGCGCCGCACCTGCGCCAGCGCCTCGAGCCCGGCGTCGAGGCCCGGCCCGCGGTAGGCGTCGGCGCTGCTGCGGTTGGCCTTGTCGAAGCTGGCCTTGAAGACGACGGGCACCGGCAGCGCCGCGAGCGCCTCGGCCACGCGGAACAGGCCGTCGCCGGGCTCGATGACGCAGGGCCCGGCGACGAAGACCAGCGGCGCGCCGTCGCCGATCGGCGGCAGGCTCACCCCTGGTGTTCCAGGGCCGCGCCGACGAAGGCCGCGAACAGCGGGTGCGGCGCGTAGGGGCGGGACTTGAACTCGGGGTGGAACTGGCAGCCCAGGAACCAGGGGTGATCCGGCAGCTCGACCATCTCGACCAGCAGCCCGTCGGGCGACTGCCCCGAGAACACCATGCCCTGCGCCTCGATGGCCTCGCGGTAGGCGTTGTTGACCTCGAAGCGGTGCCGGTGGCGCTCGCTGATCTCGGCCTGGCCGTACACCTTCGCGGCCAGCGTGCCGGCGCCGAGGGCGCAGGGGTAGGCGCCGAGGCGCATGCTGCCGCCCTTCAGCGTCACCCCGTGCTGGCTGGGCATCAGGTGGATGACCGGGTGGGCGGGATCCTTGGTGAACTCGACCGACGTGGCGGTGGGCAGGTCGCAGGCGTGGCGCGCGAACTCGATGACGGCCACCTGCAGGCCGAGGCAGATGCCGAAGAAGGGCACCTTGCGCTCGCGGGCGTAGCGCACCGCGGCGATCTTGCCCTCGACGCCGCGGCCGCCGAAGCCGCCGGGCACCAGCACCCCGTCGGCGCCGTCGAGCATGGCGGCCGCGCCCTGCTTCTCGATGTCCTCGCTGTCGATGTAGCGCAGGTCGACGCGGGCGTCGTTGGCCATGCCTCCGTGCAGCAGGGCCTCGTGCAGGCTCTTGTAGGCGTCGGTGTGGTCGACGTACTTGCCCACCACCGCGATGGTCACGCGGCGCCGCGCCTCCTGCAGCTTCGACACGATCTGGCGCCAGGGCTCGAGCTTCGGCTCGGCGGCCCAGATGCCCAGGCGCTCCATGATCAGCGCGTCCAGCCCCTCGCGGTGGAAGGCCAGCGGCACCTCGTAGATGCTGCCCATGTCCTGCCCGGTCACCACCGCCTCGCGCGGCACGTTGCAGAACAGGCCGATCTTGCGCTTCAGCTCGTCGTCGATGGGCCGGTCGCAGCGCGCGACGATGATCTCGGGCTGCATGCCGATCTCGCGCATGTCGCGCACCGAGTGCTGGGTCGGCTTCGTCTTCAGCTCGCCGGCGGCCGGGATGTACGGCACCAGCGTGACGTGCACGTTGATCGCGTTCTGGTGCCCCAGCTCGACCTTCAGCTGCCGCAGCGCCTCGAGGAAGGGCAGCGACTCGATGTCGCCCACGGTGCCGCCGATCTCGGTGATGCACACGTCCACGCCGCGCGCGCCGCGCCGGACGAAGCTCTTGATCTCGTCGGTGATGTGGGGAATCACCTGCACGGTGCCGCCCAGGTAGTCGCCGCGGCGCTCCTTCTCGATGACCGAGGCGTAGATGCGGCCGGTGGTGATGTTGCTCGCCCGGCTCATCAGCGCGTTGGTGAAGCGCTCGTAGTGCCCCAGATCCAGATCGGTCTCGGTGCCGTCGTCGGTGACGAACACCTCGCCGTGCTGGAAGGGGTTCATCGTGCCGGGATCCACGTTGATGTACGGGTCCAGCTTCATGTTGGTCACCGTCAGCCCGCGGGCCTCGAGCAGCGCGCCGATCGAGGCGGCGACGATGCCCTTGCCGATCGACGAGGCGACGCCGCCGGTGACGAAGATGTGCTTGGTGGTGCGTTGCGTGCTCATGCGGGGACCTGGGCGGTGGCGAAGCGGGTGCGGGCGGCGGCGAGATCCGCCGGCGTGTCGATCGAGCGCGGCGCCCTGGGGACGTCGCGCACGTCGATGCGCCAGCCGGCCTCGAGCCAGGCGAGCTGTTCGAGATCCTCGGCGGCGGCCAGGCGCCCGCGGGGCAGGCGGGCCACGGCCAGCAGGGCGTCGCGGCGGAATCCGTAGACGCCGACGTGCTGTTCGCCGGGGATGGGGTGGCGCGAGAAGTACAGGGCGCCGCCGGCCGCGTCGCGCACCACCTTCACCGTCGCGGCGTCGTCCCGCAGCTCGGCGGGCAGCGGCGCGGCGAGGGTGGCGATGGCGGCGCCGGCGCGCAGGGCCGCGACGACGGCCGCCAGATCGGCGGGCTCGACGAAGGGCTCGTCGCCCTGAACGTTGAGCACGAAGGCGGCGTCGAGGCGCGCGGCCGCGTGGGCTACGCGCTCGGTGCCCGAGGCGCAGGGCGCGTCGACGCGCAGGGCGCGGCCCCCGCGGCGGGTGACGGCGTCGGCGACCGCGGCGTCGTCGGTGGCCACGAAGACGGCGTCGATCGCGGCGCAGGCGCGGACGCGCTCGTAGACGCGCCAGACGAGGGGCGCGCCGCCGAGATCGAGCAGGGGCTTTCGCGGCAGGCGTCGGCTGCCGGCGCGGGCGGGGATCACGGCGACCACCTCGGCGGGCGTCGTCGGCGTACCTGCCCCACCTGTCGTCGACGTCACCGCGTGCTCCGGGCCGAGGACGGCGCGGAGCGTATGTCGCGCCCCCGGCAGTGTCAATCGGCGGTCCGGTACGGTTGGATCGCCGAGGGGCACCGGCCGTTTGCATTGGGGTCGGGCCGGTGCTAGCAGGTCGAAGGTGAGCAGGAGGTGGCCGTGAGGCGCGTTTCGTATTGGGCGGCCCTTTGGGGCGCGCTGCTTTGGGCCGGTGCGGCCCACGCCGACCGCTGGGCGCAGCGCAAGGGCGACTGCGAGCAGGTCTTCCGCGGCTGGCGCACGCAGTCGATCGACACGCTGCGCGACTGCACCATGAAGTGGGAGCAGTTCCGCCAGGTGTCCGAGGTGGACGCCGACATGAAGTCGATCGTCCACGAGGCCTTCGACCGGCTGTACCGCGAGGGCGACAAGCGCGACGCGGCGATGGCCCTGTCGGCGCTGAAGCGGCTGGGGCTGCGGCCCAACTCGCTGCGGCCCGAGACGGGGGCGGTGCCCACGGTGGCGCCCCCGCCGCCCGAGCGGGTGGTGCGGCCCGCGCCGCCACCGCGCAAGCGCGGCGTCGCCTTCGAGCCCGAGGCGGCGCCCCCACCCGAGGCCGCCGACGCGCCGCCCGCCATGGCCGATCCGCGCCGCGCCCGGTCGGCCTACAGCGCCGGCAAGGCGCTGGTCGCGCAGGATCCCGCGGCCGCCCTGAGCGAGTTCCTCATCGCCGCCGACGCCGATCCCACCTACGCGCCGCCGCTGTACATGGCCGCCCGCTGCTACGTCGCGCTGGGCAAGGCCGATCTGGCCGTGGACGCCCTGGCGCGGATGAAGGCGATCGACAGCCAGACCGCGCGCAGCCTGGCGCGCCACGCGGCGACCGATCCGTCCTTCGCGCGCCTGCGCGGGGCGGGGGCGTTCAAGGACGTCACCGGCTCGGCCTCGATCCAGATCCTCAACGGCGCGGGCGACGAGGGGCTCGACGTCGTCACGAGCTACAAGTCGACCCTCGAGAGCAACGGGCTGCCCGTGGCCAACCTGGCCAACGACCGCAACCCGCGCGAGAACACCTACGTCTACACGAAGCCCGGCTTCGAGCGGCAGGGCGAGAGCGTGCGGCGGCTGCTGAAGCTGGGCCTTGTGCACGAGCGGCCCATCGACTGGCCCAGCCCCTACGACCTGATCATCGTGTACGGCAAGCCCGAGAAGACGGCCTGGGTGGACGACGAGGCCGAGAAGGCGGGCAAGGCGGCGGCCGAGAAGAAGAAGAAGGAGGCGGCCGCCAAGAAGAAGAAGGAAGACGAGGCCGCCGCCAAGAAGGCCGAGATGCGCCGCAAGCTGCAGATGCTGAAGATGCTCGAGCAGATGGAGGCCGACGACGCCGCGCAGAAGGCCGATCCCACCGGCGGCGATCCGGTCGAGGCCATCCCCCCGCCCTGACGGCCCGGCTCAGTCGAGCAGGGCGTCCAGCTCATCGGGCCACGGCGCCTCGAAGCGCCGCCGCTCGCCCCGCCAGTCGATCTCGAGCGCCGCCGCGTGCAGCGCGTGCCGCGGGTGGCCCAGCGTCGCGATCTGGTCGTCGTCCAGCGGGCCCTCGAGGGACGCGAGGAACAGCGCCTCGTCCGGGCCGTACAGCTTGTCACCGACGATGGGGTGGCCCGCCATCGCCAGGTGCACCCGGATCTGATGCTGGCGGCCGGTGCGCGGGCGGGCCTCGACCAGCGCGCGCCGGCGGCCGGGGCGCAGCACGCGGAAGGCGGTCTCGGCGGGCAGCTCGCCGGGCCCCATCTTCAGCCGCACGGCGCTCGACGCGTCGAACCCCAGGGGCGTCGCGTCGGTCCACGCGGCGCGCGTCGGCCGCCCCTCGACCACCGCCCAGTAGGTCTTGTGCACCGCGTCCTCGGCGAAGGCGGCCTTCAGCTGGCGGTCGGCCAGGGCGTGCCGCGCGCAGAGCAGCACCCCCGACGTCTCGACGTCCAGGCGGTGCGCCGGTCGCGGCACCGGCTGGCCCTCCGGGGTGACGATCTGCAGCCAGTGCGTGACGGTGGTGACGAAGCGCGTCGCCGTCGGGTGCACCGCCAGCCCGGCCGGCTTGTCCAGCACCAGCAGATCGGCGTCGTCGGCGATGACCGTCGGCGCCGCCGCCGAGGCGCCGGCGTCGGGCACCGGGCGCCGCACCCACAGCCGCTGGCCGCTGCGCACCGCCGAGGACTTCTTCAGGGGGCGCTGAGGCTCGTCGAGATCGACGACCGTGAGGCGCGCGGCCCGCGCTCGGGAAAGGCGACGCACGCGCAGGGCGACGAAGCGATCCAGGCGCATCCCGTCGGCGCCGGGGTCGACCTGCAGGCGCCAGCCCGCCTCGGGCAGCTCGTCGGTGGGGGGCGGATCCTCGGTCATCGCCGGCCCCGAGGCCAGCTCACTCGACGTCGACCTCGACCTCGAGGCGGGCCCCGGTCACCTTGCCCGGCGGCGTCGCGATGACGCCGTACACCCGGCCGACCGAGCCCTTGGTGATGCGCACCTGCCCGATGGGGGCGCCGTCGCGGTAGAGCGTGCCCGACCGCTTGGCCAGCTTCTTCCCCTTGGGCAGCAGGATGTGCAGCGTCACCGACTGCCCGTCGGCCGCGGGCAGCGCCCGCACGACCGTCGCGCGCACGCTGGTGGCGGCGGGCTCGACCGGGGGCGGCGGGGGCGGCGGCTTCACCGGCGGCGGCCGCTTGGACGGGCGGCGCGCGCGCGGCTTGGCGCGCTTGGGCGGCGGGGGCGGCGCCTCGGGCACCTCGACGACCGGCCCGGTGTAGGGCTTGGGCGGGGGCGGCGCCGGCTTGGGCGACAGCGTGGCGCCCACGCTGTAGACCGACGTGCCGTCCTTCGCGAACACCCGCACGAAGAACTTGTTGGGGATCTTCTCGACCTCGGTGGCGAACACGTAGGTCGTCTGGTTGGCCAGCACCAGCGAGCGGTCGAGGCGGTTGCCGAACTCGTCGAAGAACCCCACCTCGCCGCCGAGCAGGCGGTCCGGCGTGTCGACGTTCACGACCAGGCGCAGGCGCCCCTGCTCGACGATGTCGACGTACTTCCAGTCGGTGTTGTCGCCCTCGGGGCCGTCGAGGCGGTCGGTGATGGTGCGGTCGACGTAGACGGCCAACGCCTGATCGCGCACCTCGTCGCCCTCTTGGGCGCTGTCGATCGAGGGGCCGACCGAGCCGCAGGCGGCCAGGTGCAGCGCGGCCGCGAGCAGCGGCAGGCGGCGGGCGACGCTCACGGCACCACCACCACGCGGCGCTTGGTGCCGATCTGGCCCACGCTCAGCCGGGTGACCGCCTGCGCCCGCTTGCTGGACGCCTGGGTGATGTTGAAGTCGCTGCCCTGCAGCTTCTTCCCGTTGTCGTCGAGCACGTAGCCCCCCATGCCCTTGGCGATGCCGTGCGACTCGCCGCGGTTGAGGTGGATCGTCGCGCCGCCGCCCCGGGCCGGCAGCAGCCGCACGATGGTCGCCGCGATGCCCGCCGGCGCGGTGGCGCGCGGCCGTCGTGGCTGGGGCGAGGGACGCTTGCCCGCCGGGCGGCGGCCGCGGGCGCGCGGTCGGGGCTCGATGGGCACCGCCTCGGGGATGGGCGCGGCCAGCAGATCCTCGCCGAGGCCCACCGCCTCGGGCCGCACGTCGTCCTCGGGGTTGTGGTCGAAGCGCTGGAAGATGGCCTCGATGGTGTAGACGCTGGCGCCCTTGTCCGAGCGCAGCTCGATGAAGTGGGTGCCCGGCTCGACCCGCAGCTCGATGACGTCCTTCTCGAGCTCGGGCGAGTGCGCGCGCGACGCGAGCAGCACGCCGAAGCGGTCGCGCACGTTCACCGTCGACTGCACCCGCTTGTTGTCCCAGTACACCGTCAGCGTCAGGAAGCCCTTGTCGGCCACCTTCACGAACTTGAAGTCGGTGTTGTCGCCGGCCTCGGCGTCGACGTAGTCGTCGGTCAGCTTGTCGGGGAACAGCTGGAGGGCGCCGCCGCGCTCGAAGTCGGGGCCCGATCGCGAGTCCGGCTTGATCTCGACGTCGCCGCAGCCGGCGGCGGCGAGGGCCAGCGCGAACAGGGGGAGAGCAGCTCGCATGCCGTCAGAGGGCTAGCACCGGGTCGAACGGAGTGTCAAGCGCGCGACGCGCACGGTTGCCGGCCCGCGCCGCCGGTGGCATCCTGCCGGTCGTTTCACGCGCGCACGGGGCGCTGTCCTTGGCCCAGCACCGCATCTTCCGGCAGACCTCCGAGTCCCTGGCCACCGCCCTCGAGGACGGGGTGAAGGCCATCCTCGGGCGATCGCTGCAGGTGGTCACCGGGCCGCCCCTGCGCGAGAAGTTCACCCGCATGCCGGCGCTGGGCGTCTACCTGTACCGGGTGAACGTGCGGCCGCGGCGGCGCGAGGATCTGCCCACGCTGGTCTGCCAGATCGACGAGAGCGGGGTGGTGCGCGAGTTCTATCAGGATCCGCCGCTGCGCATCGGGCTCGACTACCTGGTCAGCGCGTGGGCCGACGAGGACGCCGAGCAGCAGGAGCTGTTGGGCGCCGCGATGCGGGCCATGCTGGCGATGCCCGTGCTCGAGGGCGAGGCGCTCGAGGGCGACGCCTTCGACCCCGAGACGCGCATCCCCGTGCGCCCGATCGAGGATCTGTCGGTCGAGTTCCTGATGTCGCTGTGGCGGGGCTTCGGCGAGCACCTGCGGCCCGCCGTGGGCTACTCGTGCCTGCTGCGGCTCGAGTCGGCGGGGCGCTCGGAGGATCTGCGCCGCGTCGAGGGCCGGCGGGTGGCGGTGGACGTTTTCTGAGGCTCGCCAGGGGCGATCCTCCGGACTTGCGCGCGGGCTGATGCCGTGCGACACAGACGATTCGGCGGCGGGAAGCCGAAGCGCGTAGAGGAATTGAGGAGGATTCCATGGCTGAGTACTTGTCCCCCGGTGTCTACGTCGAGGAGGTCCCGGGGGCGAGCAAGCCGATCGAGGCGGTGGGCACCAGCACCGTCGGCTTCATCGGCGAGAGCAACAAGGGCCCGGTCAACCAGGTGGTCTTCTGCCCGAACTGGTCGACCTTCGTGAAGAACTTCGGCGACTTCGCCGACAGCGATCACCTGGCCCACGCCGTCTACGGCTTCTTCAACAACGGCGGCTCCCGCTGCTTCGTGCTCAACGTCGGCACGGGCGACGGCGACAAGCCGGCGCGCTTCATCGGCCACGACAAGGGCCCCGGCGAGCGCACCGGCCTGCACGCCTTCGAAGAGGTGGACGAGATCAACATCGTCTGCGCGCCCGGCCAGACCGAGCCCGCCATCCAGGACGCGGTGCTGACGCACTGCGAGAAGATGCGCTACCGGTTCGCGATCCTCGACGCGCCGGAGACCATCGAGAAGGGCGGCGTCGACAAGCTGGGCAAGCCCCGCGACTCGAAGTACGGCGCCTACTACTTCCCGTGGATCGAGGTGTACGACCCCCAGAAGGGCAACATCTTCGTCCCGCCGTCGGGCCACATGGCCGGCGTGTACGCGCGCAGCGACGCCGAGCGCGGCGTCCACAAGGCCCCCGCCAACGAGATCGTCCGCGGCGCCCTGGGCCTGAAGTACAACATCACCAAGGGCGAGCAGGATCTGCTCAACCCCAAGGGCATCAACTGCATCCGCGAGTTCCCCAACCGGGGCATCCGGGTGTGGGGCGCGCGCACCATCTCGAGCGATCCCGAGTGGCGCTACGTGAACGTGCGCCGGCTGTTCAACATGGTCGAGCAGTCGATCGAGAACGGCACCCAGTGGGTCGTGTTCGAGCCCAACGACCAGAAGCTGTGGAAGCGCGTGTCGCGCAACATCACCGCCTTCCTCCTGCGGGTCTGGCGGGACGGGGCCCTCTTCGGCGAGACGCCGGAGCAGGCGTTCTACGTGAAGTGCGACGGCGAGACCAACCCGCCCGAGGTCATCGACGCCGGGCAGATGGTGTGCGAGATCGGCATGTGCCCGACAAAGCCCGCCGAATTTGTTATCTTCCGCATCGGCCAGATGCCGACCGGCGGCGACGTTTCCGAGTAAGTCCGCCACGGGCGGGTGGTGTCCGAATTGGAATGATGCAGCGCGGGCCGCCGTTAGGGGTCGGACCCGCTTGACGGAGTAAAGTCATGGCGACCGACAACAGGCGACAGCACGACTACATCGGTCAGTTCAACTTCCGCGTCGAAATCGACGGGGTGACGACCGCCGCGTTCAAGAACGTCGAGGGCCTCGACAGCGAGACCGAGGTCATCGAGTACCAGGACGGCGACGACCTGTTCCTGCGCAAGCGGCCCGGCCGCACCAAGTACAGCAACATCGTCCTCAAGCGCGGCTACGTCTCGACGGACGAGCTGTGGCAGTGGCGCAAGCGGGTCATGGAGGGCAAGGTCGAGCGCAAGAGCGGCTCGATCGTGCTCAACAACGACAAGGGCGACGAGGTCATGCGCTACAACTTCTTCGAGGCGTGGCCCTGCAAGTGGAAGGGCTTCAGCCTCGACGGCAAGGGCACCGACGTCGCGGTCGAGGAGCTCGAGTTCGTCGTCGAGCGCTGGGAGCGGGTGCAGGCGGGCGGCTGAGTTCGTTCGCGGGCACCCTTCGGGGGGCGCCGGGCGGTCCGCCGCCCAAAAAAAGTGCACCCCCGAACCCCTCGCCCGATGACCGGCTGATTCGTCAAGAGGTCGTGGGCCCGGCGCCGGTCGCCGCGCGGGTTCCGAAGAAGCGCACACCGCCCGTCGGTGCTGCGCTTCTCGTGCGCCCGGGGCCCGCGCGTTCGGGAAGGACACGATGGCTTTCCAGACCGAGTTTCCGTTCACCCTGCCCAAGGGCTTCGTCGACAACGACGGCAACCTGCACCGCGAAGGGGTGATGCGCCTGGCCACGGCCAAGGACGAGATCGCGCCCTTGCAGGACTACCGGGTGCAGCAGAACCGGGCCTACCTGGTGATCATCCTGCTCTCGCGGGTGATCTCCAAGCTGGGCACGTTGGGCAGCATCAACCCCAGCGTCATCGAGAAGATGTTCTCGTCCGACCTCGCGTATCTGCAGGAGTTCTACCGGCGGATCAACGAGGAGGGCTCGGCGAAGGTCAAGACGTCGTGCCCGTCGTGCGGGCACAGCTACGAGCTGGATCTGGGGGTCGACCTGGGGGAATCGTGAGCTACCCCCTGGAGCGCATCTTCCAGGAGGTAGCCTACATCGCCTACCACTTCCACTGGTCGCTGGACGACATCCTGACCATGGAGCACCGCGAGCGGCAGATGTGGATCAAGGAGATCTCGGCGATCAACAAAGAGATCAACGACTCACGCCGCTGACGCACCGGCGGGGCGCGGGATGCGACGCCCCCTTCGGAGGCTCCGGCAGGTGGGTGGCCGCGCGCCGGTCGCGCGCCCCCGCGGGCCGGGCGCGACCCTGACGTGCCCCGAGGAACGAGTCCCATGGCAGAGGTTCGGGCGCCGGGCGTCTACTACCAGCCGAGCGAACAGCGGATCCCGCCGCTCGAGCTGCGCGAGACCGGGCGCCCGGTCTTCTTCGGCATCACGCGCCGTGGGCCCCTCGACCGGCCCGTGCGCGTCACCAGCATGGACCGCTTCGTCGAGCTCTTCGGCGAGCCCCTGCTCGAGGGCTACCTCGGCGCGTCCCTGCGCGGCTTCTTCGACAACGGCGGCGAGACCTGCTTCGTGCAGCGCGTGGCGCGGCTCGAGGGCGCGCCCGGCGAGGCGGTCGCCCTGGCCGCGGGGCGCACCCTGCTCGACCGGGCCGGCCAGCCCACCCTGCGCCTGTCGGCCCAGGATCCGGGCACGTGGGGCAACGAGCTGCGCGTCACCCTGCGCGCCGGCGCCCGCAACCAGACCTTCCTGACGCGCGACGCCGACGGCGGCGCCGAGGTGCTGCAGGTCAAGAGCACCCACGCCCTGACCGTGGGCACCCTGGTGCGGGTGCACGACGCCGACGCCGAGCACTGGGCGGCGGTCACCCGGGTCGATGGGAAGGTGGTGCAGATCAGCCCGCCCCTGGGGCGGCGCTTCGCGTCGGCGGCGCCCACCTACGTCGAGCCCCACGCCTTCGACCTCGAGGTGCGCTGGTTCGAGAAGGTCGAGCGCTTCGAACAGCTGTCCCTGTTCGGCGCCAGCCCCACCTACGTCGAGCGCGTGCTCAACGAGCGCAGCCGGCTGGTGCGGGTGCAGGCCTTGCGCCCGGACTCGCCGCCCTCGCTGTGCCTGCCGATGGAGCTGCTGGACGCCGCCCTGGACGGGGGGGCGGACGGCCTCGAGGATCTCGGCCCCGAGGACTTCATCGGGCACGATCACGGGCCCGGCGCCCGGCGCGGCATCGAGGGGCTGGTCGACGAGGCGGACATCGACCTGCTGGTGCTGCCCGATCTGATGGCGGCCTTCGAGCGCAGCCGGCGCTTCCACACCCTTCGCGACGTCGAGGTGGTGCAGGACGCGGCCATCGCGCACTGCGAGCGCTCGCGCTGCCGCTTCGCGGTGCTCGATCTGCCGCCGGGCTGCGATCACGAGGAGGCCCTGCGCTGGCGCCGCCAGTACGACTCGGCTCACGCCGCCCTGTACTACCCCTGGGTGGTGGTGCTCGAAGGCGGCGGGCGGCGGCGAACGGTGCCGCCGTCGGGCCACATCGCGGGCATCATCGCGCGCTCGGATCGCGACCACGGCGTGCACAAGGCGCCGGCCAACGAGGTGGTCGAGGGCATCGTCGACCTCGACATGCTGCTGCAGGACGCCCACCTGGCCCGCCTGAACGACGCCGGGGTCAACTGCCTGCGCCCCTTCGCCGCTCGCGGGCTGCGGGTGTGGGGCGCGCGGACGGCCAGCAGCGATCCCGAGTGGCGCTACGTGAACGTCCGGCGGACCGTCAGCACCATCGCCGCGGACATCGAGGAGGGCACCCAGTGGGCCGTCTTCGAGCCCAACGATCGGCGGCTGTGGAAGCGCCTGACGCGGCTGGTGGTCGCCTACCTGGCGCAGCTGCGCGAGCGCGGCATGCTGGCCGGCGAGACGCCCGAGCAGGCCTTCTTCGTGCAGTGCGACGCCGAGACGAATCCCCCTGATTCCATCGACCGCGGTATGCTGGTCGCCCGAATCGGGCTGGCGGTGACTCGGCCGGTCGAGTTCATCGTGTTCCGGCTGTCGCAGCGCCTCGAAGATCAGGCGCAGGACGAGGAGGAGTAGCCGTGCCCACGACGCGTCCCTTCGGCAAATTCCGCTTCGTCGTCGAGATCGACGGCCTCAGCCTGGCGCACTTCCAGTCGGTCAGCGGGCTGAGCCACGAGATCGAGGTGCTGGCCCAGCAGGAGGGCGGCGTCAACGATCGCATGCACAAGCTGCCCGGGCAGGGCAGCTATCCCAACGTCGTGCTGAAGGTGGGCTACATCGACAACCGGCTGCTCGAGGGCTGGCACTTCGGCTACTCGAAGGCGCCGGGCGGCGTGGGCCGCAAGAACGGCAGCATCGTGATGCTGGACGACGCGGGCCAGGAGAAGGCCCGCTGGAACTTCACCCGCGCCTGGCCGGTGAAGTGGGAGGGTCCCGAGCTGGACGCCTCGCAGAGCCAGATCATGGTGGAGTCGGTCGAGATCGCCCACGAAGGCATCACGCGAGGCTGACCATGGCGACGCACTCCGAGCCCCTCGGCCTCGACGTCGTCGGCGCCCCCGACGTGGGCCTCGGCGCGCAGTTCGCCGACTTCGCGGGCCGCCTCGGCGAGCGCTTCACGCGCTTCGGCGCCGACGGCAGCATCGGCGCCACGCCCCTCGCGGGCGCCGTCTTCGACCGATGGACCCTGCCGATCGGGGCCGAGGGCGGCATCGACGTCTTCGGGCTCGACGCCCTCGACGGCTTCGCGCGCGCCTGGGGCCGCTACGACGGCTACGACGACGCCGCCCTGTTCGGCCTGGACGCGCCCTTCGTGGTCCCGGTGGATCCGGTGGCGCACCCGGCGGGGGTCGACTCGACCGAGCTGCGCGCGGCGCCGCGCCGCGGACGCCGGCTGGTGCCGGTCGCCGCCGGCGGCGCGCCCGGAGGCGGCGCGCGCCCCACGCCCGCGCCCCGCGAGCAGTGGCGCGCGGCGGCGGGGGGCGCCCTCGCCCTATCCGCGCGCGATGGGCCGCGCCGGCGCGGTCGACGCGTCGCTGCTGCGCTTCCCCGACGCCCGCGCCACCGTGCACGGCGAGGGCGCCCCTGGCCGTCCTGCCGCCGAGCCGGGGCCCGCCCCCGACTGGACCGCGGGCGACGGCCTCGCGCCCGCGCGCGCGGCGCCGAGCTGCTGCTGGACGCGGTGGGGATCGTTGGCAGCCGCCGGTGGCCGAGGCCGTGTCGACGTGGCTGGTGCCGGCCGACGCGCCGGCGGCCCACCGCCGCGCGGCGCAGGGCGCGCCCGCCAGCGCCCGGCCCGGGCGCTGGGGCGTGGGTCCCGCTGGCCGCGGTGGCGCTGGCGCGCCCGCCGACGCGCCGGGCCGTCCCGGCGATCTGGCCGCGCGCGCCGAGGCCTTCGAGGCCGGCGCCGAGACCTTCGAGACGGCGGCCGAGGCCGCGCTGGCCCTCGGTCCCGGGCGCGCGGCGGCCCCCGCCGACGGGGGACCGCCCGCAGCCCAGCTGGGTGGACACCTCGGTGGGCGACCTGATCCGCCCGTCGCCGCGGCGACGCCCGCGGCGACGCCCGCGGCGCGCGCCGGCTTGCCCGCGCAGCGCGGGTCCGTTGGCGCCCCGGCGGCCGTGCCCGGCCGCGCCCCTGGCGTGGCGCCCGCGCCGGCGCCGGCGACTCAGGTGATCGCGCGGCCCGCAGCCCCGCGCGGGCCGGCCTCGCCCGCACGTCACCATTGCGCCCCCAGGGCACCGCCGCCGCGCTGCGCGCCGCGACCGTTCAGGGTGCGGCGGCAGCCCCGCCGCCCACCGGCGTTCGTGGCGCCGCGCGCGTCCGTCGAGGCCGCGCCGCGGCGCGGCCGCGCGGGCCGCGGCGCGCGCAGTTCGCACGGGGGCCGAGGCTGGGCGCGCCCCCGGCGCGCGCACCGCGTCGGCGGCGCGCACCCCTGGAGCCTGGGCCGCGCTGCGCCTCCGCTCGGCGCCGCGTGGGCGCCGCCGGGCGCGACGCCGTGGAGCCTGGTGGGCGCGCAGCGCGCCGCCGCCACCGGCCGGCGCGTCGCCGGGCGGGCGCAGGTGGGGCGCGCGGACGCGTCGCGACCGGCGCCGGCCTGGCAGCGCGCGGGCGCCCCTGCCGATCCGTGCGGCCCGTCGGCGCCGCGCCGCCGGTCGAGCAGCGCCCAGGCGCCGCGCCTGCGGCGTTCCGCGCGCCGCTCGACCGGAGCGCCGCCCCGGCCGCCGCCCGCCCGATCACCCAGCCGCGCGCGCGTCGTGGGCGCGCGGCGCCGTCGCGGCTGCCCGTCGGTCGATCGCGCGACGTCGCTGGGCCCCCGCCTGAGGGTGCGCCCGGCGCGCGCGTCGAGGGCGCGGCGCCCGCGCCGCTGTGGACGCCCGCGTCGGCGGCGCCCACGGCGCCGGGCGCGCCCCGCGGCGTGGATCGCGGCGGCGGCGGGCTACGACGCCCCGGCCACCGCGCGCCTCGCCGCCGCGCTGCGCGCCGGTCGTCCGCTGACCCTGGCCCTGGTGCGCGCCATGCGCGTGGGTGTCGAGGCGCCTGGCGGACGTCTCGCGGCCGAGGCGCACGTCGGGCGCCGGGCGGCTTCGCCCGCGGCGCGCAGCGCGCCGTGGAGCCGGGGCGCCCTGGGCGATCTGGTCCGCCTGCGGGCGGACGCGCGCCCGCGCGGGGCGCGGCGCTGGTCCTCGGGGCCGGCGCGCGGCCGAGCGGGGTGACGGCGCGCGACCTGGGCGGGGCGGCCGCCCCCGCGGCGGCGCGCTCACGACGCCTGGCGTCGCTCCTGAGCGCGCGGCGCGCGCGCCCTCGAGCGATCTGCCCTTCGTGCCCGCGGCCACTGCGGGCGCCCTGGCGCTGGCCGCGCGCTACGAAGGTCCCGGTCGCGACGCCGAGGCCTGGCTGCCGCCCGCGCGGTGGCGGCAGCCTTGCGCCTCGCGACCGGCGACGCGGCCCGCGCGCCCGCGCTGGCGGTGACCGGCCCCACCCTCGACGCGACCTTCGTTCACCTGACGGCCGACGTGCCGGGTGAGCTGGGGCGACGCCCGGTGCGCGCGCGCGGCGCGCGCGCGGGGCGCCGCGGCGCTGGCGGCGGCGCGGCGGGTGCTGCGGGCGCGGGGCGCCCTGACCGAGAGGCGGCGCGCGCGGCGTCGAGCCTGCGGGCGGCGCCCGGCGCGCCTGGCGAGGTCGTCCGCGCGCCGGCTTCGCGCCTGGCGCCGTGGTCCGCGGCCACCACCGAGGCGCGGCGGCGCCGGGCCGCCTGGCGTGGCGGGACGGCGCGGCGCGACGCTGGCCAGCCGGGTGCAGGCGCGGGCGCTGCTGGGCGAGGCGCGGGGGCCGGGGGCCTTCGCGCGGACGCTCGAGGCCCGCACGCTGGGCGCGGTGGATCCGCGGCTGGCCGGTGAGGCGAGCGGCACCACGACGGCCGCCGCGCGAGCACCCGGTCCGGTGACCTTCGACGGGGCCCTGGCGGGCTGGTGCGGCCGAGCCCGGCGGGCGTCGCGGCGCGGGCGGGCCTCGAGCCCGGCACGCCCTGGTCGCCGCGCGCCGTCGCGGCCGCGCAGGCGGCGCTGGCCGAGGGCCGCGCGGTCGGGGCCGCCCTGGGCCTGCCCTGTCGGCGGGACGGCGCCCGGCGTGGCCGGCGATCTGGTGGCGCCCGCGGCGGCCGCGCCCTCGAGCGCGCGCGGCGCCCCCGACCGCGGGCGCGGCGGCGCGCGCGCAGCGCCACGGGGCGCGCGCTGGCGCGCGCACGCGCACCATGCTGCAGACGCTGCGCGGGGCGCAGATCGCGGCGCCGGCGATCGGGCGGACGGCCGCGGGTGGTCCTCCGGCGTCGCGCGTTGCGGCTGCGACCGACGGCGCCCTGGTCGCCGCGGGCGGTCGGCCGCGGGGGCGGCGGCGCGGCGGGGCTCGGTGATGGATCTGCTGCTGCCCGGCGAGGCCAGCGCGCTGCCGGGCCGAGCGGCGCATGCCGGATCGCGTGGGCACCTGGGTGCGCACGGCCTTCGACGACGCCGGCTGGCGCCGGCGGCCGGCCTGTCAGGGGCGGGCGACGCGGCCGACGCCCTGGGGCCCTGGTGGCGCCGACGGTGGTGCAGTCGGTGGGCGGGCCCGGATCGGCCGCGCCGGCGAACCTGCGGCGGGCGCTGAGCGCGTTCTCGCGGGCCGCGCAGGCCGCGGGTGGGGCGCCGACGCCGGCCGCGCCGCGCTGCCGCCGGCGATCTGGTGCAGACCAGCGGCGCGCCGACCGCGCGGGAGCCCACGCGGCCCAGCGCCGCCCCGGCGGCCGCGCCGTCCTTCGCGGGCAAGCTGTTCGGCGACCGCGGGCCCGCCTCGATCACGCCGCCGTCGTCGAGCGGCCGGGTGATGGTCGAGACCGGGCGGGCTTCGGGCGGCGGTGAGGTGCTGCGGTCGACCGGCAAGAAGGGCGGCGGCAAGGCCAAGACCGGCGAGGCCGAGCGCCACGAGAAGGCCGACCAGATCGACGAGAATCTGAGCCCGGAGGAGATCGAGTCGATCGCCGGGGACGTCATCGACCGACTGCGCCGGATCATCGAGTTCGAGATGACGCGCTTGGGGGAGGACGAATGGGACTAGCGAAACTGAGCCTGACCCCGCTGGACGGCGAGCGGCTGGGCATGAGCATCGAGGCGCTGTTCAACCCCAAGGAGTACACGGTCTCGAAGAGCGTGCCGTGGAACCCGCAGGCGGCCGCCGGCCTCGACGCGCCCGAGATGCAGTTCACCACCGGGCAGGGCGAGACCCTCGCGCTCGAGCTGTTCTTCGACACCTACGAGAAGGGGTCGTCGGTCAAGCAGCACACCGACGCGCTGCACAAGCTGGCGCTGATCGACGCCGAGCTGCACCGGCCGCCGCTGGTGATGGTCAGCTGGGGGGCGCTCAAGTTCCAGGGCGTCGTCGAGTCGATCAGCCACCGCTTCACGATGTTCCTCGAGAGCGGCACGCCGGTGCGCGCCACCTGCACCCTGAGCCTGCGCGAGGCGCGCTCGGCGATGGAGCAGAGCAACGAGACGAAGAAGCAGAGCCCCGATCACGCCAAGCTGCACGCGGTGCGGCAGGGCGAGACGCTGCAGGCCATCGCGGCGGTGGAGTACGACGATCCCGGCGAGTGGCGCCGCATCGCCGACGCCAACGGCATCGACGATCCCTTCCGCCTGCAGCCCGGGCAGCGCCTGATCATCCCGCCGATCCTCCGCTGAAAGCGCGCTGACGATGGCCGACAACGACCAGCAGTTCGTCCCGACCTACAAGGTGCGCTTCAACGGCACCGAGCTGAGCGCCCGCGACGACGCGCACCTGCAGGAGGTGCGGGTGGAGCTGCGCCGGCAGGCGCCGGCCAGCGTGTCGATCCAGTTCAACAACCACGACGGATCGTACGACAAGTTCCGCGGGGGCAGCGCGGCCCAGCCCGGCAACGAGCACATGGCGCCGGGCAGCAAGGTCGAGGTGTCGCTGGGCTATCAGAAGAAGGGCGACACCAAGCTGTTCGAGGGCGAGGTGATCGGCACGTCGGTCGTGGTCACCGAGAACGGCCCGCGCCTGTTCACCGTGCGCGCCTTCGACTACCTGCACCGGCTGACCCGCGGGCGCAAGACGCGCACCTTCCTCGACCAGAAGTTCAGCGACATCGTCAGCGTGGTCGCGCAGGATCGCGGGCTGACGCTGGACCCCGAGGACACCGCGTTCGTGCGCGAGTACGTGATCCAGCACAACCAGACCGACCTCGACTTCGTGCGGGGCATCGCGGGCTGGCTGGACTTCGACCTGCACGTGCGGCACCTGGAGGATCCCAAGAAGCTGCGCTTCCGGGCGCCGGACGTGAAGGCGGGTCCGCTGCTGAAGGCGGTGTACCAGAACCCGGATCTGTCGAAGGACGAGGTGTTCCTGCGCCGCTTCGACGGGCGCCAGTCGCTGGCCCGCGTGGTGAGCGAGGTGGCCGTGCGCGGGTGGGATCCCAAGGCGAAGCGCGAGATCGTCGGCAAGGCCTCGATGCCCCAGCTGTACGACGCGATGGGCCCGACGGCGGCGCCCGACGAGGTGCGCCAGCGCTGGGGCGAGACCGAGCGCCAGCTGGTCGACTACAAGGTGTTCAGCCAGGAAGAGGCGGACAAGATCGCCCGCACCAAGCTGAACGAGTACGCCCGTACCTTCATCCGCGCCGACGTCGAGGTGCAGGGCGATCCGCGTATCCACCCCGGCGCGGTGGTCGAGGTGGGGGCGGTGGGCGACGCCTTCGACGGCCCCTACTTCGTCGAATCGGCGACCCACATCTTCGGCTCGAAGGTGAAGGTGAGCGGCGGCTACACCACGCGGTTCGTGGCCGCGCGGTGCGGCTGGTAGCCTCGCGTCACCGTGTTATAGTCCGGTCCCTGTCACGGGGGCCGGGCACCGGCTCCCCCACCGAGGTCATCGGATACCCGAGCGCGCTGGATGGACGACGCCCACCTGGTCGATTGGTACGAGGTCGCCGAAGCGGTGGCCAACGGGCGGGTCACGGGACACCGCTGCCCGGCGTGTCGCGACGGTGAGCTCGAGGCGACGCAGGACGGCATCAACGTGCGGCTGCGCTGCGCGGCCTGCGGCATGGGGTTCGAGGGGCGCCTGGCGCACGGGCGCGATGACGCGCTGTACGCGGAGGCGGACGCGCTGCTGAACGAACGAGCCGCGGCGAAGCGCGCGGCGGCGGCGCCTGCCGAGGCCCCGGCGCCCGCGTCGGTGGACGCGGCGCCGGCGGTCGAGGCGTCGGACGCGCCGGCCGCGTCGGTCACCCGCACCGACCCCGCGCCCCGCGCAGACGCCCGCGCGGCCGAGCCCTGGCAGTGGCAGCTGCCCCCCCGCGGGGGCGACGACGTCGAGGCGCTGGCGGTGTGGATGGGCGTCGTCGAGGCGGTGCACAACGGCCGCCAGACCGGGCTGCGCTGCCCCTTCTGCAGCGAGCCCCTGACCGACATCACGAGCCGCCCGCCCTTCCTGCGCGTGGTGTGCGGCGTCTGCGGCGAGAGCTTCGAAGGGCGGCTGGGTTGACCAAGAGCTTCCTCGGACGCGGCATCGGCTTCCCGCTGGGCGTGGACGGCGCCGGCGGCCTGGCCGTCAGCGCCCACGAGCAGAACATCGAGGAGTCGATCCAGCTGGTGCTGGGCACCGCCATCGGCGAGCGCTTGTACCGGCCCACCTTCGGCTGCCGCATCCACGACTTCGTGTTCGCGCCCAACAACGCGCACACGCGCAACCTGGTGGGCTTCCACGCGAAGGAGGCGCTGGTGAAGTGGGAGCCGCGCATCCGCGACATCGACGTCGAGTGCAAGCCGGATCCGGACGCGCCGAACACCATCGAGCTGCACATCAGCTACATGGTGCGGGCCACCAACTCCCACTTCAACATGGTCTACCCGTTCTTCCTGCGGCGTGAGGAGGACCTGTGATCCCAGTCCCGAACCTGGACGACCGGACCCACCGGGACATCGTCGAGGAGGCGCTGCGGCTCATCCCGCAGTACTGCCCGGAGTGGACCAACTTCAACCCGTCGGATCCGGGCGTCACGCTGGTCGAGCTGTTCGCGTGGATGACCGAGATGGTCATCTATCGGCTGAACAAGGTCACCGACAAGAACTTCATCGCGTTCCTGAACATGATGGGCGTGCGCCTGCAGCCGCCCCAGCCGGCGCGGGCCCTGCTGCAGCTGAAGCTGGTGCCCGGCGCGCCGGCGACGTGGGTGAAGGCCGGCACGCCGGTGTCGACGGTGCAGAGCGGGCGCGACGAGCCGGTGGTGTTCGAGACCACCGAGGATCTGCTGGTCACCGACAACCAGCTGATGCGCGCCTTCACGCAGGTGAGCGACGAGTACAGCGATCAGACGCCCTTCCTCGATGGCCGCACGCCCGAGGGCTTCGAGGTGTTCAGCGGCGTCAACCACATCGAGCGCAGCCTGTACCTGGCCGATCCGCGCTTCGAGCAGGTGGGCGAGGACTCGCTGCTGGTGGTGCGCATCTCGTCGGCGGGCAGCGCGGCCATCGTCGATCTGCTCGAGTGGGAGTACTGGAACGGGCGGCGCTGGCGCGAGATGACGCGCTCGCTGACGCAGGTGGAAGAGGACGCGGTCGCCTTCGAGGACATCGACGCCATCCACGAGCTCGAGATCAACGGCATCGACGGCCGGTGGATCCGCGGGCGCCTGATCGAGACGCCGGAGGATCCGCAGGACACGGTGGTCGACGCCGTGCACTGCCGCGTCGAGCTGACCGGCGAGGGCCTGGCGCCCACCGGCGCCTACGTGAACATCGACAGCGGCGTCTTCCTGACCGTCGATCTGCAGCGCGCCTGGGCGCCCTTCGGCAACGAGCCGCGCACCGAGCACGTGCTGTACCTGCTGCCGCAGGCGCTGCCGACGCAGCCGGGGTCGGTGGTGCGCATCGACGTGCTGCTGGCCGACGCCAAGCTGTACGATCCGCCCCAGCCCAGCGAGGACCTGAGCCTGGTCTGGGAGTACCACGACGGCAAGAAGTGGCGGCTGCTCGGCTTCGCGACGCCCGAGGGCTCGCGCTCGGCGCCGTCGATCGACTTCGTCGACGGCACCGCGGGCTTCACGCAGAGCGGCGAGGTGCGCTTCCGCCGCCCGGAGAAGCTGGGCGAGGTCGAGATCCAGAACGAGCCGGGGCCCTGGCTGCGCTGCCGCATCGAGCGCGGCGACTACGGCGTGGCCGGGCAGTACGAGCTGGACGGTGATCGCTGGATCTGGCGCGACGAGCGCCCGCTGCGGCCGCCCTGGGTGCGCGGGATGACCTTCCGCTACACCGAGGAGGATCAGCCCGTCACGCACGTGCTGACCTACAACGACTTCGCGTACTTCGACCACTCGTCGACCGCGCGCACGCCGCTGAAGGTGTTCCAGGCCTTCGAGGCGTCGAGCGAGGACAGCCCGACGCTGTACATGGGGTTCGCCAAGGCCTTCCCCAACGCGCCGTCGCGCGTCTTCTTCCAGACCAACGAGAAGACCTCGCTCGAGCGCGACCGCGGCCACGCGGAGTACCTGCAGGCGTACTACGAGGCGAGGGATCGCGCGCTCGAGGCCGAGCAGCGGGTGGTGTGGGAGTACTGGAACGGCACCGACTGGGTCGACCTGGCGCCCCGCGACGGCACGCGCGCCTTCACCGAGAGCGGCTTCCTGTCCTTCGTCGGCCCGGCCGATCACAAGCCGAGCAAGAAGTTCGGCGAGGCGCTGTACTGGATGCGCGCGCGGCTGGAGATGGGCGGCTATCACCAGACGCCGCGCGTCACCCACGTGCTGCTGAACGCCACCTGGGCCCACAACCAGACGACCATCTCGGGCGAGGTGCTGGGCAACTCGGACGGCACGCCCAACCAGGCCTTCCGCTTCGCGCAGGGGCCGCTGCTCGAGGGGCAGTCGATCCTGGTGCGCGAGCGCGACGTGCCCGCCGGCGACGAGCGCGCGGCGCTCGAGGCCCAGGGCGGCGAGGACGCCGTGCGACCCCTGCCCGAGGGCGGCTGCTGGGTGCGCTGGCGCGAGGTCGAGAGCTTCTTCGAGAGCGGGCCGCGCGGCCGCCACTACGTGGTCGACCGCGTGCGCGGCGAGGTGCGCTTCGGCGACGGCCGCAAGGGCATGCCGCCCCCGGCCGGCACGGCCAACGTCGTCGCCGAGTTCTACCGCATCGGCGGCGGCGCCCGCGGCAACGTGACCGCCGACGTCGTCACCGCGATGCGCAAGTCGATCGCGCACATCGAGTCGGTGACCAACCCCTTCCCGGCGGCGGGCGGCAGCGATCAGGAGACGGTGGACGAGGCGAAGGCCCGCGGCCCGCACGTCATCAAGAGCCGCAACCGCGCGGTCACCGCCGAGGACTTCGAGTGGCTGACGCTGCAGGCCAGCAACGGCATCGCGCGCGCCAAGTGCCTGAACACCATCGGCCGCGAGGGCGAGGTCACCGTCGTCGTGGTGCCGAAGCAGGACGAGAAGCGGCTGGACCTGACGATGAAGCTGGTGCCCTCGACCGAGCTGCTGCGCCGGGTGCGCCACTTCCTCGACGAGCGCCGCCTGCTGACGACCATCGTGCGCGTGGTGCGCCCGCGCTACGTCGAGATCAGCATCGGCGTCGAGGTGGTGCGCACCACCTCGGGCAGCAGCGACGCCGTGCGCCGCGCGGTCGAGGACAAGCTGCGCCGCTTCCTGCACCCGCTGGTGGGCGGGCGCTCGGGCGGGGGCTGGGACTTCGGCCGCAACGTGCTGAAGCTGGACCTGTACCACGTGGTGGAGGAGGTCGACGGCGTCGACGCCGTGCACCGCATCCGGCTGATCGACGAGGATCGCCGGGCCGAGGTCGAGCAGCTGAAGGTGCGCGCCGACGAGCTGGTGCACCTGTGCGACGTGGACGTCATCGAGAAGCCGCGGGAGAAGTTCCTCTAGGCCGCCTCGGCCGGTGAGGGGCGCAGGGAAGGAGTCAGGTGCGACAGCCGCGCGAGATGGTCGGACGGACGGTGCGCATGCCCGAGCTCGCGGGCCTGGTGCTGCGCAACGCCCGCCTGATGCTGGTGAACGCGGGCTTCCGCGATCACCAGATCCGCGTGCGCTACGAAGAGGCGTACCGCCCCGAGGACGAGGTCATCCGCCAGCTGCCCCAGCCGGGCGCGCTGGTGGCCACCCACGAGTCGGTCGAGCTGGTGGTGTCGCGCCGCAGCCTGCTGCACCACCTGCCGCAGGTGTTCCAGAAGAGCGATCGCGGCGGGCGCCACTTCCTGCGCGAGTTCCTGTGGGTGTTCGACCACGTCTTCGCCGATCTGCAGCGCACGATCGACGGGGTGCACCGCTACTTCGATCCGCTCGAGGCGCCGCCCGCCTTCCTCGACTGGCTGGCGGGCTGGGTGGCGCTCACCATCGACCAGGACTGGCCCGAGGCCAAGCAGCGCCGGCTGATCCAGCAGGCCATCGGCATCTACGGCTACCGCGGCACCGTGCGCGGCCTGAAGCTGTTCCTGTCGATCTTCACCGACGTCGAGCCGCGGGTGCTCGAGAACCAGTGGCCCTACCGCGGGTTCCGCGTGGGCGAGGTGCGCGTCGGCCTGGACTCGATCGTCCTGCCGCCGGTGAACCTGGCCCACTGCTTCATGGTCGAGGTGCCCGCGGCGTTCAGCGACGCCAGCGACGAGATGATCCTGAAGATCCACGACATCATCCGCATGGAGCGGCCGGCCCACACCGCCTACTACCTGACCTTCGCCGCCGCCCCCCAGAAGGACGCCCTCGAGCCCTTCCTGGTGGGGCTGGGCCGCGTGGGCATCGGGGAGTCGGGCGTGGTGGCCGGCACCTCCGGCGCGCCCGCCGACAGCGACGACGAGGACTGATCGATGGCGAAGCCGTTCAAGCGCATCAACTTCTTCAAGGGCTTCCTGACCACCGAGCAGGACTGGAACGACGCCGAGCGCTACCACGTCGAGAAGCGCAAGCTGCACAACCGCATGTTCCACGCGCCGGGCGTCATCCCGGGGCAGGGGGACGAGCTGCGGGTGACCAGCCGCGGGCGCGGCGACCTGTCGGTCGAGATCGGCAGCGGCTACGCCATCGACGCGCAGGGCCACGACATCGTGCTGCCCGAGAAGCAGATCAAGACGCTGAACCCGGCCGACTTCAAGCTGCCGCAGACCATCTACGTGGTGGTGCGCTACGTCGAGCAGCTGACCGACTTCATCGCCTACAAGGAGAACCTGGACTACCAGGGGCACCGGCGGGTGGAGGAGGGCTGCAAGATCGAGTTCAGCATCGTCGAGCCCGACATCGCGCACGAGGTCGAGCTGGGGCGCATCTACCTCGAGAAGGGCGCCAAGCGGGTGACCGACGCGCGGGATCCGCACGCGCCCGGGCCCAACGAGATCGACCTGCGCTTCGTGCGGTCGGCGGGCGTGGCGGGGCAGCGGCTGTCGCCCCAGCTGTTGTGGCGCCTGCGCGAGATCGTCGCGCAGGAGAAGCGGGTGCTGGCCTACCTGGGGCGGGTGAAGAAGATCATCGCCGCTCAGGACGCCCTGCACGCGGTCATCACCCTCGAGATGCTGC
Organism: Myxococcales bacterium; assembly: GCA_020633465.1. Lineage (GTDB taxonomy): Bacteria > Myxococcota_A > Bradymonadia > UBA7976 > UBA1532 > JACKDN01. The sequence continues at coordinate 296,190 of JACKDN010000003.1, forward strand.
TGCGCACGGCCTTCGTCGATCACAGCAACATCTGGGATCTGCTGCACATCATCGCCGAGCTCGAGTGGGACATCGTCTACGAGGTCGAGGGCCGCGTGCCCGACCTGTCGGCGATGGATCAGTTCCGCGGCTTCAAGCGCAACGTCGAGATCCTGCGAGGGCAGGTGCTGGACCGGCGGCGCACGGACGACGCCCTCGACAACGTGCTGCGCTACCAATCGATGGCCTCGGACGCGATCGAGTCGATGCTCGACAGCATCCGGCCCGAGCTCGAGGATCTGCGGGTGCTCGAGGGCGCCCCGACCGCCGAGGACGGCGGGACCGAGCTCGCCGGCATCGCGATGGAGGACATCAAGGTCCGGTCGGAGGCCTTCACCGACAAGCTGGTGATCGACGGCAAGACCTGGGTGCTCGTCGACACGATCGACGTGCTGGACGCCGACAGCGAGGCCGCCCACGACTTCGTCATCCGCGACGCCGAGGACACCTACCGGACGCGCCAGAAGCTGCGCTACCCGGACGGCACGGTCATCGAGGATCGCGGCATCGCCCACGAGGGCGGGCACTGCGAGTTCAAGGTGCGCAACCTGACCCCGCACCACGCGGTGCTGATGATCCGCCGCATGGACTACGTGCACGGCGACTACCAGGCCGAGATCCACGTGAACGGGCAGCGCCTCGACCGCATCCTCAACTGCGACGGCGAGGACCGGAAGTACCGCTGGCGCAACTGGCCCTTCGTCATCCCGGCCCAGCACATCAGCACGCAGGTGATCACGGTGAAGCAGGTGATGCTGACCGCGGACCGCGACATCAACATGTTCCGGTACTGGTTCTACCAGCTGCAGTAGGCCCCGGGCCGGGGGTCGACTTGCCAAACGTGAGGGGCTGGGCAACCATGACGCCGCTGGTCAACCCCCAGGACCCCGAGTCGAGCGATGCGCGATCCGCGTGATGTCATCAAAGGGCGCATCGATGCGCGCGTGAACCGCAAGATCTACGACGCCAAGGTGAAGGCGCGGGCGTCGGCGGAGGGCGCGGCGAGGAAGGCCGTCTCGGGGGCCGGCAAGAAGAAGAAGACCCAGGGCGCCGCGCCCGAGGCCGCGAAGAAGAAGAAGATGGGTTGGTGGCCTTTCGGTGGGAAGGAAGAGGGCGGCGAGGCGGCGGCCGGGTGCCCCGGCTGCGGCGCCGAGATCGACCCCTCGTGGAAGCAGTGCCCCTACTGCGGCAACGACCTCGCGGCCGACGCCCCGGCGCCCGCCGGGCAGGCGCCGCCCCCGCAGGCCGCGGGCCCGGCCCCCGGCGGCGGGGGCGCCCCGGCCATGCCGCAGATCGCGTCCAACCGCACGATGGCCGTCGACATCGAGGCGCTCAAGGCGCCCAAGAAAGAGGTCGTCGGCTGGCTGGTGATCATGAACGGCGCCCAGAAGGGCACCGACTACCGGCTGTACCCCGGCAAGAACTCGCTGGGGGCCGGGGCCGACAACGACATCGTGATCACCGACGAGTACCTGTCCACGCGGCACGCCTACATCCGCTACGAGGACAACAAGTACGAGCTGGTGGACGCCGACTCGACCAACGGGTGCTTCGTCAACGACAAGAAGGTGCAGAAGGAGGAGCTGATCGACAACGACAGCATCCGCCTGGGGCGCACCGAGTTCCGGTTCAAGGCGCTGTACTGAGGAGGTGGGGATCCCGGCGCGGGGGCCCCACGAAGGGACACCGATGCGGAGGGTCATCGTAGGGGTTCTGGCGTGCGCCGCCATCATGGGCGCCGCCTGGGCGCAGAGCGGCGGGCGCATCCAGGCCACGCACCTGCGGCTGGACGCCGTGGATCTCACCGAGGCGGTCAAGGGGGAGCTGACCTTCTTCGCCTCGCTGATGGACGGGCACGGCCAGCCGCTGAGCGCCACCGATCCCGGCCTGTGGAGCGTGGCGGTCGACGGCGAGCCCATCGACGGCGAGCTGAAGGTGTCGACCCTCGAGCAGAGCACCGCCAGCCTGGCGGTGGCGGTCGTGTTCCAGGCGGACATCGCCAGCAAGGAGAACGGCGCCTTCGAGCACGCGCAGCTCGGCGTCAGCAAGCTGCTCAACGGGCTGCGCGATCGCGATCTGAGCTACGTGGTCGCCTTCGACGGCAAGACCATCGTGAGCACGCAGGCCCTCTCGCCCAAGCACAGCGACGCGGTCAGCTGGGTCAGCAAGGAGGTCACCCCCAACGGCGCGACGCCCTACCTGTCGGCGGCCATCCAGAAGGGCCTCGACGCCTTCCCCGGCGACTTCCGATCGGTCAGCCCCAACCGCGCGATGATCGTGGTGTCGGACGGCTTCGACGGCGAGCAGGCCAACAAGCTGAACGCGGCCTACGCGCGCATCAAGCAGGTGGCCAACGACCGCAACGTGCGCGTGCACGTCATCGGCAACGCCATCGAGACGGCCAACCCGCACGACGAGCAGCTGAAGCGGCTGCGCGATCTGGCCGACGCCACCGGCGGCACGGTGTGGGCGGCCACCGAGCCGGCGAAGATCGAGTTCGAGCTCGAGAAGACGCTGAAGGTGCTGATGGGGCAGCACGTGGTGCGCATCACGAGCACCGACTACCCGGACGACAAGTCGGTCACCTTCACGGTCAACGCGCAGTACGGCGGGCAGGACTACACCAGCAACGCCGCGATCATGCACGTGCCCGAGCGCGAGAGTCACATCTGGGGCTGGGTGGCCGCGGGGGCCGGCGGGCTCGTCGGGCTGGGCCTGCTGTTCTTCATCGGGCGCTCGCTGGTGCGGCTGATCGCCAACCGGCGCGGCGACGAGGAGGAGGTCGATCTCGGCCCGGCCACGACCACCTGCCGGCAGTGCAACAATCAGGTGCCGGTGGACTGGAAGGTGTGCAAGTACTGCGAGGCGCTGCCCCACTACGGCCGCCTGGTGGTGCGCTCGTCGGGGCCGCTGAACGGCCGCACCTTCTTCATCAAGGAGACGCTGACCAACATCGGCTCGGCCGACGGCAACGGCGTCGTCCTGCGCGAGCCCTCGGTGTCGAAGCGCCACGCCGGCATCAAGGTGCAGGACAACCGCTTCGAGCTGGCCGACTTCGGCAGCACCAACGGCGTGTTCATCAACAACCAGCGCATCACCAAGCAGTTCCTGAAGGATCGCGACGTGCTCTCGATCGGCATGGTCGAGATCGAGTTCCAGCTGAAGAAGTAGGGGCCGCTCGGGGCCCCCGACGGGGGCGCGGCGAGGGTACGCGCGGAGCCGCGCCGGCGCGCCGCCGGCGAAGTTGCGGCGCCGGGCGGGGGTCGCCTACGATGCCGGCTACGCGGTACGAGCGGGAGGCGGGGCCGGCACCGTCCGGGGCGCGCGACGTCGGCCGCGTCGTTCGGTGGAGGAACCGATGATGCTCGGACGCTCGGCGCTGCTCGGCTGTGCCATCGCCCTGGGCCTGGCGACCGGCCCCCTGCCGGCGCGGGCGCAGGACAACCCCGCCTACGAAGAGGCGAAAGGCCGGGCCACCGAGGCCTTCAAGGCCGGCCGGTACGAGGAGGCGGCGCAGTTCTTCCGCGAGGCCTTCGAGGCCGAGCCGCGCGGCAACCTGCTCTACAACATCGGCCTCTGCTACGAGAAGGCGGGCGACACCCGCCAGGCCATCGCCTTCTATCAGCGCTTCGTCGACGCGGTGCCCGGCTCGCCCAAGCGACCGGCCCTGGTGCGCAAGATCGCCGAGATGAAGCAGTCGCTGGCCGGCGACTACGTCGAGGTGCAGGTCACCACGCGGCCCGGCGGCGCGATCATCTTCGTCGACGACAAGGCGAAGGGCGCCATGGGCGCGGCCCCCGTCGACTTCAAGCTGCTGCCCGGCACCTACACCATCATCGCCGAGCTCGAGGGCCACGAGCCCGCGCGCCAGCAGGTGCGCCTCGAGCAGGGGCGGCCGGCGGCGGTCGACCTGGTGCTGCTGCCGACCAACGTGGTGGGCAGCGTGCTGCTGGTGATCGCCGAGAAGGACGCCGAGGTGCGGGTGGACGGCAAGGTGGTCGGGCGCACGCCGCTCGAGGGCCCGATGCGCCTGCGCCAGGGGCCGCACACGGTGACGGTGAGCAAGCCGGGCTTCGCGCCGGTGGAGAAGCAGATCGACGTGAAGGCCGGCGGGCAACAGCGGGTGTCGATCGATCTCAGCGGCGAGGACGTCGGCGCGCTCGACGGCGGCGGCGGGCCGGCGCTGGGCGGCGGGGGCGGCGGCCCCGGCTTCTGGCCCTGGGTGGTCGTCGGCGCGGGCGCGGCGGCCATCGGCGGCGCGGTGTTCACCGGGCTGTCGGCGCAGAGCCTGCACGATCAGCTGGCCGACAAGGAGGCCAACGGCGAGCTGTTGGCCGAGTCGGACATCGACACGGGCAACAGCCTGGTGCTGACCACCAACGTCCTCTACGGCGTCGGCGCGGCGGCCATCGTGGGCGGCCTGGCCTGGTGGTACTTCGGCAACGACGATCCGCTGGGCACGCGCGGCGGCGTGCGCGCGGCCTTCGGCGCCAGCCCCGACGGGGCGCCTTCGGTTCAGCTTCTGGGGACCTTCTGATGACGGATCGCTGGCTGATCCTGCTGGCGGCGTGCGCGCTGCCCGCCTGCACCCTCGACTTCGAGGGCTTCCGCGAGGCCACCAAGGAGCCCGACGTCCAGCTCATCGACGCCTCGCGCCCGGATCTGGGCGGCCCGCGGGTCGACGCGGGCCCGAACCCCTTCGACATGGGCATGATCGACGACGACGGCGGGCCGATGGGCGCCGACGGCGACGGCGACGGCGTCCCCGACGACGAGGACAACTGCCCCGAGGTGCCCAACACCGATCAGGCCGACGGCGACGGCGACGACATCGGCGACGCCTGCGATCCGGATCTCGACGGCGACGGCGTCGACGACAGCGAGGACAACTGCCCCGACATCGCCAACCCGGGGCAGCTGGATCTCGACCGCGACGGGCAGGGCGACGTCTGCGATCCCGATCCGGACGGCGACGGCCTCGACGACGCGGCCGAGGACGCGCTGGGCACCGATCCGCTGCGCCGCGACAGCGACGGCGACGGCGTCAGCGACGGCGCGGACACCTGCCCGCTGGACGCCGACCGGGTCGACCGCGACGCCGACGGCGACGGCGCGGGCGACGCCTGCGATCCCGACGACGACGGCGACATGGTGCCCGACTGGCGCGACAACTGCCCGGGCACGCCCAACCCCGATCAGGCCGACGTGGACGCCAACGGGCGCGGCGACGCCTGCGCGGCGGACGCCGACGGCGACGGGGTGACCGACGACGTCGACAACTGCCCCTACGTGGCCAACGACGATCAGGCCGTGGCGCCCTGCCTGGGCCGCTTCGACACGCTGACCTTCACCCGCGACGTGCACGGGCTGAGCCTGGCGTCGGGCAACCGCCTGCTGGCGGGCACCAGCGGCGGCGCGCTGGTGGTGGACGGCGAGGCGGTGACGCGCCTGACCAACCAGGACGGCCTGGCCAGCCACGACGTGCGCGCGGTCACGACCGACGACGCCGGCCGCTTCTGGCTGGTGGCCGGCGACGGCCTGTCGGTGGTGCGCCCGGACGGCTTCGTCTTCAACCTGCGCCCGCGCGACGTCGGCGGCGGCCCGATGGGCGCTCTGCGCGACGTGGCGGTGGCCAGCGACGATCTCGTCTACGCGAGCAGCGACGTCGGCCTGAACGTGCTGACGCCCGACGGCTGGACGCTGCTCGGCGCCGGTGAGCTGCCGACCATCGACCTGCGCGGCCTGTACCTGTCCGACGCCGACGTGCTGTACGTCGCCACCGAGAACGGCGTGCTGACCTACGCGACCGGCATGCCGGTGACGCCGCTGGCGGTGCCCGCGGACATCGGCGGCTATCTGGACGTGGCGCCCGCGCCGGACGGCGGCGTGTGGGCCCTGGCCGAGATGGGCGCGGTGCGGCTGGCGCCCGACGGCACCTACGCCCCCGAGGACGTCTTCCGGGGCTTCGAGGCGCGCGCGCTGGTCGGCGCGCCCCGGGCGACCAGCTACCTGGCCACGCCCGAGGGCGTGCGCCGCATCGACGGCGACGGTCGGGTGTTCCCCGCGGGCGCCGACGCCCTGCCCAGCCCCGACGTGCGGGCGCTGGCCGGCCTGGCCGATCAGCCCCGCTGGGTGGGCACCGCGGCGGGCCTGGTGCGCCTCGACGGCTACTTCGCGTCCTTCCCGTCCGGCGACGAGCTGCCCCGCTGCGTGCGCGCCGGCGCGCGCGTCGGTGATCGACTGTGGTTCGGCACGAGCGAGGGCCTGGTGTTCCAGCTGCCCGACGGCACCTTCATGACGGCGCCGCCGGCGACGCTGCCCGCGCCCAGCGTGAACGTGGTGCGCGTGCTCGGCGCCGAGGTGTGGGTGGGCACGGACGCCGGGGTGGCGGTCTTCGGGGCCGACGGCACGCCGATCAGCCAGATCACCGCCGATCTACCGCCCGCGCCGGTGACCGACATCGCGGCGGGCGCGCCGGGCGAGGTGTGGGTGTCGACGGCGGGCGCCGGCGTCGCGCGGCGCACGGCCGGCGGGGCGTGGCAGATCTACACCGCCGAGGGCGTGCCGCCCGAGCAGACCGACAACTTCCTCAGCAACGAGGTGCGCGCGCTGGCCTACGACGGCGCGGTGATGTGGATGGCCACGCCGCTGGGGCTGACCCGCTTCGAGCAGGGCTCGGACGCCTTCGGGCGGCCCATCACCACGCAGAACGGGCGGCTGCCCGATCCGCAGGTGAACGACGTCGTGGTGGGCGGCGGCCGGGTGTTCGTCGCCACCGCGGCCGGCGTCGCGGTGCAGGGGCCGGACAACCAGTGGAGCACGCTGCGGCGCAACTTCGGCGGCCTGCCCCCGCGGGTGGGCACCGACGTGGTGCTGGCGGTGGCCTACGACGGCACCTACCTGTGGGCCTTCGTGGACGCGAGCCCCGGGCAGCCGAACGGCTCGCTGGTGCGGCGCCGCGCCGATCTGCCCGCCCCCACGATGGAGCCCGACGCGCCGCTGGACGATCCCTCCCAGCTGGCGCTGTTCGACGCCGCCAACAGCGGCCTGCTGCCGACGCCCGGCGTCGACGGCGTCGATCTCGACTTCGCCGACGGCGAGCTGTTCGTCAGCTACTGCGGCGACATCGAGCGCCCGGGCGGCGCCGCCCTGCTCGACGGCGTGGGCGTCGTCACCCGCGACCTGTCCGACCTGGGGCTGCCCGGGCCGGATCCCGACGCCACCCTGACCGTCGACCCCGACGGCGATCCGATGTTCGTCGTGCCGGCGGGCGAGCGCGCCCTGGCCACCCGCATCAAGCCGGACGGCACCCGCGTGCTGCAGGTGCCCGAGGGCATCGAGGGCCGCCTGGACAAGTGCGCCGTGGTGGCCGGCGAGACCGACCTGTGGTGCCTGCTGCAGGGGGTGGGCATCGGCAAGCGCAGCGCCGCGGACGAGTGGAGCGTGCTGCGCAAGGAGAACATCCCGTCGTTGGGCGACGGCTTCCTGACCGACATCGCCGTCGAGCCGGGCGAGGCCAACGACGTGGTGTGGGTGGCGGCGCCCACCGGCGTGGTCAGCATCGACGCGGGCGCCGTGCGCACGCTGAACGTCGCCCGCAGCGGCGGTGGCCTGCCCTCGGACGACGTGCGCGCCGTCGAGGTCGGCCCCACCGGGCTGCTGTACGCCGGCACGGCCGAGGGGGTGGGCATCTACGACCCCGAGACGCGCGGGTGGGAGACGCTGGACGGCGAGCTGCTGCCCAACGCCGACGTCGCCGCGGTGGCCGTGGCCACCGACACCACCCTGTGGATCGGCACCGCCGACGGGCTGTTCCGGCGATCGCCGCAGGGCGAGCTGACCGCGTACGACACGGGATCGGGGCTGCCGGTGACGCGGATCACCGCGGTGGCGGCTCATCCCGACGGGCGCATCCTGGTGGGCACGCCCGCGGGCCTGGCGGTGCTGCCGCCGGGCGCGGACACCTTCGAGCTGCTCGGGTTCGTCGACGGCCTGCCCGGGCAGGGGGTGTGGGACATCGTGGTGGCCGCCGACAACAGCGTGTGGGTCCGCAGCGAGGCCGGGGTGGGGAAGCTCGTAACCGAATGATCCAGGGCAAGGAGACGCGCATCGGACAGCGCGTGGGCGACTACGTGCTGGAGCGCCTGCTGGGTCGGGGCGGCATGAGCGAGGTGTACTTCGCCCGTGATCGCCACACCGGCCGGGGCGCCGCGGTGAAGATCCTGCAGAGCGATCTGCCGGACAACATCGACGCCGGTCGCCGCCTGGAGCAGGAGGCGCGGGCCATCGCCCGCATCGACCACCCCAACGTCGTCAAGGTGTACGACTGGGGGCAGACCGACGACCTGCTGCCCTACATCGCGATGGAGTTCCTCGAGGGGCTGCCGCTGTCGTCGCTGCTGCAGCGGCATCGCCCGATGCCGGTGCCGCGCATGCTGGCCATCGCCCGGCAGATGCTGTCGGCGCTGGGCCGCGCCCACGCCCTGGACATCATCCACCGCGACATCAAGCCCGACAACGTGCTGCTGGTGCGCCGCGACGGGCAGGACGACGTGGTCAAGATGCTCGACTTCGGCATCGCCAAGCTGCTGGGCCAGCAGCCGCACACGCTGGTGCACACGGTGCGCGGGGTGGTGCTGGGCACGCCGGAGTACCTGCCGCCCGAGATCGCGATGGATCTGACGATCTCACCGGCCACCGATCTGTACGCGATGGGCGTCATCCTGTTCGAGGGGCTGACCGGGCGCCTGCCCTTCACCGGGCGCGGCGCGGGCGAGCTGGCCGAGCAGCACTGCTTCAGCCCGCCGCCGCGGCTGCGCGCGGTGAACCCCGCCCTGCCCGTCGAGCTCGAGCGCGTGGTGCTGCGCTGCCTGGCGAAGGACGCCACCGAGCGCTACCCCACCGCCGAGGCGCTGGCGGCCGCCCTGGCGCCCTTCGAGTCGGGCGAGCCGGACACCGGGCAGACGGTGGTGACCGCGCCGGTGGTCGGGGTGCACGCCCCGAGCAGCCAGGACGACGACGAGCCGGTCAACGACCTCAACGCGATCGAGCGGCTGCTGCGCGTCGAGGTCGAGCGCCGCTGGGCCGAGCGCACGCTGCCCGGCGCGCTGGCGAGCACGCTGGCCGAGCTGGACGCCGTGCGGCACCGGCTGGACGAGGTGGGCACCGAGCTGGCGCTGGTCGAGCACACGCTGGCCGAGCTGCCCCCGCTGCTGGCGGATCACGAGCGGGCCGTGCAGCGGGCGCTCGAGTACGACGAGGCGCTGGCCGCCGAGCTGCGCGATCTGCGCGCGCAGCAGCAGGCCGAGACGACCACCCTCACCCGCATGGAGGGCGGCGTCGCGTCGGTGTTGGGGCGCCTCTTGGCGGGCGTCGAGGCGAAGCGCAGCACGGCGACCCTGCAGCAGGTGCTGTCCGCCGAGAACATCGAGCGCCTCGCCGAGTCGCTGGGCGATCGCGAGGCCTTCGAGGCCTTCGAGGTCAACCGCCAGGCCCTGCACGCGCGCATCGAGGCGGTGGCCGACGATCGCGCCCGCGCCGTCGAGAAGCGGGCGCGCCTCGAGGCCGATCTCATCACCGCCCGGGCCGCGCAGAGCGGCGAGCGCCTGCGCCTGCAGAGCCGCCGCGACAACCTGCGCGCCGAGAAGGCGGCCCTTCGCCGCCGCCTGGCGCGGGGCCTCGCGCAGTGCGCGCTGGACGTCGCCGTCGCGGTGGGCCTGCAGTAGCCGACCGAGCGTTCGGATCCCCCAAAAAAGAAAGCCCGACCTGGGTCGGGTCGGGCCTTCGTCCGCGGATGCGGCGCAGGGAACCAAGGAGCGTGGGCTGCGTCCCGTGTGGGGTTGTGGGGTGTGGGACGCCCCTCACACCTTCCACATCGCGCGAATGCGCCCCTGCCTGAGTCGAAAAACGCACATCCCATCGGCGCGGGCGGCGCCGATCGGGCCCGCGGCCTTGCGGCGCGCGGCTCTGCGCGATCGGCCCCTGGGGTCGGGCGGCGGCGCTTTTTTCTTGAGTCGGGGGAGTCCCCGTCGATGTGGAGAACAGGGGGCGCTCGCCCGACGCCGGGCCACCGCGGGCCGAGCGGCCCCGGACTCCCGATTTACGGTCGCCCCGGAGCCCTGTGCTAGACTGCCGGGCGTCCGACCAGGGGGTGCAGACAGCGATGCGAAGCCTCATCCTGGCCGCGGTGGCGGTCGTCTCGATCGCCGGCGCGGCGCGGGCCCAGGTCGATCTGCCGGGTCCCAACGGAACGACGTTCACGGTGCGCGACACCGGCGGCGGTCAGCTGATCGCCCCGGCGGTGTTCGACGCGTGGCCGCGCCTCTGCGTGCGCGCGTGCGTCAACTGCGACGCCCCGTGCGCCGCCGGTGAGATCTACGACGCGTCGGGCGCCGCGTCGGTCGCCGAGATCAACGGGCTGCAGCGCGCGCTCGCGGCGGTGCCCCTCGCGGGCCTCACCGTGCAGCGCAAGGTGTTCGTGCCCAACGGCGGCCCGGCCAACGCCAACGGCTTCATCCGCTACCTCGACCTGCTGAGCAACGAGGGCGCCGAGCCGATCACCGTCGCCGTGCGCTTCGGCAGCGTCGCCCTCGGCGCGGGCGTCCTGCAGCCGGGCGCCGAGCGCGTGTGGCGCACCCGCGACGACGACGCCGACCTCGAGGTGGGCGATCGCTGGGTGGTCACCGACGACGACGACGCCTTCGGCGGCGCCCACGCGGTGGGGCACCTGATCTTCGGCAGCGGCGCCCGCTTCACCCCCGCGCGCGTCGCGCAGCGCTTCCCCGATCCCAACGCCGCCTCGTCGATGGCCTGGGAGTACCGCGAGGTCACCGTCGGGCCGGGCGAGACCGTCGCCTTCCTCACCCTGCTGGTCGCCGAGACCAACCGCCAGGACGCGATCGTCGAGGTCGATCACCTGCTGCGCGCCGAGCCCGTCGACGCCCTCTTCGGCCTGACCGCCGCCGAGCGCGCCGCCATCGCCAACTTCGACGTCGATCCGGCCAACGCCGCCCCCATCGCCGACGCCGGCGGGCCCTACACGGCCAACGAAGGCGAGCAGATCCAGGTGTCCGCGGTGGGCTCGTTCGACGTCGAGTCGGTCAACCTGCAGTACGCCTGGGACTTCGACGACGACGGCGAGTTCGACGACGCGATCGGCTCGAACACCGCGCTGGTCGCGTTCCCCGACGATGGCGTCTTCGTCCTGCGCGTCCGCGTGACCGACCAGATGGGCAAGTTCGACATCGACAGCGCGCGCGTCAACGTGCGCAACGTCGCGCCGCGCATCGACGCGGTGAACACCGACAGCCCGATCGTCGAGGGCGGCGTGCTGACCGTCGACGTCCTGACCACCGAGCAGGGCGAGGACGCGCTGACCTACGACTTCGACTGGGACGGCGACGGCACCTTCGAGGAGCCCGGCGTCGGCGAGAGCCGCTGGCAGCATCGCTACGCCGCCGACGGCGTGTACCAGGCGCGGGTGCGGGTGAACGACGACGACGGCGGCCAGGCCGTGCAGGGCTTCGAGGTGCGCGTCGGCAACGCGGCCCCCGAGATCCGCGACATCGTCGCCAACAGCCCCGCCTTCGAGGGGTCGCCGGTCAACATCCAGGTGGTGGCCGTCGATCCCGGCGGCGATCCGATCACCTACGCGTTCGACCTCGACGACGACGGCGTCTTCGAGGTCGAAGGCGCCGAGGCCATGGTGCAGACCACCTTCCCCGACGACGACGGCGGGCGCGACGGCAGCGGCCTCTACACGATCACCGTGCGCGTCACCGACGACGCCGGCGCGATGACCGAACGCGAGCACGAGATCTCGATCCGCAACGCGCGCCCGACCATCACGGTCATCACCCACACCGGCCCGGTCATGGAGGGCGAGGCGGTCACCATCGACGTCGTCGCCTCGGATCCCGGCGCGGACGAGCTGACCTACAGCTTCGACCTCGACAACGACGGCGACTTCCAGGACGACATCGTCGATCAGGTGGATCCCTTCGCGCAGGCGGTCTTCCGGCAGCAGGGCGAGTACGTCGTGGGCGTGCGGGTGCGCGACGACGACGGCGGCATCGCGGTCGGCAGCACGATGATCACGGTGACGAACGCGCCGCCGACCGCCGAGCTGACGGGGCCGGCCTTCGCCAGCGAGGGGCAGACCTTCGACGTCACCTGCGTCGCCACCGAGCCGGGCGACGACGTGCTGAGCTACGACTTCGATCTCGACGGCGACGGCGCCTTCGAGGTGACCGACAGCCCCAACCCGACGCGCTCGACCTCGTTCCGCCAGGAGGGCCAGTTCACCCTGCAGTGCCGCGTGTCGGACGGCGACGCGATGGCGACGGCGATGCGCAACGTGCGCATCGGCAACGTGCGGCCCGAGCTGACCATCGAGGTGGACTCGCCCCAGAACGAGGGCGCCGAGGTGGTGGTGCGGGCGGTGGCCGTGGACGCCGGCGGCGACGAGCTGTCGTTCAGCTACGACTTCGACAACGACGGCGTCTTCGAGATCGAGGGCTCGGCCGAGCCGGTCGCCCGGCACGCCTACCCGGATCAGGGCACCTACACCATCCGCGTGGTGGTCGACGACGGCGCCGAGCTGATCGACGGGCTGGCGGTGGTGCAGATCCTCAACGTCGCGCCGACGCTGAGCGTCGAGGCGACCACGCCGGTCAACGAGGGCGACGATCTGGTGATCACCGTCGACCTGACCGATCCCGGCGACGACGTGGTGACGCTGCGCTGGGACGTCGACGGCGACGGCGAGGCCGACTTCGAGGGCCCGGTCGAGGGCCCCGAGGATCTGACGCGGACGATCACCGCGCCCGACGACGCGCGCTTCACGATCACCGTCTGGGCCGACGACGGCGAGGGCGGCGAGGCCGAGGCCCAGACGAACGTGGTCATCACCAACCTGCCGCCGCGCTTCCTCGACATCGCGGTCATCCTCGAGGCGGTCGAGGGGCAGCCCTACAACCTGGTCGTGCCGGCGACGGATCCGGGCGGGGCCAACGATCCGCTGACCTTCGCGCTGTTCGACCCGCCCGCGGGCGTCGACATCGAGGCGAACACCGGGCGCATGCTGTGGACGCCCACCTATCAGCAGTACCTCGACAGCCCCATCCACCTGGTCGTGCAGGTCACCGACGGGGACGGCGGCAGCGCGCAGACCGAGATCGACGTGCCGGTGCTGGCCGCCGACGTCGACATGGACGGCCTGCCCGACACCTGGGAGGCCGGCGTCTGCGACGCCGAAGGCAACTGCCTCAGCGGGGACGATCCGGACGACGCGACGGCGGACCCCGACGGGGACGGGCGCGACACGCTGACCGAGTGGATGGAGGGCACCGATCCCTTCGGCTACGAGGGGCCCGAGCGGCCGATGCTGGTCGAGCCGGCGGACGGGCTGCGCGTGCCGACGCGCGCGCCCGAGCTGGTCGTGGCGCCCATCGCGAACGGGCTGGACGAGGACGTGATGGTCGTCTTCGTCGTCCACGCGGACGGCGACCCCGAGGACATCGTCGTGCAGAGCCCGCCGGTCGTGCAGCCCGCGGACGGGCCGACCACCTGGACGCCGCCCGACGACGCGCTGGACGAGGACGTGTGGTACGGCTGGCGCGCCCGGGCGACGAGCGGCGCGGCCGAGACGGACTGGTCGGTCAGCTGGCGCTTCCGCACGAACGCCGAGAACACCGCGCCCACCGCGCCCACGCCGCGCGCGCCGGCCGACGGCGCGCTGGTGGACAGCCGCCGCCCGGCGCTGTCGGTGCTGCCCTCGACGGACGCCGACGACGACGCGCTGCGCTACGTCTTCCGCCTGTACCGTGGCGAGGGCGAGGAGGCCGTGCCGGTGGGCGGGGGCGGCGAGGGCGTCGAGCGGGACGGCTTCGTCGAGTTCGTGCCGATGGCCGATCTGATCGAGAACGCGGTGATGTCCTGGGACGTGATCGCCGAGGACGAGGCCGGCGAGCGGTCGGCGCCCAGCGAGCGCTGGTCGCTGACGGTCGACACCGCCAACAGCGCGCCCGACACGCCCGACATCACCTACCCCGCCGATCGCAGCGTGGTCGACGCGCTGAAGCCGGTCTTCGTGGCCTGCTGCAGCGTCGACGACGACGACACGATGGTCGGCTACGTCTTCACCGTGCGGCTGGGCGACGGCGAGAACGACCTGGTCGAGGCCAGCGAGCCGGTCATCGTGGCCGAGGGCGAGGAGGCCACCTGGACGCCCAGCGAGGCGCTGGTCGAGGACACCGCCTACCGGCTGGACGTCTTCGCCCAGGACGACGACGGCACGGTGTCCGAGACGATCGGCGTGCGCTTCTTCGTGTCGGTGCAGGACGATCCGCCGCCGACGCCGACGCCGACCGGGCCGGCGGACGGCGCGAAGGTGCGCAAGGACGAGGCGATCGTCACCTGGATGGCGGTGGAGGATCCCGAGGGATCCGACGTGCGCTACATCATCACCTACTGCGACGACACCAACGCCTGCGCCGACACGCCGCCCCAGCGGCAGACGGGCTACAACCTGCTCAACGACGTCGTCGCCGGCGGCAAGTACACCTGGCAGGTGCGCGCGGTGGACGAGACGGGCAACGAGAGCGCGCCGAGCGAGGCGCGGGGCTTCACCGTCGAGCGGGCGACGACCGGCGGCGACAGCGGCGGCGAGGGCTGCGACTGCCGCGCCGATGGCGGCGCGCCGTCGCCCGCGGCCTGGATGCTGCTGCTCGTCGGGCTGGTCGGGCTGCGCCGGCGCCGCCGCTGAACGGCGCCCCTGGGCCCGCCGCTCAGCCGGCCGGGCCCAGATCCTTCACCAACCGGAAGCCGATGTTGGGCACGGTCGCGCGCTGGCTGTGGCCCCAGCGGCCCGCCGCGCGCGCGAAGAAGGGGTACAGGCTGTACGCCCCGCCGCGCACGGTCTTGTGGCCCGGCTCGAACCACGCGTCGACCCACTCGCGGATGCCCCCGGCCAGATCGCGCGCGCCGTAGGGCGACGCGTCGGTGGGGAAGCGGCCCACCGGCTGCGGGTAGGGGTCGCCCGGGACGCTGCCGCGCACGCAGCAGAAGGTGGCGTCGAAGTGATCGCCCCAGGGCAGCGGGCGCCCGTCGGGGCCGCGCGCGGCCTTCTCCCACTCGTCGTCGCGCGGCAGGCGGTAGGTGGCGCCGTCCTGGGCGCTGCGCCACGCGGCGAAGGCGCAGGCGTCCTCGTAGGACACGAGGCACACGGGCCAGTCGGCCTGCCACAGATCGCCGTCGGGATCCCGCGCGGGCAGCGTCCAGCGCCCGTCGGCGTCGGGGGCGAAGAGGGGGCGGCCGCCCTCGCGCGGCGCGCGGGCGGCGGCCTCGGCGGGCGGCAGCGACTCGAGGAACGCGAAGTAGGCGCCGCAGGTGACCGGGAAGCGGGCGATGGCGAAGGCGTCGACCCAGGTGAGGTGGGCCGGGTGGGCCAGCACTGCCGCCGGATCGCCGCCGCGCATGTAGGTGCCGGCGGGCACGAAGACGAAGTCGTCGCCCAGCTCGGCGTCGGTGGGCACGCGCAGGGTGAAGGTCAGCTCGTCGCCGTGCCAGGCCATCACCGGCAGCCGCACCGGGCGGCGATCGGGCAGGTTCAGCACCAGCAGGTGGCGGCCGGTGGGCACCTCGGCCTCGAGCAGCGGGGTGGCGCCGAGGGTGCGCACGGGCTCGGTCACCAGCACCCGGTCGCGCTCGACGTAGCGGTACAGCACCACCTCGGCGCCCGGCGGATCGGTGGCGATCGACAGCGGCACCGTGGGCGCCAGGCGGCTCTGGTACGTCGCGTCGTCGAAGCGCTCGACCTGCTCGAGGTGCTCGAGGGCGGCGCGGTGGTCGTTCGTCTCGCGCGCCTCGCGGTACTGCGCCCAGTGCAGATCGGCCAGGTGGCGGCGCGCCGCGGCGTGCTCGGGCTGGCGGTCGACGGCGCCCAGGAAGCGGTTGCGGGCGCGCTCGCGAGCCTGCTCGATCTCGGCCCGCAGCTCGCGATCGCGGTCGATGGCCGCCCACCGCTGCCGCTTGTCGTCGATGGGCTCGTGGCCGGTCAGCGCGGGCGCGTCGGCCAGCCGCGCGGCCAGGGCGCGCTGCTCGGCCTGCAGCGTCGCGAGCGCGCGCTGCACCTGCTCGCCCTCGGCCACCAGGCGGTCGGCCTCGGCGCCCCGACGCTCGCGTTCGCGCTCGCCGGTGAGGTAGCGCTCGAGATCGTCGCGCAGCGCGCGCGCCGAGGGGTAGCGGTCGGCGGGCGCGTGGGCCAGCGCCCGCAGGCAGATCTCCTCGAGATCCGGCGGCACCGGGCGGCCGGCGGCGCGCGTCGACGGCGCCTCGAGCTCGCCCTTGGTGGTCGCGATCAGCACGACGAAGGCGCTGCCGCCGGCGAAGGGCCGCGTGCCGGTCAGCATCTCGTAGAGGATGGCGCCGAGCGCGAAGACGTCCGTGCGCGCGTCGATGCGGTCGTTGCGGCCCAGCGCCTGCTCGGGGGCCATGTACCCCGGCGTGCCGACGACCGAGCCGTCCATCGTCAGCAGATCGGCGGTGAGGCCCGCGGGATCGACCGCCTCGCGCGGCGGCGCCTCGTCGGGCTGGCCGAGGCGCTTGGCGATGCCCCAGTCCATCACCAGCACCTCGCCGAAGTCGCCCACCATCACGTTGGCCGGCTTCAGATCGCGGTGCACCACGCCCTTCGAGTGCGCGTAGTCCACCGCCATGCAGATCTGCGTCAGGATCTGCAGCAGGCGGTAGAGGCCCACGTCGCCGCCCTCGGCGGGCACGTCGGCCAGCAGCGCGGCCAGCGAGCGCCCGCGCACCCACTTCATGGTGAAGCAGGGCGCGCCCTCGGGCAGCGTGCCCATGTCGTACACCGGCACGACGTTGGGGTGCTCGAGCTGCGCGGTGATGCGCGCCTCGCGCACGAAGCGGCGGCGCGCCTGCAGCGGCACGTCGCCGGCGTGCAGGGCCTTCAGCGCCACCGTGCGGCCCATCAGCGCGTCGTCGGCGGCGACCACGCGGCCCACGCCGCCGCGGCCGATCTCGTCGCCGAGGTGGTAGCGCTGGGCGAAGCGCGCCGGATCGAGGCCGACGGTCAGCAGCGCGGTGAACGAGGCGGTGGGATCGTCGGCCGTGGCGGCGGGGGCGTCAGCTTCCCGGTCGACCTGCGTCCCGTCGTCGGTGGAGCTGGCGAGCGTCCGCTGCTCGTAGCCCAACGTGCCGTGCACGGCTGTCTGGAGGGCGCCGATCGTGGTCGCGTCGAGTCCCAACGCGCGCAGCCGCTGCGCGACCGAGCGCTCGCGCGGCGTGGCGCCGGTGTCGTGCGCGACGAGGGCCAGCTGCTCGCCGGTGATCAGGCCCCGCTCGAAGGCGGCGAGGGCCAGTCGCAGGTCGGTGGCGGCGTTCACGCTGGGCGGCTCACGGGGACGGATCGCGGACGATGTCGGCCTGCCACGTCATCACGGCGACCCCGCGAGCCGACCGGACGCGCGGCCGGTTTGCGCCGACTTCGAGCAACGACGTACCGTACCAACGCCCCCTGGACGAGGCAACGATGAGCACCTGGCACCCGACCCGACCCATCCTGGCGATCCTGGCGCTGACGCTGGCCCTCGCGGGCTGCGGCATCAACACCGAGCCCATCCCCGGCGATCAGGACGCCGGCTTCTCCACCGGCGCGGGCGGCGCGCCGGGCGGCGAGGACGACGCGGGCGTCGGGGCGGCCGGGCCGGACGCCGGGCTGCCCCCGCTGGGCGTGCCGGGCTTCACCGAGTACATGGGCTGCGACCAGACCGTGGCCTGCGACGCCGCCTGCCCCGACGATCTCGACTGCGAGGCCGAGGGCGCGATGAACCCGATCGAGTCGGCCGACGGCATGGACGGGGCCGTGCGCTTCGATCAGGCCGACTTCGGCGAGGCGGGCGAGCCGCTGACGGCCGGCGAGCATCGCTGGTACGACCTGCAGTCGGTCGAGGGGCTGCAGTCGTTCCACGCGGTCACCGACCCACCGGATCAGCCGCTGCTGCTGGTGGTCTACGACGACGCGGGCGCCGTGCTCGGGCGGTCGATGGCGGGGCAGCCCTTCGTGGTGATCGACCCCGAGGCCCCGGTCGAGCGGGCCTGGCTTCGCGTCGTGTCGCGCGCCGAGGACGACCTCGCCCTGACCGTCGAGTGGCGCCGCGACGGGGAGTGACCTGCACGCGCCGGCCGGTCGCGCTATGCTGCGGCGCCGCGACCCCCCTTCGAGAGCCCCATGCACACCCGCCTCTTCCCGCTGCTGGTCGTCGCCCTCGGGGCGGCGTGCGCCTGCTCGTCGAAGGACGAGCGGGGCAAGGGCCGGGGCGCCGCCGACGCGGGGGACGCGCCCGCGGCGCCCGTCGAGGTGGTCACCCTGGGGCGCGGGCTCATCGCCGACGGCATCGAGGGCAGCGGCACGGTCGAGGCCACGCGCCGCGCGACCGTCCGCGCGCGCGTGGGCGGCGTCGTGCGGGCGCTGAAGGTCGAGGAGGGGGACGCGGTCGAGGCCGGCGCCGCCCTGGCCGAGATCGAGCGGCCCGGCTTCGACAGCCTGGTGGCGCAGGCGCGCGCCGATCTGGCCAAGGCCGAGGCCGATCTCGAGGCGGCCGAGCGTTTGAGCGCGCAGGGGCTCCTGCCGACGGCGGATCGCGACGAGGCGAAGCACGCGGTGGGGCGGGCGCGCGGGGCCCTCGAGCGGCAGAAGGCCGAGCGGGGGCTGGGGGCGGTGACGGCGCCGCTGGCGGGCGTCGTGGTCGCGCGGCAGGTCGAGCCGGGCGAGGCGATCAGCGCCGGCGCGCCGCTGTTCGAGGTGGCCGATCTGCGCGCGCTCGAGGTGAACCTGCCCGTGCCCGAGCGGCACCTGGCGCGGCTGCGGGTGGGCGCGCCGGCCGAGATCACCGCCGAGGGCCTCGGCGAGACCGAGGGGCGCGGGCGGGTGGCGCGGGTCGCGCCGACGGTCGACGCGCGCACCGGCACGGTGAAGGTCACCGTCGATCTGGGCGACGGGGCGGTGAGCGAGGGCGTGCGGCTGCGGCCGGGCATGTTCGTGCGGGCGCGGGTGGTGCTCGACACGCGCCCGGACGCGGTGCTGGTGCCCAAGCGGGCGGTGGTCTATGAAGACGACCGGCCCTTCGTGTTCGTGGTCGAGGACGGCGTCGCGCGGCGGCGCCCCCTGACCCCCGGCTACGCCGATCGCGAGCACGTCGAGGCGCGCGCCGGCGTCGCGGCCGGCGCGACGGTGGTGGTCTTCGGCCACCGGGGCCTCGAGGACGGCGCGAAGGTGCAGGTGGTGGCGCCGCCGGCGGCCGCGGACGCGGGCGTCGACGGCGGCCGAGCTGGGTGAGGCGGATGAGCGAGCAGCTGCTTCGGGTGCGTGGGCTGACCAAGCACTTCCCGATCAAGCGGGGGGTCATCCCCAAGGTCGTGGGCCACGTGAAGGCGGTCGATGGCATCGACCTCGACGTCTTCGAGGGCCAGGCCGTGGGGCTGGTGGGCGAGTCGGGCTGTGGCAAGACGACGGCCGGGCGCTGCATCCTGCGGCTGATCGAGCCGACCGCCGGCGACATCCACTTCATGGGGCGGGATCTGCGGGGGCTGAGCCGGGCCGAGCTGCGGCCCATCCGCCGCGAGATGCAGATCATCTTCCAGGATCCCTTCAGCAGCCTGAACCCGCGGCGCACCGTGTTCGAGACGCTGGCCGAGCCGCTGCAGCTGCACGGCATCTGCGACACGAAGCAGTCGCTGCGCGACGAGGTGCGGCGCCTGCTCGACCGCGTGGGGCTGGATCCGGATTACCTGAACCGCTACCCCCACGAGTTCTCGGGCGGCCAGCGCCAGCGCATCGGCATCGCGCGCGCGCTGGCGCCGCGGCCCCGCTTCATCGTGTGCGACGAGCCGGTCAGCGCGCTCGACGTGTCGGTGCAGGCGCAGATCCTCAACCTGCTGGCCGATCTGCGGGCCGAGCTGGGACTGAGCTATCTGTTCATCGCCCACGATCTGGCCGTCGTGCGACACCTGTGCGACCGGGTGGCGGTGATGTACCTGGGCCACATCGCCGAGGTCGGTGACACCGAACAGATCTTTGCCAACCCGCAGCACCCCTACACGCGCGCGCTGCTGAGCGCGGTGCCGGTGGCCAAGCCGGGCGGGCGGCGGCAGCGCATGAAGCTCGAGGGCGACGTGCCGACGCCGATCGATCCGCCGAGCGGGTGCCGCTTCCACACGCGCTGCCCCTACGCCGTCGAGGCCTGCCAGCAGGCGACGCCCCCGCTCGAGGCGGTGGGCGACGGCCACCACGCGGCGTGCGCGCGCCTGGCGGCCATCGTCGAAGAGGACGCCCGGCGCGCCGCCGCAGCCGGCTGACGGCAGGCGCGCGACGCTGTTACCCTGCGCTGAGCCACAGGAGCCTGCCGCATGTCCAAGCGGACCATCGTCATCGCCGATCCCGACGACGCGCAGAGCGAGGCGCTCGCTGCGTTGATCGGGGATCTCGGGCTGAAGGCGGTGCGGGCGCGGGCCCCCAAAGAGGTGCTCTCGCAGGTCGATCAAGGCATCGACGCGCTCTTCCTCGACCTGAAGTCGCCGGCGATGCGGGGCGGCCACCTGCTGGCCGAGCTTCGGCGGCGGCCGGTGCCGGTGCCGGTGGTGGTGTGCACCGAGGGCGGGCGTAAGAGCGACGTCGTGTTCGCGATGCGCCACGGCTGCGTCGACTGGATCGACAAGCCGGCCGAGCGCAGCGCGGTGACCAACGCGCTCAAGCGGGTGGCCCGCGAGGTGCGGCGGCGGGCCGACGTGGCGGTGGCGCAGGCGCCGGCGGTGCAGACGCGGGCGCTGGTGAAGGAGATCATCGCCAAGATCAAGCAGGGCAACATGGCCCTGCCCGAGATCCCCTCGGTGGTGCACGAGCTGCGGCGGGTGCTGTCGGACATGACCGCCGACTCGGAGCACGTGCTGAAGGTGCTCGAGAAGGATCCGTCGCTGGCCGCGCGCATCATCGCCACCGCCAACACGGCCACCTACGGCGGGCGCGGGCGCATCACCGATCTCAAGAGCGCCATCACCCGGCTGGGCAACCGCACGATCGCCGGCATCGCGCAGACCGCGGCGTTCCGCGGCATGTTCGCGTTCCGCACGCCGGCCTTCAAGCAGGTGTTCAAGGCCATGTGGCAGGGGCAGCTGGTGTCGGCGTGCCTCGCGCGCGAGCTGTGCGGCGAGGCCAGGCTGAAGGATCCCGACGAGGTCTACCTCGTCGGCCTGCTGCACAACGCCGGCGAGCCCTTCCTGCTGCGCGTGTTCGCCGAGCTGTTCATGCGCCAGAACAACCAGGTGCTGTCGATGGAGGACGTGCTGAACGTCATCCGCGAGTGGCACACGGTGTTCGGGGCGGGCCTGCTGCAGAACTGGGAGATGGACGAGTACTTCGAGTACGTCGCCCGGCATCACCACGACATCGACGCCTACGATCTGTCGCAGGCGGGCGAGAAGACCTTCCGCACGATGCACGTGGTCAACATCGCCGATCGCATGGTCGAGCTGATCGGGCCGCCGGTGTACCCGACGCCGCCGCCCGGGCCGTCGGCCGAGGACAGCTTCGACGCGCTGAAGCTGAAGCCGGCGCGCTTCGACCACTACCGCAAGCGCGCGGAGGAGATCCGCGACGAGCTGGCGGATCTCAGCTGAGCCGCTTCCGCCCCGCCCCGCGCCGGTGGGGCAGCTTCACGCCGCACGCCCGCAGGGCCTTCAGGGCCGGGCCGGTCAGCGCCAGCGTCGGCAGCTCGGCCTCGGGCACCGCGCGCACGGCGGTGTGGTGCGCGGTGGTCGGCGTCCCGCGGGCGCGGTAGACGTGCACCGCCCAGACGCGGTGGGTGAAGCCGTGCTCGACGACGGTGGCCTCGCCGCCCCCGACGAGGCCCACGCCGGCCAGGTGGCGGGCGTCGGCGTCGGGGGCCTCGAGGCCGGGCAGCTCCCACAGGCCCGCCAAGAGCCCGTCGTCCGGGCGCCGCGCCACCCAGACGGCGCCGTCGGGGTCGCGGGCCAGGCCGGCCACCACCGTGATCGTGGGCCGCGCCTTGCGCTTCGCCTTGCGGGGCAGATCCTCGGCGACGCCCGCCGCGCGGGCGGCGCAGTCGGCCTGCAGGGGGCACAGCAGGCAGCGGGGCGAGCGGGGCGTGCAGACGGTCGCCCCCAGCTCCATCAGCGCCTGGTTCACCTCGCCGGGGTGCGGGTGGTCGGCCAGCGCCGACGCGGCGTCCCACAGGCGGCGGCGCGGCGCCGGGCCGCGCGGATCGTCCTCGACGCGGTACAGCCGGCACAGCACGCGCTCGACGTTGCCGTCCAGCACCGGCAGGCGGCGGCCGAAGGCGATCGACTGGACGGCGCCGCAGGTGTAGCGGCCCACGCCGGCCAGCGCCGCGAAGGCCTCGGGATCGTCGGGCACCTCGCCCCCGTGCCGCTCGACCACCTGCTGCGCGGCCTGGTGCAGGTGGCGAGCGCGGCGGTAGTAGCCCAGGCCGGCCCACGCGGCGAGCACGTCGTCCAGCGGGGCGGCGGCCAGGGCCGCGGGCGTCGGGAACCGCTCGAGGAAGCGGGCGAAGTAGGGCAGCACCGACTCCACGCGGGTCTGCTGCAGCATGACCTCGGACACCCACACCGGCCAGGGGCGCGGATCGCGGCGCCAGGGCAGGTCGCGCCGGTGGGCGCGGTACCAGGCGACGAGGGCGTCGGCGCGGCTCACGTGGGGGTGCCGCCGCAGCTGGGGCACACCTTGGCGCGGCCGATCGGCGCCCGGCAGAGCGGATCGCCGCACACCCGCCGCCAGCCCACGCGCTGGTAGACGCGGCCCGCGACGACGAACGCGGCGAACACCAGCAGCGCCAGCGCCGAGTCGCGCGGAAACAGCCGGGTGGTGATCAGCCCGGCCACGACGCCGATGACCGCGCCGGCCCCCAGCGCCTCGAGCCCGGGCCGCCGCTTGTCGACCGGGATGCTGCGGTCGGCGTTCCAGTGCAGCTGCAGCTTGATGTCGTGCAGCGCGGCGCGATCGACCAGGGCGCGCAGGAAGCCCAGGTGGCGCCGCTGGGGCAGCCACCAGCCCACGACGTGGCCGAAGAAGACGCGCCAGCCGAGGCCGCTCTTGTGGCCCAGCCGCTCGCGAACCTCCTCGGGCAGCACCACCTCGACGGCCTGGCGCAGCAGGCCCACCGCCTCGGCCGGCTCGGCGTCGTCGAACTCGAGGTTGCCGTTGGGCAGGATGCGGAAGCGCGACTGGCTCAGCCAGGGCAGCAACAGCTCCACGGCGTCGCCGATCGCCTGGATGGCGCGCGGGCCGATCGTGATCATCGGCGACGACTGCTGCATCATGTCCGACTCCGCGGCCCCGAGGGCGGGCCGCCCATCATACCCGTGACCGGGAGGAACTCGATGCGCCGGGGCCAACTGCACGTGAGCTACTGCACCAACGTGCACCCCGGCGAGGGCCTGGACGCGGTGGATGCCGTGCTGACCGATCACGTCGCGGCGGTGAAGGCGAAGGTCAGCCCGGACGCCCCCTTGGGGCTGGGCCTGCGGCTGGGCCACGCGGCCGCGGCGACGCTGGCGGCCTCCGCCGATCGGCGCGCCGCGCTGATCGACCGGTTGCAGGCCCTCGACCTGTACGTCTTCACGCTCAACGGCTTCCCCTACGGCGACTTCGCGGCGAGTCGGGTGAAGGAGACGGTGTACCAGCCCGACTGGCGAGATCCGGCCCGGGTGGCCTACACGCTGCAACTGGCCGAGGCCCTCGCGGCGATGCCCGGGCCCAGCCGGCGCACCATCAGCACGGTGGCCGGCGGCTTCCGCCCCGACACGGGCACGGCCGACGACCGCCGCGCCCTCGTCGCGGGCCTCGGCGCGGCGGCGCGCGGGCTGGCCGACCTCGCCGACCGCGCCGGCGTCCAGGTGCGCTTGTGCCTCGAGCCCGAGCCCTGGACCACCCTCGAGACCACCGCCGACGCGCTGCGCTTCTTCACCGACGACCTGCGCCCGCTCGGCGGCCTCGTCCACGACCACCTCGGCCTCTGCTACGACTGCTGCCATCAGGCGGTGCAGTTCGAGGACGCCGCGGCCTCGGTGCAGGCGCTGGCGGACGCCGGCGTGGTGATCGGCAAGGTGCAGGTGTCATCGGCCCTGCACTTGGCGCGGCCGGCCGACGCCGAGGCCCGCGCGGCGCTGCTCGCCTTCGCCGAGCCGCGGTACCTGCACCAGACCGTGGCGCGCCTGCCCGACGGCCGCACGCTGCGCGCGCTCGATCTGCCCGAGCTGGCGTCGCCCGACGCCGACTGGCGCGCCGCCGAGGCGTGGCGCACCCACTTCCACGTCCCCATCTGGTGGGCGGGCGGCGGCCACCTGAGCACCACCCGCGACGATTGGCGCGCGGCCGTGCGCCGATGCCTGGAGGGCGACCTGACCGATCACCTCGAGATCGAGACCTACACCTGGGACGTCATCCCCGCGGCGGAGCGCGCGGGCCTGGCCGGCGACAATCTGCACGCGTCGGTGGCGCGCGAGTTCGCCGAGCTCGAGGCCGCGATCGCGGGGCGGTGGTGAGGCGCGCCCTGGTCGGGCTCGCGCTGGTCGGTGCCTTGGTGTTGGCCCTCTGGCCGCGGGCCGCCCCGCCGCCCTCGGCCGACGATCCGCCGCCGGTGTTCCCGGGGCGCGCCACCGCGCTGTTCGTCGACGACGCGCACCTGGTCAGCGGCGACGAGCACGGGCTGGTGGTCGTCCGCGATCTGGACGGGACGGTGCGCGACGCGTGGGTGGCGCACGAGGCCGCCGTGCGCCGGGTGGCGCCGCTCGAGGGCGGCTGGTTCACGGTCAGCGCCGACGGCACGGTGGCGGCGTGGAGCGCCGAGGGCCGCGTGCGCTGGCGGCGCCGGCTGCCCGACTTCGGTCTCAACGACGGGGTCGTGCTGCCCGACGGCGGCGTCGTGGTGGTGGCCGAGCGGGGCACCGTCGCGCGGCTCGACGCCGACGGGGTGGCCTGGCGCCACGCCGGCGTGCACGGGCGCGCGGCCTTCGCCGTGGCGCGGTCGCCGGCGGGCCACCGCGTCGTCACCGGCGGCGCCGACGGCGTGGTGCGCGTGTGGGACGCCCAGAGCGGGGCGCTGAAGATCGAGGAGCCCCAGCGCACCGGCTGGGTGACCGACCTGCTGTGGCTGCCGGCGGGGCGCTACGCGCTGGGCACCGACAACCACGTCACGCTCGACGGCGCGCCCTTCGCCCGCGCGCCGGGTCGCGATCCGGTGGCGCTGGTGCCGCTCGGGGCCGATCTGCTGTACGGCTGCGAGGACGGCACGCTGCGCCGCATCGGCCGCCAGCTGTCGGCCGCCCACGTGGTCGTCGACACCGGCGCGCCGGTGCTGGCCCTCGCCGCGCGGGGCGATCACGTCTGGACCGGCGGCGGCGACGGCGCCGTGCGGCAGTGGGACGTGACGAACGGCGCGTTGCTGGGTACGCTCCCTCGTCCCGCGCCCCCAAACGGAGAAGCCGATGCTGACCTTCGCTGAGATGCTGGCCACGCCGCACGCCGACATCGAGGCCGTCGCCGCGCACCTCGACCGGCTCGACTCGGAGCGACGGATCGCCGAGGTGCGCGCGGTCGGCCCCGACGCCCAGCGCCGTTTGTGGCGCCTGGCCCGGGGCCGCCTGCTGACGCTCGATCACTTCGTGCCGCCCGATCGCGCGCCCCTCGAGACGGTGCGCCACTACGGGCGCAACACGCTGCCGGCCTTCAAGATCTTCGAGAAGCGCTTCTGCCGTCCCGGCCCCGGCCACGACGACAGCGTCCGGTGGGGCTACAACGAGGGCAGCACCCGTCCGCTGGTCGGCCCCGGCTACTTCGTCCTGCGCGAGACGGGCGGCGACGCGCGCGGCGAGGTGGTCGTCGACTACGAGATGATCCCGCCCGACAAGCCCGCCGAGTGGCCGGCCATCAAGCCCAACACCGCGGGCCTGCAGCGCTTCGTCTACGCGTACATGCACGACTACATGCGCAAGGTGAGCGATCACGTCAGCATCGGCCGCGCCTACCGCCGCGACCGCGAGACCCCCAACTGCTTCCTGCTCTGCCGCGAGGGCTGATCCCGGGCGCCCCGCCTCGGTCGGCGCCACGGTCCGACCAGCCCTGGTCGTCGCCGTCGAGCCCGCCTACCGGTACGCGTCCGGCAGCGGCTTCTCGATCATCTCGAAGGGCGCGAGGTCGATCCGGCTGATGGCCCCCGTCTTCACCGCCTGCTGCAGCCGCTGGCGCAGGTCGTGGGCGAAGCGCGCCTCCGCGTCGGGCAGCTCGAGGGCGCTGGCCGCGCGGTGGGTGCCCAGGTAGTACAGCATGCGCAGCAGCGCCTCGCGGCGGCGGGCGATCTCGGCGCGCGTCGTGCGTGACGGGGTCGTCAGCCGCACGCCCACGCGCAGGAAGCGGCCGTCGCGCTCGCGCAACAGCAGGTCGTGGGTGCCCAGATCGACGGTGTAGGGGCCCTCGTCGGCCGGCGCCGCGTCGGCCACGGCGCCGCCGTCGCTCGGCGCCGCCCTCGTCGTCGCCGGGCCCCTCGTCGTCGTCGGGCGGCGCGTCCTCGGCCGGCGGCGCGGGCGCGGCGGGCGGCTGCGCGGGCGGCGGCGGCACCGCGGGCGCGCGGGGCGCGGGCTGATACCACACGAAGAACGCGGCGGCGCCGAGCACGACCGCCCCGGCCAGTACGAGCAGTGGGCGCTTCATCGCCCGCAGTCTACCCCAGCGTCACTGCCCCGTGGGCGTCGGCGGCCGCCCCAACGCGCACTCGGCGGCCAGCTCGGCGCGCGAGTGCACGTCCAGGCGCTTGTAGGTCTCCTGCAGCAGCCGCGCGACCGTGCGCGGCGCGATGCTCAACAGCTCGCCGATCTCGTCGTTCTTCCGCCCGGCCGCGGCCAGCACCGCCACCTGCGCCTGCCGCGCCGTCAACAGCTGCCGCCAGCGCTCTGGCAGCTGCCGGTTGAGGGGCTCGGTCTGCCGCTCCATCAGGGTGGCCACCGTCGACAGGTGCGGCGTCAGCAGCAGCGCCACCGCCTGCGCGTCCGGCTCGAGCGGGGCGCTCAGGCCCACCCAGCGCGGGGGCGCCGCGCGCCCGGGCAGGGGCAGCCGCACCGCGCTGCCGTCGTCGTCCTCCTCCGCCGGCGACCAGCACAGCCGCGCGTCCGGTCGCCCCAGCCACTCGCCCACCAGGGACTGCACGCGGCGCTGCCAGTGCCCGCGCGGGGAGGGGCGGTACAGGTGGTGGATGCGCTCGGTCAGTAGATCGGGGTCGAGGGCGCTCATCGGCCACCTCGGGGCGGCTTGGGATCGGTCAGCAGCGCCTGGACGTCCAGCTCGTGGCGCCCGCGGATGCCGAGGTGACGATACACGCGGTTCAGATCGCGGGCGACGGTGCCGAGGGGCACGCCCAGGTACTCGGCGATCTGCATGTTCGTGTAGCCGCGCGCCGCCAAGCGGGCGCAGTCGGCCGGCCGCGGAGGCAGGCCGTCCAGCCGCTGACGCCGCGCCGGCGGCGTGGCGCGCCGCGCGCGCTGCACGGGGAACAGGCCGTCCACCCGCTTGGCCGCCGGCTCGTCGCCGACCACCGGGCGCGGCGGCACGGCCCCCGCGAAGGCGTCCTCGGTGCCCGGCAGCAGGCTGGGCGCGCGCTTCAGCGCCAGCTCGCCCGCGTAGCCCAGGTTGGGCGCCACCGCGGCGGCGAGCGCCCGGTCGGCCCCGTCGAAGGCCACCTCGCGCCCGATGATCCAGATCGAGGTGCCCATCTCGCGGTGCGTCGCGCGCAGCACCAGGAAGGGCTGCGCCGGGCCGCCCACGCTGGCCGCCAGCAGCCCCGCCGCGCGGGCCGTCACGTCGTCGGCCCCATGGGCGCCGTCGTCGAGATCCAGCGCCGCCTCGATGGCGCCGCGGACGACCGACGCCTTGGTGCTCGGCGTGCCCCACGCGGCGGTGGGCGTCGCCCGCGCCGCGCCCACCGGGCGGAACGCCGACAGGCCCGCCTCGGCCTGCAGCGCCTCGGCGATCAGCTCCAGCGAGCCCCGCGGGAAGCGCTCGGCGTCCGCCTCGAGGTAGATGCGTCGGATCAGCGCCAGGCCGGCCGCCCCGCGCTGCGCGTCGTCTCCATCGGTGGGTGCGTACACCATCCTGCCCCCGTCGCGCTCGCCGACGTCCGCGCGGACATCGCCGAGGTGCCCGTCCGGCGTTCGGGCCGCCCAGGACCGAATCGCCGGTCCCGTGCATACCAGACCGGAACGGTGGGCGCGACGCCCACGTTGAGCCGCCGGGTCAGTCCGCGGGGGTGGCCGGCTCGCGGAAGTCGAGCGTCGGCGGGCTCTCGATGACCGTCGTGGCGGGCGCCACCGAGGTCGTCAGCCAGACGTTGCCGCCGATGACCGCGCCTCGCCCGATGACCGTCTGGCCGCCCAGCACGGTCGCGCCGGCGTAGATGACCACCCGGTCCTCGATGGTCGGGTGGCGCTTCGCGCCGGCCAGGCTGCGGCTGACCGACAGCGCGCCCAGGGTGACGCCCTGGTAGATCTTCACGTCGTCGCCGATGTCGGTGGTCTCGCCGATGACGACGCCCGTGCCGTGGTCGATGAAGAAGCGCCGCCCGATGCGCGCGCCGGGGTGGATGTCGATGCCGGTGCGCGCGTGCGCCCACTCGCTCATCGCGCGCGGGACGTAGGGCACCCGCTCGTCGTGCAGCCAGTGGGCGATGCGGTGCACGGTGATGGCCTCGAAGCCGGGGTAGGTGAGCACCACCTCCTCGATGTTGCGGGCGGCGGGATCACCCTCGAGGGCCGCCTCGGCGTCCTGGCGCAGGCACGCGCGCACCCCGGGCAGCCCGTCGATGAAGCGCCCGGTGATGTCGCGGGCGCGCTTGCGCACGGCGTCGGGCCCCGCGGCGGGCTCGGCGTGGGCGATGGCCCGGGCGAGGATGCGCGCCAGATCGGTGTACAGCTGGCAGATCCAGGTGCCCACGCGGTAGCGGCGGCTGGCGGCGGGCAGGGTGTCGGCGGCGTAGTAGCCGGGGAACAGCAGGCGGCGCATCTGCTCGATGACCGCGACGATGGCCTCCTGCGGGGGCAGGCCCGGCACCTCGCCCAGGCGCCGGTCCTCGTCGTAGCTGGCCATCAGCTGGTCGACCACGCGGTCGAGGCGTTGCTCGTCCATGGTGGGCTCCTTCCGAACCTCTACAGCAGGCCCCAGCGCCGCCGCAGGAACCACTCGGTCGAGGGCAGCAGCACCGCGACCAGCAGCAACCAGCCGCTGGCCCAGAGGGGCACGTCCCGGCGACGGTTCACCTTCACCACGCGGGGCTCGTTGCGCGCCACGTCGTCGAGATCGTCGGTCAGCGTCAGCGACTCGCCGCCCCCGGCCCGCGCGAGCGCCCGCAGCGTGTCGCGCCGCGCGTCCGTGCGCCGCAGCTCGATGGGATCGGGCGCGACGACGAAGGCGTCGTCGTCGGCGACGTCCGCGCCGCCGACCGTCGCCGTCGCGCGCACGAAGTACGCCCCGTCCGCCGGCGGCTTCAACCGCACCACCAGCTGGCCGTTCTCGTCGGTGCGCCCCGCCTCGTCGAAGGCGATGGCGCGCTCGCGGCTGCCGCCCTCGCCGAAGAACACGCGATCGACCCGCACGGTCACCGGCGCGTCGACCGCGGGCTGGTAGTCGGGCCCCAGCACCCGCGTCACCAGCGTCGCTTCGGCGCCCAAGGGATAGCGATCGCGATCGGCCTCCACCTGCACCGGCTCGAGCGCGGGATCGCGGATCAGCCAGCGGATCGCGTTGCCCCAGAACTTGTAGTAGTGCCGGTTGTCGCCGCCCGCGCCGGCCGCCAGGAAGTCCCAGTGCCAGGTGCTGTCGGTCGTGACGCTCAGCACGCGCCCCCGCCCGAAGGGCGCCACCGCCACCACCGGCGCCGCGCCGCCGCCCGCCCGCTGCGCCGGGTGCTCGAGCAGCGCCTGCGCGCCCGCCCGCAGCCCGGTCACCCGGTTCACGCCGCTCAGCTTCGGCAGCGCCTCCCAGCGCTCGGCGTTCTCCTCCGGCACCACGCTCAGCGCGGTGATCGGGTGGCGCCGGCCGGCCTCGGCCAGCACCGGCGAGAAGCGCCCGGTCAGCAGCAGGTCGTTCTTGTCGGCCGGCAGCGTCACCGGCAGGAAGTCCTCGATGGGCGTGCCCGCGTAGCCCCCGCTGGTGAAGCTCAGATCGCCGCCCAGCATCACGAACCCGCCGCCGTTGCGCACGTAGTCGCGGATCAGCGGCAGGTACTGCTCCATGTGGTACCCGCGGTAGGTGAAGTTCTGGAAGATGATGAGATCGAAGCTGCCCAGCTGCTCTTCGAACAGCTCGCGCGTCGGGAAGGGGATCAGCGACAGCTCGTCGCGCCGCGCCACGTCGATGCTGGCGCCGGTGCGCAGGATGAAGAAGCTGATCAGATCGACGTTGGGGTTCTTCTTCAGCAGCTTGCGCAGGAAGCGCTCGTCCCAGCTCGGCCGCCCCACCACCTGCAGCACGCGGATCTTGTCGCGGATGATGCGCACGACGAACTGACGCCGGTTGTTCACCTGCACCCGCTCGCCCGGCCCCTGCCCCACCTCGAGCGTGAAGACGGCCTTGCCCGTCTCGTCGGGCACGAACTCGAAGTCGAAGTGATAGCGGCTCTGGCCCTGCGCGGTCTCGAGCGTGCGCGTGCCCAGCACGGCGTCGCCCTGCCGCAGCGTCACCGGCAGGCGCAGCTCGTCGTAGCCGCTGACCGAGATCTCCGCCTCGATGCTGACCGCGTTGCGCACGAAGGCGAAGTCGTCGTAGGCGACGTCGACGATCGCCACGTCGCGCAGGGGCCGCTCGGGGCCGGTGAACACGGTGTGGATGGGCGCGCCCAGGCGCTTGGCGACCGCCTGCGCGGCGGGCGGCACGTCGTCCTCGGCCACCACCGCGTCGCCCAGCGCGCCGTTGTCGGCCCCGTCGCTCACCACGATCACCGCGGCGAGATCCTCCGGTTGGAAGCGGGCGGCGATGTCCTCGAGCCCGCTCAGCAGGCGGGTCGCGTCGCCCTGCGCCCCCAGCTCGCTCATCGCGCTCAGCGGCCGGGCGTGATCGGTCACCGCGAACAGATCCACCTGGTGCATCGCGCGCCAGCGCTCGAGCGTCGGCAGCTGGTCGGTCAGCCAGGCGCGCACCGCGTCCACGCGGGCGTCGTAGCGATCGGCGGGCAGCGTCATGCTGCGCGACGCGTCCAGCAGCAGCACCACGTGGTTGCGCACCCGGGTGACGTGCTCCAGCCGGACGCCCGGCTGCAGGAACAGCAGCAAGAGCACGCCCACGGTGCCCAGCCGCAGCCCCACCAGCAGGCGCCGGCGGCTGGCGATCTGCCCGGCGGTGTTGTGCCACGCCAGGTAGACGACCGCGGCCACCGCCACCCCCACCAGCGCGATCAGCCAGGGGCTCCAGCTGGACAGCAGCACCAGGCGGGCGGCGTTGAACTCGTCGGCGGCGTCGAACCAGTCGCGCAGCATGGGTCAGCGATTCTCGCGCGGCGGCGGCTCGACCCGCCAGCGGCGCCGGCGCAGGATGGCCGTCGTGTGCACCTGGTCGCGCTTGTAGTTCAGGCAGGTCGCGTACATCACCAGGTTGATGCCCACGCGGAACGCCATCTCGCGCTGCCCCGCCCCGCCGGGCACCACCGGCAGGCGCCAGTTGCCCAGGCTGTCGCGCCCGAAGGCGCCGAAGAGATCGTTGCGCCCGTACAGGACCGGGCTGCGGTCGTCGAACTCGACGGCCTCGAGGTGGTCGGTGCGCTGGATGCGGCCGAAGGGCCGCTGCAAGAGGAAGAAGGTGCGGTAGACCGTGTGATCGTTGCCCACCTCGGCCAGCGGGCGGTCGGGGAACAGCCGGCCCACGTCCCGACGCACGCACGCGTCGAAGCGATCGTCGCCCGGCGGGGTGGCGTCGTCGATGAACAGGCTGCCGCCGGCGCGCAGGAAGCGGCCCAGGCGGGTCACGGCCTCGTCGGACAAGGGCTCGCAGGGGCCGGTGCCGATCCACACCAGCAGGGGGTGGCGGAAGAGATCGTCGTCGAGGGGGCTGACCGTGGCGGGGGCCTCGCGCACGTCGATGCTGGTGCGCTTGCTGACCTCCCACATCAGCTGCTCGACGGCGCCGGGGCGCTGATCGTGCCCCACGCCGTGCTGCAAGAGCCCGATGCCCACCTCGGCGTCCTCGCCGATGGCGAAGGCGCGCCGCGCCGTCAGCAGGCCGAGGCCCGCGGCGGCGATGAACTGGCGGCGATCGAGGGGCACGGCGGCTCCTGGTGGTCGAAGTCCCGGGGGCACAACCCTCTGGGGATGCCCCGTTACTTCCCGGCGTCGCGGGGAAGCATCTTGGCGGCGGCCCGCCCGCGGGTCAATCGGCGGCCGGCGCGGGCAGCAGCGCGGCGTGCAGCGCGGCCACCGCGGCGTGCGCGCGCGTCGCGTCGACCAGGAAGGCCAGCCGCCCGGCGTCGAGCAGCTGGCCGGCCACGCGCACGCCCACGCCCTCGAGGGCGGCGCGGGCGGGCGGCAGCAGGCTGGGCGACGAGGTCAGCGCCCGCCCCACCACGGTCACCAGCGTGAGATCCTCCCGCACGTCCACGCCGTCGAGGGCCGCGACCGCGTCGCGGAACGCGGCCTCGCCGTGCACGTTCTGGCGCGGCACCAGCGCCGTCCAGCCGCCGGTCCACTCGAACACCTGCGCGTCCGCCGCGCCGTGCGCCACCAGCGTCGCCGACAGCTCCGGCGGCGCCGCGCGCCCCGGCCGCGAGGGCTCGAGCAGGAACAGCCCCGGGTGCGCGGTCACCGCCACCACCCGCGCCCGCTGCAGCCCGCCGCCGGCGCGCACGCGGGTGCCCGGCGCGCGGTCGCCCTGCGTCGCGACGCAGCGCACCTCGATGCCCTCGCGCCGCGCCCACTCCACCGCCTCGGCGTTCAGCACCTTGGCGCCCGCGTCGGCCAGCACCTGCATCTGATCGTAGGTCAGCGCGTCGATGCGCCGCGCCTCGGGCACCACCCGCGGATCGGCGGAGTAGACGCCGTCCACGTCGGAGCAGATCTCCGCGTAGTCCGCGCCCAGCGCCGCCGCCAGCGCCACGGCGGTCGTGTCCGAGCCGCCGCGCCCCAGGCTGGTGATCTCGAGCCGCTCGCTGACGCCCTGGAAGCCGGCCACGATCACCACGCGCCCGTGCTCGAGCCCCTGCTGGATGCGCGTCGGCGTCACCCGGATGATGCGCGCGTTGGTGTGGTTGTCGGTGGTGATGATGCCGCTCTGCGAGCCGGTGAACGACACCGCGGGATAGCCCAGGTCGTGGATCGCCATCGACAAGAGCGCCATCGAGATGCGCTCGCCGACGGTCAACAGCATGTCCAGCTCGCGGCGCTCGGGGTTGGGGCTGACCGAGCTGGCGAGGGCCAAGAGCTCGTTGGTGGTGTTGCCCATCGCCGACACCACCACCACCACCGCGTGGCCCTGCCGCCGCGTCTCGACCACGCGCCGCGCCACCCCGCGGATCTTCTCCGGCGTCGCCACCGAGCTGCCGCCGTACTTCTGCACCACGATCCCCATGGACCCCTCATACTCCGCGGGCCTCGCGTTTGCATCCCCCGCGCGGTCGCCCACGCGCCATTTGCGGCGCCCGGGCGGTCCGGCTAAAACGTCCGCTCCGGCGGCTTGGAGGTTCCCGATGAAGATCACCGTGATCGGCAGCGGCTACGTGGGCTTGGTGGTCGGCACCTGCCTGGCCAACGTGGGCAACCACGTCGTGTGCGCGGACGTCGACGCCGACAAGGTGGCGCGCCTGCGCGAGGGCGTCGTGCCCTTCTTCGAGCCGGGCCTGTCGGAGCTCGTGAAGGCCAACCACGACGCCGGCCGCCTGCGCTTCACCACCGACGTCGAGCAGGCCATCCGCGACGGCGCGGTCGTCTTCATCGCCGTGGGCACCCCCCAGGGCGACGACGGCTCGGCCGAGCTGCGCTACGTCGAAGAGGTGGCGCGCACCATCGGTCGCGCGTTGGCCGGCGGCGAGAACGTGCTGGTCGACGGCCACAAGATCGTCCTGACCAAGTCGACCGTGCCCGTCGGCACCACCGACCGCGTCTCGGCCCTGATCGCCGAGGAGGCGAAGCAGCCCTACGTCTGCTGCTCGAACCCCGAGTTCCTCAAGGAGGGCGACGCGGTCAACGACTTCCTCAAGCCCGATCGCGTGGTCTGCGGCGTGCCCGGCGGCGCGGCGGGCGAGGTGGCCGCGCAGGTGCTGCACGAGCTGTACGAGCCCTTCACCCGCACCCACGACCGCATGCAGATGATGGACGTGCGGTCGAGCGAGCTGACCAAGTACGCGGCGAACGCCCTGCTCGCGACGAAGATCAGCTTCATGAACGATCTGGCCAACCTGGCCGAGCGCGTGGGCGCCGACATCGAGCGCGTGCGCGTGGGCATCGGCAGCGATCCGCGCATCGGCTACCAGTTCCTCTTCCCCGGCACCGGCTACGGCGGCAGCTGCTTCCCCAAGGACGTCAAGGCGCTGATCCACACCGCCGAGACGAACGGCCACAACCTGCGCATCCTCGAGGCGGTGGACGCGGTCAACCGCGACCAGAAGTCCGTGCTCTTGCGCAAGGCGCGCGCGGTGCTGGGCGCCGACGGCCTCGCCGGGCGCACCTTCGCCGTGTGGGGCCTGGCCTTCAAGCCGCGCACCGACGACATGCGCGAGGCGCCCAGCCTCGACCTGGTCGCCGGGCTGCTCGCCGCCGGCGCCAAGGTGCGGGCCAGCGATCCGCAGGCCATGGAGAACGCCCGCGCCCTGCTCGGCCCCGAGGTCGAGATGTTCGAGGATCACTACGCCTGCCTCGACGGGGCCGACGCGCTGTTCATCTGCACCGAGTGGAGCCCGTTCCGCCGCCCGGACTTCGCCGATCTGAAGCGCCGGCTGGCCCAGCCGCTCATCTTCGACGGCCGCAACCTGTACGACCCCGCCCGCATGAAGCAGGCCGGGTTCGCCTACCACGCCATCGGGCGGGGCGAGCGCACCCCGGTCTGATCAGTCCGCGGGTTGGCCCCGGAACCACGCCACGAAGCGGTCGATGCCCGTCGCGATGTCCACCTTCGGGTCGTAGTCCAGCTCGCCCCGCGCGCGGGTGAGATCGGCGAAGGTGCGGCTGACGTCGCCCGGCTGCAGCGGCAGACGCTCGATGGTCGGCGTGACGCCGAGCGACCGCGCCAGGTGGTCGACCAGCTCGGCCAGCGTCGTCGTCTTCGACTCGCCCAGGTTGTAGATGCGGTAGCCCTGCACGCGCTCGACCGACGCCACCACGCCCGCGACGATGTCGTCGACGAAGGTGTAGTCGCGCGAGCTGCTGCCGTCGCCGTAGAGCGTGATCGGCTGCCCCGCGGCCATCAGCCGCGCGAACTTGTGGATCGCCATCTCGGGCCGCTGCCGCGGGCCGTACACCGTGAAGAAGCGCAGGCAGTGGCAGTGCAGCCCGAACAGGTGGTGCCAGGTGTAGCAGAGCAGCTCGCCGGCGGCCTTGGTGGCCGCGTAGGGCGAGATGGGCATGTCGACGCGATCGTCCTCGCGGAAGGGCACCTGCTCGCGATCGCCGTACACCGACGAGGACGACGCGAACACGAAGCGGTCGACGCCCGACGCCCGGCACTGCTCGAGCAGGTTGGTGGTGCCCTCGATGTTCACCCGCTGGTACAGGCCCGGGCGGTCGATCGACGGGCGCACGCCCGCCCACGCCGCGAGGTGCACCACCACGTCGGGCCGGAAGCGCCCGAAGAGATCGGCCAGCAAGACGCGATCGAGGATGTCACCGCGCACCAGCTCGAAGCGCGCGTGTTGCTCGGCGCCGGCGATGTTGCGGGCCTTGATCGCCGGGTCGTAGAAGTCGTTGAAGTTGTCCAGCCCCATGACTGCGTGCCCACCCTCGAGCAGGGCATCGCAGAGATGGGAGCCGATGAAGCCGGCCGCGCCGGTCACCAGGATGCGCATCGCGCCACCTCGTCCGTCCGCCTCGCCCGGGGGGTCGCCCGCCCGTCGGTCGGTGGGACGGGCGCGCCGGGCGTGCGGGATGGTGATGGGATGTGCTTGGAATTGCAAGGGTTTTGGAGCGCCCTCGCCCGCGCGCGCCTATCCGGCCGCAGCGGTCCCTTCCAGGGGGGCTGAAACGTCGCGAACCCGCATGAAACAAGGCTCTGGCGCGCTTCGGGAGCCAAAGGTTTTTCGTTGACACCCCAAAAATCGCGCGGATATGCTCCGCGCACTTTTGTAGGAACCCTAGTGTTTACGCGGGCCCGAGGGCCCTGAGCACGAAATCGTACCGACCCGCGCGATCAGCCGCGGGCCGGCCAGGCCCACCGGAGGGGCGGGGAAATGACGAAGAAGGATCTCATCAGCGCGGTCCAGGCCGAGTTCAGCAGCGACCCGAACAGCCTGACCAAGAAGCAGGTCGGCGCGATCATCGAGGCGCTCTTCGACTCGATCGGCGAGGCGATCAAGGAGGAGGGGCGGTACTCGCAGAGCGGGTTCGGCACCTTCACCGTGAAGACCCGCGCCGCGCGCACCGGCCGCAACCCCCAGACGGGCGACTCGATCACGATCCCCGAGTCGAAGAGCATCGGCTTCAAGCCCGCGCCCGAGCTGAAGAAGGCCGCGAACTGATCGACGGGCCCCGGCCCGTCACCTCACGCAACCCACGCGGCCCGGCCGGCTGAGCCGGCGGCCGAGACACGGAGAGTTCAGATGACCAAGCAGGAACTGGTCGAGAAGGTCCACGACGCCGCCGCCGACGGCCACTCGCGCCGCCTGACGGCCGAGGTGATCGACGCCACCTTCGAGGCGATCACCAAGAGCATCATCGAGGACGGGAAGTTCTTCTACCCGGGCTTCGGCACCTTCACGATCAAGGAGCGCAAGGCCCGCACCGGCCGCAACCCGCGCACCGGCGACGAGATCAAGATCCCGGCCAGCAAGACGGTCGGCTTCAAGGTCGCCGCCGGCCTCAAGGGCCAGCTCTGATCGGCTGAGCCGTGGTCGGGGGCCCCGGCCCCCTGCCCCTCGAGAGGCCTGCCGCGCGTGCGCGGTGGGCCTTTCGTCGTTCTGGGCCGGGCCCGCGGCGATCAGCGGGGGGGCGCCGCCTGCAGCCGGCGCAGGTGCGCCATGCCGGCCTGGGCCTCGGCCTGGGCGGGATCCACCGCCAGCGCGGCCTCGAAGTCGGCCCGCGCGCCGGCCAGATCGCCGGCGTTGCCCTTCATCACGCCGCGCAGCGCCAGCCCGTCCGCGTCGCGCGGGTGCCGGGCGAGCAGATCGTCCACGGTGGCGCGGGCCTCGGCGGTCTGGCCGGCGGCCAGCAGATAGCGCGCGAGGTTGCGGCCCGCCGTCGCGTCGTCGGGATCCAGGAGCAGCGCCCGCCGCGTGGCCCAGATGGCGTCGTCGGTCTTGCCGGCGCGCGAGAAGGCCAGCCCCAGGTTCGACCAGCGCAGCGCCCGCTCGGGATCGAGCGCCGCCGCGGCCGCGAAGGGCGGCACGGCGTCGCGGCCCGTCGCGAGGCGCAGCTGTCCGACGTCGTCCAGCAGCCCGGCGAAGCCGCGCGCCGCCTGCGGATCGGCCAGGGGGTCGCCCGGCAGCCGCCGAAGCAGGGCGGTCAGGGCGCGCTGGGGCGCGGGCGGCGGGTGCAGGGCGGCGCCGCGCGGGGCGAGGCGGTCGGCGGACAGCTCGGGCAGGCCGCGACCGGGCAGCGGGAAGTGCTCGTCGAGCCCCGGACGCGCGGCGGCGTCCAGACCGCCGGCCCACTCCCAAGCCAGGGGCCAGTCGCTGCGCAGGCGATCGAGCCCCGCCAACCCTGCGCCCGGCCGCCACCCCGCCAGCGCGGCGGGGAGCCGGCGCCGCACGGGATCGATCGACGACGCGTCCCAGGCGTGCTGCCGCACGACCACCGCCACGTCCGGTCGTTCCCCCTCGACCACCTGGGCGAAGGCCCAGCCCGCGGCGAAGTTGTCGCTGGCCACCAGCGCCAGCGCCTCCGGGGGCAGGCTGTCGCCGGTGGCGCGCACCAGGGCCGGCAGGCCGCGATCGTCGCGGCGGTCGATGGGCAGCCCGATCGTCAGCAGGCCCACCGCGCCGGCCGTGAGACCGCCCACGGCGCGCCAGGCGTCCGTCGTCACCCGCGTCGCCGCCCAGGCGAGGGCGGCCGCCGCGCCCAGACTCAGGGCCACCAGGCTGACGAGCAGGTTCTGGCGGTCGGCCAGGCCCATCGGGTTCAGGCTGGTGGCGTACAGCAGGTCGAGCGCCAGCACCGCGGCGGGCAGCCAGCCGCCGGGGCGACGCGTGAGCAGCGCGAGGCCGGGCAGCCCGAACGCCAGCAGCAGCGGCACCTCGGCGAGCTGCTGTAGCGCCGTCGTCCAGGCGTCCAGCGACAGGTGGCCGAACCGGTCGGCGAACGCGAGGCGGATGCGGGCCCCGGTCCAGTGATCCCACAGGGCGCCGAGGGTCGACGGATCGCCCCAGTTGCGCCAGGGCTGCTGGGCCGCGCGCAGGGGCAGGTAGATCAAACAGGCGGCGCCGAGCAGCCCGGCCAGCAGCAGGCCGACCGCGATCCGCGGCCGCCGCCGCACCGCCGGCCACAGGGCGGGCAGCGCCGCGACGCCCACCAGCCGCAGCGCCGGGTGGTGGCCCGCCATCAGCCCGCCCAGGAAGGCGACGGCGAGCGCCCAGCGCGCGTCGCCGCTCCGCCCCGACGCCGCGACGGCCCAGCACAGGGCCGCCACGGCGGCGGCCGCCCCGGTGTAGACCTCGATCGTGGTGCCGTGCAGCCAGGTGAGCGGGGCGGCGGCCCACCACAGGGCCGCGATCGCCGCCGGGCCGGGGCCGATCTCCAGCGCCCGCGCCGCGCGCAGGATCAGGTTCACGGTCACCGCGACCAGCAACCCCGACGCGACGTTGCCCCGAAAGGCCGCGTCGCCCACGGGCACCGCCAGCATCACCGCCTTGTGCAGCAGCGCGAAGACCGGCATGCCGGGCGGGTGCGCGACGCCCAGCTCGGCCGCGGCCGCGCCCAGCTCGCCCGCGTCCAGCCAGGTGAGGCCGGGGGCGGCGCCCAGCGCGTAGGCAGCGGCGACCGCCGCGGTCGTCAGCAGGGCAGCGGGACGCCAGCGCATGCCCGCTGCTTAGCACGTTCGCGGCCCCCGGCCCACGTCCCGACGCCCGGGCCCGTCGTTGACAGGGTGGGGGGCCTGTGCTATCAACCGCCTCCAATTTGGCCAGCGCAGCCCTCGATACCGCCCGATTTCGTCCATTTTCTCTGGACTTCGGACCGGCCGTGGATTGCGCGCTTTGGTGGGGCGTGGGCTAGCGGTAAGCCACGGGATTTTGGTTCCCGCTGACGTAGGTTCGAATCCTACCGCCCCAGCGTCGTACCCCGGAGGCGGGTAGATGTCGGTGAGGATCTTCGCCGGGAACTCGAACCCCGAACTCGCTCGCGAGATCTGCGCCTATCTGGGCACGGATCTCGGCCACGCGCGCGTCGGGCGGTTCTCCGACGGTGAGATCCGGGTGGAGATCGAGGAGTCGGTGCGCGGCGCCGACGTCTACGTGATCCAATCGACCTGTGCGCCCGTCAACGACAACCTGATGGAGATGCTGATCATGACCGACGCGCTCAAGCGCGCCTCGGCCGGCAGCATCTCGGCGGTCATGCCCTACTTCGGCTACGCCCGTCAGGACCGCAAGGCGGCGCCCCGGGCGCCCATCTCGGCGCGGCTGGTGACCGATCTGCTCACCGCCGCGGGCGCCAACCGGCTGATCACCATGGAGCTGCACGCGGGGCAGATCCAGGGCTTCTTCAACGGCCCCGTCGATCACCTCTACTGCTCGCCGGTCATGCTCGACCACATCGCCACGCTCGATCTGGTCAAGCCGGTCATCGTCAGCCCCGACGCCGGCGGCGTCGAGCGCGCGCGCGCCTACGCCAAGCGCATGAACGCCAGCCTGGCCATCATCGACAAGCGCCGCAGCGGCCCGAACGTGGCCGAGGTGATGACGCTCATCGGCGAGGTCGAGGGCTGCGACACCATCATCGTCGACGACATGATCGACACCGCCGGCACGCTGGTGTCCGGCGCGACGGCGCTGCGCAAGGCGGGCGCCCGGCGGGTCTACGCCATCTCGACGCACCCGGTGCTGTCGGGCCCGGCCATCGGCCGCATCAACGAGAGCGTGCTCGAGGAGGTCATCGTGTCGAACACGATCCCCCTGAGCAGCGCCGGGCGCGCGTGCCCCAAGATCAAAGTACTCTCGGCCGCCAACCTCTTCGGTGAGGCCATCAAGCGGATTCACGACCAGAACTCGGTCAGCAGCCTGTTCGCCTGAACAGGACGCGGCCGGGCCCTTTCGTCCAGGACGGAACGACCATGGAAGCCATCGCCATTTCGAGCACGCCCCGCGAGGGCCGCGGCAAGGGTGCCGCACGCAAGCTGCGGGCCGAGGGGCAGATCCCGGCGATCGCCTACGGCCACGGCATCGAGAGCTCGATCCCGCTCACGCTGGATCCCAAGGCCCTCGAGAAGGCCCTCGACAACCCCTACGGCGCCAACGCGCTGTTCGATCTCGCCATCGACGGCGGCGCGCACCACAAGGTGCTCGTGCGCGACCTGCAGCGCCACCCGGTCAGCCGCGAGGTGCTGCACGTCGACCTCGTCGCGCCCGACCTCGACGAGCCGGTCGTGTCGCCGGTGCCGGTGAAGATCATCGGCAAGTCGATCGGCGTCACCACCGGTGGCCGCCTGCGCACGCCCTACCGCGAGGTGCGGCTGAAGGCGAAGCCGTCGGACTTCCCGGCCAGCGTGACCATCGACATCACCAACCTCGATCACAACGACGCGGTGATGGCGAGCCAGATGCCGCTGCCCGAGGGCGTCGAGCCGGTGTTCGACCGCGACTACGTCGTGGTGAAGGTCGTCGCGCCGCGCGGTCGCAAGGCGACCGAAGAGGCGGCCGACAAGGGCAAGAAGAAGAAGAAGTAGCGCGGCCCTGTCCCGGGGGACTTCGGACCGATGGATCGCCACCTCGTCGTGGGCTTGGGCAACCCCGAGCCCCGCTACGCCGGAAACCGTCACAACGTCGGCTTCATGGTGGTGGATCGGTTGGCCGAGCGGGCCGGTGCGCCGGTCACGCGCTCGAAGTTCAAGGGGGTCTACGGCACCGGCGCGCTGGGCGGATGCCCGGTGGTGCTGCTCAAGCCGCTGACCTTCATGAACCTGAGCGGGCAGTCGGTGTCCCCCGCCCGCGGCTTCTTCGGGGTCGAGGTGAAGCGGATCCTGGTGATCCACGACGAGCTCGACCTGCCATTCGGCACCCTTCGGCTGAAGATCGGAGGGGGCCACGCCGGCCACAACGGGCTCCGGTCCATGGTGGCCGAGCTCGGCAGCCGCGACTTCGTGCGGCTGCGCGTCGGCATCGGCCGGCCGGCCAAGGGATCGCCGAGCAATTACGTGCTCAGCGACTTCGGGGCCGACGAGATTCCCTGGCTGCCCGATCTGTTGGATCGGGCGGCGGACGCGGTCGAGCTCGCCCTCCGCGAGGGGCCGCAGAAGGCGATGAACACGGTGAACGCCGCCTGACGCGGCGCGGCCACGACGCCGGGCGAGGTGGAGAGCCTCGGGCGAGCCGGCCAGACAAAGGAGCTAGAGAGCCTTGACGAGCTACCTCTGGGTCGTTCCGGTCGCGGGTCTAATCGCGCTCGGCTACGCCTTCATGCAGTCCACCTGGATCAACAAGCAGGACCCCGGCAACGACCGGATGAAGGAGATCGCCGCGGCGATTCAGGAGGGCGCGATGGCCTTCCTGGGGGCGGAGTACCGCAAGCTGGCCATCTTCGTCGTCGTCGTCGCCGCCCTGCTCGCCTGGGCGAACGCCAGCCAGCACGACAGCCACGCGCTGATCGCGCTGTCCTTCGTCGCGGGCGCCATCTGCT
Source organism: Myxococcales bacterium (assembly GCA_020633465.1). Classification (GTDB taxonomy): domain Bacteria; phylum Myxococcota_A; class Bradymonadia; order UBA7976; family UBA1532; genus JACKDN01. The sequence goes on from JACKDN010000003.1 coordinate 338,280, forward strand.
CGGGCCTCGCCGGCTTCTTCGGCATGCGCATCGCCACCGCGGCGAACGTGCGCACCACGAACGCCGCGCAGCAGGGCCTGACCGGCGCGCTCAAGGTCGCCTTCAACGGCGGCGCCGTCATGGGCATGAGCGTGGTGGGCCTGGGGGTCATCGGCCTCGGCGGCCTGTTCCTGCTGTTCTCGGGCACCGGCATCCTGGGCGGCGGTGACGTCGCCAAGGACATGCACTTCCTCGACGTGGTGCTGAACGTGGTGTCGGGCTTCAGCCTGGGCGCCAGCTCGATCGCGCTCTTCGCGCGCGTGGGCGGCGGCATCTTCACCAAGGCCGCCGACGTCGGCGCCGACCTCGTCGGCAAGGTCGAGGCGGGCATCCCCGAGGACGACCCCCGCAACCCGGCCACCATCGCCGACAACGTCGGCGACAACGTCGGCGACGTGGCCGGTATGGGCGCCGACCTCTTCGAGTCCTACGTCGGCGCGATCATCGGCTCGATGATCCTGGGCATGGCGTGGATGGGCAGCATGACCGAGGCCAACCGGATCAACCCGGTCATCCTCCCGCTGTTCATCGCCGCGGCCGGCATCGTCGTCTCGATCGCCTGCACCTTCCTCGTGCGCGTCAAGGAGGGGGGCAACCCCCAGAAGGCGCTCGACACCGGCACCTTCAGCGCCGGCGGCATCATGCTGATCGTCAGCTACTTCCTCATCACCCAGCTGTTGGGTGACGGCGAGATCAAGATCGGCGCCGACACCTACACCGCGATGGGCGTCTTCTGGGCGACCGTCGGCGGTCTGGCCGCGGGCATCGCCATCGGCGTGGTCACCGAGTACTACACCAGCGACCACAAGCCCCCGGTCAAGGGCATCGCCGACGAGAGCACCACCGGCCCGGCCACGAACATCATCTCGGGCCTCGGCGTCGGCATGGCCTCGACGGCCATCCCCACCGCCCTGATCTGCGCGGCCATCCTGGTGGCCTACTACACCTCGGGCCTCTACGGCATCGCCATGGCCGCCCTCGGCATGCTCAGCACCACCGGCATTCAGCTGGCGGTCGACGCCTACGGCCCCATCGCCGACAACGCCGGCGGCATCGCCGAGATGGCGCACCTGGCCCCCGAGGTCCGCGAGCGCACCGACAAGCTGGACGCGGTCGGCAACACCACCGCCGCCATCGGCAAGGGCTTCGCCATCGGCTCGGCCGCGCTGACCGCGCTGGCCCTGTTCAGCGCCTACGCCACCAAGGCCGGCATCAGCACGATCAACATCATGGATCCCAAGGTGATGGTCGGCGTCTTCATCGGCGGCATGCTGCCCTTCCTGTTCAGCTCGATGGCGATGAAGGCCGTGGGCCGCGCCGCCTTCCGCATGATCGAAGAGGTCCGCCGCCAGTTCCGCGAGATCCCCGGGCTGCGCGAGGGCAACGCCAAGGCCGAGTACGCGCGCTGCGTCGACATCAGCACCCAGGCCGCCATCAAGGAGATGGTGGTGCCGGGCCTGCTGGCGGTCATCGCGCCGGTGGCCGCGGGCCTCTACAGCCGCGAGACCCTCGGCGGCCTGCTCGTCGGCACGACCGTGGGCGGCGTCATGATGGCGCTGTTCATGTCGAACGCCGGCGGCGCCTGGGACAACGCGAAGAAGTACATCGAGGGCGGCAAGAACGGCGGCAAGGGCAGCGACGCCCACAAGGCCGCGGTCATCGGCGACACCGTCGGCGACCCCTTCAAGGACACCGCGGGCCCCGCGCTGAACATCCTGATCAAGCTGATGAGCGTGGTGGCCGTGGTCATCGCGCCGGTGCTGGTCAGCTTCCACAGCGACGAGAAGCCCGCGGCCAAGGCGGCCGTCGAGGCCCCCGCGCCGGCGCCCACCGCGGTGCCCGGGGCGGTCGAGGGCGCCCCCGAGGCGCCCGCGGTCGAAAAGGCCGAGGCCAAGAGCGAGCCCGAGCCCGCCTGAGCGGCCGCGGCGCGACGGCGTGGTCGGCTGCGGCTTGACCTTCGCCGTCGCTTCACCTAGATTCCCGGCCCCGCGCAACCGCGCGGGGTTTTTCTTTTCGATTCCCCGCTCGCGCCTGGCCGCGCGGGCTGCTCAACCCGAGGGGAGCCAAACATGGCGAAGCAGAAGCTCCGCAAGTACGAGCTGATCTACCTCGTACAGCCGGAGGCCACCGACGAGGAGCGCGAGAAGGTCGCGACGCGCGTGCAGAACGCGCTCGAGGGCTTCGACGCGAAGGTGCTGAAGACCGAGGACTGGGGCAAGCGCAAGCTGGCCTACGAGATCCAGAAGCACAACAAGGCCTACTACACCTACATGGTGTACGTGGCCGCCCCCGGCGCCACCGCCGAGGTCGAGCGCGTGCTGCGCATGATGGACCCCTGCGTCCGCTTCCAGCACATCAAGCTCGAGGAGGGTCTCGACCCCGACGCCGAGTACGCGCCGGAGGCCCCGACGCCCGCCGGCACCAGCAGCGTCGGCTCGTCGCGCCGTCTCGATGACGACGACGACCAGGACGACGACGACGACGAGGAGGCCACCGATGCGTAATTACCGTTTCGACGGCAAGGGCCGCCGGGGTCGCCGCAAGGTCGACCGGTTCCTCGCCGACAAGACCCTGGTGATCGACTACAAGGATCCCTCGATCCTGAAGTACTTCATCACCGAGCGGGGCAAGATCGTGCCGCGCCGCGTCAGCGGCCTGTGCGCGAAGAACCAGCGCAAGATCACCCAGGCCATCAAGCGGGCCCGGATGGTGGCGCTGATGCCCTTCACCACCGTCAAGGCGCACTGAGGAGGCGACGATGCAGGTCATCCTTCGGGAAGACGTGACGCACCTCGGCGAGGTCGGCGACGTCGTCAGCGTCAAGCCGGGCTACGCGCGCAACTACCTGCTGCCGCGCGGCCTGGCCGTGCAGGCCAACGATCGGCAGCTGAAGCGCGTCCAGCACGAGAAGGCGGTCATCGAGGCCAAGGTGCAGCGGCTGAAGGCCGGCGCCGAGGGCGAGGCGAAGAAGCTCACCGGCGTCACCCTCGACATCGAGAAGGCCGCCGGCGAGAACGGCAAGCTGTTCGGCTCGGTCACCTCGATGGAGATCGAGGCCCTGCTGCGCGGCCGCGGCTACGACGTGAACCGCCGCAAGATCCTCCTCGAGGGCAACATCAAGGAGCTCGGCAGCTACGACGTGGGCATCAAGCTGCACCGCGACGTGGTGGCGCACATCAAGGTGAACGTCAAGCCGGCCAAGGTCGACCTCGGTGAGGACACCGAGGCCGAGGGCGAGGCCGCCGAGGCCTGAGCCCGCCCGGGCGCCCGCGCGGCGCCCGGCCCCATCCCCTTGCTCGCCGCAGGCTCGCGGCGAGCGCGCGCCCGGAGCAGGCGATGTCGACGGCCCGCCACCTCGAAGCCCGGGAGGCCGAGCTGTCGGTGCTCGGCGGCATCCTGCTCGACAACGGCGCGCTCGATCGGGTCAGCGAGTTCCTCGCGCCCGACGACTTCTTCAGCCCCCGGCACCGCGTCGTCTTCAGCCGCATGCTGGCGCTGGCCGAGGACAACCAGCCCATCGACCTGGTGACGCTGGCGACGGCCCTCGAGCAGGGGGGCGAGCTGGACGCGGTGGGCGGCATCGACCACCTGATGTCGCTGGCCGAGGCCAAGGCCACCGCGGTCAACATCGAGCACCACGCGCACCTGGTGCACGACAACGCCGAGGTGCGGCGGCTGGTGACGGTGTGCACCGGCGTCATCGAGAAGGCGCAGTCGGGCGACTACGACGACACGACGCGGCTGTTCGACGAGGCGCAGGCGGCGGTCTACGAGATCGGGGCGAAGCAGCGGAAGGGCAGCTTCACCGACATGCCGACCGCGCTGCAGTCGGTCATCGAGAAGGTGAAGCTGGCCTTCGAGTCGAAGTCGGCCGTCACCGGCCTGCCCACGGGCTTCATCGATCTCGACGCCAAGACGGCGGGCCTGCAGGGCGGCGACCTGATCATCCTCGCCGCGCGCCCGGCGATGGGCAAGACGGCCTTCGCGCTGAACCTGGCCGCCAACGGCGCGCGCCTCGGCGGCAAGTCGGTGGCGGTGTTCAGCCTCGAGATGCCGACCACGCAGCTGGCTGCCCGCATGTTGGCCGGCGAGGCCCGGGTCGACAGCGAGCGGATGCGGTCGGGCCACCTGACCGACGGCGACATCGATCGGCTGCTGCAGGCGGTCAAGCGCATGAACACCTGGTCGGTGCACATCGACGACACCGCCGGCGTGTCGGTGATGGAGCTGCGCAGCAAGTGCCGGCGCCTGGCCAGCGACCGCAACATCCCCGATCTGGGGCTGGTGGTGATCGACTACCTGCAGCTGATGAAGGGCCGGCCCGGCATCCGCAGCCGCGAGCAGGAGATCAGCGACATCAGCCGCAACCTGAAGAGCCTGGCGAAGGAGCTCGACATCCCGGTCGTGGCGCTGTCGCAGCTGAACCGCGGCGTCGAGAGCCGGCCGAACAAGCGGCCGCTGATGAGCGATCTGCGCGAGTCCGGCGCCATCGAGCAGGACGCGGACATCATCATGTTCGTGTACCGCGACGAGTACTACAATCCGGACACCGAGGATCAGGGCATCACCGAGATCATCATCGGCAAGCAGCGCAACGGACCCATCGGCACGGTGAAGCTCAAGTTCTTCAAGGAGTGGAGCCGCTTCGACAACCTGATGCTCGAAGAATGACCGCGTCGGAGGCCGAGCCCGCCGCCGGGCCCGAGGTGCTGATCGTCGAGGACGATCGGTTCAACGTGCGCCTGCTGTCCGAGGCCTGTCGCGCCGCCGGGCTGCAGGTGCGGGTGGCGATGGACGGTCAGGAGGGGCTCGACGAGGCCCTGCGCGATCCGCCCGCCCTGATGCTGCTCGACCTGATGCTGCCCCGCCTCGACGGCTTCGGCGTGCTCGAGCGGCTGCGGGCCGACGCCCGCACCGAGGACGTCCCGGTCATCCTGGTGACCGCGGTGAGCGACGCGGCCACGCGCGCGCGCGGCGTCGAGCTGGGCGCCGACGACTTCGTCACCAAGCCCTTCCGCCTGGCCGATCTGCGCGTGCGCATGCAGGCGCTGCTCGATCAGCGCGCGCTCGAGCAGAGCCTGCTCGACGACGGCTGAGCCGCCCGCCGGAACACCCGTGACGTGGTGTCGGTTGCCAAGCCCGGGGGGCCGTGCTACGGACCCCCGAGGACGGTGCGCGAAGGGACCGCATGGCTGCCGACATCAAGATCCTGATCGTCGACGACGATCGGGACATCTGCGAGTACATGAGGACGATGCTCGAGGCCACCGGCTACGAGGTCGCCACCCTCTCCGATCCCACCCGCGCGGTCGATCGCGTGCGCGAGGAGGAGTTCCACGTCCTCATCATCGACCTGATGATGCCGAAGATGGACGGCATCGAGCTGATCCAGCGCATCCGCAAGGTCGACAGCGACGTGGCCATCGTGGTCTTCACTGGCTACCCGTCGGTCGAGACGGCGGTCGACGCGCTGAAGCTGAACGTCAGCGACTACGTGAAGAAGCCCTTCGACATGGACGAGTTCCGCGACAAGATCGCGGACATCCTGCGCAAGAAGGGCCTCCTGCGGAACCCCGAGGAGGAGCTTCACAAGACGATCGGCCAGAACATCCGGCGCATCCGCAAAGAGAGCGATCTGACGCTCAAGCAGCTGGCGCGCCGCACCGGTTTGTCGGTCAGCCTGCTCAGCCAGATCGAGCGGGCCGAGTCGAGCGCGTCGGTCAGCTCGCTCTACAAGATCGCGGTCGCCCTCGGGGTGCGCCTCACGGTGCTCTTTGGCGAGTACTGACCGGTTCGTCGCGGTGGCCGCCTGGGCCGCCCTGGCGCTGCCCGCCGTCGCGCGGGCCGACGATCCGGGCCTGCTGCTCGTCTACCCCACCCACGCCACGCCCGAGCGGCTGATCGCCGCCGGTCGCTTCATCGAAGACGAGGGGCAGCGCGCCCCCCGGAAGTCGGCCAGCCGGCTGCGCAACGCGATCGAGGCGGCCAAGGCCCTCGAGTCGGACGAGATCGAGGGGGCGGTGGTCGAGGTGAGCGTCGGCGGGCGCAGCTTCCGCGCGGTGACCGACGACGAAGGGCTGTGGCGCATCGACACGCCCCTCGAGCGGCCGCTCGGGGTCGGGCCCCAGGCGATCGTGGCGCGCGCGATCGACGACAAGGGGCACCCGGCGCCGTCCGCGACGGGCTTCGTCTACGTCCTGCCCGCGGGGCCGTCGGTGGCCGTCATCAGCGACTACGACGACACGGTCGTGCACAGCGGCATCACCAGCCGGCGCCGCATGGTGGCCACCGCCCTCCTGAAAAACTCGGCCCAGCTGCGGCCGGTGGCCGGGGCCGCGCGCACGTACCGGGCGTGGCGCGAGGCGGGCGCCGCCGCCGTCTTCTACGTCAGCGGCAGCCCCCAGAACTTCGTCCCGCGGGTGCTCGACTTCCTGGGGCGCAACCGCTTCCCCGACGGGCCGCTGCTGCTGAAGGACTTCGGGACCGACCCGACCTTCGATCAGGTGGGCTACAAGCTCGGCCGCCTGCGCGGCATCCTCGAAGCGCACCCGCAGACGCGCTTCCTGCTGGTGGGTGACTCGGGGGAGAAGGACCCCGAGATCTACGCTCGGCTGCGGGGCTACTACCCCGATCGGGTGCTGGGCATCGTCATCCGGCGGGTGCACGGCAGCGACCTCACGGGCGCGCGCTTCACCGGCATGACGGTCGTGGACGACTTCACCGACACGCCGCGGTTGATCGGGCTGCTGCGCCCGAAGGCCGCACCCTGAGCGGACTTCGGGCGACCGTCGGGTGGCCCGAGGCTTGCTGGAACTTCCACCGGCGACAATTTGGGTTGCCGGTGTAAGCGGGGGTGGTAGGATGTGTGCCATGCGCTGCCCACGGTGTGATCACGTGCTGCCCGACGGCGACCGCTTCTGCGGACGCTGCGGGCTGTCGCGCTCGGACGACGGGATCCCCGTCGATCCTCTCCTGGGCATCACCGTGGCCGAGAGATATCGAATCGAGCGCCGCATCGGGGTGGGCGGCATGGGCACGGTGTACCTGGGCGTTCACACCCGCATCGGGCAGAAGGTCGCGATCAAGGTCCTGCACGAGCGCTACGCGGGCGACGCCCAGCTGACCCTTCGCTTCGAGAACGAGGCCCTCACCTACGGCCAGGTGACGCACCCCAACCTGGTCAACCTGCACGACTACGGCCGCACCCACGACGGCACCTTCTTCATGGTGCTCGAGTACTGCCCCGGCATCTCGCTGGCGCAGCTGCTGCGGCAGGAGAAGCGGCTCGAGCCGCCGCAGGCCACCGACATCATCCTGCAGGTGGCCCAGGGCCTGGGCGCGGCCCACGCCGCCGGCATCGTGCACCGCGATCTGAAGCCCGAGAACGTCATCCTCACCGAGACGCGGCCGGGGCGGTACCACGCGCGGCTGCTCGACTTCGGCATCGCCAAGCGCCTCGACGACGACGGGCCGCGGCTGACGCAGGCGGGCATGGTGTTCGGCACGCCCGAGTACATGGCGCCCGAGCAGGCGCGCGGCGAGACGGTCGACGCGCGCAGCGACGTCTACGCCCTCGGCTGCGTGTTCTACGAGCTCTTGACCGGCAAGCCGCCGTTCACCGGCTCGAACAAGATGAACGTCATGCACCGGCAGGCCAGCGAGGTGCCGCCGCCGCCGTCGTTCAAGCTCGACACCGAGGTGCCCGGGGCCATCGAGACGGCGGTGATGCGCTGCCTCGAGAAGCGCCCGGACGACCGCTTCCCGGACGCCGCGACGCTGATCGAGGCGCTCGACGGGGCCCTCGGCGCCGATCGGCTGACGCCCATGCCGCTGGCGCCCGCCGCGGCGGCGCCCGCCACCGAGGCGCCGAGCGCGACGTCGGCGCCGCAGGTGTCCAGCGAAGATGACAGTCGGGCGGCCGACAGCGCCCCCTTCCAGCTGGGAGGCGCGGCGCCGGCGGCCGCCGATCCGTTGGAGCGCTCGTTCGTCGACACGCCGCCGGGCCTGCGGGGCCTGGGCGATCCGGCCGTCCTGCGGACCGGGCCCTCGGGCCGCGCCCTGGCCGCCGCGGCGGCCCTGTTCTTCGGCGCGGTTGCGCTGGCCTCGTGGCTCTTCTCGGCCGATCCGGCCAGCCCGTCGGCGCCCGCCGCGGTGGCCGAGGCGCCTCCGCCGGCGCCCACGCCGCCCTCGGTGAAGCCGCCGGCGGCCCCCACGCCCGAGGTGAAGGTGGCGGCGCCGGCGCCGAAGCCGGCGAAGGTGGCCGAGGCCGCGCCGACGAAGCGCGCGCCGGCGAAGCGCGCGCCGGCGAAGCGCGCGCCGGCCATCGCGGCCGCGCCGAAGCCGAAGCCGGAGGCCGCGCCCGCGCCCGAGCCGCCGCCGGCGAAGCCCGCGCCCGCGAAGCCGGCGAAGCCGGTGATCGTGGTGGAGGACGATCCGAAGCCCGCGCCGGCCGAGAAGCCGGCGAAGGTGGCCGAGAAGCCGGCGAAGCCCGCCGAGAAGGTGGCCGAGGCGAAGCCCGCGCCGCCGAAGCCGGATCCCGCGAAGGCCCGCGCCGAGCGCCTCGAGAAGGCCCGCAAGGCCCTGCGCCAGGGGGCGTTCTCCGACGCCGTGGCGGCCGCCGACGCCGTGCTGGCCGAGGCGCCGGGCGACGACGACGCGCTGTCGCTGAAGAAGCAGGTGAACGAGGTGCGGCAGAAGATCGCCCTCGGCCGCGTGGCCTTCGACGGCGCCGACTGCGTGGGCGCGATCCAGGCGCTCGAGCCGGTGCTCGAGGCCTCGCCGGGCGCCAAGGGCGTCAGCCACATGGTCAACAGCTGCCGGAACGCCTTGCCGCCGCGCCAGCTCTAGATCGCCCGCTCACTCGGGCGGGCGCACCGCCTCGAGCAGCGCCTCGGTGGCGTCCTCGGCCCCCGCCAGCTTGCGCAGCACCGCCCACAGCAGCGTGACGCGCTCGGCGTCGGCCGAGGTCTGGCGCAGGGCGTCCAGCAGGTCGATGGCCTCGTCGCGGCGGCCGGCGCCAGCGAGCGCGATGGCCTGCGCCACCCGCAGCCGCGGATCACCCGGCGCGACCTTGCCCAGCGTCTCGACCGCCGCCGCGGCGTCGCCCTTCGCGAGCTGGTGCAGCCCCTTCATCGCGCCGGCCAGATCGGCGTCCCCCGGCTTGCCGAGCGCCGCCTCGCGGCCGGCCCAGCCCGCCTGCGCCGCGGCGAGGTCGGCGGCCGAGGCCACCTGATCCGGCGCCCACCACTGATCGAGCAGCGCCTGGCTGCGCTGGGTCAGCTGCTCGCCGACCTCGGCGCGCGCGCGCGCCAGCTCCGGGCCCAGGAAGCCCGCCTCGACGGCCGCCTCGATCGCGCCGAAGGCGCCGTCGGGGCCCGCGAAGCGCCCGGCGGTGGCGCGCGGCCCGGCGGCGGCCAGCGCGTCCGCGCCGGGGCCGGGCGCGTCGGCGGGCAGCGGGGCCTCGAGCCGGCGCTCGGCCAGCGCCAGCTCGGCGGCGACCTTCTCGCGATCCCCGGCCTTCTTCGGCGCGATCTGCAGGTACAGGCGGTAGGCCCGCACCGCGCCCTCGACGTCGTCGGCGTAGATGCGCGCGCGGGCCAGCGCCCGATACAGCGCCGGGGCCTCGGGCAGATCCTGCGCCAGCGCCAGGAAGCGCCGCGAGGCTTCGTTGTAGCGCGCCTCGTTGTAGGCCGCCTTGGCGGCGTCCAGATCGGGGTGCTCGGGCAGGGTGGGCGAGGGGGCCTCGGCCGGCGCGGCGGCGGCCGGCGCGTCGGCGTCGTCGTCCCCCTGCGCGGCGGCGGGCGACGCCCACAGGAGGCCGGCGGCCATCCAGGCGGCGCGGGCGTTCACAGCCACGACGGCAACTCCAGCGCGTAGCCGCCGCCCAACAGCAGCACGGCCGTCGCGCGCTCGCCGGGCAGGAAGTCGAACTGCGCGCCCACGTGGACGAAGAAGTCGGGCGTCAGGCTGTAGCGCACGCCGAACTCGAGGCCCAGCAGCACCATCCAGTGGCTCAGCTCGGTGTACTCGCCGGTCGGCGTGCGGGCGTCGAGCGTCTCGCGGGTGAACACCAGCCCGCCGTGGGCATAGGGCTCGAGGCGCCAGGCGGGGTAGCGGCCGCCGACCCAGCCGGGGCGCAGGTGCAGGCGGAAGGGATCCCGCACCCGCCCATCGACGCCGTCCACCGTCGCGTCGACCGCGCTGCCGCCGCTGTCGAAGCCGAGGGACAGGGCCTCGACGGTCAGGTAGCGGCTGCGCCAGCCGACGCCGACGTCGAGGCCGCCGGTGCCGATCGCCGCGTCCTGCGACTCGAGGTCGAGGCGGGCGTCACCGCGGCCGGTCTGCTCGTCGACGTCGCCGGACAGGACCGAGCCCAGGCGCACCGAGGCGCGGACGTAGTAGGGGTGAGCCAGGGTGTCGGGATCGGGCGTGCGCAGGGCCGTCTTCCAGGCCTCTTCGCTGCGCTGCAGGCCGATGGTCAGGTCGAGGCGCACCCGGGACTTGATGGTGATCTCGTCCTCGTAGGGGTCGTGCCCATCGGCCTCGACGCGCAGGCGGTGCGGCCCCGGGGGCAGCTCGATGGGCTTCGAGACGTCGGCCACGGGGGCGCCGTCGAGCAGCACGCGCGCGCCGTCCGGCGCGAGCAACAGCGCCAGCTCGCCGTAGGCGTCGGGCAGGGTGACCTTCAGCGTCGTCGTCTTGCCGAGGGTGATCTCGAAGGGCTGCTCGGTGGCCCGCGCGCCCGGCGCCTCGACCCGCAGCCGGTGGCCGCCGGGGCCGACGGGGTAGGCCCCGCTGCCGTCGCCGACGCGGCGATCGTCGATGAACACCGCGGCCTCGGCGGGCTCGGTGGTCAGCTGCAGCGTGCCGTGCCCGCGCAGCTGGCCGAAGGCGTCCTCGGCGGCGGCGGCGAGCGTGGCGCCGGTGCCCTTCCAGGGGCCCTCGGTGGGGGGCGCCCGGGTGAGCGTGACGGCGAACCCGCCGTCGATGGCCTCGGAGGTCGCCACGATCACGCCAGCGGCGCCCATCAGCTGCAGCACCTCGACCCGGGGGTCGGCGCAGGGTCGCGCGTCGGCCAGACAGCCGAGGGCGTCCGGCGCGGGGGCCGCGTCCAGCAGCGCCCGCAGCTCGTCCTCGTTCATCCGGTGCTCGGCGGCGTCGCCGCGCGCCGCGATCAGCGCCGCCTGCAGTTCGGCGCCGCGCGGGCCGGGGAACTGCCACACCAACGGGGGGGCGCCCAGCAGCAGGACGAGGAGGAGGCCGTGCACGCGGCGATGGTAAGGGCAACGGCGGGTCGAGCGCACCCCCCTCGCGCGCCGCGCGCGAGCTTGCCCGTGCGCGCGAAGCTGCCCTAAGCTGCGAGACCTCGAAGCCCCACCGGGAGCCTGCCATGCGTCGCGCCGTCGCCCTGCCCCTCGCCGCCCTCGCCTGCGCCGCCTGCGCCGAAGAGGTCACCGAGCCGGCCAACAAGCCCAGCATCACCAGCGCCCAGATGACCTGCACGCCGGTGGGCGGCGGCAACAGCGAGGCCTACCGCCTCGATCGCGTCGAGATCATCGTGCTCGATCTCGACGGCGCCGAGGACATCGAGCCGCCGACGCTGTGGGTGGGCGCCACGTCGCTGCCGATGGAGGGCACCGACATCCCCAAGCAGGGGGCGTCGCCCGCGGGCTGCGGCCCGGCCTCGTGCGAGCGGATGTTCGTGTGGGAGCGCGGGCCGGACACCGCCCAGCTGTACTGCGGCAGCGACGGCACCCTGCTCGACGCCTTCGTCGAGGTGACCGACACCCGCGGCTTCTTCGTGCGGCGGGTGCTCGAGTCCGAGAGCATCTGACGGCTCGGCCGACCCCGGCCGACCGACCCCGGCGCGTCAGGGTGACGCGCCGCCCTCCATCTCTTCACCCTCGTTCATCGCGCCGTCCATCGGCCCGGCGAAGTCGCCGTCGAAGGGCGGGCCCTCGTCGTTGCTGGTGCGGATGATGCCGCGCCAGACGCCCTCTTCGATGGCGTCCACGGTCAGATCGTCGTTCTCTTCGACGAACTGCATCTCGCCCTGCAGCGTCAGCCGCGTGTCGATGCGCAGGCGGCCGATGATCGCCTCGGCGGCGTCGCCGGCCACGCCCAGCACCGTGGTGCACCAGCCCTCGATGGTGTTGCGGCTGACGATGTTGATGCCGCCCAGTCGCAGGTGGCTGTTGCCGCCGGTGATGCCGTTGGCGAAGCCGGGGCAGTTGGCCAGGTTCAACAGGGCGTCGTGCAGGTTGTCCGCGCCGTCGGCGATGAAGGGCAGCACGATGTTGTTCAGCACGAAGATGATCAGCCGCCCGTACTGCAGGTCCATCGTGTGGCTGTCGATGATGCCCTGGTTGTACGTGTGGATCCGGCCGCTGAACTGGCCGAACACGAGCTGGATGCCCTCGGCCGCCGCGGCCACCTCGTCCATCGTGAACGCGTAGCGCCCGCACTCGGGATCGGGGTCGTTCTGGCAGGGCAGGCGCCAGTAGAAGGCCATGCCGATCCAGTTCTGGCTGCCGTCGAAGGTGCCGTCGCGCCGCGGTTTCGAGAGGCGCATCTTGCTGATGACCTCCATGTTGCTGACGACGCTGATGATGTCCGACCCCACGGTGAAGAAGCTGCGCAGCCAGTCGGGGCCGTCGTTGTCGATGTAGTCGTTGATGATGTCGTTCAGGTCGTCCTCGACCCAGCCGCGCACCAGATCGACCACCAGCGCGCCGATGGCGCCCGCCGCCTCGCGCACCAGGCCCTCGACGAGGTCGAAGACGAGGCCGGCGATCTCACGCTCGTGGTTCTGGTCGCCGAAGAAGCGCACCAGCGCGCGGATGACGTCGCCCAGCGTGCCGGGGATGGCGTCGGTGAAGTCGAAGTGGTTGATGAGGGTGTAGGTGCCGGCGGGGTTGAGGGGCAGGAGGAAGACCGACACCCGCACCCGGCGCACCTCGTCGGCGCGCACTACCAGATCGCCGGCGCAGCCGCCCGCGGCCAGCACGCCGTTGGTGGCCGTTCGCCCGCGCACCAACACCGAGAAGCGGGTGCCGGCGAGGATGTTCTCGACCAGCAGGCGATCCGAGTGGTGCTCGACCTGCGCGGAGTGCAGCACCTCGGCCTCCCCCTCGGGGCGGGTGAGGTAGTAGGGATCCTCGCAGAACGTGTCGTCGGTCAGCAGGTACACCTCGAGCTGGCCGAGCGGCACCGGCCCCTCGTAGTCGAAGGCCACCTCGACGTCGCCGGCGGGCAGATCGCGCACGTGCACGGTGAACTGCAGCCGGCGCGTGTCGGGGCTCCAGGCCTCGACCGTGAAGTCGCGCACCTCCATGCCGGCCTGGAAGTCGACCGAGGCGAGGCCGTTGGCGTCGGTGACGGTGCGGCGGGCGCTGAGGCTGACGCCTTGGGGGGCGTCCTCGTCGACGATCGCGAACTCGACGCGATCGTCGGACACCGGGTTGCCGTCGGTGTCGAGCAGCAGCACCGCCAGCTCGACCTGGCCGCCGACGTGGACGTCCTTCTCGTCGTCCCCGGCGATGACCAGGATGCGCCCGAAGGTCTGCGGGGGCAGCAGGTTGCCGGCGTCGTCGAACTCGGGGCGGTTGTCCCCGCCGGGGGTGGGCGTGCGGTCGGGATCCTGCTCGGTCAGCACCTCGCGGTGATCCGGCTTGGCGGCGTTGTCGTCGCAGCCCGCGAGCAGCGCCAGGGGCGCGACCACGAGGGCCGCGGCGAGCCAGATCATCGACGATTGGGTGCGCATGTCGAACTCCCCCGGGCTCGCGATTCCAGCGGCGGTGAAGGATAGCAGAGTCGACGGCGCAACGACCAACCGCCGCGATGGCACGCGCGAGCGCGTCAGCCCTCGCGGCGTCGGCGGATCACGCGCACCAGGCCGAAGAGCGCGAGCAGGGCCGTGAACACCATCGCGATCAGCGCCGCGGCGTGGTGCCATCGGCTGGAGGGCTGGTCGGTGGTGTCGAAGATGCGGATGGGCTCGCTGTCGGGGATGCTGAACTTCAACCGCAGCGTGCGCGCCGTGCCCGCGTAGCCGGGCTCGCGATCCGGGTCGATCATTCGCCCCGGCTCGTCGATCTGGAAGCCGAACAGGCTGCCCTTGCGCAGGCGGTGGTTCACCACGTCCTTGCGGTCGGCGGCCAGCACCGCGAAGACGTTGTCGCCGGCCAGCTTCACGAAGAAGCGCCGCCCCTCGTCACGGCGGTAGGGATCGTCGAGATCCCGCGCCTGGCCCGTCGCCAGCGTGGTCAACAGCTGCACGGCGCCCGAGACGTGGCAGTAGGTGTCGTGGGGCAGCGGCGGCACCGCCTGGGGATCCTCGGCCCGCAGCCGCGGGCGCTCGGTGATGCTGCCGCACTCGGCCGGGGTACGCGCGCGCAGCATGTACGCCGTGCCGGGCCAGCTGCGCACCGCCATGAAGACGGCGCCCGCCAGCACCGCCAGCAGCAGCACGGGGTGCCGCATCGTGAAGCCCGCCCGTCGCGGCGGCGCGTCGTCCTCGAGCCAGTCGTCGAGGGCGTCGTCCTCGGTGGCGGGGCCCGGGTCCCGGGACGGATCGTCCATGGCCATCGGCTCGCGCAGTCCTTCCGACCGTTGCGGACTCGTAGACAACCAGGGGAGGGGAAGGTTTCCGGGCGGTCACGGGGCGACCGCGGGCGCCCCGGCCGCGGGGAGGCGGCTCAGCACTCGCCGGCGAAGATGTCCTCCAGCTCTTGCGCCACCTCGATCTCGTCGCGCTGCGTCGCGAGCGAGAGCTCCTTGACCAGCAGCGAGCGGGCCTGGTCGAGCATCTGGCGCTCGCCGTAGCTGAGCTCCTTGTCGCTCTTGAGGCGGTACAGATCGCGCATCACCTGGGCGATCTCGAGCACCGAACCGGTGCGCAGCTTCTCGTTGTAGGCGCGGAAGCGGCGGTTCCAGGTCTTGTCCTTGGGGCGGTCGGCCTCCTCGCGGAGCACCGCGTAGACCGAGGGCACCTCGTCCGGATCGATGAGCCCGCGGAGCCCGACGTCGGCGGCCTTGTGGGTGGGGATGCGTACGATCGTGCCGCTGTCCATGCGCAGCGTGTAGACCTCGAGCGAGTTGCCCGCGACCTCCATCGTCCCGACCTCGGTGATCTGACCGATCCCCTGACCCTGGTAAACCGCCATATCGCCGACTTCGAACTGGCCCATCGTCGCCTCCTGGGTTCACGAGCGGGCCGGCGGGTAGGCGCAGGCCGCTCCACGGTCGCGGATCAAAGCACGTCCGGCGAAGCGCGACAACCCCCGCGGGGTCGGGCGGGGGGGCGGGCGGGGCGCGTCGCGGGCCGCGCGGCGTGCCTGGCACCGGCATGGGAGGGGGTTCAGCCGAGCGCCTCGACGGCCCGCGCCACCGCGCCGCCGGCGTCGCCGTCGCCGAACGCGTCGACGGGCGCCGGGCCCTCGGGGGCGGCCCGCGCCGCGGCGCGCAGCGCCTCGGGGTCGGCGCCCACCAGGACGTTCCAGCCGCCGGCCAGCGTCTCGGGCCACTCGGTCGTGTCGCGCATCGTGACGCAGGGGCGGCCGGCGAACAGGGCCTCCTTCTGCACGCCGCCCGAGTCGGTGAAGACGCGCGCGCACCCGTGCAGCAGGGCGGTGAAGTCGAGGTAGCCGGCGGGCTCGGCCAGGCACAGGCGGCCCGTGGGCTTCAGGCCGGCGCGCGCCATGGCGTGCCGAGTGCGCGGGTGAAGCGGCAGCAGCACGGGCCAGGGCAGGTCGCCCAGCGCCGCCAGCAAGCCGGCCAGCCGCGCGGGATCGTCCGTGTTGGCGGCGCGGTGCAGGGTGGCCACGGCGAAGCCGCCGGCGCGGGCCGCGTCGGCGGGCAGCGCGTCGAGGGGCGCGGGCGGCGGCCCCTGCGGATCGGCCAGCCATCGCCCGACGGCCGTGCGCGTCTGCACCGTGCGGCCCACCTGCCGGGCCAGATCGAGCATCACGTCGCCGGTGAACAGGACGCGCCGCGCGCCCTCGCCCGCGGCCAGCCCCTCGCTGGCCAGCTGCTCGACGGCGCGGTGGGTGGGGCACAGCAGCACGTCCGAGACGTGGTCGGTGGCGACGCGGTTGATCTCCTCGGGCATCCGGCGGTCGAACGAGCGCAGCCCGGCCTCGACGTGCACCACCGGCACGTGCAGCTTGGCGGCGGCGAGGGCGCCGGCGAGGGTCGAGTTGGTGTCGCCGTAGACGACCATCGCGGCCGGCCGCGTGCGCTCGACGACCGCCTCGATGGCCGCCAGCATGGCGCCGGTCTGGGCGCCGTGCTTGCCGCTGCCGATGTCGAGGCTGTGATCCGGCGGCGCCATCTCGAGCTCGTCGAAGAACACCTGCGACAGCCCCGGATCGTAATGCTGGCCGGTGTGCAGGAGCTGGTGACGCGGGCGATCCGCCGCGGCGGCGAGGACGACGGCGGCCTTCACGAACTGGGGCCGGGCGCCGACGATGTGCAGGTAGGGCTTCATGGCGGCAGACTATCTCAGCGCGCGGCGGGTGAGTAAAAGGGGCGGGTGAGCGACACCCCCGACGACGTGCTCGGGCCCGACGGCCTGATGGCCCGCGCGCTGCCCGGCTTCGAGTGGCGGCCGGCCCAGCTGGCGTTCGCGCGGCAGGTGGCCGACGTCATGGCGCGCGGCGGGGTGCTGCTGGCCGAGGCGGGCACGGGCACCGGCAAGACGCTGGCCTATCTCGTGCCCGCGGCGCAGTCCGGGCGGCGCGTGGTGGTGAGCACCGGCACGCGCGCGCTGCAGGATCAGCTGGCCAACAAGGATCTGCCGCTCTTGCGGGCGGCGCTGCCCGGCGGCGTGTCGTCGGCGATCCTGAAGGGCCGCCGCAACTACCTGTGCCTCCACCGGTTCGAGACGTCGCCGCCCACCGACGATCCGGCGTGGCCGGCCCTGGCGCGCTGGCGCGACGCGACCTCGACCGGCGATCGTGCCGAGCTGGCCGCGGTGGACGAGAACGCGCCGGTGTGGGACGCGCTGACGGTGAACGCCGAGGCCTGCCTCGGCGGGCGCTGTCCGCATTACGAGGCCTGCTTCGTCACCCGCGCCCGCGGCCGCGCCGCCGCCGCCGACGTGGTGATCGTCAATCATCACCTGTACTTCGCCGATCTGGTCGTGCGCGAGGCCGGCGGCGCCGCGCTGCCGGATCACGACGTCGTGATCTTCGACGAGGCCCACGCGGTGCCGGACATCGCGTCGGTCTTCTTCGGCGTCCAGGTGGGCACCGGGCGGCTCGACGCCTGGCTGCGCGACGCGGCGCGCGCCGGGGGCGGGGCGCCGCCGGTCGAGCTCGGCGCGGTGGCGGCCGCCGCCGCGGTGCTGTTCGAGGCCCTGCGGCCGCCCGACGGGGGGCGCGCCCCCTGGCCCGACGACGGTACGCCGCCGGCGTGGATCGACGCGTGGCTGGCGCTGGACGACGCGCTGGCCGAGGCGGCGCACGCGTTGGTGGCGCGAGCGGGCGAGGGCGAGTCGGTCGCGGCGCTGGCCCGCCGCGCGGCGGCCCTGCGCGACGATCTGGCGCGGCTGTTCGATCCGACCGACGGCGAGGCCGCCGTCGCCTTTCGCGAGGCCCGCGGCCGCGGGACGCACCTCGGCCGGCAGCCGGTGGATCCCGGCGCGCGGCTCGAGCCGACGCTGTACGCGCGTCGGCACGCGGTCGTCTTCACCTCGGCCACGCTGGCGGTGGACGGCGGCTTCGACTACGCGCGGCGCCGACTCGGCGCCCCGGAGGACGCCGAGACCGCCCTCTTCGACAGCCCCTTCGATCACGCGGCGCGCTGCCGCTTGTTCCTGCCGCCCGACCTGCCGTCGCCGGGCTCGCCGGCGCACCCGGCCGCGGTGGCCGCCTGGACCGAGCGGCTGACGGCGCTGACCGAGGGCCGCGCGTTCGTGCTCTTCACCAGCGTCCGCAACCTCGAGGCCGTGCACGCGCGCCTGCGCGGGCGCCTGCCCTGGCCCCTGCTGCGCCAAGGCGAGGCGCCCCGCGATCGCCTGCTGGCGCGCTTCCGCTCGACGCCCGGCGCGGTGCTGCTGGGCACGGCCAGCTTCTGGGAGGGCGTCGACGTCGCCGGCGACGCCCTGTCGCTGGTCATCATCGACAAGCTGCCCTTCGGCGTGCCCGACGATCCCGTCCTGCAGGCCCGCCTGGCCGAGGCCCGCGCGCGCGGCGAGGATCCCTTCCGCCGCGTCCAGCTGCCGGGGGCGGCCCTGGCCCTCAAGCAGGGCTTCGGTCGCCTGCTGCGCACCCGCGGCGATCGCGGCGTCGTCGCGATCCTCGACCCCCGCCTCACCGCGCGCGGCTACGGCAAGGTGCTGCTGAGGGCCTTGCCGCCGGCGCCGGTGTGCCGCGATCCCGACGAGCTCGCGGCATGGTGGCGGGCCGTCGCCGCGCCACCGGCGGCCGATTGACCGTCGCGACGGGGCCCGCGTATGCTCGACGCCCCGAGGGGGCGGCGATGCGATGCGAGCGGAGGACCTAGAGCGGGCGCTCGATGGGTTGGCGTTGCCCGCCGACGCCGAGGCGCCCCTTCGCGCGGCCCACGCCCAGCTGGTCGACGGCCGACCGGACGACAGCCTCGAGGCCCTCGCCCGCCTCGGTCGCCCCCAGGAGCCCGCCGTCGCGCTGCTGACCGGCCTCGCCCACCTCGGGCGCTTCGACCTCTTCCGCGCCGAGCGCACCCTGACCCAGCTCGTGGCCCACATGCCGGTCTTCGTCGGCCTGTTGGCCCTCGCGCGCGTGCGCGTCCTGCAGGAGGACGTCGAGGGCGCCGCCGAGCTGCTGCGGCGGGCGCTGCAGGCGCGGCCCGATCACGCGGGGGCCATCGCCGCGCTGGCCGAGTGCTATGTGGTCGACGGGCGCTACGAGCGGGCCGAGGCGCTGGCGCGGCGCGGTCTCGAGCTGCACCCGACGGCGACCGCGCTGCTCTTCGTGCTGGCCGACGCCCTGCGCTGCCAGGAGCGCCACGTCGAGGCGGTGGCGGTGCTGCGGCGCCTGCTGCCCCTCGACGCGACGGCCGAGGCGCCGCGGGTGGCCCTGGGGCGGTCGCTGCTGGCGCTCGAGCGCCCCGCCGAGGCGCGGCCCATCTTCGAGGAGGTGCTGCGCCGCAACGCCGAGTCCACCGGCGCGCTGGCCGGCATGGCCGAGGCGCTGGCCCAGGAGGGCCGCCTGGGCGAGGCTCACGGCTATGTGCTGCGCGCCATGGCGGCCGCGCCCGATCAGGCCTGGCTGCACCTGCTGCACGCCCACCTGAACCTGCGCAGCGGGCGGCTGGACCAGGCCGAGATGTCGGCCGAGACGGCGGCCACGCTGACCGACGCCCCGCGCGAGGCCCTGCGCATCGCGGTGCGGGCGGCCACCGGCCGGGGCGACTTCGAGCGCGCGGCCGAGCACGCCCGGGCGCTGCTGGGGGTCGACGCCTCCGACGCGCTGGGGCACGCGGCGACCGGGCTAGCCGAGGTGCTGGCGGGCCGGGCGGGGGCCGCGCGCGAGCGGCTGACCGCGCAGCTCGCGCGCCGCGCGCCGGATCCCGATCTGCTGCTGGCGCTGGGCGCCGCCGAGCTGGCGGCGGGCCAGGCCGCGCAGGCCGCCGAGCGCTTCCGCGCGGTCATCCGGCTGCGCGCCGACGATCGCTGGGCGCAGCCCTTGCTGGGCGCGGCCTACGCGGGCGTCAACGATCCGGACGCCTCGGGCGAGCGGCTGCTGCGGCGCGCCCTGGCCGGCGAGCCGGTGGGCGAGGACGACGACGACGAGGACGACGACGACGAGACCTACGTCGTCGAGCCGCCGACCCAGCACGGCGCGCCGCCGCCCGCCACGGCCCGGCGCGCCAGCGGTCCCATCGCCCCGCTGCTCGAGGCCGCGGTGAACCGCCTGCTGGCCGAGGAGGACGGCTCGATCGCGCCGCCCCCCGAGGATCTCGAGCCCCTCGAGCCGCCGCCGGCCGCGCAGGTGACGCCCCCGTCCCCCGCGCTGGAGCCCCCCCTGCCGCCGCCGCCCGACCCCGGGGGGTCGGTCGAGTCGCGCTCGCTGGCCGGGATCGACCTCAGCCCGGCCCCCACGCCCTCGCACGGCGGTGATCGCCCGCCCGCCGAGGTGGTGGAGCGGCTGCACCGCCTCGGTCGCGTGCTCGCCGGCGCCGAGGGGCTGGCCGATCTGGCCAGCCGCGTCGACCGGCTGATCGAGGGCCACGACCAGCCCCTCTTGCTCGCGGTCGTCGGGCGATCCGGCGCGGGCAAGACCACCTTCGTCAACGCGCTGATCGGCCAGCCGCTGATCCCCGAGGACACGCGGGTGCCGCACCTGCTGCGCTACGGGCGGCGGCCCAGCGCCCGCGTCGTCTTCCACGACGGGCGCATCGAGACGGTGCGGCCGCAGGCGCTGCGCGAGGTCGTGGCGCGGGCGGGGGTCGACGGCGACGACGGGGGCGTCCGGCGGGTCGAGATCCTGATGCCGGTGCAGGAGCTGGTGCGCGCGAGCATCCTCGATCTGCCCGATCCGCTGGCCGACGGGGCGCTGTCCGCCGGCGACGTCGACGGCGTGCTGTGGCTGATCGACGCCGAGGCCAGCGAGGACGCGTGGGCCGAGGCGGCGGCTTGGCTGGACGCGCACGGCGGCGACGCGCTGGCGGTGGTGACGCGGGCCGATCGGGTGGCGGGCGAGCGCGTGGTGGCGCAGTCCGAGCGGGGGCGCGCGGCGCTCGGCGGGCGGGTGCGCGAGGTGTGCGTCGTCAGCGCGCAGCAGGGGCTCGAGGGGCTGCGCCACCGCGACGTCGGCGCCCTGCGCGAGAGCGGCTTCCCCCGCCTGCACAAGGCGCTCGGTCGGGCCTTCTTCCACCGGGCGGGGCGAGTGCGCGGCGACGCGGTCGCGCGGCAGGTCGAGCGGCTGGCCCGCGCGGGGCTGGCGCGGGTGCAGGCCAGCCTCGATCGCGTCGAGCGGCAGGACGCCGCGGTGGCGGCCCTGGCCGAGCGGGTGGCGCGCGATCGCGAGGCCTTCCGCCGCGAGGCCGAGGGCACGGTGCCCGAGCGGCTGGCCGGCGCGCTCGAGCAGACGCTCGCGGCCTGCGCGCCCGAGGTCGGCGAGGCGTGGGCGATGCCGGCGGGCTTCGAGCGCCAGCACCGGCTCGACGGCGCGCGGGCGCGGCTGCGGCAGGGCTTCGTCGAGGGCGTGCGCGGGGCGCGCGAGGCCCTCGACGGTCAGCTGCGGCGCGCGATGGACGGCTACTTCGCGGCCTTCGAGGCGATCTTCCCGCCCGACGCGCAGTCGGCCGAGGCGGCGCGGGTGGCCGGGCTGCAGGGCATCCTCGACGGCTACCGGCTGCTGCTGCTCGAGGAGGCGCTGGGGCGGCACGAGGCCTACCTCGAGGGCTGGGTGGATCAGGCGCCGCTCGAGGCGCTGCTGCGCGAGCCACGGCCGGCGACGGAGGCCGACGTGGTCAGCGCCCTGCGCGACGCCGGCCTGCACCTCGACCGGGCGCGGGCGCCCAAGCTGCAGGGGCTGGGCGGCCCGCTCTTCGACGGCATCGCGGCCTTCGTCGACGAGACCGCGGCCGATCTGCGGGTGGCGCGGGTCGACCTGACCGAGCGCCTCGTCGAGCCGCTGATCCGCTTCCTCGACGGCACGGAGTGACGGACGGCGCGGTGGGCGATCCGACCCCCTTCGGCGACGACGCGCGGCTGGTCGAGGCCTGCGTCGCGGGCGACGAGGCCGCTCGGCGCGCGCTGGTGCGCCGACACCACGCGGCCGTCCGGCGTTCGATCGCGTTCCTGCCCGTCGCGCGCACCGGGCGCGTGCGGCCGGAGGACGTCGAGGACGCGGTGCAGCAGGCCTTCATCGCCTTCTTCGCCCACGACGCGCGCACGCTGGCCGGCTGGCGGGGCAACGCCTCGCTGCGCACCTACCTGTGTCGCGTGGGCGAGCGGGTGGCGCGGCGGCACTTCGATCGGGTGGTGCGCCTGCGCGGCCGGTTCCGGCTGGACCTCGACGCGCCCGATCCGAGCGGGGACGCGCGGCTCGACCGCATGGCGGACGAGGACGAGCCGACGCTCGACGCGCGCATCGCCGAGGCCGAGACGCGCGCCGAGCTGCGCGCGGCCATCCGCGGCGCGTTGAGCGAGAAGGGGCAGACCTACTACGACTACCTCTTCGTCGAGGAGCTGGACGTGGGCGCGATCGCCGAGCGCGAGGGGACGAACCCCAACAACGTCTACCAGTGGAAGAACCGCATCGTGCAGGCGGCGCGCGCCGTCCTGGTGAAGGGCGGCTGGCTTTCCGGGGACGACACATAAGATCGCCGCGCTGGCGGCCCACTAGAGCAGACAGGGGCCGTTTGGGGCGCGGGACGAGAGGTACATGAGCGAAGCCCGGCACATCGACGACGAGGGCACGCCCGATCCGCAGGTCGAGGCGCTGCTCGACGCGCTGGCCGAGCCCCACGAAGGGCCGGCGCCGGCGTGGCTCGAGGCCCTCGACGCGTGGGTGCTGGTGGCGATCGTCTCGGGGCCGGATCTGCGGGTGGAGGACGTCGCCGACCTCGCCGCCGACGCCGCCGCCAGCGAGCCGGTCGGCGCGGGGCGCGTCGCCCTGGCCTGGACGCTCGGCGGCGCCCCGGCGGAGGACGCGGGCCCGGCGCGGGCCTGGCTGACGGCGCTGCGCGCGTGGGCCGCGGCCGACGCGCGTCGCCGGGTGGTGGCGGCCGCCGCGCCCGGGGCGTGCACGCCCACGGCCATCCTCGGCGAGGCCCCCGACGAGGCCGCGACGCTGTACCGCGCGACCGGCGAGCGGGCCGGTGGGGTGTGGGTCACCGCGGCCCTGCAGCCCGCGCTGCCCGGGCCGGCGGTCGCCGACGCGGGTGGCTGGTCGCTGCGCGGTGGGCCGGCGCCACGATCGCGCGCCGCGTGGATGGTGGGCGGGCTGGCCGCGCTCGCCGCGGCGATGATGTTCTTCACGCTGCGCCCGGACACCGCGCGGCAGGCGCCCGCGGGTGACATCTATCTGACCGGCGAGCGCGCCACCCGCGGCAGCGACGCCAGCGCGGTGCCCGGCGACGACGTGCTGCACGCCGACCGGGTGCGGGTGGTCGTCGACGCCGAAGGCGGCGCCTTCCTGTCGCTGGCCGTGCTGGACAGCGAGGGCAGCTTCGGCCTGCCCGACCCGACCTTGATCAACCGACCCATCGAGGGCGATGGGCGGGTGCAGGCCGTCTTCGTCGTCGAAGGGCCGGCCGGGCGCGAGCGCTTCGTCGCCCTGCTCACCTGGCAGCCGGTGGACGATCTCGCGGCGCTGCTGGCCCGGTCCGGCGCCCGGGGCGGCGACCGCGACGCCAAGGTGGCGGCGCTGCGCGAGAGCCTGAGGGGCCACGCGGGCGCCGGCGGCTTCACCCTCCTCGAGGCGGTCGAAGTCAAGCACGGACCATGACCACCCGTCGCCCAGCCGGCGGCCCGGGGCGTCGTGCGGACGCCGCGCGGGCGCCGTGGATCTGCGCGCTGGCGGTCGCGCTGCTCGCGGCGCTGTCGGGCTGTCGCGACGCACCCCACCCCTACGCCGAGGCCGAGGCCGCCTACGCGCGGGCCGACTTCCGCGCGGCCGTGGTCGGCTATCGCGCCGCGCTGACGCGCGACGACGCGCCGGTGCCCGCGCACGTGGTGCGCGCGCGACTGGGGCTGGCCCTGCGCAAGGTGGGCGACAACGGCGCCGCCGAGCAGGTGCTCAGCGCGGCGATCGCCGAGGCCGAGGCGGCCGACGACGGGCACCAGGCGGCGCTGGCGCGCCGGTACCTGGGCCGGCTGTACGCCGACACCGGGCGGCCGGACGACGCGCAGGCCGCCTACGACGCCGCGCTGGCCTGGCACCGCGCGCACGGCCCCCCCTCCGACGTGTTGAAGCTGCAGATCCAGCGGGCCGGGCTGGCCTGGGTGCAGGGCGATCTCGAGACGGCGTACGCCGCCTACCTCGACGCGCACGGGCGCGCGCAGGTGGCCGAGCAGCCGGCGCTGCGCGGCATGGCCCTCGACGGCATGGCGCTGTTGGTGGGCCAGGTGGGCGCCTTCGAGGACGCCGAGGGGCTGCTCGATCAGGCGGCGCTGCTGTACGCGCGCGCCGGGCGGCTGGACGTCGCCGCGCAGTCGCGGGCCAACGCGGCCGTGTTCGCGGCGATGGCGGGGGATCACGCCGAGGCGGCCCGGCGGGCGACCGAGGCGCTGAGCGCGGCGCAGGGGCAGGGCTTCGCGCTGGTCGAGGCGCAGGCCCAGGTGGCGTTGGCGCACGCGCGCTACGGCCTGGGCGAGGTGGCGGCCGGTCGGGCGGCGGCGGCCGCGGGCCTGGCGGCGGTGCAGGCCGCCTCGCTCGACGCGGGGCTGCAGGTGCAGGCTCGGCTGGCGGTGTGTCGGGGCGCGCTGTTGGCGCACGACGACGCCGCCTTCGAGGCGTGCGCGGCCTCGCTGAGTGGCGCCGAGCTGCCGGCCGAGGCCGCGGGTGTGCTGGCCGGGTTCGAGGCCCGCCGGGCGCTGCGCGGCGGAGACGCCGCGGCCGCCGAAGCGGCCCTGGCCCGCGCGGTCGAGGCCTACGAGCGGGCGCGCGACGCCGTCGGCGCGCTCGATCTGGCCGGCTGGTTCGTGGCCGAGCGGGCCTGGGTGTACGAGGCGCTGATCGATCTGCGCGCGGGCCGCAGCGACTACCCCGGCGCCCTGGCCGTGGTGGATCGGGCGAAGGGCCGGGCGTTCACCGAGGCGCTCCTGGGCGATCGGCCCGACGAGCAGGGCCCCGACGGCCTGCCTGCGCCGCGCGCGATGGAGCGGGCGGTGAACCTGGCGGCGCTGCGCCGCCCGGCCGCGGCGGCCCGCGCCGGCGAGGTGCCGGCGGACGTCGCGGTGATCGAGGTGTTCCTGCTGCCGGACGCCTGGTGGGTGTTCTACACGCGCGACGGGGCCACGCGCGGCGTGCGCCACCCCGAGGGGCGCGCCGAGGTCGAAGCGAAGGTGGAGGCGGTGCTCGACGCCGTCCGCGTGGGCAGCGCCCGCTGGCGAGCCCCCGCCCGCTGGCTGGCGCAGCGGCTCGTGGCCCCCTTCGCGGCGGATCTGCTGGGCGACGCGGCGCCGCGGGCGTTGGCCGTCTTGCCGCACGGGGCGCTGCACCACCTGCCCTTCGAGCTGCTGCCGGCCGGTGACGCGCTGCTGGTGGATCGGCTGCCGGTCTTCAGCGCCGCCAACCGGGCGGCCCTGGGCGCCGCCTTCGCCGGCCCCGCGCCGTCGCCGCCCCGGTCGGTGCTGGCCGTCGGCGATCCCATCGGGGATCTGCCCGGCGCGCGGCTGGAGGTCGACGAGGTGGCGCGCGCGTTCGCGACGGCGAAGACGCTCACCGGCGTCGAGGCGCGCGAAGGGGCGGTGCGGCGCGCGCTGGCGGGGGCCGACGTGGTGCACTTCGCGGTGCACGGCGTGCGCCCGGCGCCGCACGCGCCCGCCTACCTCGAGCTGCAGCGGGACGGTCGGCACGACGGGCGGCTGTACGCCGACGAGCTGGCGACGCTGCCGGTGCAGGCGCGCCTCGTGACGCTGTCGGTGTGCGACTCGGCGCGGGGGCGGGCCAACCGGGGGGACGAGATCGTCGGCGTGGTCGACCGCGCCTTCCTGCTCGGCGGCGCGCGGACGGTGGTCGCCAGCCGGTGGCCGGTGCACGACGCGGCCAGCGTGTTGTTCATGCGCGTCTTCTACGCCCAGCTGTTCCGCACCGACGCGCTGACGGCCTTCCACCGCGCCCAGCAGGCCCTGCGCCGGGGCGAGCTGCGCCCGGACGCGCTGGGCGAGCAGGTGGTCGCCGCGCTCGGCACCTCGCGCGCCGCGATGTTCCGCGGCGTGCGGCCGGCCCGCTTCGGTCAGGACGCCTCGGACTTCACGCACCCCTACTTCTGGGCGGCGTTCACCCTGCGGGGCGATCCGCGCTGAACCCGGACGACGGGGAAGTCGCCGCGCCGCGGCGCCGCGTCTATGCTGGCGCGATGGCGCTGTCGCTGCACGACTGGCTGGACGATCTCGAGCGCCGCGCGAGCGCCCGCGGACGCACCGGCGTGGCGCTCACCCTGCGGGCGATCTCGCTGACCTCGGAGATCGGCCGCCAGCTCGTCGGCGATCAGGCCCTGCGCACGGCGGCCGCCCTGGCCTTCACCACCATCTTGTCGATGGTGCCGCTGATGGCGGTGTCGTTCGGCATCATGAAGGCCATCGTGCCCAACGAGGAGCTCGCCGGCCGCGTGCGCGGTTGGCTGCTGCACTCGCTGCTCGCCGACAGCGTCGGCGAGGTGACGGGCATCCTCGACAGCTTCCTCGAGCGCGCCCAGGGCGGCGCGATCGGCCTGGTCGGCTTCGTCTTCCTGCTGGTGACCGCGCTCTCGCTGTTCCTGTCCATCGAGCGGGCGTTCAACCGTATCTGGCGGGTGCCCACCAGCCGCCCGCTGCACCGCCGGCTGGTCACGTTCTACAGCGTGATCACGCTGGCGCCGGCGCTGGTCGGCCTGGGCTTCGTCGTCGCCCGCTGGATGCAGGCCGGCCTCGACGCGATGCCCTTCGGGTTCACGCTGGGCGCGCAGTTCATCAACTTCTGCCTCGAGGTGTCGGCGCTGCTGCTGATGTACCGCCTGTTGCCGCACGCGCAGGTGCAGTGGCGCGTGGCGCTGCTGGGCGCCATCTGGGCGGCCACGATGATCGCCGCCTCGAAGTGGGGGTTCAACACCTACATCGACTCGATCTACACCGGATCGGTCCAGTCGAAGATCTACGGCTCGTTCGCCCTGATCCCGGTCTTCTTCATCTGGGTGTACCTGGCGTGGATCATCGTGCTCGGCGGCGTCGAGCTGGCCTACATGGTGCAAAACCGCCACGCGCTGACGCGCGCGATGCTGCACCGCCGGCGCGGCCCGGACCAGCGTCTGGTGTCACCGCCCACCGGCTATCTGGTGGCGCGGGTGTTCTTCGAGATCGCCCGCCGCTTCCGCACCGAGGGCGGCGGCCTGCCGCTGCAGACCATCGCGGCGCGCCTGCAGATCGAGCTCGACGAGGTCGAGCCCGCGCTCCGCATCCTGCGCGACAGCGGCCTGGTGCTGCAGGTGGACGGGGGGGAGGCCCACGGCGAGCTGGTGCCGTCGCGGCCGCTCGATCAGGTGAAGCTGCGCCAGCTGATGGCGCTGTGCGACGACATCGGCTATCAGCCGGGCGAGCTGCCCGTCGAGGGGGTGGAGGCGCTCGAAGAGCACCTGGTGCGCGCCCGCACCGCGCACCGCGCCGCGCTCGAACGGTCGGTCGCGTCGTTCCTCGACGCGCAGGTGGGCGTGCCGTGGCGGTCGAAGTCGTCGGCGCCCCCGGCCGCGCCCCGGGACGAGGCCCACACCCCCTTCCCTCGCGCGCCCGGCGACGACGGTGGCGCCCCGGCGGCCGACGACGCGCCCGCGCCCGGGGGCGACGTCACTCCGCCTGCCAGTCACACGGCTTCTTGATGGGGTTGCCGTCCTTGTCCTTCTCGGGCGGCGCCATCTTGTCGAGCGGCACGACCTCCATGATGCGCACCACGTCGTCCTTGCAGGCCTTCTTGTCCTTGATGTGCTTGTCGTCGCATTTCAGCTGCACCGTGTCGGCGATGCCGTTCTTCGAGATGCCGTAGCTGGCGGTCACCTCGTAGGTGCCCGGCGGCAGCGACCAGAAGGTGAACTCGTCCGCCCAGTCGCCCTCGGGGATCTCGCGGGCGAGGTGCATCAGGTGCTCCTTCTTGGTCTCGGTGTTCTTCGCGACCACGGTGCCGATCGACTCGATGGTGTTCTTGTAGACCGGGCAGATGCGCACGGTCAGCCGGCCCTCGCCGGGCTTGGTGGTCTGCTTCTTCTTCACCGCCTCGGCGCGCGCCTTCTGCTTGGCCTCGTCCTTGGCCTTCTTCATCGCGGCCAGCTCGGCGGCCGTGCGCTCGCCCTTCTGGCAGGTCTTCTCCTTGCAGATGAACCCCTTGGCGCAGTCGTCGTCGCTCTCGCACGACGCGGCCGTGTGGAACTTGCTCTTGTCGGGCTCGGCGGGGCCGCAGGCCGACGCGGCCAGACCGAGGATCATCGGGAGCAGCAGGCGCGGGCGCATGGGACCTCTCATCGGGCAGGTGACGGGGCGGTCAACCTAACGCATGCAGGTCGTCGGCGCGAGGGACCGTGAACCCGATCCGGCGCCCGACGTCGGCCGGCCGGTCGTCGGTCAGCCGCCCGCCGTGGCGGGCAGCGACGCGCGCGGCGAGCGCGTGCAGGGCGGCGGGGCCGACGGGCGCCCAGGCCTCGGCCGCGGGCAGGGCGCGGCCCGGCCCGGTGTCGCTGACCCACACCTGCCAGCGGCCGCGGCCCCCGCCCAGCGCGACGGTGATCTGGCGCGGCCCCGCCCAGTCGGCCAGCGCGTCGAGCGCGTCGCGCACCAGCAGCACCAGCAGCAGCCGAACCGCGGCGGCGTCGCCCTGCGCGCGGGCGGTCGCCTCGGGCTCGACCACCGCCAGCACCACCTGCCGGGCGTCGGCCTCGGCGGCCAGCAGCGTGGCGACCTCGGTCAGCAGGGCGCCGAGATCGAAGGGCGCCGCGGGCGCGCCTGGCGCGGGCGTGCGCCACGTCGCCGAGCAGCGCGTCGAGGGTGTCCGCGGCCGCGGCGGCCTCGGCGTCGCCCCCGCGCCCGGCGGCGCAGCACGGTCAGCCAGGGTGCACCGCGCGCTCGGTGGCGCGCGCGGCCGCGCTCAGGCCCTCGGCCCGGTGGGCGGCGCCGAGCGCGCGCTCGGTCGTCAAGCTGCGCGCCAGCCGGTCGGCCCACCACTGCGGATCGACGGCCGCGCCCAGCGGCGCCGCGAGGCGGGCGACCAGCCGGTACGTCGCGCCGTCCGGCGGGCGCCCGTCGGCCCGCCGGCCGATGCGCAGCACGCCGACGAGCGCGATCCCGCGCGTGCAGGGCACCACCAGCGCGGCGTCGCCGACCAGGGCCTGCTCCTGCGGGGTCAGCGGCGCCGCGCGCAGCGCCTCGGCGGGCACCGGCGCCTCGTAGGCCGCCAGCAACGTCAGCAGCCGACCTTGGGGCGAGACGCGGTGCGCCCGGGCGGGCGCCGCGGCCAGCGGGCGCAGCACGCCGTGCCCCTCGTGCACGAGGTAGCTGGCGTCTCGCACGCCCAGCGCGTCGATCAGCTCGGCTCGCAGCCGCGCGGCGGCCTCGCCGGCGTCCGTGGCCGCGCCCAGCGCGTCGGGCAGGGCCGCCAGGCGCGCGGCGGCCGAGGCGGCGCGGGGCCGCAGCGCCCGCTCGAGCCACCCGGCGCAGCGATCGCGGACGAGGCCCCAGGACAGCAGGCCGATCGCCACGCCCGCCCCGCCGAGCACCGCGCCGAGGCCAGGGGCGGCGGCGTCGCCGACCGCGGTCAGGGCCCACGCCGCGGTCGCCAACGCCACGCCGGCCAACAGTTCGAGCGCCGCGCGGCCGATCAGCGCGTCGGCGTCCAGCAGGCGCAGCTTCAGCGTCGCCGCGGTCAGGCCCAGCGCGAAGGCGGCGTCGCCCAGCGCCGCGATGGCCGGCCCGCGGGTCCACCGACCCCCACCCCGACCGCGCCGGCCAGGGCGCCGGCGCCGGCGCCGGCGGACAGCCACACCGCCTGTCGCCGGGGGTGAGCGCGTCGGCGCCGGCGACCGCCCAGGCGCAGGCCAGCGCGCCGAGGGTCAGCGCCCCGGCGCTGCCGACGCCGGCGGCGATGCCGACGACGGCGCCCAGCCCGCTGGCGACCGCGATGGCGAGGCCGCGCCGGCCGCCCAGCAGGCCAGCGCCGGCGGCGACGGCCCACGCGGCGCCGGCCGCCTGCAGCAGGCGACCCGGCGTCGCGCGCCCGGCGCCGACGGTCGGGGCCTCGACCAGCCAGCCCGCGCCCAGCAGCAGCAGGCCCACCACCGCGGCGATCGCGGCGGCGTCCTCGGCGCGCCGCAGGCTGATCAGCAGGGCGCAGCCGAGGGCGATCAGGCCGGCGACGAAGGGGAGCGCGGCCGACGCCGCCAGCGGCGCCCACTCGGCGCCGGGGACGCGCAGCGCGCGGGCGAGGGCGGCCGCGAAGCCCGCGAGGGCGGCGGCCGCGAGCAGGAAGGCCAGCGTGCGCAGGCCGACGCGCACGGCCTCAGCGCCCCCGGCGGGGGCTGGGCGCGGCGCGCCTGCGGGGTGCCGGAGGACGCACGGGCGATCAGCGCAGGCGCGCCACGAGGGCGTCGCGCTCGAGCGCCTCCTGGGCGCCCGATCGCATGTTCTTCAGCGTGTAGGTGCCGCGGGCGATCTCGTCGGGGCCGGCCACGACGACGTACTCGATGCCGCGCTTGTCGGCGTGCTGAAACTGCTTCTTCATCCGGCCGCCGCCGAGGAAGACCTCGGTGTTGACGCCGGCCGCGCGCAGGGCGCCGGCCAGGGCGTAGCTGGCTGGCCGGGTCGAGTCGTCGAACACGGTGACCAGCACCCGGGTCGGGTTGCCGTCGGCCTCGACCAGCCCCAGCTCGAGCAGGCCCGCGAACAGGCGGTCGACGCCCAGGCTGATGCCCACGGCGGGTTCGGACGCGCCGCCGAACATGCCCAGCAGCTCGTCGTAGCGCCCGCCCGACATCACCGAGCCCAGCGACTCCGACGCGGTGAGGAAGGTCTCGTAGATGGTGCCGGTGTAGTAGTCGAGGCCGCGCGCGATGCTCAGATCGACCTCGACCTTGTCGCGCACGCCCAGCTCGGCGGCCAGCTGCAGCAGCGTGTTCAGCTCCTCGGCGCCCTTCTGCCCGACCTCGCTGTCGGCGAACCAGTCGCTGAGGGTCGCGGGATCGAGGCCCAGGAACTCGAAGATGCCGTCGGCGGCCTCGGCCGACAGGCCGTTCTCCTTCTGCAGCAGCGCCCGCACGGCCTCTTCGCCGATCTTCGGCAGCTTGTCGACCGTGCGCAGCACCGCCATCGCCGGCTCGCCCTCGGCGATGCCCAGCCGCGCCAGCAGGGCGGTCAGCAGCTTGCGGTTGTTCACCCGCAGCACGAAGTCCTCGACGCCCAGCGCGCGCAGCACCGCCGCGCCCACCGCCAGGCACTCGGCGTCGGCGGTGAGATCGGCGCAGCCGACGATGTCGACGTCGCACTGCACGAACTCGCGGAAGCGCCCGCGCCCCGGCTTCTCGGCGCGCCACACCGGGGCGATCTGGTAGCGCTTGAAGGGCTTGGGCATCTGCGGGTTCATGCCCACCACCCGCGCCAGCGGCACCGTCAGGTCGTAGCGCAGCGCCACGTCGCGGTCGCCGTTGTCCAGGAAGCGGTACAAGAGCTTGTCGCCCTCGTCGCCGTACTTGCCCACCAGCACGTCGGCGTACTCGAGGGCCGGCGTGGCCAGGGGCGCGAAGCCGAACGACTCGAAGGTGCGCGCCACCGTGTCCAGCATGCGCTGCTTGGGCAGCATGGTGTCGGGCAGGTAGTCGCGGAAGCCCTTCAGCACGCGGGCTTTGACGTTGGCCATGGGACGACGTCCTTCGCTGGGGGATGGGGCCGCGGCATCCTAGCCCAACGACGCGCGGACGTCAGCGGGCCCGGGCGGTCAGCTGCGGTAGTCGGCGTTGATGCGCACGTAATCGGGGCCGAAGTCGCAGGTGTAGATCGTGCGCTGCGCGGCGCCGGCGCCCAGGTCGAGCGCCAGCGCGTACTCCGGCGTGGCCATCGTCGCGCGCGCCGCCTGCTCGGCCTCGACGCCCTGCCAGGCGCCCTGGTCGTAGATCAGCGCGTCGCCGATCCACAGCCGCACGGCGGTCGGCTCGAAGGTCGCCCCGCTGCGTCCGGCGGCGGCGATGACGCGGCCCCAGTTGGGATCCTCGCCGTGCAGGGCCGTCTTCACCAGCGGGCTCGTCGCGATGGCGTGCGCCGCCGCCCGCGCGTCGGCGTCGTCCGCCGCGCCGCGCACGGTGACCTCGACGGTCTTCGTCCCGCCCTCGGCGTCGCGCACGATGTCGAGCGCCAGCTCGCGCGCCACCGGCTCGAGCAGCGACGCGAAGGCCGCCAGATCGTCGCCGGCCAGCGGCGCGCCCTCGCCGGTCGCCAGGATGAGCGCCATGTCGTTGGTGCTGGTGTCGCCGTCGACGCTGATCGCGTTGAACGTGCGATCGCACACCGCGCGCCAGACGCGGTCGAGATCCGCCGGCGCCACGGGCGCGTCGGTGACCACGAAGCCCAGCATCGTCGCCATGTTCGGGTGGATCATGCCCGCGCCCTTGGCCGCGCCGGCGATGGCCCAGGGGCCCTGCGCCGCGCGCACCTTGGGGCGCGTGTCGGTGGTCATCAGCGCCCGGGCGAAGGTGTCCAGCCCGTCGGCGTCGAGCGCCGCCACCGCCTCGGGGATGCCGCGCTCGAGGTGCGGCATCGGCAGGTGCGCGCCGATGACGCCGGTGCTCGCGACGAGCACCTCGTCGGGGGAGCAGCCGAGCGCCTCGGCGGCCAGCGCGGCCATGCGCGCCGCGTCGGCGTCGCCCTGCGCGCCGGTGCAGGCGTTGGCGTTGCCGCTGTTGACCACGATCGCCCGCGCGCGGCCCGGCACCTTGGCCCGGCTCTGCACCACCGGCGCCGCCACCACGCGGTTGGTCGTGAAGACCCCCGCGCAGCTCGCCGGCCGGTCGGCGACGATCAGGCCGAGGTCGAGCCCCCGGCCGCCCTTGATGCCGCAGTGGACGCCGGCGAAGCGGACGCCGTCGACGCGCGCCGCGCTCACGCCGGGGGCTGCTGACGAGCCGCCTCGTCGTCCTCGGCCATGTGGCACTTCTTGTACTTCACGCCGCTGCCGCACCAGCAGGGATCGTTGCGCCCGATCTTCGGCCGCTCGCGCCGCACGGTGCCCACGGCCCGCCGCCGCGGCGCCGCCAGGATGTCGTCGGGCGACGGCGACTGCGCCGGGTTGCTGCGCGGCTGGCCGTCCTCGGTCTTGTCCTGCTGGCCGCCCACCATCTGCATCTGCCGCAGCTGCGCCTCGATCTGCCGGCGGTGCGCCTCCTCGGCGGCCCGCACCTCTTCCTCGCTGCGCACCTCGAGCCGCACCAGCTGGCCGATCACCTTCGACTTCACGTCGACGAGCAGATCGGCGAACAGGCTGAAGCCCTCCTTCTGGTACTCCTTCTTCGGATCGCGCTGGCCGTAGCCGCGCAGGCCGATGCCGCTGCGCAGCTGGTCCATCACCGTCAGGTGATCCTTCCACTGCTCGTCGATGACGCGCAGGAAGAAGTCCTTCTCCAGCCGGTGGAACAGGGGCTTGGCGAGCGTGCGCGCGACGAAGGTGCCGTCCTCGCCGACGGTGCCCTCGACCACCACCGTCTTGCCGTCCTCGAGCCAGCGCGGCCGCTTCGCGGCGAAGCTGACCTTCACCTGACCGTCGCTCTCGAGCGTGAACGTGGTGGTGTGCAGCTCGGTCGGCCCGACCTGCGCCTCCGGCTCCTCGCCCTCGGCCGGCGCCGGCGGCTCCCGCGTCTCGACCTGCTCGGCCACGCCCCGCGCGACGCCCTTGATGTGCGCCTTCTCGCCGCTGGCCTTCAGCGCCGCCAGATCCGCGTCGCCCACCGACGCCTTGAAGTTGCTCGAGACCGAGCGATCCACCTTCTCGGCCTTGGCCAGGTACAGCGGCTCGACCGCGAAGTAGATCGCCTCCTGGTAGCGGATGCGCGCGGTCGGCAGGTCGCTCAGGTCGATCTGGTGGTTGAACTGGTACAGCACGTCGTTGTGCAGCCCGTCGAGATCCCACTCCTCGGGCCGCGTGCGCTCCGGGCAGCGCGTGTTCACCTCGTGCACGACGAGATCCTCGACCGCGTCGAGCAGCAACTCGCGCAGCTCGGCCTCGTCGGCGCCGAGCACCGTGCGGCGCAGACCGTAGATGGTCTTGCGCTGCTGGTTCATCACGTCGTCGTACTCGAGCAGGTTCTTGCGGCTGTCGAAGTGCTGGCCCTCGACGCGCTGCTGCGCGTTCTCGATGGCCTTCGACACCATGCCCGCCTCGATGGGCTGGTCGTCGTTCATGCCCAGCCGGTCCATGATCGCGGTCATGCGATCGCCGGCGAAGATGCGCATCAGGTCGTCTTCCAGCGACAGATAGAACCGGCTGGCGCCGGGATCACCCTGGCGGCCGGCGCGGCCGCGCAGCTGGTTGTCGATGCGCCGGCTCTCGTGGCGCTCGGTGCCCAGGATGTACAGGCCGCCCGCCTCGAGCACCGACTTCTGCTCGCTCTTGAACAGGTCGCGCGTCTCGGCGATCTGCTCGATGAACTCCTCGGGGATGAAGTGCAGCTCGGGCGTGTCGGCGCGCAGCTGCCGCGCGTGATCGGCGTGGCCGATGACGATCTGCTTGACGAAGTCCTCGACCTTCTCCCAAGCGCCGGTGTGCCGCTTGATGTGGCCCAGATCCTCGATGAGCGACTGGCCCCAGTACTCGGCGTTGCCGCCCAGGATGATGTCGGTGCCGCGGCCGGCCATGTTGGTGGCGACGGTCACCCGCCCCAGCCGCCCGGCCTGGGCGACGATGGCCGCCTCGCGCGCGTGGTGCTTGGCGTTCAGCACCGCGTGCTCGATGCCCTCGGCCTTCAGCATCCGGTGGATGATCTCGCTCTTCTCGACGCTGGTGGTGCCGACCAGCACCGGCTGGCCCTTGGCGTGGCGCTCCTTGATCTCGGCCACGCACGCGCGGAACTTGCCCTTCTCGGTGCGGTACACCAGGTCGGGCATGTCGTCGCGCAGGATGGGCTTGTTGGTGGGCACCACCACCACGTCCAGCTTGTAGATGTTCTGGAACTCGCCCTCTTCGGTCTTCGCCGTGCCGGTCATGCCCGACAGCTTGTCGTAGAGGCGGAAGTAGTTCTGGAACGAGATGGTCGCGAGCGTCTGGTTCTCGGGCTGGACCGGCACGCCCTCCTTGGCCTCGACCGCCTGGTGCAGGCCGTCCGACCAGCGCCGCCCGGGCATCAGGCGGCCGGTGTGCTCGTCGATGATGAGCACCTCGCCCTCGTGCACCAGGTAGTTCACGTCGCGCCGGTACAGCGCGTGCGCCTTCAGCGCGTTGTTCACGTGGTGCAGCACGACGATGTGGGCGGGATCGTACAGGTTGTCGACCCCCAGCAGCCGCTCGGCCTCGCCCACGCCCTCCTCGGTCAGCGTGGCCGAGTGGGCCTTCTCGTCGATGTTGTAGTGAATGTCCTTCTTCAGCTTCGGGATGATCGCGTCGACGATCGGGTACAGCTCCGAGTCGCCCTCGGACGGCCCCGAGATGATCAGCGGCGTCCGCGCCTCGTCGATCAGGATCGAGTCGACCTCGTCGATGATCGCGTAGTTCAGCTCGCGCTGCACGTACGAGGCGAGGTCGAACTTCATGTTGTCGCGCAGGTAGTCGAAGCCGAACTCGTTGTTCTGCCCGTAGGTGATGTCGCTGTTGTAGGCGGTCTGGCGCTCCTGGTCGCTCAGGCCGTTGACGATCACCCCGGTGGACAGCCCCAGCCAGCGGTACAGCTGGCCCATCCACTCGGCGTCGCGCCGGGCGAGGTAGTCGTTCACCGTCACGAGGTGCACGCCCTTGCCGCTCAGCGCGTTGAGGTACACCGGCAGCGTCGCCACCAGCGTCTTGCCCTCACCGGTCTTCATCTCGGCGATGCGGCCCGAGTGCAGCACGTGGCCGCCCAGGATCTGCACGTCGTAGTGGCGCATGCCCAGCACGCGCCAGGCGGCCTCGCGGCAGACGGCGAAGGCCTCGGGGCGGATGTCCTCGAGCGACGCCCCGTTGGCCAGCTTCTGTCTGAACTCGCCCGTCTTCGCGCGCAGCGCGGCGTCGTCGAGCTTCTTGATGCGCTCCTCGAAAGCGTTGACCTGCTTGACCTGGGGCCACAGCTTCTTGAGGGCGCGGTCGTTGGCCGTGCCGAAGACTTTTTGGAGCAGCTCGAGCACGCCGACCTCCTGACCGGGGCAAAAAGGCCCCATATCTTAGTGACGCATCGGGTCGATGCAACCTCGGCCCCGAAGATCGCCGTAGGCAGCCGGGGTGTTGACGTTCAGCAGGATGTCCGGGTCGCGCACGGGCAGCCGGCGGGCGCCCGCGGCGGCCAGCACCGCGCGCAGCGGGACGTCGTCGGGGCGCAGCAGGCGCGGCCGCAGCCAGGTGGGCAGGCGCACCGGGTGCCCGGGGGCGCCGCGGAAGGTGGGCACCCAGGGCGCGTCGTCGCGCGCGGCGGCCAGCGCGGCCAGCGTCGCCGATGCCACGCGCGGGCGATCACAGTGCGTCAGCAGCACCGGCCCCGGCGGCAGCGCGCGCAGGCCGGCGGCCAGCGTCGCGCGCATGCCCCGCCGCCAGTCCGAGACCTCGACGATCGGCGCGTGCGGCGCGATGCGCGCGGCGTGGGCGCCCGCCGCCACCACGACGCGGGCGCAGCCGGCCGCGCGCAGCCGGCGCACCAAGCCGGCAACGAAGGTCTCGTCGTCGAGGGTCAACAGCGCCTTGGGCTGCCCCATCCGGCGCGAGGCGCCGCCCGCCAGCACCAGGCCGTGGATCAGCGCCATTGATCGGGCGCCCGCTTCGGCCCGCGCCGCGCCTGCACCAGCTCGGCGACGATGCTGACGGCGATCTCGGCCGGCGTCTCGGCGCCGATGTCCAGCCCCACCGGGCAGCGCACCTGCGCCATCTGCTCGTCGGTCACGCCGCGCGCGCTCAGCCGCTGCCGGAAGCGCGCCCACTTGCCGCGGCTGCCGATCAGCCCCAGGTACCGCGGCGGCGCCTCGAGCAGGCGGCGGATCAGCGCCTCGTCCAGGGGGTGGCTGTGGGTGACGACGACGACGAAGGCGTCCTCGGGCGGCGGCGTGGCCTTCAGGTGATCCTCGGGCTCGGCGTCCACGACGGTCACGTCGGCGGGGAAGCGGGTCGGATCGGCCCACTCGGCGCGGGCGTCGACGACGGTGACCGCGAACCCCGCGCCCTGCGCGGCGGCCGCCAGGGCCGTGCCCACGTGCCCCGCGCCGTAGATCCACAGGCGCGGCGCGGGCTCGACCTTCTGCATGAACACCTTCATCTGTCCCCCGCAGCACATGCCCAGATCGCGCACGAGGTGGGCGCTCCAGGTGTCCGCGTGGCGGCGCGCGTCGGCCAGCAGCGCGCGCGCCGCCTCGGCCACCCGCCGCTCCATCTCGCCGCCGCCGATGGTGCCGTGCAGGGCGTCGGCCTCCACCGCCATCCGCGATCCGGCGAGGCGGGGGGTGCTGCCGCCCGTATCGACGACGGTGCACAACACGAAAGGACGCCGCGCTGTTTCCAGGCGCGCGAGATCGGTGAAGTTCACGGCGATCCTCGGTTCACCGGGCGGCCCGCCACGCGGCCAGCCAGAAGCCGCCGGTCACCAGCATCACCAGGCCGAACATCAGGAAGCCGTCGCCCAGCGCGGCGGCCGAGGCGCCGGTCATCGCGTAGGCCAGCGCGGGCGGCAGCGAGCCGGCGGCGGCGGCGCCCAGCAAGCGGGGCCAGGTCATCGGCGAGGTACCGGCGAGGATGGCCACCGTCTCGGCCAAGAGCGGGATCGGGCGCGTCGCGACGATGGCCATGCCGCCCCAGCGCGCCAGCAGCGCGTCGGCGCGCGCCCGCTCGCCCGGCGTCACCAGCCGAGCCAGCAGCGGCCCGCCGCGCCGCCCCAACGCGAAGCCGAGCGCGGCGGCGCCCACGCTGCCCAGCAGCGACAACGCGGTGCCGGTCAGCACCCCGAAGAGCGCGCCGTGCCCCACCATCACCACGCTCGAGGGCACCGGCAGCAGCACGTCGACCAGCAGCAGGCCGACGCCGAGCGCCGCGGCCGCCACGCCGCCCTCCGCGGGCAGCGGCTGCTCGCTGGTCAGGACCGGCACGCCCAGCGCCTCGACCACGCCGAACAGCGCCAGGAACACGACCATCAAGGCCACCGCGATGGCAACGTAGCGTCGCACGCGGCGCAATCTACACAAGCGGCCGGTGAAATGCGCGCGCGCACCGATCGCCCGAGGCGTGTCGCGCGCGGCGATCCGCGCTATGGTGCCGGTCCGAGTCGGCAGGGGAGGGAGGGTCGATGCACATCGGCCGAGACATCGTACGCATCGACGGCCACGCCAAGGTCACCGGCGCGGCCCGCTACGTCGACGACGTGCGGCCGGACGACTGCCTCTACGCGGCCACCGTCCGGTCGACCATCGCGCACGGGCGCATCGTGTCGATCGACCAGGATCCGGCCTTCGACTGGTCGGACGTCACGCTGGCGACGGCGAAGGACGTGCCCGGCGAGAACGTGGTCGCGCTGATGACCGACGACCAGCCGGTGCTGGCCGACGGCGTCGTGCGGCACGTGGCCGAGCCGGTGGCGCTGGTCGCCGCGCCCACGCGCGACAAGGCGCTCGCCGCGGTGCGGCACGTGCGCGTGACCTACGCGCCCCTCGACCCGCTCTTCGATCCCGAGGCCAGCGAGGGCAGCGCCACGCGCATCTTCGGCGAGGACAACGTCTTCAGCCGCATCACCATCGACCACGGCGACGCGCGCGGCGCGCTTGCCGCGGGCGGCACGGTGATCGAGGGCACCTACCGCGTGGGCCTGCAGGAGCAGCTGTACATCGAGCCCCAGGGGATGATCGCCATCCCCCGCGCCGACGGCGGCATGACGCTCTTCGGCTCGATGCAGTGCCCCTACTACATCGTCAAGGCGCTCACCCGCGTGCTGGGCCACGACAAGCTGAACGTGGTGCAGGCGGCCACCGGCGGCGGCTTCGGCGGCAAGGAGGAGTACCCCTCCATGGTCGCGGCCCACGCGGCCACCCTGGCGGTGAAGACCGGCAAGCCGGTGAAGCTGATCTACCGCCGCGACGAGGACCTGCGCGCGACCACCAAGCGGCACCCGGCGATCATGCACTACCGCACCGCGGTCGACCCGGACACCGGCAAGCTGCTCGCGGCCGACATCCGGCTGCTGTTCGACGGCGGCGCCTACAACACGCTGTCGCCGGTGGTGCTCAGCCGCGGGGTCATCCACGCGATGGGGCCCTACGCCTGCCCCAACGTGCGGGTCGAGGGCCGCATGGTGGCGACGCACACGCCGCCCAACGGGGCCTTCCGTGGGTTCGGCGCGCCGCAGGTGATGTTCGCCGCCGAGCGCCACATGGATCGCATCGCGCGGACGCTGGGGCGCGATCCGCTCGAGCTGCGGCGCATCAACCTGTACCGCGACGGCGACGTGACGCCCACCGGGCAGCGCCTGCACGACGTGGGCGGGGCCGAGGTGGTCGAACGCGCCATGGCCGCCTGCGAGGCGCCGCTGCCGCCGTCGATGCACGGCACGCGGCCGGGCGGTGGCGGATCCGCCGGGCGGCGTGCGCCGGGCCGCGGCGTCGCCATCGCCTGGCACGGCTGCGGCTTC
The DNA here is from genome assembly GCA_020633465.1 of Myxococcales bacterium. Lineage (GTDB taxonomy): Bacteria > Myxococcota_A > Bradymonadia > UBA7976 > UBA1532 > JACKDN01. Next base: position 377,751 of record JACKDN010000003.1, read on the forward strand.
ACCGGCAACGGCGAGGCCGCGCTGAAGGGCAAGGCCGACGTCGCGCTCGAGGGCGATCGGGTGGTGGTCTACACCGCCAGCACCGACATCGGGCAGGGCACCGACACCATCTTCCCGAGCATCGTCGCCGACGTGCTGGGCATCGACGTCGAGCGCGTGCGCAACGCCGATCACGACACCGGCCTGGTGCCCGACAGCGGGCCGACGGTGGCCAGCCGCACCGCGATGGTGGTGGGGCAGGTGGTCAAGCGGGGCGCCGAGAAGCTGCTCGACGCGCTACGGGCCGAGGTCGGCGGTGGGCCCGACGACAGCTTCGACGCGCTGCGGGCGAAGCGGAAGACCGACGCCCCGCTGCGGGTGCAGTCGCAGTACGAGGATCAGGGCGCCATCTGGGACGCCACGACCTACCAGGGCGAGGCCTACCCCACTTACGGTTGGAGCTGCGTGGTGGTCGACCTCGACGTCGATCTCGACACCGGCGAGGTGCTGTACCGACGGCTGGTGCAGGCCACCGACGTCGGCAAGGCGCTCAACCCGGTGCTGTGCTCGGGCCAGCTCGAGGGCGGCGCGCTGCAGGGGCTGGGCTACGCGACGTGCGAAGAGGTCGTGCTCGACGACCAGCACGGCATGATCAACAACCGGCTGACCAACTACATCATCCCCACCAGCCTCGACGCGCCCGAGATGGTGACCGAGCTGGTCGAGATCCCCTTCGAGTTCGGGCCCTTCGGCGCGAAGGGCATCGGTGAGATCCCCCACGACGTGCCGGCGGCGGCGGTGGCGCAGGCCATCGAGGCCGCGGCCGGCGTGGTGCTGGACGTGCTGCCGATGACGCCCGAGCGGGTGATGACGGCGCTCGAGGCGAAGGGCCCCGGGAGGGACGCATGAAGATCGACTTCGAGCTCAACGGCCAGGCGGTGAGCGTGGAGGCCGCGCCCATGGCCCGGCTGCTGGACGTGCTGCGCGAGGATCTGCGCGCCACCGGCAGCAAGGAGGGCTGCGGCGAGGGCGAGTGCGGCGCCTGCACCGTGCTCATCGAGGGGCGCGCGGTGAATGCGTGCCTGGTGCCGACGGTGCAGGTGGCCGGCCACAAGGTGCTGACCGTCGAGGGCCTGGCCCAGGACGACCGCCTGCACCCGGTGCAGACGGCGTTCTTGAAGTACGGCGGCGCCCAGTGCGGCATCTGCACGCCGGGCTTCCTGGTCGCCGCCGCCGAGCTGCTGGCCGAGCACCCCAGCCCCACGCGGCTGCAGGTGCGCGAGGCCCTGGCCGGCAACCTGTGCCGCTGCACCGGCTATCAGAAGATCGTCGACGCCGTCGTCGCGGCCCTGTCGGGCGAGGTCGAGCCCGCGGGCGCGCCCGGCGACGCCGACCTGGACCGAGCGAGCCGCACATGCTGACCACCAGCCAGTCCCCGGTCTACGTCGCGCACAGCCTCGACGAGGCGCTGACGCTGCGCGCCGCGCACCCCGAGGCCATGCCGCTCGCCGGCGGCACCGACGTGATGGTGTTCATCGAGGCGGGCGCCATCGACCCGCCCGGCTTCATCGACCTGTGGGCCGCGCGCGACATGGCCGGCGTCGCCGACGCCGACGGCGGCCTGTGGATCGGCGCGCTGACCACCTACACCGACCTCGAGCGCGACGACCGCGTGGTGAAGGCCGCGCCCGCGCTGGTCGAGGCCGCGCGCACCGTGGGCGCCAAGCAAATCCAGAACCGCGGCACGCTGGGCGGCAACATCGCCAACGCCAGCCCCGCGGGCGATACCCTGCCGGTGCTGATGGCGCTCGACGCCGAGGTCGAGGTCGCGTCGAAGGCCCGCGGCGCGCGCCGCATCCCGATCGACACGCTCTACACCGGCTACCGCAAGCTGGCCGTGGCGCCGGACGAGCTGATCACGCGCGTCTTCCTGCCCACCCCGCACCCCGCCGACGTGCAGCACTTCCGCAAGGTGGGCACCCGCCTCGCCCAGGCCATCAGCAAGGTGGTCTTCGGCGCCCGCGTGCGCCTCGAGGGTGGCAAGGTGACCGACGCCCGCGTCGCCTTCGGCAGCGTCGCCGCCACGCCCGTCCGCTGCCCCAAAGTCGAAGCCGCCCTCGTCGGCCGCGCCCCCGACCCCGCCGCCGCCGGCCACCTGCTCGACGACATCGCCCCCATCGACGACGTGCGCAGCACCGCCGACTACCGCCGCACGGTCGCCGTGCGCACCCTGCGCAGCTTCATCAGCAGCCTGGCATAGTCAGTCGCCGAAGACGCCCTCCACCGAGTCCGCCTCGATGACCCGCTCGGCCCAACGCAGCAGCTGATCCGACGTCGCGGTCGCGATGCGGGCCTCCGTCGCCTCGTCGAGCGGGCCGAAGCGCAGGCGGAGCTGGTGGCGCAGCACGGTGACGAGGGCTTCGAGGTGACCCTCCGCGTGCCCCCGCTCGAAGCCGCGGCGCTCGATGCTGGTGACGTAGGGCATGCCGAACTCCTCCTCGATCTCGTCCAGAGTCTGATGAAACGTGGGCTCGAGCTCAACCGGCAGGGTCAGCGCCCAGTCGATGAACCGGAACACGTCGCGCACGACCTGCTGGTCGAAGCCGCGGGCGTACAGGGCCCGGACGATCTCGATCTTCCAGCGCAGGCGCGCCGTCGGCCGGCCCTGCGTCTCGAGCGCCCTGCGGTGCGCGGCGATGATCGCGTTGAACGGGTTGCCCGCGTGGGCGGGGTCGTCCGGGTCGAGGTCGAGCAGCTTCGCCGTGGGAAAGCGCATGGTCAGCTCGCTGCCCCACAGGCCGGTGCGGAACGTCCGCGGACGCCAGCGGGGCGACGCGTCGGCGAGGATGACGAGGCTGGCGCACGGGCGCTGGTAGCGGTCGAAGATGCGGTACGCGTAGACGAACATGCGCCCGGGCAGCGCGGCGTCCCGCTGCACCTGCACCTCGACGTGCACCAGCAGCCAGCGCTCGTCCCCGCCATGGCCGTACACCCGCACGAGCAGGTCGACGTGCCGGCGGCCGGTCTTCGCGCGCGGGGTGATCTTCCGCAGCTCACGGTCGAGGAACTGGTGCCCCCGCGCCCAGTCGATGCTTTCGTACACGGCAGGGAAGAACCGCTGCATCGCCGCAGGGAACAGGGCCTGCAGCACGTCCTTCCAGGGCGTGTCGAAGTCGTCGTTCTCGGTCATCGCGCCGCCTCCCGTCCGTTGCGCGGGAGACGTCATCGGACAGCGGCGGCGCGTGTTGCACGAAAGTGCCGGTGGCAGTGGATCTGGGCCCCGGTCAGGCCTCGAGGGCGTCGCTCAGTCGGCGCCGCCGGCGCGCGCGGTGTCGGCGCGGGGCAGCAGGGGCTCGATCACGCTGACCAGGTCGCGCACGCGGAAGGGCTTGTGCACCACCGGCAGCCCGGTGCGCTGCAGGAACTCGCGGAAGCGGTCGCCCTGCTGGCCGCCGGTGACCACGATGAAGCGGTCGAGCAGGTCGGGGCGGTTCGCGCTGACCCAGCCATAGACGTCGATGCCGTTGATGCGCGGCATCACCAGATCGCACAGCACCGCGTCGATGTGGTCGAGGCGCTCGAGCTGCTCGAGCGCCTCGGCGCCGCCGTGCGCGAGGTGCACGTTCACCCGCCGCGTGAAGGCGCGCTCGTAGGCGCTCAGCAGGAAGCGCTCGTCGTCGATGAACAGGACGTGCCCGCGCGGCCCCTCGTCGGGATCCGCCTCCAGCGCGATGCGCGGCAGCGGCACCGTGCTGCGCCCGGGCAGCCAGACGGTGAAGGTGCTGCCCGTCCCCTCCTCGCTGGTCACCTCGATGCGCCCGTTGTGCCGCCGCACGATCTCGTCACAGATCGCCAGATCCAGGCCGCCCCGCCCGATGTCGCGGTGCGCCGCGAAGGGCTCGAAGATGCGCGCCAGCCGCTGCCGGGGGATGGCCGGACCATCGTCGGCGAACTCGACCGCCACCTCGCCGGGGTGGCTGTACAGGCGCACGGTCACCACGCCGTCGCGGTCCGCCGGGATGTTGTTCGCGGCGTTCATCGTCAGGTTCATGAACACCTGGCTCAGCTTGCCGCGATCACCCCGCACGGTGGGCACCTCGAACAGCTCGCGCCGCACCTGCACCCGCTGGCGCAGCTCGCCGTGCAGCACGTTCAACACGCTCTCGACGGCCGCCTGCAGGTTGATCTCCTCGACCGCGTCCGGCCCCTTCACCTGCGTGAACCCGCGCAGCTTGCGCACGATCTCGTGCACGCGGTTGCCGCCCTCGATCGTCTCCTCGATCAAGGGCTCGAGATCGGCCAGCAGGAACTCGGGGTCGACCCGCTCGGCCAGCGCCTCGGCCCCCTCCCCGTCGCCGGCCCGGTACAGCGTCAACAGGCGTCCGAGATCGCGCACGTAGTCGCGGCACACGCTCAGGTTGCTCAGCACGAAGGCCAGCGGGTTGTTGATCTCGTGCGCGATACCCGCCGCCAGCTGCCCCACGCTGGCCAGCCGCTCGGCCGACAGGCGCTCGGCCTGCGCCCGCCCCAGCGCCTGGAAGGCCTCGCGCAGCCCCTTGTGGGCGTCGACCACCTTCCGGTGCAGGCGCGCGTTCTCGATCGGCGCCGCCACGCGGTCGGCGATGGCCCGGAACAGCTGCGCCTCGTCCTCGTCGAGCGGCCGCCGCGGTCGCATCGCGACGAAGGTGCGCACCGCCTGGCCCGCGATCGCCGCGTGGGTGCACAGCTCGACCTCGCCGTCGGGCGCCCAGTCGGTGGTGGTGTGGACGCGCTGCACCTCGTCGGGCTCGACGTGCGCCGAGAAGGCCGCGCGGCTGCCCTCGATCACCCGCTGCACCGTGGCGTCGTCGAAGTCCGGGCGCGCCGCCCCGTAGGTCCGCAGCGTCGGCGGGCCGTCGGTGTCGAGCTGCAACAGGAACAACACGCTCGGGTCGAACCGCTCGAACGCGCGCACGGCCTCGGCCAGCACGTCCTCGAGGCGCAGCGTCCGCCCCAACCGTCCGCCGGTCTCGGCCAGGAAACGCAGCTCGTCCAGCCGCAGCTCGGCCAGCTGCGCCAGCCGGCTGGCCCGCACCGCCGCCCGCAGGCGCAACAGGCGCAGCGCGGGATCGCCGTCGCTGTCGAGCACGTCGGTGACGCCGAGGCGGGTGGCGTCGCCGACGTCCACCGCCTGCCCGCCCGGGCGCAGCAAGAGCACGGGCGGCGGGGCCGCCCCTTCGGACGCCAGCTCGCCGCAGCGCGCGGCGTCTTCGGCCGCCAGCGCCGCCGGCACCACCAGCACGACGTCCGGGCGCGCCTCGACCGCCCGCGCGCACGCCTCGGGCAGGGAGGGGACGACCTCCACCTCGACCCCGGCGGGCTCCAGCCAGGCGCGCGCGGTCGCCGCGGCCGCCCCGTCCGGCTCGACCAGCAGCGCCCGAGTCGGCACGAGGTCCAGCCGACTCATGTCCGAGGCACGCGGGCCACCTGGCTCCAGTAGTGGCTGAGATCGCGGACCACCTCGACGAACTTGGCGAACCGGATCGGCTTGCAGATGAAGGCGTTGGCGCCGTGCGCGTAGGCCGCGGCCACGTCCTCGTGGCGGGCCGACGTCGTCAGCATCAGCACGGGGATGGAGCGCAGCGCGGGATCACCCTTGATCTCGCGCAGCACCTCCATGCCGTTGAGCTTGGGCAGGTTGATGTCCAGCAGCACCAGATCGGGCCGGCGCGCGTCCTCGAAGGGGGGCCGCCGGTAGAGGAAGTCGAGCGCCTCTTGCCCGTCGCGCGTGACGCTCATCTCGGCGTCCAGTCCACCCTTCTGGATGGCGCGCCGCGTGATGCGGACGTCGTTCTCGTCGTCCTCGATGAGCATGATGTGCATCGGGGGTCCGACTGGCGCGTTCATCGAGGTCTGCTCCCTCTGAGGGCGTCTGCACACCCGCTCACCTGTCGCCGACGACCTCGCGGAGGGCCTCCACGACGCGCGGATCGTAGCGGGTGCCCGCGTCGGCCGTCATGGCCGTCAACGCCTCGGCCCGCTCCAGACCTTCCCGTCCGGCCCGGCAGGTCGTCAGGACGTCGAAGGCGTCCGCGACCGATACGATGCGCGCCAACAAGGGGATCGCCTCGCCGCGCAGCCCGTCGGGGCAACCCTGTCCGTCCCATCGCTCGTGGTGATGGCGTACCACGTCAATCTCGGCGTCGAACAGCCCGAAGGTGGCCAGCACCTCGGCGCCGCGCTGGGTGTGCTGCGCCAACGCCGCCGGATCGCGTCCGCCCTCCGCCTCCCGGCGCACCGCCAGCCGCCCCAGATCGTGCAGCATCGCGCCGAGGCGCAGCGCCTCGAGGTCCCGCCTCTCGACCCCCAGACGGCGACCGCACGCCACGGCCAGATCGGCCACCCGACGCCCGTGATCGCGCCGCCCGTCGTCCGCCTGCTCCACCATGCGGGCGACCGCCAGCATCCCCTCCACCACGCGCACGCGCAGCTCCGAGGTCGTCAGGCGCTCGGTGGGCGGCGGCGTCTGCAGATCGGGCAGCGCCTCCTGGTCGTCGGCGACGCACACCCGGTTGCGCCCCGCCCGCTTCGCTTCGTACAGGGCCGCGTCCGCCCGCTTGATCAGCGCGCGCTCGCTGTCGACGCCGGGCGTGCCGTTGGTCGCCACCCCCACCGACAGCGTGATGTCGACGCTCTGCCCGTCGGCCTGCACCGGCCGCGCGGCCACCTCGGCGCGCACGCGTTCGGCGAACCGCCGCGCGCCCTCGAGATCGGTGCTGGGCAGCACGACCACGAACTCCTCGCCGCCGTAGCGCGCGATGATGTCGGCCTGCCGGGCGACCTCGGTCAGCGTGCGCGCGAGCTGCTTGAGCACCTCGTCGCCGAAGGGATGGCCGCAGGTGTCGTTGATGCGCTTGAAGTGATCGAGATCGATCATCAGGCACGCCAGCGGCTGGGCGTACCGCCGGGCGCGGGCGAACTCGGTGAGCAGCTGCTCCTGGAAGTGGCGGTGGTTGTAGAGGCCGGTCAGCCCGTCGCGGATGGCCCACTCGCGCAGGCGCTCGTTCGCCCGGCGCACCTCGGCCTCCAGCCGCGCCCGCTCGAGCACGTTGCGCAGGGTGCGCTCGAGCGCCTGGGCGTCGAGATCGTCCTTGCGCATGTAGTCGTAGGCGCCGGCCTTCATCACCTCGACGGCCAGCCGCTCGTCGCCGTGGCCGGTCAGCATGACCACGGGCAGGTGCGCGTGCTCGGCGCGAAGGTCGCGGATGAGATCGTTGCCGGCGACGTCGGGCAGGTGCTGGTCGACGAGGGCCACGTCGAAGGCCTGGCTGCGCGTCTTCGCGAGCGCCTCCTGGCCGGTGTAGGCGATGTCGACCAGGTAGTTGCCGGGCAGCCGGCGGATGTAGCGGCGCAGGACGGCGACGTCGTCGACGCTGTCTTCCACCAGCAGAATGGAGATCCGACCGGCCACCACACGCCACCGTCCAGGCAACCGCAGGAGTATACCGGCGCCCCCGTCCGGGCGAAACGCTCGCGCCGTAACCGGCCGCGGCGAGCCGTCGTACCTGCCCCCGACGTCCGGAATGCCGGCCGCCCGGACGGCGGTTGGCTTCGAGCGGAAAACAGGAGACGCCCCATGACAAAAGAACACGAGCAGATGCTCCTCGAGCGGGCGACGCAGGGTGACCTGGCGGCCTTCGAGCAGCTGGTGGCCCCCCTCCGCGACCGCATCTACTGGCGCGCGGCGAAGGCGGTGGGGGATCTCGACGAGGCCGAGGACGTCACGCAGGAGACCCTGGTGAAGGCCTTCACGCGCCTCGACACCTTCCGCGGTGACGCCCGGTTCAGCTCGTGGCTGTACCAGGTGGGCAGCAACTGCATCCGCATGCACCTGCGCACGCGGCGGCGCAAGGGCGCCTATCGCATCGACGATCACCTGGTCGAGGTCGAGGCCGGCGCCCACCCCGAGCGCCCCTCGGCGCCGGCCACCCCCGATCGCCTGGCCATGGAGGGTCAGCTGGTGGACGCCCTCGAGGCGGCCATCTCGGATCTGCCGCCGCAGTATGGCAACATCCTGCGCCTGTGGGTCGAGGACGGCCTCGACCTGAAGCAGATCCACGAGCGCTCCGGCCTCTCGATCGCCGCGATCAAGAGCCGGCTGCACCGCGCCCGACGGCGGGTCAAGGACGCCCTCGAGAGCGAGTACGGCGTCGGCGCTCTGCTGGCCGCCTGATTCCCCGCCGCGGGGCGGGCAGGCTCGGAGGCTCCCCCGCCGTGCGCGCCCTTCGACAGTACGCCCTGGTCATCGTGGCCACCGTCCTGGTGGTCGTCCTCTTCTGGTTCCGCCCCGGCGGCGTCGAGGGCCCGCGCCCGGCCCCGGTGCCGGCCGAGGGCAAGGGCTTCGACCACGCCGCGCTCGGCGCCGCGCTGCAGGCCGTCGTCGGCGAGGACGGCGCGGTCGACTACGCGGCCCTGCGCCAATCGCCGGCCGCCCTCGACCGCTACCTCGGCCAGCTGCGCGCCACCAGCCCCGCCAGCGCCCCGCACCGCTTCCCGGGCACCGACGACCGTCTGGCCTACTACCTCAACGCCTACAACGCCTTCGTGCTGGCGGCCGTGCGCGATCACTGCCCCCTCGACGACGTGCAGTCGGTCTACCTCGGCGGCGGCCTCTTCTGGCGCGTGTCGTTCCTGCTCGGCGGCGTCGAGACGACGCTCAGCGATCTCGAGAGCGAGCGCATCCGCGAGGTCATGCAGAACGAGCCGGCGGTGCACTTCGCGCTGGTCAAGGGCGCCAAGGGCTTCCCCGCGCTGGCCCGCGCGCCCTACCGCGGCGAGACCGTGCGCGCCGAGCTCGCCGCGCTCGCCGCCCGCGTCGCGCGGGATCCCCGCTTCGTGAAGCAGGAGGGCGACACCCTGAAGGTCAGCCAGCTGTTCGAGTGGTACCTGGCCGACTTCGGCGGCGACGTGATCGCCTGGGTGAAGTCCGTGGCGCCGGAGGTCATCGAGGGCGAGCCGGTGAAGGTCGAGTACGTGCCCTTCGACTGGTCGCTCAACGGTCGCTGCTGATGCCCTGTGGCGGCCGCGTCGGCGTCGGCGTCAGCGTCGCGATCTCCGACCACGCGTAGACCGAGTTCCGCTGGTTGCGCTTGCCGTGGAACATGGCGGCGTCGGCCTGGTGGAACAGCGACTCGCGGTCGTCGGCGGGGGCGGGCCAGGTCGACACGCCCGCGCACAGCGTCAGCCGGATGTCGTAGCCCTCGCGGTTCAGGAAGTGGTGCTCCTCGACGGCGCGCCGGATGCGCTCGGCCACCTGCACCGCCTCGCGCTCGGCGGCGTCGCGCAGGACGGCGATGAACTCGTCGCCGCCGTAGCGCACCAGCATGTCCTCGTCGCGCACGTAGCGCCGCAGCAGCCGCCCCGCCTCGGCGATGACCCGGCTGCCGATCGCGTGGCCGTGCCGGTCGTTGACCGACTTGAAGAAGTCGAGATCCATGAAGATCACGCTGACCGGGGCGCCGCTCTCGCCGCGCGCGCGCAGATCGGCGTCGACCACGGCGTCCAGCGTCGAGGCGTTGCGCAGGCCGGTCAGGCTGTCGAGCAGGGCGCGGCTCTGCGCTTCTTCGTAGCGCTCGGCGTTGCGCAGGGCGCGCACCAGGCAGCGGCCCAGGAAGGCGCCGTCGCGCGTGGCGTCGGCGTCGAAGGGCTCGCCGGCGCCGCGCAGCATCACCGCCGCGCCGGCGCGATCGGTGTCGGCCAGCAGCGGCACGACCAGGGCGTGCTCCAGGCGCCGCAGGCGCGCGTCGCGCGACGGGATGAGGCGGTTGACGCCCTCGAGGGCGCGGGGGGCCTCGGCCTCGGTGAAGGCCTCGCCGGCGCTCTCGAACAGCGTCTCGACCAGCCAGCGCCCTTGCTTCTCGTCCAGGCCGCGGGTGGCCATCAGGCTCGGCTCGCCCTCTTCGAGCCGGCAAAGCAGCCCGGCGTCGGCGCGCGTGGCGGTGCGCAGGGCGTCGAGGGCCAGCGGGCCCAGCCGCTCGACCTCGAGGCAGGCCGAGATGCGCTGCGAGACCGCGAAGAGCTCGGCGTAGCGGGTCAGCTCGGCGTGCTCGGCGAGCAGCTGCCGGCGCTCGAGGCACCGCTTCACGTCCAGGGCCAGCGCGTCGGCGCTGACCGGCTTGACCAGGTAATGCCAGGCCCCGGCGCGCATCGCCCGCACGGCGGTGTCCACCGAGTCGACGCTGGTGATCACCAGCACCTCGATGCCCGGCCGCAGCCGCTTCGCCACGTCGAGCAGCTGCAGGCCGTCCATGCCCGGCATCAGCAGATCGGTGACGACGACGTCGAAGGTGTGCTGGCGCAGCAGGGCGACGGCGGCCTCGCCGTCCTCGGCGGACTCGACGGTGTAGCCCTCGCGCTGCAGCCCGTCGGTGTACACCTGACGGGCGAACCAGTCGTCGTCCACCACGAGGATGCGTCCGGTCGCCATGGCGTCCATCCTAATCAGGCGCGGCGCCGGACGCGAGCCGGTGCCGATCGTTCCGCCCGCGGGCGGGCGTGCGCCCGGGCGTCGCCTTGACGCTTCCGGGGGTGCATGATACGAGCTTGCTGGCCGACGTGGGCCTCGTGGCCCGGGGGCCTCTGACCGGAGAGACGGACCACATGCAGGGAACCATCGTCGTCGCCGACAAGAGCAGCACCGTGCGCCGCATGGTCGAGATCGCCCTGGCGCGGCATCCGTTCAAGCTCGAGTTCGCCGCCGACGGCGCGGGGGCCATGCAGGCCGTCGGCGCCCACGGCCCGCTGGTCGCCATCGTCGATCCGGATCTGCCCGGCGGCGGCTACGACGTCGCCCAGTCCATCAAGAGCGATCCGGCGACGCGCGGCGTGAAGGTGCTGATGCTGGCGGGGCGCAACCGCCACTACGACGCCGCGCGCGCCCAGCGGGCCGGCGTGGACGGGCACCTGACCAAGCCCTTCCAGACGCAGGAGCTGGTGGCCAAGGTGTTCGAGGCCATCGGTCAGGCGGTGCCCGACGCCGGCCTGTTCCGCACCTCGCTGGGCAACATCCCGCTGGCGCGCAAGCCGGCCGCCTCGGCGCCGCCCGCGCCGCGCCCGCGCCGATGGCCGCCGCGCCGCGCCGCCGCCGAGCCCGCGGCGCCCGTGGCCCCGCCTGCGCCCCCGGCGCCGCCCCCGCGCACCGCGGCCGGCGCCGGCAACCCGTTCGGCGGCACCAGCCCCTTCGAGACCGAGGCGCCGACGCGGCAGTTCGAGCGCCCGGCCGACGAGGCGCCGGTCGCCGCGGCCGCCGTGCAGGCGGCCACGTCGCGCATCACCGGCGACGCCGGCCTGGCCGGGGCGCTCGAGGGCGCCTCGCGCGAGGTCGTCGAGCGCATCGCGTGGGAGGTCATCCCGCAGCTGGCCGAGGCCATCCTGAAGGAAGAGATCGCCCGCGTGGTACGCGAGCGCATGACCGCCTGAGCGACTTCGCTTTTCGGGCGAGGGCGCCGTTGGGCCGGCCTCGCCCGCCCCGCCCCCTCGCCCCGTCCGTTGGATAGCCAACCGGCCCGCCGATCGTGGGCCTCGGGGTGACCCATTGAGCAACGAGCTGAACAAGGCCTACGACCATCGCGACGTCGAGGCCGCCTGGTACGCGCGCTGGATCGAGGGCGGGTGGTTCACGCCCGACGCGGACAGCGACAAGCCCCCCTTCACCATCGTCATCCCGCCGCCCAACGTCACCGGCAGCCTGCACATGGGGCACGCGCTGACGGTGACCATTCAGGACGTCCTGGTGCGGTGGAAGCGCATGAGCGGCTTCAACGCGCTGTGGCTGCCCGGCACCGATCACGCCGGCATCGCGACGCAGATGGTGGTCGAGCGGCGCCTGGCCGAGGAGGGCCTCGACCGCTTCGCGCTGGGGCGCGAGAAGTTCCTCGAGCGCGTCTGGGAGTGGAAGGACCAGTACCACGCCCGAATCACCAAGCAGATCGAGGCGTTGGGCTGCTCGGTCGATTGGACGCGCGAGCGCTTCACGATGGACGAGGGCCTGTCGCGGGCGGTGCGCGAGGTGTTCGTCCGGCTGTACGAAGAGGGGCTGATCTACCGCGACGATCGCCTCGTGAACTGGTCGCCGGGCTGCCAGACGGTCATCTCGGATCTCGAGGTGGTCTACGAGGAGCGCGCCGGCTCCCTGTGGCACATCGCCTACCCGGTGGCCGACAGCGACGAGCGCCTGGTGGTGGCGACGACGCGGCCCGAGACGATGCTGGGTGACACGGCCGTGGCGGTGCACCCGGACGATCCGCGGTATCAGCACCTGATCGGCAAGGAGATCGCCCTGCCGCTGACCGATCGGCGCATCCCGATCGTGGCCGACGCGATCCTGGTCGATCCCGCCTTCGGCACCGGCGCGGTGAAGGTGACGCCGGCCCACGACTTCAACGACTTCGAGACCGGCAAGCGGCACGCGCTGCCGGCCATCGCGGTGCTCGACAGCTTCGCGAAGATGAACGACAACGCGCCCGAGGCCTACCGCGGTTTGGACCGCTTCGAGGCGCGCGAGGCCATCGTCGCCGACCTCGACAAGCTGGGGCTGCTGGTCGAGATCAAGCCGCACACCAACAACGTCGGCACCTGCCAGCGCAGCGGCGTGGTGGTCGAGCCGATGCTGTCGAAGCAGTGGTACGTGCGGGTCGAGCCGCTGGCCAAGCCGGCCGCCGACGCGGTGCGCGACGGGCGCACGCGCATCGTCCCCGAGTCGTGGGAGAAGACCTACTTCCACTGGATGGACAACATCCGCGACTGGTGCATCAGCCGGCAGCTGTGGTGGGGCCACCAGATCCCCGCGTGGCACTGCGCGGCCTGCGGCGAGATCACCGTGCAGCGCGAGGACGCCACGGCCTGCGCCCACTGCGGCAGCGACCAGGTGACCCAGGACGAGGACGTGCTCGACACCTGGTTCTCGAGCGGCCTGTGGCCCTTCTCGACCCTGGGCTGGCCCGACGACACCAAGGATCTCGCGACGTTCTACCCCACGTCGGTCATGGAGACCGGCTTCGACATCCTGTTCTTCTGGGTGGCCCGGATGATGATGATGGGCCTGCACTTCATGGGCGAGGTGCCCTTCGACACGGTGCTGCTGCACGCGATGGTGCGCGACGAGCACGGCCAGAAGATGTCGAAGACGAAGGGCAACGTCATCGATCCGCTCGACGTCAGCCAGGAGTACGGCGCCGACAGCCTGCGCATGGCGCTGGCGTCGATGGCCGGCCACGGGCGCGACATCAAGATGTCGATGCGGCACGTCGAGGGCAGCCGCAACTACATCAACAAGGTCTGGAACGCCTGTCGTTTCGCGCTGTTGAACCTCGAGGGCTTCGACGCCGACGCGCCGGCGCCGGCGCGGCTGGGGGTGGTCGACCGCTGGATCCTCAGCCGGCTCGATCGCGCCACCGAGGCGGTCGACGGCGCGCTGCAGGCGCTCAGCATCAACGACGCCGCCAACGCGCTGTACCAGTTCTTCTGGAGCGAGCTGTGCGACTGGTACATCGAGCTGTCGAAGCCGGTGCTGTACGGCGACGACGCCGAGGCCAAGGCGGCGACGCAGTGGACGCTGACCCAGGTGCTCGACGCCGCGCTGCGCCTGCTGCACCCGTTCATCCCCTTCGCGTCCGAGGAGATCTGGGCCAAGCTGCCGCTGGGTGACGCGCGCCCGCCGGCCCTGATCGTCGCCGACTTCCCGAAGCCGGGCGACTTCGCGCGCGACGACGAGGCCGAGGGCGCGGTCGACCTGCTGATGGGCATCGTCACCGGCGTCCGCAACATCCGGGGCGAGCTGAACCTGGGCGCCGGCCGGCCGGTGCCGACGGTGCTGCGCGCGCCCGACGGCGAGACGGCGGCGCTGCTCGAGGGCCTGCGCACGGTCATCGAGCGCACCGCGCGCTGCGACGGGCTGACCATCCAGGCGCAGGGCGATCGGCCCAAGGGCGCCGCCATGCAGCTCGCCGGCACGACCGAGGTGCTGGTGCCGCTGGCCGGGCTCATCGATCTGGCCGAGGAGCTGGGGCGCTTGGACAAGGCGATCGGCAAGACCGAGAAGTCGCTCGAGCAGGTCACCAAGAAGCTGGCGAACCCGCGCTTCGTGGAGAACGCGCCCGAGGAGATCGTGGCCAAGGAGCGCGAGAAGCAGGCCGAGATCCAGGCGGCGCTGGACAAGCTGGCGCAGAGCCGCGCGCGCATCGAGGCCCTCGCCGCCGAAGGCTGAGCAGCAGCAGGGCCAGCAGGCTGGCGCCCCCCGCGCCGCGGGCGCGCGGCGCCGGCGGGCGGCGCCGCACCCGCCCCCGCCCCCCCGCCGCCGGCCGCGCCGGCCCTCGCGTCCGCTGCGTCGCCGCCGGGCCCCGCGTCGGTCACTCCGGCGTCCGTCGTCGAGGCGTCCGCCGTCGCGGCGTCTGCGGCGTCCGGCGTCGCGTCGCGTCGCCCCGCGTCCGACGCCCCGGCGTCCACCGGCCCGGCGTCGGGCGGCCCCGCGTCCGCGCTGGTCACCAGATCGGGCCCTGGCCAGCCCGGCGCGCTGGCGGCCGCCTCGAAGGCCGCCTCCCACCGCCGCCGCAGCGCGTCCACCCGCGCGATCGCCGCGTCGTCCACCGGATCGTCCGGTCGCGCGACCAGCACGAAGGCCATGCGGTGCGCCCGCCGCGCGTCGGCGTGATCGGGCACGCGCGGCCCCTCGGCCGCCACCAGATCGGCCGCGGTCAGCGTCCACGGCGTCGCCTCGACCGCGTCGCGCGGCCCGCCCAGCCCCACCGGATCGGCCCACGCCGGGTTGCGCACGCCGCCGCGCTCGACGGCGTCGCACGGCCAGCCGGGTCCGCGCAGCACGGTCATCGGCGCCGCCGCGTCGGCGGGCAGCACGCCCATCAGGTAGCGGTCCAGGTCGTGATAGCCCCGCGGCACCGCGCCGCTCGGCGCCCACCGCCCGTCCGCCGTCGGGGCCCAGGCGTTGCCGCCGAGGGCCGAGTCGCCGCTGTCGGCGAAGGCGCTCCAGTGCGCGCAGTCGCGCCCCAGGTGCAGCGTCGTCGCCTCGCCGTCGGGGCCGAGCGCGTGGGCGAAGACGCCCCAGCGGTGCCCCAGCTCCTGCAGGAACAGCGAGGTGCCGAGCGCGGCCCGCTCGCCCTCGGAGGCCAAGAGCGGCCCCATGAACACCACCCCCTCGAGGGCGCGCCCGGGCAGCGCGAACGTCTCGGTCGGCCAGACGTGCTGCCAGCCGATGCCGGTGACGTCGTTGGCCAGCGGCAAGTACGCCGGCGCCGGGCGGTCGGCGCCGAAGGTGGTCAGCACCGTCAGGAAGTGTGGATCCTCGTCGGGCAGGGCCGCCGCGAAGCCGTCCACCACGTTGCGCAGGCCGCGGTCGAAGGGGTGCTCGCGCCCGTCCGGCCCCAACCCGTCGGGCCGGCGCGGCGCGCCCCAGTCGCCGTCGAACTCGCCGGCGTCGCCGCGCAGGACGACCACAGCGCCCCGTACCTCGCCGGTGACGGCCTTGGTGGGTCGTCGCGGCGCGCGCACGAGGTGCGCCCGCAGCCGCTGGGCGATGTCGAGGGTGGGGGAAGGGGCGGGCTGCGCCCGGACCGCCGAGGGCCCGAGCAGCAGCGTGGCGACCGCCAGGGAGGCGGCCGGTCGCATCAGCGGGGGCGGGCGTCGACGCAGCTGTCGTTGGGCGCGTCGGGGCGGCAGACGAAGCTGTCCGCGATCGCGGCGCCCATGTCGTCGGTCGCCTGGCCGCAGGTGAAGCCCTCGGGGCAAGTGCCGTCCTCGGGGCCGGTGCAGGTGGGCAGGCAGGCGTTGCCCAGCTTGCCGTCGCCGTAGTCGACCTGGCTGCAGGCCTGCTCGCCACCGCAGGGGCGGCCGCCGGTGAAGTTGCAGCGGGCGCAGCGGAAGGCCGGCACACAGTAGCCGGCGACCAGATCCGCTTCCTCGCCCTCGCCCTCGAAGATCACGTGCTGCTCGCAGGTGGCCGAGCCGTCGTCCGAGCAGTCGGCGTCGGCGCTGCAGGCGCCCTGGCAGTAGCCGTCGGCGCCGATGACGAACGACCACGCGCGGCAGGTGTTGCTGCGGCAGTCGCGGTTGGCCTGGCAGGCCTCGCCGGGGGCGCCGTCGCCGGTGTTCGCGACGCACAGCTTCTCGAGCTGCGGCGGCTGGGTCAGCAGCACGTTGTACGCGCAGTGATCCGAGCGCGGGCCGGGGGGCATGCCGGCGTCCTCGACCGGCGCCGCGGCGTCGGCCGGGGCCTCGGCGTCGAGGCTGGGCGCGGCGTCGGCCGCCGCGCCCATGTCGGCCGCCGGCGCGCCGGCGTCGGCAGGCACGCCCATGTCCGCGGCGGCGCCCATGTCCGGCTCCACCGCGGCGTCGGCCACGCCGGCGTCGTCGCCCGCGCCGCCGTCGGCCGGCGCGCCCGCGTCCGCCTCGCCGCCGCCGACCGGGCCGACGCAGTCGAGGTCGCGCTCGCAGGCCATCAGGCTGCCCTCGTCGGGGATGCACACGCCGATGAACAGGTCGTCGTCCACCTGCAGCGGCGTGCCGCCGTCGCCCACGCGCAGCGGCGAGCAGAAGCCGCCGTTGCAGTCGGCCGACGTGCGGCAGGCCTGCGAGCAGACCGCGTCGCCGCGCACCTCGAGGCACAGGCTCTCGGTGGCGCAGGGGGTGTCGGCGTCACAGGCCTCGCCGAAGCCGACGGCGCCCTCGGGGACGGCGGCGCAGCGGCCCTCGACGCGCTGCGGGCCCGACGGGCGGCCGGCCTCCAGATCGCCGCGCACGACGAACTCGCAGGCCTCCTGCGGGGTGTCGCCCTCGGGCGCGCAGTCGGTGTCGACCTCGCAGGGGCGGCCCGACCCGGTGGCCGGCAGGCACACCTGGATGGGCGCGCTGTTGCCCGCGTCGTCGATGCCGATGTTGATGATCGAGCAGGTGCCGTTGGGGCAGTCGGCGTCGGTCTCGCAGAGGCCCGAGCAGAACCCGCTGGTCAGGCACAGGTTGCTCTCGCAGGGCAGGGTGTCGTCGTTGCAGGTCTGACCGACGGCGACCGGGTTCTCACCGGGCTCGGGATCGGTGCAGATGCCGCGCACGATGGTGGGATCGGCGAAGTCGAGCGTGATGCTGCAGGCCTGGCCCTCGGCGCAGTCCGCGTTCTTCTCGCAGTACTTCGGCCCGCAGATGTCGAGCTCGATGCCGATGTCGAAGCCGCCGATGCACTGCTCGAAGTCGGGGTTGCACAGGTTGGTGTCGGCGCCGGGATCGCAGAAGGCGCGGCAGCGGCCGAGCAGGCAGTTGTCGTTGGCGCAGACGGGGCCGTCGAGGTCGTCGCACAGCTCGCCGAGGCCGACGCCGCCCTGGGTGGGGGGCTGGCAGGTGCCGCCGAACTGGCTGTCGACCGCGAAGATGAGCTGGAACTTGCACACCTCGTCGGGGTCGGCGCACATGCCGTTGGCCGATCCGTCGCAGCGGGCGTTGCTGCCCGGCGCGCACACGCCGCTGGTGCCGTCGGTCAGGCACTTGAACTCGCTGCCGTAGGGGCCGTCGACCGCGTTCTCGCAGAGGAAGTCGGCCTCGCACTCCCGCGTGCAGTAGCCCTCGGCGCTGCCCAGGAAGCGCACGCAGTTGCCTTCGGCGCACTGGGTGTCGGCGAGGGCGGTGCAGTCGGGCCAGCCGGCCGCGTCCGGGCGGCAGTTCTCGGGCAGGGCGCAGGCCGCGCCGAAGGGCGCGCCCCCCGGGTTGCCCCCGGCCCCGGGATCGCCACCGGCCCCGGGATCGCCGCCGGCGCCCGGGTCGCCGCCCGCGCCCGGATCGCCCCCCGCGCCGCCCATGCCCGGCGTGCCGCCGGCGCCGGGCGTGCCGCCCATGCCGCTGGCGTCGGTGCCGCCGTTGTCTCCATCACCCCCGTCGTCGCAGCCAAAGGCCGCGACGGCGACGGTGCACAGCGCGATGCGCAGCCACTGCTTCATGCGTTCTCCCCAGTGCATCGGCCCGCCGCGGGCCGGCCACCCGTCCCCCTGAGAGACGAAAAATCAACTGAACTCAAGGGGTTACGTGGTGTCAAACCCGCGAATGCTACTTGCGCCCACCCCCCTGCGTCAAGCCGCTTGCGGCGGCGCGCCGTTGGAGAGCGGGGTGGGGTCGCGACGGCGCCGACGTTGCCGCCGAGGATCGGCGCTGCTAGGCTACGCGCTTCGCGACCCCGGTCGCCCGGCACCTCGCGCCCCCGGAGAGCCTCGACAGCGGCATGAAGTTCAAGTGCGACCAATGCGGTACGCGGTACACCATCGCCGACGAGAAGGTGCGGCGGAAGGTGCTCAAGATCCGCTGCAAGGTGTGCGAGCACATCATGGTGGTGCGCGATCCCGAGGTGGATCGCCGCGTCGGCAGCGCCAACACCCCCCAGCCCGCGTTGGTCGCCGCGGCGACGACGGCGCGCCGCCCCTCGCCGCGCGTCGCGGCCGAGTCCACCGTGCTGTCACCCCCCGCGCCGCCGGCGGCGTCGGCCGAGCTCGAGTGGTACGCCGCGCCGGGCGGTGAGCAGATCGGCCCCATGCCCATCGAGCGCCTGGTGGATCTGGTGCGCAGCGGCGAGGTGGCGCGGGACGACGTCGTCTGGAACGAGACGATGGCGGACTGGACGCCGGTGGCCGAGGTCGAGGCCCTCGAGGTGGCCCTGCGGCCCGCAGCGCCGCCGCGCCCGCCAGCGCCGCCGCCGCCGCCCTCGGCTGGCCCCCGCCGCCGACGCCCGAGGACGTACCGACGACGCACCGCTTGCCCAGCAGCCGCGCGGCGGCGCGCGCGCCCCGCGCCCCGCGCCCGCGCCCCGCGCCGCGACGCCCGCGCCCCGCGCCGCGACGCCCGCGCCCCCGCGCCGCGACGCCCGCGCCCCGCGCCGCGCCGCCCGCGCCCGTGACCCGACGCCGGCCGCGCCGGCGGCGACCCCGGCCGCGCCGACGCCGCCCGGCGCCGCGCCCGCCGAGGCCGCGCCGCCCGCGCCCGCGCTGGGGCTGGCCAAAGGCGCCGCGGCGCCGTCGCCGGCGTCGTCCGCGCCGCCGTCGATCGCGGCGCCCCCGTCGTCGCCGCCCCCGCCCCGCGCCGCCGGTGGACGACGACGCCGACGACGACACGCTGATGGGCGCGGCGCTGCCTTTCGGCATCGATCTCACCGGCGAGTCGGCGGGCGCCCCCGCGCCGCCCGCGCCCACCCGCCCGGCGGCCGCCCAGCGCCCGGCCGCGCCGCTCTTCGGCGGTCTGACCGCGCCGCCCGCGCCGCCCGCGCCGGAGCCCGACGAGCTCGAGCAGGTGATGGCGGCCGAGCTGGGCGCCGGCCCCACGACGGTCACCCCGGCGCTGCCGCCCGAGGCGGGCCTCTTCCCCGAGGTCGCGGACGATGACGCGCCGGCGCTGAACATCTCGGAGTCGGCGCCCTTCGCGCTGCCGACGACGCCGTCCGCGGAGCCGCCGGGCACCCAGCAGCAGAGCGTGAGCGTCGTGGTGCCCGCGCCGCCCGCGCGCCGCTTCGGCCTCGCGGCCGCGGCCCTGCTGCTCGTCGGCGGTGGCGTCGGGCTGGGCGTGCTGCTCGCGCCCTCGGCCGGCGCGGGCAACGGCGACGCCGCGGCCGTGGTGTCGGCGCCGGCGGACGCGGGCGCCCCCACGGCCGTCACGCCGGTGGTCGACGCCGCGCCGCCGCCGCCCGACGCCGCGCCGAAGCCGGCCGACGCCGGCCGCCCGGACGCCGCGGTGGTGATGGCCCGCAAGCTGGAGGACGAGGCCGAGCGTCCCAAGCCGCCCAAGCGGCGCGCCGAGCGCAAGACACCCGAGCGGGTGCAGCCGAAGCGCGCCGAGAAGCGGGCCGAGCGCGACGAGAAGCCGAACGAGAAGCCGGCCACGAAGAGCCGCTTCGCCGACCTCGACGAGGGCAAGGCGCAGGTCGACGTGGCCGCGCCGGTGGTGACCGAGAAGCTGCCCGAGACGCTCGACCAGTCGCAGATCGTCGGCACCATCAAGCGCTACCAGCGCAGCATCACCGGGTGCTACCAGCGGCAGCTCAAGCGCGACGACTCGCTGCGCCGGGCGCGCATCACGCTGACCTTCCAGATCCGCAACACCGGGCGCACCTCGAACGTGAGCCTCGAGCGGCGCTACCGGGGCACGGTGCTCGACTCGTGCCTGCGCAGCGTCGTCCGGCGCTGGACCTTCCCCAAGTTCAAGGGCGAGCCCATCCCGGTCGAGTACCCGCTCATCTTCCAGGCGGGGCCCTGATCGGAGGCGTCCCGCTTCGCAGGGACGCCCCGCTCGACCAACAGAGAGAAGTGAGAGATTGAAGGGGACCGGCGGTCGCCGGACCCTGAGCAGGTGTCGGCCGGGGCCGAGCCTACTTCGCGCCGGCGTCCGCGGGGGCGGCGGCCGCGGCGCCGCCGTCACCGGCGGGCGGGGCGGCCTTCTCGAACTTGTCCTGATCGATCTCGAGCACCTTCTCGAACACCGCGTCGGCCGGCAGCGAGACGCGGTACGTGAACACGTGCTCCTTGCCCCGCTTGTCCAGCGACTTGCCCACGATCGACACGACGTCCTTGCTGTAGGCGACGCTGGCGCCCTCGGGGCGCTCCTTGCCGGCCACCTTCCAGCTCAGGTCGTTGAGGGCCTGCGTCACCGCCACCAGGCCGGCGCGCTCGGCGTTCGCCTCGAAGTTCTCGTCGTCCTTCGACGCGTCCTCGATGACCGCCTCGGCCGTCACGAAGAAGGTCTTGGTCTTCTCGTCGTAGACCTTCGCCTCGACCAGCTCGCCCTTCACCTTCTCGAAGCGGGGCATCAGCTCGGCCTTGAAGGCCATGAAGTCGGCGATCTCCTTCTTGCCGGTGATCTGACCCCGCATCTTGCGGGCGATGCGCAGCTTGAGGGCCTCGTCGAACTTCTCGGCGGCCTCCTTGTACTTCGCCTTCTTCAGCAGGGCGTCCCCGCTGCGGCTCAGCAGCTCGGCCAGCGTGATGTTGGCCTCGCTCTTCTTGTTCAGGTCGATGGCCTTGCGCAGGAAGGCCTCGGCCTGCTCGGGCGAGGTGCCCATGATGGTCTCGGCCTGCTTGCGGTAGTTGTCCTCGAGCGCCGGCTTCACGACGCCGGCGTAGGTCTCGGCCAGCTTCGGGATGCTCATGATCTTCTCGAGCACCTTCTGCTGATCGCTCAGCTTGGCCTCGCCGCGGAAGGCCTCGGCCTTGCCCCACAGGGCGTCGTAGCTCTCGGGATCGGCCTTCAGGGCCTCGTCGAACTTGGCGTGCGCCGCCGCGTAGTCGTTGGCGCGCAGGGCCTTGCGGCCCTCGGCGATCACCGCCCCGTCCCCCGATTCGCAGCCGGCCAGGGGCGCGGACAACAACGCCGCCCCGAGGGTCCATCGGATCGCCCAACGCATGACCACCTCCTGCTGATGCGCTCGACTGCTATACGACGGGCCACCGGGGGGGTCAAGCTGCGCCGCCGGCCGCGAGCAGCGCCTCGAGCTCGGCGACCAGATCGGCGTCCACCTGCGGGGCCAGCGGGCCGCGCAGCAGCGACAGGGCGCGATCGGGGGCGACCGCCGGTCGGCCCGGGCGATCGCGGGTGAGGGTGTCGTGCAGATCGGCCAGACCCACCAGGCGCGCGGCCAGCGGGACGCCCGCGCCCTCGAGCGCGAAGGGATAGCCGCTGCCGTCCAGGCGCTCGTGGTGGCCGACGAGGATCGCGCGCACCACCTCGTCGAGGGGGCCGTGGGCCCGCAGCAGATCGGCGCCGACGGTGGGGTGTTGGCGCTCGAGGGCGCGGCGCGCCGAGGCGTCGGCGCGCGGGGGCGGCGTGGGCACGAGCGCGCAGCCGACGTCGTGCACCAGCGCGCCTACGGCCAGCGTGCGCAGGAAGGCCGGGGCGAGGGCCAGCCGCCGGCCGAGCGCCACGGCCACGACGGCCACCCGGAGGGCGTGCGCGGCCGGCTCGCCGAGGGCGTCGGCCGTCCGGCGCGCGTGCGTGAGATCCGGATCCAGATCGACCAGCGCCGCCGCCTCGGCGCGCACCGCCGCGAAGGCCGCCGGGTCGTCGGGCCGCGCGAACAGGGCGTCGACGGCCGCGGCGCAGCGCGCGATCCACGCGTCGACGGGCGCGCGCGCCGGCGTGACGGCCAGCGCCTCAGTCAAGGAGCTCTTCTTCGTCGTCCAGCAGGGGGTCCACGGTCAGCTCGCCCTCGAGCGCCGGATCGTCCTCGTCCTCGTCCTCGACCTCGGCGGCGCCCGCGCTCAGGCGGCGCGCCTGGCGGACGACCTCCTCGGCCAGGCCCAGCGCGAGGTAGGCGGCCATCAGCGTGACGATGGCGAAGGAGGGGCGCACCTGCACGGCGACCACGACGATCGACGCGAAGACGGCCATCAGCGCGGCGAAGGTGCGCCGCGTCATGCGGGTGGCCTTGAAGGTGCGGAAGCGGATGTTCGACACCATCAGGGCGCCGAGCGCGATCATCATCACCGGCGCCCAGGTCTCGCTGCCCTCGAGGCCCACCTGCCCGCCGCGCAGCGAGGTGATGATGGTCGCCACGAGCAGGCCGGCGGCCGCCGGGATGGGCAGGCCGAGGAAGAAGGCGCTCGGCCCGCTGTGCGTGGCCGCCATCACGTTGAAGCGCGCCAGGCGGATGGCGCCGCAGGCCGTGTAGACGAAGCAGGCCAGCAGGCCCAGGGTGCCGAAGGACTGCAGCCCCCAGTGCCAGGCGATGAGGGCGGGGGCGGCGCCGAACGAGATGACGTCGGCCAGCGAGTCCATCTGGACGCCGAAGGCCGACTGGGTGTGGGTCAGGCGGGCGACGCGCCCGTCGACCGAGTCGAACACCATCGCGAAGAGGACCGCGATGCAGGCGCGGTAGAGGTCGGTCGCGGCGCCGTCGCCCACCGCGCCCGCCGCGGTCACCGCGCCATAGAAGCCGCAGAAGATCGAGCTGACCGTGAACAGGTTCGGCAGGATGAACATCGCCTTCTTCAGGTCGAAGCGGCGACGGCGGCGCAGGCGCGGGCTCATGGGACGAATGCTAGATCCGTCCGCGCGGCAATGCACGCCGGAAGGGCCTCGCCGCGCATCGGCTTGATCTTCGACCCCGCCTCGGGTACACAGCTGAGCCCTTTGTCCCGGCCCGCCGGTTGGCGGGCCTCCCAGTTTCGCTCCCGGCCCGCCGGTTGGCGGGCAGCCCAGTTTCGAGGATCACACCATGAAGACGCGCTCCACCCCGACGGCCGAGGCCATCGCGAACCGCCAGTGGTTCGTGGTCGATCTCGACGGTCAGGTCCTGGGTCGGGCCGCTGCTCGCATCGCGCACGTGCTGCGCGGCAAGCACAAGCCCACCTTCACCCCGCACATCGACGACGGTGACTACGTGATCATCGTCAACGCCGAGAAGGTGAAGCTGACCGGCGCCAAGCTCCAGGACAAGATGTACTGGAAGCACACCGGCTTCGTCGGCGGCATCAAGGGCCAGACGGCCGAAGAGGTGCTCGCCCGCGACCCCGGCCACATCATCACCAAGGCGGTCAAGGGCATGCTGCCCCGCGGCCCCCTCGGCCGGGCGATGCTGAAGAAGATGAAGGTCTACGCGGGCCCCGACCACGGGCACGAGGCCCAGCAGCCCAAGCCGCTCGACCTGAACGACCTGCTGAAGAAGTCGTCCGCGGCCTGAGCCGACGGGCACCTGTTTCGCGCTTTAGATAACACTTTCGCGCGCGCGCATTTTCGACAACCGCTCCCCGACGAGGCTCTGCCCGGGGGGGTTCAAAACGGCCGATGGCCGGGCGCACGCGACACTGGGAGAGAACGATGATCCAGCAGCCTGAGCAGTGGTCGGCCGTGGGCCGGCGCAAGTCGGCCGTCGCCCGCATCTACCTGCGGCCGGGGACCGGCAACATCACGGTCAACAACCGCGCGTTCGACGACTACTTCCCCCGGGCCACCGGGCGGATGCAGATCCTGCAGCCCCTCGAGCTGACCGAGACGCACGAGAAGTTCGACATCGTGATCAACGTGAACGGCGGCGGCCAGAGCGGCCAGGCCGGGGCCGTGCGCCACGGCATCACGCGCGCGCTGATCAAGTACGACGAGGCGCTGCGCTCGCCGCTGAAGCGCGCCGGCTTCGTCACCCGCGACGCCCGCGAGGTCGAGCGCAAGAAGTACGGCCGTCCCGGCGCCCGCAAGCGCTTCCAGTTCAGCAAGCGCTGATCTTGGGGTCGGTCGACCAGGTCCCGGTCGTCCTGGTCGGGGCCACCGGGTACACCGGGGTCGAGGCCCTGCGCCTCCTGCACGCGCACCCCGGCGTCCGCCTGGCGGGCCTGTGCGCCGACCGGCGCGCGGGCCAGCCCCTCGCCGATCACCTGCCCGCTTGGACCGACATCCCGCTGCCGCCCGTCGAGCGCTTCGACGCCGACGCGGTGGCGGCGTCGGGGGCCATCGCCATGCTGGCGGTGCCCCACGGGACGGCGCAGACCACCACCGCCGAGCTGTTGGCGCGGGGCGTGCGGGTCATCGACCTGAGCGCCGACCACCGCTTCGACGATCCCGCCGTGTACGCCGCGGTCTACGCGCCGCACCAGCACCCCGAGTCGTTGAAGCACACGGTGTACGGCCTGCCCGAGCTGCACCGCGCGTCGATCCGCGAGGCCCGGCTGGTCGGCGTGCCCGGCTGCTATCCGACGGCGGTGACGTTGGCGGCGCTGCCCGCGGTTCGGGCCGGGCTGCTGGCCGAGGGCGAGGCGGTGCTGGCCGACTGCAAGTCCGGGGTGACCGGCGCGGGCCGCTCGCCGGGGCCGGGCAACATCTTCGGCGAGACCTCCGAGGGGTTCCGCGCCTACAAGACGCTGGCCCACCGGCACGCGCCCGAGATGGCGCGCAACCTGGGCGGGCGGACGGTGCACTTCGTACCGCACCTGGTGCCGATGAACCGGGGCATCCTGGCGACGGTGTACCTGCGGCTGGCCCCCGGCGTCGACGCCGCGCGCGTGCGGGACGCCTACGCCACGGCCTACGCGGACGAGCCCTTCGTCAGCGTGCTGCCCGACGGCGCCCACCCCGACACCCGCAACGTGCGCGGCACCAACCGCTGCCACGTCGGCCTGTTCGTCGCCGATCGGCTGCTGTGCGTGCAGTCGGCGATCGACAACCTGGGCAAGGGCGCCGCCGGCCAGGCCGTGCAGTGCCTGAACCTGATGGCCGGGCGGCCCGAGACCGAGGGCCTGACCCAGGCCGCGCTGTTCCCGTGAGCCCCGCGGCGGTCCGCTGATGTGCGGCCCCCTGCTGTTGGGTCTGGTGGGCGGCTTCGCGCTCGAGCTGTGGGTGCTCATCCAGATCGGCGCGCGGGTCGGCGCGCTCGAGACCATCTTCCTCGTCTTCCTCACCGCCGCGATCGGCATGGCCCTGGTGCGCGGCCAGAGCCTCACCACCCTCGACCGCCTGCGCCGCGGCCACGCCGAGCGCGCCGAGGTCATCGAGGGTCCGCTGCTGCTGGTCGCCGCGCTGCTGTTGCTGCTGCCGGGCTTCGTCTCGGACGCGGTCGGCGCGCTGCTGCTGATCCCGCCCCTGCGCCGCCTGGTGGCGCGCAAGCTGTTCGAGCGCTTCGGCCGCGGGGGACCGGGCGGCGACGACACGATCATCGTCATCCGGCGCTGAGCCGCCGGCGCTTCGCGGCGCCGGCCGTTGCGCGGCAGGGCGCAGTCGTCTAGCGTGCCGTCGGACTTCGAACCCGAGGGAGGGACACATGGAGAAGATGTTCGATCCGCCGGCCGTGGACGTGCCCGGCGACGGCGACCTGTACGTCGAGATCCAGACGCGCCTGGGCACCATCAAGGGCCGCCTGTACGAGAAGCGCGCGCCGAAGACCGTGGCCAACTTCGTCGGCCTCGCGACCGGCAAGATCACCGGCAAGCCCTTCTACGACGGCATCATCTTCCACCGCTGCATCCCCGACTTCATGGTGCAGGCGGGCTGCCCCAACGGGCAGGGCACCGGCGGACCGGGCTACGTCATCAAGGACGAGTTCCACCCCGAGCTGCGCCACGATCGCGGCGGCCTGTTCAGCATGGCCAACCGCGGGCCCAACACCGGCGGCAGCCAGTTCTTCGTCACCGAGGTCGCGACGCCCTGGCTCGACAACAAGCACGCCATCTTCGGCGAGGTGATCGAGGGCCTCGAGATCGTGAAGCAGATGGCGCGGCAGCCCCAGAACCCGCGCAACAATCGCCCCCACCAGGACATCGCGATGGACAAGGTGACCGTCTACCGCGCCTGATCGCCGATCGGGCCGTGAACTCGGCGGGCCTTGTGGGTATGGTGCTGAGACGCACCCCCGGGAGGCTCGATGCGCGCGACGTCGTGGGCGGTGGCAGCTGCCATCGTGAGCGGGGCGGTCACCGCCCAGGCGAACCCCTTCTTCATCGGTCGTTACGGCGGGCTCCGCGAGGGGCCCACCGACACCGGGCCCTTCTCGCTGTACTGGAACCCGGCCGGCCTCGCCGTGCCGGGGGGCCGCATCGGGCTGCACGTGCAGGGGCTGATGCGCCACGCCACGTACGACCGGCCGGCGGGGGCCAACGACGTGCCGCCCGAGTTCGAGCGGGTCAACGCGGGCAAGGCGACGGCCTCGTCCGGCGGCGTCGTGCCCGCCATCACCGGGGGGTACGGCTTCGAGATCGCCGACGACTACGTGCTGGGCGTCGGCGCCGGCTTCTTCATCGCGCGCGCGGGGGTGGTCGCGTGGGACGAGGATCTCGCCGCGCCCGAAGAGCACCCCGGCGCGGTGGACGGCCCGCAGCGCTGGGCGGCCATCAACACGTCGCTGCTGATCCTCAGCCCGACGGTGGGTGTGGGCTTCGCGCACCGCCCCACCGGCCTGTCGGTGGGGCTGGCGCCGGTGTTCAACGTGGTCTCGCTGTCGACGGTGCGGGCCCGCAACCCCGACCGCAGCGAGCGGCTGTTCGATCAGGGCGGCACGCTGGCCGAGGGGCGTATCCTGCTCGACGGCGGTGAGGACTTCGGGGTCACGCTGACCGCGGGCATGCGGTGGCAGCCCGACGACGATCTGGCGTTCGCGTTCAGCTGGGTCGGCGGCCGCGAATACGACGTCCGCGGCACGGGCTACGTGACCTTCGGGGTCGCGCCCGAGACGACGGCCGACGCGCGCATCCCCCTGCAGGTGCCGCACACCTTCCGGCTGGGCGCCGACGTGGCCGCCACCGACTGGCTGGTGGTGCGGCCGCTGGCCGAGTACTCGAACTGGTCGGTGATGGACCGGCAGGTGGTCACCAACGTCGACAACGGCGAGGCGCTGATCATCATCGAGCGCGACTTCCAGGACACGCTGGCGGCCAAGGTGCGCTTCGACTTCGTGCTCAACGACCGCTGGGTGCTGCAGCTGGGCGGCGGCTACGAGACGGGCGCCACGCCCCCGCAGACGCACGAGCCCGGGCTGGCCGAGGGCGACAGCTGGCACGCCGCGGCGGGCTTCACCGTCGACCTGACCGAGCAGCTGAAGCTGACCGCCAGCTACTGGTGGCACCAGTTCCACGAGGTCGAGGTGACCGACAGCATCCAGGAGCCCTCGGTGAACGGCACCTACACCGACCGCCGCCAGTACCTGACCGTCGACCTCGAGGTGAGCCTGTGATGCGCCGCGCCCTGCTGCTGCTGATGGCGCTGCTGGTCGCGACGACCGGGTGCAGCGACGACACCCCGCGCAGCGATTACGACGACTTTCGCGAGCGCACGCGCGAGCGGCGCGAGAACGCCTGCATCCCGACGGGGCCGCCCGAGAGCCGCTACAGCGACGTCAACGGGCGGTGGTTCGTCTACGCGCTGCTGGCCACCGGCATCGAGCTGGGGCTGCGGGTCGAGCTCAGCGGCGGCAACGGCACGCCGCCCGAGGAGCTGGCGGCGCGCTTCTGGCTGGACCGGCACGATCCGGACACCGATCCGCCCATCGCCGAGGTGGTGACGCAGGTCGACGAGCAGGGGCAGTTCGTGCTCGAGGCCGATCTCACGCTGCCGGCGGATCTGCTCGGCGGCGACACCGACGTCGAGGCCAGCGTGGTCATGGACGTCGCGACGATCGCCGACGACGCCTGGTGCGGCAGCGCGACCGGCAACGTGACCGTGCCGATCGTCATCGACCTCGCCGGCAGCACCTTCTACGCCACGCGCGATCCCGACGACAGGCTGCAGAAGGGCGACGTGCCCTTCAAGTGCCCGTCGGACGACTGCGGGGGCACCACCGAGCCCGACGCCGAGGCGCCCCCGGTGGGCGACGGCGGGCTGCCGCTCGACGGCGGGACGCCGCGGCCGCCGTCACCCGATCTGTCCGACGTGCCCAGCGTGCGCCGCGATCTCACCGGCCACTACCTGTTCCACGCGCGCCTCGCCGGCGCGGTGGCGCTGCGGCTGTGGCTGTCGATCCTGTACGCCGAGGCCCCGGCGCCCAACGGCGGCGTCACCGCCTTCCTCGAGGGCTCGCTGCGGCGCGAGGCGGACGCGCCGGGGACGCCGCCGCTGATCAACTTCACCGCCGACGTCGGGCCCGACGGCACCTTCGAGATTTGGCTGCCGGGCCTGTCGCTCGAGAGCCCGTTGGGCCAGGTCAACGCCGACATCCTGCTGACGTCGGCGACCCTGGAGCGCGGCTTCTGCGGCCGGGCCAACGGGGCGGTGCGCACGCCGATCATGCTCGACCTGGCGGGCACCGAGTTCGCGGTCACCCCGTGGACGCCGGGCACCGAGGCGCCCGATCCGCTGCCGCGCAGCTGCGCCGAGGCGATCGCGTTGATCGAGGCGGGGCCGGATCCCGACGCCGGCGCGCCGCTGCCCGACGCCGCGCCGACGTCCGACGCGGGCGCCCCGCCCCCGGACGCGGGCGCCGCCGACGGCGGCTGACGTGGTCTTCTTCCTCGTCACGTGCGTCGCGATGGTGCCCTCGCCGTTCCTGGCCTACGGCGAGGCGTGGTGCATCCTGGTCGGCCTCGACGGCAGCCGATCGTGGATGGCCACCGCCTTCGCGGTCGCGCTGGGCCAGACCATCGGGTTCGGGCTGATCTACGTCTTCGGCAGCCAGCTCATCGGGCGCATCGCCCGTCTACGGCGCGCCCTCGATACGCTGGACGTCGAGCGCTTCCGCGAGAAGGCGCCGTGGTTCCTGGCCCTGGGGGCGCTGACGGGTGTGCCGCCGCACCTGGCGATGTGCGCCGTCGCGCCGGCCGTCGGCGTGCAGCTCGGCCGCCTGATGGCGCTGACGTTGGTGATGCGCAGCATCCGCTTCGGCGTGCTGGCCGGCGCACCCAACCGGTTCTCGGCGTACTTCGGCACCGACTGGCTGCCGACGTGGCTGACCGATCTGATCTGAGGCGGGCGATCAGCGCTGCAGCGCCGCCCGGGCCAGGCGAAGGCGGGCGTTGAGATCGTCCACCTCGATGTTGCGGAAGCGCGGGGGTAGCAGGCGGCGGTTGCTGGCCTCGTGCACCGCCAAGAGCTCCATGTAGTCGATCATCTCGACCTCGCGCGTGGGCAGGAAGTCGTGCGCCGCCTGCGCCAGGTAGGGCGCGGTGATGACCGGCGGCGGCTCGTCGACCCCCTCGGGCAGCAGCCCCGACTTCAGATCGTCGTTGGCCATCAGCACCAGGGCCTCCAAGTCCGCCGCGGCGTAGCCCTCGAGGTCCTTCAAGATGGGCACGAGGGCCTCGTCGGGCAGATCGGCCTCGAGGCGGTGCCGGCGCAGCACCGCGCGCACGATGGCGCCGCGCTCCTCGGCGTTCTGGGGCGAGAAGAAGGGGATCTTCATGTCGAAGCGGCCCGGGCGCTTCATGTCGGTGTCCAGCTTGTCCGGCCGGTTGGTCATCATCATGAAGATGATCCGGCCGCGGTGCGTGGGATCCGACATGAACTCCTTCAGACGGGCGATGACGCGGCTGCTGACGCCGCCGTCGCTGTCGCCGGCGCCGCCGATCGAGCGGTCGCCCTCGTCGATCATCACCAGGATGTTGCCGAGGCCCTCGATGACGGTGAGCACCTTCTCGAGGTTGGCCTCGGTGCTGCCCACCCAGCGATCGCGGAAGTTGGTCAGGCGGAGGGCCGAGAGCCCGCTCTCGCGGGCGAAGGCCTCGGCGAGGAAGCTCTTGCCGGTGCCCATGGGGCCGACGAGCAGGACGCCCATCGGCACCTGCGCCTTGCGGCCCGCCTTGACGTGGTCGGCGATGCGCTGGAGGGCGACCTTGATGGGCTCCATGCCGCCGACGTGGCTGAAGTCGTGGTCCGGCTTGATCAGCTCGACGAGGCCGGCGCACTCCTGCTCGAGGATCTCCTTCTTGCGCTCGGCGATCTGCTCGATGGGCAGCGGGGCCGGGCCCTCGAAGACGTCGCGGGCCTCGGCGCGGGCTTCGATCTCCGCGGTCGTGGGCGGCGGCGGCAGCTTCGGGGCGACGATGTCCTGAATCTGGCGCAGCTGTAGGCCGGCCGTCTCGCGCGTGAGCAGCTCGCCGCGCTCCGGCCCGAGGCCGGGCTGCAGGTGGGCAAGGAAGCGGGCGCGATCGAGATCGCCGGGCAGGGGCACCTTCAGCGCGCCCACGCGCGGGTTGCGCGTCACCCGGCTCGACAGGTCCGCCAGCGTCGTGGCCAGCAGGAGCACCACGTTGTCGCCCCGGACGATGTCCTCGGACAGGCTCCATCGATGCAGGCGGGCGGCGGCGGTCCGGTCGCCGAAGTTCAGGCTCTGGATCGCGCCGGCCGGCGCGATCAGATCGGCGTAGTGGATGATCGCCGCGGTGGGCCGGCCAGGGCGCTCGAGCAGCACCTCGATCAGCTCGAGCGCGACCTCGGGATCGCGCTCCTTGCGCAGCAGGATCCTCAGGTTCGCGGCGCGGCTCGCGGCCGGCGTCTTGTCCATGCCGCGCGGGGCGATCTGGGCCTCGCTGACGAAGCCCTCGGACACCAGGACGTCGGCGGCGATCGCCCACTGGGCGTCGTCGGCGAACCAGATGCCGCGGCTGGGATCGTAGTGCACCACCAGCTTCTCGCTGGGCGCGAAGAAGGCGTCGAGGAAGGCCGGCATGCTCCACACCCGGCGGGCGCACAGCACCTGATCGTGTACGTTGCCGTGCAGCACGAACTGACCGGTATCGGTCTGAAGGTAGCGGTCGCGCAGGCGCGCCATCCAGCCGGGAAGGTCGGGCGCGCGGGGCAGATCGGGGGTGGTCATGGGCGGCTCCGGGTGCGAAGTGCACGGAGTCTCGCACGCGACCGGGCCGCCAGCAACGGCGGGGGTGGGTAGGGGCGGCGGGCGTCGCCTCCGCGCAGGGGCACGACGGCACCGCTCGGTAGGTCCGGCGGGCGGTCAGCGGTCAGCTTTCAGCCGGGCCCGTCGTCGCGGGACGGCGGACGAGGTCGGTCGGCTCAGCCGCGGGTGATCGCCTTCGCTGGACGATCGCCGCGGCGAGTCGATGGGTGGGGCGGGCGGCGTGTACCGCGCTGACCCTGTCAGAGGGTCTTGCCGCCCTCGGACTCCGAGGCGCCGCCGCCGCCGGCGCTGGCCGCGGCGCGCTGCTTCTTCAGCTCGGCCAGCCGGGCGGCGGCCTTCGCGTTGCCGGTCTTGGCCTTGATGGCCGCCAGCTTGGCGTCGATGCCGTCTTCCTTCAGCTCGTCGCCGATCTGGACCTCGGCGCGCACCTTGTCGGCGTACTGGCGGACGTTGTCGAGCGCCTTGACCTCGTCGTCGACCGAGATGCCGTCGAGCTGCTCCTGGATCGCCTTGCGGGCCTCGGCGTCCTTGATCTGCGCGACGACCTTGTCCTTCTCGCGCTTGAGCTTGTCGATCTCGGTCTTGATGTCGCGCAGCGACGCCTTGGCGCTGTCGGCGTCCTTGGCGGCCTGCTCGAGGTCGCGGCTGTGCTCGGCGACGGCCGACTCCAGCTCCTCCTGCTTCTCGAGCAGGACCATCGCGGCCTCGTCCTCGCCGGCGTCGACGGCGACCTGGACCTGCAGCCTGATCTCCTCGAGATCACGCTCGGCCTTCTGGATCTTGGCCTCGAGCTGCGCCCGGTGCTTGATGAGGCCGGCGGCCGCCGACTTCAGCTTCGCGTACTTCTCGGTCATCGAGTTGATCGCGTTCTCGAACGCGATCTCGGGGTGCTTCTCCTCCATGCGGCCCGCGAACAGGCTGAGGAACCCCTTCCAGAGATTGTAGATGCGGTTGAGGAAACCCATCGTGCTCAGCCCTCCATCGCCTGGTCGATCTGCGCGTCGGTGAGCCCGAGCTCGGCGCCGACCTGTCGGACGGCGTCCTTGTTGCGGAGCTCGTCGGCCATCATGCCGAGGAACGTCTGCCGGGCCTTCACGTCGTAGGCGGCGAGGGCGTCCTCGCCCACCCCGAACGCCTCGGCGTACTTCTTCATGCAGGCCGTCTCGGGCTCGGACACCTCGCCGTCGGCGAGGATGAGCATGTAGCAGCTGATGAAGAAGG
Source organism: Myxococcales bacterium (assembly GCA_020633465.1). Taxonomy (GTDB): domain Bacteria; phylum Myxococcota_A; class Bradymonadia; order UBA7976; family UBA1532; genus JACKDN01. The sequence goes on from JACKDN010000003.1 coordinate 410,221, forward strand.
TGTCGCGCGCCGACCCGGTGAGCGCACCGGCGGCGGCCTTGGCGTCGAACCCCTTCGACCGCAGGGCGTCGAGGCCCGCGGCCTTGCCCCCCCCGCTGGCGTAGAAGTCCTTGATCATCTCCAGCTCGGCCGGATGCACGCCGTCCACGGCGGCAAGGTCGAGCAACCCCCGGCAGACCCACTCGGTCTGCGTCTCGTCGAGCTCGACGGATTCGTAGCTGTCCTGCATGGGCTCCACTACCCCCTTTGGCAACACGCGGCGAGCGACCGTATCAAGTCGACGCCCCGGCCGGCAATGCCGACGTCGCGCACGAAGTGTGGCAATCGTCATGCGCTTGCGCTAGGCTCCGGCGCCTTTCGACGGGAGCGACCAAAATGGCCAAGCCGAAGCGCGAGAAGATCAAGCTCGAGAGCACCGCCGGCACCGGCGTGTTCTACACGACGACCAAGAACCGCCGCACCAGCACCGGCAAGCTCGAGCTGATGAAGTACGACCCGAAGGCGCGCAAGCACGTGCTCTTCAAGGAGACGAAGCTCAAGTAGCTTCGCCCTCCCGGGCCGGGCGCCCGCCCGGGCCCGTTCCGTCGTCCTCGTCACCGATCGTCCGCTCGTACACCGACGCCCCCTGTGTGCGCGGCGTCGGTGTCCGGAAGATGCGTCCCGCGGCGTCTCCTCTGCCCACGGTAGAGGTGGCGGCCGCGACGGACGCGGCAGGCCTCGCCGGGAGGCCGCCGTGCGTCAGTCCCGAACCAGGTGCCAGGCAAATCTGAAGGCCGTGGTGTCGCATCGGTCCGTGCTACGCCCGCTCCGGCTGCTCAGGGGGCGGGCGCCCACGGTGAAGGGGGAAGGCGCCCGCGGTGTAGCGGGCGGGCGCGCGCAGTGCAGGGGGCCGGACGCGCGCAGCGCAGGGGACCGGACGCGCGCAGTGCAGGTGGCCGACGAGTTCTTTGCGCGCGCGGGTGCCCCGCGAAGAGGTCAGTGCACGCGGAGGAGGGCCTGAAGGTCCGCCTGTACGGCCTGAACGATGTCGCGGGCGCTGCCGATCTCGCCGTAAGCCACCGTGTTGTGGGCCGCGGCCAGGTCGGCCTCCGGCGCGGCGGCCGCGTGGGAGTCCACGGCGAAGTTCAGCTCGGCGGCGGCGCTCCCGAAGCGCGGCGGGCAGGCGTCGAGGTAGCCGCGCGCCCTCGCGATCGCGCCCTCGGCGTCGTCGAAGAGCCCGACGACGTTCGCGCGGTGGCGGCGGCCGTCGTTCATGGACTCCACGGCGTTGTCGAGGTGTTGGTCCGCCGGCCGCAGTGCGCGGAAGAGCCGCCCGGGCACCCCATCGGGCAGCTCTGCCTCGCGGATGTCCTCGAAGGTGCGCCAGTAGAGGTAGCTCACCGTCTTGAGGCTCGCCCGCAGCCCGCCGTAGTCGCGGTCGAGATGGGCGAGCGTGAGCCACAGTGCGGATTGGGCGTCCTCGACCTCCGCGAGCCACGCCCGCATCGACGCCCGCCGGTCGGCGCACTCGTCGACGCACTCGCAATCGGCTTCGGCGACTTCGGCCTCCGACGTTCCCCCGCCCTCTGCGGCGGGCGTAGCGTTTGCGGAAGCGGCGCCGGCGAGGGCGAACAGGAGCGGCATGACAAGGCGTCGAGTCGGCATGGTGATCTCCAGGGGTTTGAGTTGCCGCGGTCAACGAAGCCGCCCCGATGTGCATTCCAGGATCCCCATGCCGCCGCTGCCTGTCCCAGCCGACGGTGAGACCCCAGGGGCCCCGAGCTTCGCCGGAACCGGGACCGAGTCGGGTGCCAGGCAAATCTGAAGGCCCTCCAGCGCATCGATCTCCTACGAGCTGGCCGACATCAAGGCGCAGCAGTGTCGCGGGCCGTTCGACTTGCCGGCGACCGAGCGGCACGCGTCGGCCGCGCCTTCGCGGTGAAGATGAGGATGGGGAACCACCGCGCGGCCGAGGTGTCCCTGGCAGCATGCCGAGGTACTGCGCGCCCATCGTCTTGTCCGCCGCACTGTGCGGCATTCCGGTTAACGCGCACCCCTGCGTGAGGCTGATGACGAGCACGACGCGGCCTGGACTCGGCAGACCCGGGCCCGCGCCGCGCTCGTGATGGAGGTCGAGGTCATCCTCATCGTGGGGCCAGAGTCGCTTCCGGTGCGCTGGTGGTCCGCCGAACGCCCGCGAGTAGGTGAGCGTACGTACTTCACATTTGCCGAGCTTCGGCAGGTCTGGCGCGGTGGTCAGCACCTGGAGCGGGCTGGCCGCCCGTGGCTCATGCTCGTCGCAAATCGGGCAGCCGGTGACTGCTCCCGCTGCTACGCGATGCGGGAGGGCGACGTCCACATCCTCTACGCCGCACCGGACGGGCCGATGTTCCGTATCATCGACGGCGTGGACATCTCGTGTCCGCGCGACCGCGCTGCGGTGTTCGAGGGGTCTTCATCGGACATTGTGGGGGGAGAGGCGTATTGGCAGGGCCCATCGGGCTTCTCTTGGTACAAGACGAAGGAGACATTCCATGGCGTCCTTGATTCCACATCGTGACGTCGTGGGGGTTCTCACGCTCCTCTTTGCAGCCTGCGGCACCGGACCTGCCAGGGCCGACAATGAACTCGACCAAGAGCACTACATCGCCGTAGAGATCGCCGACCTCATCGTCCGATGCACGCGCGCCAAGGGACTGACCATCTCAGCGATCGAAACGCACGAGATGACGCCTGCGGATGCTGCCGTTCGCTACACGTGGCCCGGTTGTGACAAGCCCATACACGAGATCGTCTCGCAGTTGAGCGCGCTCCAACCAGAGGCAGGATCAGATTGGTGTTTCGAAGGCGGCAGAGGCGATGATTCCGGCGGGACTCCGAGTGACTCATCGGCGGGGCCTCGCAGCACCGATGGCGTGGGCGCCCTTGCTGGCACAGAGCGCCGCGCTGTCGGGGTTCGCTGGAAGTGGCACCGTGATGCGGAGGTGCTGACGATCACGACACCCGGGACGAGGATCCTTCATCGAACGGTCCCCCCGGCGACCTACACGGGCACCGTCTGTAGTATCGTCGAGTCACTCACAGAGGCCAGCCAGGACTCGAGTGGGGAGGCCGTGATTTCCTTGTGCCGGACACAATGGAACCCGGGGAACGCTGTCGGAACCAGTTCGTTGAATCGGGTTCGAACGCTCGAGATTGCTGTCCCGACGACCATCGAGGCTGCGCTGGTCAGTTTGATCTCCAGTTCCGGGCAGCGGATCGTCATGGCGTCCTCCTTTCACTCGTTCAGGGACGGCGGCGCAGGGATCGATTGGCTCGTGAGGGGTGGAGATCCACTGCCGAAGCCAGCTGCGCCCGTGTCGCGCTAGGCTCCGGCAGGAAGAGGCGCCACCCAAGTCTGAAGGCGCCCGCCGGCTCCGGCTCAGTCGTTCGCTGGACGACCCGGCACGCGAACTCGTGGTCGAAGCCCCAGGCGCTGGGCCTTCCTCGCGAAGCCTCGGTCGTCGAAGGTCAGGAGTCGTTCACAGCGTCGGCTCGACGCGTGGTGCAGTGCGTCGAAGTCGAAGCCCTCGGTGAGCGAGCAGGTTGGTGTCGAGCGCGTCCACGGCGCGCTCACTCGGGCCGAAGCAACTGCGCGACGTCGAAGTTGGGCGGAACCGGAGGGCGCCGAGAGCGGATCATGCCGAAGCCGGACTCGGGAACGGCGGGTGCCGGGGCGACCGGCCGCAGCTCGATGTGATCGCCGACGACGGCGAACTCGACGCGGCTGCCCGGCTCGAGACCGAGCTGATCGCGAATCGCCTTGGGGATGGTCACCTGCCCCTTGCTGGTCACGCTCGCGCCCTGCATCGGTACCTCCGCTCCGACGAGCGCCCCCCTCAGCCCTCCTGGGCCTCCAGCCAGCGCTCCGCGTCGATCGCGGCGGCGCAGCCCATGCCGGCGGCGGTGACGGCTTGGCGGTAGATGGGATCGGCGACGTCGCCGGCCGCGAAGACGCCCTCGACGTTGGTGCGCGTGCTGGGGGCGTCCACGTTCAGGTAGCCGACGACGTTCATGTCGAGCTGGCCCTTGAAGAGGTCGGTGTTGGGCTTGTGGCCGATGGCGCTGAAGTAGCCGTGCACGGGCAGGTCGCGCTCGGTGCCGTCGGCGGCGCGCAGGGTGACGCCGGTGACGCCGGTGTCGTCGCCCTTCACCTCGGTGACGACCGTGTTCCAGATGAACTCGATCTTCTCGTTCCGGAAGGCGCGCTCCTGCATGATCTTGCTGGCCCGCAGCTCGTCGCGGCGGTGGATCACGTAGACCTTGCTGGCGAACTTGGTGAGGAACGTGGCCTCCTCCATCGCGGTGTCGCCGCCGCCGACGATGGCGACCTCCTGGCCCCGGAAGAAGAAGCCGTCGCAGGTGGCGCAGGCGCTGACGCCGCGGCCGAGGTACTCCTGCTCGCCGGGGATGCCGAGGTACTTGGCGCTGGCGCCGGTGGCGATGATGACGGCGTCGGCCGTGTGCTCGGCGCCGTCGTCCTCCCAGATGCGGAACGGGCGCTGCGAGAAGTCGACCTTCTCGACCATCTTGTGCTCGAGCTTCAGGCCGAACCGGCACGCCTGCTTCTTGAACAGCTCCATCATGTCCGGCCCCATCACGCCGTCGGGGAACCCGGGGTAGTTCTCGACGTCGGTGGTGGTGGTCAGCTGGCCGCCGGGCTGCAGGCCCGCCGCCATGTAGGGCTCGAGGTTCGCCCGCGCGGTGTAGAGCGCGGCGGTGTAGCCCGCGGGGCCCGAGCCGATGATGAAGACCTTGTGGTGCTGCGGGGTGGCCATGAGGCGCTCCTGCTCGTTTTTGGGTACAGCGCAGAGGCGACGAACATGCGCACTGTGGCGGCCAGCGTCAAGCGGCGCCGGCGCGGGATCAGGCGGGGGCGCCGCAGGCGGGGCACACGATGTCGGCGTCGGGGAAGCCGCACGACCGGCAGGCGTTGCCGGCGCGGTCGATGATGAAGGCGGCGCGCTCGCCGGTGCTCATCGTCGGGCCGCCCTCGGCCATCGAGTCGCTGATGGGCAGGGCGTGGTCGGGGTGGTGCGCGCGCTCGGGCGTCGGCAGACGGGCCTGCAGGCGCGCCTCGATGGCCGGGTGGCGCTCGAGCAGGGGCTCGAGGTAGGCGAAGCGCACCGAGAAGCCGGTGACGGTGGTGGTGGCGGTCACCGCGACGTGGGCGTGCTCGCCGGCGAGCCGGTCGAGCAGTCCGATGGGGTCGCCGGGGCCGAGATCGGGCATCAACTCCTTCTGGCCACCCAGGCGCGTGCGCCAGGCGTCGCAGCGGCCGGCGATGATCAACCCCACGCGCTCGACCACCTGCCCGATGCTCTGCAAGGCCGTGCCCTTGGGCACCGAGAACGGGCGGCAGTGGCGAAACAGCTCGAGCTGCTCGGCGCGGCTGAGCACGCCGAGCGGGCTGGCCGGCCCCATCAGGTGCGGCACGATGCGGTCGCGCGCGGTCATCGCCAGCCAGGACGACACGGACGGGACGTAGCGGGCGAGCTGCTTCAGCGCCACCGACGGCAACACCATCGCGGTCACCTCGCCGCGCGCCTCGGCGGTGGCGGTGCGGCGGATGCCGAACAGGGCGGCGGCCTCGCCGAAGAAGCGGCCGGGCCCCAGGCGGGCCAGCTCGCCGACGCCCTCGCGGCGCACGACCACGTCGCCGCGCACGATGACGAACACGTTGTCGGCGGCCTCGCCCTCGACGGCCAGCAGCGCGCGGTCGGGGTACACGCGGACGGGGGCCTTGCGGCTGAAGGCGGCCACCGCGGCGGCCGCCTTGGCGTCGAGGCGGTTGGCCTCGGCGTAGCGATCCACGGCGTCCCGCGCGCGCGCCTCGTCGCCGGCGGCTTGGGCCAGCCGGGCGGCGCGCAGGCAGGCGCCCAGCGCGGTCGGGTCGCGGCGGAAGGCGTCGAAGGCCTGGTCGATCTCGGCGGACACGGGCACTCACCCCCGGGGGTGGTCGTGCCTCCCCCAACGGCCATCGGGCGCCGAACCTGGAGAGCGGGTCAGGTGAAGCCGAGCAGGCGCCCGCCCTGGTAGACCACCAGCGCGCACACCCAGGCCAACGTCGTCATGTAGACGAACATGAACGCCGGCCACCGGTAGCTGCGCGTCTCGCGCTTCACCGCGGCCAGCGTGCTCATGCACTGGCAGGCCAGCGCGAAGAACACCAGCAGCGACAACGCCATCAGCGGCGTGTAGGCGCGCATGCCGTCCTCGGTGCGGGCCTCGCGCAGGTGCTCGCGCAGGGGCGTCGACTCCTCGTCGACGTCGGCGCCGAGGCTGAAGACGACGCCCATCGTCGAGACGAACACCTCGCGCGCGGCGAACGCGCCGATGAGGCCGACGCCGACCTTCCAGTCGAAGCCCAGGGGCTCGATGATCGGCTCGATCGCGTGGCCGAGGCGGCCGGCGTAGCTGTTGCGCAGGCGGGCGCCGGCGATCTCGGTCTCGAGGGTCGCCTGCGCCTCGGCGGTGGCGACGGCGGCGCGGGCCTCGAGCGCCTCGACCTCGGGCGAGCTGCGCGGGAAGTACAGCAGGCCCCACAGGATGATCGTGCACACGAGGATGACCGTGCCGGCCTCGCGCAGGAACACCTTGCCGCGCGAGAACACGAGGCGCCCGACGCTGCGCGGATCCGGGCGGCGGTAGGCGGGCAGCTCGAGCAGCAGCGGCACGCGCTCGCCCTTCAACACCGTGCGGCCCAGCACCGCCGCCGCGGTCAGCGCCATGCCGATGCCGAAGAGGTACATGATCACCATCACGACGCTCTGCGTCCGCACGACGCCCAACACCAGCGTCGGCGGGATGAGCGCGCCGATCAGCAGCGTGTAGACGGGCAGGCGCGCCGAGCAGGTCGTCAGCGGCAGCACCATCATCGTCAGGAAGCGGTCGCGTCGGCGCTCCATCGTCCGCGTCGCCATGATGGCGGGCACGGCGCAGGCGTAGGCCGACAGCATGGGCACGAAGGCGCGGCCGTGCAGGCCGATGCGGTTCATCACGCGGTCCATCAGGAAGGCCGCGCGCGCCAGATAGCCGGAGTCTTCGAGCACGCCGATGAAGATGAACAGCAGGAGGATCTGCGGCAGGAACACCAGCACGTTGCCGACGCCGGCGATGAGGCCGTCGGCCACGAAGTCGGCGGCGATGCCGGGGGCGAGGGCGCCGCGCACGGCGTCGGCGGTGAGGGTGACGCCGTCCTCGATGAGGCCGATGAAGGGATCCGACCAGGCGAAGAGGGCCTGGAACAGCGCGGCCATGATCAGGAGGAAGATGGCGAAGCCGGCCACCGGGTGCAGCAGCACGCTGTCGACCCGATCGGAGAAGCCACGGGTGGTGGAGGGGCGCTCGATGAAGCCCTCGGCGTGGGCGTCGATCCAGGCGTAGCGCGCGGCGGCCACCTCGCCGTCGGGATCGCGGCCCTCGGCGCGGGCGGCCTTCAGGCGGGCCAGCACGCGGGTGCGCAGCTCGGCCGGCACGTCGTCGAGATCGTCGCTCTCGTCGATGCTCATCAGCGCCCAGAGGGCGACGGCGCGCGCCTCGTCGGGCGTGGCGTTGGCCGGCACGGCGTCGCCGAGCACGGGCGCGAGGGCGTCGAGATCGGCGGCCAGGTCGGCGTCGGGCTGCCACAGCCAGCCGCGCGGACGCGGGGGATCCTTCAGCGCGCCGCCCAGCGCCTCGCGCAGGCTGTCGAGCCCGTGGGTGCGCGTCGCGACGGTGGGCACCACCGGCACGCCGAGCGCCTCGGACAGCGCCTCGGCGTTCAGCCGGCCGCCCGCGCCCTCGACCGCGTCGGTCATGTTCAGCGCCACGACCAGCGGCAGCCCGAGCTCGGACAGCTGCATCGCCAGGTACAGGTTGCGCTCGAGGCTGGCGGCGTCGAGCACCAGCAGCACCAGGTCGGGCGCCGGGTTGCCGCGGCGGCCGAGCAGCGCGTCGATGGCGATGCGCTCGTCGGGCGAGCTGGCGGTCAGGCTGTAGCAGCCCGGCACGTCGAGCACCTGCACCAGATCGCCCTGGGGCGTGGTCAGGCGGCCGACGGTGCGCTCGACGGTCACGCCGGGGTAGTTGCCCACCTTCGCGCGCGCCCCCGTGAGGTGATTGAAGAGCGTCGTCTTGCCCGTGTTGGGGTTGCCGACGATGGCGACCAGGGGCGCGCGGCTCATGGCTCGACCACGATGGCGGCGGCCTCGCGGCGGCGGATCGAGACGTGGCTGTGGCGCACCTCGAAGCGGAGGGGATCGCCCAGCGGCGCCACCGCGATGAGGCGCACGTGGGTGCGCGGCACGAAGCCCAGCTCCATCAGCCGCCGCCGGAAGGCGCGGTCGCCGCCGACCTCGGTGAGGGTGGCGTGCTGACCGGGGCGGAGGTCGGCGAGGGTCATGGCGTCCCGTTGATAGTCAATTTCAAAACGCGGCCGACAGCTTGCCGCCGCGCGCGCGGGAAGTCAACGCCGGGCGGCCGCGCGCGCGGGCTTGACCCGGGCCCGGCCGCGGTCGACCCTGCAGCGGTGGAGACCCTCGGCCCCTACCGTCTGGTGCGTACCATTGGCGTGGGCGGGATGGGCGAGGTGTTCCTCGCGACGCTCGAGCGCGCGGCCGGGTTCGAGAAGCAGGTCGCGCTCAAGTGCGTGCTGCCCGGCCGGATGGCCGATCCCGCCTTCGTCGAGATGTTCGAGCGCGAGGCGCGGCACGCCGCGGCGCTGACCCACCGCCACATCGTGCAGATCTTCGACTTCGGCCGCGACGGCGGGCGGGCCTGGCTGGCGATGGAGTACGTGCACGGGGTCGACCTGCGCGCGGTGCTCGATCGGGTGGGCGGGCCGCTGCCGCCGGGCATCGCCGTCGAGGTGGCCGAGGCCTGCGCGCGCGCCCTCGATTACGCGCACCGGGCGCGCGACGCGGCGGGGCGCCCCCTACGGCTGGTGCACCGCGACGTGTCGCCCCAGAACGTGCTGCTGTCCTTCGAAGGGGACGTGAAGCTGGCGGACTTCGGGCTGGCGGACACGGCGGCCGCGGCCGCCGACGAGGGCACGCTGCGCGGCAAGTTCGGCTACATGGCCCCCGAGCAGGCGCGCGGGCGCGCGGTCGACGCGCGCACGGATCAGTTCGCGCTGGGCGTCGTGCTGTACGAGATGCTGGGCGGGGCGCGCGCGTTCGGCCCGGCGGGCGCGCCGGCGGACGAGGTGCTGGCGCGGGCGACCGAGGGGGCGCCGCTCGAGCCGCTCGAGGCGCGCGTGCCCGAGGCGTTGGCGTCCCTGGTGCGGGTGGTCGACCGCGCGATGGCGCCGGCCGCGGCCGCGCGCTACGCCGACACGGGCGCCTTCGCCGACGCGCTGCGGGCCGCCGCCGACGCGTGCGGCGTGCGGCCGGGCGAGCTGGCCCTGGGCCCATGGCTGGCGACGCGCTTCCCGACGCGCGCGGCGGCGGCGCTGGTGACCGCGCCGCCGGCGAGCGGGCTGGACGTGACCGCGACGGCGGGCGCGCTGGCGCGCGAGGCGACGGCGACGGCCGCGGCGCCGGTGCGCCGGGCCGCGGCGGGCGGATCGCTGGCCGCCGGCGATCCTTCGCCCGCGCGCCGCCCGGGGGCGGCGGCGACGCGGCGGCTCGATCGCAGGCCGCCTCGGGCGGTGCCCTCGGTCCCCGTCGCCCGGCGACGCCGCCGGGCGGTCCTCGCGAGCGACGCCGGATCGTCGGCGAGCGCCGGGGCGCCTGAGCTCTCGGCGGTGAGCGCCCCTGCCGAGGTCGCGCGGCGCCGCGCGGGTGTGCCCGTGGCGTTGCTGGCGCTGGGCCTGGCCGTGGTCGGCGCGCTGTGGGCGCTGTCGCCGAGCGTCGCGCCGTGGGGGCGGCGGGACGCCGGGCCGGCGGACGCGGGCGCCCGGGCGCGCGTGGACGCGCACCCGCCGACGCGGCCTCGGCGGACGCGCGGACGCCCGACGTCGGCTCGCTGGACGCGGGGCGCGAGACGCGGCCACGCCGGACGCCACGCCCGCGACGCGGCGCCCCGCGACGCCGAGCGTCCGCCGGATCGCGGGCGGCCGGTCCGACCACCCGCACGGGTGGTCACGCCGCGGCCCCGGCCCGACGCGGCGCCCTGGCGCCTGGTCGCGGCCCGGCGCCCGGACGCCGCGCCCGCGCCGCACCTGGTCGCGGCCTGGCGCCCGGACGCCGCGCCGGCGCTTCGCTCGGTGGACGCGGGGCGCCTGCCGAGGTCCGCTCGCCCGCGGTGGACGCGGGGCCCGCGCTGCCCGACCGGCCGCGGCTGCGCCTCCGCGCGGGCCCGGCGAACGTGCGGGGGCCCAGCCCAGCCGTGCGCGGCTGGTGGGCGGTGCCCGGGGACGGCCTCTTGCTGCGCATTCAGGGCGGCGAGGGCCCGCCGACGCGGCTGCGCGTGCGGGCGCGGGCGACCCACCTCGAGGCCGCGGTGGACGCGCGGCCCTGGGCGCAGGTGATCCTCGACGGCCACGATCTGGGCCAGACCCCGGCGGCGACGGTGCCCCTGCGCGCCGGGCGCCGGGTGCTCGAGCTGCGCGGCCCCGACGGCGGCGTCACCCGCGTCGAGCTGGAGATCGCCCCATGACGTCGTCGTTCGACGCGCGACCCTCGGGCCGCCTGCGGGGTCGTCGCCGGCGCGCGGTGACGCCGCTGTCCCCGGTGTCAAGCGGCCTTGGCGGCCCCGCGACGGGGCGACGGGGGGCAGCGCCCGGCGTGCATCTTGCCTATCATCGGCCCGTGCGCTGCGTACTGCCCCTGCTGCTGGTGTTGACGGCCGCCGCCTGCGATCGCGGCGGCGGCCCCCCGCCGCCCCCGCCGCCCGAGGCGCCGCCCAGCGGCGGGGGGCGCTACACCGACGGCGAGGGCGTGGCGCGCACGCTGTTCCGGCCCCTGGGTGTCCTGACCTACGGCAGCACCGAGACGACGCCCCTGCCCGAGGGCGACGCGCTGGTGGGCTACGAGTTCGCGGCGGCGCCCGCGGCGACGGCGGTGCTGACCGTCACCTGGAGCGGCGACGCGCCGGTCAGCGTGTCGGTGCACGGGCCGCGCGACGCGGTGGGGCTGTGGGGCGAGGCGCTGGCGGCCGACGACGGCCGGGGTGAGGTCGTCGTCCGGCACGCGGTGGCGACCGAGGGCATGTACTTCGTGCTGCTGCGCGGGTTGGGGCGCGGGCGACCGGTCGTGACGGTGGCGCTGACCTGCGAGGGCGACTGCCCGGCGCCGGCCTGCGCCGAGGTGGCCGCCTGCGACCGGGTGTGCCCCGGGGGCTTCGAGCGCGACGCCGACGACTGTCGCGTGTGCGCCTGCGTGGACGCGGGCTGCGGCGAGGGCGGCTGCCCGGCCGGTCAGGTGTGCGAGGCCGGGGCGTGCGTCGATCCCTGCGCCGGCTGCCCGGGGATGCTCGATCCCGTCTGCGGCGCCGACGGGCGCACGTATCCCAACGCCTGCGTCGCGGCCTGCCGGGAGGTCGAGACCGTCGCGCGCGGGCCCTGCGCCGGCCCGCCGCCCTGCGATGGCGACCATCCCTGCCCCGACGGCCTGGCCTGCGTCGGCGGCCAGTGCCAGCCGCCGGCCTGCGAGTGCGCGCCCGAGCGGGCGCCCGTGTGCAGCGTCGACGGGCGCACCTTCGCCAACGCGTGCGTGGCCGACTGCCTCGACGCCGACGTCGATCACCGCGGGGGGTGCCTGCCCGATCGGTGCGAGCGCGACGCCGAGTGCCGCGAGGGGACGCGCTGCGTGCCCGCGCCCGACGCGCTGGTGCCCGAGAACGGTCGCCACTGCGGGCGGGTCGACGACGACGACTGCGTGAAGCACTGCGCGCCCGCGCCGGACAGCTGCGGGGCCGACGCCCCCTGCGCCGACGGGCGCGTGTGCGTCGGGGCCGAGGGTGATCGCCCGGGCTTCTGCGCCGCGGCCTGCGACGAGGCGCCGGACGCCTGCGGGCCCGGGATGCAGTGCGCGGCGATCGGTGAGGGCCCGGCGACGTGCCTGCCGCTGTGCATGCGCGACGGGCGCTGCCCGCGCGGCACCGCGTGCACCGAAGCGGGCGGCGAGCGGGGCGTCTGCGCGCCGTGCGCGTGCGGCGAGGACCCCGACGCGCCGGTCTGCGCGGACGGGCGCACGTACCCCAACGCCTGCGCGGCGCGCTGCGACGGGCGCCCGCGGTTCGACGAGGGCGCCTGCTCCGACGATCCGGCGGACTGCGCCGACTGCCCGCTGTCCCCTCGGCTGTTCTGCGGCGTCGACGGCACGCTGTACGCCAGCGGCTGCGAGGCGCGCTGCGCTCAGGTCGCGCCGGCGCCGCCCGAGGTGTGCTTCGAGGGGCCGGTGCGGCTCGGCTGCCGCCAGGACGCGGACTGCGTGCGCACCGGGTGCGACGGCCGCGTGTGCGCGGCGGGGCCGGCCGACGTGTGCCCGGATCTGTCGGACGAGGCGCGGTGCCAGGCCACCGAGGGCGCCTGCGGCTGCGTCGAGGGCGTCTGCGGGTTCCGCACGACGCCCGAGAGCGCGGCCTGCGTCGAGGACCGGCGCCGCTGACGCGGAGGCCCGGGCGGTCGGGCGGCGTTTCGGGACGCCGCGGCGGCTGCAAAGGGCTGTCAGCTTTCAGCTTTCAGCTTGCTCGCTTCGCTCGCGGGGGAGCGGCGCGAACCCCTCGCCCAAGCCACGACGGCGGCCTCGAAGTCCGAAAGCTGAAAGCTCGGCGAAGCCGGCGAGCTGACCGCGGACCGCTGACAGCCCGGTCGATCGTCGCGGGGCTCGGAGCGACGCTCGGTCGACTGCCGCGTCGTTCGAGACGCCACAGCGGCCGGGTCAGTGGGCGGCGGCCCAGCTGGCGCCGGTGCCGACGTCGACGACGAGGGGCACGGCCAGGGGCCAGGCGTTCTCCATGCAGTCGCGCACCAGGGCGACGACGGCGTCGACCTCGTCGGGCGGGGCCTCGAACAAGAGCTCGTCGTGGATCTGCAGCAGCATGCGGGCCTCGTGGTCGCCGGCGCGCAGGCGCTCGGCGATGCGCAGCATGGCCAGCTTGCAGAGGTCGGCGGCCGAGCCCTGGATGGGCGTGTTGGTGGCGATGCGCTCGCCGTAGCTGCGCACGGTCGGGTTGTTGCTGGTCAGCTCGGTGACGTAGCGGCGGCGGCCGAGGAAGGTGGTGACGTAGCCGTCGCGCTCGGCCTGGGCGCGGGTGGCCTCGAGCCAGGCGGTGACGCCGGCGTAGCGCTCGAAGTAGCGGTCGATGATGTCCTTCGCTTCGTTGCGCGTGATGCCCAGGCCCTGGCCCAGCGAGGTGGCGCCCTGGCCGTAGATGGTGGCGAAGTTCACCGTCTTGCCGACGTTGCGCTGCTCGGGCGTGACCGCGTCGGGGGCCACGTCGAAGATCTGCGCGGCGGTGCGGCGGTGCACGTCGACGCCCTCGCGGAAGGACGACAGCAGCAGGGGATCCTCGGTGACGTGGGCCAGGATGCGCAGCTCGATCTGGCTCCAGTCGGCCGAGATGAGGGTCCAGCCGTCGCGCGGGACGAAGGCCTCGCGGATGCGGCGACCGTCCTCGCTGCGGATGGGGGTGCGCTGCAGATCCGGATCGGTGGTGATGAGGCGGCCCGAGGCGCCGCTGGTCTGCTGCAGCGTGCAGTGGATGCGCCCGTCGGCGGGGTTCACGGCCTCGCGCAGGGCCTTGGTGTAGGTGTTGATGAGCTTGTCGAGCGCGCGCCAGTGCAGGATGTCGCGCACGATGTCGTGCTTGGGGGCCAGGCGCTCGAGCACGTCGGCGGCCGTCGAGTAGCCGGTCTTGGTGCGCTTGATCACCGGCAGGCCCAGCGTGTCGAAGAGCACCTCGCCGAGCTGCTTGGGCGAGCCGATGTTGAAGGCGCCGCCCGCGGCCGCGTGGATGCGCGCCTCGACGTCTTCGCGGCGGGCGCGGAAGTCGGCGCCGAGGCGCTTCAGGTGCTTCGCGTCGGCGCGGATGCCGACGTGCTGCATCTCGGCGAGGACGAAGGCGAGGGGCAGGTCGACCTCGAACAGGGTCTTCGTCTGGCCCTCGGCCTCGAGGCGCTCGGTGAGGATCGGGTACAGGTCGGCGACGGCGCCCGCGGTGTGGCAGGCCCAGGGCGTCACGACGCCCAGGTCGAGCGCGCTGAGGGGCTGGGCCTGCTTGCCGCTGCCGGTGATGTCCTTCTCGGGCGCCAGCGTGCGGTGCAGGAAGGCGCGGGCGACCTGCCCCAGCTCGTGCGGAATGTTGCCGGTCGGATCGATCAGGAACGAGGCGAGCTGCGTGTCGAAGACGACGCCGCGCAGGGTGACGCCGTGGCGGGCGAGCAGGTGCGCGGCGTCGCGGGCGTCGTGCAGCACCTTGGGCTTGCCGGCGTCGCCGAGCCACGAGGCGAGGGCCTCGCGGGTGCCGTCGGTCCAGGGCACGTAGCGCGCGCGCTCCGCGTCGGCGGCGACGGCCACGCCAGCCAGCGCGCCCCAGGCGTGGGAGGGCGCGTCGTACAGCGGCAGCACGGCGGCGGGGCGGTCCTGCAGGTCGGCGAGGAAGACGCGCACCGCCTCGTCCTCGGTCAGCGCGCCGAAGTCGCCCGCCTCGGCGGCCTGCTCGGGCGTGTCGCCCGCCTGCTCGCTGAGCAGCGAGAAGAACTCCAGCTCGCGGTACAGCGCGTCGACCTTGGGCGCGTCGACCGGGCGCAGCTTCAGATCGTCCCAGCCGACGTCCAGCGGCACGTGCTGGTCGATGGTGGCCAGGCGGTAGCTGAGGCGCGCGTCCTCGGCGTGCTTCTCGAGGTTCTCGCGCTGCTTGCCCTTGAGCTGGTCGGTGCCGGCGAGGATGCCCTCGAGCGAGCCGAACTGCTCGAGCAGCTTCGCGGCCGTCTTCGCGCCGATGCCGGGCACGCCGGGGATGTTGTCGACCTTGTCGCCGACGAGGGCGAGGTAGTCGACGAAGCGATCCGGATCGACGCCGTACTTCGTGCGGACGAGGGCCTCGTCGAAGGTCACGTCGCGCATCGTGTCGATCATGCGGACGTCGGGGTTCACCAGCTGGCAGAAGTCCTTGTCGCCGGTGATGAGGCGCACCTCGTGGCCGGCCTCGAGGGCGCGGCGGGTGAGGGTGCCGATGACGTCGTCGGCCTCGTAGCCAGGCACGCGCAGGGCGGGGAAGTCGTGGGCGGCGACGACCTTGTCGATCCACGGAAGCTGCGCGGCCAGCTCGTCGGGCAGGCGCGGGCGCTGGGCCTTGTACTCGGGGTACAGGTCGTCGCGGAAGGTCTTGCCCGGCGCGTCGAAGACGCAGGCGCCCCAGGTGGGCGTGCGCCCCGCCATCAGCTTGCGGAACATGAGCGCGAAGCCGTAGGTCGCGTTCGTCGGCAGGCCGCTCGAGGTCGAGAAGCTGCCGGGGATGGCGAAGAAGGCGCGGAAGACGAGCGAGCTGCCGTCGATCAGGACCACGCGATGCCGGGCCATGGAGCCTCCGGGGGAGCGGGTCAGCCGGCCTGGCCGACCATGCGGTTGAGCGCGATGGGCGCGTCGTGCGGGGGCACCGGATCGCCGCCGAGGGTGGCCAGGTAGCAGGCGATGCCGCCCACCAGCACGGACCACACGCGCAGCGGCTGGTCGCCCCGCACGCGATCGATGATCCGGCGGTCGTCGTCGCCGCGGGCCGACTCGACGAGGGGCGCGGCGACGGCGATGCGCTCGGCGCCGGGCGAGCCCGCCAGCAGGCGGCCGCACGCGTCGGCGAGCGCGATGGCCAGGTAGCCGTGGCGCTCGGCGGCGCAGCGCAGGTAGTTGTGGATGGCCTCGGCCGGGTGGTCGCTGCGGCGACGGCGGCGGTCGGGAGACATGGCGCCCTCCTTTGGGTGTGGGTGCATGTAGGACATTCGCCCGGAGTCCTTGGGGGGGCAAGAAAATGGCCGACGACGTGCTGTTGGTGACCGACGCGCGGATGGTGGAGCACGATCCGGGCCGCGGGCACCCCGAGCGGCCGGATCGGCTGCGCGCCGTGCTCGACCTGCTCGATCGCGCGCCGGTGCCGGGCAGCCGGCGGGTGGCGGCGACGCCGGCGACGCCCGCGCAGGCCGGGCGGGTGCACACGCCTCACCACCTGGCGCGCGTGGAGTCGGCGCGCGGGCGCGCCATCCACCTCGATCCCGACACCGGCACCTCGCCGGCCAGCGTCGAGGCGGCCTGGCTGGCCGCCGGGGCCGCGGTGCAGGCCGTCGAGGCGGTGGTGGCCGGCGACGCCCGCCGCAGCTTCGCCCTGGTGCGCCCGCCCGGCCACCACGCCGAGCCGGATCGCGTCATGGGCTTCTGCCTGCTGTCGAACGTCGCCATCGCCGCGGCCCACGCCCGCGCGGCCCTGGGCTGCGAGCGCGTGCTGATCGTCGACTGGGACGTGCACCACGGCAACGGCACCGCCCGCGCCTTCCGCGACCGCGACGACGTGCTCTTCTTCAGCACCCACCAGGCGCCCTTCTACCCGGGCACCGGCCCCGCCGAGGACGTGGGCGCCGGGCCCGGTGAGGGCTTCACGCTCAACGTGCCCCTGCCCGCCGGCGCGGGCGACGGCGATCTGGCCGCGGCCCTCGCCGACGTCCTCGGACCGGCGGCCGACGCCTTCCGCCCGGATCTGGTGCTGGTGTCGGCCGGCTTCGACGCCCACCGCGCCGATCCCCTGGGCGGCATGCAGTGCACCGCCGACGGCTTCGCGGCCCTGTGCGGCGTCGTGCGCGATCTGGCCGATCGTCACGCCGACGGCCGCCTGGCCCTGGTGCTGGAGGGCGGCTACGACCTCGCCGCGCTCGCCGCCAGCGTGCGCGCCTGCGTCCAGGTGCTGGCCGGTGAGACCCCGCCGCCGCTGGCCTCACCGGGCGTCGGCGCCCGCGCACTGCAGGCCGCCGCCGCCGTCGCGCGCCGCTACTGGCCCGCCGGCTGAGCCAGCCGCCAGTCGAGCGTCCAGCGCACCACGCGCCGGCCGCCGGTCACCACGCTGGACGCGTCGGGCGCCATCGCGACCGTCGGCACGGCGTCCTCGTCCACCGGCACCGCGCGCAGCAGCCGCTCGGCGCTGACGTCCCACAGGTGCAGGGCGCCGCCGGCGTCGACGCTGGCGGCGGTGCGGCCGTCGGCGGACAGCGCCACGGCGAGCGCCGCGTGGGCGTGCGCGCCCAGTCGAGTGATCGACCCGTCCGGGCGCCAGCGGTGCACGGCCCCCGCGAGGTCGCACAGCAGGACGCCCCGCGGGCCGGCCGCCACGCCGGTGACCGGGGCGCCCGTGCCGACGCGTCCGAGGCGCTCGCCCGCCGCGGTCCACCCCCGGGCGCCGTCGCGGCCCACCGTCCACAGCCGCTCGCCGTCCCCGGCGACCGCCGCGACGCCGCCGGGGTGGGCGATCCAGGCGCCGACGATCTCGCCCGTCCTCGGATCGAGCCGGCGCACCCAGCCGTCGGCGCAGCCCACGAAGACCCCGGCGCGGTCGATCGCCAGCCCCTCGCCGGCGCTGGGCAGCGAGGGCAGCCGTTGATCGCCGTGGCGCACGCCGCCGTCCGCGGCGGTCGACCAGAGCGCGCCTTCCCCGAACGCGAGCGCCAGCACCGCCTCGGCGTGGCCGCCGACCACCCGGCCGTCGATCCGCACCACGCCGTCCCAGCGGCCCTCGGCCAGGCGATCCCCGTCGAGGGCGATGCGCGCGGCCGGACCCGCGGACGGCCTCGGCGCCTCGCCCCAGACGTCGGCGAGCGTCCCGCGGCCGCGCCGCGCCACGACGGCCCGCCACGCCTGCAGCGCCTCGGGCGCGCGCCCGTAGCCGGGGAGGGCGCGGGCGCGGATCACGGCCTCGGCGGCGGCCGCCGCGTCGCCCGCCACCAGCGCGGCGTGGGCGGCCTGCAGCGCGGCCTCGAAGCCGGCCTGGTGGGCGACGAGATCCTCGGCGGGCGCCGGCCGCACCACCAGGTGCGGGGCGGGGCGGGGGCGCAGATCGAGGCGGAAGCGGCGCAGGGTGGCGTCGGCGCCGACGGTCCACAGGACCGCGGCGTCGGCGCTGAGCGCCAGGTCGACCACCTCGCCGGGGTGGGCGGCGAAGCGGCGCACCACCCGGCCGGTGTCGGCGCGCCACACCTGCACCTCGCCGCTGGCGTCGGCCGACACCGCGAAGCGCCCGTCGGCGCCGAGCCGCAAGGCGGTCACGGGCGCCTCGTGGCGGCCGACCACGACCGGCGCGCCGCCCGGCGTCCAGCGCAGCAGGGCCCCGTCCCAGGCGCCGGCGAGGGCCCACCGGCCGTCGGGGGCGCGAGGGCCAGGGCGGCCACCGCGGCGCCCCGGCCGGGGGTGGAGGCGAGCGGCGTCGCCGCGGGCAGGGCCCAGCTGCGCAGCGCGCCCGACGCGTCGGCGGTCACGCCCGGCGCCCGTCGGGCGTCAACGCGACCGCCAGCACGTCGCTGGGGTGGCCCTCGAGGGGCCGGGCGCCATCGCCGTCGACGAAGAGCACGACGCCGCCGCGGCCGCCGACGAGTTCACCGGTGGCGCCGTGGGCCAGCGTCCACAGCGGCGCCGGCGCCTCGGCGCGGAGCTCGCCGGCGGCGCCCGGCGCGTGCCGACGCAGCGTGCGGTCGTGGCCGGCGGACAGGACGGCGCCGTCCGCGCCGCAGGCCAGGGCGGTCACCAGGTTGCCGTGCCCGCCGAGGGGCTCGAACAGGTCGCCGTCGAGGGCGTAGACGTCCAGGCCGGCGGCGCAGCAGACGCGGACGCCCTCGGCGTCGCAGGCGACGGCGGCGGCGGCGCCGAAGGGCAGGGCCCAGCGGCCGTCGGCGCGCCAGCCAGGGCAGCACCGCGGCGCGGGCGCGCGCGAGCTCGGGGCGCGCGGCCGGCCGCAGGTGGGTGGCGGCCACCCGCAGGGCCTCCCCGGCGGCCTCGGCGTCGCCCCGCTCGGCGTGCAGCCAGCCGGTCAGCATGCGGGCGAGGCCGGGGTCGTCGCTCGACCGGCCGGCCTCGGCGACGGCGCCCAGGCAGGCGCGATCGTCGATGGCGCCCCGGCGCCAGCGCAGCAGCGCGTGGTTGTAAGTGGCCAGCAGGTGGTGGCGATCGATCGCCAGCGCCTCGTCGAGCAAGCGCAGCGCGGCGTCCGCGCGGCCCAGCTCGAGCAGCGAGACGGCGCGGTTGTTCAGGCCGTCGGCGCGCGCGGCGGTGGCGGCCGGCGCGCGCCGCGGGTGGGGCAGGCCGGTCACCAGGCGGAAGGCGCGGCGCAGGCGCTCGGCCAGCGCCGCGAGGTCCGGGGGCCGCTCGTCGGGCTCGAGCGCCAGGCACTCGGCCACCAGGGCGGCGACCGAGGGCGGCACGGCGGTCGCGCCGCCCTCGCGCAGCCAGGCGTCCCAGGCCAGCCCGGCGCCCGCGCCCAGCTGCCAGTGGGCCTCGCCGATCAGCATCTCGGCCAGGGTGACCCCGAAGGCGAAGACGTCGGTGGCGGGGCCGGCGGTGCGCCCGTCGAGCTGCTCGGGCGCGGCATAGCGCGGGGTGCAGCCGGCGCCCCCGGGGCCCTCCGTGGCGTCGCGCGCGCGGGCCAGCCCGAAGTCGGTCAGCTTGGCGGCGCCGCCCGGCGTCATCATCACGTTCGAGGGCTTGACGTCGCGGTGCACCAGGCCGTGCCGGTGCGCGTGGTCGAGCGCCCACACCATCTGGATCGCGACGTCGAGGGCGCGCGCGAGGTGCTGGCGATCGCCGCCCTCGCGCAGCCGGCCGTCGGCGATCCAGTCGGCCAGCGTGCCGCCGGCGACGTACTCGGCGAAGACGCGGGGCAGGCCGTCGATGCGGCGAACGAAGTAGCAGGTGACGATGTGGGGGTGGCCGCCGAGGTTCACCCAGGTCTCGGCCTCGCGCACGAAGTCGTCGATGCCGCCCATGCGCCGCACGTGGCGCCACAGGGGCGTCTTGACCGCCAGATCGACCGCCCACTCGGTGTGGCGCACGCGGAACACTTGCCCCATGCCGCCCTGGCCCAGGACGCCGACCACGCGGTAGCGGTCGAGGATCAGCGCGCCGGGCGACCACGCGGGCGGCGCGTCGAGGGCGCGCAGGGCCGCGGGGGGCGCGGGGTCGAGCTCCTGGGTGACGTCGGGGGCGGTCGAAGCGAGGCCGTCCGGCGGTCCCTCGTCGTCGCCGCTCATCGGACGGCGCGCAGGGCGCGCTGCAGCGCCTCGGCGTTCTGGAAGCGCGCGGCGGGATCGGTCGCGAGGGCCAGATCGACGACGTCGGCCAGCCGCGCGGGCACCCGGGGCGCGCGGGCGCGCAGGGGCAGCGCCTCGACGGTCAGCGCGCGCAGCATCGGGTTGCCCTCGGCGGTGGCGCCCCGCGGCACGTCGCCCGACAGCAGGTAGTACAGCGTCGCGCCCATGCTCCACACGTCGCTGACCGGCTTGACGTACTTGTAGTTGGTCACCTGCTCGCGCGGCGTGAAGTGCGGGGTGCCGCGTACGCTGCCGGTGACGGTCAACCCGGTCAGCCCGGCCTGTTCGAAGCTCTTGGCCAGGCCGAAGTCGGCCAGCTTCGGCACCCCCCCGTCGTCCTGCGTCAGCAGGATGTTCTGAGGCTTCAGGTCGCGGTGCACGAAGCCGCCGGCGTGCATGAACGCCAGCCCGTCGAGGGCCTGCACGATCAGATCGACCGCCTCGTCCGGGGCGAGCGGCCCGCCGCGCCGCTCCATGAGATCGACCAGGTTGCCGCCCGGGCAGTACTCCATCGCGAACCAGAAGGCCTGCCCGGCGCTGCCCTGACCGCGGCGCGCGACCAGGTTGGGGTGCGCCAGCGCGCCGGCGATGCCCATCTCGCGCAGGAAGTCCTTGCGGCTCTTCTCGTCGACGGCCACCTGCGGGGCCAGCACCTTCAGGGCCACCTGCTCGCCGGTCTGCGTCTCGACCGCCAGGTACACCTTGCCCATGCCGCCGGCGCCGAGGGTCCGCACGAGGCGGTAGCCCTCGAAGACGCCGTCGTCGCCGGTGGCGGCGGCGCGCACCGCCTCGTCGGCGGGGGTGTCGCGCACGGTGGCGTCGCACTCGCCGCAGAGGTAGCCGCCGGGGCGGGCGCGGGGGCTGTCGCGGATCACGCCGCAGCCGCAGCGCACCGGGCGCGCGACGCCCTCGGGCGCCTCGAGCGTCATCAGCAGGACGGTCTCGCCGATGCCGACGCGATCGTCGTGCGCCAGGGCGACGAAGTCGGTGGGCCCGATCCCACGGCCGCCGAGGTGGGTCTGGTTGATCCACGTGCCGTTGGTGCTGCCCAGATCGCGGACGCGCGCGGTGGGCGGATCGATCTCGATCAGGGCGTGGCGGCGCGAGACGCCGGCTTGATCGGCGGGCAGCACGAGCGCGCAGTCGGGGCTGCGGCCCACCTCGACGGTGGCCGGCCCCTCGAACACCCGATCCTCGCCGGCGCGCGGGCCGGTGAGCACGGTGAGGGTGACCTTCATCGGGCCGAGCCTAGCACCGGGTCGCGGTCGACCACCCACCCCAGGCGGTCGGCGCGGCGCGCGGCCAGGGCGGCGGCGGCCTCGGCGGGCAGGGTCGCGCCGCCGTCGGCCAGCGCGCGCAGGGCGCCCAGGGCCCGCGCCTGCTCGTAGGCGGTGGGCGCGCCGACGGCCCGCAGCGCCTCGAAGGCGGCCCACAGCGCGTCCACCGAGGGGGCCACCAGGGCGCGCAGCAGGGTGACCACCGCGCGGGGCTGCGCCTCGTCCAGCCGCTCGGCCAGGGCGTCGCACGCGTCGAGCCCGTCGCCCGCGTCCGCGCCGCGCGCGAGGGCCACCTGGACGGCCCCGTCGGCCGCGTAGAACGCGCCCCACGGGTTGCCGACGGCCGCCTCGCGCGCCGCGGCGAAGCAGGCGTCGGCCGCGTCGAGGTCGCCGGCCCACAGGTGGGTGAGGCCCAGGCCGTTGAGCGTGACCACCTCGCCCCGCGGATCGCCCAGATCGCGGCTGAACTCGAGGTTCTGCGCGAACAGGCGCCGCGCCTCGTCCAGATCACCCTCGAAGAAGGCCAGGCGCGCCTGGTTGCCCAGGTTGATGGCCTGCCCCTGGTGATCGCCGCACTGGATCTTGATCAGCTGACTGTCGGCGAACCGGCGGCGCGCCTCGCCCAGATCGCCCGACCACAGGTGCACGTTGCCCACCGTGTCGAGCACCTGGCCTTCGCGCTCGACGTCGCCCTGCATCACCACCAGGCGGCGCGCGTGCACGAGCTGCGCGAGCGCGGCCTCGCGATGGCCGGCGACGCGCTCGAGGTTGGCCATCAGGTGGCGCGCGCTGGCCTGGGCGCGCAGCGCGTGGGGGCCGCCGCCGCGGGCGAAGACGGCGTCGAGGGCCGCCCGGGTGTCGGCGGGCCGGGCGCGGCGGTTGTGCAGCATGTGGGCGCGGGCGAGGGGCACGCGCGGATCGGTGGGGTCGAGCGCGGCGGCTTCGGCCAGGGCGGCCTCGGCGTCGGCGTGGTGGCCGCTGCGCGCGCGCACGCGGGCGAAGACCTGCAGCAGCTCGAGCCGGTTCTGGCGGGCGCGCGGCGTGGCGGCCGGGCGGCCGAGGCCCGCGCGGGCGTGATCCTCGGCCACCGGGAAGCGGTCGGCGTCCTCGGCGTGCAGCGCCCAGGCGAGGTCGAGGGCGCCTTCGGCGCGGGCGGCCTCGAAGGCGGCGACGACCTGCGGATCGAAGGCGGCGCCGGCGCCGGCCCGCAGCACCTCGAGGGCCTCGTCCACCGGGCGGGCCTCGCGGTAGGGGTGGTCGTGGGTGACGGCGTCGAAGGTGTCGCACACGGCCAGCACGCGGGCGGCCAGGGGGATGGCCTCGCCCGCCAGGCCGTGGGGATAGCCCGAGCCGTCCCAGCGCTCGTGGTGGGCCTCGACGGCGGGCATCAGGCGGGCGGTCTCGTCGTGCGCGGCGAGGAAGCCGCGGGCCAGCAGCGGGTGGCGGGCGATGTCGAGCCACTCGCGCCGGCTGAGGCGGCCGGGGCGGGCCAGCATCGTGGGATCGAGGTGCAGCTTGCCGAGGTCGTGGTAGGCGCCGGCGAGGGCGGTCGGCTCGATCTCGGCGGGGCGCAGGGGACGCTCGAAGGCGGGCTCTTCGGCGAGCAGGGTCGCCACCGCGCGGGCGTAGCGGCCGACGCGATCGCCGTGGCCGGTGGCGCCCGGGGTGCGCCGCTCCAGGACACCGCGCAGGTGGTCGAGCGCCTCGAAGGCCTGCCGGGCCTGGGCGGCGACCTGCTCGAGGCGCAGCACCGACTGCGCCATGAGCGGGGCGAGGCGGACCAGGCGGTCGTGCGTCGCGGCGGTCCAGGGGCCCTCGTAGACGTCGTGCCACCAGCACAGCACCCACACCTGCTCGCCGCCCGGGGCCAGCGCGCGCACCGACCCGGCCAGGGTGGGCAGCGCGGGCGGCGGGCCGGCGCGGCCGAGCGCGCTCAGGGCGCGCAGGAAGCGGACGAAGCCGAGGGCGGCGTCGCGATCCAGGGGCAGCGCGATGTCCTTGCGGTGGCGCAGGAAGGACAGCCAGTCGTCCTCGGGATCGAGCAGCACCGGGCCGTGCGGGTGCGGGCCCCGGAAGGCCAGGCGCCCGCCGCGGGTGGTGACGAAGGCGGCGAGGCCGGGGGGGGCGGGGGCGTCGCGGAAGAAGCGGGCGACGGCCGCGCGCCAGGCGGCGAAGTCGGCGACGTTGGCCAGGGCGACGTAGGCGCTCTCGGGGATGGGCTGCACGGGCGCACTGTACGCCACGCCGCGGGGGCCGGGGAGGGCGCAGGTGATGCTCGGATTCGTGTTGGGCGTGATCGAAATCGTGTGCTCGGTCGAGCGGGACGGCGCGGGGCCGCGTGGAACGGCCCCTTCGGCCGTTGGCACGCGCTGCGCAAACGGGGTCGGGCAGACACCCACCGGGAGGAACCCCATGAACGCCCTGCTCTCGATCGGCCTGCTCGCCGCCGTCGCCGCCCTGCCCGCCGTCGCCCACGCCGCGCCCGCCGAGGCGGTCACCGTCACCGCCCTCGCCACCGGCACCGGGGTCGCCGCCCGCACGCTGCAGGGCGAGCGCACCCACTTCGCCGCCGACGGCGGCAAGGTGTGGGCCCACCTGACGGTGGACAACCCCGGCGCGCCCACCACCGTCACCCTGGTCTGGACCCGGGACGGCGTCGAGCGCTGGCGCATCGCGCTCGACGTCGGCACGAGCCCGCGCTGGCGCACCTGGGCCCGGCGCACCGTGCGCGCCCGCGACCAGGGCCTCTGGAGCCTGACCGCCCTCGACCCCGCGGGCGTCGTGCTGGCCTCGACCGAGTTCGTCGTCGAGGCGCCCCCCGGCCCCGCGCGCGCCGCCCGTTGACACACGCCCGGTTTGCGGGTTCCGTTGCTCCCGTTTCGACCCCGGGAGCCCCCGATGATCCGCTCGGTCCCCCCTCTGCTCGCGCTGGCCCTCGCCCTGGCGGGCTGTACGCCCGAGGCGCCGCCCCCCGCGCCCGCGGCGCCCGTCGCCGATGCGGCGACGCCTGTGGCCGCCGACGCGCAGGCCGCCCCGGCGACGGCGGCCGACGCGGCGCCGGCGCCCCCGGTGAAGGTCGCCCCGGCCGAGCCCCCCGCCCCCCCGCTGCTGGACGCGCCCGCCATCGCCGCGCACCTGGACGCCGAGCAGGTGGTCGGCTTCGTCGGCGCCGAGGGCCTCGATCAGCTCGCCGGGCACCTGTTGGGCTTCCTCGACGCGCTCGGCGCCGCCAAGGCGGTGCCCCCCGACGCCCCGGCGGCGATCTTCGACCCGAAGAAGCGCGCCGCCGCGCTCGGCTTCGATCCCACGACGGCCGAGGGCTGGGCGTCGGTCGGCCTCGACGCCGCCGCCGGCGTGGCGCTGGTGGCCGACCGGCGGCTGACCGTGGGCGAGGCGCCCGCGCCGACCGTCTGGCTGAAGATCGCGGACCGCCCGAAGCTGCTGGCGGCGCTCGAGCGGCTGGTGGGCGAGGTGGTCGTGGCCGATCTCGGCGCGACGCTCACCGTCGGCGGCCAGACCGTCCTGGTGCAGGCGGGGCCGGAGGGCTGGACGCTGGCGCTGCCGGTGCCCGCGACCGCCGACGCCGCCGCGCTGCGCCCGGCGCTGGCGCAGGTCGCGACGCCCCCAAAGGCGCCGCTGGCCGAGGCCGAGCGCGTCGCCGCGGCCCTGCGGCTGGGCCGCGGCCCGCGCGCGTTCGGCTACCTGGGGGCGGCGCCGCTGCTGGCGCTGGCCCAAGACGAGGTGCCCCCCGAGGTGCGCGCCGGGCTCGACTGGACCGTCGCTCAGGTGCCCGCGGCGGGCTTCGCCGTCGGCCCCGGGCGCGGCGGCGTGCGCGTGCAGATCGAGGCCGCCGCGCGCGCCGCGCTGGGCCGCATCGTGCGCGCGCCGGGGCCCGCGGTGCCCCTCGCCCGGCACGTGCCCGCCGATCAGGTCGCCGGCCGGTACTCGCTGAACCCGGGCGAGTTCATGGACGGCGTCGCCGATCTGGTGCCGCCCTCGCTGGGCGCCCAGCGCGGCCAGGTGCTGCTGGCCAAGAACGCGCTGCCGCCGCTGGTCGGGGTCAGCTACGAGGATGTGGCCGCCGCGCTCACCGGGCAGGTGGTGGTGGCGGTGGCGCCGCCCGCCGACGGGGGGCGGCCGATCCCGACGGTGCTGCTGGGCGTGAACGAGGCCGCCCGGGCCGACGCGGTGCTCAAGCAGCTGCTCGATCGGGCGGTGAAGCGCGACGCCGGGGCGCGGCTCGAGCCGGTCGAGGTGGCGGGCCACAAGGGCTTCCGCGTCGAGGCGCTCGAGCTGACGGTGGTGCGCGCGGGCAAGGTGATCATCGGCGCGTTCGGCCCGACCAACGACGCCGCGCGCTTCGTCGCGCCCGAGCCGAACCTGGCGGCGGCCGCGCCCTCGCTCGACGAGGACGTCGTCTTCGGCGGCGCGGTGGGCCCCGCCTTCTTCGCGGCGCTGCCCGAGCCCGAGCCCGCCGGGCGGGCGCTCGACGTGGTCTGGAAGCGCCTGATGGGCGACGGGCTCTTGCACACCGCGATGCGCCTGGACGCGCGCGGCCTGTTCCTGGGCGGCGAGGGCAGCGCCGGCACGGCGGCCGCCGGCCTGGTGCTGGTGGCCGCGGCCATCGCCATCCCGGCGTTCGTCAAGTACGTGAACAAGTCGAAGGCCGCCCAGGCGCGGCTGACGCTCACCCGCCTGGCGCAGGCCGTCGAGCTGCACCGGGCGCAGACCGGCGCGCTGCCCGCGGCCGCGCCGCTGACGCCGGCCCAGAGCGCCTGCCCCGAGGGCGACGGGCGCTACACGCCGCGCGCCGAGGACTGGGCGCACCCGACCTGGCAGGCGCTGAAGGCGATGCCCGAGGGCACCTTCTACCACCGGCTGAGCTTCGAGCCGGCCGCCGACGGCCAGGACTTCACGCTGAAGGCGGTGGGCGATCTCGATTGCGACGGCGCGGTGAGCACCTTCACCTGGTCGTCGGCCGACGGCGGCACCCTCTCGGTGAGCGACGAGCTGGAATAGCATGCCCCTGCGAGCCAAGAAGAGCGGCGTCAGCGGCACCGACGGGGGGCCGGTGGGGCCCGCGCTGCTGCGCCTGCGGGCCGAAGGCCGCCTGCAGCTGACCGACGACGACATCGACCTGCTGCGGCGGGCGGCCAGCTGGTTCAGCGAGGGCGAGCTGACCGCGGTCGAGACCCAGGGCGAGGCGGTGCTGAGCCTGGGCTTCCTGGGCTGGACGCGCGCCGACGGGCGGCTGCCGGCGTGGGTGGACGCGGCGGGCGAGGCGTTCGCGCGGCACGGCGTGGGCCGCGTGGGCGACGCGGTGGGGCCGGTGGGCCCGGGGCGGGGGCAGCGCGCCGACGCGTGGGGGCGCGCGGTGGCGGCGGCCAGCCTCGAGGACGAGGCCGTCGTCGCCGAGGTGCGTCTGGCGCTCGAGGTCGCCCTGCCCGAGCGGCTGGCCGATCTGGAGCGGCGGGTCGAGCGCAAGGTGCCCGGCGGCTGGGCGGCCGTCGCGCCCTACCTCGAGGCCTCGCCGCCCGTGCGCGCGCTGGCCATCCTGGCCCACGCCGACCACCCCTCGGCGGCGGGCCGGGGGCTGCGCCAGGTCGCGCGCGGCCTGCTCGAGGGCGGCCCGCCGCCCGACGACATCGTCGAGGCCGTCGCGCTGGGCCTCGACGCCGGCTACGCCAGCCGTGACGCCCGCAAGCAGGGGCGCCGCCTCGTGCGGCGGGTGCTGGCGCAGCCCCTGTGGTATCCCGGGATGACCTGAGGGCGGCCAGCGCCCTCGAGCCGGCGGGGACGACGCCATGATGATCATCCGACCCTGCGCCGAGGCCGATCTGGACGATCTGCTGCGGCTGGCGCAGACGGCCAGCGTCGGGCTGACCACGCTGCCCCCGGATCGCGGCCTGCTCGAGGATCGGGTGCGGGCCTCGCAGCACGCGCTGAGCCGCAAGATCACCCGCCCGGCCGGCGAGACCTACCTGTTCGTCCTCGAGGATCTGCTGACCGGCACGCTGTGCGGCACCGCGGGCGTCGTCGCGCGCGTGGGCGGCTTCGAGCCCTTCTATTCGTACGCCCTCGAGACGACGCACCACGCCTCGCCGCAGCTCGGCATGCACAAGGAGGTCGCGGTCCTGCACCTGCGGGCCGACCACAAGGGCCCCAGCGAGATCGGCACGCTGTTCCTGCACGCCGACGCGCGCGGTGGGGGCAACGGGCGGCTGTTGTCCCTGTCCCGCTTCCTGTTCATGGCCGCCTTCCCCGAGCGCTTCGCCGAGCAGGTGATCGCCGAGATGCGCGGCGTCGTCGACGCCGCCGGGCACTCCCCCTTCTGGAGCGCCGTGGGCCACCACTTCTTCGACATGGACTTCCCGCGCGCCGACATGCTGAGCGCCGCGGACAAGCAGTTCATCGCCGATCTGATGCCCAAGCACCCGCTGTACATCCCGATGCTGCCGCCCGACGTGCAGGCGGTCATCGGCCAGGTGCACCCCGAGACGCGGCCGGCGCTGCGCCTGCTGGAGCAGGAGGGCTTCGGCTTCGCCGACGCGGTCGACATCTTCGACGCCGGGCCGATGTACCGGGCGAAGGTGGCCGACGTGCGCACCGTGCGCGCGAGCCGCGTGGGCACGCTGGCGAAGGTGGTGGGGCAGCTCGAGGCGCGCGCGCCGTTCATCGTGTCGAACGAGCGCCTCGCCTTCCGCGCCTGCCTCGGCGCGGTGGCGGTCGACGGCGACGACGTGACGCTGACCGGCGACGTCGCCCTGCGGCTGCAGCTTCGGTTGGGGGATCCGGTGCGCTACGTCGAGGCGCGCCCGGGGGCAGAATCGCTCACCCGTTGAGCAGGACGCCGCCGCCGAGATCGCGGGGCGCGTCGTCGGTCGGCGGCGGGCCCTTGCCGTCCTCGCAGGCGCCCGGCCGGCCGGCCTTCTCGCAGGCGCACTCGTTGCCGACGCCGCCGCAGCTGCCCTTGAGCGGCTTGCCGCGGAAGATCACGCCCACCGCCATCGCGAGCATCAGCACGCCCATCAGGCCGAAGGTGACGAGCATCATCTCCATGGTGAGCCCTCCATCACGCGCGGCGGCACGGTAGCAGAATCACTGGGCGGGCGCCGCTCGAAGCGCCTCGAACGCGGGCGTCGCGTGCGTCGTGAAGCCGCCGCCCTCGGGCGATCGGATGATGAACAGCGCCGCGAGGTTCCGATCGGTCGCCGCCGCGAGGCCCGCCTCGGGGCCCAGCACGTTCAGCGCGGTGGCCCAAGCGTCGGCCGTCGTGCAGTCGTCCGCCACCACGCTCACCGAGGCCAGCCCGTGGGTGATGGGCCGCGCCGTGCGGGGGTCGATCGTGTGCGACACCCGCTGGCCGTCCACCTCGCGGAAGTTGCGGTAGTCGCCCGACGTGGCCATCGCGCGGTCCGACAGCGCGACCACCTCCTGCACGCCGCCGCTGCCGTCGAGCGCGGGCTTCTCGATGCCCAACCGCCAGGGCTGACCGTCGGGGTTGGTGCCCCGCGCGACGACCTCGCCGCCCACCTCGACCAGGTAGCGCTCGGCGCCCAGATCGGCCAGCGCGGCCGCGGCGCGATCGACGCCGTAGCCCTTCGCGATGGCCGACAGATCGATCTCGAGATCGGGGCGCGCCTTGCTCAGCGTGCCGGCGCCCTCGTCGATGGACAACAGCCGCCAGCCGACGCGCTGCCGCAGGGCCACGAGCGCCGCCGCGTCGGGCGCCTCGCCGGGCTTGTCCGGCCCGAAGCCCCAGGCCCGCACCAGCGGCCCGACGGTCACGTCGAAGGCGCCGCCGGTGGCCTCGCTGATCGTCTGCGCCTTCGCGGCCACCGCGATCAGCCCCGCCGGCGCGTCGAAGGGCCCCTCGCCGGTGTACCGGTTGAACCGCGACAGCGCCGAGTCGGGCAGGTAGGTCGACATCGCGCCGTTGACCTCGGCCAGCGCGCCGTCGACCGCCGCCTTCAGCGCGGCCTCGTCGGGCCCGTCGGCCGGCACCACCACCGTCACGTGATAGCGCGTACCCATCGTGGGCCCCTCGAGGCGCACCACCCGCTCGCCGCCCGCCGTCTCGGGGCGGCGCACCCACAGCACGACGAACAGGGCGGCCACGAACAGGCCGGGCAGGACGAAGCGGCGCAGGGTGGAGGGGCCGTCGACGACGGGGCGGGCCATGGGGGCTCCGAGGGGGGGGGGGGCGGGGGCCGCCCGGGGGGCGGCCGCGGGGGCGACGATCAGCCGCCGAAGTCGTCGAGCATGATGTTCTCGGGCTCGACGCCCAGGTCGAGCAGCATGTTGATGACCGCCTGGTTCATCATGGGCGGCCCGCACATGTAGTACTCGACGTCCTCGGGCGAGGGGTGGTCCTTCAGGTAGTTGTCGAGCGCCACCTGGTGGATGAAGCCGGTGTAGCCGGTCCAGTTGTCCTCGGGCAGCGGATCCGACAGCGCCAGGTGCCAGGTGAAGTTCGGGAAGTCCTCGGCGATCTTGTCGAAGTGGTCGACGTAGAAGGCCTCGCGCAGCGACCGCGCGCCGTACCAGAACGACACCTTGCGATCGGTCTTCAGCCGGCGGAACTGGTCGAAGATGTGCGACCGCATGGGGGCCATGCCGGCGCCGCCGCCGATGAACACCATCTCGTTGTCGGTCTCGCGGGCGAAGAACTCGCCGAAGGGGCCCGAGATGGTCACCTTGTCGCCCGGCGTCAGGCCGAAGATGTACGACGACATCTTGCCCGGCGGCACGTTGGGCTGGCGCGGGGGCGGCGAGGCGATGCGCACGTTCAGCATGATGATCCCCTTCTCGAGGGGATAGTTGGCCATCGAGTACGCGCGGGTGACCTCTTCGTCCACCACCGAGGTGAACTGCCACATGTTGAAGCGGTCCCAGTCCTCGCGGAACTTCTCTTCGATGACGAAGTCCTTGTAGTGCACCGTGTGGGGCGGGCACTCGATCTGGATGTAGCCGCCGGCCCGGAAGGGCACCTCTTCACCTTCGGGCAGCTCGAGGATGAGCTCCTTGATGAAGGTGGCCACGTTGTGGTTCGAGCGGGTCACGCACTCCCACTTGCGCACCGAGAAGATCTCGGGCTCGACCTCGATGTGCATGTCCTGCTTGACCTTCACCTGGCAGGACAGGCGGCAGCCCTCGCGGGCCTCGCCCCGGCTGATGAAGCCCTTCTCGGTGGGCAACATCGCGCCGCCGCCCTCGTGCACGTGCACCTTGCACACGCCGCAGCTGCCCATGCCGCCGCAGGCCGAGGGGATGAAGATCTTGTGGTTGGCGAGGGTGTTGAGCAGGTTGCCGCCCGCCTGCGCCTTGATCGGGTTCGCCTCGTCCCCGTTGATGATGATCTTCACGTCGGCGGCGTTGACCAGCTTGGCCTTCGCGGCCATCAGCGCCAGGGTCAGCGCGACGACGATGAAGATGAAGACGGCGACGCCCAGGAGGATGGTGGTCATCGGCGTGTGCTCCTAGAGCTGGATGCCGGCGAAGGCCATGAAGCCGATCGCCATCAGCCCGGCCACGATGAAGGTGATGCCCAGCCCGCGCAGCTGCGGGGGCACGTCGCTGTAGCGCATCTTCTCGCGGATGGCGGCGAGGGCGATGACGGCCAGCGCCCAGCCGATGCCGCTGCCGAGCCCGAAGACCGCGCTCTCGGCGAAGTTGTAGTCGCGCTCGACCATGAACAGCGAGGCGCCGAGGATGGCGCAGTTCACCGCGATCAGCGGCAGGAACACGCCCAGCGCCGAGTAGAGCGCGGGCGCGTACTTGTCGAGCGTCATCTCGACCACCTGCACGCTGGCGGCGATGGTGCCGATCAGCGTCAGGAAGGTGAGGAACGACAGATCGAGCGTGGCGAAGTCGGCGCTGATCCAGCTGAGCGCGCCCTCGCGCAGCAGCAGGTTGTACAGCAGGTTGTTCAGCGGCACGGTCACCGCCAACACGAAGGTCACCGCGGCGCCGAGGCCGATGGCGGTGTCGACCTTCTTCGAGACGGCCAGGAACGAACACATGCCCAGGAAGAAGGCCAGGGCCATGTTCTCGATGAAGATCGCCTTGGTGGCGAGGCTGAGATAGTGCTCGAGCATCGTCCTACTCCACCGCCTCGATCTGGTCGGGCTTCCAGGCGCGGTTGATCCAGATGAACACGGCGATGAGGAAGAAGGCGCCGGGGGCGAGCACCAGCAGGCCGTTGGGCGTGTACCAGCCGCCCTCGGTCACCGGCGACAGCACGGTGATGCCGTAGACCTTGCCGCTGCCGAGCAGCTCGCGGAAGAAGCCCACGAACAGCAGCACCAGGCTGTAGCCGACGCCGTTGCCGACGCCGTCGAGGAAGCTGTCGCCGGGCGTGTTCTGCATCGCGAAGGCCTCGGCGCGGCCCATGACGATGCAGTTGGTGATGATCAGGCCGACGAACACCGACAGCTGCTTGCTGACGTCGAACAGGTAGGCCTTCAGGATCTGGTCGGTCACGATCACCAGCGACGCGATGATCGTCAGCTGGACGATGATGCGGATGCTCGGCGGGATCAGGTTGCGGATCAGGCTGACCGACAGGTTCGAGAACGCCGTCACCCCGATGACCGCCATCGACATGACCACCGACGTCTCGAGCTTGGTGGTCACCGCCAGCGCCGAGCAGATGCCCAGCACCTGCAGCGAGATGGGGTTGTTGTTGAACAGCGGGTCGAGCAGCGCTTCCTTCTGCTTCTTGTTCACGAGCGATCCCCCTTCGCGCGCAGCTTGTCGAGGTAGTGCCCGAAGCCCTTGTCGCCCATCCACAGCTGCACGAGGTGCGTCACCCCGCGGCTGGTGAGCGTGGCGCCGGACAGGCCGTCGATCTTGTGCGGCGCCTCGGCCACCGGCCCCGCCTGCCCCTTCACGACCTCGATGACCGGCTGGTTGTCGGCGTCGAACACCTTGCGGCCCGGCCACAGGCTCTTCCAGCGGGGGTTGTCCACCTCACCGCCGAGGCCCGGGGTCTCGCCGTGCTGGTAGAACGTGATACCCCGCACGGTGTTGAGGTCGCTCTCGAGGGCGAGGTAGCCGTAGAGCGTCGACCACAGGCCCTTGCCCTCGACCGGCAGCACCAGCACCTCGAGGTTCCCGGCGGCGTCGGTCACGTGGTAGACGAGCGCCTGCTTGGGCACCCGCGGCACGCCGGCCGGGTTGGGCGTGATGTCCGTCGACATCATCGGATCGCTCAGCAGCTTCTTCTGATCGAAGGTCTTGGCGTCGATGTTGTCGACGTACTCGCCGGACTCGAGATCGACGACCTTCGCTTTGATGTTCTCGTCGAACAGCTTCTGGATCTCGGCCGGCGAGGCGGTGGAGCCCTCGTCGAGCAGGCCCACCACGGTGAGCACCTTCACCTGTCGGTCGAGGACCTTGTTCTGCTCCTGCTGCGGCTTCAGCGCGACGGCCAGGCCCGACACGAAGATCGAGCACACCAGGCAGACGGCGGCGGCGAAGCCGATGATGTAGCCGTTACTGCGCCCCATAACGCGCCATCCTCCGCTTGATGTTGGCCTGGACGAAGAAGTGATCGATGAGCGGCGCGAACATGTTCATGAACAGGATCGCGAGCATCATCCCTTCGGGGTAGGCCGGGTTGACCACCCGCACCAGCACCACCAACACACCGATGAAGAAGCCGTAGATCAGCTTGCCCGTCTCGGTGAAGGCCGACGACACGGGGTCGGTGGCCATGAACACCATGCCGAAGGCCCAGCCGCCCAGCACGAAGTGCCAGTGGAAGGGCATGTTGAACATGGCGTTGGTGTCCGAGCCGATGGCCGACAGGGTGCCGCCCATCACGGCGGTGCCCACGACCACGCCCAGCATGGTGCGCCAGGATCCGATCTGCGTGATGATCAGCAGCGCTGCCCCCAGCAAGCACGCCAGCGTAGAGGTCTCGCCCATCGATCCCGGGATGAGCCCCAGGAAGGCGTCCATGAAGTGCTCGTTGGTGTACTGCGCCGAGCCCTCGGCCGCGCGCGCCAGCCAGGTGGCGCCGCTCGAGCCGTCGGGCATCTGCGCGGCGATCCACACCGCGTTGCCCGAGATCTGGGCCGGGTAGGCGAAGAACAGGAAGGCGCGGGCGGTCAGCGCGGGGTTCAGCACGTTCATGCCCGTGCCGCCGAAGACCTCCTTGCCGATGATCACGCCGAACGCGATGCCGATGGCCACCTGCCACAGCGGGATGGTGGGCGGCAGGGTCAGCGGGAACAGGAAGCCCGTGACCAGGAAGCCCTCGTTGATCTCGTGCCCCCGCACCAGCGCGAAGGCCACCTCGATGTGGCCGCCGATGATGAAGGTCACCGCCCAGACGGGCAGGAAGTACATGAACCCGTGGACGACGTTGTTGACGAGCGTGGGCTCGTAGGTGAAGCCCAGCGCCGCGTAGATCGAGTTCTGCCAGGTGTCCAGCGGCGCCGCGCCGCCGTTCGTGATGGCGTTGTTGGCCTGGAAGCCGGTGTTGTAGAGCGCCATCAGCACGCAGGGCAGCAGCGCGATCACCACGGTGACCATCATGCGCTTCAGGTTGAGGGCGTCGCTGACGTGGGTGGCGCCCTTGCGCACCTCACCCGGCGTGAAGAGGATCGTGTCGTTCGCCTCGTAGAAGGCGTAGTACTTCTCGAAGGGGCCGCCCTTGTGGAACTTGGGGGCGTGCTTGTCGAGGAAGTCGCGCAGCGCCTGCATCAGCCTTCCTTCCAGATGGTGTCGAGGTTGCGCCGCAGGTGGGGGGCGTAGTCCTCCTTGCCCGGGCTGACGAACGAGCAGAGGGCCAGATCCTCCTCGGCCAGCTCGAGGCAGCCGAGGGCCTCGGCCCGCTCCAGATCGTCCTTGATGAGAGACCGCAGAAGGAAGGTCGGCATGATGTCGAGGGGCATCACCTTCTCGAACATGCCGATCGGCACCATCGCGCGGTGCGAGCCCTCGGTGTCGGTGGTGAAGTCGAACTTCTTGCCGCCGAGCGCCCCGAGGTAGGCGCGCACCACCGAGAACTTGTCACCGCCCGGCTTCAGCCACCCGAGGAAGACGCGATCGCGCCCCTCGCGCAGGCAGGTGATCTGCTGGTGGTAACGGCCGAGGTAGCCGTGGGCCTCGCCCATCGCCTTGCGGCCGCCGAGCACCGAGCCCGACACCACGCGGTTCTCGACGTCCTTCAGCTGTCCGTCCACCAGCGGCGCGAGCTCGGCGCCCTGGCGGGTGCGCAGCAGCCGGGGCTGCTTCACGGTGGGCCCGGCCAGCGCGACGACCCGCTCGAAGTCCAGCTTGCCGGTCTTCAGGAAGCGGCCGAGCGCCACGACGTCCTGCGCGCCGATGTGCCACACGATGCGCTCCCGGTTGACCGGGTCGAGCGTGTGGATGTGCGTGCCGACCAGGCCCGCCGGGTGCGGCCCCTGGAACTCCTCGACGCGCAGGCGATCCACGCCGGCGGCGGTGATCTTCGAGCCGGCGGCCTTGCACAGGAAGACCGGGCCCTCGGTCAGCTTCGCCAGCGCCTTCAGGCCGGCGGTGAGATCCGCCTCCTTGCCGGCGAGCACCACGTCCAGCGACGGCGCCAGCGGGTGGCTGTCCATGGCGTTGACGAAGATCGAGGTGCAGGTCTCGGTGATCGAGGGCACGCGCTCGAAGGGCCGCGCGCGCAGCGCGGTCCACAGGCCGGTCTCGGACAGCAGGGCGCGCAGCGCGTCGCCCTCGAGGCCCTCGCCCGACTTGCCCTTCAGCCCCTCGAAGGCCACCTGCGCGTCGGGGCCGTCCCCGTCGAGCTCGATGACCACCGACTGCAGCGCGCGCCGCGCCCCGCGGTGAATGGCCACCACCTTGCCCGCGCCGGGGGCGGTGAAGCGCACGCCCTCGGCCTTGCGGTCCTCGAACAGCACCTGGCCCCGCTTTACGGTGTCGCCTTCGCTGACGTGCATGCGGGCCTTGGCCAGCGGGTAGTCCCCCGCCAGCACGGCCACCCGCTTCACCCCCGGGGCGTCCACGATCGTCTGCTCGGGCGCGCCGGTGATGGGGAGGTCGAGCCCCCGCTTGATCACGTGTACGGCCATCGAACGTCCTTTTCACCGCGTCCGCACCGCGCGGGCGGGCGCGTCGCCATTTGGGCGCGCTTTATACAGCAAGCGCCCTGGAAATGCTGTTTTTGCTTTGGCGCGTCGCGGGGCTCACCCCGCGTCGGCCCACGCCGCCGCCCGGATGAGGGCGCTCAGGGCGTGCTGGGTGAAGTCGATGCGCACCTCCTGTTCGACCAGCGAGCGCCGGATGCCCCCGTGGGCGGCCTCGGGGTTGGGCATCATCCAGGCGTTGTCGGCGCGCACCTGATCGCGGGCCAGCGCGTCGAGCGCGATGGCCGCCTGGCGGCGCAGCGCGGCGTCCGGCGCGCCGTGCTTCACGCTCAGGTCGTAGGTCGAGATGACCGCCTCGGTGAAGCCGGCGGCGCCCGGCGCCTGCGGCACCATCAGCCCGGTGAAGCCGTAATGGCCGCGGAAGTCCTCGTTGGTCCAGTTGCCCGGCGCGTACTGCAGGCGGTCGATGAACTGCGCGTAGCCGCGGCAGAAGTCGAGGTACTGCGGGTGCTTCAGCCGGGGCCAGGCCTCGTCGGCGGCGATGCAGGTCCAGTGATCGGCGCCGTAGATGAAGCGGCCGAGGAAGAAGTCGTACTTCGGGCCGGTGAGGTAGTCGAGGGCGCGGCGCGCCGCGTCGAGGATGGCGTCGTCGCCCAGGGCCTCGTGCGCCATCACCAGCGCCAGCGCGGCCTCCTCGCTGTAGAACATCGACCGGACCTCGGGCTTGACCTGCTGAGCCTTCACGTCGAAGGCGTGGTGGAAGTCGCCGTCGGGGCGCTGCATCGCGAGCACGAAGTTCACCAGCTTGCGCACCCGCCCGGCGTAGCGGCGGTCGCCGGTCCGGCGCTGGTACTCGAGCATGCCCACCAGGGTGAGCGCGGTGCTGCCCAGCTCGGCGTGGTTGCCCTTGGCGACGCAGGCCTGCTCGGGGCCGCCGCAGTTGGGGATTCGGGTGTCGAGCCAGGCGATGGCCTTCTCGGCGCCGGTCTTGAAGCGATCGAGGCCGGTCAGCCCGTAGAGCAGGGCCAGCGAGTACACGGTGCCGGCGTGGCGGGGCAGGCTGTACTGCGAGCGGCGGGGATCGGGGTGGCGGTCGGCGAGGGGGAAGTACTGATAGTGGAAGCGGCCGTCGGGCATGATCTGGCGCAGCACGAAGTCGCCGCCGGCGATGGCGGCGGCGCGCCAGGACGCCTCGCCCTCGGGCGGGCCGGGCGTGTTGCCGCGGAAGGTGGGCAGCGCCTCGCCCTCGAACTCGACCCAGGTCTCGGTGCGCAGGCGCTCGAGATCGCCGTGCGGCAGGCCCAGGCGCTCGAGCACCCGCGCGGCGTCGAGGCCCAGGCGCAGCTCGCGGATGCCGGGCACCAGCGGGGCGTGGCCGAAGCGCTGCTGCTTGACGAGATCGGCGGGCAGCAGCACGCGCTCGGTCTCGCCGTCGCTGCGGCGCAGGCCGTCGAGGCCGGGGTTCACCGACAGCGCGACCACCGGCACGACGTCGGCGAAGAAGACCGGGGTGCGCGCGACGACGCGATCGAGGGCGAGGGTGCCGCCGCCCACGGTGCGACCGGCCAGCTTGGGGTGTGTCGTCAGGGCCTCGGCGGCGCGCTCGACGGCCTCGGCCAGATCGGCCCCCTCGCCGGTGACGCGGGCGTAGAGGGCGCCGCGATCCCAGGCCGAGACGTAGAGCGGACCCTCGCCGACCGGCACGCCCTTCAGGGCGTCCAGCGCGGGGCGCGGCTGGGCCAGCAGGGCGGCGCGCAGGTAGGCGATGGCCTGCTCGCGGCCCTCGGCCGAGACCGGCGCGAGGGCGTCGACGTCGACGCGGGCGTGGACGTAGGCGGCGGTCAGCGGGGGGATCAGCAGCAGGCCGAGCACCGCGCGATGCCAGGGGCGGCCGCCCGCGAAGCGCGCGCGCACCTCGCGGCGCAGCAGGGCGCGCAGCATCAGCGCGGGGAACAGCCCCAGCACCTGCAGGGCCACGCTCGCGAACAAGAGCGCGCCGACGGCGGCGCCGAGGCCGAAGTCGCCGAAGGTGCCCCAGAGATAGGCGAAGGACGACAGCAGGCCGGTGAGGACGACGATCAGCGCGACGAAGCCGAGCAGCGCCGCGGCGACGCCCAGCCGCCAACCCGCGCGGGTGGCGCGCCAGAGGCCGGGGGCGGCGGCGCCGTACAGCGCGGCGTACAGCAGCAACGCGAGGTTCGCCGCGGGCGTCTTCCAGGGGACGCCCACCGCGACGGCGACGCCGAGGATCGCGGCGTAGGCGGCCGCCGCGACGCCCCAGGTGCGCAGGGTCCGGCGGACGAAGTCGTCGGCGGGCGGGGCGTCGGCGGGCTTGCTCATGGCGCCGGCCATAGCCCATCTTGCGTCGGGACGCAATCGAGGCGGTGACGCATGCGCGCGCGGGTGAAGTGGATCGAAGGGGTGGCCTGGATGGCCGAGGCCGACAGCGGGCACGGCCTGGTCATCGACGGATCGCCGGCCATCGGCGGGCGCAACCTGGGGCCGCGGCCGATGGAGCTGGTGCTGGCCGGGCTGGGCGGGTGCACGGCGATGGACGTCATCGAGATCCTGCGCAAGCAGCGGCAGGACGTCACCGACTGCGTCATCGACGTCGAGGCCGAGCGCGCCGAGACGGTGCCCAAGGTGTTCACGCGCATCCAGCTGCACTACACGGTCACCGGGCGCGCGCTGAAGCCGGCGGCGGTCGAGCGGGCGGTGAAGCTGTCGGCCGAGAAGTACTGCTCGGTGTCGGCGATGCTGCAGTCGACGGCGTCGATCGACCACGCGTGGACGGTGGTCGAGGCGGACGACGACGCGGCGGACTGAAGCCCGAGGCGCGTCGCGCCGTTGAGGGTGCGACGCGGACCGTGGCCGGGGAGCAGCAGCCCGAGATGCAGCTGAGGGATCTGACCGACCGCTATCGCCTGGAGGGCGAGGTGGGGCGCGGCTCGATCGGGGTGGTGCACCGCGCGGTCGACCTGGTGCTCGACCGCCAGGTGGCGGTGAAGGTGCTGCGCAGCAAGCTGCTGGATCACGCGCGGCACCGGCCCCGCTTCCTGCGCGAGGCGATGATCTGCGCGCGCCTGGGTCACCCCAACATCGTGCCGGTGTTCGACGTGGGCGCGCTGAGCGGGGCGCCCTGCCTGGTGATGGCGCTCTTGGCCGGGCGCTCGCTGCGGACGATCATCCGGTCGGGGCGCATGAGCGTGGCGCGCCAGCTGAGCTGGTTCACCCAGGTGTGCAACGGCGTCGCCTTCGCGCACCAGCAGGGCATCATCCACCGCGACATCAAGCCGGCCCACGTCTTCGTCGGCGACTTCGGGCAGGTGGTGCTGACCGACTGGGGGCTGGCCAAGGCGCAGCGCTGGCCCGCCGACGAGGCGCCGGCGCCGGTGTCGCACGAGGTGACGCGGGTGGGTGACGTGGTGGGCACGCCGGCCTACATGGCGCCCGAGCAGGCCGAGGGGCGGGTCGCGTCGCTGGATCACCGCACCGACATCTACGCGTTGGGGGCGGTGCTGTACGAGATCCTCACCGGCACGCGGCCCTACGAGGCCAGCCGGTCGATCGACGTCCTGCGGGCGCTGCGCCGGGGACCGCCGGATCCGCCACGCCAGCGCGCGCCGCACCGCAACATCCCCGCGGCGCTCGAGGCGGTGTGCATGCAGGCGATGGCGCGGGATCCGGGCGAGCGCTTCGACAGCGCCCTCGACCTGGCGGCGAACATCGAGGCGCACTTCGACGCGCGGCAGGCCGAGCCGCAGGATCGCACGTCGGGCAGCGTGGTGGCCGGGCCGCCGCAGGAGGCCGAGAGCACCGCGACGCAGCAGATGGGGCCGCCGGCCGAGGCGGCGCGGCACCTGGCCGACGGGCGCGCCGAGGTGGCGGCGTTCGAGCGCCAGCTGCGGACGGCGCGCGCGTGGGTGGCCGAGGCGGCGCGGCTGGAGGCGACGCTGCCCTACGAGGCGTCGCGCCCCGAGCGCGCGCGGGCGTGGAAGATGCTGGCGCGGGCGCGGGACACGCAGGAGCAGGCCGCGTGGCACCTGGCGCAGGGCGTCGAGGCGCTGAACCGGGCGGCGGTCGATCCCATCCACCGGCCCGACGCGCGCGAGGCGCTGGCGCGGCTGCACCGCGACGCCTGGCGGGCCGCGGACGAGGTGAACGACATCGTCGCGGCGGCCTTCCACCGGGCGCGCGCCGAGATCCACGACGACGGGCCGCTGGCGGCCGAGCTGGCCGGGCGCGCGACGCTGACGGTCAACACGGTGCCGCCGCAGGTGGCGGTCGACTTCTCGGCCTGCGACGACCGCGGGGCGGTCTGGAGCACCGGCGCGCAGGTGCACGTGGGCCACACGCCGCTGTCCGGGCGCACGGTGAACGCCGCGCGCCTCGTGGTGCGCCTGCGCACGGACGACGGGCTGAGCGTGCGCCTGCCCCTGCGCCTGCGGCCGGGCGAGACGCGGGCGGTCGATCTGACGCTGCCGCGCGCGTCGCACGTGCCCCCGGGCTTCCTGTTCGTGCCCGGCGGCCGCTTCATCTTCGGCTTCGACGATCACGCCCCGGGCGCCGCCGAGCCGCGCGACACGGACGTCGGCTCGTTCTGCATGGCGCGGCAGCCGGTGACCTGGGAGCAGTACTTCGAGTTCCTCGAGGATCTGTTGGCCGTCGACGCCGACGCCGCGCCGCACCTGCCCCGGGTGCGGGAGAGCTTCATGGTCACCGTCGAGGATCGCCGGGTGACCTGGAAGCCCAACGTCTACGCGCCGCGCGGCGCCCCGATGCGCTACGTCAGCCACGCCGACGCGCAGGCCTACGCCGAGTGGCTGGGCCGCCGCCTGGGCGTCACGCTGCGGCTGCCCACCGAGATCGAGTGGGAGTACGCCGCGGGCGGCGCCGACGGCCGCGCCTTCCCCTGGGGCGATCGCTTCGTGCCCGGCCTCGCCGACACGCGCCGCCGCGGCAGCCGCGGCCCCGCCCCGGTGGGCGCCTTCGCCGACGACGAGAGCCCCTTCGGCATGCGCGGCGTCGCCGGCGGCGTCCGCGAGTGGACCGCCACGTTGGCCGACGAGCCCGGCCGCTACCTGCTGCGCGGCGGCAGCTGGCGCGCCTGGCCCGATCACTGCCGCGTGGGCGCCCGCGCCACCGGCGCCGGCGATCTGACGCACCAGGCCATCGGCATCCGCCTCGCCGCGGACGTCCCGCCGCTGGACACCGCGGACGAGTAGAGCCCAGGGCCCCTTGCCCTTGCCCTTGCCCTTGCCCTTGCCCTTGCCCGAAGCCGCGCACCGAGGCCCGCCCTCCCCCAGCGCTCGCAGGCCGCCCCCCTCGCCCTTGACCTTGACCTTGACCTTCCCCCCGCCGCGCCCACCGACCCCGCGCACTCCCCGGCGCACGCAGGCCGCCCCCTGACCTCGCCCTCCCCCAGACCCCAGCACATCGACCGACCACCTCTCGGCGACGGCGACGGCAACGGCGACGGCAACGGTCCACAGCGTTCGACACGCCGGCGGTCGACCTGACGCCGCGGCTCGCTTCGCTCGCGATTGAGCGGGCATCGCAGCGCCGCGTCGGCCCCCGACTTGGATCGCGCCCGGGTCCGGCGTATGAAGGGACTTCCTGGGGGACGTCGGGTCGGCATGACTGCGCACGAGGTCGACAAGAAGCTCGAGGGCCGCCTCTTCGATCTGCTGGAGCGCGAGGCGCGCATCCGCCTGGGCGAGCTGGTGCAGCTCAGGCGGCGGTCGCGGGCGCGGGGCATGACCCTGCTGCACGCGGCGGTCGAGGCCGGGCTGGTGCAGCCGCCCCTGTCGGACAGCATCGCGCGGGCCGCCGGCCTCACCAGCGCCAGCGCGCCGGCGTCCGTCGAGGCGACCGACGAGTTCGACGCGCTGCCGCGGTTGGGCAGCAGCGACGGGGACGTGCTGGACGACTCGTTGCTCGACTCGGTGGTCGACCCCCTCGATCCCGAGCAGCTCGATCACAGCGTCGACACCGAGCTGCGCGGCTTCGACGCCTTCGAGGCGACGCCGGCGCCCGTCCGCGTGCCCAGCGGTCCGCCGCCCCTGCCGCCCGACGCGTCGGGCGAGCGCCCCATCCCGCTGCTGCGCGCGCCGCCCCAGGCCGCGCGGCCGGGCGCGCGCGACCAAGGCCGAGGATCCCTTCGCGCCGCCGCCCGCGGTCGCGACCCCGCGCGAGCGCTCGACGGTGCCGGTGGCGTCGCCGGTGGGTCGCGTCAGGCAGGGCCGCATCGGCGATCGCCCCACCCGCCAGCTGGCCCCGCCGGTGGGCGCGGGCCGGCCGCCGCGCCGCAGCGCGCCGCCGGTGTCGACGCCGCCCCCCGCACTCGCACGGCGCCGCGCCGCCGCCGGCCGTCGCCTCGACCTGGGACGGCTTCCCGGCGCTGCGCCCGCCGCCGGTGCACCCGCACGCGGTGACCGATCCGCCGCCGCCGCCCGCGCCGCCCACGGGGCCGCCGTCC
This sequence comes from Myxococcales bacterium, assembly GCA_020633465.1. Classification (GTDB taxonomy): domain Bacteria; phylum Myxococcota_A; class Bradymonadia; order UBA7976; family UBA1532; genus JACKDN01. The sequence goes on from JACKDN010000003.1 coordinate 452,278, forward strand.
CTGCACGGCATGCCGCACACGACGCAGGTGGCGGCGCGCACCGAGCCCAAGACCGAGCTGATGGCGTCGCCCCGCGACACCGAGGCGGTGGGCCCCGATCACGACACGCCCTGGCGCGGCGACACCGCGCCGCCGACCGCCGGCGACGACGCGACGCCCGCCCTCGAGGCCATGCTGCCGCACCTGACCGCGGCCGCCGATCGCTACGCCGTCGGGCGCGAGCTGGGGCGGGGCGGCATGGGCCACGTGCTCGAGGCGCAGGACGTCGCGCTCGACCGCCCGGTGGCGCTGAAGCTGCTCAACGAGCCCGAAGACTCGTCCCTGTGCCTGCGCTTCGTCGACGAGGCCCGCGTCACCGGGCAGCTTCAGCACCCGGGCGTGCCGCCGGTGTACGACCTGGGCACGCTGGGCGACGGGCGCCTGTTCTTCGCGATGAAGCGCATCGAGGGCCGCACGCTGCGCGAGGTGATCGAGGATCTGCGCGAGGACGGCCCCGAGGCGCGCAACTTCGGCCGCGTGCGCCTGCTGACCGTCTTCAGCCAGATCTGCCGCGCCATCGCGTACGCCCACAGCCGCGGCGTGATGCACCGCGATCTGAAGCCCGACAACATCATGCTGGGCGCCTTCGGCGAGGTCACGGTCATGGACTGGGGGCTGGCCAAGCCCTTCGACGGGCCGGATCGGCCGGCGGCGGTCGCGACGCGCCGGGGCGCGGAGGGGCGGTTCGCGACGCAGGCCGGCGAGGTGACCGGCACGCCGCACTACATGCCGCCCGAGCAGGCGGCCGGGCGCATCGACGAGCTCGGCCCCCACAGCGACATCTACAGCCTGGGCGCGGTGCTGTACGAGCTGCTGACGCTCGAGCCGCCCTTCGACGGGCCCACCGCGCGGGCCATCCGCGACGCGGTGGCGACGCAGCCGGTGGTGCCGCCCAGCCGGCGCGCGCCGGATCGCGACATCCCGCACGACGCCGAGCAGCTGTGCCTCGAGTGCCTGAGCAAGGAGCCCGCCGCGCGCCCGCGCAGCGCCGCGTGGGTGGCCGATCAGGTCGATCAGATCCTCGAGGGCGATCGCGATCGCGCGCGCAAGGCCGAGGAGCGTGATCAGCAGCTGACGCGGGGTCAGCGCGCCGCCGACAACTACTTCGAGCGGGTCGAGCAGCACCGCCTGCTGCACGCGCGCACCGCCAAGCTGCGCGCGCGCATCGACCCCTGGGCCGACGACGAGACGCGGCGTCCGCTGTGGCAGGCCGAGGACGCCGAGTCGGCGGCGCGGCTGGCGGCCGCGCGCTCGCTGTCCGAGGCCCTGGCCGCCTACCACGCGGCGCTGGGCGTCGACGGCGACCACTTCCCCACGCGGCGGGCGCTGTGCGCGCTGTACTACGCCGCCTTCGAGGCCGCCGAGCGCGACGGCGACGCGGTGCAGATGGCGCACTACGAGAACTTCGTGCGCGCCTACGACGACGACGAGACCTACGCCGAGCGCATCAAGGGCGACGGCGCCCTCGAGGTCGAGACCTCGCCCAAGGGGCTCACCGGCACGCTGTTCACCTACGCGCCGGTCGATCGCGTGCTGACGCCCACCTCGCCGCGCCGCCTCGAGCGCCTGCCCGCGGTGGTCGAGCCGCTGGCGATGGGCAGCTATCTGCTGAAGCTGCGCGGCCCGGGGCTGACCGAGACGCCCGCGCCGCTGCACCTGGCGCGGCAGCAGCGGGTGCGGCTGCGGGTGCGGCTGTTCCCGGACGCCGTGGTGGGGCAGGGCTTCGTGCACGTCGTGGGCGGGCCGGCGCGGCTGGGCGGCGATCCGCGCGCCCAGCTCGCGCAGCCGGCGTCCACCGTCGAGGTGGGCGACTTCTTCATCGCGCGGCGGCCGGTGACGTCCGAGGCGTGGCTGGCCTTCCTGTACGACCTGCAGCGCACCGAGGGCGCGGCGGCCGCGCGGGCCCGCATCCCCCGGGCCGGCGCGAAGGGCCCGCCCCTGTGGCCCATCGACGACCAGGGCGTGCCGGCGCTGCCCGATCGCGACGAGCAGGGCACGCCCTGGCGGCCCGAGTGGCCCGTGGTGAACATCAGCTGCGCCGACGCCGAGGCGTACTGCGCCTGGCTGACCGCGCGCACCGGGCACGAGCACCGGCTGCCGACCGAGGAGGAGTGGGAGAAGGCCGCGCGCGGCGCGGACGGCCGCCTCTTCCCCTGGGGCGATCAGTGGGAGCCCACGTTCTGCCACATGGGCATCAGCCGCGAGGGGGCGCCGCGGCGCGGCCCGGCGGGGGCCTTCTCCACCGATCGCAGCCCCTTCGGCGTCGAGGACCTCGCCGGGGGCGTCAGCGAGTGGACCGCCAGCTGGCTGGACGAGGGCGCCACGCAGCGAGTCATCAAGGGGGGACACTGGGCCAGCGGCCCCACCGAGTGTCGGGCGGCCAGCCGGTTCACCCAGCCGGTGGATCAGGTGCTGCCGACGCTGGGCTTCCGGGTGGTGCGCAGCGCGCCCACATGAGTTGATCGGCAGGGACGAGGAGGGGACATGGGACGCAGGCTGATGGCCCTGGCGCTGGCCGCGACGATGATCGCGCCGGCGACGGCGCTGGCCACCCTCGGGCCCGACGCGCCGGCCTCGGCGGAGTCGCGCTATCAGATCGGCCGGCGGCTGTACCGCGAGGGCAAGTTCGCCGAGGCGGCCGCCGAGTTCAAGGCCGCGCTGGCCGTCTACCCGTCGGCCAAGCTGGCCTACAACCAGGCGCGCAGCGCCGAGCGCGCGGGCGACCTGGCGCAGGCGATCGAGGCCTTCGAGGCCTACCTGAAGCTGGCGCCAGCGGCGGACGATCGCGCCGAGGTGCAGGCGCTGCTGCCGGTGCTGCGCGAGCGGCTGCAGGCCACGTACCCCGAGGTGGCGCTCACGTCCCAGCCGCCCGGCGCGGCCATCTTCGTCGACGGCGCGACGACCCCGCTCGAGCGCAAGACCCCCACCACCGCGCGCCTGAGGCCGGGCGCCCACACGCTGCGCTTCGCCCTCGAGGGGCACCAGACCATCGATCGGTCGGTGCAGGTGGCCAGCGGCGCCGGCGCGACGGTGGACGTGCGCCTCGAGAAGGACGCCCCGCAGGCGCCCCCGCCCGCCGTGGCGGCCGTGACCCCCCCGCCCGACGTGCCCCCGCCGCCGCCCGAGGGGCTGACCACGCTCGACTGGACGGGCATCGGCGTCGCCGGCGCCGGGGTGGCCGCCCTGGCCGTGGGCGTCGTCTTCCACCTGCAGATGCTCGACGACGTCGACACCGCCGAGGGCCTGTCGGACGCCGAGTACGCGATGCAGGAGGACACGCTGCGCGACGACTTCGAGTCGCACCAGACGCTGACCATCGTGGGCTACGCCCTGGGCGGGGCGCTGGTGGCGACCGGCGTGACGCTGGTGCTGTGGCCCGAGGCGCCGCCGACGACGGCGGTGATCCTGCCCACCCCGGACGGCGCCGTCATGTCCTGGCGCTTCTGAGGCGCAGCGCCTCGCGCACCAGCCACCCGTAGAGGGCGCCGGCGTCGTCGGCGGCCTCGGGGTGCCACTGCACACCTACGATGCCCGGCGCCTCGATCGCCTCGACGCACCCGTCCAGCGCGCGGCCGGTGATCTGCAGGCCGGCGGGCACGCGATCGACCGCCTGGCGGTGGGCGCTGACCACCTCGATGCGGGCGGCGCCGTAGGCCGCGGCCACCGCCGAGCCGGGCCGCAGATCGACCGCGTGGCGGCGCTCGTCGCGGGGCGCGCCGTGGGTCTCCGGCAGCCGCTGCAAGAGCGTCCCGCCCCCGTGCACCGCCAGCAGCTGCATGCCGTAGCAGACGCCCAGGATGGGCACGCCGTGGGCGCGCGCGGCGTCGATGAGGGCGCGGTCACCCGCCACGCGATCCTCGACCTCGAGATCGATCGAACCCTCGATGGTGGCGCCGTAGTGGCGGGGGTGCACGTCGGCGCCGCCGGTGATCACCAGGGCGTCCAGGGCCGCGACCGCGGCGACGGCGCCTGGGGGCACCAGCACCGGCGCCCCGCCCGCCGCGGTCACGGCGCGGGCGTAGGCCGCGTTCAGGTAGAGATAGTCGAAGCCCGGCCGCCAGGTGCGGCCCGGGTCGATGCAGGTGGTCAGCCCGATCAGCGGGCGTGGGGCGTTGCTTGTCGGCACGGTGCGCAATCCCGTAAACCTAACCCTTCGTGGTCGCGCGGGGGAGTCGGATGAGACGCTGGGCCTGGGGGGTGTGCGCCCTGCTGCTTTGGGGGTGCGACGACGCGGTCGACGATCCGGGCGTCGAGATCGCCGACGCCGCGCGCCGGCGGGCGCTCGACGCGTCGCCCTTCCGGGGAGACGCCTCGCCCTCGGCGGCGCCGATGGACGCGGCGGCCGAGGCGCCGGACGCCGCCCCGGCCCGCGACGCGGCCCTGCCCCTCGACGCGGCGCCGGCGATCGAGGACGCCGCGCCGCCGCCGGGCGAGGACGCGGCGCCGACGCCCGCGCCGATCGACGCGGCGCCCCCGCCCCCCGACGCCGCGCCCCCGCCGCCCGTCGACCCCCTGCGCTTCGTCGTGCTCGGCGACGTGGGTAAGGGCAACGACGGCCAGCACCGGGTGGCGGCGGCCGTGGGCGCCGTGTGCGCCGAGCGCGGCGGCTGTGATCTGGCGCTGATGCTGGGCGACAACATCTACGACACCGGCGTCGACGACGCCGACGATCCGCAGTGGGTATCGAAGTTCGAGGACCCCTACGCCGACCTCGACTTCCCCTTCTACGCGACCCTGGGCAACCACGACTACGGCGCCCCGCCCATCCTGCAGGAGCTCGCCGGCGGCATCGGCATCGACCCCCGCCGCGGCATGGCGCAGATCGACTACGCCCGCACCCAGGACAAGTTCCGCATGCCCGACGTCTTCTACCGCTTCGAGCAGGGGCCGGTGGAGTTCGTCTCGCTCGACACCGCGGCCCTCTTCTGGCGCGACCTGCCCTTCATCGAGGCGATCACCGGCTTCGCCGACGTCAACGAGCGCCAGGAGGACACGCTGCCGCGCTGGGAGGACGAGTCGACCGCGCCCTGGCGCATCGCCTTCGGCCACCACCCCTATCTGTCGAACGGCCGCCACGGCAACTCGGGCAGCTACGACGGCGTGTTCCTCGAGGGGCTGATCGGCAGCGGCACCGGCCTGCGCGCCTTCTTCGAGGCCTACGTGATCGGCCGCTTCGACGTGTACCTGTGCGGCCACGATCACAGCCTGCAGGATCTCGGGGGCATCGACGGCACGTCGCTGTTCGTGTCCGGCGCGGGCGCGTCGACGACCGACGTGGTCGAGAACCGCAACCCCTTCGTCTGGCAGGCGTCCGAGACCGGCTTCATGCTCGTCGAGGTCGACGATCGCAGCCTGACGGCCACCTTCGTCACCGTGGGCGAGAGCGACGCCGAGCTGCTGTGGGCCGAGGCGCACAGCAGGACGCTGTTCCGATGAGGGCGGCGCGCCCCCTCGCCGGTCTGATCGCCCTGCTCGGGTGTCTGGGGGCGGCCCACGGGGCCGAGCTGTTCCCCATCGCGCCCACGCTCGACGCGCGCCACGCCGACGAGGTGCGCCCGGCCCTGGCCGCGGCCGACGCGCGGCTGCGGGCCATCGTCGCCGGGGTGGCGGCGAAGGGCGTCCCCCTGAAGGTGGTGACGACGGGCGCCTACGGCTCGTGGTTCGTGCCGCTGGTCGAGCGCGGCGGCGACCTGGACGTGCTCGGCCTGATCGACATCGGCGCCCTGACCGCGGATCGCGCCGGCGCCGAGGCCGCCGTCGGTCGCGTCGAGGCGCTGCTCCGGGGCCTGCGGGCCGAGAAGGGCAAGGCGACGACCGACCTGGCCGTCCTCGACGTCGACGGCCTCGACGCCGGCGGCCAGCTCGAGGATCGCCGCCGCGCCGTCGCGCAGGTGGCCGCCATGCTGGCCGGCGTGCCGGCGAAGAAGGGCACCGATCTCGCGTTCCCCTACCGCGGGCGGCAGGCGCCGTACCACTTCGCCCCCGGCCGGGTGAGCCTGACGGTGCATCCGCGCGCCAAGTGCATCTCGGATCGGTTCGCCGTCGACGCGGCCGTCGCCTCGCCCGTGCGCGAGGTGTCCATCCAGTTCTTCTTCGTCGGCCACGTCGGCGACCACCCGGTCGTGCTCGAGCCGCTCTACGTGCGCGGCGCGTCGCCCATCCGCATCTGGCGCTTCGTCTTCGAGACCGTGTTCGCCACGCCGGCCGATCGCGCGGCCTTCGCCGCCGTGGCCGGCGCGGATCTGGATCTCGACCTGCGTCGCGCCGAGTACGGCGCGTTCATCCTCTCGGTGGCCGGCGCCGAGATCGAGGGCGGCCGCGCGATGAAGGCGGCCAAGCGCCTCCTGCAGTCCTTCGCGGTGGCCGAGGCGGCGCTGCCGGCCGACACCGCCGCGGCCTTCCGCGCCGAGGTGGGCCCGTGGCTGCGCGGCCCGGCGGCGACCCTCGACGATCTGGGCGCCGTCGCGTCGATCTTCCGCAAGGCCGCGCACGTCGGCGTCGAGGGCGCCCTGCGCGACGCCGGCACGGTGAAGGCCGTGCTCGCCGGCTACCGCGCGCGCCTCGCCCGCCTGAAGGCGCCGGGCGTCGACGCCCTGCCCGGCCGGATCGACGCCGTCCTGAAGGCGGGGCCCGTCGACCGCGCCGCCGCCTGGCAGGCCCTCGAGGACGCCGCCGAGGCGGCGGCCAAGGCGGTGGGCCCGCCGCCCGAGCGCCTGCTGCACTGGGCGCAGGTGCTCGACGACGCCTGGCGGGGCGCGGGCGTCTACATGGTGCCGGTGCACGGCCTGGTCGACGGCGCCGTGGTGGTGCCCGCCGCGGCCGTCGACCACCTGCGGCTGAAGCCGTCGCGCGTCACCTGGCCCGGCGCCTGGCCGCTGCGCGTGGCGCCGACGCCGGCCGAGCCGCCGGTGCGCCACCTGTTCGTCCAGAGCTCGACGGGGCCCTCGGACGCCGCCGGCTGGGCCGCCATGCTGCGCGCCTTCGCAGCCCAGAAGCCGCGCTTCGCCCTGCCCGGCGGGGGGTGAGGCGGTGCCGCGCTGCGTCGTCGTCCTGGCCGCGGGCCTGCTGGCCGGCTGTGGGCTGGTGCTCGATCTGACCGGCCCGCCCGAGGACGCCACGCCCGCGTCGGACGTGGCGCCGGTGGACGCCGCGCCCCTCGACGCGGCGCCGGTGGACGCCACGCCCGTGGACGCCGCGCCCCCCGTCGACGCGACGCCGGACGCCGCCGACGCCGCGCCCCCGGCCGACGCCGCGCCGACCACCTGCGGACAGATCGTGTGCCGCAACCCGCTGGGCTCGACGGCCTGCGTCGGCGGTCGCTGCGTGCCGTCGTGCGCGCCCGGCGCGCAGGACGCCGACGGCGATCCGACCAACGGCTGCGAGACGCTGCGCCTCGACGGCGAGCTGTGCGGCGAGGCGATGCGCTTCGGCCCCACGGTGTCGGTGGTGATCGGCGACGTGACCGTCTGCCCCTTCGACGGCGACGATCCGTCCACCGGCGCCTTCGAGCTCGAGGCGGGGCAGGTGCTGGTGCTCGGCCGGCTGGATCTGGCCGGGCGGGGGCACCGCGGCGGGGGGGGCGGCGGCGGCGGGGCGGCGGCCCCTGGGCGACGGCGCGCTGCGGCCGGGCGCGGGTGGGGCGGGGCGCGCCGCGTCGATCACCGGCGACACCGCCGAGGATGGGCGCCGGCCCTGGTGCGGCGGCGAAGGCGGGGGGCGGCGGGCGCGGCGGGGGGACGACGGCGGTGAGGGCGGCCTGGGCGGCGAGGGCGGGCGCGGCGACGACGTCTGCGCCGCCGACGGGCTGCCTGGGCGAGATGGCCGGCGCGGCGCGCGGACAGGGGGCTGGCGCGCGCCGGCGTCAACGAGGACACGTCGGTGGACGACGCGGTCTGGCGCGGCGGCGGCGGCGGCAGGGGGGGCGGCGGCGGCGGCGGCATGCAGGCGCGGTCGTGGGGCGCCTGCGGCTGCCTCGGCGACGGCGGGACGACCGGCGGCGGCGGCGGCGGCGGCGCGGCAGGCAGCCCGGGCGGCGGGCGGGTGGCGATCACGGCGGCGCGCTCGATCGAGGTGCGCGGCACCATCGTGGCCGATGGGCTCGAGGACGCGGGCGGCGACGGCGTCGACGGTGAGGACGGCGGGGCGATGGCGTGCGGCGACGCCGGCGACGGGGCGCTCGGCGGGGGCGGAGGCGAGGCCGTCGAGGCCGAGGGCCGCCCCGGCGCCGGGGACAGGCGGTCGCGGCCTGCGGCGAGCCCGCGCCGGCCGCGGGCGGCGGCCGCGGCGGCGAGGGCAGCGCCGCGGCGCGGGCGGCGGCGTCCTGCTGCGCGCGCCCACGCTGACGGTGACCGGCCGGGTGCGCACCCTGGGCGGCGGCGCCCAGCCGATCAACGGCGGCACCGTGAAGCTGTTCCACTGCGGCGCCGTGGCGCGCGCGGCCATCGAAGCGGGGCGGCTGTTCGAGGCGCGCCACCCGAGCTGCGACTGAGCCGCGGAGCGAGCGCAGCGCTCAGGACGTGGCGAGCACGTGCCCGGCCTGCGCGGCGCGCTCGAAGGCGGCCCAGACGCCGGCCTCGAACAGCAGGGGGAACAGGGCGGCGGCGTCGAAGAAGCACGCCGCGGCGCCACCTTGGGCCACGGCGTCGACGGGGGACGCCTCCTGCCCGAGGCAGTGCATCACGCCCAGGCAGCCGCCCGGCCCGAGGGGCGCGGGCCGGGCCGCGCCGTCGTGCACGTCGACCTGCCCGTCCAGCACCATGTACAGGCCGTCCGGACACTCACCTCGGCGCACCAGGCTCTCGCCCATGCCCAGGCGCCGGTGGATGGCGCGATCGGCCAGGCGCTGCCGCTCGGTCGACGTCAGCGGGCCGAACAGGCTGCAGCCGGCGAGCAGCCACAGCACCGGGGCGCGCTCGGCGGCGCGGGCGACGCGCCGGTCGAAGGCGGGGAAGCGCCGCCGCGCCACCTGCAGCAGCGTCGACGGCACCCGCACCAGCTCGGCGCCCTCGTCGGTGACCACCCGCGGGGCCGCGTCGCGGCCGAAGGGCAGCAGCAGATCGCCGGCGCGCGCCTCGCCCAGCGCGTGGTGCCGGTGCGGCGCCGGGCGCTCGAGCCGCGCGTGGCCCGAGCGGACGTAGACGGCGTCGTCCCCCCACTGCAGCGCGCCCAGCGTCGCGCCGGCGGGCAGCGGGTGCACCTCGCCCGAGGCCAACAGCGTGCGCGCCGCGGACTGCGGGAGCGCGACCAGCAGGTCGCCGTCGTCCGTGTCGGCCGCGCCGCTCATGGGTACGTCACTCACCCACAGTTCCGCTGGCCGAACACCATCACACTGGCCCCGGTCGAATCCACCGCTTTGTGAGTTCGGCGCCTTGCACGGGATCGCCACGATCCCGCCTCGACCTCGCCCCGGTCTGCCCCCGGCCGCGCCGCGCGGGGCCGGTAGCGTGCCCTCACCGACATCGAAGGAGGTGCACATGGCAACCGAGACACGCAGCGGGGCCACCCGCGAGCTGGCCTGGGCCGCCGCGGGCGCGGGCCTCACCGGCGCCTGCCTGGGCGCGCGGCTGGGCGCCGAGGCGGCGCTGGCGCTCGGCCTGACGCTGCCCGCCGCGCTGGTGGGCGTGGCCGGCCTGACCGCGCCGGCGCTGTACATCGGCGCGGCCTTCGCCGGCGTCGCGCCGGCCCCGCGGGCGCTGCTGGCCCACCTGCGCCGGGGGCTGGGTGACGCCGGCCGCGTGATGGCGGGCCTGGCCCCGGTGCTGGTGCTCTTGACCGCGACGGCGGCGTCCACCGCCACCGTCCGCCTGCTGGGCCTGCTGGTGGTCTTCGCGGCCGTCGTGCTGGGCCTGCGGGTGACCTGGCCGCGCCTCTTCGGCGACGCGCCCGACGCCGGCCGCGCGGCCGCCGTCTTCACCGCCTGGAGCGTCGTCGCCCTGGGCATCGGCTTCCACATCCTCGACGGCGCCCTGGCGGCGCAGGCGGCGCGCTGACATGAGCACCACCGGACTGAACCCCGAGCTGGATCTGATCGGCCCCCGCGGCGCCGCCGCCGAGGGCGGGCTGGCCGCGGTCGACGGGCTGCTGCGCGCCCCCGAGTCGGTGCTCGATCGCATCGACGCCGGCGACGACCTCGAGCTGCGCGTGCGCGCCTACGCCGCGACGCTGTGCGCCACGACCGCGGTCATGGGCGCCACGCTCGGCAGCTTCCGCGGCGGCTGGCAGATCCTCTTCGCCGCGGTGAAGCTGCCCCTCGTCGCGCTGCTGACCGCGGCGCTGGTGACGCCGGCCTTCGTCGCCGCCCGCCGGGTGCTGCAGGGCGAGGCCGATCCGCGGCGCGAGGCCGCGCGGGTGCTGGCCTGCATGGCCCTGGCCGGGCTGCTGGTGTCGGCCACCGCGCCGGTGCTGCTGCTGGCCATGGCCCTGGGCGCGGGCTACCACGCGACGACCCTGCTGACGGTCGCCTGCTGCGGCCTCGCTGGCCTGGGCGCCGCCGCGCTCGGGCGCCGCGTCCTGCAGCGCGGACCGGCCAGCGGGCGGCGCACGCTGGGGGCGCTGGTGCTGATCGTCGGCGCCCTGGCCGGCACGCAGCTCAGCTGGACCCTGCGGCCCTACCTGGTGCGGCCGCGCAGCGACGCGGTGCCCTTCGTGCGCGCCGTCGAGGGCAGCTTCATCGAGGCGGTGGGCCTCAGCTTCGACTCGGCGCGCGGGCGCTATCACCGGCCGCGCGCCCCGCTGCCCGAGCAGCGGCCGTGAGGATCGAAGCCTGGGCGGTGGTGTACGTCGTCGTCGGCCTGGGCGCGGCGGCCGCGCGGGCGGCCCGCGGGCGCCGCGACCCCCTCGATCTCGCCCTGCTGGTGGTCTGCTGGCCGGTCTACGGGGCCTTCGCGTGGGGCGACGCGCCCGCCGCGCCCCGCGCCGGTCCGCTGGCGGCGCTGCTGCCCGCGCCCGGCGTCGTCGAGGCCCTCGCCCGCCGCGTCGCGTTGGCCGCGGCGCGGGTCGCCGAGATGGACGCCGTGCTGGCCCAGCCGGACCTCGATCCGGCGCACCTGGCCGCCCGCGTCGGCGCGCTCGAAGCGGCGGGCCACCCCGGCGCGGCCGAGGCCGCGACGCGCACCCTGCGCACCGTCGAGCGCCTCGTCGCCGTGCGCGCCCGGGCCCAGGCCGAGCTGGCCGAGGCCCAGGAGCGCCTGCGCCAGCTCGACGCGCAGACGCGCATCGTGCAGGTCGCCGGCCCCGGCGCCGCCGATCTGCGCGGCCTGGTCGACGAGCTCGACGTCCGCGTCGACCGCCTGGACGCCGCCCTCGAGGATCCCTACCTGGCGCCCTTCGGCCCCCGGTGAGATCGCCGGTCTCAGCCGTGGAAGTTGAAGCGATCGCCGCGCACGAAGCTGTAGAGCGACAGCCCCGCCGCGCGCGCGAGCTGGTCGGCCAGCGAGCTGGCCGCGCCGACCGCGACGACGGCGCCCACGCGCGCCACCAGCGCCTTCTGCACCACCTCGAACCCCGCGCGGCTGCTGACCACCAGCGCGTGATCGTCCAGGGGGAAGGCGTCGGCCCGCAGCCGCGCGCCGATCACCTTGTCGACCGCGTTGTGCCGCCCGACGTCCTCGGCCGCCTCGATCAGCGCGCCCTCGCGGGTGAACAGGGCGGCGCCGTGCAGGCCGCCGGTGGCGTCGAACAGGCGCTGCGTGGCGCGCAGGCGGCCGGGCAGGGCGCACACGAAGGCCGGCTCGAGCACGAAGGGCGCCTCGAGGGGCGGGGCGTGCTGGAAGACGCGGTCGATGCTGGCCTTGCCGCACAGCCCGCAGCTGGACGCGGCGAACATCTCGCGGCGCGCGCGCTCGAAGCGGGCGGGCGCCGCCCGCACCCCGGACGCCAGCGTCGCGAGGACGACGTTCTGCGCGTTCGGTCGCGCCGGATCGGCGCACGGGGCCAGCCCGGCCAGGTCGTCCAGCCCGTCGATCACGCCCTCGGTCGCCAGGAAGCCCGCGACCAGGTCGAGATCCCGCCCCGGCGTGCGCATCAGCACCGCCAGCGGCCGCCCGTCGAGCCGGATCTCGAGGGGCTCCTCGACGACGAGCGCGTCGTCGCCGGCCGGCTCGACGCCGCCGGGCGCGCCGCGGCGCAGCGACACGCGGATCGCGCCCTCGCCCATCAGGCCGCCGCGCTCAGCCGGGCGTCCAGCCGGGCGATGCGCGCCTCGGCCCAGGCCCGCTGGCTGCTCTCGGGGTTGTGCCGCGCGAACAGCAGGTACTCGTTGCGCGCCTCGGCCAGCTGCCCGACCGCCTCGTGCAGGCGCCCCAGCTCGAGGTGCGCCCGCAGCATCACCGGCTTGCCCAACAGCGACTCGCGCAGGTGGTGGCGCGCGCGCCCGGGATCCGTGGCCAAGAGCAGCCGCCCCAGCGCGTAGTGCGCGGGCCCATAGTCGGGGCGCAGGCTCAGCACGGCCTTCAGCGCCGCGCGCGCCCCCGTCTCGTCGCCCTGCTCGAGCATCAAGAGCGCTCGCTGATAGCGCGCCTTGTGGTGGCGGCGGTCGCGCCGGCCGGCCTCGTCGAGCGCGCGCTCGGCCGCCTCGAAGTCCTTCCGCTCGAAGGCGCACACGCCCAGCGTGTACAGCGCCCGCACGTCGCGCGGCCACTTCTGCACCACGCGCTCGAGCAGCGCCTGCGCGACGTCCAGGTGCCCCCGGTCGCGCTCGACGACGCCCAGGTTGAACAGGATGCGCGGATCGTCGGGCACCGCCGACAGCGCCAGCCCGTACTCGCGGGCGGCGGCGGCCAGGTGGCCCTCGAGGCGCAGGGCGTAGCCCAGGGCGAAGCGGAAGGTGGGCTCGTGGGGGCGCAGCGCCGCCGCGTGGGCGAAGCGCGTGCGGGCCTGCCGGTTCAGCCCCTTCGCCTGCGCGGCGCGCCCCGCGTGGTAGTGCAGCCAGGGATCGGCGGGTCGGCGCGCCAGGTGCCGGTGCAGGTACAGGATGGCCCGCTCGAGATCGCCGCCGTCGACCAGCACGCGCCCGCGGTGCACCGGCAGCCAGCGCGTCTCGCCGACCAGCGGCTCGAGCGCGGCCAGCACCGCGCCCACCGCGCGCGCCCAGCCGGCGCGGGCCACCTCAGTCGCCCCGGCGGATGAGCGCCCGCGCCACCTGCAGGGCCTGGGCGGCGGCGGCCGGCTCGCCGCGCGCGTTCAGCAGGCGGGCCAGGGCCAGGTAGTGCTCGGGGTGCGGCGACTTCAGGTGCATGCAGATCTGCAAATACTCGAGCTGATCGTCCTCATTCCCCAGCGCCTCGGCCAGGTCGACCGCGGCGCCCACCAGCGGCAGCTGGTGCAGCAGCGCGGGGTGCTGCATCAGGCAGTTGTGCAGCACCTCGTAGGCCTTCGCGAGGCCGATGAGATCGACGTACATCTGCACGAAGCGCAAGAGCAGCGGCGTGATCCGGTCGGGCGCCTCGTCGAAGTGCGCCGAGATGAGCGAGAACGCCTTGGTCTCGTCCCCGAGCTCCAGCAGCACCTCGGCGTGCTCGACGTCGGCCCCCACGCGCTCGCCCGCCGGCAGATCGGCGCGCACCGCCGCGAACGCCTCGGCGGCCTTCTCGCCCTGCGCCATGCGCACCAGCGACCGCGCCCACTCCAGCCGCGCCCGCCAGGCGCGCACCGCCGTGTCGCGGAAGGCCAGATCACCCAGGCCGGGTGGGTGCGCCTTCGCCGCTTCGCGGAAGCAGGCCTCGGCGCGGATGGGCGAGTCCAGGTCGCGGGCCGCCAGGCCGGTGACGAACCACAGCTCGGGGTAGCCGGGGTGCTTCAGCACCGCGGCCAGCCCGTGCTCCATCGCCTCGCGCGGGCGCCCCAGGCTGCGCAGGCACTCCACCGCGAAGACGTGGCTGCTCAGCACGTGGTTGAGGGCCGTGCCGTCGGCGATCACCGCGCGGAACCCGGCCAGCGCCGCCGCGTCGTCGCCGCCGGCGTAGTGCTCCTTGGCCAGGTAGAAGGTGGCGGCGGCGTCGCCGGGGCGATCGGCCAGCTCGGCCTCGAGCAGGCCCATGTTGCGCGCCCGCTTGCCGCGCTGCGCCTGCAGATCGGGGTCGTAGCCGTAGTGCAGGATGCGGAAGGCGTCCTCGTAGCGCTGCCGCAGCCCCGGCACGCCGGCGCCCACCTGCTCGTGCACCCGGCCGGTGAAGCGCAGCGTCGGCCGCCGCCGCCACAGCCGCGGCATGTGCCCGGCGCCCAGCGGCTGGCCGTGCTTGTCGCGGTTCTCGATCAGCGGCAGGTAGAGGGTCGGCGGCGCGTCCTCGGGCTCGGCCTCGATCAGCCGCCGCACGTGCTCGGCGCTGCCCGGCGCCAGCCGCTCGTCGGCGTCCAGCACCAGCACCCAGTCGCCGGTCGCCGCGTCGAGCGAGGCGTTGCGCGCGGCGGCGAAGTCGCCGGTCCACGGGCGGTGCACGACGGTCGCGCCCGCGGCCTCGGCCAACTCGACGGTGCGGTCGGCGCTGCCGGTGTCGACGACGATCACCTCGTCGGCGAGGTCGCCCACCGACGCCAGGCAGTCGGGCAGGAAGTCCTCTTCGTCCTTCACGATGAGGCACAGGGACAGGCGCCGTCGGGCTGCGCCGGGCGCCCCCATCTCAGCGCCCGTCCGGGCGCGGGCCGCGGGGGGTCGCGCGCGTCACGGCATCAGGACCGACTGCGCTTGTCGCGCTGCCGCCCCCGCCGGCCGAGGACGGTCGTGAGCACGACCGTGCAGTTGTCCTCGCCGCCGCGGCTGTTGGCCAGGTCGATCAGCGTGCGCGGGGCGCGCCGGCGATCCTCGCGCTGGACGATCGACTGGATCTCGTCGTCCTCGACGTGCCCGGTCAGGCCGTCGCTGCAGAGCACGAACTGATCGCCCACCCGCAGGGGCAAAGCGCTCGTGTCCACCTTCACCTCGCGCTCGAAGCCGATGCTGCGGGTGATGATGTTGCGCATCACCGACACCTTGGCCTGCTCGGGCGTGATCAGCCCGGCGGCCACCTGCTCCTGCACCAGCGAGTGGTCTTCGGTGACCTGGTGGATCTCGCCGTCGCGGATCAGATAGGCGCGGCTGTCGCCGACGTGCCCGAAGTAGGCCACCGAGCCGTACACCAGCAGCACCGTCACCGTGCTGCCCATGCCGGTCAGCTCGGGCTGCTCGCGCGCCGTGTCGAAGACGGTCGCGCAGGCCTCGCGCACGGCCTCTTCCATGATGCGCGGCACGTTCACGCGCCCGCCGTCCTGCTGGGCGTGCTGCTCGGCGGCGTACAGGCGCCTCAAGAGCGCCGTGCCCACCGTCTTCACCGTCAGCGTGCTGGCCACCTGCCCGCCGGCGTGGCCGCCCATACCGTCGGCGACGATCCACACCGCGTTCTTCGGCAGCATGAGGAACGAGTCCTCGTTCACCTCGCGGCGGAGGCCCACGTCGGTGCCACCGTCGCCCACGACGCGGAAGTCGGGGCGGGCCGTGTCGAGGCGCGGCAGGCGTCCCCGAAGCTCGCGGCGGTTGGTCTTGTTCATCCCGCGTCCTTGCCCACCGAGGACCGCCGCGCCCCGCAGCGGGGCGTCGGCCGCGCGGGAGCATACCGTCGGCCCCGTCCGGCCGCAAACACCCTCAAGCGGCCTCGTCGAAGTTGCGCTCGGCGATCTTCTCGCCGTCGAACGACACGATCACGCTCTTCTCACCTCGCCGGGTGGCGATGTGACAGGGACGCTTCCAGATGCGGAACAGATTGCGCAGCGTCGCGTGCGCGTAGTTCGCGTCCAGATCCACGCCCTCGTGGCGATGCCGCAGCAGCAGCTCCGCCCGGTTGCGGTGGTTGGCGTCCTCGACCTCGATGATCGGCTGCCCCATGTTGGTCAGCTGGAACAGCAGCTTCTGCTTCACCTCGGCGAACTGCCGCGAGGCGATCTGCCACTCGTTGGCCTTCGGGTTGTGTTCGAAGGTGAACAGCTTCTGCTCGGCGCAGAACTCGGGCGTGAGGAACTCGTCGAGGAAGGTCAGGTCGTTGTGGTGCCGGCGCACCTCGAACACCTTCTCGATGCCCTTGCCCGCGTGCGTGTTCCAGTTGGCGCGGGCGGCCATGTCGTCGCAGTCCTCGTAGGCCTTGCCGAACTGGCCGCGATCCCAGCGCTCCTGAATGTGGCGGAACAGCTCGAGCCCGATCTTGTACGGGTTGATGCTGCCGCGGTGCATCACCGTGGTGCCGCTGTGGCGGTCGGCGTAGTCGATCACCTCGCCGCCCTCGAGCACCCCCTTGGTGGTCATGATGTGGGTGTGCCAGAAGCTGGCCCAGCCCTCGTTCATGATCTTCGTCATCGCCTGCGGCGCGAAGTAGTAGGCCTCGTCGCGCACGATGCCCAGCACGTTGCGCTGCCACCGCGTCAGCGGCGCGTTCTCCATCAGGAACAGCAGCACGTCGCGCTGGGGCTCCTCGGGATAGCGCTTCTGCTTCTCGATCTCGTCCTTCTGCTTCTGGCGCTGCTTCTCGAGGAAGTTCTGCGGGTTGACGAACTCGTCCATGTACTCCTTCGCCTCGAGGCGGGGCACGGTGTCGAGATCGCCGATCAGCTCGTCGGGCAGGTCTTCCTTGCGCCGCTCGGTGCTGCGGTCGGGCTGGCGCTTGATGTAGGGGGCGTGGATGTCGATCAGGTTCTCGAGCGACAGGCAGACGTCGATGAACTCCTCGACCTGCGTGTAGCCGTACAGATCCTGATAGCGCCGGACGCGCGTGGCGTGGTTCGCCATCGTGTCCAGCATCTTCCGGTTGGTGCGCCCGAAGTAGAAGTTGTTCTTGAAGAAGTCGCAGTGGCCGTAGACGTGCGCCATCACGAGCTTCTGGTCGACCGTCTCGTTCCCCTCGAGCAGGTAGGCGTAGCAGGGGTCGGTGTTGATCACGAGCTCGTAGATCTTCGACAGCCCGTACGCATACGACTTGGCGAGGCGCTCGTAGCTCATGCCGAAGCGCCAGTGCGGGTAGCGGGTGGGGAAGCCGCCGAAGGCCGCGATCTCGTTCATGCGGTCGTAGCTGACCACCTCGAAGATCGTCTCGAAGAAGTCGAGGCCGCAGGCCTTGGCGATCTTCTCGATCTTCACCCGCCACCCTTCGAGCTCCGGGCCGAGGGGGCGCACCTTCAGGTACTGGATCACCGGCCGGCTCCCAGGAACTCCTTGATCGACTTGACGATCGCGTCCTTGTCCTTGATCTCGCTGCACACGACGTTGCAGTCCTCGCTGCCCACCTCGAAGTGCTCGCGCAGATCCTTGATGAACTGGCCCGACCCGTAGGGGCTCTCGACCTGCCCGTAGCTGAACTGGTTGGCCACCGGCACCAGTCCCTCTTTCAGCAGGCGGATGCAGGTGCGGGTGTCGTCGACCGACCAGTTGTCGCCGTCGCTGAAGTGGAACGGATAGATGTTCCAGTCGGCGGCCGGGTAGTCGTCCTCGATGATGCGGTTGGCCAGCTTGTAGGCGCTCGAGATCATCGTGCCGCCCGACTCGCGGGTGTGGAAGAACGTGTGCTCGTCCACCTCGCGCGCCGTGGCGTCGTGGATGATGTAGCGCGTCTGGATGCCCTCGTACTGGCTCTTCAGCCAGGCGTTGATCCAGAACGACTCGATGCGGACGATCTCCTTCTGCTCGTCGCCCATCGAGCCCGACACGTCCATCATGTAGATGACCACCGCGTTGGACTGCGGCGACTTCACCGTCGTCCAGCTGCGGTACCGCATGTCCTCCTTGATCGGCAGGACCACGGGGTTCTTCGGGTTGTACTCGCCGATGGCGATCGTGCGCTTGAGCGCCTCGCGGAAGGTGCGCTTGAAGTGGCGCAGCGAGTTGGGGCCCACCGGGCGGATGCCGGTGTAGCGATCCCGCTCGGTCACCACCTCCTTCTGCCCCCGCGGCTCGATGCGCGGCAGCTGCAGCTCCTCGCCCAGGATCTGCGCCAGCTCGTCGAGGGTGACGTCCACCTCGAGGGCCTTCTCGCCCTCGCCCTCGCCGGCCTCGCCCTGCCCCGGCTGCTGATCGCCGTCGCCGAGGCTGTCGCCCTCCTGCCCCTCGCCCTGGCCGACGCCGCCGCCGTCCTGCGCGTTGAACTTGAAGCGCGGCAGCTCGATCTGGGGCAGGGGGATGGACACCTTGTCCTTCCCCTGCTTCCCGATCAGCTCGCCCTGCGAGATGTACTGCTTCAGGTTGCCGCGGATCTTGCCGCGGACGATCTGACGGAAGCGGCTGTGGTCCTGCTTGATGCGGCTCATCTCAGGACCGCACGTCGCCCCGAGCGAAGATCGAGGCGACGTAGTTCAGCACGTCGGTGGCCGACTCGTCGTTGTAGCCGAAGTCGCGGATGAGCCGCTGCTTGACCACCTCGATCTTCTCCTGGGTCTCCTTGTCGATGACGTTCGACACCAGGCTCGTCAGCTTGATCGTGTCCTTCTGATCCTCGAACAGCTTCTGCTCGAGGGCCCGGTGAAGGCGCTCGTTGGTGTTGTACTGGAACTTCTTGCCCTCGACCGCCAGCGCGCCGATGTAGTTCATGATCTCGCGCCGGAAGTCGTCCTTGCGGCTCTCCGGGATGTCGATCTTCGACTCGATCGACCGCATCAGCCGCTCGTCGGGCTCCTCGTCCTGCCCGGTGTACGGGTTCTTGACCTTCTCCTTCTGGGTGTAGGCCTTCACGTTGTCGATGTAGTTCGCGGCCAGCCGCTTGATGGCGTCCTCGTCGGCCGAGATCGCCCGCTGCACCTCGTTCTTCACCGTCTCTTCGTACTCCTGCTTGACCACGGCCAAGAGGTCGGTGAAGCGCTTGCGCTGATCCTCGTTGGTGATCAGCGAGTGCTGCTTCAGCCCGCCCTCCATCTCGTTGAGCACGAGGAAGGGGTTGATGCTCGTCTCGCTGCGCTGGCTGACCAGCGCGTTGCTGATCTTGTCCTGCACGTAGCGCGGGCTGATGCCGTCCATGCCCTCGCGCTCGGTCTCCTTGCGCAGCTCCTTGACGTTGTCCTGCGTGAACCCGGGCAGCGTCTTGCCGTCGTACAGCTTCAGCTTCTGCAGCAGCGTCAGGTCGTGCTTCTTGGGATCCTCGAGCCGGGTGAGGATGGCCCACATCGCCGCCATCTCGATGGTGTGCGGCGCGATGTGCTTGCCGCGCACCTTCCGCTCGGTGAAGTCCTTCTTGTAGATCTTCACCTCGTCCTTGAGCTTGGTGATGTAGGGCACGTCGACCTTGATCGTCCGGTCGCGCAGCGCCTCCATGAACTCGTTGTTCAACAGCTTGCGGTACTCGGCCTCGTTGGTGTGGCCGATGATGACCTCGTCGATGTCGGTCTGCGGGAACTTCTTCGGCTTGATCTTGTGCTCTTGCGTGGCGCCGAGCAGGTCGTACAGGAAGGCCACGTCCAGCTTCAGGATCTCGATGAACTCGATGATGCCGCGGTTGGCGATGTTGAACTCGCCGTCGAAGTTGAACGCCCGCGGATCCGAGTCGCTGCCGAACATGGCGATCTTCTTGTAGTTGATGTCGCCGGTCAGCTCGGTGCTGTCCTGGTTCTTCTCGTCCTTGGGCTGGAAGGTGCCGATGCCCACGCGATCCTTCTCGCTGAGCACCAGGCGCTTCACCTGGACGTGGTCGATCACCTTCGACCAGTCGCCCTTGTAGTAGGCCATCAGCTCGCGGAAGATCAGCCGGCACGCGGGGTTCAGGTCACCCTTCAGCCGCAGCGGGCCGTCGCCCGACTTCAGATCCATCGACTCGAACGCCTGCCGGCGCCACTCCTCGGGGATCAACCGCAGGGGATCCTCGTTCATCGGGCAGGGGAACACCTTCTCGCCGCCGGTGATGTGCAAGAGGTGCTCTGGCAGGTGCCACTCGTAGGTGTAGAGGGCGCCGCCCTTCTGCCGCGAGTACCACTCGAGCCCGTGCTTCATCTGCCGCGCGATGGTGCTCTTCGAGCTGCCCACCGGGCCGTGCAGCAGGATCACGCGCTTCTCGGTGCCGTACTGCAGCGCGGCGCTCTTGATCACGTTGACCAGGCGCATCAGCGGGATGTCGAGGCCGAAGATGGCGTCCCGGCCGTCGTTGAGCGGATCGTCGAAGAAGTTGTAGTGGATGATCTTCTTCTTGTTGTCGACGAAGGACTCCGTCCCGAAGGACAGGATCATGTCGTAGAGCCGCTGATAGGCGGTCCGGGTGACCTCGGGGCTCTTGCGAACGACGCCGAGGTAGTCCTCGAAGGAGCCCGTCCAGTGCAGGTCGGCGAACTCCTCGAAGTCTTGCAGCGCGGCGATCTTCGATACCAGGGTCCCCATAACTTTCCTCTGCTCTTCGTCTGGCGGGTTCGATGTTCCCGTACCATATACGGTCTCGTCATCGACGCGAAACGATTCGTCGGCTTGCAGGCCCGGGGGGGCTTCCCTATAGTCCCGCCCGCACGAAACCCCAATGAGAGCGGGGCCATGAGCGATCAGGAAGGCGCGTCGGCGTCGGAGCAGCCCGCCCTCGAGACCAGCTTCTCGGGGCGCACCATCAAGCCGGGCGATCTGATCGCCGGCACCATCGTCAAGATCACCGGCAGCGTCGCCTTCGTCGACTTCGGCGCGCGCAGTCAGGGGTACATCCAGCTCGCCGAGCTGCGGGGCCCCGACGGCGAGCTGGTGGTGCAGGACGGCGACACCGTCCAGGCCGAGGTGGTGTCGACGCGCAGCGGCGTCGAGCTGAGCTACCGCAAGGCCCGGGACAGCCAGGTGCTGAACGCGCTGCGCGACGCCTGGAAGAACCAGACGCCCGTCGAGGGGCGCATCGTGGGGGTGAACAAGGGCGGCTTCGAGGTGCGGGTCGACGGCATCCGCGCCTTCTGCCCGGCCAGCCACCTCACCGGGCGCCAGCTGAGCGAGCCGGCGCGCGAGGTGGGCAACACCTACCCCTTCCGCATCACCGAGTTCAGCGAGACCAAGGGCCTGGTGGTGTCGCGCAAGGACCTCATCGAGGCCGAGCGCCGGCACGCCCGCGAGGTGCTGACCGAGCGCATCCAGGTGGGCGAGCGCCTGCAGGGCACGGTGACGCACCTCAAGGACTTCGGGGCCTTCGTCGACATCGGCGAGGGCGTCGAGGGCATGATCCACGTCAGCGAGATCAGCCACGCGCGGGTGAACCACCCGAGCGACGCGCTCAAGGTCGGCGAGGCCGTCGAGGTCGAGGTGCTGCGCATCGAGCCCCAGAAGGGCCGCGTGGCGCTGTCGATGAAGGCGCTCGAGTCGAACCCCTTCCGCGACTACGTGCGCGAGAAGAAGGTCGGCGACACGGTCACCGGCACGGTCGACCGCCTGCAGGACTTCGGCGCGTTCGTGAAGCTGGCCGAGGGCGTCGACGGGCTGCTGCACATCTCGGGCATCAAGGCGAACGAGCGGGTCGAGAACCCGGCGGACGTGCTCGAGGTGGGTCAGGAGCTCGAGCTGGTCATCGAGAAGATCGACCGCGAGCGTGAGCGCATCGGGCTCTTGACGCCCGAGGTGGCCGAGGCGAAGAAGCCGGTCGACATCAGCGTGAAGGTGGGCGACATCGTCAAGGGCCCGGTCACGCGGGTCGAGAAGTACGGCGTGTTCATCGAGATCGCCGATCGGCTGGTGGGCCTGTGCCCGAACCCCGAGATGGCCACCGACCGCAACGCCGACCACCGGCGCATGTTCCCCATCGGCACCGAGCTCGAGGTGAAGGTGGTCGAGGTGGATCGCCACAAGGGCCGCGTGCGCCTGTCGCGCAAGGCGCTGTTGAACGCCGACGAAGAGAAGGCGATGGCGGACTACAAGCGGAAGCAGAAGGAGGAGGTGCCCAAGGCGCTCGGCACCTTCGGCGATCTGCTCAAGGACTTCCTGAACAAGTGAGTTCGGGCTCGAGAGCCGTCCGCTCGGGGCAGCTCACCGGGCTATCAGCTTTCAGCTATCAGCCTTCAGCTCCGTGGGTGCCGAACGCCGGCGTCCGCGCACGGTCGGACCCGCGCCCACCGTGGTCGCTCGCTCGACCGCGGGTGGCCCGGTGCGTTCTCGGTCCAATCACACCCAATCCTCGGGGCCGTCTCGATCGGCTGAAAGCTGACCGCTGAACGCTGACCGCCCCTCGCGATGCATCGCACCGCGTCTTCCGAGCACCGTGAGGATGGCCGCGGCGCTGGCTCTGATCGTGGGCCTGGCGCTGGCGGGGTGTGCGCGGCGCGACGCCGGGCCGGCGAAGGACGCCGGGGCCCCGGCGCGCGACGCCGCGGTGCGCGTGGCGCGCGACGCGGCGGCGCCGGCGGTTCATCGTTTCCAGGCGCAGCTGATGGGCACGCCCTGGGCGCTGGCGATCGTCGGCGACCGGGGGAAGGCCGAGGCGGCGGCGAAGGCGGCCTTCGCCGAGGTGGCGCGGGTCGAGGCCGTGATGAGCGAGTGGCGCCCGAGCAGCGAGGTGTCGCGGCTCAACGCGGCCGGCGGCGCGCCGGTGACGGTGTCGGCCGAGCTGTTCGACCTGCTGCAGCGGGCGCGCGATCTGGGGGATCGGTCGGGCGGCGCCTTCGACGTCACCTGGGCCGCGCTGCGCGGCGTGTGGGACTTCGACGCCGGCCGGGTGCCGGCGCCGGACGCCGTGGCCGCGGCGCAGGCGCGCATCGACTACCGGAGGCTGACGCTCGATCCGGCGGCGCGCACGGCGACGCTGCCCGCGGGCATGGCGGTGGGGCTGGGCGGCATCGCCAAGGGCTACGGCATCGACCGCGCGGCGGCGGTGCTGCGCGCGCGCGGCTTCACGGCCTTCCTCGTCGACGGCGGCGGCGATCTGTACGTCGCCGGTGAGAAGGCGCCGGGGCAGCCCTGGACGGTGGGCGTGCAGCACCCGCGGCGGCGCGACGAGCTGATGGTGGCCTTGCCGGTGCGCGACGCCGCGGTGGTCACCAGCGGCGACTACGAGCGCTACTTCGAGGCCGGGGGCCGGCGCTATCACCACATCATCGATCCGCGCACCGGCATGCCCGCCGAGCGCAGCGTCGCGGTCACCGTGCGCGCGGCCGACGCGACCTTCGCCGACGCGCTGGCCACGGCGCTGTTCGTGATGGGCCCCGAGGCCGGGATCGCCCTCGCCGAGGCGCTGCCGGGTGTGGACGCCGCCGTGCTGGCAGCCGATGGGCGCGTGGTGGCCACCCCCGGGCTGCGGGCTGCCTTCCCCGCGAGGTGGCAGGAAGCCCGCTGACACGGCCCGCGGCCCGTGTTACCTCCCGACCATGAAAGACACCTTCAACGCCACGGCCGCGATCGTGGGCCTGGTGGTGATCGCCCTCGCGTCGCTCCTGCCCATCGACGCGGGCGACGTGCGCGATCAGACCGGGCGCCGGCTGACCGGCGACGTGCTGAAGCGGCTGGCGCCGGCCGACGGGCCCACGCCGCTGCCGGTGCGCGTCAGCATCACGGCGGGGGCGCCCGACGCCGCGACGGTGGCCACGGTGCTGAAGACGCCCACCGTCGACACACCCGATGGCTTCGCGCCGCTGTTCGTCGACGTGGACGATCCCGCGGCGCCCCTGCTGGCCGTGACGGTGCTGTCGCGGGACGCCCGGCTGGTGGTCGAGGGCAAGCTGGGCGAGGCCGAGGCCAGCGCCGACGCGCGGCTGGCGAGCTGGCTGTCGCTCTTGCCCCCGTTGGTGGCGCTGGTCATCGCGCTGTCGGCGCGCAGCATCCTGGCGGCGCTGCTGCTGGCGGTGCTGGTGGGGTCGGCGGTGCTGCGCGGCAACCCGCTGACCGCGCTGTGGGCCGAGGCCAAGGGCCTCGTGGGCGCGCTGCTCGGCTGGATCGGCGTCGACGCGGTCGACGTCGAGGGCTACCTCGGCGGCGTCATCGCCGACACCTTCAACCTGCAGATCCTCGGCTTCACCTTCGCGCTGGTGGGCCTGGTCGCGGTGGTGGGCCGCATGGGCGGCACGCGCGGGCTGGTGCTGGCGCTGTCGAGGCTGGCGCGGGGGCCGCGCAGCGCCCAGGCGGTGACCTCGCTGATGGGCACCGCCATCTTCTTCGACGACTACGCCAACACGGTGGTCGTGGGCACGACCGCGCGCTCGCTGACCGACGACCACAAGATCAGCCGCGAGAAGCTGGCCTACATCGTGGACTCGACCAGCGCCCCGGTGGCCGGCGTCGCGATCATCAGCACCTGGATCGGCTACGAGGTGGGGCTGTTCGACGACCTGCTGGGCGTCCTGAGCAGCGTGCCCGGCCTGCCCGGCAGCGGCTACGAGCTGTTCTTCGAGATCCTCCCTCTGCGCTTCTACTGCCTGTTCGCCTTGGCGCTCGTGTACCTGAACGCCTGGACGGGCCGCGACATCGGGCCCATGTACCGGGCCGAGTACCGCACCCGGCACGGCGGGCCGCTGACCGACGAGGGCGACGGCACGCCGTCGATGAGCGCGCTGGAGAAGCCCGGCGTGCCGCCGCGGGCGCTGAACGCGATCATCCCGATCGGCGGCGTGCTGTTGACCATCTTCGGGTGGATCCTCGTGGTCGGCAGCGAGGCCCTGCCGGCCTTCGATCCCCTGTCGTTGGCGCACTGGAAGGCCGTCTTCGACGTGGCCGCCGACGACATCGCGTTCATCCTGCTCGGCTCGGCGCTGGTGGGCTCGGTGATCGCCTTCGGCCTCGCCGTCGGCCAGCGGCTGCTCACGCCGACCGAGGCGGTGGCCTCGTACTTCCAGGGGCTGCGCACGCTGATCGAGGCGGCGGCGATCCTCGTCTTGGCCTGGGCCATCAAGGCGGTCTGCGACGACCTGGGCACGGGCACCGCGATGGTGGCGCTGGTGGGCGACGCGTTGCCCGCGGTGCTGCTGCCCCTGGTCGTGTTCGCGCTGTCGGGCGCGGTGGCGTTCTCGACGGGCACGTCGTGGGGCACGATGGCCCTGGTGCTGCCGGTGGCCGCGCCCCTGGCCGCCCAGCTCAGCGGCGACAGCTTCGTCGTGCTGATGTGCCTCGGCGCGGTGCTCGACGGCGCCATCTGGGGCGATCACTGCTCGCCCATCTCGGACACCACGGTGCTGTCGTCGACGGCCTCGGGCTGTCCCCACCTGGATCACGTCAAGACGCAGCTGCCCTACGCGATGCTGTCGATGCTGGCGGCGGGCCTGTGCGGCTACCTGGGCATGATGGTGGGGCTGCCGCTGCCGGTGGCCTACCTGGCGGGCATGGGGTTGATGGTGGGCGGGCTCTACCTGTTCGGGCGGGATCCCGGGGTGGGCGTGCCGACCCTCGACAAGCGGGCGCCGGGGGGCGTGCGGCCCCACTGAGCCCGCGCTCAGCGCCGGCGTCCGCCCCGGCGGTTGTTGCCGCGCTCGCGCCGGCCGCCGCTCTCGCGGCGCTCGCGGCGGCGGGCGCGGCGGCCCTCGCGGCGCTCCTCGACGCTGGGCGGCGGGAACTCGTCGGTCAGCGCCTTCCAGGCCCGCGCGTCCTTGGCCGGCACGTCGTCGGCGGCCAGGCGCAGCTCGAACAGGTCGTTGGCCGCGGGGAACCACGGGCTGCGCGCGAAGGCGGCGCGCGTCGACTTGCGGCCGTGCGCGTCGTGGAAGCGCAGCTGGCCCTCGAGGGCGGCGAGCAGCGTGCCCACGTCGCGGCGCGGGATGCGCAGCCGCACCGCGGCCGGCCCGATGATCGCCTCGGCCAGCGGGCGCAGCTGGCGGACGTGCGGGCGGCGGGGCAGGGCCTCGACGACGGCGCGGTACAGGGGCCAGAACAGCGCGGCCAGCAGGACGCCGTTGTCGAAGGCGGGCTGGCCGCCGCAGCGATCGTCCAGCGCCTCGAGCAGCGGCGTCAGCGGGTGCCAGGCGTCCTCGGCGCCGGGGCGGCCGAGGAAGGCGGCCACCTCGGGCATCAGCAGCTCGAGCAGGCCCAGCTTGCCCAGCAGCCGATAGCTCTCGGCGGCGGCGCCGCCGTACAGCATGCGCAGCACCTCTTCGAGCAGGCGCGGCACGGCGGCCTTCTGCAGCTCGTTGCGCTCGGCTCGGATGGCCGCCAGCTCCGGCGCGCCGATCGTCAGATCCAGTCGGGCGGCGAACTTCACCGCGCGCAGCATGCGCACGGGATCCTCGCGGAAGCGCAGGCCGGGATCGCCGATGGTGCGCAGGTGGCGCTTCGACAGGTCGGCCAGCCCGCCGACGTAGTCGATCACCTCGTCGGTGGCCGGATCGTAGAACAGCGCGTTGACCGTGAAGTCGCGGCGGTTCGCGTCGCTCTCCGGCGTGCCGAACTCGTTGTCGTCGGTGATCAGATCGTCGTCGGTGTCGTCGTCGTCGCTGGGCTTCGCGCGGAAGGTGGCCGTCTCGATCACCTTGCCGCCGGCGAACAGGATGTGGGCCAGGCGGAAGCGCCGCCCGATCAGCCGCGAGTTGCGGAAGATGCGCCGCACCTCGTTGGGGCGCGCCGACGTCGCGACGTCGAAGTCCTTCGGTTGAACACCCAACAGCAGGTCGCGCACCCCGCCGCCGACGAGGTAGGCGTGGTACCCGAACTGATGGAGTCGACGCAGAACCTTGGCGGCGTCGGGATCGATGTCCGACGCGCTGATTCCGTGGTCGTTGGTGCGGATCGGGGCCGCTTCGTGCATGGCGCCGCACCTTAGCGACTGAAGAAAATCAAAACAATCGTGCAACACGCGCCGCGGCTGTCCGATAGAGGAGCCCGATCGACCCGGGGCCCCCCGGGCGCGATTGACTTGGGCGCGGTGAGTTGAAACTCTGCGCCATCCCCCGTCTCCCCCGGCCGCGGCCGGGCAGCATGAAGGAGTTCCGCCATGGCGAGCGGCGTCAACAAGGTGATCCTGGTCGGCAACCTCGGAGCCGACCCCGAGGTGCGGACCACGCCCAGCGGGCAGAGCGTGGCCAACCTGCGCGTGGCCACCACCGAGTACTGGAACGACAAGGACGGCAACAAGCAGGAGCGCACCGAGTGGCACAACGTCGTGGTGTGGGGCCGGTCGGCCGAGCACTGCGGACAGTACCTGTCGAAGGGGCGCCAGGTGTACGTCGAGGGGCGGCTGCAGAGCCGTGAGTACACCGACCGCGATGGCAACAACCGTCGGGTGTGGGACGTGGTCGCCAACAGCGTCGTCTTCCTGCAGGGCGGCAGCGGCGGCGGCGGCGGCGGCGGCGGCGGCGGGCGGGCGGCGGCGGGGGCTGGGGCGGCGGCCAGCAGGGCGGCGGCGGCGGCGGGTGGGACCTGAAGCCGAAGCCGAAGCCGAAGAAGGGCGACTCATGAGCCTGCACCGCTGCCTGCTTCTGCTGCTCGCGCTGGGCGCGGCCGCCTGCGACGACGACGCGTCGGCCGCCAAGACGGGCCCCGGCGGGCCCGGCGGCGGCGGCTTCGAAGACGACCCCATCCCGTTCTGAGCGCGCCCGAACGCCCCGCGGAGGCGCCGATGTTCTTCGACCGCTTCGACCCATCCGACAACGATCCCCGGCACCTGGTGGGGCGCGATCGCGATCGGCGCTGGCTGCGCGAGCTGCTGAGCCGCTACCTGGGCCTCGAGGGGCCGCCCACCGGGCGGGCGGTGTGCATCTCGGGCGAGAAGGGCGTCGGCAAGTCGATCCTCACGCGGTCGGTGCTCGAAGAGCTGCGGGCCGATCACTCGTCGCGCACGCTGTTCCTCGCCGTCGACTGCCGCTCGTGCCACGAGCGCCGCGGCGTGCTGGCGGCGGTGGCCAACGCCATCGTCCGGGAGCTGGACTCGCTGCGGCGCGCGACGGCCGACGTGCCGGGGCCGCTGTTGGCCAACGCCCAGCTGCTGAGCACCATCGCGCGCTTCGACGACGTCAGCCTGCAGGTGGCCCACGAGCAGGTGCGCCAGTACAAGGTCGCCACCGAGCTGAGCGGCGGCCGCAACCTGCTCGGTGTGCTGAAGCTGCA
This sequence comes from Myxococcales bacterium, assembly GCA_020633465.1. Classification (GTDB taxonomy): domain Bacteria; phylum Myxococcota_A; class Bradymonadia; order UBA7976; family UBA1532; genus JACKDN01. Next base: position 480,221 of record JACKDN010000003.1, read on the forward strand.
GTTCGGGCTGTCGCTCGAGCTGACCGAGAAGCAGGTGCAGAGCCTCAGCGGGGCGGTGCGCTTCGACGATCAGGGGCTGCTCGACGCGCTCGACGCGCTGTTCCGCGACATCCGCGGGCAGGGCCTCGACGTCGTCCTCTACCTCGACAACATCGACGAGCTGCGCCACGAGTACCGCACCGACGAGCTGCGCGAGAAGGTGCGGCGCGACGTCGAGGGCATCCTGTCGTTGACGCGGTCGCCCATCGCCCTGGTGCTGAACGTGCGCACCTATTACTCGGGCGTCGTGCCGCGCGAGATCGGCAACCGGCGGGTGCTGCGCCCGCTGCCCGCCGACGCGCTCTGCCGTATCCTCGAGCAGCGCGTGGTGGGCGAGCGCGACGACGTGCGCGCGGCCTTCGCCGATCCGGTGACCCAGGGCGTGGTGCAGCAGCTCGCCGCGTGCGCGCCCACCGCGCTGGCCTTCCTGCGCTGGGTGAAGTTCCTGTTCGAGGACGACCTGCTGACGCCCGAGCTCTTGAACGAGGGCTTCGAGACCTTCCTCGAGAGCTACTACGCCAGCGTCGAGGTGGACGCGCTGCGCGCGGTGGCCAAGGCCTTTCCGGCCCCCCACCACCTGGTGCCGCGCGAGACGGTGCTCGACGCCTGCGAGCGCAACCAGGCCATCTTCGACCAGATGCAGGATCGCCAGGTGGTGCTGCCCGGCGACTTCTGGAACCCGACGCGCTTCGCCCTCGACCCCGAGATGCACTTCCTGCATCCGGCCACCTGCCTGATGGTGGACGGATCCTGATCCGCCGTGTGGTTGCTGCCCCTCGACTTCCGCGCCAAGGCGCACACCGATCTGCCGCCCGGGCGCTACCTGGTGCCGTGGTACCTGCCGCCCTCGGCGGTGTCGCGGGTGGCCGGCCTGCTCGGGTACCTGGTCGAGGGGGTCGAGCACCGGGTCGAGCTGCCCTGGGGCGCGCTGCCGCTGCCCGCCAACCAGGGCCTGCACGGGGCCGAGAAGGTGCTGGTGGCCGTGCGCGTGCCCGCGGGCGTTTCGCCGGCCGAGGCGGACGCCCAGCTGACCGCGCTGGGGGGCAAGTACCAGGTGGTGCAGTTCGCCGACGCGCAGCCCGAGGGCTACGGCTGGCAGGAGAAGCTGAAGGATCCGGTGCTGTCGCTCATCCGCCGCAACGTCGGGCGGCCGGATCACCCGCTGGCCAGCTTGAACGTGGCGCGCCTGCCGCTGAGCTACGCGGCGCGGCTGACGACGGACGTCATCGAGCTGCTCGATCTGCTGCGCGACGCGGTGCACCACCGGCTGCACTTCGCGGCCCACGGGCTGGACGCGGCCGACTACCTGCACAGCCTGAAGGTGGTGGCCGGTCGGCGGCTGGCGCGGCGGCTGGCCGAGGTGCCGCTCGACGCGCGCGAGGGGGCGCTCGAGGTGCTGCTCGCGGGCCGCAAGCGCCTGGAACGATTGGATGATCCGCTGCCCGGCGCGTTGTCGCTGCGGGCGGTGGGGCTGGCCTGGGTGGCGGGCAGTGACGTCAACATCGGGCCCTTGGGCCGCAAGCTGGACGACGACATCGTGCGGGGCGCCTTCCTCGACGCCCTGCCGCCGGACGCGCTGACCGAGCCCATGCGGCGGCTGCTGCCCGAGGTCGACAGCGGGCTGCGGCGCTTCCGGGCGGGGCCGGGCGGGGCGGCCGAGGCCAGCGGGCGGCGCGGCGGCGGCTTCCTGTGGACCGAGGTGGTGCGCGCGCTGCGCCAGGCCACCGGCGAGGTGACCGGCGACGGCCTGGTGCTGGGGCGGGCCATCGAGATGCTCGACGCGCTGGCCGGCACGCCCAGCTACGTGACGGCGCTGCCCGACGAGGCGGCCGAGGCCGCGGTGGCGACGCTACGCGCCGTCGAGCGCATGCAGCCCTTCGACGACGCGGCCGCGGCGCTGCGCCCGGTGCTGACCTGGATCCTCACCTTCCAGGCCAGCCGGGGACCGGGCCGGCTGCCGGATCGCGAGCGCGCGTGGACTGGGCTCAAGCTGCAGGTGGACGCCGACGCGCCGCTCGCGTTCCGGCTGGCCTTCGGCGCCGCCACCTCGGAGCTGGCCTGGGATCTGGTGACGGCGGCGGGGGATCGCGACACGCTGGCGCGCGCGGGGCAGGTGTGCCGCGACGCGCTGGCGCTCGTGCCGCCGCGCACGGCCGTGGCGGCGTCGCTGATGGGCGTGCTGGCGCACCTGCACGCGAACCGAGGCGAGCCCGACGAGGCGCTGGCGCTGCACCGCAAGCGGCTGGCCACCTTCGAGGCGCTGGGCGCCCCGCGCGAGGCGGCGGTGACGCAGGCGCGGGTGGGCCGCATCCTGGCGGCGCGGGGTGATCTGGACGAGGCGCTGAAGCTGCACGAGCAGGCGCTGGCCGCGCTGGCCGAGCTGGGGGCCGAGCACGACGTCGCGGTGTCGCAGGGCGACGTCGCGCGCATCAAGGCGGCGCGCGGACAGGTGGACGACGCGCTGGCGCTGCACCGCGAGCGGCTGGCCACCTTCGAGCGCCTGGGCGCCCGGCACAGCGCGGCCATCGCGCAGGGCGACGTGGCGCGCCTGCTGGCCGCGCGCGGCGAGCTGGACGAGGCGCTCGATCTGCACGAGGCCCGGCTGGCCGCGTTCACCGATCTGGGCAACCAGCAGGGGCGCGCGATCGCCCTGGGCGACATCGCGCGCATCCGCGCCGAGCGCGGCGAGTACGACGAGGCCCTGGCCCTGCACCAGCAGCGCCTGACCACGTTCGAGAGCCTCGACGACCTCGACGGCATCGCGATCACGCGGCTGAACATCGGCCAGATCGAGGTCGAGCGCGGCCACCTCGAGGCGGCCGAGCTGGCCCTGCGCACGGCGTGGGCGCTGAACAAGAAGCTCGGCCACGCCGAGGGCATCGCCACCGCCGGCGAGGCCCTGGGCCTGCTGCTGCTGCGCACCGGCCAGACCGACGAGGGCCGGGCGCTCGTCGCCGAGGCGGTCGACCGCTACGCGCAGCTGGGGCAGGGTAAGAAGGCCAAGCGCCTGGAACGGACCGCCGCCAAGCTCGGGGCCTGAACGCCGGGGCGACCGGTCGGGCGGCGTTCCGAGCGCCGCAGCGCCCCGTCCGCGCGAGCGCCGCCGCGCGCGGGCTACGCGGTCAGCTTCTCGAACACCTGGTCGCCGTGGGCGCGGATGGCGGGCACGATGCCGCCGGCGGCGTTCAGCTTCTGGATCATCTTGGTGGGCTGCTCGGCGGCGAAGGTCTCGCCGGCGACGGTGACGGTGCCGCTGCCCAGGTCGACCTGGATGGGGGCGCCGTCCTCGGCCAGGTCGTAGAAGCGGTCGTCGCGCAGCACCAGGTGGGGCAGGGCCTCGTTGACCAGGTTGCGCTTGTGGATGAAGGCGTAGCTCTGGGCGATCACCACCTGCACGCCGGCGCCCTTGAGCGCCCACACCGCCTGCTCGCGGCTCGAGCCGCTGCCCCAGCCCTCGCCGGCGACGATGACGCTCTGGCCGGCGGCGACGCGCTGGCGGAAGCCGGGCGCGACGTAGTGGAAGCACTTCGCGCCCAGGTCTTCGAGGTCGGTCAGGTGGCAGAACTCGCCGGGGATGATCGCGTCGGTGTCGACGTGGTCGCCGAAGCGCTGCACGTGGGCCTCGATGACGCCGTCGTCGCCGCCGGTGGCCGCGGCGCCCGCGGCGTCGGTCGCGGCGGGCGGCGCCACGGGCGTGGGCTCGACCGGCAGCACCTCGGGCAGCGGGGCGTCCGGCTTCCGGCCCAGGATCGCGTGGTAGCGATCCTGATCGATGCGGTCGAGCCAGGGCCGCGGGTCGACCACCTTCATGTCGGCCGCCGAGGCCGCCACCGTGGCGCCCGACGCCAGCCAGGCCAGCGAGCCGGCGCCCATGCGGTTCTGGTAGTTGCGGTTCTGGCTCGTCAGCCACACCTCGCCCTCGCCGGCCTTCTCGCTGGCGACGCCCAGGCACATGCTGCAGCCGGGCGGCCCGACGCGGAAGCCGGCCTTCTCGTACACCGCCAGCAGCCCCGCCTGCTTCAGCCGGTCGACGATGCTCAGATCGCCCGGCACCACCAGCCGGTTCTGCGTCGCCTTGGGCGCGGCGCCGTCGGCCAGCATGCGCTCGAGCAGCAGGCCGGCGAGCACCAGCTCCTCCTCGGTGGTGGTGCAGGCGCCGATGAAGCAGCCGTCGAGCGGCATGCCGACGACCTCGCTGACCGGGAACACGTTGTCGGGCGAGAAGGGCTTGGCCACCTGCGGCTGCATCGACGCCAGGTCGATGCGGAAGCGCTCGGCGTAGGTCGCGTCGTCGTCGGCGCGGAAGTAGCGCGCGCCGTCGTTGAAGCCGTCGCGGCCCGCCAGCCAGCTGGCCACCTGCCCGTCGGCCTCGAAGATGCCGTTCAGCCCGCCGAACTCGGCGGTCATGTTGGCGATGGTGAAGCGCATGTCGGTGGTGAAGTGCTTCACGGCGTCGCCGCGGTACTCGACCGACCGCTCCATGGCGACGGTGTTGCGCCCCAGCTCGCCCAGCGTCTTCAGGATGACCTCCTTGCCGGTCAGCCCGAACGCGATGTCGCCGGTGTACTCGACCGCGATGGCCTCGGGCACCTCGATCCACGACTCGCCCAGCACCATCGCGACGGTGATGTCGGCGCCGCCCAGGCCGATGGCGAAGGCGCCGAGGCCGCCGTGGCTGCTGGTGTGGCTGTCGGCGCCGAGCACGACTTCGCCCGGCTGCACCAGATCGCGGTAGAAGCGCGTGTGCAGAATCGTCTCGTTGGCGTCGTAGAAGTGCGTGATCCCGCTCTCGCGGGCGAAGTCGCGCGACAGCTCGGTCAGCTTCTGGGCCCGGGGATCCTCGATCAGGGTGACGGGGTCGACCGTGTGGTCGATGGCCAGGTAGAAGCGGTCCTTGTCGTGGAGACCGGGCCGCCCGAGCGCGTCGTAGGTCTTGTCCATGCCGTTCCAGGCCAGCTCGCTGGCGATGGTCCAGTCGACGCGGATGCGCACGATGTCGCCCGCCCGGAGCCCGTTGCGGGGCGGGCGGATCGCGTGGGCGTAGAGGATCTTCTGCGTCAACGTCATCGGCAGGTTGTCGGCCATGCGCGTTCCTCGGGGGCTGTCGGGTCAGGGCCGGCGCGCGGGCCGGCCGCGAAGCGTCTCAGGGTGCCAGAATCGGCGCGGCGCGCAAAGCGCCCGCGGGCTCACCGCCGGCCGGATCCGCGCTCGCGCTTGCTGCGCTTGGGCAGCCGCACCGGCAGGGTCTCGATCTCCACGTCGCCGTGCACCTTGGCCTGGCAGCCCATGCGCTCGCCGGTGATGTGGAAGATGTTGCCGATGCGGTCCTTCTCGAGCGCCTCGGGCGCGCTCAGGTTGTCCATGCCGCTGCGCACGCGCACCCGGCACTGGACGCAGGCGCCGATGCCGTTGCACAGCGTGTGCACCGGCGCCTCGACCTGCCGCGCGGCGTCGAGCAGCGAGGCGCCCTCGGGCACCTCGACGGTCCACTGCTTGCCGTCCGGATCGACGAAGGTGACGTGGGGCATCGGCGCGGGTCCTCGGCGCGCGAGAGACGAATCAGGAGGATGCGTCGGCGGCCACCGGGGTTGCACCGGGCGCGCCGCCCAGCTCGGCGGCCATGACCTCCCAGGTGCGATCGCGCAGGGCCTCGGCGCGCGCCTTGTGATCGCCGCCCACGGGCACCGCGACGGGCGGCAGCACCGTCACCGAGCACGCCCGGTCGGTGCGGATCTCGAGGTCGATGGCGTTCTTCTTCATCAGCTCGTGCGTGCCGCGCACCACCAGCGGCAGCACCGGCAGCCCCTCCTCGACGGCGGTCATGAAGGCGCCGATCTTGAAGGGCTTCAGCCGGCCGTCCTCGCTGCGCGTGCCCTCGGGGAAGAACAGCAGGCTGGCGCCCTCCTCGACCACGGCGTGGATGCGCGCGGCGATGTCCTGGTTCTTGGCGCGGTCGTCCCCGCGGTACACCGGCACGTGCCCCGCGAACTTCAGGTGCCAGCCGCTGAAGGGCACCTTGAACAGCGACGCCTTGGCCAGCCAGCGGTAGTCGCGCTTCAGGTAGCTGCCCAGCACCAGGATGTCGAGCGAGCTCAGGTGGTTGGCCACCAGCACCGCCTGCGGGGCCAGCGCGAGGTTCTCCGCGCCGCGCAGCGACCGCTGGATGTTCAGCGCGTCGGCGCTGCCCGCCGACCACTTGCGCATGCACCACTGCGAGATGGGGTGGCCGCCGGGCAGCCCGCCCAGCGAGCAGCTGATCGTGCCGTACCAGGCCGCGCGCGCCGCGACGTGCCCCCAATTGCGTCCTGCCCGCAGGTACTTCCCCACCATGGCGTCTCCCGTCGCGCGATCGGCGGGCTTTCTAACCCAGCCGGCAGTCGACGTGCCAGTCTACCGGGCGCGCGGCGGCCGCTCCGCGGCGCAGCGTCGACGGCCGGCGCCTCTGGACGCGCTGGTCCAGGGAGGGCGGTCCGTAGATTTACGCATGGCCCGCGAGCGACAGCCACCTCTACGGTGCCCGCATGATGCCTAGGGGGGTCGGCGCGCGATCGGTCGGCGCGGTGCTGCTGCTGCTGGTCGCGCTCCCCGTGTGGGCCGCGCCGCCGGAAGAGGCGGGCGACGCGCCGGGGGGAGCCGAGGACGTCATGCAGGTGGTCGGGCGGCGAGAGGCACCAGGACGCATGGACGCGGGGCGCGCGGTCGAGACCGTGGACCGCGACGATCTGGACGTGCTCCAGCCGCGCTCCGCGCCCGAGGCCCTGCGCCTGCTCGGCGGCGTGTCGGTGCAGCAGACCGCGGCGGGCCAGGCCTCGCCCTACATCCGCGGGCGCACCGGGCAGCACACGCTGCTGATGTTCGACGGCCTGCGCATCAACCACGCGCTGTTCCGCCAGGGCCCCAACCAGTACTTCTTCACCGTCGACGGCCGCACCATCGATCACATCGACGTGGTGCGCGGCAGCGCCAGCGTCGAGCTGGGCGCCGACGCGCTGGCGGGCGCCGTGTGGGTGCACCCCCTCGAGCCGACCATCGATCCGGCGCGCTCGGGGCTGCACGTGTCGCCCCGCGCGGCCGCCCGGGCGACGACGGCGGACGACGAGCGGGGCGGCCGCGTCCAGCTCGACGCCCAGATCGGCGACGCGACGGGCCTGCTGGCCGGCGTGGGCTATCGCACCGTCGGCAAGCTGGAGGCCGCCGGCCCCATCGAGCCGCTGCTCGACGAGGACGAGGTGGGCGTGCCCCTGTTCGAGAAGGAGGTGCCCACCTTCGCCGACGACGGCCGCACCCAGCTGGGCACCGGGTTCGACGAGCTGACCAGCGATCTGCGCCTCGTGCACCGCCTGTCGCCCCGCGATCGCCTGGTGCTGGCCGGCTACCTGTACCGGCAGTTCGACGCCCCGCGCACCGACCAGTGCCCGCCGCCCGAGGCGCCCCTGACCGAGTGCCTCGAGTTCGAGGAGCAGTTCCGGACGCAGGCCTACGCCAAGGCCGAGCTGTCCCCCGGCTGGGCCGGCCTCGACCTGCTGACCGCCACCGCGGGCTATCAGCGCCAGCACGAGCGCCGCCGCCTGGCGCGCGTGGGCCCGCTGTCGGTGGGCGCGGTCAACGGCGGGCGCGACGACATCGACATCTGGTCGGCCCGCGTGGACGCCGAGACGGCCGGCTTCGATCTGCTCGACGGCCTGCGCCTGCGCGTCGCGTACGGCGCCGACGGCTCGCACGAGTCGGTCGACTCGGCGGCGTGGACGACCCTGGTGCGCCTCGACGTCACGCGCGTCGCGTCGCGGGGGCAGTACCTCAACGGCAGCACCTTCGTGCAGGGCGGCGCCTTCGTGGCGCCCCGGCTGGACATCGGCCGCGACTGGTCGGTGCGCACCGGCGGCCGGGTGGCGGCGGCCTCGGTCGAGGCGCCCGCCGATCCCGAGTCCGAGACCCGCGCGGTCGATCAGACCTGGGTGACCGGCGTCGGCAACGCGGGCCTCGCGTGGCACGGCGTCGAGGGCCTCGAGGTGCTGCTGAACGTCGAGCAGGGCTTCCGGCCGCCCAACCTGGACGATCTCACCGCCCGCCAGCCCACCGGCCGCGGCTTCCAGCTCGAGAACCCCGACCTCGAGCCCGAGCGCAGCCTCACCGGCGAGGTGGGCGTGCGCGGGCGCTGGCGGGGCCTGCGCGCCGAGGTCTGGGCCTACCAGATGTGGCTGTTCGATCTCATGGAGCGGCGCCCGGCCGACTGCCCGCAGAGCGACCGCGAGTGCCGCGCCAACCGCGCGGCCACCCAGCTGCAGAACCTGCCCGGCGACGCCATCGTGCGCGGCCTCGAGGCCAACCTGCGGCTGCGCCCGGGGCTGGGCCTCGAGGCGAACGCCGCGATCGCGTACGCCTGGGGCGAGGGCCCCTCGCCCATCCCCGGCGACGACGAGCGCGTGCCCCTGTCGCGCATCCCGCCGCTGAGCGGGCACGTCGACCTGGGCTGGCAGCACGCCGGCACCGGCCTGTACGCCGGCGGTCAGGTGCGCTGGGCCACCGACCAGACGCGCCTGTCGGTGGGCGACGAGGGCGACGCGCGCATCCCCTTCGGCGGCACCCCGGGCTACGTCCTCGCGGATCTGCGCGGGGGCCTGCGCGTGGGGCGCCAGCTGATGCTGAACATTGTCTTGGAGAACCTGACCGACGCGCCGTGGAGGGTCCACGGCTCGAGCGTGAACGGCCCCGGCCGCGGTCTGGTCGTGAACCTGGAGGTGGAGCCTTGGTCCGACGAGTAGTGGTCCTGGCGCTGGTGGCGTGGGTCGCCGCCGGCTGCGAGTCCGATGATCCCGACAGCACCCCGACGCCCGACGCCAGCACCGGCGCGGGCGGCATGGGCGGTACGCCCGGCGCGGGCGGCACACCCGGCGCCGGCGGCGATCCGGGCGCCGGCGGCGATCCGGGCGCCGGCGGCATGGGCGGCACGCCCAGCACCGGCGGCGAGCCCGGCATGGGCGGTACGCCCGGCGGCTGCGGCGTCGAGCGCGCCACCGAGGGCACCACCTGCGAGATCCAGTGCGGCTGGCTGGCCGACTGCGCGGTGTGCGAAGGCCAGTGCGACGGGTACACGACCGCCGAGCACCGGCAGGCCGTCTACGACGGCTGCGTCCCCACGTGTGAGGCGACGCCGGCCCTGGCCGTGGTGGTGGCGAACCACACGATGTGCTCGGAGACGATCGCCTTCATCAAGGGCCAGAGCGAGGACTTCGCGATGGGCTGTGACGGCGGCGGTGGCATGGGCGGCGCCGGCGGCATGGGCGGCATGGGCGGCATGGGCGGCGGCATGGGCGGCATGGGCGGTCAGCCGGTCGTGTGCGAGCCCGACGCCACCGACTTCCCCGGCGACGGCTGGGACGCCTGCGTCAGCGACGGCGGCGAGTACGTGCCGGTGCTGCCGGACAGCATCTCGACCATCGCCCGCATCGACGGCTTCGAGCGCATCGCCGATCTGCTGTGGCGGGCGGCTGGCGCGCCGAACGGCGAGGCCTTCATCGACGCGCAGCTGATCTACGCCGAGGCCGAGGGTCTCGGCAGCCGCGTCAGCCGCCGCTACGACAGCCACTACGAGCGCCCGGCCGAGGGCGTCGACTGCCGCGAGGAAGAGCACGCGCAGTACACCGACTACTGCGTCGGGCCGGCCCGCATCGTGCCCACGCTCAACGACGCCTTCGACGACGGCGCCCTGGGCAACGAGCCCAGCCTGAACGCCGCGCGGGTCGAGGGCGCGCTGCTGTGGTTCCTGTACGTCAGCGTCTTCAAGGAGTCGAACACGTGCACCGGCGCGGCGAAGGACTGCGACTCGTCGTGGGCCTACTACGGCGGCGGCGAGCAGGCGGACGGCGGGCTGGGCTACGCGGGCTACGTCCGCGAGCTCGAGCCGGATACGCACCAGGCGGTGTTCAACGGCCTCCTGGCCGTGCGCTGCTGGCGCGATCTGGACGACGGTGAGACGGCCGAGGATCTCGCGCTGCGCGATCGCGCCCTGGCCCAGCTCGACAGCGCGCTCGACCGGTCGTTGGCGGTCATCCTGATCGATCGCCTCGAGACCTTTGCCGCCGCCGAGGGGCAGGCCAAGGCCGACGCGTGGGCCTTCCTCGAGATCCTCGGCCCGGTCATCGACCGCGCCGCGCGCAACGTCGACGCGGGCGCCGCCGACCGCCTGGTGGCGACCTGGTCGGGCCGCCCCGAGGACGCCGATCCGGCCGGCGCCATCGCCGACCTCGAGGCGCTCTTCCCCTGCCCCTGAATGGACCGCCTTCGCGGGCGTCGCGGGGGGCATCGACCTTGACGGAGAGATGCCATGCGCGCCCGCGACGTCCTGACCCCCCTCGCCCTCCTCGCCTCGCTGACCGCCTGTGAGCAGGTCAGCTCGCTCGACGTCCCCACCGCCTCCATGCACGCCGACATCGAAGTGTCGACGCGGGGGCGCGGCGAGACCCGCGTCACCGCCGAGCTGAGAACCGGCGCCCTCACCTGGGTGGACCTGCACCCGGACGATCGGCTGATCGCCTACGCCGCCGGCGAGGCGCGGGCGCTGGCCCCCATCGCCACCGCCTTCGACGACCAACGCTACACCGCCGTGCTGCCGGTGGACTTCGACGACGCCCCGGTCACCGTCGAGCTGCGCCGGCGCGACTGGCCGGGCGCGCCCGACTCGGTGGCCTGGCTGCCCCCGCGCTTCCGCCTGTACGCCGACCGCCACGAGCCCTCGCTGGCCTACGACGGCCTCTACTTCGAGTGGGACTTCCCCGCCGACGAGCCGATGCACGTGTCGATCGAGGGCCCCTGCGTGCGCGACTGGTCGACCACGATGACCCTCGATCCGGGCGTCCTGTTCGTGCCGCCGGGCGCGCTGGCCAGCCGCTGGGCCGACGGCTGCGATCTGGACGTGCGCTTCGAGCGCGTGCGCCGCGGGGATCTGGATCCCGCCTTCGGCGAGGGCACGATCGTGGCGCGGCAGGTGCGCGAGGTGGTGGTGCGCGTCCTGCCCTGAAGCCGGTCAGGGGGTCGCGTCGCCCGGCGCGGCGTCCGGCCGCGGCCGCGGCCGCCCCTGGGTGCGCTTGGCGTTGGCCTCGACCAGCAGCTGATAGGCCTCGGCGTTCTTCGGATCCAGCCGCACGATCTCGTGCATGATCTCCTCGCACTCCGCGAACAGGCCGCGCCCGCAGGCCATGCGCCCCTTGCGCATCAGCTCGGGGATGGGCAGCGCGGTGCGGATGGGCGGCCGGGCGCGCGCGGCGTCGGGCGCCCCGGCGTCCTCGACGGCGGCGTCGGCGGCGTCCGGCGCGTCCGCGGTCATCGCGGCGGGCGCCGGGGGGGGCGCCGCCGGCGGGCGCAGCCGCGTCCACAGCACGTAGCCCGCGACCACGCCCACGACGACGGCCACGTTGACCATCAGCTGAGCGTTGAGCGCCGCGGGCCGCGCCCGCGGATCGGGGGCCGGCCGCTCGCCCGCCGCGATCCGGGCGGCGCCGCGCCAGGCGTCCACGACGCCCCACACCCAGGGCAGGATCAGCACGGCGGTCAGCGCGAACCACAGCCCGCGCTCGCGCTCGCCGTTGTAGGCCTGGCCCATGCCGGGCAGCACCAGCCCCAGCAGCGCCGCGGTGCCCGGGCGGTGCGGCGCGGCGGGGATGCCCGACGGGGGCGGGTTCGTGCGGCGCGGCGGCGCGATCATCGCCTGGCTGCCGTCGGCCCGCGTGATGCGGAAGGCGCCGCTGGGCGAGTGGGCGCTGGGCGAGTGGGCGCGGCAGGCGGCGGGCCGGGGGCGGTGGGGCCAGGCGCGCGGGCGCTCGGCGCCTGGGCGGTGGCGGCGCCGCCGGGGCGCGCGGGCGGGGCGGTGGGCGCGTCGGGCGCGGCCTGGCGGTGCTCGGGCAGCCGGTACACCCCGGCGCGCGCGGGCGCCTCGATCGACAGCTCGGGCAGGCCGTCCACGCCGCCGAGCTCCATCTCCTGGGTCAGCGGCCCCAGCTCGGCCGGCGTCGGCATCGAGCCGGTCTCGGTCGGCAGCGGGGCGGGCGCCTCCAGCTTGAAGATCAGCGGGCCGGCGGGCGCGCTGCCGAACCCGCCCGTCTGCAGCGCGGCGCTGAAGCGCTGCCGCACGAACTCGCGCGTGTCGGCGTCGGGCGCGGCCGGGGCGCCGGTGACGAAGGGCGCCGGCCGCGTGATGGGCACGCCCGGGTGGGGGATGGTGGGCCGCCGGCGTCGGGGGCGGGGGGCGTCCGCCGGCCGGGCGTCGGGCCCCGTGGGCAGGGGGCCCGTCGGCGCCTCGAGGTTCACGCGCTCGAAGGGGCGCGTCGCGTCGCCCATCTGCTCGAGCGGCACCGTCGGCAGGTCGTCCCCGGCGCGCAGCGGGCGCGTGGGCGCCTCGCCGTCGACGTCGGCCGGGCCGGGCAGATCGCCGGCGCGCAGCCGGCGCGTGGCGGCGGTGCCGTCGACGTCGGCCGGGCCGGGCAGATCGCCGGGGCCGAGGCGGCGCGTGGCGGCGGTGCCGTCGACGTCGGCCGGGCCGGGCAGATCACCGGGGCCGAGGCGGCGCGTGGCGGCGGCGCCGTCGATCTCGGCCGGGCCGGGCAGCGCGCCCGGGCGCAGCGGGCGCGTGGCCGGGGCCTCGGCCGCCGGCACGTCGACCCGGGCCGCAGCCGTTGCGTGGCGTCGCCGATGTTGCTCAGGCGCCCGGTCAGCGCGCGGACGTCCAGGCGCTGGGTCGGGGCGTCGCCCTCCGAGGGCGGCGGCAGCGCGGGCTCGGGCGTCAGGGCCCCGATCGACGCGGTGACCGGGCCCGCCGAGCGGCCCGGCAGCGGGGGCAGGCTCGGGGGCGCGGGGGCCGGTGAGAGCACCCGCGGCGGCGCCTCGCCGGGCGGCGCGACGCCCAGGGGCGGGCTCTCCGGGGGCGGGCTCTCGCCCAGCAGGGCCGCGCGCAGCGCCCGCGCGTCGAAGGGCCGGGTGCCGTCGGCCGGCGCGTCGTCCGCGCCCGCCAGACCGGCGGCGATGGCGCGGGCGTCCAGCGGGCGCGTCGCCGTGGGACCGGCCTCGGACACCGGGGGGCTGCCCAGCGAGGGCCGCGGCAGGCCGAAGGACGTGCGGGTGGGCCCCTGGGGGATGGGCGTCTCGAGCGGGCTGGTGGCCCGGCGATCGCCCTCGGGCAGGCGCTCGCGCGGCTTGGTCACCACGCGGCGCCAGCCGGGGGCCACGGGCTCGGGGCCGGCCTCGGCGCCGAAGAGGGGGCGGGTGGCGTCGTCGCTGGGCGCCACCACCTCGGCCGTGGCGCCGAGGTTCTCGAAGACGCCGACGAGCTGCTCGGCCTCGGCCAGGCTGACGTCCTGCGCGACGACCACCGGACCGCGCGCCAGCGCCGCCTCGAGGGCGTCGGCGTCCTGCCCGATGATCGGCGCGATCATCAACGACAGCTCGGCGGCGCCCTCTGCGCCGGCGTCGGCCGGCTGGCGGATGCGGACTGCGAAGCGGTCGGGCTCGGACGTCATGGTGCCTTCGGGACTGCGTACGGCCGCCATTTCACCGCACCCGCCGCCGCGGCGCCAGAACAGACGCGGGGATCAGGCCGCCAGCAGGGCCTCGTCGGTCAGGCGATCGGTGGCGTCGAGGTGGATGAAGCGTCCCAGGCCGATGCTCTCGTACTTCGGGCGCACGCGGTCGGTCAGCAGGCCGATGGCCCGCAGGTTGGGCACCAGGCGCTTGAACATGGTGGTGCGGAACACGCTCATGCCCGGCGAGCTGTTCATCACAGCGTTCCACTCGCGCACCGAACACAGGTGCGCGAAGCCCTCTTCGTACAGCTCGTGGGCCAGGAAGCGGTTGCGCATCAGGACGACGATCTCGAAGGCCCAGTCCTCGCGCTCGGCGCGCTCGCGCTCGGTCAGCTGGTGGTTGTACAGGTCGCGCAGCGCGAGGATGCCGTAGCGCACGTGGCGCGCCTCGTCCTGGATGACGCGCTTGAGCAGCTCGCGCAGCAGGGGCTCGGCGGTCATCTTGTACATCGTCGAGAAGGCGCCGAGCGCCAGGCCCTCGACCAGGATCTGCATGCCGAGGAACTTCATGTCCCAGCGGCCGTCGGTCATCAGGCTGTCGATGATGGTGAAGAGGTTGTCGTTCACCACGTAGCGCCGCTCGAGCTTCTCGTCGAGGTAGCGCCGGAAGACCTCGACGTGGCGGGCCTCGTCCATCACCTGGGTGGCGCCGTAGAACTTGCCGTCGAAGAAGTGCGTGGCCTCGGTCACCTGGGCCGCCGCGAGGAGCGCGCCCTGCTCGCCGTGCAGGAACTGGCTGAGCATCCAGGCGGTGACGCGGTGCAGCAGCTCGGTGCGCTGGGGGCCGTGCAGCCCGACGCCGCGGTCCTGCAGGCTGGCCCAGTCGATGAAGCTCTCGGCGAGCAGGGGCACCTCGGGGTTCATCGGATCGACCGACGTGCGCCAGTCGAGGTCGGTGCTGGCGTTCCACTGCAGGCGCTTGGCCTTCTCGTACAGCGCCATCATCTCGGGGTGGTCGGACGGGTAGTCGAAGTCGAAGTAGACGCGGTGCCGGCTGGGGGCCTCGACCGGGCGGCCGCGCTGGCCGACGCGCAGGAACAGGCCGCGCATCGCCGAGGGGGCCATGCGCGCCATCACGCGGGGGTTCTTTACGGCGAGCAGGGCGTTGATGTGGTCGACGTACTGCTCCATGCGGCGCCGCACCAGCACCGGCAGGTGGCGGGTCACCGCGCTGCGATCGATGAAGTCGGGTATCTGCAACACGGCATAACTCCCTGTCCGGTGTGGCTTTCCCGCGTATTCTACTCACGGGTCGTCTCAGCATTCCAGCCGCCGCGCGGGGGGGCGCGCGCCGCGTGGGTCGGCGGCCTTCAACTGCGCGGTCGACGCGGTATACTGCGCAGCCTGTCCACGACCCTCAGGCGGCCCGGGTGCACTTCCTCGAACGGCGCATCGTGCTCATCACCGGCAAAGGCGGCGTCGGCCGGACGACGGTGTCGGCCGCGCTGGCCCGGGCCGCGTCGGCCACGGGCAAGCGCGTGCTGCTCACCGAGCTGGGCGATCCCGAGGGCGGCTACTCGGCCATCGGGCGGCGCTTCGGCCGCGAGCACGTCGCGCCCGAGCCGGTGGTCGTCGCGCCGAACCTGCGGCTGAACCACCTGTGGGCGCGCACCGGGCACGAGCTGTTCTTGGGCAACGCGCTGCCCGGCGCGCTGGTGCGGGCGGCCGTGCGGTCGAAGGCGGTCGACAAGTTCCTCACCGCCGCGCCCTCGTTCCACGAGATGGGCATCTTCTACCACCTGCTGACGCTGCTGAAGGCCACCCGCAAGGACGGCGCGCCCGAGCACGAGCTGATCATCATCGACATGCCCGCCACCGGGCACACGCTGGCGCTGACCAGCCTGCCCGACATCCTGCTGCGCCTGATCCCGGGCGGGCCGATCGCGCGGGCGATGCGCGAGGGGCAGGGCTTCCTGAACGATCCGCGGCTGGGCGAGGCGTGGGTGGTGACGCTGCCCGAGCAGCTGCCGGTGACCGAGGCCATCGAGCTGCTCGAGGGCCTGCGCGAGACGCGGATGGCGGCGGGGGGCGTCGTGCTCAACCGCTACCCGGCCGATCCCTTCACGCCCCACGAGCGCGAGGCGATGGCCGAGGTGCTGCGGTCGACGCCGATGCACGGGCAGCTGGAGTTCGAGCGCATCGGCGCCGCGCAGCACGCCGCGCAGCGCCTGCTGGGCGCGGTGCACGTGCCGGTCATCACGCTGCCCGAGGTGTACGCGGCGGACGATCCCGATCCGGTGCCCACGCTGACCGACGTGCTGGCGCGGGCGATGAGGGGGACGCCGTGAGCCCGGCCTTCGACTCGCCGATCGCCGAGCTGCTGCGGACGCAGCGGGTGGTGGTGTGCTGCGGCGCCGGCGGCGTCGGCAAGACCACCGTCTCGGCGTCGCTGGCCATCGGCGCGGCGCGCATGGGGCGCCGGGTGCTGGTGGTGACCATCGATCCCAGCCGGCGGCTGGCCGAGACGCTGGGCGTGTCGCGCAACCCGACCGAGCCCGTGCCGCTGCCCGTCGAGCGCCAGCGCCTGGCCGGCATCGAGGCCCCGGGCTCGTTGTCGGCCTGGATGCTCGATCCGCAGCTGGTGAGCGACAACGTCGTGCGGGGCTTCTCGAAGTCGCCCGAGGACGCCCGCAAGCTGCTCGACAACCCGATCTACAAGAACGTGACGGCGATGATCGCCGGCATGCAGGAGTACACGGCGGTCGAGGCGCTGTACCAGTTCGTGCTCGACGACACCTACGATCTCGTCGTGCTCGACACGCCGCCCTCGCGCAACGCGCTGCGCTTCCTCGAGGCGCCCAGCCGCGCGGGGGCCTTCCTCGACCGGCGGGTGTTCAACCTGTTCCTGCCCGGCGAGGGCGGCGCCATCCGGCGCATGGCGCAGCGGCTGCTCGAGCGGGTGATGGACACCGCCTTCGGGGCCGACACGCGCAAGGAGCTGCAGCAGTTCTTCGAGCTGTTCGGCAACCTGCTGGGGCACCTGAACCACAACCAGGCCGAGATGCGGGCCTTCTTCGCGCGGCCCGACGTGGGCTTCCTGCTGGTGACGTCGCCGACGCAGGAGGCGCTGACCGAGGCGCGGTACTTCGAGGGCAAGACGCGCGACGAGCTGGGCCTGAACCTGCTGGGCTACGTGCTGAACCGCAGCCTGGCGTGGGCGCGGCACCGGCCCTTCCCGCGCGACGAGCTGCTGCCGGCCGACGCGCCGGCGGTGGCGCGCGAGGCGCTCGAGAAGCTGCGCCGGCTGGCCGGCACCGAAGAGGCCCTGGTGGCCCAGCACACCGCGCTGGCGGCGGATCTGCGCCAGCGCGCGGGCGGGGCGGGGGTCGCGTGGATCCTGCCCGGCCTGCCCGAGGGGGCGTCCGAGATGGACGCCCTGCTCACCTTGTCGAACGCGCTGCTGACGAAGGACGCATGATGCCCCGGAACACCGCCCGTACGCCCTGGACGATCTTCGGGGCGGCGGCCCTGGCCCTGTGCTGCGTCGTCGGCTGCTCGTCGAAGTCGGCGGGGGGCGAGGCGCCGCAGGCCGAGAAGAAGCCGGTGCCGCGCGACGCCGCGGCCACGCCGCCCGACGCCGCCGCCAAGGTGGCGAAGGCGGCCGAGGGGCAGGGCGGCATGTCGACCCCCAAGCGCGCGGCCGGTGGGCACGGCGGGGCGAAGGAAGACATCAAGTGGGCGGGTCCGGTGGCCTTCACCACCTGGGAGGCGGGGCTGGCGAAGGCCAAGGCCGAGAACAAGCCGATCATGCTGGTGGTGTACGCCGACTGGTGCCCGCGCTGCCGCGAGCTGGCGCCCGCGCTGCAGACCGCCGAGGTGGCCGCGCTGGCCGACAAGGTGGTCATGGTGAAGCAGGACTCGGACGAGCGCCCGGCCTGGCTGGCCCCCATCACCCAACAGTACGGCGGGTACGTGCCGCGCGTCTTCCTGATGAAGCCCGACGGGACGGTGCGCGAAGAGCTGAACAGCGGCCACCCGCGGTATCCCTACTTCTACACGCCGCGCAACGTGGACGCGCTGGTGAAGCACCTGAAGACGCTGGCGGGCAGCTGATGGCCATTCGCGATCGGAGCGGCACGGTCTACGTCTGCGTCGACCTCGAGGCCAGCGGGCCGGTGCCGGGGCTGTACAACATGGTGTCGGTGGGCGGGGTCGAGGTGCGGCTGCAGGGCGACCGGCACGTGCGCGGCGACACCTTCTACTTCGAGATCGCGCCCGAGTTCGACGGCTTCGATCCGCACGCGCAGTCGATCCACGGGCTGACCGAGGCGCACCTGCGCGAGAACGGCAAACCGGCCCGCGACGTGATGCAGGCGATCAGCGACTGGGTGGCGGCCCACGTCGGGCCCGGCGAGCGACCGCTGTTCGTGGGGCACAACGCGCCCTTCGACTGGATGTTCGTCTGCTGGTACTACGCCTGGGCCGGGCTGAAGAACCCGTTTGGTTACAACGCGTTGGATACGAAGGCGCTGATGATGGGGCGGCACGGGCTGCCCTGGAAGCAGTGCAACAAGGAGCGCCTGCTCGAGCTGTACCCGGCGCTCGAGGCGCCGCCGCCGGAGAAGGTGCACGACGCGCTGGCGGACGCCGAGTTCCAGGCCGACATCCTGATCGCGCTGCTCGACGGCTGACGCTAGTCGCCCTCGACGGGCGGGGGCGGCAGATCGTGGCGGTACCAGTAGCTGCCCGTGGCCGTCGCGCCCAACCCCAACACGATGAGCGCCGGATAGACGTCGTCGCTGCCCGGGCGGTCGACGCAGCGGCCGCGGTGGTCGCGCGTGGCGCAGCCGGGCGTCACCAGCATGCCCAGCAGACCGACGACCATCATCGCGGCGCCGGCGGCGATGACCAGGCGGGCGCCGGTGCGCGGGGGCGGCGGGGGGGCGAGCAGCTCGGCCTCGGGGGGCGGGCCGGGCGAGGGGATCGGCGGCGGCAGCGGCGGCAAGGGGGCGGTCGCCGCCGGCGGGGCGGAGGGCGCGGGGGCCGGCGCGGGCGGCGCGGCCAGGGCGACGACCAGCGCCAAGGCCTTCACGCGGGGCGCTCCGCGCGGCCGAGGGGCTCGACGTCCAGGTCGAGCGGGCGGGCCAGATCGAGGGCCCACAGGCGCGCCGGGAAGCGCGGCTGGGCGGCCTCGAGGGCGGCCAGCCGCGCGTGGTACAGGGCGCGGCCGCTCAGCCGGGTGGGGCTGACCACCAGGGTGTCGGCGAAGAAGGCGTAAGCGAAGGCCGGGCCGGTGATCGGGCTGCCCACCGCGTCGAGCAGGGCGCGGACGCGAGCGGGCTCGAGCACCAGCGAGCCCACGTCGAAGCCCACCAGCAGCAGGGGGGCGTCGTCGCCCTCGGCGAGGGGCGTGGCGTCGAGCAGCGAGGTCGACGCCTCGTCGAGGCGCGCGCGGTAGGCGGCCTCGAGATCGGTGACCGCCTTGCCGGGGCCCGGCTCGACCGGCGTCGAGTGGGTGGCGCTGTCGAGCGTGTAGTAGACGAAGTGGGGGCCGATCGCGACGCCGACCAGGGTGCGCGGATCGACGCCCAGCAGGTCGACCGGGCGCACCACCTTGTTGACGCGGGCCGGCGCGCCGGTGACCGGGCAGACGTCCAGCGTGTCGGGCCGGGGCAGGAAGCGCGCGGCGTCGGGGTCGTAGCCCAGCAGGCGCAGCAGATCGGCCTCGCCCTCGGCGCCGCGGAAGGGCTGGCGGCCCACCAGGGTCATCAGGTTCCAGCGGCCCACGGCCGGGCCGTCGTCGGGGGCGTCGATGACCAGCACGACGCCCTCCTCGACGCGGATGCGGTGGCCGCGGACGTGCTTCTCGACCGCGCGCAGCAGGTCGAGGGCGTCGTCGAGGGCGTCGACCACCGGCAGGTAGAAGGCGCGGGTGCCTTCGACGAACGAGCGGCCGGTGTGCAGCGTGCGCAGGAAGGGGTAGGCGAAGTTCAGCTCGAGGCGCAGGGGGCCGTGGTGCAGGGCGACCTTGAGATCGGCGTCGGGCGTCACCCACTCGACCGCGATGCCGCGGCGGGCGCAGAGATCCTCGATGCCGGCGAGGAAGTTCGACGAGTCGGCCAGGACGAACAGCTCGAGGGTGCCGGCGTCGACCTCGGCCGACGCGTCGCCCAGCCACTCGCCGTAGCGCTCGCCGTGGAAGGGCAGGGCCTCGGCGGTGGGGCCGCCGAGGAACTCGAGGACGTCGAAGTCGGCGCGAGCGCGGGCCGAGAAGGCGTCCTCGAGGGCGGGATCCGGGCGGGCGGCGGGATCGGCGTCTCCCGGCACGCCGACTCGGGCGCCCACGACGTAGCCGGGCTGCACCTCGGCGACCACCAGCTGGCCGCCGGGGCGGTGGCGGTCGACGACCCAGCGCCAGCCGGCGCGCAGGTCGAAGAAGGTGCCCGTCTGATCGCGGAACATGCCCTCGTCGGTGGGCAGGTCGAGGCGCCAGGCGCGGCCGCGGGCGTCGACGCGCCAGGCGTGGGTGGCGCCGCCGGCCTCGGCGTCGAACTCGACGATCCAGTCGAAGCCCACCTCGCCCAGGTAGCGAGCGTAGAAGCCGGCGACCGGCTTCAGGTCGACGCCCGGCTCGGCCTCGCCGGCGAAGGTCTGGCGGCCGCGCCACCAGGTGTCGCGCAGGCGGCCCACGAAGGCGTCGACCGGGCCGGCGGGCTGGGGGCCGTAGAAGGCGTCGCGCAGGACGACGCGCTTGCCGGTGCGGGCGCAGGCGTACAGCACCTGGGCCTGGTCGAAGGCCTCGGGGCCGTGGGTCTGGATGAAGGCGCGGCGGTCGGCCAGGAAGCGGTCGCGGACGCGGCGGACGGGATCCTGGGTGGGGTCTTCGGTCTCGGGCTGCATGCGGCCTCGTCGGAGTCGAGCCCGTAGGGTACGGCGCGGGCGAGGCGCTCGCCACCCACCCTCACGGCGGGCGGGGCGATGGCCGATGACAGGTGTGTTTGGCGCCTCCGAGAGAAGGGCACCCCGATGAACGCGATGAAGCAGCCTCGCCCCGCGCCGCAGTCCGCCGGGGGCATCTACCTCTGGGGCGACATCGACGACCCCGATCTGGTGACCGATCTGGTCGAGTTCCTGTACCAGAGCCGGCGCAGCGCGGTGCTGACCGTCGTGGGCGAGGGGATGCGCAAGAGCGTCTACTTCCGCGAGGGATCGGTCATCGCGGCCAGCAGCGACCAACCCGAGGATCGCTTCGGCGACATCATGTTCCGGCGCGGGCTGATCACCCGCGAGCGGCTGGACGAGGCGCTGCGCGAGGTGGGGCCGGGGCGCAAGATCGGCAACGTGCTGCTGGCGCGTGGGGTGATCGACACCAGCATGCTGTGGAAGGTCATCCGGCTGCAGATCGAGGAGATCATCTGCTCGATCGTGCTGTTCGAGATCGGGCAGTTCACCATCGCGCGCTACGACCCGGCGCAGGTGCCGACGCGGACGCCGCTGGACACGCAGCGGCTGCTGCTCGAGGGGCTGCGGCGCAAGGACGAGCTGTTCCACCTGCGCAGCCAGCTGCCGCCGGGCAACCGGGTGCTGACGCGCACCGGGTGGATGCCGACCGAGCCGCTGGGGCCGATCGAGCGTTCGCTCTTCGAGCTGGTCGACGGGCGGCGGACCCTGGACGAGCTGTTCCACACGTCGGGGCTTGGGGCCTTCGGGGCCGCGCGGTCGCTGCACCACCTGCTGCAGTGCGGGGCGGTGAGCGCGGCGCCGGTGGCCGAGCCGGGCGAGGCGGGCGGCGGCGGCAGCACGGTCGGCGCGATCCTGTCGGGCTACAACGAGGCCTTCGCCCAGGTGCACGCGGCGCTGCAGGGCGCGGCGCGCCACCCCTTTCAGACGGGGCTGCAGCGCTTCTTCCACGACGCGGACGGGCCGGTGGCGGCGCTCTTCTCGGGAGTCGAGGCGGGCGGCGACGGGCGCCTGCCGGTGGACCACATCGTGGCGAACCTGAAGCTGAGCCCGATGGGCGACAAGGTCGAGACGCTGCGGCGGGGGCTGAACGAGTACCTGCGCTTCCTGCTGTTCGTCGCGCGCGAGGTGCTGCCCTATCCGCAGGTCGAGCGGCTGGCGGCGGACGTGCGGGGCACGGTCAGCGGGCTGGGCCCGCCGGGTGCGTAGCGGGGCTCGCGATCCGGCGGGCAGGTGCGAAGCGCGCTTCGCGGTCGGCGCGCGCCGAATCGCGCGCGCGCGTGAGGGGCCGGGTGGCATGGTCGCTGCACCGCGGGGCGGCCGGAGGTCGCCATGCGCACCACAGCCGTCGCCCCCGAGACCCACCGCACACCCACCGACGAGCGCGCGCCGCGCATGCTGGCCCGCGCCTGGTGCCGGTCGCTGAGGCAGCAGGGCTTCAGCGACGACCAGATCCGCGCCTTCGGCGCCGAGATCCTGCAGATGGCCACCCCGCCCCCCGGCCTCGACGCCCGCCGCTGAGCCGGCACGGCCTCGATCGCGGGCCGAGGGGTGAGGACGCAAACCCGCGTCCCACGGGGCCGGCGCAGAAAGTCCGGTCGATTTCTGCAACACGCGCCGATTTTGTCCGATAGAGCGAAGCGACCCTCGCGCCCCCGGCGACGCCCCCGAAATCGGGTGGGTGGGGGTTAGGGATGGTCGGGCGCTGGCGGCCGGGCGTCCCCTGAGCGCGACCCGCCTCGGCCGCCGGCCCGCTCCACCTGCCTCAGCCGCCCGCCCGCACCACCCGGCACGCGCACACCTTGTAGGCCCCCGTCCCCGTCACCGCGTCGCCCGCGTCCACCGTCAGCAGGTTCGCCCGCGCCTCGGCGAAGTGGAACGGCATCCACACCCGCCCCCGCGCCACCCGCGACGACACCCGCGCGCGCGCCTCGATGGCGCCCCGCCGGGTCGACACCCGCACGACGTCCCCGTCGCCGACGCCGAGCACCGCGGCGTCGGCCGGGCACACCTCGACGAAGCAGCCGTCCTGCTTGTCGGTCACGCCTGCCACCCGCCGCGTCTGCGTCCCGGCGTTGTAGTGGTACAGCGTCCGCCCGGTGGTCAGCAGCAGCGGCCACGCGTCGTCGGGCATCTCGTGGTTGCGCTTCGGCCGCACGCCCACCAGCAGCGCCTTGCCCCGGGCCGGCCCGTCCGCGTGCAGGTAGCGCGTGCCCGGGTGGTCGGGCGTGGGGCAGGGCCACTGCAGCCCGCCCTCGGCGTCGATGCGCGCGTGGCTGATGCCGGCGAACTTGTCGGTCAGCCCGGCCATCTCGTCGTAGATCGCCGCCGGGCCGCCGGGCGCCGCCGGCCGGCCGCTCACCCGCTCGAACAGCGCGGCCAGGATGGCCCAGTCGGGCCGCGCCTCGCCCGGGGCGTTCACCGCCCGCCGTACGCGCTGCACGCGGCGCTCGCTGTTGGTGAAGGTGCCCTCCTTCTCGGCGAAGCACGCCGCCGGCAGCACCACGTCGGCGTACTTCGCGGTCTCGGTGAGGAAGATGTCCTGCACCACCAGCGCCTCGAGCTGCGCCACCCCGGCCTCGAGCCGCGCCACGTCGGGCTCGCTGACCAGGATGTCCTCGCCCATCACGAACAGCCCGCGCACCGGCCCGCCCGCGGCCACCGCCTTCATCATCTGGTTCAGGTTCAGGCCCGGCGTCTCGGGCACCGGCACCCCCCAGGCCGCGCCGACCCGCGCCCGCGCCGCCGCGTCGTCCGCCCGCTGGTAGCCGGGCAGGAACACGGGCGAGGCGCCGGTGTCGTTGGCGCCTTGCACGTTGTTCTGGCCGCGCAGCGGGTTCAGCCCGGCGCTGGGCTTGCCCAGGTGGCCGGTCAGCAGCACCAGGTTCGACAGCGCGTACACGTTGTCGGTGCCGTGCGTGTGCTCGGTGATGCCCAGCGTGTAGTAGATGCCGGCCTTCTCGGTGGTCGCGTAGGCGCGCGCCACCGTCCGGATCAGCTCGGCCGGCACCCCGGTCATCTGCTCGGCGCGCTCGGGCGTGCAGTCGCGCACCGCCTCGACCACCGCGGCGAAGCCCTCGGTGTGGCGCGCGACGAAGTCGGCGTCCCACAGGCCCTCGTCGATGATCACCCGCGCCATCGCGTTCAGCAGCCACACGTCGGTGCCCGGCGCCAGCTGCAGGTGGTGGTCGGCGAAGTCCGCCAGCCAGATGCGCCGCGGATCGCACACCACCAGCGTCGCGCCGCGCAGGGCGGCGCGCTTCATCTCCATCGCGATGACCGGGTGCGCCTCGGTGGTGTTGCTCCCGATCACCATCAGAAAGTCGGCCGCGCGGATTTCGCCGATGCTATTGGTCATCGCGCCCGCGCCGAACGTGGTCACCAGACCGGCGACCGTGGGGGCGTGTCAGGTGGCCGCGCACTGGTGGACGTTGTTCGTACCGAACCCCGCCCGCGCCAGCTTCTGCACCAGGTAGTTCTCCTCGTTGGTGCAGCGGCTGCTCGACACGAACCCCAGGGCGTCCGGCCCGTAGCGCGCCGACACCCCGGTCAACAGCTCGGCCGCCCGACCCAGCGCCGTGTCCCAGTCGGTGGCGTGCAGCGCGCCGTCGGCGCCGCGCACCAGCGGCGCGGTCAGCCGATCCGGGTGGTCGATGAAGCCGAAGGCGAACCGCCCCTTCACGCACAGGTTGCCGTCGTTGGTCGTCGTGCCGGGCGGCGGGCTGGTCACCCGCACCACCGCGTTGGCCACCCGGTCGACGTGCAGGTCGATCTGGCAGCCGACGCCGCAGTAGTTGCAGGTGCTGCGCACCACCTCGAGCGGGGCGCCGGCGTCGATGGCGGCCTCGGCGCTGCGCTCGACCAGCGCGCCGGCCGGGCAGGTGTCGACGCACCCGCCGCACAGCTCGCACGACGTGTCGAGCAGGCCGGCGTCGCCCGCCGTCGCGATGGTGGTGTGCGCGCCCCGGTTCGCCAGCGTGATCGCCGCGACGCCGGCCACCGCGTCGCAGTACCGCGTGCAGCGCGCGCACAGGATGCAGCGGTCGGCGCGGAACGCGATGAAGCGGTTCGCGTCGTCGGGCCGCCCGGCGCGTGGCGCTTCGACGGCCGGCACGCCCGGCTCGACCCCGTAGCGCCGGGCCAGCCGCTCGAGATCGCTGCCCGGCGTCGGCGCGCCCGGCTGGTCGGCCAGGTACAGCGCCAGCAGCGCCCGCCGGTGCCGCTGCACGTCGGGCGTGTCGGTCTGCACCGCGAGGCCGTCGCTGACCGGGTGCCGGCACGCTGGCACCATGCGCCGGCTGTCGCTCGACTCGACCAGGCACATCCGGCAGGCGCCGGTGGGCGCCAGGCGGTCGTCGTGGCACAGCGTGGGGATGTCGACGCCGGCGCGGCGCGCCACCGTCAGCACGGTCTCGCCGGGCGCGGCGGCCACGGGCTGACCGTCGAGGGTCACCGTCAGGGTCCGCGGGGTCTCACCCCGTCCGTCGTCCTTCATGTCATCCTCCCTCCGCCGGCCCGCGCGTCCGGAGCGCGTCGGGGAAGTACCGCACCAGGTGCAGGGCGGGCAGCGGCGCCGCCATGCCCAGCCCGCAGATCGAGCCCGCGTCCATCTCCCAGGCCACCCGCTCGAGCGTGTCCCGGTCCGCCGCGGTCGCCTCGCCGTCGCGCGCCCGCTCGAGCAGCCGCACCAGCACCTGCGTGCCGATGCGGCAGGGCGCGCACTGCCCGCAGCTCTCGGCGCGGAAGAACCGCGCCTGCGTCAGCGCCGCGTCCAGCAGATCGCGCGTCTCGTCCAGCACCACCACCCCGGCCGAGCCCAACATCGAGCCCCGCTCGGCCAGCGGCCCGAAGTCCATCACCACGTCGACGGCGTCGGGCGGCAAGAGCCCGCTCGACGCGCCGCCCGGGCTGAAGGCGCCCAGCGCGCGCCCGCCCGCCACGCCGCCGGCCGCCTCGAGCACCTCACCGAAGGTCACGCCCAGCGGCAGCTCGTACACCCCCGGCCGCGCCACGTCGCCCGACACGCTGAACAGCTTGGTGCCGCTGGCCTCGCCGCGCCCCAGCCCGGCGAACCACGCGCCCCCGCGCTGCACGATGGCCGGCACGCAGGCCAGCGACTCGACGTTGTTGATCAGGGTCGGCCGGCCGAACAGCCCGGCCTCGGTGGGGAAGGGCGGCTTGTGCCGGGGCATGCCGCGGCGCCCCTCGAGGGCCTCGAGCAGCGCGGTCTCTTCGCCGCAGATGTAGGCGCCGTGACCCAGCGCGATCTCGACCGACAGCCCGTCCAGGTGCCCCGCGCCGCGGGCCTGCGCGACGGCCGCTTCGAGCGCCCGCCGCGGCCCCTCGAACTCGCCGCGCAGGTAGATCACGATCCGATCGGCGCCGACGGCGTGCGCGGCGATCGCCAGCCCCTCCAGCAGCCGGTGCGGGCGCCGCACCAGCACCTCGCGATCCTTGAACGTGCCCGGCTCGCCCTCGTCGGCGTTGCACACCACCACCCGCGGTCCGGGCGGCGCGGCGGCCACCGCGTCCCACTTCAGGTGCGCGGGGAAGCCCGCGCCGCCCCGCCCGCGCAGCCGCGCGGCGCGCAGCTCGACGCGCACGCCGGCCGGTCCGAGGTGGCGCGCCGCCTCGAGGGCGGGCCAGGTCGGGTCGTCGGGCGCGGCGAGATCGATGGCGAGGTCGGGTGAGGACGGGGTCAGGTGGGGCGCGGCGACGCTGCCCGGCTCGGCGCCGGTGCCGATCTCGAAGCCGTGGCCGGCCTCGGCCCCCGCCCAGAGCACCGCGGGGGCGCGGTCGCACTGACCGAGGCAGGCGCAGCCCTCGACCGCGCGCCCCTCGGCGCGCAGCCCGGCGAGCACCCGGTCGGCGCCTCGCATCCGGCAGCTGAGGCCTTCGCACACCCGCGCCTCGACGTCCGGCCGCGCGATGAGGTGATAGAAGCTGCCCACGCCGTGCACCGTGGCCGCGGGCACCCCCGTCTCGGCCTGGATGGCGCGCACGGCGCCGGGCCGCAGGCCCCCGTGGGCGTCGAAGAGCGGCAGCACCCGCGCCTGATCGGCGTCGCGCCGGCGGCCGGCCTCGTCGCCGCGGTGGTGGTAGGTGCGCGGCGGGGCGCCATCGGGCATCGGCGGGCTCCTCGGGGTGGGCCGCCGGGGGGCTTGCACCGCCCGTACCGGCCGCGTCGGGCCCGCCAACGGGTGCGTCGGGGGCCGGCGTCACCCGTCGGAAGCGCGCTGTTCCGAGAGGTTCACGACGCCGCGTCGTCGACCTCGAAGGTGGGCTCGATGAGGCAGGGGAAGTCGACCGAGCGGGCCACGAAGCAGTGCCGATGGGCGCTCTGGTGGATGCGCTCGGCCCGCGCCGGATCGGCGCCGGCGGCCAGGCGCACCGCGGGCCGCAGCACCGCGCCGGTGAAGCGCGTCACGCGATCGACGGTCTCGAGCGTGGCCGACGGCTGATCCACGTAGCTCAGCACGCGCACGCCCGACTTGGCGCAGATGGCCAGGTAGGTCTGGGCGTGGCACAGCGCCAGGGACAGCACCAGCAGGTCTTCGGGGTTGTAGCGGGCGGGATCCCCGCTGAACTTGGGCGCCGTCGACAGGGCCAGGCGCGGCTTGCCTTCGACCTGCCCGTCGAAGTCGCGGCTGAAGGTGTCGTACTGGAAGTCGGCGGCGGCGCCGGTCCACTCGAGGCGGGCGGAGAAGGCGTCGGACATGCGGGCTCTCCTGCGGGGGGTGGCGGTCGGGCGTGCCTGCAAGACCCGTCGCAGGCCTCGACTGTGGCGCGGCGGGCTCCGGCGAGGCATGCTGCGGCGGCACCCGGGACAGGAGTCGATGATGCGCACCCTGATGACCTCGATGCCCCTCGCCCTCGCGCTGGCCGCCGGCTGCGGCGGGAACCCGCCGCCCGCGCCCACCTCGGCCCCCGCCGGCGAGGCGCCGCAGGCGAACCCCATCCGGCTCGACTCGCTGCGCGTGCCGAACCTGAAGCGGCCCGCGCCCGGCCTGCTGACCGGCGGGCAGCCCGACGCGGCGGGCCTGACCAACGCGCTGGACGTCGGCGTGAAGACGGTGATCAACCTGCGCCCCCTCGACGAGCCCGGCGCCTGGGAAGAGCAGCCGGTGGTCGAGGCGAAGGGCGGCACCTACCACGCGCTGCCCATCCGCGGGCCCGAGGACGTCACCGTGGCCAACGCGAAGGCGCTGCGGGCGCTCATCGACGCCGCGCAGGCGCCCATCCTGGTGCACTGCGGCAGCGGCAACCGCGTGGGCGCGCTGCTCGCGCTCGACGCGGCGCTGGCGGGCAAGACGCTCGAGCAGTCGCTCGACATCGGGCGCAAGGCCGGCCTGACCCGCCTCGAGCCGCACGTGAAGCAGGTGCTGCAGCAGCGCGTGTGCGCCGAGGCGCCCGCCATCGAGTGCGTCGGCGAGTAGCCGTCAGGATCGCGGGGGGCGCTCGGTGCGCCAGCCGCCGAGGGCCATCCACAGCGTGGCCAGCAGCGCGCCGGCGAGGGCGCCCACCGCGTGGCCCACCGAGCTGCTCTGCGGCATGGCCGCGTCGAACAGCACCTGCGCGCCGAGCACCACCAGCGCCAGCCGAGCGACGGCCCGGCCGGTGCGGCGGCGCCGGCAGCGGGGGTGGCGCGCGGCGACGACGATCAGGGCGCCGACCAGGCCCATCGCGCCGCCCGACGCGCCCAACGTCAGGCCGGGCGTGCCCCAGAGGCTGATGCCGACGCCCGCCAGCAGCACGCTGCCCACCAACACCACCGCGGCGCCCGCCTCGCCCAGCGCCCGCCCGATCACCGGCCCGACGGCCGCGATGGCGACGCCGTTCGCCAACAGGTGCGGCAGGCCGTGGTGCAGCAGCGCGTAGGCCAGCAGCCGCCAGCGCTCGGCGGGCAGCGCCCCGTCGGTGAGCAGGGCGCCCAGCTCGTGCGCGACGGCGCCGCTGAGGGTGCCGCCGGCCACCGCCTGCGCCACGAAGCCGCCGATCATCGCGGCCAGCGCCAGAAGCGTGGTCGGGGCGCGCCACGGGAGGCGAAGGCGCAGCAGGGCGCCCGCGGTGACCTCGGCCTCGGCGTCGTCGAGCACGGCGCGCGCCGCGGGCCCCAGCTCGACGGGCCCGGGCAGGTGGGCGAGGCGGCGCGCGACGGCGTGGCGCACCGCGGGCGTCAGGTCGGGCCGCGACCGCAGCGCCTCGAGCTGCTGTCGCGCCCCTTCGCCCTCGCCGGCGGCGGCCCGGGCCACCGCGGTCCAGACCTCGACGCCCGCGGCCGGCTGGCGCAGCAGGCGCGCCAGGCGGCGGGTGGCGCGCACGCGGCCCCCGAAGGCCAGGGGCGCCAGCATGCCGGCCCGGGCGGCGAGCACGCGGGGCCAGCGCATGCGCGGCGCCCACAGCCGCGCGGAGGCCTCGACGCCGGCCTCGACCTCGCCCAGCTCGCACAGGGCGCGCGCCTGCAGGTCGACGGCGGGTGAGAAGCGGGCCTGGGCCCAGTCGCGCCGCAGGGCGGTCAGCAGGAAGGCGAAGGCCGGGTGCCCCTCGGCGGCCAGGCGGGCCTGCAGGGCCTCGGCGGGGCCCGGCCGATCGTGATGCAGGGCGTCGGCGGCGGCCCACACCTCGGCCCACAGGCGCAGGCGCGGATCGCGCCGCCCCAGCGTCGCGACGCGCGCCCACCGGGCGGCCGCGGCGTAGTCACCGGCGAGGGCGCGCCGGCGAGCCCAGGCCATCAACCGCACGGGCAGCACCACCCCGATCACCACCACCACGCCGCCGAGGGCGATCCAGGCCGCGTCGCGGGTG
Source organism: Myxococcales bacterium (assembly GCA_020633465.1). Classification (GTDB taxonomy): domain Bacteria; phylum Myxococcota_A; class Bradymonadia; order UBA7976; family UBA1532; genus JACKDN01. The sequence goes on from JACKDN010000003.1 coordinate 509,536, forward strand.
AAGAGGCCGAGCAGCGCGCCCGCGACGCCCACCGCCGCCGCGCCGGCCCACCCCACCGTGCGCCGGCCGGCCAGGCGGGGGACCAGGCTGCCCAGGCCCGCCGCGAGGGTCAGCCAGCCGACGATGTCGAGGGGTGTCATGGAGAGGGGATGCCGCGGCGCGGCCGGGGCCGCGCGGGCGTCAGCCCGGCGGCCAGGACAGGTCGCGGCCGCCGATGACGTGCAGGTGCAGGTGGAAGACGCTCTGGCCCGCGCCGGCGCCGTTGTTGACCACCAGCCGGAAGTCGTCGATGCCCGCCTGCTTGGCGACCAGGGTGGCCACCCGCATCAGGTGGCCCACCAGCGCCTCGTCGGCCTCCTCCATCGCGTCCAGCTGCGCCAGCGGCTTGCGCGGGATCACCAGCAGGTGCGTCGGCGCGCAGGGGTTGACGTCGCGGAACGCGATGCAGCGATCGTCCTCGTACACCCGGTCGGCGGGGATCTCGCCGGCCAGGATCTTGCCGAAGATCGTCGACACGCCGGACCTCCTCAGCCGCCGCAGGTGTTGGGCAGGCCCGGCGAGCCGGGGGCCACCGTGAAGTCGTCGCCGTTGTTGTCGGTGTCGGCGCCGTTCGGGCAGCGCGACAGGCCGCCGTTGCCGGGGTCGCCCTGGAAGGGCGAGGTCTCTTCGGTCACCGACAGCAGGAAGCCGTCGTAGGACATCGAGTCGACCCGCAGCGTGCCGTTCATCAGCCGCACGCCGTCGGGCGCGATGCCGCCGTTCTGGAGGGTGGCGTCCGCGATCTCCATGACCTGCACGCCCTCGGGGACGCCGGCGATGGCGTCGGCGCTGCCCACCACCAGGTACGCGCCGGCGGCGAGCGCCTCGGCGCCCACCAGCGGGATGGTGGCGTACACCCCGCCCGCGCCCTCGCCGTCCACCAGCTCGAGGGCCCAGTCGGTCAGATCGACCGGGCCGTCGCTGACGTTCAGCAGCTCGATGTACTCGGCGGTGTCGCCGTCGGGCTGGGTGTAGTCGATCTCGTTGATCACGATGGCCGCCGGCGGCAGCTCCTCGACCACCTCGATGGTCGTCTCGGCCATCACGCCGGGGTAATCCGGCGCGGTGACGGTGACGCCCACCACCTGGGCCATGTCGCCCGCGGTGAACATCACGTCGACGTAGGGCTCCGGCCCGAAGATGAAGGGCATGGGATCACCCAGGAGGCCGAACTCGTCGGTCAGGGTGATCTCGAGCGCCAGCGGCTCGCCCTCGGGCAGGCGGTCGGCGGTGATGCGCATGTTGAAGGCGCCGAACAGCTCGACGAGGGGCGGCGCCTCGATGCTGAGCATCGTCGGGCCCAGCAGCATCGGCAGCACGTCGACGAGCGCGGTCAGCTCCTGGTCGGCCAGCGTGACGGTGATCGTGACGTCCTGGGCCTCGGCGAGGCCGGTGGCGACGACCGAGTTCGACAGGCTGCCCTCGGCGATGACCAGCTCGGCCGGCACGGCGAGCGCGTCCGGGTTGCTGCTGGAGAGGCCGAGCGTGACGCCGCCGGGACCGGCGCGCTGATCGAGCTGCACGGTCAGCACGTTGAAGCCCATGCTCGGCGGCGCCTCCCGGCCCACGCGCAGGGCGGTCTCGGCCGGCCCGAAGGCCACGATGCGCGGCGCGCCGCGCTCGACGTCCTCGGCGCTGCGCGGCTCGAGGCGGTAGTGCTCGAAGGCGAAGTGCAGCACGCCCCGCAGCGCCGGGAAGGTCGAGCCGGCGGTCGGGGGCGGATCGATCAGGTAGAACAGGTCGTCCACCCGCAGGCCGTCGTCGACGACGAACTCGTTGGTGGGCGCGTCGTCGCCCGCGCCCGCCTCGGGGGCGGTGTCGACGACGGACAGATCGGTGAGCTCGACCAGCACGCCCTCGAGCGCGGCGGCGCGATCACCGCCGTCGGCGATCTCGGCGGCGGTGACGGCCAAGGGCGGCGGGATGGCCGCCTGCATGTTGATCACGTCGATGTCGGTCAGCGTCTGCAGCAGGCGCTGGCCGAAGCGATCGGTGGTGGTCGCGGCGACGCGCACCATGTTGCCGGGCAGCAGGTTGCCGACGAACACCTCGGTGTCGGCGGTGGTGACCCAGATGCCCGCGAAGTCGTGGCCGGCGAAGTTCTGGCCGTCCATCGGCACCTGCAGCACGAAGTCCGACACGCCGTCGAAGCCGTAGCGGACCGCGGTGATCACGCCCATCACGCGCACGGGGGTGCCGGCGTCGAAGATGGCGGGGTTGCGGGCCTCGTAGATCGTGGCCGGGCAGGCGCCCAGCTCGTCCAGCTCGCGGTCGGGGCAGAACGCGTTGCCGGCCATGCCGCCCATGCCGCCGACGCCGCCCTGTCCGCCTTGGCCACCCATGCCGCCCATGCCGCCTTGGCCACCCATGCCGCCCATGCCGCCCATGCCGCCGACGCCGGGCGCGCCGCCCATGCCGCCGCCGACGCCGCCCATGCCGCCTTGGCCACCCATGCCGCCGACGCCGGGCGCGCCGCCCATGCCGCCGCCGGCGCCGCCGACGCCAGGCTCGCCGCCGCGCCGCCCTGTCCGCCTTGGCCGCCTTGGCCGCCCATGCCGCCGCCCATGCCGCCGACGCCGCCCTGTCCGCCTTGGCCACCCTGGCCGCCCATGCCGCCGGCGCCGCCGCCTTGGCCACCCTGGCCGCCCATGCCGCCGACGCCAGGCTCGCCGCCCATGCCGCCGCCGGCGCCACCGACGCCGGGCATGCCGCCCATGCCGGGCATGCCCATGCAGCCCTCGGCGAAGTCCTCGCTCTGCCCGCTGATGAACGCGATCGTCTCGGCGCACATCGTGTGGTTGCTGACCACGACGGCCAGCGCGGGCGTCGCCTCACAGGTCGGGATGCAGCCGTCGTAGATGGCCTGGCGGTGCTCGGCGGTCGAGTAGCCGTCGCACTGGCCCTCGCACACCGCGCAGTCGGCCAGCCAGCCGCACTGGATCTCGCAGGTCGTGCCTTCGGCGGCGCGCTCGACGCCGCACGCGTCGCCCCCGCCGCCCATCCCGCCCGGACCCGGCTCGCCGCCGACGCCGGGCGTGCCGCCCTCGCCGCCCATGCCCGGCGTGCCGCCCACGCCGGGCGTGCCGCCGGCGCCGCCGACACCGGGCGTGCCGCCCATGCCGGGCATGCCGCCGGCGCCAGCGTCGGCCGTCGTGCCGCCGCCCTCGTCGTCGTCACAGGCCACGCCGCCCAGCGCGAGGCTGACGGCCAGAATTACGCGCGCGACTCTCGTCATCGGAACCCCCGGAGGATACGAGACAGGTCATGACGCAGGCGCCGCTGCCTGACGTCTTCGATTGGCTCGATTCGAGGCGAGACCCTACCACACAAGCCCGATGTCAGGCGCCTTCGCCGCCGCCCGGCTCCGGCTTTTCGGGCGCCTCGTCGAGGGCCCCGCCCAGCGCGCCCGCGAGCATGGGCCACAGGTCGGCCCCGCCGGGCAAGAACAGCTTGGTCGAGGGGCTGTCGGCGATGCGCTCGACGGTGTCGAGGTACTTCAGCGCCAGCAGGTAGCGCCAGGCACGTGCCTCACCCATCACCTCGGCCGCCCGCCGGTAGGTGGCCAGATCGGTCTCGACCAGCGTCTCGAGCCCGCGCGCGGTGCCCTCGGCGCGCAGCAGGCGCGCGCGCCGCTCGCCCTCGGCGCGCGCCACCGTCGCCTCGCGCTGCCGCTCCGACGCCATCTGCTGCAGCATCGCGCCGCTGGCCTCGGGGTTGGCCGCCCGCAGCTCCTGCACCTCGACCCGGTTCACCCGCACGCCCCACTTGCGGCAGGTGGCGTCGATCTCGGCCAGCAGCCCCTCGTTGATGCGCCCGCGCGCGCCGAGCGCGTCGTTCAGCGTCAGCGCGCCCAGCAGGTTGCGCAGCGTGGTCACCGCCAGATCGGCGATGCTGCGCGGCAGGTTGTCCACCTCGTAGACCGCCCGCACCGGGTCGACGATCTGCCAGAAGACGGTGGCGTCGGCGAGCATCTCGACGTTGTCGCGGGTGATGATCGTGCGCGGCTGCGTGTCGCTCTGCTGCTCGCTCAGCTCGACGAGCACCGGCAGATCGCCGTGCCGGCGCACCGCCGAGGTCCACTCGTCGAGGCACTTGGGCGCGTCGAGCACCGGCAGGCGGAAGCGCAGCCCGCTCTGGGCCAGGCGGTGGAAGCGCCCCATGCGCTCGAACACCATCACCGTGGCCTGGGGCACCTGGTACACGAGGCCCATCTCACTCCTCCACGGCCTGCACCACCGGCACCTGGTCGACCAGCGCGACGACGCGCACGGTCTGGCCCGCCGCCAGGGGCGCGTCGTCCAGGGACCGCGCGGTCCACAGATCACCCTCGAGCGCCACGATCGGCGCGCCGGCGCGCAGGGCGTGCACCTGGCCCTCGAGCCCCACGAGGCGATCGACGTTGGTGCGCACCCGCGCGGGGAACAGCCGCTCGCTGATGCGCTCGCCGAAGCGGATGGCGAGGCCGACGGTGACCAGCATGCCCAGCCCGGCCAGGGGCCAGCGGACGATCGCCGCGACGCCCGCCCAGTTCAGCACGCGCTCGATGATCAGGGCCAGGGCAGTCCCGGTCAGCAGGCCGCCCGAGGGCACCACCAGGTCGAGCAGCACCGCCACCGCCGCGACGCACAGCAGGACCAGGGTGGTGTCGCTCACCGGAGCACCGGCTCCAGCGAGACGCAGGCGCCGAAGCCCCAGTCCACCTGCTGACGGGCGGGCTGCACCGGCAGCAGCACCAGCACGCGGCGGTCGGGATCGGTCATCGCGACGCCGCCGGGCAGCCCGAAGAAGTTGCGCTCGGTCTCGAGGTTGATGAGCCCGCCGTTGCGCACCAGCGTGGCCGCGCGCCCATCGTCCCAGCGCAGGGTGCGCCCGTCGGCGAGGATCTCGGCCCAGCGGCCCTGCACCACCAGCGCGTCCGCGTCCAGGTGGGCGCCGGCGCAGAACAGCGTGGCCGGCGGCAGATCGGCGTCGAGCGCGAAGGGCGACCAGGCGAAGGCGACGCCCTCGACCTCGGCGGCCGCGTCGAAGGTGCCGACGGCGGCGCGGCCGTTGGTGCTGAGGAGGCGCTCGTTGCCCTCGAGGTCGACCAGGGCGAAGCGCTCGCCGGTGGCGGTGGCGGTCAGGGTGCGGTCGGGCAGCTGCTCGCCCGCGGTGGTCAGCGGGCCGCTCTCGCGGAAGGCGTTGCCCAGGCGGGCGATGGCGCCGTACTCGCCGACGCCCAGGGGCTCGAGGCCGGCGTGCACGTACAGCGCGTTGCTGGGCAGGCCGGCGTCCCCGACGCGCACGGCGACGACCAGCTGGCGCGGCGCGCCGGCGGGCGGCTGCTGCACCAGCACGCCGAAGCCGGCGATCGGGTCGAGCGCGCCGACGAGCGGATCGTCCAGGTAGCCGGGCAGGGCGAGGGCCGCGCGCCGGGGATCGGCGGTGTCCGGCGTCAGCGTGGCCACGACGCCCAGCTGCGTGCCGTCGAGCGCCGAGAAGCCGGGGGTGCCGTCGGCGCCGACGATCAGCAGCGCCTCGAGGGGATCCTCGGTGGCGACGCCGTACAGGTGCCAGCGGCCGGCGACGTCGCGGGGCTCGAAGGGCACGACCGGTGGGCCCTGATCCGGGGCGGCGTCGGGGGCGGCGTCGGGGCCCAGATCGGGCCAGGCGGCGTCGGGGCCCAGGTCGGGCGGGGGCGCGGCGTCGGGGGCGGCGTCCAGATCGCCCGCGTCGGGGCCGGCGTCCCCGGCGGCGTCGGGCGGGGGCGCGGCGTCGGGGGCGGCGTCCGGGCGCTCGGCGTCGGCGCCGACGTCCAGCTCGACGCCCTCGTCCGCCGGCCCCACCTGGATCGGCGGGAGGTCGATGTCGCCGATGACCAGGCTGCAGCCGGCGGTCAGCGCCGCCACCCACACCGGCAGAGCCCGCGTCACGCCGAGGTGTCCTCCAGATCGGCCGGGCGGAAGGCGCGGGGCAGCAGCGCGGCCAGCGTGGTGCGCTCGACGACGCCCTCGGGGCTGCAGATGAGCACCTCGAGGTCGGCGGCGAACTCGACCATCATCTGGCGGCACAGGCCGCAGGGCGCCGCGGGCGGGTGGCTGGGGGTGACGACGGCCACCTTGGTGAAGGTGCGCCGGCCCTCGCTGACCGCCTTGAGGATGGCCACCTGCTCGGCGCAGGTGGTGAGGCCGAAGGTGACGTTCTCGACGTTGCAGCCGGTGTAGACGGTGCCGTCGGCGCACAGGAGCGCGGCGCCCACCGCGAAGCCGCTGTAGGGGGCCCAGGCGTGGGCGCGCGCGTCGACGGCGGCCTGCACCAGCGCGTCGTCGGTCACGAGGCAGCTCCGCCGATGCGGCCGAGGGCGGCGGTCAGCAGGGTGACGAAGGCGTCGCGGACGCGATCGGCGGTCTCCTTGACCTCGGCGTGGTCGAGCAGCGCGTCGCTCAGGCCGGCGGCGGCGTTGGTGATGCACGAGACGCCGGCGACGCGCAGGCCGACGTGGCGGGCGGCGATCACCTCGCACACCGTCGACATGCCCACGGCGTCGCCGCCCAGGATCTGCAGCATGCGGATCTCGGCGGGGGTCTCGTAGCTGGGGCCGGACAGGCCGACGTAGACGCCCGCCTCGAGGGGCACGCCCACCGCCTCGGCCGCCGCGCGGAACGTCGCGCACAGATCGCGATCGTAGGCGGCGCTCAGATCCGGGAAGCGGGGGCCGAGGGCGTCGTCGTTGGGGCCGGTCAGCGGGTTCTGGCCCGACAGGTTGATGTGATCGGTGATCAGCATCAGCGTGCCGGGCTGCAGGTGGGGGCGCATGCCGCCGGCCGCGTTGGTGAAGACGACGGTGTCCACGCCCCAGGCGGCCAGGGTGCGCACCGGGTGCACGACGTGGGCGATGGGGTGGCCCTCGTACAGGTGCACGCGACCGGCCAGCGCGGCCACCCGCGGGCCGCCGCCGGGCAGGTTGCCGACCACCATGCGGCCGGCGTGGCCCGCGACGCCCACCTCGGGGAAGTGCGGGATGTCGGCGTAGTCGATCGCGACCGCGTCGGTGAGGGCGTCGGCGAAGGCGCCGAGGCCGCTGCCGAGGACGACGGCCGCCCGGGGAGCGGCGCAGCGCGCCGCCAGCGACGCCGCGGCGTCCGCCGCGGCCTGACGAGGATCGGTCTTCATGGCGTCAACCTACTCCGGCCGGGGCGCCGCCGTCACCATCGGCCGACATGCCTCGGGTTTACGCGTCGCGTCGGCCGGCGCATAGTACGCCGTTCCTCGCCGCGCCCCGCAGGTCACGGTTTGCTGTTCAACTCGCTCGAGTACATCACCTTCTTCCTCGTCGTCTTCGTCGGCTACTGGGCGACGGTGCGCTACGCGAAGGTGGCGCTGAGCCTGCTGCTGGTGGCCAGCCTGCTCTTCTACGCGTGCTGGAACCCCACGTATCTGCTGCTGATCGTGGCGTCGTCGCTGGTCGACTTCACGGTGGGTCGGCGGCTGGGGCGGACGGGGGACGCGCGCACGCGGCGGCGCCTGGTGCTGGTGTCGGTCGTCTACAACCTCGGCGTCCTGAGCATCTTCAAGTACTTCAACTTCTTCATGGGCGCGCTCGACCAGGCGGTGCAGCTGGTCGACGCCCAGACCGCGCTCACCGTCGGCGACTTCTACTGGCCCGGCTTCCGCATGCAGGTGCTGCTGCCGGTCGGCATCTCGTTCTTCACGTTCCAGTCGATGAGCTACACCATCGACATCGCCCGCCGGCAGCTCCAGCCGATCGCCAGCTACCCGCGCTATCTGCTGTTCGTCAGCTTCTTCCCGCAGCTGGTCGCGGGCCCCATCGTGCGCGCCCGCGACCTGCTGCCCCAGCTGGCCGCGCGCCCGCCGCTGACCGACGCGATGGGCGGCCGCGGCCTCTATCTGGTGGCGCTGGGGCTGTTCAAGAAGGTGGTCATCGCCGACTTCCTGGCCCTCAACCTGGTCGACCGCATCTTCGAGGCGCCCGGCATGTACAGCAGCCTCGAACTGCTGGTGGGCATCTACGGCTACGCGGCGCAGATCTACTGTGATTTCAGCGGCTACAGCGACATCGCCATCGGCTCGGCGCTGCTGCTCGGCTTCAAGTTCCCCGACAACTTCAACGCGCCCTATCGCGCCCGCGACCTGCAGGACTTCTGGCGCCGCTGGCACATCTCGCTCTCCACCTGGCTGCGCGATTACCTGTACATCTCGCTCGGCGGCAACCGGGGCGGCGCCTTCCACACCCAGCGCAATCTGATGCTGACCATGCTGCTCGGCGGGCTGTGGCACGGCGCGGGCTGGAACTTCATCATCTGGGGCGCCCTGCACGGCGGCGCCCTGGCCGCCCTGCGCGCGGTGCAGCGCCGGCGCGAGGCCGCCGGGCGCCGGCCGCTGCTGCGCGGCCCGCTGGGCGAGGTGGTGGCGGGGCTGTGCACCTTCCACTATGTCTGCCTGGCGTGGATCTTCTTCCGGGCGACCGATCTGCGGGCCGCCACGGACGTCCTCGCGCGCCTGGCCGACCTCTCCTTCTCCACCCACCACCTGACGGCGCCGGTGGTGGCGGTGATGCTGGTGGGCGTCGTGACGCACCTCTGGCCGCGCGCGTGGTTCGAGCGCATCGTGGCCGGCTTCGCGACGCTGCCCGCGGCGGTGCAGGCGGCGGCGCTGGTGGCGGTCGGCCTGGGCCTGCAGAAGGCGGCCTCGGCGGACGTGGTGCCCTTCATCTACTTCCAGTTCTGAGGCGACGTGCAGGCACCCAAGCTCGAGACCGGCAGCCCCGCCACCCTGGGGCAGAAGACCGCCCGGGCCATCGGCGGCGCGGTGCTGGCGGCGTTGGTGCTGCAGCTCGCGCCCTTCCTCGAGCCGCTGCGCTGGGCGCCCGACGATCCGCTCGCCTTCGTGCCGCGCCTGTTCCGCCCCGGCGCCTTCGACGAGGCCCCCGACGACGAGGCCCTGTCGCGCGACTTCGACGACGACGCCCTCATCGCGTTGGGGCCCGCCGAGAAGGCCCCCCGCCCCGCCCGCAAGGCGCGGCCGGCCCCCCGCGACGACGGCGAGGGCGACGCCGGCGCGCCGCCCGACGCGGGCTTCATCATCGAGAGCAACGCCGATCTGCCCGACGCGCCGGACATCGAAGAGACGGCCTCGGGCGTGCCGCTGTACGCCATCGAGGATCACCAGCACGCGCTGCGCCGCTTCCACGCCGCGCTCGATCGGGTGCGCGCGGGGGAGCCGGGCGCCGTCGCGCGCGTGGTGCACTACGGCGACTCGCTGATCGCGGGCGATTACGTCACGCAGACCGTCCGCCGCCTGATGCAGAAGAAGTTCGGCGACGCCGGTCACGGCTTCGTGCTGGCGGGCCGCCCGACGCGCTGGTACCGCCGCAACAACCTGAAGCTGTGGTCCAGCGACGGCTGGACGATCAACCGCATGACCAACCCGACCATCGCCGACGGGCTGTACGGCCTGGGGGGCATGACCTTCCGGACGTCGCGCGCGGGGCAGTGGGTGCGCTTCGAGCCGGAGGGCGAGGACGGGCTGAACGACGGCGTCGCCCGGATGCAGGTGTTCTACCTGGGGCAGCCGGGGGGCGGGCGCTTCGAGATCGAGGTCGACGGGCGCGGCGTCGAGGTGAACACCGGCATCGACGAGACGAAGTCGCGGCTGGCCGAGGTGCAGGTGTCCGACGGGCCCCACGTGCTGCGCGTGAAGACGCTGGGCGGCGGCGAGGTGCGGCTGTTCGGCGCGGTGCTCGAGCGGCCCGGGCCGGGGGTGGTGTACGACAGCCTGGGGGTGGACGGCGCGCGCGCGAAGCTGCTGAAGCGCATGGATCCGCCGCACTGGCACGATCAGCTGCGGCTCCGGCACCCCGATCTGCTGGTGCTGCACTACGGCACCAACGAGAGCCAGTGGCGCAACCTGAGCGCCGACACCTACCGCGCCGACCTGGCGCAGACGGTGGGGCACCTGCGGCAGGCGCTGCCCGGGGTGAGCTGCCTGATGGTGGGGCCGATGGACCGCGCCGAGCGCGAGGGCGGCAAGCTGCGCACCATGCCGGTGGTGAAGCGCATCGTCCGGGTGCAGCGCGAGGTGGCCTTCGCCCAGGGCTGCGCGTTCTGGAACGCCTTCGAGGCGATGGGCGGCGAGGGATCGATGGCGCAGTGGTACCGGCACCGGCCCCAGCTCGCGGGCGGCGATCTGACGCACCCGACGCGCAAGGGGGCCGAGCGCATCGGCGCGATGCTGTTCGCGGCGCTGATGGACAGCTACGCCGCGTCGCAGGAGGCGCCCTGATGCGCGCCACGACCTCGTTGCTGCTGCTGCGGCGCCCGGCCGATCCCGAGGTGTACTGGGTCCGCCGCCACGACGACGACCGATTCCTCAGCGGTTTCATGGTGTTCCCCGGGGGCGCCGTGGACGCGGGGGACGGCGAGGGCGACGCCGCGCTGCGCCGCGCCGCGGTGCGCGAGACCTTCGAAGAGACGGGCTATCTGCACGCCGACGGGGCCCCGCCGACGGCCGAGGAGCGCGCCGCCGTCCGCGCGGGCGAGGTCGACTTCGCCGCCTGGTGCGCCGCCACCGGCCGCGCGCCGCGCCTGGACGCCCTCGTCCCGGCGGGCGCCTGGACCGCGCCCGCCTACCTGGTCAGCCGGTTCCGCACGCACTTCTTCACCACCTGGGTGGCCGACGACGCGGCCCCGCGCGTGGACGCCGGTGATCCCGAGCTCACGTCGGGCGCCTGGGTGCGCCCGGCCGACGCGCTGGCGGCCTGGGATCGCGGCGAGGTGCTGCTCGCGCCGCCCACCCGCGCCCTGCTGCGGGCCCTGGCCGACGGCGCGGCCCACGCGCCCGCGCGCTTCGCCGCCGCCGACGTGGGGCAGGCCGCGCTGGCCGGCCGCTCGCCGGTGCGCCCCTGGCTGACGCTGTTCCCGGTGCGCACCCCCACGCTGCCGCCCGCCACCCACACCAACTGCTACCTGGTCGGCGACGCGGCCTTCGTCGTCGTCGATCCCGCCTCGCCCGACCCCGCCGAGCGCGCGCGCCTCGACGCCGAGATCGACGCGCGCGTGGCGGCCGGCGATCGGCTCGAGGCCATCGTCCTCACCCACCACCACCACGATCACGTCGGCGGCGCCGCGCACCTGGCCGATCGCACCGGCGCGCCCGTCTGGGCCCACGTCGACACCGCGCGCCGCGTGAAGGTGCCCGTCGCGCGCCACCTCGAGGACGGCGAGGTGCTGCTGCTCGGCGCCCGGCGCGTCGAGGTGCTGCACACGCCCGGCCACGCCCCGGGCCACGTCTGCCTGCTCGACCTCGACTGTGGCGCGGCGGTGGTCGGCGACATGGTGGCCGGCGTCGGCACCATCCTCGTCGAGCCCGGCGACGGTGACATGGCGCAGTACCTCACCCAGCTCGAGCGCCTGGCCGATCGCGCGCCCGCGGTGTTGCTGCCCGCGCACGGGCCGGCCATCGGCGGGGCGGTCGCGCGCCTGCGCGCCTACGTGGCGCACCGCCTGATGCGCGAGGGCAAGGTGCTGGCCGCCCTCGAGCCGGGGCCATTGGACGTGCTCACGCTGGTCGAGCGGGCCTACGCCGACGCGCCGCCCATCGCGCGTCAGGGCCCGGGCGGCGGCATCGCCGGCCTGTCGGTGCGCGCGCACCTGATCAAGCTGGCGGCCGAGGGGCGCGCGGCCGAGCAGAGCCCCGGGCGCTGGGCGCGGATCAGCGCGTCGTGATCTGCCGGTGGGCGAAGCGCAGCCAGTCGACGACCGTGCCGTCCGCGGGCGGTCGGGGCGGCGCCGTCGCCTCGCGGCGCAGCACCAGCTGCTTCTTCCGACCGGCCTCGAGGCGCGCGCGCACGCCGCGCAGCGCGTCGTCGCGCAGGGCCTGCTTCACTTCGGGCTTCAGGGTGGGGGCGGGCTGCGCGCCGACCGGGGCCGAGGGCAGCAGCAGGACGACGAGGGCGAGGGCGCGGTGCATGGGCGCGGAGGGTAGCGCCAAGGGGCCGGGCGGGGCGAGCGCGCCGTGCTGATGCTGGCCGCCCTGCTGCTCGGCGCGCCCATCCCGCCCGATCACGCCGCCGCCGTCTTCTGGGCCGGCGAGCGCACCTGGCTGGCCGACGTCGACGCCGGCGCCCTCTACACGGCGCCCGGGTGGCACGTCACGCTCGAGGGCGACGTGTGGCGCTTCCGCATGATCGCCGAGGCCAGCCGACCCCGCGCGCCCGGGCCGCTGCCCGCCGCGGCCAGCCGCTGGACGACGCTGCAGGCGCAGGCGCCCGGGGCGCGCGCGTGGCGACCGCTGACGCCGCCGCCCATCCCGCCCGGCCCCGACGACGGCGTCCTCGAGGACGAGCGCGCGCCCTTGCAGTTCCTGGGTGACACGGTCGTGCTGGCCCGCTTCCGCCGGCGCAGCCTCGGCGAGGGGCCACGGCTGGCCGCCGAGGTCGAGGTGCGGCGCCTGCCCGACGGCGCCGTCGCCGCGCCGCCCCCCGCCGACGCCGGCGTGGAGTGGATCGCCGAGCGCCTGCCCGGCCTGGTCGATCCGTGCGTGCGCGCGCCCTTGGCCGTGGTGCCGCGCGAGCTGGTCGGCGGGCGCCGCGCGCGGTTCCTCGCCCTGGGCGCGCGCGCGGCGCGGTGCGCGGGCGATCTGCACCTGCTGCGCGTCGGCGCGCCGGCGGCGCCGGCCGTGGAGCTGCCAGGGGGCGCGCGGTGGACGGGGGCCCGGCGCGGCTGGGCGGCCAGGCGGTGGACGACGTGGTCGACCTGCGCAGCACCCGCGGCGGCGAGCGGGCGCTGGTGCTGCGCGGCGAGGCGGCGCCCGACGACGCGCCGCTGCACCGCGATCCGGCCCGGCTGACCGCCGCGTGCCCGGCGCGCACCCTGTGGGCCTGGCGCGGCGGGGGTTCCCTGATTCCCCTCGGCCCGGTGCCGCGCCTCGACGGCCTGCGCTGGCTCGCGCCCGACGATCCGCTGCGCGCGCACGCCGCGCTGTGGCTGGCGCCGCCCCGGGCGCCCTGCGTGGTCGATCCGCGCGCGCCCGCCGAGGGCCCCGGCGCCCACGCCTGCCGCGTCGACGAGGACGGGCGGCCCTGGGGCGGGTTGACCGATCTGGCGGCGCGCGCCCACCTCGAGGCGTCCGGCGGCACCGCCACGCTCGAGGTCGAGGTGGTCGATCCGGGCCGCCACGCCGACGACGGACTTCGGGTGTGGATCGGCGCGCGGCGCCCGGTGCGCGTCGAGCTGGGCGAGGCGCGGCTGAGCGTGCGCCGCGCGCCCGAGCGTGCGGTGCGCCCGGCCTGGCGCGCCACGCCGCACGGCTACACCGCGCGCCTCGACTTCCCCGCCGAGTGGCTGGGCGATTCCCCGGCGCTGTCGGTGCGCGTCGACGACGTCGATCCCGACGCGCCGGGCGCCGTCGCGCTGTGGGCGGCGGGCACCCGGGTCGATGGCCGCAACCCGGCGCCCGCGCCGCTGCCGGTGGCGCCGTGAGCGGCGCTCTGCTGGCCGCGGTGCTGGTGCTGGGCGGCGCCCCGATCGAGGGGGCCGAGCACCTGAGCCGCTTCTTCGCGCGGCTGGGCCAGCCGACCGCGCGTGTGCGCGTCACCCACTTCGGCGACTCGCACATCGTCGCCGATCTGCAGAGCGGCGTCGTGCGCGAGGGGCTGCAGGCGCGCTTCGGCGATGGCGGGCGCGGCCTGGTGCTGGCCGGGCGGCCGTGGCGCAGCTACGGGCAGCAGCACCTGATCAACCGCAGCCACGGCGAGTGGCGGGTGGACGGCCTGCGCGGCGGCCTGGACGACGGCTGGTTCGGCGCGGGGCTGTGCGCCACCGCCACCGCCGACGCCGACGCCTTCTTCGAGGTGGGCCCGCGCCCGGGCGCCGACGCGGGGCAGGCGCTCGCCGCGGTCGACCTCCACTACCTGCGGCAGCCCCGCGGCGGCTGCTTCGAGGTGCGCGCCGACGGGGTGCGCGTGGGCCGCGTGCGCACGGCCGGCCCGTGGGTGGGCGCCGGGTTCGCGCGCTTCGAGCTGCCCGCGGGCGCGCGCCGGATCAGCGTGCACGCGCTGGGCGACGCCGAGGTGCGCCTCTTCGGCGCGTCGCTCGAGGGGCCGGGGGGCGGGCTGATCTACGACGCGATCGGCCTCAACGGCGCGCGGGTGTCGAAGCTGCTGCGGCTGGCGCCCGGCCTGCTGCCCGCCGCGCTGGGGCGGCTGCGCCCGGATCTGGTCATCCTCAGCTTCGGCACCAACGAGCTGTTCGACGACCACCTCGACCTCGACGCGTACGCCCAGGTGTTCGCCGCCGCGATCGAGCGGGTGCGGGCCGCGCCCACCGCCGACTGCCTGGTGACCGGCCCGCCCGACGCGATGCGCCGCCGCCGCCCGCTGCCCTCGCACGACGCGGTGATCGAGCTGCAGAGGGCGCTGGCCGACGCGCACGGCTGCGCCTTCTGGGACGCCCGGGCGGCGATGGGCGGCCCGGGCGCGATCCTGGACTGGCGGCGCCGCGGCCGGGCCGGGGGCGATCTGGTGCACCTGACGCGCGACGGCTACGCCGAGCTCGGCGGCGCGCTGCTCGAGGCGCTGGTGGGGGCCTACGACGCGCGCCGCCGGTGAGGCCGAACCTCACTTCTCGGATAAACCTCACTTTTCTTGGCGGACGTGAGCGCCGGATGACGCGACAGGGGTCGAGAGGGTTGACGTCGCGCTGGCGGAACACAATGCTGCGCGCCGTTTCGACCCCTGGAGGTCTCGTGGCACCCACCGTCCCGGCTCGGTTCGAGCACCTGCTGAGCGAAGATCCCTTCGCCGCCGCGGTGGTGCTCGAGCGGGGCGGGGCGCCGGACCGCGTCTGGAACCGGGCCGCCATCGAGCACCGCGCGACCGTGATCGGCGGCCTCTGCGCCGCCTTGGGCCTCGGCGCCACCGCCCCCGTGGCGGTGCGCGTCCGCTCGGCCGTCGACTGCATCGCCGCCGTCCACTTCGTCCTGGCCTCGGGCCGCTCGCTGGCCGCCGAGGCCGAGGGCGCCTTCGTCATCGACGACCACCTGCTGGGGCGCATGGGCGCGCAGCGTCACCCCTACACCCTGTGCACCGCGGTGGGGCCGGCCGATCGGGCCTTGGAGGGCGCCGCGCCCTGGTCTCACGCCCGCTTGCTGAGCGCGCTCGGCTCGGGCGTGCCGGTGCCGGTGGCGCCGGCGGTGGGCCGGGCGCTCGGCGTGCTGGTGTCGGGCAAGGCGTGGCGGGTGCAGGGGCGGGCGGCCGCCGACGGCCGGAGCGCGTCGGCGGCCTGACCGGATCCGCTGGCTTCCGGGGCGGGAGAGAGGCCGCCGACGGCGTGCGCGCGTCGGCGGCGTGACCGAGGGCCGGGCGGCCCCCGGGGCTCGGCTCAGCGGCGGCGCCGCCGCAGCAGGCCGAGCATCACCAGCATCATCAGACCGCCGAAGGGCAGGCCGCCGCGGCCGGGCGCCGCCGTGCAGCCCATCGGGGCCGAGCCGCTGATGGTGCCCACCTCGACCGGCTCGCCGTCCGCGCCCAGCAGCGGATCCGACTCACCGTCGCCGAAGCTGCCGTCGCGGTTCGTGTCCTCGGCGCCGTCGCTCAGGCCGTCCCCGTCGGTGTCGGCGTTCAGCGGATCGGTCGTGGTGTCGGGATCCGCGTCGGGCACGAAGGTGCCGGGCGCGGTGCCCGCGCCGCCCTGGGTGCGGCCCACCTCGGTGCCGTCCTGGATGCCGTCGCCGTCGGTGTCGACGTCGAGGGGATCGGTCCCGATCTCGACCTCCTCGCCGTCGTCGAGGCCGTCCTCGTCGCTGTCGGCGTCGAGCGGATCGGTGCCCAGCTCGGCCTCTTCGCCGTCGTCGAGGCCGTCGCCGTCGCTGTCGGCGGCGTTGGGATCGGTCCCGTCGCGCACCTCGTCGCGGTCGCTGACGCCGTCGCCGTCGCTGTCGCTCGAGCGCGGGTTGGTGCCGGCCTCGGCCTCGTCGCGGTCGCTGATGCCGTCGCCGTCGGTGTCCGCCGAGCGCGGATCCGTGCCGGCCTCGGCCTCGTCGCGGTCGCTGACGCCGTCGCCGTCGCTGTCCGCCGAGCGCGGATCCGTCCCGGCCTCGATCTCGTCGCCGTCGTTCACGCCGTCGCCGTCGGTGTCGACCCGGCGCGGGTTGGTGCCGGCCTCGACCTCGTCCGCGTCGCTGACGCCGTCGCCGTCCGTGTCGGCCGCGTGGGGATCGGTGCCCAGGCCGCGCTCGATGCCGTCGCTCAGGCCGTCGCCGTCGCTGTCGGCCGACGTCGGATCGGTGCCCTCGCGCCGCTCGGTGCCGTCGCGCACGCCGTCCCCGTCGCTGTCGCGCTCGTTGGGGTCGGTGCCCGCCTGGCGCTCCTCGCCGTCGCTGACGCCGTCGCCGTCGCTGTCGCCGTTGCGCGGATCGGTGCCGGCCTCGCGCTCGTCACCGTCGCTGACGCCGTCGCCGTCGCTGTCGCCGTTGCGGGGGTCGGTGCCGGCGTCGCGCTCGTCACCGTCGCTGACGCCGTCGCCGTCGCTGTCGCCCGCGTTGGGATCGGTGCCGGCCTCGCGCTCGTCGCCGTCGCTGACGCCGTCGCCGTCGCTGTCGCCCGCGTTGGGGTCGGTGCCGGCCTCGCGCTCGTCGCCGTCGTCGACGCCGTCGCCGTCGCTGTCCGGCGCGTCGGGATCGGTGCCGTTGGTCACCTCGTCCTCGTCGCTGACGCCGTCGTCGTCGCGGTCGTCGTCGCTCGGGTTCCGCGGATCCGTCGGGTGCGCCGCGCCGCGCTCGGCGCCGTCGCCCACGCCGCCGCCGTCGGTGTCGAAGACGGTCGGATCGGTCTCGTCGTCGTCGACCACGCCGTCCTGGTTCAGGTCCTCGCCGGCCACGCACACCTCGGGCACGTCGCTGGCGCCGTCGCAGAGGCCGTCCTCGTCGGTGTCGGCCGCGGCGGGGTCGGTCTCGCCGGCGTCGACGACGCCGTTCGCGTCGCGATCCTCGCCGCCCACGCAGACGTCCTCGACGCTGACCGGGCCGTCGCACAGGCCGTCGCCGTCGGTGTCGGGGTTCAGCGGATCGGTGCCCGCCTCGCCCTCGGCCTCGACGCCGTCGTCGATGCCGTCGCCGTCGCTGTCCGAGGCGTTCGGATCGGTGCCCGCCGCGCGCTCGTCTTCGTCGCTGACGCCGTCGCCGTCGTCGTCGTCGTCGCAGGCGTCGCCCTCGCCGTCGCCGTCGGTGTCGGTCTGGTCGTCGTTCGCCGCGGCCGGGCAGTCGTCGAAGGCGTCCTCGACGCCGTCGCCGTCGTCGTCGTCGTCGCAGGCGTCGCCCACGCCGTCGCCGTCGAGATCGGCCTGGTCGGCGTTGGCCACCTGCGGGCAGTTGTCGGCCTCGTCGCCGATCTCGTCGCCGTCGTCGTCGCCGTCGCAGGCGTCGCCCTGGCCGTTGCCGTCCTCGTCGGCCTGGTCCTCGTTGGCCACGCGGGGGCAGTTGTCGGCGTCGTCGTTCACGCCGTCGCCGTCGTCGTCGTCGTCGCAGGCGTCGCCCGCGGCGTCGCCGTCGAGATCCAGCTGGTCGGCGTTGGCGATGCGCGGGCAGTTGTCGGCGTCGTCGTCGCTGCCGTCGTCGTCGTCGTCGGCGTCGCAGGCGTCACCGACGCCGTCGCCGTCGAGATCGGCCTGGTCGGGGTTGGCCACCCGCGGGCAGTTGTCCGCGTCGTCGTCGACGCCGTCGTCGTCGTCGTTCGGGTCGCAGGCGTCGCCGGCGCCGTCGCCGTCGAGATCGGCCTGGTCGGCGTTGGCGGTGCGGGCGCAGTTGTCGGCGTCGTCGTTCACGCCGTCGCCGTCGTCGTCGTCGTCGCAAGCGTCGCCGGCGCCGTCGCCGTCCAGATCGCCCTGCTCGGGGTTGGCCACCCGCGGGCAGTTGTCGAAGTCGTCGTCCATCGCGTCGTCGTCGTCGTCGGCGTCGCAGGCGTCGCCCGCGCCGTCGCCCTCGAGATCGGCCTGCTCGGGGTTGGCCACCCGCGGGCAGTTGTCGGCGTCGTCGTCCAGCCCGTCGCCGTCGTCGTCGTGGTCGCAGGCGTCGCCGGCGCCGTCGCCGTCGAGGTCGCCCTGGTCGCCGTTGGCGGTGCGCGGGCAGTTGTCGGCCTCGTCGTCCGTGCCGTCGTTGTCGTCGTCGGCGTCGCAGGCGTCGCCCGGGCCGTCGCCGTCCAGGTTCAGCTGATCGGCGTTGGCGACGCGGGCGCAGTTGTCCTCGCCGTCGGGCACGCCGTCGCCGTCGTCGTCCGCGTCGCAGGCGTCGCCCTGGCCGTCGCCGTCCAGATCGGCCTGGTCGAAGTTGTCGGTGCGCGGGCAGTTGTCCGTCTCGTCGGGGATGCCGTCGTCGTCGACGTCGCCGTCGCACACGTCACCGCGCTCGTCCTGGTCGAGGTCGGCCTGGTCGGCGTTGGGCGTGCGGGGGCAGTTGTCGGCGTCGTCGTCGATGCCGTCGCCGTCGTCGTCGTCGTCGCAGGCGTCGCCGTCGCCGTCCGCGTCGATGTCCGCCTGGTTCGCGTTGGCGGTGCGGGGGCAGTTGTCGGCCTCGTCGTCCGTGCCGTCGTTGTCGTCGTCGGCGTCGCAGGCGTCGCCCTGCAGGTCGCGGTCGAGGTTCGCCTGGTCGGCGTTCTCGACGCGCGGGCAGTTGTCGTCGACGTCGTCCACGCCATCGCCGTCGTCGTCGTCGTCGCAGGCGTCGCCGGCGGTGTCGCCGTCGAGATCGGCCTGGTCGGCGTTGGCGGTGCGGGGGCAGTTGTCGGCGTCGTCGTCGGTGCCGTCGCCGTCGTCGTCGGCGTCGCAGGCGTCGCCGGCGTCGTCGCCGTCGAGATCGGCCTGGTCGGCGTTGGCGGTGCGGGGGCAGTTGTCGGCGTCGTCGTCGGCGCCGTCGCCGTCGTCGTCGGCGTCGCAGGCGTCGCCGGCGTCGTCGCCGTCGAGGTCGGCCTGGTCGGCGTTCACGACGCGGGCGCAGTTGTCGTCCTCGTCGTCCACGCCGTCGCCGTCGTCGTCGGCGTCGCAGGCGTCGCCGGCGTCGTCGCCGTCCAGATCGGCCTGATCGGCGTTGGCGGTGCGGGGGCAGTTGTCGGCGTCGTCGTCGGCGCCGTCGCCGTCGTCGTCGGTGTCGCAGGCGTCGCCGGCGTCGTCGCCGTCGAGATCGGCCTGATCGGCGTTGGCGGTGCGGGGGCAGTTGTCGGCGGCGTCGTCGGTGCCGTCGCCGTCGTCGTCGGCGTCGCAGGCGTCGCCGATGTCGTCGCCGTCCAGATCGGCCTGATCGGGATCGGGCGTGTCGGGGCAGACGTCCAGGCGGTCGGGCACGCCGTCGCCGTCGCGGTCGCGCAGGATGGCGCCGCAGGCCACCGAGGCGCGCGCCTCGCCGCCGTCCCCGTCGGTGGCCACCAGCGCGAAGGCCGTGGGGGCCGCGCCGGCCTGGTCGAAGGTGGGCGTCCAGGTCACGACGCAGGTGGCCGCGTTCAGCTCGGCGCCGCCGGGCGCCGGGCCGTCGAAGGCGCAGGTGACCACGTCCTCGGGCCCCGGATCGTCGGTCGCGAAGGTCAGCGTCGAGGGCTCGGCCTCGTACGCCTCCGGGCAGCCCGGCGCGGTGATGGTCGGGTTCAGGTTGGCCACGGCGCCGACGCCGGTGCCCTGGCCCACGCCGCCGTCCACGTCGCGCGCCCACACCCGCACGGTCGGCGCGCCGTCGTCGGCGAAGGTGCACTCGGCGAGGCCCGCGGCCAGGCCCTCGAGCTCGGCCTGGCCGTCGTCGTCACAGTCGACGTCGTAGGTCACGGCGTCGCCGCCGGGATCCTGGGCGGTGATGGTGACCACCGCCGCCTGCCCCTCGTTCGAGGGCGCCACGTCCACCGCGGTGATGGCCGGCGGCGCGTTGTGCACGGTCACCGTGAACTCGCTGTGCGAGCGGAACTCGCCGCTGGCCACCACCAGCTGGCAGCGCACGTCCCAGCCCTCGGCCGGGCCGTTCGCCGCGCTCGCGTCGACCGTCACCTCGGCGCCGGCGCCGATCACGTCGAGCGGCGCGCCGCAGGTCCAGATGTAGGTCGGGTTCGTGAAGAAGGGATCGATGGGCGCGGCCTGCACGGCCACCTGGCCGCCCTCGTCGACGTCCGCGTCGGCGACCGGCACGTCGAAGCCCACCGGCGTCACCACCAGGCGCGCCGACGCCTGCCGGCACTGGGTGCAGTCGCCGCCGCACTCGGCGTCGGTCTCGCCGGTCCAGCGGCCGTCGTCGCAGACCTCGACCTGCACCACGCGCACGTCACCCAGCGCCCAGCTCTCGGGCACGGCGAAGTCCACCGCGGCCCCGTCGGTCTCGAAGGTGCCGTCGCGGTCCAGATCCCAGCGGATCGAGGTGATGCGATCCGCCTCGGCGCCCGGCGCGGGCGCGTCGTCGCTGTCGGGGTCGTAGCTGGTC
Organism: Myxococcales bacterium; assembly: GCA_020633465.1. GTDB lineage: Bacteria > Myxococcota_A > Bradymonadia > UBA7976 > UBA1532 > JACKDN01. The sequence goes on from JACKDN010000003.1 coordinate 530,017, forward strand.
GAGGCGTCCAGCCGCACCGTGCCGCCCTGGGGCGCCGCGTAGGGGCGATCGCCGTCCGGGTGGGCGCGCGCGACCGGCGGGTGGTTGATCAGGCTGACGCGCACGGTGGCCGACTCCTGATCGATGGCCTTGCGGCCCAGGGCGTCCTCCACCTGCAGCGTGATCGTGAAGACGGCCTCCTCGCCGAAGTCGATGTCCGGGTCGTAGGCGTAGGTGGGCCGCGCCTCGGGATCGACGGTGACGAACTCCCACACCATCTCGTCGGGCGTGACGGTGCCGTCGCCGTTGGCGTCGTCCTCGGGCGCGTCGACGAAGTTCCAGCGGTACGTCGTGATGCCCTGCTGGGGGTCGGGCGCGTAGCTGCCGTCGTGGCGGAAGGTGACCGTGTCGCCCGGGCCCACCAGGGCGGGCTCGGCGTGCGCGACGGCCACCGGCGGGGTGTCGAACACGGTCGGGATCAGCACCAGCAGGCCCAGCGCGTGGGCCATCTGCGCGTTGACGCCGCTCGACATCCACGAGTTGTCGTTGATGAACCAGCCGTCGGCGTTCTGGTGGCCGATCAGCCAGTCGGCGACGATCGGGTACCACTCGCGGCCGTCGTTCAGCGTGGTGAAGGCCGGCTCGAAGGTGCGCATGCCCTTCGACATCTGGAACATCGCGTAGTAGTTGCCGAGGAACGCGTAGCGCCAGCCCTCGGTGCCGATGTAGCCGACGTCGAAGTAGTCGCTGATGAAGCCGTGGGTCTGGCCGACCAGCCCGTTGGCGTCGGGATCCTTGTCCAGCGCGAAGGCCAGGGCGGCCAGCATCGCGCCCGAGCGGGTGAGGTTGCCGTAGTTGGCGTCCGGCGTGCGATAGCCGTACGTGCCCGGCACGCCGCCGACGCGCCCGCCGTGCATGTACTGCGCGCCCTTCAGCAGGCGGTCCTTGATCCACTGCGGCACCTGCACGCCGCCGTTCTCCTCGGCGGCGAACAGGCCGACCGCGGTCCAGCCCACTTGCGAGGTGTCGATGTAGGGGGCGGCGTTGGTGTGGTAGTCCCACCCGCCGGCGATGCCGCCGTCGAAGGCGAACTCGCTCATGCCCCAGAAGAAGTACTCGGCGGCGTTCTGGACGATCTCACCGAGCGTCCGCCCGCCCACCTCGGCGGCGTAGCCCAGATCGGCCGGCGCGACGTAGTTCATGTCGCCCCAGCTGGCCAGCGCCTCGAGCACCGGGCCCTGCGTGTAGTTCTCGACGCCGTGCGCGTTCTGCGACTGGTAGTACAGGCAGTAGCCGTCGCCGTTGACGTCGGGGTTCTCGCCCTGCTGAAGCTGACCGGCGATGTTCAGCCGGTACATCTCGCCGAGCAGGTAGTGGATGACGCCCTGCGCGTCGTCGACGTAGGGCGAGACCGCGGGCGACACGCCGGCGCGGTGGCCACGGTTCATCATCGCCTGCGCCAGCGCGGCGGTGGCGGCGCGGTGGCCCCACCAGGCCTTGCGGCCGTCGGCGCTGCGGGTGAGGCTCTTGTGGCCGTACCAGAGGCCGTTGCTGATCGCCCGGTTCACCCGCTGGCCGCGGGTGGGGGCGCTGTGGGCCTTGACGTAGAAGTCGGCCGACGCCGGCTCGCCGGCCGCGCCGCACCGGGCCTCGACGCGCGCCACGAACAGGCGGGTCTGGCCGATGTCGGGGTAGGTGTGCTTGACGCCCAGGTCGTAGCGGCTGGGCGCGTTGGTCCAGCCCATGTCGAAGGTGCCGTCGCCCTCGAAGTCCCAGCGGTACTGGATGGTGTCACCGCAGGCGCCGCGCGCCACGGCCTGCATCCAGAACCACTGGCCGGCGACGGCGTCGTGGGGGACGGTCGGCGCCGTGCCCACCCAGGGCACCGTCACCGGCCGAAAGGCCTCCTGCGCCAACGCCGTGCCCGTCGACGCCGCCACGAAGGCCAGGGCCAGAAGTTTCGTTCCTGTTCCGCGCATCCGCTCTCTCTCCTCCGCATGTGCCCGTGTGGCAACCGGCCGTCATACGGCGGAGGGCGGATTGGGAAAGATACGGATGGGTGCGCGTGAACCCCTGGGCGCCGATTACGGGCGCGCGGCGGCCGCCATCAGGATGCCGGCGGCCACGCCGACGTTCAGCGACTCGACCGCGGCGGTGCCGGGCACGGCCACCTGCACCGTGCAGGCGCGGCGGCTGGCCTTCGACATCCCCTCGGCCTCGCTCCCCATCACCAGGCACAGGGGTCGTGGCAGGGGGGTGTCGAACACACCGGCCGGCGCGCGCTGATCGGCCCCGACGATCGTGAAGCCGCGCCGCGCGAGCGCCTCGAGCGCCCGCGGCACCTCGGCGGTCGACACCGGCACCACCTCGGCGCCGCCCTGGGCCACGCGGATGGCCGCCGGGTTCAGGGCCTCCTCCTCCGGGCCGTCGACCAGCACCGCGGCCACGCCGAACCAGGCCGCGCTGCGCAGCACCGAGCCGACGTTGTGCGGGTTCGAGACGCCGTCGAGCGCGACCACCACCGCGTCGGCGGGCAGGCGCCCCAGCAGGCGCGGGAAGGGCACGGTCGGCAGGGGATCGGCGGTCACCACGACGCCCTCGTGGTGCACCGTGCCGGCGACGTTCGCCAGATCGTCCGGGCCGGCCTCGTTGTACGGGCGGCGCTGCTTCGCGGCGGCCTTCAGCAGGGGCCGCAGGTCGTCGCGCCGCGCCGCGTCGTACAGGATGCGCTGGATCGCCTCGGGCCGGTGCCGGCCCAGCGCCAGGGCGGCCCGCAGGCCGTACACGGTCGCCGGTCGTCTCGCCATCGTGGCCTCCTCGCCGCTCGACGCGCCTTGTAGCACGGGGCCAGCGGCGACGACCTTGCATTCGCGCCGCGATGTGCCGGACTATCGCACATCGCCTTACCTGCGTCGGGGGGACGTGATGGGCACGCGACTGCGCTGGGCACTCGCCCTGTTCTTGGCCTTCGGGGCCGCCTGCGACGACGACACCTCGTCGCCCGGCGGGGGGGCCGGCGGCGCCGGCGGGGGCGGCGGTGATCTCGACGGCAGCTTCGACGCCCGCCCCGGCGGCCGCGACGGCACCGTCGGCGGCCGCGACGCGCGCCCGGGCGGCGACGGCGGCCTGGCCGGTCTGGCCGGCTTCCGCGAGCCCTGCGAGGACAACCTCGACTGTCAGTCGGGCTGGTGCGTGCCCTTCGAGAACCGCAACGTCTGCACCATCCCCTGCCTGGACGAGGGCTGCCCCGGCGGCTGGGGCTGCCACGCCGTCGCGAACACCCAGCCCGACGTCGTCTTCATCTGCTTCCCGCCCGGCAACCGCCTCTGCGGCGTCTGCTTGTCGGACGACGACTGCCCCGGCGGCCAGTGCTACGCGCTCGACGGCATCAACGTCTGCGGCGTCGGCTGCACCGACGACACCAGCTGCCCTCAGGGCTACACCTGCGACACGGTCGACGACGAGGGCACGCGCCAGTGCACGCCCGTGACGCGCTCGTGCAGCTGCGACGCCAGCCGCGACGGTCAGGTGCGCGTGTGCGAGAAGGTCAACGCGCAGGGCGCCTGCTTCGGGCGCGAGACCTGCGACGCCGAGCAGGGCTGGGTGGGCTGCGACGCGCCCGAGCCCGCCGCCGAGGTGTGCAACCAGGTCGACGACGACTGCAACGGCTTCACCGACGACATCGTGGGGCTGGGCGACGTCTGCGAGCGCGAGGTCGACCTCGACGGCGATCGCATCGCCTGCTCGGGCCGCCTGGTGTGCACGCGCGAGTCGCTCGATCCGCAGTGCACCGCGCCCGAGCCGATGGGCGAGGCCTGCAACTTCCTCGACGACGACTGCGACGGCGCGACCGACGAGGACTTCCCGACGCGCGGCGAGCTGTGCGAGGTGGGCGTCGGCCAGTGCCGCCGGGTGGGCGTGCAGATCTGCGCCGAGGACGGCAGCGCCGTGGTGTGCGACGCCGAGCCGGGCGAGGCGGTGGCCGAGCTGTGCAACGGCCTCGACGACGACTGCGACGGCAGCGCCGACGAGGACTTCCCCGGCCTGAACGAGCTGTGCAGCGACGGCGTGGGCGCCTGCCGCCGCGCCGGCGCGCTGCGCTGCGCGCCCGACGGGCAGACGGCGGTGTGCACCGCGGTCGCCGCCGAGCCCGGCCCCGAGATCTGCGACGGCATCGACAACGACTGCGACGGCGCCAGCGACGAGGGCTACGAGGGCCTGTTCGATCCCTGCACCGTGGGCGTCGGCGCCTGCCGCCGCCAGGGCTTCCGCTACTGCACCGAGGACGGCAGCGCCGTCGCCTGCAACGCCGCCGCGGCCGAGCCGGTCGACGAGCTGTGCAACGGCGTCGACGACGACTGCGATGGGCAGACCGACGAGGCCTTCGACGGGCTGCAGCAGCCCTGCAGCGTGGGCGAGGGGCTGTGCCAGCGGGCCGGCGTGACGGTGTGCAGCGCCGACGGCGCCGCCGTGGTCTGCAACGCCGAGCCGGTCGAGCCGGTCGACGAGCGCTGCAACGGGCTCGACGACGACTGCGACGGCGAGGTGGACGAGGCGTTCCCCACGCTGGACGACCTGTGCGACGTCGGCGTGGGCGCGTGCGCCCGCACCGGCATCCTCGACTGCAACCCCGAGGGCGACGGCGTCGTGTGCACGGCGCGCCCGGCCGAGCCGCAGCCCGATCGCTGCGACGGCCTCGACAACGACTGCGACGGGCAGACCGACGAGGGCTTCCTCGAGCTCGACCGCGCCTGCACCGCCGGCGTGGGCGCCTGCCAGCGCAACGGCGTGTTCCGCTGCAACGCGGCCGGCGACGACGTGGCCTGCGACGCGGTGCCCGCCGATCCCGGCGAGGAGCGCTGCAACGGGCTGGACGACGACTGCGACGGCACCGTCGACGAGGGCTTCCCCGGCGTCGACGAGCTGTGCTCGGCGGGCATCGGCGCCTGCCGCCGCGCGGGCGTGCGGGTGTGCAGCCCGGACGGCGCCGCGGTGGTGTGCAACGCGGTGGCCGACGCGCCCAGCGACGAGGTGTGCGACGGCGTCGACAACGACTGCGACGGCACGCCCGACGAGGGCTACGCCGATCTGCTGACGCCCTGCACCGTGGGCGTGGGCCTGTGCCAGCGGACGGGCGTGCGGGTGTGCAGCGAGGACGGCGCGGGCACCACCTGCGCGGTCGAGGCGGCGCCCGCCGAGGAGGAGATCTGCGACGGGCTCGACAACGACTGCGATGGCACCAGCGACGAGGGCTTCGACGGGGTGAACACCGCGTGCACGGTGGGCGTGGGCGCGTGCCTGCGGCCCGGCGTGCGGGTGTGCAGCGCCGAGGGCGACGCGGTGGTGTGCGACGCCGAGCCGGGGCTGGCGGTGGCCGAGACCTGCAACGGGCTCGACGACGACTGCGACGGGACGACCGACGAGGGCTACGACGGGCTGAACACCGCGTGCACCGTGGGGCAGGGCGTGTGCCTGGCCGCGGGCGTGCGGCGGTGCAGCGCCGACGGCGCGCGGGTGGAGTGCGACGCCGAGCCCGGCCCGCCCGCCGGGGCCGAGCGCTGCAACGGCCTGGACGACGACTGCGATGGGCGCACCGACGAGGGCTTCGCGGGGCTGAACACCGCGTGCACCGTGGGCCAGGGTGTGTGCCAGGCGGCGGGCGTGCGGGTGTGCAGCCCCAACGGCGCGACCGTGGTGTGCGACGCCGAGGCGGGCCAGGCCGCGCCCGAGACCTGCAACGGGCTCGACGACGACTGCGACGGGCGCACCGACGAGACCTACGCCAACCTGGGCGCGCCCTGCAGCGCCGGCGTCGGCGCCTGCCTGCGCAACGGCGTGCGGGCCTGCGCGCCCGACGGCGCGTCGGTGGTGTGCGACGCGGTGGCCGCCGATCCGCAGCCCGAGACCTGCAACGGGTTGGACGACAACTGCGATGGCCGCATCGACGAGACCTTCGCCGGCCTGAACACCGCGTGCAGCGCCGGCGTGGGCGCCTGCCTGCGGCCCGGCGTGCGGGCGTGCAGCGGCGACGGCGCGATGGTGGTGTGCGACGCGGTGGCCGGGCCCGCCGCGCCCGAGAGCTGCAACGGCCTCGACGACGACTGTGATGGGCGCACCGACGAGACCTTCGCGGGCCTCAACACCGCCTGCAGCGTCGGCGTGGGCGCCTGCCAGAGCTCGGGCGTGCGGGTGTGCCGCGCCGACGGCGCGGGCGTGATGTGCGACGCCGTGGCGGGCCAGCCGGCCGCCGAGGCCTGCGACGCGCTCGACAACGACTGCGACGGGCGCACCGACGAGGACTACCCGACGGTGGGCACCACCTGCAGCGACGGCGTGGGCGCGTGCCTGCGCCAGGGCGTGCGGGTGTGCCGCGGCGACGGCGCGGGCGTGATGTGCAACGCCCAGGCGGGCCAGCCCGCGGCCGACGTCTGCAACGGCATCGACGACGACTGCGACGGCAGCGCCGACGAGGACTTCCCCGACCTGAACCAGGCCTGCACCGCCGGCGTGGGCGTCTGCCTGCGCAACGGCGTGCGGCGCTGCGCCGCCGGCGGCGCGGCCACCGAGTGCGGCGCGCAGCCCGGGCCCTCGGGCGCCGAGCAGTGCAACGGCCTCGACGACGACTGCGACGGCGACACCGACGAGCTGTGGCCCACCAAGGGCCAGGTGTGCACGCGCGGCCAGGGCCTGTGCCGCCGCTCGGGCGTGCAGGTGTGCGACGCGCAGGATCCCACCGGCCCGCTGGTGTGTGACGCCGACGTCGTGGTCGGCGGCGCCGAGACCTGCGACTACCAGGACGACGACTGCGACGGCAGCACCGACGAGGGCTTCGTCGACGGCCAGGGCCGCTACACCACGCTGGCCCACTGCGGCGCCTGCGGCACGAGCTGCACGGCGCTGTGGGATCCGAACCCGGCCGCCTTCGGCGTGGCGCCCCTGTGCCAGGTCGTCGCCGGCGCCGCGCAGTGCGGCTACACCTGCCTGGCGGGCTACCGCGACGCCGACGGTCGCCCGGGCAACGGCTGCGAGCTGGAGATCGACCCCGAGGCCATCTACGTCGCGACGCCGCAGAACGGCGGGAACGACGCCGGCGCCTGCGGCACGGTCGACCAGCCCTGCGCCACGGTCACCCGCGGCATCGCCCGCGCGGCCGGCGACGTGACGAAGACGCGCGTGCGCGTCAGCGACGGCGTCTACCGCGAGAACGTGACGCTGACCGGCGGCGTGGACGTGCTCGGCGGCCACCAGCGCACCACCTGGCTGCGCGATCCCGAGCTGAACGTCACCATCCTGCAGGGGCAGCCCTCGGCCGGCACCGACCGGATCACCGTCAGCGCGGTGGGCATCACCCAGCCGACCACCTTCGACGGCTTCGTCGTGTCGGGCGTGTCGCCCCTGCTCGAGGGCAACGCCTACGGCATCTACGTGCGCGACAGCGACGCCAACCTCGAGATCTCGAACAACCGCGTGCTGGCCGGCGACGGCGGGCGCGGGCGCGACGGCGCGTCGGGCGGCAGCGGCCAGCCCGGCACCGACGGCCAGCCGGGCGACGCGTCGTTCCTGGTGGTGAACCCGCCGGGCGACGTCTGCTTCCCCAACCCGGGCGCGGCCTTCATCCGGTCGGGCGGCGGCGGCGGCGGTCAGCGCACCTGCGGCGGCGTGGCGGTGCACGGCGGCGTGGGCGGCGGCTCGAAGTGCCCGCGACAGGAGCGGCAGGAGGGCAGCGGCACGGCGGGCAGCGGCCCGGCGGCGGGGCCCGGCGGCGCGGGCGGCTGGGGCTTCGTGGCCAACAGCCCCAACCTGTGCACGGTCAGCGACGGTCGGGCCTGCGGACGCGTCGCCCGGGCAGGCGGGCTCGGCCGGCCAGGACGGCAGCGGCGGCCAGGGGGCGCCGCGGCGGGGCCCGGCCAGCTCGTCGGCGGCCACTGGCGCGGCGCGGCGGGCCAGGCGGGCGCGATCGCGCAGCCGGGCGGCGGCGGCGGCGGCGGCGGGGCCGCGGCGGGCGTCGACATCCAGTGGGCCGCCCAGCAGGCCGCCGACATCGGCGCCAGCGGCGGCGGCGGCGGCGGCTCGGGCGGCTGCGCCGGCACCCGCGCGGCACCGGCGGCGGCGCCGGCGGCGCGTCCTTCGGCATCTTCGTCACCTTCAGCGCGGCGCCGGCCGGTCCGGCCGACGTCCCGGTCCTGATCGACAACTTCATCAGCCGCGGCCTGGGCGGCACCGGCGGCAACGGCGGCAACGGCGGGGCCGGCGGCGAGGGCGGCGACGGCGGCAACGGCGGCCTGCGCGGCGACACCCTGGGCATGGAGTTCTGCTCGTTCCAGGGCGGCGAGGGCGGCAAGGGCGGCCGCGGCGGCCACGCCGGCGGCGGCGGCGGTGGCCAGGGCGGCCTCAGCTATGACATCTTCGTCGCGGGCGACGCCGGCCGGACGCCGGCCGCCTACGCGGCGCAGAACCTGTTCGGCCTGGCCGCGGGCGAGGCGACCCACGGCGTCGGCGGCGTGGGCGGCAACGCCAGCAACACCGTGATCGGGCTGGGCGGCGCCGGCGCGTCCGGCTCGAGCGGCAACGTGGGGACCCTGCCATGATCCGAACGACGCTCTGCCTCGCCGCGGCCCTCGCGCTCGGCGCCTGCACCGAAGAGGACGAGCGTCCCGGCCGGGGCAGCGGGCAGGCATCGCCGGCGCAGGACGCCGCGCCGGCCAGCGACGCGGACACGGGGCCCGAGCCGGCCGAGGACGCCGCGGCGCGCGTCGACAGCGCGCCGCCGCCCGCCGGGGGCGTGTCGTACCTGCGCATCGTGGACACCAGCGAAGGGCTGGGCTTCGGCGCCGGCCCGGGCGCCGACATCGACGCGATCCGCTGGACCTGCGGCGCCGAGATGCCGGTCTGGGCGTCCGCCGCGTTCGGCGCGGTGATCGACAACCGCGTCGCGCCCGGCTCGGCCTCGCCCATCGGCAACCTGTACGGCGAGGCCCAGCGCGGCTGCGAGCTGGTGACGGACTGCGCCGCCAACCTGGGCCTGCGAGGCGAGATCTACGTGCCGACCGATCGCGCCGATCTCACCGGCTGTTCGGTCGAGATCTTCGAGGCGGACGATCCGGGCAGCGACGGTTTCGAGGTGTTCTGGTGTTCGGCCCCGAACCCGCCGGCGTGCGGTGAGGTGATCGGCCGCGGCACCGACGGCGCCATCGCCACCTTCACGGTGCCGCCCCGCCGTTGATCCCCGGCGGACGCGCCGATTGTCCGCCCCGCGCGGGCGCGGCTATGCTGCGCAGAGCAGAGGAGCAACGGATGCACCGGTCCCGCGCGGCGCGCCCCCACGGCATGACCCTCATCGAGATGCTGGTCGTCGTCGCGATCGTGGCGCTGCTGGTCGTGATGATCGTGGTCATCCTGCTGCCCGACGACGATCGCAAGTGCCGGCTCGAGGCCGAGCGCCTGGCCGCCTACATGACCTCGGCCTCCGCCGAGGCCGACGTGCGCAACGCGTCCACGCGGGTGGGCTGCACCTTCGACAAGCAGAGCTGTGATCGCGAGGCCGCGCGCATCGGCGCGGCGCTGACCGAGCGGGTGTACGAGGACGATCCGCGGGCCGACCCCTTCGACGTGCGGCGCCCGGTGAAGCTGACGACGGTGATCACGCCCACCACCGGCGAGGTGCAGAACGGCACCGCGTGGATCGTGTTCGACCGCACGCGCAGCGTCGGCGGCGTCGCGGTGCTCGAGCTGGGCGAGGCGGTGTACTCGGTGGTCGTGCCGCCGAAGGGCGGGGCGGTGTACGTCGAGAAGGGCAAGGCCAAGGTGCCGCCGGCGCCCTCGCCGCTGCCCGGCAAGGATCTGCTGCCCGCGTTCGCGCTGCAGGGCGGGGGCGACGACGAGCCGGGCGGCGGGACGGTGACCGTGCCGCCCGGCGGGTCGACGGTGCCGCCGCCCGCCCCGCCGCCCGACGTCCCGCCGCCCGACGAACCGGACGAGCCGGATCCCATCGAGCCGGATCCGACGCCGCCGGCCGATCCGCCGGATCCGCCCGATCCCGTCGAGCCGCCCTACGATCCGCCGCCCGAGGAGCCGGAGGAGCCCGAGGAGCCGGAGGAGCCCGAGGAGCCCGAGGACGAGTGCACCCTCGACAGCGAGTGCGGCGATCCCGAGTGGTACACCTGCTATCAGAACCGCTGCGTGCCCGACGTGCCCGCGACCGTCGATCTGCGGGTGCGTACCATCGACGTCGTCAACCCGCTCGGGATCGCCGATCTCCTCGAGGAGGAGTTGCAGGCGCAGATCAGCGCCAACGACCTCAACCTCGTGGTGCGGCTGCAGAAGCACGAGAACGTGCCGCCCGGGCGGGAGCAGCAGCGGCTGGCCTGGGTCACCTACGCCCAGCCCACGCTCCTGACCGACGACTTCGGCTACCCGATCTACCAACGAAACCGCGCACTGCCCTCGTACGCCGGCATCGCCAGTCCAGCCCCCTGTACGCTCGCGGGCCGCAACCTCTGCTACGAGATCACGCTGGCCGATCCGGGCGCGAAGAGTCGGCTGGGCATCCTGTTGCGAGGTCTGCGGGCGAACGTCCCCTGCTACACCAAGCTGTCGGTCACCGCGCGCATGTCCATCGAGCTCGTGGCGGAACAGTCCCCGGCGCAGGGGGATCTGATCCTGCTCGGCGCCATGACCGAGACCACCGCGCGCAACACCTTCATCAACTTCAACGACCAACGCGTGCCGATCCACACGGTCCTCCGCAGCGTTGGCCTGCAGCCGACCTTCGACTCGGACGCGCTGTTCGGCAACCCGGACGGTGTGCCGGACTCCTACCAGTTCGATTTTACGGCCTTCGCCAGTCGCATCGGTTTGAGGGGCAACCTGGCCAGCGACGACATCGATCCCGCCAGCCTGTGCCCCTGAGGGCCGAGGGCGCGCCGCGGTGAACACAGTCCACTGGCCCGCGTCTTGCTGGCCACTTCGGGCGTGGGCGGTGCCCGCCCGATCGACCAAGGAGTGCAGACATGCGCGTTTTCGTCAGCCCGCTGCTGACCGCTGCTCTCGCGTTCGCGGCCTTCGGCTGTGACGACGACAGCTCGTCGAAGACCCCCCTCGGCGGCCAGGACGCGGCCCCCGGCAACATGGACGCGGCGCCCGGCGCGGGCGGCAACCAGGGCCAGGGCGGCATGGGCGGCACGCCCGGGCAGGGGGGCGATCCCGGCCAGGGCGGCGATCCCGGCCAGGGCGGCGATCCCGGCCAGGGTGGCATGGGCGGCCAGGGCGGCATGGGCGGTGATCCCGGCCAGGGCGGCATGGGCGGCACGCCCGCCGACGACGCGGGCGTCGACCCCGACTCGGGGGTCGACCCTGACATGGATGTCACGCCCGACGCCGAGCCGCCCCTGCCCGACATGGAGCCCCCGCCCCCGGCCGTCGACGCCGGCATGATGTGCATGGAGGGCGACGACTGCGGCGCCATGCGGCGCTGCGTCGAGGGTGTCTGCCGCATCGATCTGCGGCCCCAGGTGTTCCGCATGGCCACCGCCAGCGTCACCCAGCCCGAGCAGGCCGCGCCTTCGCTGCAGGTGGCCTTGTCGGCCGCGGCCGCGACCAACCAGCTGAACCTGCTCATCGAGCCGGGCGGCTACGACGCCGACGCCCAGCAGCGCTTCTACGTCGGCAACGGCCGTAGCGAGAACGAGGCCTACACCTACATCCACACCCTGCCCATCCAGAACTTCGACGGTGTGTGGCGCGAGGGCGAGCGCCCCGACGGCACCGAGGGCATCCTGTGGACCAAGGAGGGGCAGACCGACTTCCTGCTCAACGTGCCCGCCGGCCGCGTGACCCTCGAGGACGGCACCGAGGTGTCCTGCTCGACGCGCTTCACCGCCACGGTGAACATCACCATCTGGCCCGATCTCGACGAGAACGGCGGCACCATCCTCCGGGCCGACGTCGACGGCTACACCCGCCAGAACGACGTCGAGCAGGTCGAGGTGCGCTTCAACGGTCAGACCATCCGCTTCGCCGATCTGCTGATGAACGACGTGCTCGTCGACGCGGACGGCGACGGTGATCCCAGCGAGTACCGCTTCGCGCTCAGCCTCGAGGCGCTGCCGATCGTCTTCGTCGACAACCCGCCGGCCGGCGACGGCTCGAACCGCGAGCCGAACCCACCGGACGCCAACCCGGCCGAGTGCGACAACCTGGACTGATCGCGCCTCGCCCCCGCCCCCGGGGGTGCGTCGCGCCGCACCCCCTGCCCCCCGCACCCCGATTCGGTATACTCCGCCCCGCGCGGGTCGGCACCCGGCCGATCCGCGCCCCGGATGCGGAGGACGCGCGTGCAGGGCTTGCAAATCGCCGAGGGTCTGGTGGTCACGATCGAGTACACGCTGCGCGACGCGGCGGGGAAGGTGCTCGAGTCGTCGGCCGATCGAGGGCCGGTCACCTTCAAGATCGGCTCCGATCGCATGCTGCCGGGCGTCGAGAAGGCCATCGACGGCATGACGGTGGGCGAGACCCGCAAGGGCGTCATCCCGCCCGGCGAGCTCTTGCCCCGCAAGCCCACGGCGACCCGCGAGGTGGGCTTCAACGAGTTCCCGGAGGGCGTGCGGCCGGACGTGGGCGACCGCTTCCAGGCCAAGGGCGTCGACGGCAACCCGGTGGTGTTCGAGGTGCTCGAGAAGCACGACAAGGGCGTGAAGGTGCAGCTGCTGCACCCGCTGCACGACACCGAGGTGCACTACGAGGTGCGCGTGCTGGCGGCCCGCAAGTCGAACCTGCCGCCGCCCGCCCCGCTGGACGTGCCCGATCTGACCGACGAGCTGCTCGAACCGGAAGAGTAGGGCCGGGCGCGGCGCGCCCGGCCGGCGCGGCCTACTCGCGGCCGCGCACCTCGATGACCGACGACCAGAGCTCCATCACGATCTGCACCGCGCGGGTGTTCATGCCCGGCATGCCCAGATCCATGAAGTGGACGATGACGTCGCTCGACATCGCCTCGCCCAGGGTCACCAGCACCGGGGCCAGGGGCTGGCCGGGCACGAGCAGGCGCTCGGGCGTCTGATCGGCCACCAGGCTCTGGTACAGCACGGCGCCGACCGCGTCACGCGGGCCCGGGGCCAGCTGCACCGCGCGGCGGATGTCCAGCAGGGCCCAGCGGTAGTCGGCGGCCTGCAGCAGCGACAGGTGCGAGCGCAGCACCTGCACGCCCTCGGCGGTGCCGACGATCAGATCGTGATCGCCGTCGCCGTCGAGGTCGACCACCGCCAGCGCGCTGACCGCCGCGTCGACCGTCAGGCCCAGGCTGGCCTCGTCGGCGCGCTCGAAGCCGGCCAGCCGGTTGAACCACACCTTCAGGCCGTCCGCGCCGTAGACGATCAGGTCGTCGCGCGCGTCGCCGTCCAGATCGGCCACCCGGGCGCCGATGTCGCCGGCGGCCCAGGTCAGCCCCAGCGCGCCGGTGACGAAGCTGCCCGCGTCGTCGTTGATGTAGAAGCGCGCGCCGTCGGCGCCGCCGGTCAGCACGTCCAGATCGCCGTCGCGATCGGCGTCCAGCACCGCGACGGTCGCCGCCCCCACGGTCGGGAACTCGGTGACCGGATCGGCCTGATCGAAGGGGCCGTTGACGCCGAACCACAGCTCCGAGCCGGCGGGCCGCACCGACACGAGATCGGGCGTGTCGTCCTTGTCCAGGTCGACGAACACCGCGTCGGTGCCGTCGGCGGCGTCGCCCATGTTGAAGGTGGTCAGGGGCTCGGGCTCGAAGCTGCCGTCGCCCTGGCCCAGGTACATGCGGCTGCCGGCGCCGGCCTGGATGAGCGCGTCGAGGGCGCCGTCGCGGTTGATGTCGCCCAACGCGACCGAGCGCGCGTTCAGGTTCGGCGAGATGCCCGACACCGCCAGGCGCGCGAAGCCGCCCAGGTTGGTGCCCAGCCAGACGCCGTTGATCAGGTTGCCGACGATCACCACGTCCGGGCGGCCGTCGGCGTTCAGATCGCCCATCGCCGCGTCGCGGATCTGCACGTTGGGGGGCAGGCCGGCCGCCTGCTCGTCGCGGCCCGAGAAGGTGCCGTCGGCCTGCTGCAGGAACACCGAGCTGCGGCCCAGGGCGTCGCCGGCGAGGGCGACGAGGTCGAGCCGGCCGTCCGCGTTGAGATCCGCGACGCCGATCCACGTGACCTCGTTGGCCGCGCCGAAGTCGCCGAAGTCGCGCAGGCCCTCGAAGGCGGGTTCGTAGCTGGCGTAGGGCTCGACCACCACCGCGCGCGTCGCCGCGGGATCGCTGAGGTTGCCGTTGAAGTCGTTCGCCCGCACCGTCAGCACGGGATCCTCGGGATCCACCGGCACGTCGACCGCGCGCCAGCTGTTGTCGAGCGGATCGAGGTCGGCGCGCACGCCGTTGACCTCGACCCAGGCGACGCCCGCGCCCAGCTCGCCGTCGTCGGCGGTGCCCTCGACGATGGTGGGCACGGGCACGCTGGCGCCCTCGGGCGGGAAGGTGAGCTCGACGACCGGGCCGGTGACGTCGCGGAAGATGTTCGACTGCGTGCTGACCGTGTTGCCGACGAGGTCGTAGACGACCACCGGCACCTCGGTCAGCCCTTCGGGCAGGTCGATGGTGCGGCAGGCGGCGGTCTGGCCGCCCTGGGGCTCGAGCACGGCGTCCTGGCCGCCGATGCTGACGCGGGTGACGCCCGAGCCGGCGTCGCGGACGCGGACGCAGACGGCCACCTGGGGATCGGTGATGGTGACCTGCTCGCCGGGCTGGAGATCGTCGATGACGGGCGGCGTCTGGTCGACGCGGAACGAGTAGTTCACCGTCTCGACGTTGCCGCCCTGATCGCTGGCCTCGAGGCGGACGCTCTGGGGGCCGTCGGCGTACATCTGGGCGTAGGTGAAGCGGCCGTCGGCGCTGAGGCCCACCAGCTGGCCGTCGATGGTCAGGCGGGTGACGCCGCAGATGTCGTCGGTGACCCGGCCGGGGATCTGCACGCGGCGGGTCATCGGGTTGACGCCGAGCCACGCGTCGCTCGCCGGCGTCACGGCGACGACCGGCGGCGTGACGTCCACGCGGATGGAGCGGGTCGTCTCCGCGTCGCGGCCGGCGCCGTTGGTGCCCTCGACGGTGAGCTCGACGTCGTCCCCGGGGGCCACGGGCACCATCTGGCAGAAGGTCCCGCCCGGCTGCAGCGCGGCCGCCACGCCGTTGGCCATCACCGACGCGATGCCGCTCTCGGGATCACGGGCCGTGCCGCACACGTTCACCATGTCGGTGTTCACGCACACGCCGGCGTTGGGCTCGGTGATGCGCACCGTGGGATCGCTGGGATCGAAGATCACCTCGATCGAGGCGTCGGCCGAGTCGCCCTCGTCCGTGGTGGCCACCCCGAAGATGGTGTGGCGGCCGGCCTGCGGCACCTGCAGGAAGGCCGAGAACTCGCCGTTCTGCACCATCGGGCGCTCCTCGGCGCCGTCCTCGCCCACGCGCAGCACCACCTCGGTCACCGCGGGGCACACGGTGCCGGCGACGCGCACCGTGGGCTCGGGCACGTAGGTGCCGTCCTGCGGCACGGTGATCGCGATGCAGGCGCTGTCGTCGATGCGGGTGACCTCGATCGTCGTGCAGCCGAGGTTGCCCGCCTCGTCGTCGCCGCACACCTCGACGCTGTTGACGCCGGGCTGCAGGTCGACGGTGATGGCGAAGGCGCCCGCGGCCGAGGCGCGCCCGTCGAAGGTGGCCTCGCCGGCCGGCCCGGTGACGGTGATCGTCACGCGGGACCGCGCCTCGGGCTCGCCGTCGGTCTCGATGCGTCCCCGGACGGCCACCTGCGCCTCGGCGGTCTCGAAGCCCTCGGCGGGCTCGGTGACCACGACGTCGGGCGGCGTGTTGTCGAGGACGATCGTCACCTCCTGGGGCGTGCCCTGGTTGCCCAGGGCGTCGACGGCGGCGACGGTGAGCAGGTTGTCGCCGCCCTCGAGGGGCGCGTCGAAGCCGAAGCTGCGGCCCATCCAGTCGACGTTGCCCGCGAAGGGGGCCCCGCGCAGGGTGATGGCCAGCTCGGGCGCGAAGTGCGAGTCCTCGACGTCGCCGGTCACGCGGATGGTGGGCTGGCCGTGCAGCAGGCGGCCGGGGGGCGGGTTCAGGCGCTGGATGCGCGGCGCGACCCGGTCGCTGACCACGGTGACCGCGGTCTCGCAGGTGAGCTCGTCGGGATCGACCACGCGCAGCGTGAAGGTCGTCTCGCCGTCGGCGGGCAGGGGATAGGTGCCCGAGAACCTGCCCTGGGCGTCGAGCTCGATGGCGTCGCCGCCGAGGGTGACGGTCAGGGCGTCGAGGGCGCTGTCGCGATCGGCGACCGCCAAGGAGATCGTCGTCTCTTCGGCCCGGGTCAGGCGATCGTTGACGCCGGGGGACAGGATCTCACAGGTCGGCGCGATGGCCGGGGGCGGCCCCATGTCGACCGGCGGGCCCAGATCCTCGGGCGGGCCGACGTCGCCCGGCGCGCCGCCCATGCCCATGTCGGGCGGGGCGCCGCCGTCGTCGACGCCGGTGTCGGTCATCGGCTGACCGCCCGCGCCGCCCGCGCCGCCGCCCATGCCCCCCATGCCGCCCATGCCCGCGGCGTCGGCCTCGGTCAGCCCGCCGACGCACACGCCGCTTTGGCACGTCCCGCCGTTGCACTCGCTGTCGTCGGAGCAGTTCTCGGTCTCGAGCAGCAGGCTGCAGCCCGAGAAGCTCACGCTCACGAGCGCGAGCAGGGCCAGACTCCTCATGCGACTCCCCAGTCGTCGTGGCCGCCCGCCGTGGCGGCCCCCGCAAGGATCGTGGTGGGCGGCGCCCATCAGAACTCGAACCGGCCGACGCCCATCAGGCCGCCCTGCGCCGGCGCCACCATGACGCCGGTGCCCCCCGAGGCGTCCGCGGGCGCGTCGTCGTTCAGCAGGTACAGCACCACCCCGGTGGCGGCCACGGCCGCGCCGACGCCGAGCATGACGTCGGCGGCCAGCGCCTTGCTGCGCACGTCCTCGGCCAGATCGACCTCCTCCTGCGTGCGTCGGCAGCTCGCGTCGTCGCCGCAGGCCTCGAAGTCGCTGTGGGCGCTGTTGGCCAGGATGGCGGCGATGCCGCCGCCCACCAGCAGCGCGCCGCCCGAGCCCATCACGATGTAGCTGACCAGGTTGGACGACGCGCCGGGCGCGCCCGGCACGTCCAGCTCGACGCTGGTCTCGGTCTCGGCGCCGGCCTGGATGGTCACCATCTCGCTGTAGGGATCGGCGCCGGGGGCGGCCACCTCGAGGCGGTGCAGGCCCTGCTTCAGGGTCAGGGGGCCGGGCAGCGGCGCCTTGCCGACCAGCTCGCCGTCGATGCGGATCTCGGCCCCGACCGGCTCGACGTCGACCACCAGCGTGCCGCGCGGGATGGCCTGCTCGAGCTGGACGTCCAGCGCGAAGGGCTGCTGGGCGGTGTGCGACTCGTCGAGCACCACCTCGCGCTCGACGGGCTCGAAGCCCTGGAGGGTCACCGTCACCTTCTGGCGGCCGGCGGGCACGCCGGCGTTCAGCGGGGTGACGCCCGGCAGCGCCTGGCCGCCCACCGACACCTGGGCGCCGGGGGGCGCGGTGGTCACCGACAGCACCGGCAGGATGGGCGGCATCACCACCGCCAGCTCCACCTTCTGCTTCGGCTGCAGGGCGACGACGCGCTCGACCGGCTCGTGCCGCGCCAGCCCGAACATCAGCTTCACCTCGGCGGGCGGCAGGCGCAGCGTCACCGGCGTCTGGCCGCGCGGTGGCAGATCCTTCGACAGCACCCACACCGTCGCCCCGGGCGGCGCGCTGCTCAGGCTGACCTCGGCCCAGGTGGCCAGGCGCGCCTGCAGATCGGCCACCTTCGCCTTCACCTCGTCGGCGTCGCCCGGCCCGGTGGCCAGGTACTCGTCGTAGCGGGCGATGGCGCTCGGCAGATCGTCCATCGCCTCGTACACCTGGGCGATGTTGAACAGCATCAGGGGGTGGGGCTTGATCGCGTTGGCCTGCTCGAAGGCGGTCAGCGCGTCGCCGAAGCGGCCGGCGACGTAGTGCTCGCGCCCCTGGAGGAACAACGCCTTCGCGCGCTCCTTCGCGTCGTCGGCGGCGGCCAGTGAGGGCAGCACCGCCAACGCGAAGGTCAGCACCATCGTGAAGATCCGCCGCGTCATGACCTCTCCGTTCCGGGCCCGGCGAGGCGGGCCGCAGGTGGCATCGAGCCTAACCCCAAGGCCGGGGCTCGCGCCACAAAGCGCCCGCCCCCCTCGCGTCCGTCCCGCGCCGTCCTGTCGGAGGTCGGATCAGTCGAAGGGATTCTTGATGTCTTCCTTCTTGGGCTTCTTGCGCGGCTTCCAGCGCTTGGGCTTCGGCTTGGGCTTCGGCTTGGGGGCCGTCTCCACCGCCTTGGGCGTGCCGGCGCCGTCGTCGGGGCCGCCGGCGCGCTCGATGCCCTTGCCCTCGGGCTTGCCCTGCAGCTTGGCCACCTTGGGCTGAAGCTCGAGATCCACCCGCGCCGCGCCCTCGACCACCTGCACCTTGCTCGGATCGACCCCGTGCTCGAGATCGGCGTGCCCCTCGAGCTTCAGCAGGTACTGCCGGGGCTCGGCCGAGTCGATCTTGAGGTCGAGGGGCGTCTCGCCGAGCCGCTCTTCACCGAGGTACACCACCGCCTTGGGCGGATCGGTGGCGATCGTGTAGGTGAAGGGGTCGGCGAGGACGACCGCCTCCTTCTCGCCCGGCGGGGTGGGCACCTCGGGCGGCGGGGCGGGCTTGGTGGGCTTGTCGGCGCCGCGGCCCTTGGCCACGGGCGGCTTCGTCGGGCCGCCGCCGTCCTGGGTGAGGAAGACGTAGCCGCCGCCCGCGGCCGCGGCCAGCAGCAGGATGGCCACCGCGATCCACTTGCCGTTGCCGCCCCCCCGGCGGGCCGAGACGGGGGGCGCGGGCTCGGCGCCGCCGCCGCCCGCGCGGGCCAGCAGGCCGGGGGTCAGGGCCTGGAAGTCGGCCGCCGTCGCCAGGGGGCTGGCGGCGGTCGGCGGGGGCGCCGGGCGGCTGTCGCCGACGACGTTCTCGAGCTCCTCGCCGATGGCGCTGAGGATGTCGCTCGACAGGTTCGGGTTCGAGGGGCGCGGGCCGCCGGCCACCGGGGGCGCGGCGGCCGGGGGGGCGGAGCGCGGCGGGGGCACGGCGGGCTCGTCGTCCCCGCCGAAGGGGTCGAAGCCGCCGTTCGAGCCGGGGTCGGCGCCCAGATCGCGGGCGGCGTCGGCCAGCGCGGCGGCCAGATCGTCCGCCGGCGCGGGCTGCGGGCGGGCCGCGGCGTCGGGCGGGCGGCGCGGGCCGCGGCGGCCGCGGCGGCGCCGTTAGGGGCCGCGGGGCCGCCCACGGCGGCGGCGGCGTCGGCCAGCGCGGCCGCCAGATCGTCCGAGTCGATGGCGCCGGTGACCGCCAGGGGTTCCGGGATGGCCTGCAGGCCCTGGCTGGTGGCCATGGGCGGCGGGGCCGAGCGGGGCGGCGTCGAGCGGCGGCTCTGCGCGATCTGCGGCAGGGGCTCGTTCATCGCGGGCGTGGGCGCGGCCGGGACGGCGCCGCGGCCCACGGCCACCTCGACGTCGTCGGGCATCGACCGCATCACCGTGCGGTCCTCGTCCTCGTCCTCGAAGTCGGCCGCCTCGCCCAGCGAGGCCAGCATGTCGGGGCCGGCCACGACGGTCGACAGGTCGCGGCCGGCGCCGAAGGGCTTGCGCTTCGGCTTGGGCGCGGCCTCGGGCGCGGGCTGCGTGCTCTTGATGACCGCGGCCAGATCGGTGGCCAGCGAGCGCAGATCCGGGTAGCGCGCGTCCGGCGACTTGGCCAGGCAGCGGTGGATGATCTCCTCCAGCTTGGCCGGCAGCGAGACGCCGGCGGTGCGCTCGCCCACCGGGGTGGGCTGGCCGTGCGCGATGGCGGTCAGCAGCTGGTCGGGGGTGGCGCCGAAGAAGGGCAGGGCGCCGGTCAGCAGCTGATAGCCGACGATGCCCAGCGTGAACTGATCCGAGGCGAGGCCCACGGCCTGGCCGGTGGCCTGCTCGGGGCTGAAGAACTTGGCCGAGCCGATGACGACGTTGCCCACGCCGGGCACCTGGCGGACGCCGAACAGCTCGGGCGAGCCGACATCGACGATCTTCACGAAGTCGTTGCCGTTCTTCTGCTCGAGCAGGAAGACGTTCTCGGGCTTCAGGTTGGCGTGGGGGCGGCCGGCGCGGTGGATCGGGGCCAGGGCGCTGCACAGCTGGAACAGGATGTCGGCGGCGCGGCGCGGGCCCATCGGGCCGGTGCGCTCGAGCAGCGCCTTCAGCGTCTCGCCCTTGAGGAACTCGGTGACGATGAACGTGGTGCCGTCGCCCTCGCGGGCCGCGCCGATGACCGTGGCGATCTTGGCGTGCCGCAGCTGCGCGATGGCGCGCGCCGACTTCAGCAGCTCGTCCCCGTGCGTGCTGGCCACGTCGGGGTGGACGATCTTCACGGCGACCGGCTGGTTGGTGCGGGCGTCCACGCCCCGGTACACCATGCCGATCTCGCCCGAGCCGATGATCGACTGGAGGGTGAAGCGGCCGCCCAGCTGGCGCCCGACGAAGGGATCGCCGTCGAGCACGGGATCAGCGCCCAGGGGCGCCCCGCAGCGGACGCACGCCGGGTTGTGGGCGTCGTTCACGGTCTGGCAGTGCGGGCAGATGATCATCGACAGGCGGTCCCGTTTGCTGGGGCGTCCGGACGCGATAGTTGTAGCACCGCGCCCCCCCCGCGACAACTCGGCGCCCCGGACCATCCGAGGCCGCCGCGGCCCGCCGACGCATGATCGGCGCGCCGGGCCCGAGCGGGGTCCGGGGCAGCGCAACCCGACCGGGCGGGGCTCGCATTCCCAACGCGCCTTCGACCGGATCGATCCAATCGGGTGCCGGCCGAAAGCGCTTGACAGTCGGGGGGCGGGAGAACTAGAAAGCCCGGCACGCCGCGCGAAGGTGGTGAAATTGGTAGACACGCCAGGTTGAGGGCCTGGTGGCCGCAAGGCCGTGAGGGTTCGAGTCCCTCCCTTCGCACCCGGATCTGCCGCAGCCCGCTCGACGGGCCGAACGAAGCCCCGCCCCACCGGCGGGGTTTCGTGTTTTCGGGGCCCCGTCGGCGGGCGACCGCTCCCGCCGGGCCACATCGCCCGACCCATCGTCCGTCGCGGGCGCCGACGAGGTGGCCCCAAACGACACGAGGCCGATCCACCTGCGCGGATCGGCCTCGTCGCGGCGGGCGTCGGGTGGACTACTCGCCTTCGGGCGCCTCGTCGTCGGCCTTCGGGGCGTCGGCGGCGGGCGCGTCGGCCTTCGGGGCGTCGGCGGCCGCGGGGGCGTCGGCCTTCGGCGCGTCGACCGCGGCGGGGGCCGCCGCGCCCTGCTCGTCGACGAACTCCAGCGTCTTGTCACCCGCGGTCGGGGTCGAGTAGACCGCGAGCAGCATGCTGGTGACCATGAACAGGCCGGCCGCGAAGGCGGTGGCCTTGCCCAGCACGCTGGTGGCCGCGCGCTGGCCCAGCGCCGCGCCGGCGCCGCCACCGAAGGCGGCGCTGACGCCGCCGCCCTTCCCCGACTGCAGCAGGATCACCAGGATCATGAAGAAGCACGTCAGGATGTGCACGATGGTGGTGATGGTCTCGATCATCGTCTCAGGCGTCCTTGTTTTCGTAGGCGACGATGCGGGCGAAGCTGTCGGCGGTCAGGCTGGCGCCGCCGACGAGGGCCCCGTCGATGTCGGGCTGGGCCATGAGGGCCGCGATGTTGTCGGGTTTCACGCTGCCGCCGTACTGCAGGCGCACCTTGTCGGCCACGGCCGGTGAGGCGAGCTCGGCGATGCGCTTGCGCAGGGCGGCGTGGACGTCCTGGGCCTGCGCGGGCGTGGCGGTGCGGCCGGTGCCGATGGCCCAGACGGGCTCGTAGGCCACGACGGTGCGCACGATCTCGTCGGGCTGCAGGCCGGCGAGCCCCGCGTCGAGCTGGCGCAGCACGACGTCGAGCGTCTCGCCGGCCTCGCGCTCGGCGAGCGACTCGCCGACGCACACGATCGGGATCAGGCCGTGGTCGTGCAGGGCGCGGGCCTTCTTGCCCACGCCCTCGTCGGTCTCACCGAACAGGGCGCGGCGCTCGCTGTGACCCACGATGACGTAGCGGCAGCCGACGTCGGCCAGCTGCACGGGCGACAGCTCGCCGGTGAAGGCGCCCTTGTCCTCGGCGTGGCAGTTCTGGGCCGCGACGCCGATGGGCGAGTCGGCCAGGCGCTGGGCCACCGGGTACAGCGAGGTGGCCGCGGGCGCCACGACGACGTCGATGTCGCGGAAGCGGCTGCAGCGGTTGCGGATCTCGCTGGCCAGGGCCACCCCCTCGGCGACGCCGAGGTTCATCTTCCAGTTGCCCGCGATGATCGGGCGGCGCGTCGTCACAGCGACCTCCGGTAGCCGAGGGCGGTCAGGCCGGGCAGCTCGCGCCCCTCGATGAACTCGAGGCTGGCCCCGCCGCCGGTCGAGATGTGGTCGATGGCGTCGGCCTTGCCGCTCTCGTTGACCGCCCGCACCGAGTCGCCGCCGCCCACCACCGAGAAGGCGTCGCTGGCGGCGATCGCCGCGGCCACCGCGCGGGTGCCCTTGGCGAAGTTCGGGAACTCGAAGACGCCCATCGGGCCGTTCCAGAAGACGGTGCGCGCGTCGCGCAGCGCCTCGCCGTAGGCGGCCGCGGTGGCGTCGCCGATGTCGAGGCCCATCAGCTCGTCGCTGATGTCGGTCTCGGTGACGTTGCGCACCGGCGCGTCGGCGTCGAAGGTCGCCGCGCAGCGGTGATCGACCGGCAGCAGCACCTTCACCCCGCGGCGCTTGGCGTTGGCCAGGATGTCGCGGGCGGTGCCCAGGTGGCCGTCCTCGACCTTGCTCTTGCCCACGCCGTGGCCCTGCGCGGCCAGGAAGGTGTAGGCCATCGCGCCGCCGATGAGCAGGGTGTCGACCTTGCCGGTGAGCTTCTGCAGGACGCCGATCTTGTCGCTGACCTTGGCGCCGCCGAGCACGGCGACGAAGCCCTCGCGGGGGGCGGCGAGCAGGCGGCCGAGGGCCTCGACCTCCTTGGCCATCAGGAAGCCGGCCGCCTTGTCGCGCACGTGGGCGGCGATGCCGGCCGTGCTGGCGTGCGCCCGATGGGCCGCGCCGAAGGCGTCGTTGACGTAGAAGTCGGTCAGGGCCGCGAGGGCCTTGGCCAGGCCGTCGTCGTTGGCCGTCTCGCCCGGGTGGAAGCGCAGGTTCTCGAGCAGCAGCACCTGACCGTCACGCAGATCGCGCGCGAGGCGGGTGGGCCCGTCGCCCACCGGCGTCTCGCTGAGCAGCACCTCGCGGCGCAGCAGATCGGCCAGCACCGAGCCGGCCGGGCGCAGCGACAAGGCCGGATCGGGCTTGCCCTTGGGGCGGCCCAGGTGGCTGCACAGGATCACGCGCGCGCCGCGGTCGAGCGCGTGCTCGATCGTCGGCAGCGCCGCCCGGATGCGACTGTCGTCGGCCACCTCGCCGTCCTCGAGGGGCACGTTGAAGTCGACCCGGATCAGCACCTTGCTGCCCTCGATGGGCAGCTTGTCGATCAGGGTCAGCGCCGGCGAACGCGGCTTCTGGGCCATCGGAGGGCTCCTTCGCGCTCAGCCGCGGGGCAGGCCCAGCAGCAGGCGGGTGAGGTCGACCATGCGGTTCGAGAAGCCCCACTCGTTGTCGTACCAGCTGAGCACCTTCAGGGTGCGGCCGCCCATGACGGCGGTGTTCTCGGCGTCGACGATCGAGCTGCGCGGATCGCCGATGAAGTCGGTCGACACCAGCGGGCGCGTCTCGAAGCCGAGGATGCCCTTCAGCGGGCCCTCGGCGGCCTTCTTCAGCGCCTCGTTGGCCGACTCGGCGGTCGCGTCCGACTTGAGCGTCAGCACCACGTCGACCAGCGAGACGTTGGGCGTGGGCACGCGCACCGAGATGCCGTCCAGCTTGCCCTCGAGGTGGGGCAGCACCTTGCCCACGGCCACGGCGGCGCCGGTGCTGGTGGGGATCATCGACAGCGCGGCCGCGCGCGCCCGGCGCTTGTCCGAGTGCGGCAGGTCGAGCAGGCGCTGGTCGTTGGTGTAGCTGTGGATCGTGGTCATCAGGCCCGACTCGACCCCGAAGGCGTCGTCGATCACCTTCACCACCGGCGCGAGGCAGTTGGTGGTGCACGAGCCGTTCGAGACGATGTGGTGCTTGGCCGGATCGAGGACGTCGTCGTTCACGCCGACCACGATGGTGTGGTCGATGCCCTTGGCCGGGGCGCTGATGATCACCTTCTTGGCGCCCGCGTCGAGGTGGGCCTTGGCCTGCTCGCCGGTGCGGAAGACGCCGGTGCACTCCATGACCACGTCGACGCCCAGCGAGCCCCAGTCGAGCTTCTTGGGATCGCGCTCGGCGGTGGTGCGGATGGTGCGGCCGTTGACCACCAGCGAGCCGCCCTCGACGGCGATGTCGGCGTCGTAGCGGCGGTGCACCGAGTCGTACTCGAGCAGGTGCGCGAGCATCGTCGGATCGGTGAGGTCGTTGATGGCGACGACCTCGAGATCGTCGATGCCGTCGAGGATGCGGAACACCATCCGGCCGATGCGGCCGAAACCGTTGATCGCGATCTTGTGGCTCATACCGGTCACTCCACGGGCGGGGGGCGGGGTCGAGGAAGCGCGTCAAGCTAGCGCCGGTCCCTCGGGGAGTCAAGGCAGGGTGGGGGACACGGCGCCGTGGGGCACGCGGCCCCGTCTGCGGCGGGCGCGGGGTCGGCGGCCCCGCGGCCGGTGAAGCCGTGAGTGAAGAAAAAGAGCAATCAGAACCGACGGTTGAGCGCCGGGCGGCGCGCTGGCACGGGGCCTGCGAAGGCTGGTCGCGATGTCGGCGCTCGGCGCCGCGACCGAGAGGAGATCCGATGCGTTCCATGGCCGCCCTGACCGCCCTCGCCCTGTCTTCTGCGCCCGCCGCCGCCCTCGCCGAGCCCACCGTGGGCGCCGGCGTGGCCGTGGGTGAGGCGAACGGCATCGCCCTGAAGGTGCTGCTGGGTGATCGCCACGCGGTCGCCGCGGGCATCGACTACGGGCTCATCGACGAACACCTGCGCCTGCACCTCGACTACCTGGTGCACTTCGGGTGGATCGGCGGCATCGGCACGCGACCCGGCGGCAGCCGGCACACGCTGAGCCCCTACGTGGGCATCGGCGGCTACCTCTCCATCGAGGATCCCGACGACGACCTGGGCGCCCGGGTGCCGCTGGGGCTGGCCTGGCTGCCGCCCGAGGTGCCGATCGACGTCTTCCTCGAGGTGGCGCCGATGGTGGCGCTGCTGCCCGGCACCGAGGTGGGCGTCGGGGCCACCCTGGGCGTTCGCTACTACTTCTGAGGCGCGCCGCGTGGCCTGCCTCTCGCCCCATCCGGACTCTGATGACCAGGAGAACCACCATGATGCGTTCGATGGCCCTGACCTTGTGCGCCTTCTTCCTGTTGGGCGGCTGCAGCGACGACGACACGACGCCGTCCGACAGCCGCCCGCCCACCGAGACCGAGCGGGCCGATCTGGAGGCCGCCCTCGCCCACACCGCCGTCGAGGGCGACGGCGCGACCGTGCGGGTGATGGGCGATCTGTCCGGGCTGCTGATCGATCGGCCGGGGCCGGTGCACGTCGTGCCCGGCGTGACCAGCCAGACGCTGCGGTTCGGGCCGTGGTCGTGGTCGCTGGAGATCACGTGCCTGACGGCCGCGGGCGGCGTGGTCGAGTGCCAGGCCGAGCCCGAGGTCGTCGAGGTGACGCTCGCGTGGACCGGGCAGGTGACGTTGCCGCGGCGCAGCGTCGAGGGGCGCTACCAGGGCAGCTGGCAGCTGACGCGCCTCGCGGGCGAGCGGGTGGTGATCGACGGCGACGGTGAGCTGTGGATCGAGGGCGCGTTCGACAGCGCCAGCGGCGCCAACTCGAAGACGACGCTGCTGAACTGGGTGGCCGTGTACGACGACATCGTGGTGGACACCGCCCGCCGTGATCCCGTGGACGGGTCGGCCAGCTACGCCATCCGCATCGAGCGCGAGCACGAGACGCCCGGGCGCACGCGCGTGGACGTCACCGAGGCGCGGGCCGTGGTCGAGTTCGACGACGGGCGGGCGTGGCTGACGGTGGCCGACGGCGAGCGGCGGCGGCTGCAGACGCGCGAATGACGCGGGGCCATCCCCAACCCCCACCCACCCGATCTCGGGGGCGTCGCCGGGGGCGCGAGGTCGCTTCGCTCTATCGGACAAACGCGGCCCGTGTTGCACGAATCGACGCGACAATCTCGAAAGATGTGTCGTTCCGAGAGGTTGCGGCCGGCCCGTCGGGCCCTGCCCGGCCGCGCGCTCAGGGCGCGACCTCCACCGTCCACACGTCCCGCGCCATGTCCACCACGTCCACGAAGTCGTCCAGCGTCGCTTCGGTCACCCGCCGCGTCCCCCGCGCCGCCTCGCGGGCCGCCAGCGTGCGCAGCAGCCGCGGCGGGAAGAACCGGAAGCGCACCCGCGCCTCGACGACCAGCGGCCCCACCACCCCCACGGGCACGGTCACCGCGTAGCGGGCCAGCCGCGGCTCGAAGGGCCGCAGCGCGTTGCCATCGAAGAAGCGGTTCGCCTCCAGCGGGTTCGCCACCGGGGGCGGATGCCCCGGCGTCGCCGTGCGATAGCGGTGCCGCGTGTACACCGCGCGCTCGCTGGCGTACGGGCTGCGGCGCTCGGCCGGATCCTGATCCAGCACGGGCGGCGCGTCGGGCCCCGGCACGTAGGGCGCGGCCGTCGGCGCCAACCAGTGCGCGTTCTCCTCCTCGACGGGCGCGCCCTCGGCGTCCACCGCCAACCGCTGGAACTGATTGGTGAACAGCACCAGCCCCTGGTCCAGCCCCAGGCTGCGCAGATCGGCGTCGGGCCCGGGCAGCGCGCACGCCTCGGTGAACGCCTCGGCGTCCATCTCCACCAGCTCGTGCCGCAGATCCTCGTCCTCGACGCGCCCGTCCCCGTCGCGGTCGATCAGGTAGCCCGACCGGTACACCACGCAGCGGCCGGCGGCGCACACCCCGCTGCGCTCGGCGCGCGCCCGCCGGCGCCACGTCCGATCGTCCGGCCGAAGGGTCGCGTCGAGCTGCCCGTCGGGGCCACGCACGGCGCAGCCGAAGGGCGGATCGTCGAAGAATCGCGGCGCCTCGACGAGATCCTCGCAGTCCAGGTCGACCTCACAGGTGCGCCCCGCGTCGGTCACCGTCAGCGCCACCCACACCTCGCGCTCCTGGCTGAACCCGGCCGGCACGTTGTGGCCGGCGCCGACGTTCTCGATCCACGCGGTCACCTCGAGCGGCGCCCGCCGCTGCGCGGTCGTCGGCGTCTCGCTGAGGTCGAGCGTCAACGCCGCCTTCAACATCGCGTCCCGCCGCTGCCGCACGCAGGCCGGCCCGCCGAAGGCGTCGGTGGCCGTCGCGCAGTGCGCCTCGACGCCCACCTTGTCCTCGAAGGGCACCACCGGGTGGCTCGCCCCCACCATCGCGTGCACCGCCACCCGCCGCCGCGGTGTGCGCCGGCCGTCCTCCGGCACCGCGGCCGGCCCGGCGGGGTACAGCTTGTCGGCCTTGCGCGTCAGCGACGCCGGATCGACGCCGGCGAAGGCGGCGCCGTACTCGACCACGTCCCGGAAGCCCCGGGACGGGTACAGGCTCATGTGGCAGTCCTGGCAGGTGACCACCTCGCCTTCGCCCTCGCGCCCGTCGTGCAGGCCGCCGATGCCCGGCTGCCCGCGCAGCGGGTTCTGCGGGTGCTCGGCGTCGGCCCAGGGGCTCGCGGCCCACTCGCTGAAGAGGTTCTCGAGGCGCCCGAAGGGCTCGCCGGCCACGACGTCGGGCTGATCCAGCCGCACGTCGTGGCAGGCCCCGCAGAAGCGCGCCGACCGCAGGTGCTCGGCGCCCTCGTCGGTGCTGTGGTGGAAGGTGCTGGCCACCGCGCCGCCGAAGGGGCCCCGTTTGCTCGCGCCGGGGCTGACGGCGAAGGCCGCGTTGGCGATCCCGTCGCCGGCGGGCCCGGTGACGCGGTGGCACAGGTCGCAGGTCAGCGCGTCGTCGGGGGTCACCGCCTCGGCGAAGGCGTCGGTGCCGTCGAACACCAGCCCGCGCGCGGCGGCCACCGGCGCGTGGCACGCCGCGCAGCGGTTGGCGTCGGGGCCGTCGGCGGTGAAGCGCCCGCCGCTGACGTCGGCCAGCGCTTGCTGCATCGCCAGGTAGACCGGCGAGGTGGCCGCGTAGCGCATCGGCGAGCCGCGCAGCTCCTCGGCCTGCCGCGGGTGACAGGGCGCGCAGGCGCTGACCGGCAGCAGCGTCGCGTGCGCCGCCTCGTCGATCGCCGGCGTCGTGTCGCCGCCGTCGTCACAGCCCTGCAGCGCGCCCACGATCAGCCAGATCAGGCGCCCCCTCACTGCGCGGCTACCAGCGCCGCGTAGGCCGCCTGCACGGTCGCGGTCACCGGCCCCGGCGCCGGCAGTGGGCGATGATCCAGGCGCCGCACCGGCACCACGCCGCGGGTGCTGCTGGTGACGAACATCTCGCCCGCCGCCGCCAGATCCGCGTGCGGGATGGGCGCCTCGACCACCGCCACGCCGCTCGCGCGCGCCACCTGCAGCACCTTGCGCCGCGTGATGCCGTCGAGGATGTCCGACTCGAGCGGCGGCGTGTGCACGGCCTCGCCGAAGACCGCGAAGAAGGTGCTGGTGCCGCCCTCGAGCACGAAGCCGTGATCGTCCACCCGCAGCACCTCGTCGGCCCCGCGCCGCTTCGCCTCGGCCACCGCCAGCACCACCGGCAGCTTGTTGCTGCTCTTGGCCTTGGCGTCCAGGGACGCGTGGGCCAGGTGCACCGTGTGCAGCGCGTAGCCCCCGGCCGCCGCGGGATCCGGCGTCAGCGGCTGCCCGATGATCACCCGGTTCGCGTGCCCGGCGTCGGCGGGATCCAGCCGCAGCCCCTCGCCGCGCGTCACGATCACCCGCACGTACACGTCGCCGCCCACCTTCGCGCACACGGCGTCCACCTCGGCCCGCAGCGTCTCGGCGTCGGGATCCATGGGCAGCGCCAGCCGCGCCGCCGACGCCCACAGCCGCTCGACGTGGTCGGCCCAGAACAGCGGCCGCCCGCCCGGCGCCGGCATCACCTCGTACACCGCGTCCCCGTGCAGGAAGCCCCGGTCGAACACCGAGATGCGGGCCTCTTCGCCCGGCACCACCTCACCGTTGATGCACACCCAACGCGCCATACGCACCTGATACCGGACCGCCGCCGCCGATGCACGGGGCAACGGCGCCTGTTCGCGCCCTTGACCCCCGGCGCCCCGAGCGGCTACGCAGGGCGGTCCAACGCCACGAGGTATCCGTTGCTGGCCGACGTCCGCCGACTCTATCGCGAGAGCCTCAAGCCCGCGGATTCGTTGTTCAATCTGTACGTCGCGCGCCCCCCGGCGGCGCTCTTCGTGAAGCTGCTCGCGGGCACCCGCACCACCCCGAACCAGGTCACCCTGGTGTCGCTCGTGATCATGCTGGCGGCGGTGGGCGCGTTCCTCGGCTTCGCCGGCCCGCTCGGCCTGTGGCTGGGCGTCGCGCTCGTCGAGCTCAGCTACGTCTTCGACTGCGTCGACGGCCAGCTCGCCCGGGTCACCGGCCGCACCTCGGTCGTCGGCGCCGAGCTCGACTTCCTGATGGACGAGCTGAAGGCCTACCTGCTGGTGGCGGCCCTCGCCGGCCGCTGGCACCTGCACGACGGCGGCGGCGTCCTGGCCCTGTGGATCGGCGTCGCCACCCTGGCCGTCGTGGCGGCGGCCATCTCGCTGACCAAGTTCGTCCGCAGCCGCGAGTACGCCGAGGCCACCGGCGCCCAGCGCGTGGGCCACGGTCAGGCCGCCGGCGCGGCCCGCGCCCGCACGTCGCCCCTGTGGCCGATCGAGATGGCCGCGCGCCTGATCAGCCAGTACCCGCAGACCCTGCCGATCTTCGCGCTGTTCGGCGCGATGGACGCCTTTCTCTACGCGTACGGCGCGGTGCATTTGTTATACGTCGGGCGCACGGCGCTGGCCGTCACCCTGAAGCTGGGGCGCTTCGCACCGCGCCCGGGCGCAGACGAAAGGCACGACGGATGAAGGCGATCGTCATCGCGGCCGGGCAGGGCAGCCGCCTGCGGCCCTACACCGACGACCGGCCGAAGTGCATGGTGCCGGTGGGCGGCAAGCCGATCCTGCACCACCAGCTCGAGGCCTTCCGGGCCGCGGGCATCCGCGACATCGTCGTCGTGCGCGGCTACAAGGGCCGCCGCATCCGCCCGCCGGCCGGCATGCGCGGCGTGCGCTTCGTCGACAACCCCGACTTCCCCCACAACAACATCCTCGAGAGCCTGTTCTGCGCCGGGGCCGAGCTGGTGGGCGACTGCGTCGTCAGCTACGGCGACATCGTCTATCACCCGGCCGTCGTGACCGGCCTCGTCGAGGCCTTCACGCCCGCCACGCTCATCGTCGATCGCGCGTGGCAGAAGACCTACGCCGGCCGCACCGACCACCCGGTCGAGCAGGCCGAGCTGTGCGAGATCAGCAGCTACGGTCTGGTCAGCCGCGTCGGCAAGCAGGTCGGCCCCGAGAACGCGGTCGGCGAGTTCATCGGGCTCGCCCGCTTCGACTCGGCGGTGGTGGCCCGCCTGTGGGCCCGCTACCTGCGCGCGCAGAGCCGGGGCGCCGAGGCCGCCTTCGGCAACGCGCCCACCCTGCGCAAGGCCTACCTGACCGACCTGCTCAACGACGCCATCGAGGCGGGCGAGCCCATCGCGCCGCTGGGCATCGACGGGCACTGGCGCGAGATCGACACCGTTCAGGACCTCGAGCGCGCGGCCGACGCCATCACCTGGTGAGGCCCGCCCAGACGGAGACTTCCATGCAGCAGCTCGAAAGCTACCTCGGCGGCACCTGGCAGCGCGGCGAGGGCGACGGCGCCTCGCTCTACGATCCCACCACCGCCCAGGTCGTCGCGCGCGCCTCGACCCGCGGCCTCGACCTCGGCGCCGCCCTGCGCCACGCCCGCGACGTGGGCGGCCCCAACCTGCGCGCCCTCACCTTCGCCCAGCGCGGCGCCCTGCTGGCGGCCATGTCGAAGGCCATCCACGCGCAGCGCGAGTCGTTGATCGAGATGGGCCGGCTGAACGGCGGCAACACCCGCGGCGACGCCAAGTTCGACATCGACGGCGCCACCGGCACGCTGATGTACTACGCCCAGCTGGGCGAGTCGCTGGGCGATCGCACGGTGCAGCACGACGGCGACGCCATCACCATCGGCCGCAGCTCGCGCCTGGTGGGCCAGCACATCCTCACGCCCAAGCCCGGCGTCGCGGTGCACATCAACGCCTTCAACTTCCCCGCCTGGGGCCTGGCCGAGAAGGCCGCCTGCGCGCTGCTGGCCGGCATGCCCGTCATCAGCAAGCCGGCCACCGCCACGGCGATGATGACCTGGGGCCTGGTGAAGGCGGTCGTCGACGCCGAGGTGCTGCCCGAGGGCGTCCTGGGGCTGCTCTGCGGCGGCGCCGGCGATCTGCTCGACCACCTCGAGTGGGGCGACGTCGTGGCCTTCACCGGCGCCGCCTCGACCGGCGAGACCATCCGCCGGCACCCGCGCGTGCTGGCGGCCGGCGTCGCGGTGAACGTCGAGGCCGACAGCCTCAACGCCACGATCCTCGACGCCGACGCCGAGGACGCCACCTACGACGCCTTCATCCGCGCGGTGCACACCGAGATGACCCAGAAGGCGGGCCAGAAGTGCACCGCCACGCGCCGCATCCTGGTGCCGCGCGATCGCCTGGACGAGGTCATCGAGGATCTCGGCGAGCGGCTCAGCGCCACCGTCGTCGGCGATCCCGCCCTCGACACCGTGCGCATGGGCCCGCTGGCCAGCGAGGGCCAGCTGAAGAGCGCCCACGAGGGCCTGACCGCGCTGCGCACCCAGGCCGAGGTGGTGTGGGGCGAGCCCGAGCGCCGCGCCTTCGAGGGCGTGCCCGAGGGGCAGGGCTTCTTCCTGTCGCCCCTGCTGCTGAAGGCCACCGCGCCCACCGAGCCGGGCCCGGTGCACGACGTCGAGGTCTTCGGGCCGGTGTCGACCATCCTGCCCTACGACGGCAGCGCCGCGCAGGCCGCGCAGATCGTCCGCCTGGGGCAGGGCAGCCTGGTGGCCTCGATCTACGGCGACGACAAGGACTTCCTGCGCGACACCATCCTGGGCCTGGCCGGCTGGCACGGGCGCATCGTCGTCACCGACGCCAAGGTGGCCGACAAGGCGCTGGCCCCGGGCATGGTGCTGCCCCACCTGCTGCACGGCGGCCCCGGCCGCGCGGGCGGCGGCGAGGAGCTGGGCGGCACGCGCGGCATGGGGCTGTACCAGCAGCGCACCGCGGTACAGGGCAACGGGCCGCTCTTGGCCCGCCTGCTCGACGCATGAACTTCACGATCGATCCGGGCCTGACCTGGATGGTGCGGTTGATGGAGGAGCTGATCCCCTTCGACCGCTACCTGGGCATGCGCGTGGTGCACGCGGTGCCCGGCGAGGTGGTGCTGCGCATCCCCTGGGCCGACCACCTCATCGGCGATCCGTCGCGGCCCGCGGTCCACGGCGGCGTCCTGTCGACCCTGCTCGACACCGTGGGCGGCGCGGCCGTCTTCTCGCGCTTCGACGGCCAGAACGATCGCTGCAGCACCGTCGACCTGCGCGTCGACTACCTGCGGCCGGGCCCGGCCGAGGATCTCTACGGGCACGCCCGGGTCATCCGGCTCGGCAACCGCGTGGGCGTCAGCCGCATGGAGGTCTACGCCGGCGGCGTGCCCGCCGATCCGGCCGCGGCCATCGCCACCGGCACGGGCGTCTACAACATCGTGCGGCGGGGAGAGAGCGGTTGAGGCGAGGCCTCTTCGTGTGGGCCCTGCTGCTGTGGGGCTGCAGCTTCGGCGACGACAGCCCGGCCGATCCCGGCGAGCTGACCGATCGCGAGCCGGGCGCCCAGGACAACGGGCAGGACTGCCTGTTCACCGGCGCCGGCTCGACGGTGTGCGCGGGCCAGGTGTGCCTGCGCCTGACCAGCAGCGGCAGCCGGGCCGTGTGCAGCGAGAGCTGCGATCACGACTGCCGCTTCGGCGGAAGCTGCGTGCGCCTGCCCGATCTGGCCTACAACGGCCGCTTCGTCGGCGACGTCAACCTGTGCCTCGTGCCCTGCGAGACGCTCGACGACTGCCCCGAGACCGAGAACTTCGGCTGCATCCCCTACGACGACGTCCGCGTCTGCGACGACGGCCCCTGCGAGGACGTCGGCACCCGCGCCTACTGCGTCCCGCTGCCCCCGACCGGCGGGGGCTGAGGCGCCCCGTGCGCGGCACCCTGCGCCCGCTGAGCGTCGCGCCGATGATGGCGCGCACCGATCGCCACTTCCGCGTCTTCCTGCGGCAGCTCACCCGGCGCACGCTGCTCTACACCGAGATGGTCACGCAGCACGCCGTGCTGCACGGCGACCGCGACAAGATCCTCGGCTTCTCGCCCATCGAGCACCCCCTCGCGCTGCAGCTCGGCGGCGACGATCCGGCGCTCTTGGCCGAGTGCGCCCGCGTCGCGGCCGACTGGGGCTACGACGAGGTCAACCTGAACGTCGGCTGCCCCAGCGAGCGCGTGCAGAGCGGCAACTTCGGCGCCTGCCTCATGCTCGAGCCCGACACCGTCGCCCGCGCCGTCGAGGCCATGCGCGCCGCGGTCGACCTGCCGATCACCGTGAAGCACCGCATCGGCGTCGACGAGCGGGACGGCTACGACGACATGCTCGCCTTCGTCGACGTCGTGGCGCGCGCCGGCGCCGACCGCTTCTCGGTGCACGCCCGCAAGGCCTGGCTGTCGGGGCTGAGCCCCAAGCAGAACCGCACCGTGCCGCCCCTGCGCTACGCCGACGTGTACCGGCTGAAGCGGGAGCGGCCCGACCTGCCCATCGAGATCAACGGCGGCATCACGACGCTCGAGGCGACGCTCGAGCACCTCGAGCACGTGGACGCGGTGATGATCGGCCGGGCCGCCTACGACGATCCGGGCCTGTTCGGCGCGGCCGACCGCCTCGTCTTCGGCGACGCGGCGGCCCCCGACGTCGACGCCTTCACCGCCGTCGAGCGGCTGCAGCCCTACGTGGACGCCTGGGTGGCCGGCGGCGGCCGCCTGCACCAGGTCACCCGCCACCTGATGGGCCTGTTCGCGGGCCTGCCCGGCGCGCGCCGCTTCCGGCAGGTGCTCAGCGAGCAGGGCGCCCGCCCGACCGCCGGCCCCGAGGTGCTCGCCCGCGCCCTCGCCTGCGTGCGCCGCCCGGGCTGATCACAGATACGCATAGCCCGCGAGCCAGAGCTGGGCGCCGCCGCCCAGGCCGTCGGCGTACTCGACGAAGGCGCCCGGCGCCAGGCTCCAGAAGTCGGTGAAGCGCCACTCGAAGGCGGCGCCGAGGCGCGCGGTGGGCACCGCGTCGACGGCGGCGTCGGGCGTGCCCGCCAGCCCCAGCGCGCCGCTGTCCAGATCGGGCCGGCGCAGCGCGCGATCGGCGGCCACGCGCAGCGTGACGCCCGCCTCGGCGCTCAGCACCGGCGTCAGCTCGTCCCACGGCGCCCAGGCCGCGCCCACCAGCAGCGCGTGGCGATCGGCCCGCCACACCTGCACCTCGCCGCTGGCCTCGGTCTGCTGCTGCTCGCCCGCCGACGCGAAGGCGTACCGCGCGGTGAGGGTCCACGAGAAGCTCAGCCCGAAGCCGAAGAGCGCGCCCGCGCCGTGGTGCGCCCGCGCGTCGCCCACGTCGCCGTCGGGCGCGGCCGTCGGGCCCACCCGCAGCTCGTAGTGGGGACGCAGCGACGCCTCGCCCACGTCCGCCGCGGCCGGGGCGGCGGCCAGCCACGCCGCGGCCACCACCCAGCCGCTGCCCTTCATCCCTCGCCTGCCGTGCGCCGGTAGAACGCCCACGAGCGGAAGGTCCAGAAGCCCAGCCCCGACGTCCACGCCATCAGCGCGTCGTCGGCGAAGTTGGTGCGCAGCACGACGCCGAGGCCGTCGGCGGCCGCGCGGCGCATCAGCTCGGTGATCAGCGCGCGCCCCACGCCGCGGTTGCGCCAGGGCGGCAGCACCGCGAAGCCGCGCACCGCCCACACGTCGTCCTCGTGGCGCGCGCACAGCACGCCCACCGGCTGGTCGTCCACCCACGCCACGCGCACCCAGGCCGCGGGATCGGTCAGATCGGCCAGCGTCGCGAAGGGCGGCGGCCAGCCGTCCGCGTGGGCCGCCTCGAGCAGGGCCAGCGCGGCCTCGGGATCGACCGCCTCGGTCAGCCGCGCCGTGCGGAACGCCCCGGGCACGTCCTCGGGCGCGCCGTCCCAGCGCTGCAGGAACACCATGGCGGTCAGCCCGAAGCCGCGGTGCTCGAGGAAGCGGCGCACCCGCGACTGGCCGGCGTCGCAGCTGGCCAGCAGCTCGTCGTGGCCGTCGGCCAGGCGCGCGTACAGGGCGCCGCCGACGCCGACGCGGCGGCAGCGCGGCGGCACCCGCACCTCGACCACCGTGGCGCCACGCACGGCGCGGCGCCAGCCGACGCCGCACACGTCGCCGTCGTCGCCGAGGGCGACGAAGGCCTCGGCGGCCCGAACGTCGTCGGGGTCGACGGGCACCGCCATCGGATCCTGGGCCACGACCTCGTCGAGGCAGCGGGTCACCGCGGCGGCGGCCACGTCCTGGGCGGACACGATGCGCACGGCGGCATTGTAGGCACGGGGCAGACTGGGAGCCATGCCCGCGGAACAAGACCGCCCGCGGCCCTTGTTCCCCGACGTGCCGTCCGGCGTGGCCGTCGGGTGAGCGCCGTGGACACTGGCCCCTTGCCATCCGCCGCGCGATGCGCAGGATCGGGCCCGCTACGCCGTCCGGGAGAATCCCATGCGTTTCCTTTCGATGCTCGCCCTCGTGTTCGCCCTCGCCGGCGGCGCCTTCGCCGCCGATCCGCCGCCGGCGCCGCTCGATCTGCGCCTGGTGGCCACCGAGGGCGGCCAGCCCACGCCCCAGCTCGAGGGCGGCGAGCTGCTCCTCGAGGCCGCGTCGCTGCTCTCCCGGGACGACATCCGCGGCGCCAAGGCCGACGGCACCGCGGTGCAGGTCGAGCTGACGCCCGCGGGCACCACCCGCTTCGCCGAGGCCACCACGGCCAACGTCGGCCGCAAGATGGCGATCGTCGTCGACGGCAAGGTCGTGGCCGCGCCGGTGGTGCGCGAGGCGATCACCGGGGGTCGGGTGACGATCACCCTGATGGACGCCGCCGCCGCCGCCGACCTCGCGAAGCGCCTCCAGCCCGCGCGCGACTGCCTGTCGGTCGAGCCCAACTACAAGCTGGGCAAGGTGCGCCTGGGCATGACCAAGGACGAGCTGGCGAAGCTGGGCGAGGTGAAGGAGGCCGGCGCCGGCTGGGAGTCGGTGGCCGGCTATCGCGTGAAGATGGGCCTCGGCGAGGTCTCGGCCGTCGAGCACGACCTGAAGGCGGGCCTGTGCCTCAAGGTGCTCGGGCGCGAGGTCGAGGGCGACGTCGCGGCGCACGTGCTGGCGGCGGCGCTGGGCGGCTGCGGCGTCGAGCAGGTCAACGAGGGCGGCAACGTGATCACCTGCCCCTCCGGCGCGCGCGTCCTCTGGGGCGGTGACGCCGGCAAGGCGCCGGTGGCCCTGCGCGTCGAGCGCGAGGGGCACCCCCGCACCGTGTGCGAGGGCTACGCCGTGCCCGGCCAGTACGCCGCGACGCGCAACGGGCGCATCGACCCCACCGCCGAGAAGCCCGCCGCGCTGCCCGTCGGCGGCCCGGTCACCGTCTGCGTGGGCGACCGCGAGATCAGCTCGGGCACGCGCGTCGACGAGGTCGACCGCCCCGGCTGCACCAAGCAGGCGAACCTGGGCGCGACGCTGGTGACCTGCGAGGGCGTGCGCTACGTCTTCGCCGGCCCGAAGCTGGTGTTGAGCCAGGTGGAAGTGCTGAAGGCGCAGTAGGGCCCAGCCTGCTACGCTGCGCGGTCCATGTGCCCAGGAGGTCCGCGTGCGCGAGCCGGCGCTGCCCTGTCCCCCCCATCAATTCGACGAGCCCGCCGCGCGGCCCGACGCCCGCCGGCCCCTGCCGGTGCGGCCGGCGCACGTGCGCCTCGAGGTGCGCCTCGAGCCGACCGTCGCGCGCGTCGTCGGCGCCGTCGTGCACACCGTCGAGGCGCTGGGCGACGGCGCCCGCGTGCTGCCCTTCGACGCCGCGGATCTGACGGTCGAGGCCGCGACGCTGGGCGACGCGCCCTGCGCCGTGCGGCA
Organism: Myxococcales bacterium; assembly: GCA_020633465.1. Classification (GTDB taxonomy): domain Bacteria; phylum Myxococcota_A; class Bradymonadia; order UBA7976; family UBA1532; genus JACKDN01. The sequence continues at coordinate 567,462 of JACKDN010000003.1, forward strand.
CCACGCGGCGGGCGTCGACGTCGAGCTGCCCCGGCCGCTCGAGCGCGGCGAGCGCGTGGACGTCCGCCTCGCCTTCACCGCGCGCCCCACCGCCGGCCTGTACGTCGTGGGCCCCGACCAGCCCGACGTCGACCGCCCCCAGATCTGGACGCAAGGCGCGATGGAGGATCACCACCACTGGTTCCCCTGCTTCGACGCGCCCCAGCACCTGGTCACCACCGAGGTCGTCGCCACCGTGCCCGAGGGCTACCGCGCCCTGTCGAACGGCGTGCCCGACGCCGAGGACGGCGAGCCGGCCGAGGCGGGCTGGCGCACCTTCCATTGGCGCCACGACACGCCGCACGCCCTGTACCTGCTGACGCTGGTGGTCGATCGGGTCGAGCCCGTGGTCGACGATCGCGGCCCCGTGCCGCTGATCCACTACGCCCCCGCCGGCCGCGCCGACGACGTGCGCGCGCACTTCCGCCGCCTGCCCGAGATGCTGGCCTTCTTCGGCGAGGCCACCGGCCGCCCCTACCCCTACCCGCGCTACGGCCACGTCTTCCTGCAGGACTTCATGTGGGGGGGCATGGAGAACACCACCCTCACCAGCCTGACCGACGCCGTCTTCGTGCCCGCCGACGCCGTCGACGAGCAGGACGTCGAGCGCCTGTACGCGCACGAGCTGGCGCATCAGTGGTTCGGCGATCTCATCGCCCCGCGCGGCTGGCCCGAGATCTGGCTGAACGAGTCCTTCGCCACCTACTTCGAGTGTCTGTGCATGGGGGCGCTCGACGGGCCCGACGAGCTCGTGCGGCGCCTGCAGGCCCAGCGCGACAGCTACCTGGGCGAGGCGCGCGATCGCTACGCGCGCGCCGTGGTCACCCGCCGCTACGCCCACCCCTACGTCCTCTTCGATCGGCACGCCTACGAGAAGGGCTGCCTGGTGCTGCACACCCTGCGCGATCAGGTGGGCGACGACGCCTTCTGGCGGGGGCTGCGCCGCTACGTCGCCACCTGCGCGGGCACGGCCGCCGAGACGGCGCAGCTGCGGCGCTGCCTCGAGGACGAGAGCGGCCTCGACCTGCACGCCTTCTTCGAGCAGTGGATCTACGGCGAGGCCCACCCCCGCGTCGCGGTCACCTGGCGCTACGCCCCGCGCGTCGGCCTCGAGCTGACCCTCACCCGGCAGGACGCGGGCGAGCACGCGCTGGATCTGCCGGTGCTGATCCGCACCGCCGACGCCGTCGTCACCCGCCGCGTCCCGCTGGCCGGACCCGGCCGCACGCTGCTGCTGCCCCTCGACGGCCCGCCCGCGTGGGTGGCGGTGGACGCCGAGCAGGCGTGCCTGGTCGATCTGGACGAGACGGCCGAGGCGGACGCGGCCCTGCGCGCCCGCCTGCTCGATCCGCGCGCCCCGGTGGCGACGCGCCTGCGCACCGCGCGCCTGCTGGGGCAGCGCGGCGCGCGCGTCAACACCGACGCGCTGGGGCAGGCCATCGCGACCGACGGCTCGGCCACCGTGCGCGTCGAGATCGCCGCCGCCCTCGGGCAGCACCGCAGCCCGGCCGCCCGGGCGATCCTCGCCGGCTTCGTCGCGGGCGATCCGGCCTGGCGGGTGCGCGCCGCCGCGGGCGCGGCCCTGGGCGTCGGGGGCGACCGCGCGCTGGTGGACGTGTTCGCCGATCTGCTGGCCACGACCACCAGCCCGCGCGTGCGCGCCGGCCTGCTCAAAGGCCTGGGTGAGATCGACGATCCCGCGGCCCGCGCCGTCCTGCGCAAGTGGCTCGACGTGCCCTCGCCGCGCGACACCGTGGCCGCCGCCGCGGTCGCGGCCCTGGCCGCCCAGGACACCCCGTCGGTCTTCGACGAGCTGGCCCTGCGCGCCGAGATCGGCCACGGCCGCCCCGTCCGGCGCGCGGCGCTGCGCGGCCTGGGTCGGCTGGGCCGCGCCGACTGCGCCGACGACGCGCTGAAGCGGCGGGTGCGCGCGGTCCTCGAGGCGCGCCTGCGGGATCCCGTCTTCCAGCTTCGGGCCGAGGCGATCGACGCGCTCGGCGCCCTGGGGGACGCCCGCGCCCGCGCCGCCCTCGAGCGCGCCCACGGCGCCGAGCCCTTCGCCGCGCTGCGCCGCGTGCTGCGCGAAGCCCTCGGCAAGCTGCCGGCCGCGTGAGATCCCGCGGCCTCGTCCTGCTGGCCGCCGCGCTGGGCGGCTGCGCGGCCGTCTCACCGCCGCCGATGACCGTGCGCCACCAGGGCCCCGATCCCGATCCGCGCGGCACGATCGGGGTGCAGCTGGTGCTGGGCGCGGCGGCGGGGCCGCTGGCGGTCGACGGCGGCGTCGGCTGGCTGCTGCAGCTTCGGTATCAGGCCACCGACGCCCTGCAGGTGGGCCTCGAGGGCGGGCGCGCGTACAACGTCGACCACGGCGCCGACGGCGACACCAACCAGGGCCGGCACCCCCTGCAGCTGAACGTGCTGCGGCTGACCGGCCGCTATCACGCCGCGACCGCCGTCACGCTCGAGGCCGGCGCCGGCGGGGGCGTGGCCGACACCGGGCTCACCTGGCTCACCGGCGACGTCGGCCTGCTGTCCGGCGGCACCTTCCAGCTCGACGGCGGCAGCGCCCTGGTGCCCTACGGCGGCCCGACCGCCAGCGTGTCGGTGCCGCTCAGCCAGGGCACGGGCCTGCGCCGGTCGAAGACCTTCCTGGGCATGGGCCCCGACCAGCGCGCGATGACCACCTGGCACGACGTCACGATCCCGACGACCTGGACGGTCGGCGCCACCGGCGGCCTCGGCTGGCGCGCCGCCGGCGAGACGGCCGCGCGCACGTCGCTCGAGCTGAGCCTGCTGTTCTCGGAGGGCGCGAGCGGCGCGGTGATCCTGGGCGCCAGCGCCGCCGGCGGGGTGGACACGCCGACGCGCTGAGCGGGACGGCGGGGTGGGCGGACGGCGCTGGGCGGGCGACGCGAAGAGGCGGCCGGGTCGACCACGATCACGACACGGGGTGGGCGCTCAGAAGCGCACGCCGAAGGCCGCCCCGCCGGGCGCGGGCGCGACGGTGAAGCCCCCCGCGTCGTCGTCGAGGAAGAACAGCACGGCGCCGCCCACCGCCAGCGCGCCGGCGAGGGCGCCGGCCGCGATCGCGCCGGTCTGCATCGCCGCGGCGCGGTCGTTCTCCTCGTCCCAGGTGGCGGCGTCGCCGGCGTCGTCGCGGGCGTCGATGGCCTGCGAGCCCACGGCGTACATCACGCCCGCGCCACCCGCGCTCAGCGCGGCCGCGCCCCACGCGACGTAGGCCCACAGCCGAAGATCCCGCTGGCGCGGCGGCGACCGGGGCGCGGCGGGCGCCAGCGCGCGCGGGGGCGGCGCGGGCGTCGCGGCCTCGGCCTTCTTGGGCAGGGTGAGCTGCACGTTGGCGACCTCGCCCGGCACGATCTCGACTTGCTGACGGGCGTCGGCGTGGCCGGGCAGGTGCGCCTGCACCGTGCGCTGGCCGACCAGCACGCGCGCCTGCAGCGGTGAGCGCCCCACCGCGCGGCCGTCCACGGTCACCTTGGCCCCCGCGGGCTCGGTCGTGATGCGCAGCCAGGGCTTCAGCCGGTGCACCACCCGCTCGGCGGCCTCGGCCTTGTCGTAGGGCGGCTCCGTGGCGAGGAAGCGCTCGAGCGCCGCCACCGCCTCGGCGAAGCGCCCCATCTTCTCGAGCACCAGGCCCATGTTCGCGACGAAGCGGGGCTGGGGATCCTCGGCGTAGGCCCGCTCGAGCAGGCGCAGCGCGCCCGCGTAGTCCTCGCGCAGGAAGGCCTGGTCGGCGGCGGCCTTGTGCTGGTTGGCGACGGCCGGATCGCCCGCGTGGGCGGGGGCCGCGAGCAGCAGCGCGGTCGACAGGGTCACGGCGAGGCGGCTCATGGCGCGCAGGCCTCGAGCGCCGCGCAGTCGTTGGTGGGCGGCAGGGCGGTGCAGCAGCCCACCGGCGCGGCGAGCCCGGCCGGCCCCTCGGCGCCCGGGCGGTCGCAGGCCGCGCCGCCCGCGCCGCCGGGCCCCGAGGTGGGCGGGCCGAACGTGGCCGTGGCCGCGGCGTCCGGATCGGCCACCGGTTGCCCGGCGCGGTCGAGGAACACGACCGTGCTGGCGTCGGCGGCGTCGTCCAGGCTGCGCACGCGCAGCAGGCCCAGGCTGGGCCCGCCCGCCCGCGCCGCCCGCGCTGTTGCCCCCGCAGCCGCCGGCGCCGCCCCCGCCCGCCGTCGCCGCCGAGGCCGCAGGCCACGCAGGCGCCGCGGTCGCCGCCGGCCCTGGCTGGCCGCCAGGCGCGCCCGCGCCGCCGTCGCCGCCGTCGCCGCCGCGCCCGCCGGTGGCCGGCAGCAGCCGCGTCTCGATCAGCCGGACGCGGCCGCCGCGCACCTGCAGCGCGACGCTGCCGCCGCCGCCGCCGCCGCCGTCCGCCGCGGCGCCGGGCAGCCGCCCGCGCCGCCGCCGCCGCCGCCCGCGCCGCGCACGGCCTGCGTGGCCGCCGCGCCGCCGCCGCCGCCGCCGCCGCCGCCGCCGGCCGCCCGTCCTGGGCGGGCTCGGCGTCGAAGGGCCGCCAGACGTGGGTGGTGGGCTCGAGGCCGCCCGCCGCGGGGCCGGCCGCGCCGTTGCGGCCGTCGTCGCCGCGCGGGCCGTCCGCGCCGGGCTCGCCGTTCGGGCTCATCGCCCGTGCCGGCCGGCCCGCCGAGGGCGCCGGCGGGGCTGTCGGCGCCCGCCTGCCCGTCGCCCGCGCCCATCTGCGGCACGCCGCCCTCGCCGCCCCGGGCGCCGTCCGTGCCCACCTCGCAGGTCGGGTTGGTGCCCGGATCGCCCGCGCAGCCCGGGCAGGCCATCGACAGCGCGTTGGCCCCCGCCTGGCCGGGGCCGGCCGCGAGCGGCCCGGGCGCTCCGTCGGCGCCCGGCCGCCCGGCGCCGCCCACGCCCGCGCGCAGCCGCACGCGGCGCAGGGTGAGGTGGTCGCCCACGTTCTCGGCCACCACCGCCACCGAGGTCGCGCCGTCCCGCCCCGCCGCGCCCTGCACCACCAGGTTGTCCAGCAGCGTCGGCGCGTCCAGATCGGTGAAGCGGAGCACCACCGGCGCGCCGGTGAGGATGGTCGGCACCGTCTCGACGTCGGTGCGCGTGTAGTCGCCGTCGTCCTCGATGTAGCCGCCGTGCAGCCGGACGCCGGCCGGCACGGTGAGGGTCTCGTCGACCAGGTGCGTGCCGACCGTCAGCAGCACCGGCTGATCGCGCTCCACCGCCAGCGCCAGGCCGCGCGCCAGGGTGCGCACGGGCGCGTCGGGCGTGCCCGCGGCGCCGTCGTCGCCGGTCTCGAACGACACCACGATCGACGCGTCCAGCTCGCCGTCGACGCCGTCGCAGTCGGCGTCGGTGAAGGTGGGGTCGGGCGGATCGGGGGCGTCGCGGTTGCACTCGCAGCCGTTCTCGGGCAGGCCGTCCAGGTCCTCGAAGCGGCCGAGGCAGTCGGCCACGGCGCAGCGGCCGTCGACGCAGGACGGCACCGCGTTGGGGGCGACGCAGGCGGTGCCGCACAAGCCGCAGTTCGCCGGATCGGTCTGCAGGTCGAAGCCCTCGTCGACCGCGCCATCGCAGTCGTCGTCCTGCAGGTTGCACTGCTCGGGCACGGGATCGGGCGCCCGCACGTTGCACGCCAGGCGCGTCGCGTCGGCGGGATCGCAGACGTAGATGCCGCGCACGACGCACAGGCCCTCGCCGTCGGTGCAGGGCTGCCCGCGGTCGGCGAAGCCCTCGTCCACGGTGCCGTCGCAGTCGTCGTCCACGCCGTCGCCGCAGCGCTCGGGCACCGGCGATCCGGCCTGCCCCTCGCAGATGACCTCGCCGCCGGCCCCGCACGCCACGGCGCCGGGCCGCGCGCAGCCGCCGGTGCCCACCATGCAGGGGCCGGCCAGCGGGAAGTCCTCGTCGCTCGACCCGTCGCAGTCGTCGTCCAGGCCGTTGCAGGCCTCGTCCACGGCCAGGCCCTGGGCGGCGTCGCACGTCGGCGCGCCGCCCACGCAGACGACCCGGCCGTCGCGCGCGCACAGGCCCACGCCCAGGCTGCAGGGCTCACCCACCGCGGGCCCGTCCGCCCCCAGGGTCAGCCCCTCGTCGGTGGCGCCGTCGCAGTCGTCGTCGAGATCGTTGCAGGCCTCGCGAAGCTCGCCCGGGCGGGTGAGGGGGCTGCCGCCCTCGTCGACGCAGTCCCCCCAGGCGCGCAGACCGTCGTCGCCCTCGACGCAGGCCTGCATGCCCGTGCCGCAGACGCCGACCGCGGCGCCGCAGGCGCGCGCGTCGCCCGGCGTGCACGCCTCGGCCAGGCCCTCGTCGGCGGCGCCGTCGCAGTCGTCGTCGAGGCCGTTGGGCAGCTCGTCGGTGGCCTGGCCCGGCGTCGCGCCGCAGCGCGCGGCGTCCGGGCCGGCGCACACCCGCACCCCGTCCCGCGCGCAGGCACCGACGCCCTCGGCGCAGGCCGCGCCCAGGTCGAACCCCTCGTCGGCGGCGCCGTCGCAGTCCTGATCGCCGCCGTCGCACTGCTCGGCGGGCGGCGCGCCGGCCCACAGCGGGGCGCAGGTGTCGACGGTGAAGGTGGCGCCCGCGTCGACGGGCGCCAGCACGCCGTCCAGCGCCAGGACGCAGAAGGTGTCGGCCTCGCAGGGGCTGTCGGGGCGCAGGCCGCCGGGCGCGCAGGCCGCCTCGCCCCCCGCCTCGAGCAGGAAGAGGCGCGCCGCCGTGGGCGCGTCGGGCGGCGGCGCCTCGGCCGCGCCGACGCCCGCGCCCGACCAGGGCAGGGGGATGGTCGTGTCCGCGCTCACCAGGCAGGCGCTGGCCACCGGCGCCGGGCGCGCCGCCACCGAGGCCGCGCAGGCGGTGTCGACCAGGCAGGGGGCCTCGACCGCCAGCGGCAGCCCCGCCGGCGCGGTGCAGCGCCCGGCGACGCAGGCGCGGCCGTCGGCGCAGGGCGTGTCGCGGAAGCACTCGGGGCGGGGATCGTCGACGGGCAGACAGCCGCCGAGCAGCAGGGTCAGCAGGGCCGCCCGCCGCACCGTCGCCAGCGATCGCCGTGTCGGCTGCATCCGCTCGATTGCTCCCCGCGTGCGCCGGGGCTGGAGCGGGGGCGCGGTGGGGTCGGTCGTCGCGGTCGATCTCGGCTCGATCCCCACGACGACGACGACGACGACCACGCCTCGGCAGCGCCGGGGCCATCCAGCGTTCGTGTTAGCACCGGCCCGCGGGGCGAAGAAAGCACGTTGATTGTGCTCGCGCGGTACGCGTGCGCTATAACCGAAGATGGCGATTCAGATTTCCGGTCCAGACGCAATGAACGACGACCTCTCCGGGACGCTCATCGACGGCCGCTATCGGCTGGTCGACGTGGTCGGTCACGGGGGCATGGGCGTCGTCTACCGGGCCCACGACGAGCGCCTCAGCGGCCGACCCTGCGCGGTCAAGCTGCTCTTGGGCAACTCGATGGATCCCGAAGAGGCCGAGCGCTTCGAGCGCGAGGTGCGCATCATCGCCCGCCTGCGCAGCCAGCACGTGGTGCAGGTGCTCGACACCGGGGTGACCGACGAGGGCCGCCGCTACATCGTGATGGAGCTGCTCGAGGGCGCGCCCCTGTCGGGCCTGCTGAAGCACGGCGGACCGCTCGACCCGCCGCGCGCGGTGCGCATCATCCGCGGCGTCCTCGCGGGGCTGGCCGAGGCCCACGAGCACGGCGTCGTGCACCGCGACCTGAAGCCCGCCAACGTCTGGATCACCCGCGCCCGCACCGGCGAAGAGACCGCCAAGGTGCTCGACTTCGGCATCGCCAAGGACAGCCGCGAGGGCGAGGATCTCACCGCGGCCAGCATGGTGATCGGGACGCCCAAGTACATGGCGCCCGAGCAGTTCAAGAAGCAGCCCGCCGACGCGCGCACCGACCTGTACGCGTGCGGCCTGCTGCTGTACCAGATGCTGGCCGGCGACGCCCCGTTCACCGCGCGCACGCCGGTGCCGGCGACGCTGGCCGAGATGCCCGACGACTTCAAGGTGGGCTGGCTGCACCTGAACCAGGCGCCCGCCCCCCTGCCCGTGGCCCAGGAGCTGTGGGCGGTCATCGCGCGGCTGCTGGCCAAGAAGCCCGACGCGCGCTACGCCCACGCCGAGCAGGTGCTCGAGGCGCTGGCCCCCAGCGGCGGCACGGCGATGTTCGACGCGCTGCCCGCCCTGGTCGACGCCCAGTCCCCTTCGGGCGTGTCGTCGACCACCGGCTTCCCGGTGATGGGCGAGAGCCTCGTGCAGCTCGGCACGCACCGCCGCCGACCCGCGAGCGGCGGCAAGGGCAAGTGGATCGCGCTCGCCGCGACGCTGCTGCTCGCCGCCGGCGGCGCCGCCGTCTGGGCCCTCGGCAGCGGCGGCCCCGAAGACCGCGCCGCCGCCACCGGCGCGGCCCCCGACGTCTGCACCGCGGTCATCCGCAGCGTCCCCCCCGGCGCCGTCGTCAGCGTCGGCCCCGACATCAAGGGCGCCACCCCGGTCACCTTCGAGCGCCCCTGCGCCGAGAAGTGGATGGTCAAGCTCGAGAAGAAGGGCTTCAAGGACCACAGCGAGCTGCTGTCCCGCCGCATCCGCAAGCAGATCGTCCAGGTGAAGCTGACGCCGGAGCCCAAGGAGCCCCCCAAGGTGGCCGCCCCCACGCCCGCGCCCGCCCCCCCACCCGAGGCCGCCCCCGAGCCGAAGCCCGAGCCGGTCGCCACCCCCAGGAAGCGCGCCCCGGCCGAGCGCAAGCCCGCCCCCCGCCGCGCCGAACCCCGCCCGGCCCGCAAGGATCCCGCGCCCCCCCCCGCGCCCGAGCCCCCCAAGAAGAAGTCCCCGCTGTACTTCTGAGCCCCCCCCGGCGCCCCGGCCGATCCCGAGCGCCAGCGCCCCCCACCGCCTGCAATTCCGAGCGCCTACGCCAACGTGCCCGTGCCCGTGCACCGTGCACGTGCCCGATCCCCCCAACCTCATCAACCTCCTGTAATTCCGAGCACCTACGCCCCCTTGCCCTTGCCCTTGCCCCTTGCCCTTGCCCTTGCCCTTGCCCTTGCCCTTCCCCCCACCCGTGACCCTGACCTTGACCTTGACCTTCCCCCCCCCCCCCCACCCCCCCCCCCCCCCACCCCCACCCCCCCCAACCCCCCACCGCCTCCCGCCGCCGCTCCAACTTCCTCACCCTCCCCTCCAGATCCGCCCGCGCCGCCATCACCGCCGCCAGCGCGTCCGCCACGATCGCCTCCCGCGCCCTCACCTTCTCGCCCGCCTTCCGCCGCGCCTTCTTCGAGTCCGCCGCGTCCCGCCGCTTCTCCGCCCGCCGCAGCTTCCGCCGCGCCCGATGCAGCATGCCCTCGGCCTCGTCGACGTCCGCCCGCGCCCGCCGCGCCCGCCGCTGCGCCTTCGCCAGCCGCCGCTCGGCCCGCGCCAGCACCTCGGCGTCCACCGCCGGCTCGATCACCGTCGCCGACGCGTCCTCGGCGCCCCGATCGACGGGCGTCGCCTCGGGCGGGCTCGCTTCGATCGACGTCACCTCGGCCCGGGGCGGGGTCGCCGCGGCCTCGACGTCCGTGGCGGCCGGCGTCGGCGCGTCGAGCGCCGCCTTCTCCGACGGCCCCTCGGCCGCGTCGGCCGCGCCCTCCGCCCCCGCCTCGGCCGTGAGCCGCGCCCGCACCGCCGCGACTTCGTCGTCGTCCAGCCGCCGCATGTGGTGCGACACGTCGAGATCCATCCCCCAGCCCTCGACCTTCGCCTTCAGCTCGGCCGTCTTCAGCCCCAGCTCGCGGGCCACCACGTAGACGAAACGTCCGCTCTGCGCCATGGGCACCTCCCCGTCCGCGCCATCATCACCCCGGCGGCGCTCGACCTGCAAACAGGCGCGCCCGCGGGCGCCCGCGCCTTGAAAAAGCGGGCGGTTTGGCCGACGCTGGCGTCCGGTTGGTCGCAAGGGGCCGAGTTCGATGGAGAATCCACCCGACGCGCCGCCCGCCCGCCAGGGCGCGGCGCGAGCGAACGAACCACCCGACGCGCTGCAGGTGCTCGCCGAGCTCGAGCTGGTGCGCCGCAAGTCCGCGCTGCTCGAGCGTCGCGTGGCCGCGTGGGAGAACGAGCTGGTCGAGATCCGGCAGCAGGTCGAGGCGCTGCAGAAGGCGCGCGATCCCGACGCCGAGGCCTACCAGGACGCCATCGGCGAGCTGAGGCACCGGGTGGGTCGTTTGGAGCGCCGGCGGGCCGCCGCGGCCGAGGCGCCGGCGGCCGAGCCCCTGCGCGCGCCGCCCCGCCCGCTGCGCCTGGGCGCGCCCTCGTTCGACGAGGACGCCGTCGCCATCGTGCGCCCCGAGTGGGTGCCCACCGAGGCCGCCCCCGGCGACACCGTGCAGCTGATCGCCACCGCCGACGGCATCGCCAAGGGCGACAAGGTGAAGTTCACCGTGCGCTCGCTGGTGGAAGAGCAGCCCCTCGCCGAGGTGCAGGCGGTCAGCGACGGCGAGCGCCTGGTGGGCAGCTGGCGGGTGCCCGCCGATCCGCCCTGGCGCGAGCTGTTCTTCGACGTCGACCACCGGGGCGCGCAGGCGCGCTCGTCGGTGCTCGTCCTGCCGCTGGAGACCTGAGGCGATGCGAGGCCGATCCGACGACGCGCTCGACCGCCTGCGGCGCCTCGACGCCCGCACCGACCGCAACCGGCCGGCCGGCGCGGTGATCGGCATCGTCACCAACAACACCGATCCCCAGGGCTGGGGCCGGGTGAAGGTGCGCTTCCCCTGGCTGCACGACGACGAAGAGAGCCACTGGGCGCGCATCGCGCAGCCCTACGCCGGCCCCGGCCGCGGCAGCTTCTGGCTGCCCGAGGTGGGCGACGAGGTGGTCGTCGTGTTCGATCGCGACACGCCCGACCACCCCTACGTGCTCGGCGGCGTCTGGAACGGCCAGGACAAGGTGCCGCCGCCCGGCAACCCGGACGGCAAGAACAACCACAAGGTGTGGCGCACGCGGAACGGTCACCAGGTGGTGTTCGACGACACCGACGGCGGCGAGAAGATCACGCTCATCGACGGGGTCAGCGAGCGCTCGCTGGTCATCGACGTGGCCGCCGATCGCATCACCATCACCGCCGAGCCGGGCGACATCACCTTCGAGGCCCCGCAGAACACGCTGTCGGTGCACTGCAAGGATCTCGAGATCGAGGCCCAGAACAGCAGCACCTACCAGGTGGACAGCGCGCTGAACGAGACCTGCGACACGCGGCAGGAGACCATCACCGGCCCCGACAGCATCAACGGCGGCAAGGCGTGGACCAGCGCGGCGCCCAGCACCTCGGTCAGCGCGACGACGTCCAGCCTGGCGGCCGACACCATCGGTGTGTCGGTCAGCGGCGGGCTGACGATGAGCAACATGGCCGGGCGCGAGGTGATCAGCAAGGAGGTGCGGCGCACGTCGCCCGCCGAGACGATCACCGCCGCGCAGATGGAGGTGAAGGCCGACGAGGCGGTGGCCTACGTGGTCAACGGGCCCATCACGGTGCAGGCCGGCGCGCAGCTCGGGCTGGACGTGGGCGACGGCACGATCACGACGTCGGCCGTGCTGACGGTGCAGGGCGGGGTGGTGCAGCTGCAGGGCACGGGCGCGGTGACCGCGCACGGCCAGATGGTCCAGCTCTGCTAGGAGGTTGGCGTGGCGCGCAACGACGACGTGCTCGACGGCCTCTACCCGGCCATCGTCACCAGCAACAAGGATCCCCTCGACATGGGCCGGGTGAAGGTGCGCTTCCCCTGGCTGGACGACGAGGAGCAGAGCCACTGGGCGCGCCTGGTGCAGCCCTACGCGGGCAATCAGCGCGGGCTGTTCTTCATGCCCGAGGTGGGCGACGAGGTGCTGGTGGCCTTCGAGCTGGGCGACGTGCACCAGCCGCTGGTCATCGGCGCCACCTGGAACGGTGAGGACGAGCCGCCCGAGCCGGGCGACCCCGACGGCAGCAACCACCACAAGGTCATCGAGACGCGCAGCGGCCACAAGCTGCACTTCGACGACACGCCGGGCGCCGAGAGCATCCAGCTCAACGACAGCTCGCTGAACAACATCCTGCGCTGGGACTCGAAGGAGAACAGCCTCACCATCACGGCGAAGACCGGCGACATCCACGTCGAGGCGCCGCAGGGCACCATCAGCCTGCTGGCCAAGGACGTGGTGATGACGGCCAGCAACAACGCCAGTCGCACGGTGGGCGGCGACGAGAAGACGACGGTAGGCAAGGACGCCGTCGAGGCCTGCGGCACGAGCAAGACGTGGACGGCGTCGTCGAAGCTGACCGGCACCGCCAAGGTGGTGTCGCTCAGCGCGTCGGGCTCGATGAGCATGGGCGGCGGCAGCGCCTCGGTGAAGACGACGCAGCAGAAGGAATCGAAGATCGTCGTGCAGGGGCCCACGCAGGACACCTGCGGCAAGCTCGATCTGAAGGCCGACTTCGTCTACGAGAAGGCCGACGTGCGCACCTGGACCATCGCCGACGCCAAGCTGCACGCGCCGCAGGTGTCGCTGGACGCGAGCGCCGCGGTGACGGTGCAGACCGGCATGTTCGACGTGAAGGCGAAGGCGTCTTTCTCGATGCTGGGCGAGACGGTCATCCTGCAGTCGGGCAACGTGACGGTGAAGTCGGGGCAGGTGAGCTTCAACTCGAAGACCGAGCCGCCGCCCGGCCCGGGCGTCTCGAACAAGCTGGCGGTGAAGGCGTTCCGCGGGGGCATGAAGGTCGGGGGCATCTAGATGCAGCTGTCCGACCCCGCGCGCCCGCGCCACTTCGTCGAGCACGACGGCTATCAGGTGCAGCACCTGATCGAGTCGGGCGCGCAGGGGCTGCGCGGCTTCCACCTGGTGGTGAAGCGCACCTATCGCCTCGAGCAGGACGCGCCGGCGCAGCCCACGCGCTGGCAGCGTCCGCTGCGGTTCAGCGATTCGTTCTACGAGGACGATCCCAACCCGATCGGCACGCCGCTGCGCTACGAGACGGAGCTCACGCCGCCGAAGCCGGCCTGCGACGTCATCCTCAACGGTCACTGTTATCCGCCCGGGGGCGAGGCCACCACCTGCATCGCGTCGCTGAAGGTGGCCGACGTGCTGCACAAGAAGGTGCGCGTGGTGGGCGATCGCTCCGCGTGGTGGAGCGTCGGCGCGAAGCGGGCCGAGATGACCGGCGCGCGGCCCTTCTCGGTCATGCCCCTGCGCTGGGACTTCGCGTACGGCGGCGTCGACCAGAGCTTCCCCACCGGCCCGCTGCCGCACCCGGCCAACCCCTCGGGCGTGGGCTACTGGGTCGCGCCGCCGCCCGGCATGGACGACGTCGATCGCTGGGGAGCGTTGCCCAACCTCGAGGATCCCGACCGCCCGCTGTCGCTCGACCACCTGAAGGTGGACGTGCGCGACTGGCAGTCGGGGCCGCACCCCTGGGGCTTCGGGGCCGTGCCGCGCTTCTGGGCGCCGCGCGCGCAGAAGGCCGGGCTGGATCCCTCGGTGCGCCCGCTGTGGGACATGATCCACGCGAACCCGCCGCCGGGGGCCGCCGAGGCGCTGCCCTTCCGCGAGATGCAGCCCGACTTCCTCAGCGCCGCGCCCGCGGGGCAGACCATGCCGTACCCCACCGGCGGCGAGCAGGTGCTGCTGCAGAACCTGCACCCCACCGAGGAGGAGCTGCGCTTCCGCCTGCCCACCGATCGCCCGCGCCTGTCCTTCGACTTCGGGAAGGGCCTGACCAGCGTGCCGCTGAAGGTGGACACGCTGATCATCGAGCCGGATCTCATGACGCTCGACGTCATCTGGCGCGGCCGCGTGCCGGCGCCCGAGGGCTTCTCGGTCGACCAGATGGGACTGATTCGCTTCGAGGTCGACGGCAAGCCCGAGCTGCCCTGCAAGCTGCTCGACACCGGCTTCCCCATCGAGCTGCTGACGGGAGGCCACCCGTGAACCCGCGCCGCCAGCCGGGGGCCGCCATCGCGGTGGTCACCAACCTGAACGATCCCGAGCAGACCGGGCGCATCAAGGTGCGCTTCCCCTGGATGAACGACGAGGAGGAGAGCCACTGGTGCCGCGTCGTCGCCGACCAGGCCGGCAAGAGCCGCGGCAACTTCGTGCGCCCCGAGGTGGGCGACGAGGTGCTGGTGCTGTTCGAGCGGGGTGATCCCAACCAGCCGATGGTGGTCGGCTGCCTGTGGAACGGTCAGGACGCGCCGCCCGGGCCGGGCAACGGCGACGGCAAGAACGATCACAAGTTCTTCCAGAGCCGCGCCGGCCACCAGATGCTGTTCAACGACGGCGGCGACGGCGGCTTCATCGCCTTCCACGACGGCACCCAGAAGCTGCACACCACCTTCGACGTGCCCGGCAAGCACATCCACTGGCTGGCCGACAGCGGCACCATCACCCTGCAGGCGCCCGAGGGGAAGGTGCGCTTCGGGTGCGTCGACTTCAAGGTGCACTCGACCCAGAACACGACGGTCAACGTCACCAAGCAGACGACGCTGAAGGTGACCGGCAAGCGCAGCTATCAGGCGAAGACGCTCACCCAGACGGCGGGCAGCAGCCTGTCGATCAGCACGCCCAACCTGTCGGTCAGCTGCAAGGTGTACAGCCAGTCGAGCGGCTCGACCTCGATGAACATCGGCAGCGTCAAGGCGCAGATCGAGCCGACGCTCGAGATGGAGATGGCCGGGCCGGTCACCCGCACCGTGACCGGCAAGTCGACCATTCAGGCCAAGGCGTTCCGCACCGAGAACGACGGTCCCTCCGGCCCGCTGACGCTCGTGGGCGCGCAGCTGAAGGTGCAGGCCGACGGCGCGTTCGCCATCCAGGCCGGCGCGCCGGTGACCATCCAGGCCGGCCAGGTGATGCAGAAGGCGTCGACCATCGTGTTCGGCAAGGACATGGAGCAGGGCAAGGGCCTCGGGCGGGCCTCGATGATCCAGTTCCTGGCCGGTCAGGTGGCGCTGAACCCGGGCATGTTCACGTTCCAGACGACCAAGCACCTCGACGTGATCATGGGCATGGATTTCCACAACGCCCTGCCCACGCCGCCGGCCATCCCCGCGCCCTTCCCGATGATGCCCCACGGCTTCATCAACCCGATCCTGATCGACGTGAAGAACACGGTGCTGGTGAACGGCACGCCCATCGCGGGCGCCGGCGCCACGGCCGTGGGCTGCCACATGCCGCCCAGCCTGCCGGTGCCGTGGACGCCGATGCCGATCACCTTCCGCGGCCTGATCACCGCGGCCATCGTCGCGGGCTTCCTGCCGGCGATCATCGCCGCGGGCAGCATGGTGGCGGGCATCCTCAACTCGATGATCAGCGGGGCGAACCCGAAGAGCGTGCTCTTGGCCGGCGCGGACGACGCCGGCACCGCGGCGGAGCGTTGGTTCATGCGGGCCTTCCCCATGTTCCAGAGCTACGGCGCCTTCCTCGGCATGCTGGCGGGGCTGCTGCCCTATCCCATCGCCAACGGCAGCATCACGATCGGCGTGCCGAACGTGCTGGCCGAAGACACCCCGATGAGCATGGGCACCATGCCCTTCTGCAACAGCTGCAGCGATCTGCCCATCGTGCCCAACGGCATGGTCATCGCGTCGAGCAACGTGATGGTGGGCATCGACCTGGCGGCGATCGTCGAGCAGCTCGCCTGGGCGGCGGCCTTCGGCGCGGCCGGCATGGCGGTGGGCAAGGGCATCTCGCGGCGGCAGAACAACCAGCCCAACCGCGTGCAGCCGGGCAGCCCGGACAACCTGAGCAACTCGCGCGCGACGGTGCCCGACGCGACGCCCGCGCCCAACCGGCGGCCGGGCCCGGCGCCGGACGCGCCGACGCGCCCGCCCAACGCGGACGGCCCCGGCAACGCGCCCGCGCGGCCCCAGGCCGACAACCCGGCGCTGGGTCACCCGGTCGACCCGGTCAGCGGGACGCTCTTCGACAAGCACGTCGACCTCGCGCTGCCCGGTCCGCTGCCCCTGCGCATCGAGCGGAACTACAACTCGAAGGTGGGCGGCGTCGGCTGGGGCGGCGTGCTGGGCGTCGGCTGGCGGCTGAACTTCGAGAGCTACCTGACGCTGCACCACGTGCCCACGAAGGATGGCGCGCCGCCGCGACGCGCCAGGCAGGTCGAGCCCACCGCCGCGACGCACTTCTGGGCGCTGCACGACGCCGAGATGCGCGTCGCGCGCTTCCCCTACCTCGACGAGCTGGGTGACTTCCACTACCTGGGGACCGATCGGCTCGAGCTGTGCCGCGCCGACGCCTCGACCTGGGACATCCGGGATCGCGACGGCGTCACCTGGCGCTACCAGCAGCACGCGCCGGACGCCGCGCGGCTGGAGGCCTGGTTCGACGCGCACGGCAACACGGTCAGCGTTCACTACCCGGACGAGACGGCGACGGTGCCCGACGTGCTGGTCGACAGCGCCGGCCGGCGGGTGCAGCTCGTGTACGGCGAGGGCGGGCGGCTGGAGGCGATCGAGGTCGAGGCGCCCAGCGTCGCGTCGGGTGGGGAGCGTTGGACCGAGCGTCGGCTGCGCAGCTACGTCTACGACGCCGACGGCCGGCTGGTCGAGACGCGGGACGCGGTGGGCGAGGCCCGCCGCTATGCCTACGACGCCGAAGGCCGCGTCGTGCGCGAGGTCGAGCCGGGCGGCTACACCTGGTACTTCCACTACGATCCGCAGGGCCGCTGCACCGTCACCTACGGCGAGGATCTGCACGCCTGGTGTGCGTTCGACTATCAGCCCGCGACCAAGATGACCGTCGTGTCGGATCACACCGGCACGCACGAGATCTATCAGTACGACGCGCTGGGCCGGGTGGTGACGCTGCTGCACCGCGAGGGCGGGGCGACGCAGACCGGCTTCGACGAGGCGGGCAACGTCGCCGAGATCACCGACGCCCACGGTGAGACCACCGAGATGGCGTGGGACGATCACGGTCGGCTGCTCGAGAAGACGCTGCCCGACGGCGGCAAGCATCGCTGGGTCTACGATCAGCGCGGCTGGCTGGTGGCCGAGATCGATCCGGCCGGCGCCGAGACGCGACACACCTACGACAAGCACGGCAACCGGGTGCGCACCAAGCACGCGGACGGCGGCGAGACGCTCCGGCGCTTCGACGAGCGCGGGCTGTGCGTCGCCGAGGTGAGGCCGGACGGCAGCGAACACACCTACGTCTTCGACGAGGCGGGGAACCGCGTCGAGGAGCGTTCGGAGGACGCGCTCGGAACGCTGGTGCAGCGACACACCTACGACGGCCTGGGTCGCCTGCTGCGGACCGAGACGGAGACCCCCGAGGGGCTGCGCGCGACCACCTGGCGCTACGACGCCGCCGGGCGACCGTTGGAGCGTTCCGATCCCGACGGCCACACGGTGCGGTGGACCTACACACCGCGGGGCAAGGTGGCCGAAGAGACCGATCGCGCCGGGCAGGTGTGGATCATCCGCACCGACGGCATGGATCGCCAGATCGAGCGACGCACCCCCGAGGGGCGCGTGGTGCACACGACGCGCGGCGACGACGCGCTGTACGCGGCGCACCAGGACGCCGCCGGGCGCGGCTATCGCTACGCCTACGACAAGGACGGCCGCCTGCGCCGCCACGCCACCGACGACGGCGTCGTGGAGCGTTACGACCGCGACGGCGCCGGGCACCTGGTGGGCGCGCGCTACGCCGGCGGTGAGCGTCTGCGCTACACCAACGACGCGAACGGTCGGCCGATCGAGGTCGAGTCGAGCGACGGCGTGCGGCAGACCTTCGTGCGCGATCCGATGGGTCGCTTCGTCGAGAGCATCGAGTTCCCGGCGTGGTCGGCCGGGCGGCGCGTGGACGATCTGCCCGAGGGCGGCGAGGTGCGCGTCGCGCTGCGGCGGGCGCCGGACGGTCGGGTGACCGAGGAGCTGGGGCCGCAAGGGCGCGTGCGCCGACGCTTCGGTCCCGGCGGCGCGCAGCTCGGTCTGCAGGTGCGTCTGTCGCTCGAGGGCGAGGGCGAGGCGATCGGCCTGAGCGTTCGGCGCGATCGCTTCGGGCAGCCCAAGGTGATCGAGGCGCCGGACGGTGTGTGGCGCTTCGCGCAGGGCGCGTGGATCGCGCCCGAGGGCGCGACCTTCGTCGAGGCCGCCGACGCCGCGCCCGCGGAGCGTTGGGCGCTGCGCGACGCCGAGGGGCGGCCCGCGGCGGCCTACGAGGCCACCGCGGACGTCCACGGGCGGCGCACCGGCGAGCACCTGACGCTCGCGGGCGGCGCGGCCAAGGGCTGGCAGCATCGCTTCGACTTCGACAACGACGGGCGGCTGGCCGAGTCCTACGACGCGGGCGGCAACCGCAAGCTGCCCGGCCATCGCTACGGCGCCGGGCAGCGATTGCTGCGCGACGCGATGGGCGCGGTCGAGTACGACGCGCGCGGCCGGGTCATCGCTCGGCAGCTCGAGGACGGTGAGCAGCGGCTGTGGTGGGATCCCCTCGGGCGCCTGCGCGAGGTCGAGATGCCCGACGGCACCGTCGTGCGCTATCGCTACGACGCGCTGAACCGCATGGTGGAGCGTTGGGAGGATCCCGTGCGCGGCGCACCGCGGCGCTGGCGCTTCCTGTGGGACGGGCACGGGCTGGCCGGCGAGGTGCGGCCCGACGGCACGCGGGTGACCTATCTGCGGCTGAACCCCGACGACGCGACGCCCTGGGCGGCCTGGGTCGAGAGCCCCTGGGGGCAGGGTCTGTACCGGCTGCTGACCGACGCGCGCGGCGCGGTGATCGCCGCGGCCGACGGTCGGGGCGCCCTGGCCTGGCTGGGCCGCTACGACGCCTACGGCGCGTGCGAGACGCGCGACCGGGGCTTCGACCAGCGGCTGCGCCTGCCCGGCATGTGGGCCGATCCGCTGACCGGGCTGTGCCTGAACCGCTTCCGCTGGTACGCGCCGACGTGGGGGCGCTATCTGTCGCCCGATCCGCTGGGCGTCAGCGGCGGGTTCAACCCGTACACCTACGCCGAGGGCGATCCGATCCACCGGACCGATCCGCTGGGCCTGACGACGCACGATCACCAGGGCAACCCGCCGCACACCGATCCCGGCGAGCCGCCGCGTCAGCCGGGCACGGCGCTGCCCGACGATGGCTCCCCGGTGAGCGATCCGCCGCCGCTGCGCGATCGGGCGGTGGCGCGGGCCGACGCCGAGCGTCCCCGGCCGGCGGCGGAGCGTCCCCGCGTGGCGGCCGCGATGGAGACGCCCGACGGGACGCAGAGCGACAACGTGTCGTGGCGCGGCCCGCGCGAAGACGCGCCGGACCTGCCGCCGAAGACACAGAGAGCCTTCGACGACATCCCCGACGACGTGCGCACCGACCAGGCGGGCAAGTGCGCCGAGCCTCAGCTGATCGCCGACTACGAGCGACAGCACGGCGAGCTGCCCCCGCCGGGCACGAAGTTCCACGCGGTGGACGTGCGGGGCGAGAACTCGGGAGCGCACGGCCGGGACAAGCCGGCCTGCCAGAACTGCAGCGACGTGATGCGCCGCCACGGCTGGACCAGCGAGAGCGGCACGACCCCACCCCCGCCCGGCAGCGGGGGTGGCAGTGGCGGTGACGGAGGGACTTCATGAGCCTGCCGGTGGACGCAGACGTGGCGGCGGTGCTGGCGCGTTCGGGGTGGACGCGCGATCGCAGCATCGACGAGGGCGAGTACACGAAGCCGCTCGAGGAGGAGGGCTTCACGTTCTCCGAGGTGGCCCGCGAGATCCTGAAGTCGCTCGGCGGGCTGACCGTGCGCCCGCCGGTCGTGCCGGGGCAGAAGGTTCAGCCCTCGCCCTGTGACTTCGATCCCGAGGGCGCGGCGTCGGGCGAGCGCGATCGCTTCGGCCCCTGGGAGCGCGCGCTGGGCGCGTCCATCTCGCCGCTGGGCGAGCTGGGGCAGTGGATCATCGGCGTCACGCCCGACGGCCGCCTGTGCGTCGGCAGCCACGGCGTGGTCGAGGTGGTCGGCCGCGACGTGCGCGCCGGCCTGCGCTGGCTGGTGCTGGGCGACGGCCGGGTGGAGCGTTTCAGCGCCCCGGGCTGATCGCGCCGATCACTCCGCGACGGCGATGCGGCCGAGGCGGCGCTCGACCTCGTCGGCGCCCCACACGGTGTCGACGGTCAGGCGGGCGCGCCAGTCGCCGTGCAGGCGGCCGCAGAAGCTCGCATCCCAGGAGCGTTGGATGGTGGCGGGCCCGGCCAGGATGGTCGGCACGCCCTCGAAGCGCATCAGCTCGGCGGGGTGCAGCTCGCCCCAGGCCATCCACTTCAGGGCGTCCGGGCGCCAGCCGGTCGGCGTCCAGGCGGGCCACTGGTAGTAGTCCCAGGCCGCGGCGATCGACTCGACGGGCGCCACGTCGCCCTCGCCGCGCGCGTAGGCGGTGACGCGCGGATCCTGCGCCTCGCCCTGCAGCCAGCCGACGCTCGGTCGCCCGACCAGCTCGGCCTGCAGCAGCGTGAGCAGGTGGAAGACGTTGCCCACGCCGGTCACGCGGACGCGGTAGCCCTTCTTCTGCGATACGTGCAGGACGTCGACGACGAGATCCTCGGCGGCGCGCAGGGCCTCGGCGACGAAGGTGGCGTTGGCGACGAAGGGCGCGATGCGGTCGGCGTCCTCGGCGAAGCGCGGCAGGTCGCGCGCGAGGCGGCGGGCGTCGGCCGAGCGGGCGAGGACGGTGACGGTGGCCATCGCGGCGAAGGGGCCGCCGCGGGCGGCGAGGCCGGCGGGATCGCGGTCGAGGGCGGCGGTGAGCGCGGCGGGATCGGCGTCGTCGTCGGCCAGGCCGCCGCGCTCGAGCAGGGCGGCGACCGCGGCGAACACGCGGTGGGTGCGGCGCAGCAGGGGCTCGGCGACGACGGCGACGTCGCCCCCCTGCTCGACCAGGACGCCGCAGATCAGGGCCAGGCGGCAGGCCTGCAGGTGGTCCGGCAGATCGAGCAGGTAGGGGGCCGCGATGCGCAGGGCGCCGGTGGCGTCGCCCCGCTCGAGGGGCGGGCGATCGAGGCCGGCCAGCGGGTTCTCGGCCAGCGCGGCGGCCGCGGCCGCGTCGGCGACCGGCGGGCGCAGCACCTCGAGCGCTTCGACCATCCAGGCTTCCAGGGGCGATGCGGACACGCCATGCTCCAGGTCCGATGAGACGGGCGCATCATAGCCCCGTCCCGGCCCGCCGTCCTCGGCGACGGCCCGACGCCGCTTCGAGGGCAGGCGACTCTCGGCGCCGTCGTCTCACCGCACGGCCCGGCAGGACGGCCGGGCTATCAGCTTTCAGCTTCGCCGCGGCGATTGTAACGTCTGCTCGGTCACCTAGCGCCTGGAGCTCGCCGGGTGGTGTCGACTCCGGCACCGGGCACGGAGCCCGGCTGACCGCTGACCGCTGACCGCTGACAGCCGGGCGGAAGGCGCACCAACGGCTCGTGAGCAGGCTAGCTTCCAGAGGAGCCCCGCATGTCCGATCGCCGCTTCGCCACGCGCGCCGCGCAGGCCGGCCTGCGGGCCGACCTGGGCACGGGCGCCGTCGTGCCGCCCATCCACCCGTCGACCACGTTCGAGCGCGATCCCGACGGCGACTACCCGCGCGGTTACGTCTACGGGCGGCAGGGCAACCCCAACCGCGATGCGCTCGAAGAGACGCTGGCCGATCTCGAGGGCGGGGCGGCCGCCGTGGCGTTCGCGTCCGGGCTGGCCGCGTGCGCGGCGGTGCTGCGCGCGCTGCCGCCGGGGGCCCACGTCGTGCTGCCGCAGGACGTCTACCACGGCCTGCGCGCCCTGGTGGCGCGGCGGCTGGCGCCGGCCGGGCTGCAGGCCAGCGCGGCCGATCTCACCCGGGCCGGCGCGCTCGAGGCGGCGCTGCGGCCGAACACCCGGCTGGTGTGGGTCGAGACGCCGTCGAACCCGCTCCTGGGCATCACCGATCTCGAGCGTACGTGCGCGGTCGCGCACGCCGCCGGCGCCCGGATCTGCGTCGACAACACCTGGGCGACGCCCGCGCTGCAGCGGCCGCTGGAGCACGGGGCCGATCTGGTGGTGCACTCGACGACCAAGTACCTCAACGGGCACGGCGACGTGACCGGCGGCGTCGTCGTGGGCAGCAAGCCACTCGTCGAGGCGCTGCGCGCCGAGCAGGTGCTGGGCGGGGCGGTGCCCTCGCCCTTCGACTGCTGGCTGACGCTGCGCGGGCTGCGCACGCTGGCCGTCCGCATGCGGGCGCATTGTGAGGGCGCCGAGGCGGTGGCCGACTTCCTCGCCGCCCACCCGCGGGTGAAGGCGGTGCTGTTCCCGGGGCGGCCCGACCACCCGGGACACGCGGTGGCGGCGCGGCAGATGAGCGCCTTCGGTGGGATGCTGTCGGTGCGCCTGCGCGGGGACGCGATGGCGGTGGCCGGGCGGCTGCGCATCTTCCGGCGGGCCACCAGCCTGGGGGGCACCGAGAGCCTGGTCGAGCATCGCGCGTCGATCGAGGGGCCGGGCACCCAGACGCCCGACGACCTGCTGCGGCTGTCGATCGGGCTGGAGGCGCCCGCCGATCTGGTCGCCGACCTGGACGCGGCCCTCGCGACGCGCGCGCGCGTGCATCCCTGACGGTGTTCGTGATACGCGAGGAGATCCCATGGGGGGGAGGGGACAGTCATGCGTAGATTCGGGTGGTGGGCGGCGAGCCTGCTGGCGCTGAGCGTCGGCTGTGATGACGGAGACGACGGCGGCGCGACGCCGGCCGACGCGAGCGGACCGGCGCTCGACGGGGCGACGGGCGGCGAAGACATGGGCGGGGCGCCGGACGCCGCGCCCGGCGACGCGGCGGTGCAGGCCGACGCCGGCGATCCCGGGGCCGAACAGATGGCCCTCGCGCTGGCCGCGGCCCGCAGCGTCGAGCGCGCGCGGCTGGAGTCGGCGATCGAGTTCGTCGGTCAGCCTCGGGCGACGAACACGCCGCACTGGCAGGCCGTGCAGGATCGCTGCGCGACGGCCTTCGAAGAGGCCGGGCTGACCGTCGAGCGCCACGCCTACGGCACCGGCACCAACGTCATCGGCGTGAAGCGCGGCACCTCGCGGCCCGACGAGTACGTGCTGATCGGCGCGCACTACGACTCGGTGCCCAACTGCCCGGGCGCCGACGACAACGCCAGCGGCGTCGCCGGCGTGCTCGAGGCGGCGCGCATCCTCGGGCCGGGCGATCACGCGCGGTCGCTGATGCTGGCCTGCTGGGACGAGGAGGAGCGCGGCCTGATCGGCGCCGAGCACTTCGTCGCGCGCGCGCTGACCGAGGGCACCGCCATCGTGGCGCACTTCAACCTCGAGTCGGTGGGCCACTACGACACGACGCCGGGCAGCCAGACCCTGCCCGAGGGCTTCGAGTTCGTGTTCCCGGCCGAGATCGGGGCGCTGAACGATCGGGGCAGCCCGGGCGACTTCCTGGCGCTCATCGGCGACGCCGAGCTGAACCCGGGGGCGACGGCCGACGTGGTCGCGCTGGCGGGGCCGCTCGAGCTGGAGGTGGTCGCGCTGCCGGTGGTGGCCGAGCTGCGCACCCTGGGGCCCATCCGCCGATCCGATCACGCGCCCTTCTGGGATGCGGGCTATCCGTCGATCTTCATGACCGCGACGGCCGAGTACCGCAACCAGCACTACCACTGCTACGGCGGCACCGACGACGCGGTCGACTTCCCCTTCCTGACCAAGGTGGTGGGCGCGACGGTCGGCGCGGCCCTGCTGCAGCTCGACGCGCGCACCGACGTGCCGCCGGCCCCGATGGGCACGGTGATCCCGCCGCCCGCGCCCGCGTGCGACCTGACCGCGGGCCTGTGCGACGGCGGGCACTGCGTGCTGGCGGCGGGCGACGACGGCTGGACGTCCGCGCGCTGTCTGCCCCTGGTGCCGGGCGCGACGGGGGCCGAGGGCGAGCAGTGCACGCGGCCCGACGGGCTCGTGGGCATCGACGACTGCGCCGAGGGGCTCATCTGCGCCTTCTGGGGGCAGCCGGCGGGCGATCCGCAGGCGCGCACCTGCCACGCGTACTGCCGCGAAGGCGGCGACTGCGGGCAGGACGAGGTGTGCGTCGCCATCGGCAACGCGAACCACGGCGGCGGCTGCGCCCCGGGGTGTGATCCGATGGACCCCCAGGCGTGCGGTGAGGGGCTGCTGTGCAGCCGCGTCGGATCGTGGCTGCCCCTCGGCGTCGGCTACATCTGCAACTTCGGGGGCGAGAAGGCCCGCGGCGAGGCGTGCGTCTCGTTCGACTGCGCGGCCGGCCTCGACTGCAAGAACGTCAACGGGGTCGGGGCCCAGTGCATGGCGCGCTGTCGGCCCAGCGAGGGTGGCTGCCCGCCGGACAGCCGCTGCGTCGAGGACGTCGCCGAGGGCGCCCCCGACGACTTCGGGCACTGCTACCCGTCGCGCTGACCTACCCGTCGCTCGGCGCGTCCGCGCCCAGGCGCGCGCGGACGCGCTCGAGGTAGGCCTGCAGGCCGGCGTGCCCGCGCACGAAGGTGGTCAGCGGGTTGTCGGTCTGCGTGGCGGCGATGCCGTCGAGCCAGGCGTACAGCGTCGCGTCGTAGCTGGTGGGGGCGTCGCCGACGGCGAAGGGCCCGTCCCCCAGCGTCTCGGCCAGCGCCTCGAGGTCGTCGACCCCGCGCTGGAAGGCGTCGGCGCGGGCGAAGCGGCCGGTGCCCTGCGCCGCGAGCTGCTTCAGCGACTTCTTGTGGATCATCGGCAGCAGCAGGGGCCGCAGCGCGCCCGGCAGCAGGCCGGCCAGGTAGCCCTTCATCGCCTTGGGGAAGTCCTCGCGGTTCCACCGGCTGTAGACCAGCACCCAGTACAGGCTCTCTTCGCAGGTGCGCTTGATCAGGTGGCCGCGCGCCCGCTGCGCCGCCGTCAGGTGCGCGTCCAGCGGATCCCCGAAGGTGGTCTTCAGGTAGTCGATGATGTGGGTCGAGTCGCCCATCACCGTCTCGCCGTGGCGGATGTACGGGATCTTGCCCCGCGGCGCCTTGCGGAAGTCGGCGGTGCGCAGCTTGTGTTCGATGCCGGCCAACTTCACGTAGGCGGCGACCTTGGCGCAGAAAGGGCTGGTGCTGACCGTGCCCCAGGCGCCCGGCGAGATGTAGAGTTCGAGCATGCGCGGCATCATAGTCGCGCGGCGCCGTACCGAAAGCCCTTCCATGCGTGAACACTGGACGCTCGACCCGGCGGTCACCTTCCTCAACCACGGCTCGTTCGGGGCGTGCCCCCGGGTGGTGCTCGAGGCGCAGGCCGATTGGCGCGCGCGCATGGAGCGCGAGCCGATGCAGTTCATGCTGCGCGATCGCTGGGCGCTGCTGGACGCGGCCCGCGAGGCGGTGGCGGCCTTCGTCGACGCGCCGCCCGACGGGCTGGTGTTCGTGCGCAACGCGAGCGAGGGCGTCAACGCGGTGCTGCGCTCGTTGGAGCTGGCGCCCGACGACGAGCTGCTGCTGCTCGATCACGCCTACGGGGCGGTGCTGAACGCGGCGCGCTTCGTCGCGGGGCGGGCGGGCGCGCGGGTGACGGTGGCGCGGCTGCCCTGGCCGCGGGCCAGCGTCGAGGGCGTGGTGGACGCGGTGCTCGAGGCGGTGACGCCGCGCACGCGGCTGTGCGTGCTCGACCACGTCACCAGCCCCACCGGCCTGGTGCTGCCCATCGAGCGCCTGGTGCCGGCGCTGGCCGAGCGCGGGGTGGACACGCTGGTCGACGGCGCGCACGGGCCCGGCCAGGTCGAGGTGTCGCTGCGGGCGCTGCAGCCGGCGTACTACGCGGCCAACCTGCACAAGTGGGTGTGCGCGCCCAAGGGGGCGGCCTTCCTGTGGGTGCGCCCGGATCGGCGCGCCGGGCTGCGCCCGCTGACGATCAGCCACGGCCACACGATGGCCGAAGGCAAGAAGACGCGGCTGCACCTCGAGTTCGACTGGACCGGCACCGACGATCCGACGCCCTGGCTGTGCGCGCCCACCGCCCTCGAGGTGATGGGCGGCCTGCTGCCCGGCGGCTGGCCGGCCTTGCGCGCGCGCAACCGCGCGGTGGCCCTCGAGGCCCGCGCCACCCTCTGCGCCGCGCTCGGCGCCGTGCCCCCCTGCGAGCCGGCGATGGTGGGCGCGATGGCCGCGGTGCCGCTGCCCGACGATCCGGTCGCCGAGGCGCGCGACGCCTTCACGCCCGATCCCCTGCAGATGGCCCTGGTGGGGCGGCGCATCGAGGTGCCCATCGTGCCCTTCCCGGCGGCGCCCCAGCGCCTGGTGCGCGTCAGCGCCCAACTCTACAACCACGCCCGCGACTACCGCCGGCTGGCCCGCGCCCTCACCGACCTGCTGGCGTGAGCAGGCGCAGCGCGCCCGGCCCGCGCGGCAGGCTCCCGGCGGTGGGCCCCGACCTGCTACAACCGCCCCCATGCTGCTGCTCGAGAACGTGACCAAGCGCTACGGCGCGTTCACCGCGGTCGACGACGTCTCGCTGCACATCCCGGCCGGCCAGGTGTTCGGGTTCCTGGGGCCGAACGGGGCGGGCAAGACGACGACGATGAAGATGATCACGGGGCTCGTGAAGCCCAGCGCCGGCGCCGTGCGCGTGGACGGCGTCGACGTGATCGCCGATCCGCTCGAGGCCAAGCGGCGCATCGGCTACGTGCCCGACCGGCCCAACCTCTACGAGCGCCTCACCCCGGTCGAGTACTGCTACTTCATCGCCGGGCTGTACGGCATGGCGCGCGACGAGACGGTGGCGCGCACGCGCGAGCTGCTGGTGCTGTTCGGGCTGGGCGAGAAGCTGGGCGCGCTGATCGAGTCGTTCAGTCACGGCATGAAGCAGCGGCTGGTGATGGCCTCGGTGCTGCTGCACCGGCCGCGGCTGCTGGTGGTGGACGAGCCGATGGTGGGCCTCGACCCGCGCGGCGCGCGGCTGCTGAAGGACGTGCTGCGGCGCGAGGCCACCGAGCGCGGGCTGACGGTGATGCTGTCGACGCACACGCTCGAGGTGGCCGACGAGGTGTGCGATCGCGTGGCGGTCATCCACCGCGGGCGCCTGGTGGCGCAGGGCAGCCCCGCCGAGCTGCGCGCGGCCAGCGGCGCCGAGGGCGCCAAGCTGGAGGAGGTGTTCCTGCAGTTGACCGCCGAGGATCCGGGTCAGCCCGAGGCGGGCCCCGCCGGCTGAGCCTGGAGGAGCCACGCGCGTAGGGCAGCGGCGTCGCGCAGGGCGGGGCGGCCGGTGTCGGCGGCGCGGCGCAGCGTCTGCGGGGCGTCCGGCCAGGCCTCGTCCACCAGCACCGCCTGCGCGGCGACGTACAGCCCGGCCTCGCGGTCGGGCGCGAGCGGCGCGTCCACCACCAGCACGTCGGGCAGCGGACCGTCGCCGGCGGCGGCCTCGAAGGCGGCCTTCGCGGTCTCGCCCTGGCCGGGCGCGCAGCGCAGCCAGAAGGCGGCGTCGGCGGCCGGGGCATCGCGCAGGACGCCGGCCAGCGCCGCCAGCGCCGCCGCGTCGTCCCAGGGCGGGTACACCAGCACGTTGCGCGCGGCGGCCTCTTCGATCGTCACCGGCCGCTGATCGGGCCGGAAGCCGTGCTCGGCGCCCACCGGCAGGCGGTGGCGCTCGGCCTCGTAGGGGCCCTCGGCGTCGGGCACCGCGTCGTCCGTGGGCAGCGCACCCCAGGCCCGGCGGAAGCGCTCGGCGCCGGGGCCCTCGGTGGGCGTCGGCCGGCGCTCCCCGACCACCACCACGTCGTCCGCGCGCAGCGCCCGGTAGCCCGCCAGGTGCGCGCGCACCAGGTAGTCGTCCAGCGCCAGCCGGTCGGCGTCGAGCGCGGTGTCCATGCCGCCGACCCGCTCGATCAGGCCGCGCGTGAAGACCAGGCAGCGGTCGTCCACCCGCTGCACCGGCGTCGCGGCGCCCAGCGCGTCCGCGGTGGTCGCCGCCTCGCCCGCCGACGCGGCGACCACGCCGGTGTCCGGCGCCCGGGTCGCCCACCACTGCAGCCGGCCCAGCCAGCGCGGCGGCACCTCGACGTCGGCCCGCAAGAGCGCCACCAGATCGCCGTCCGCCTCGGCCAGCCCCTGGTTCACCGCCTTGGCCCAGCCGACGCGCACGCGGTTGTGCACCACGCTCAGCCGCCCCTCGTGCGCGTCCCGCAGCGCCTTCAGCACGACGCGCAGCGGCTCGTCGCCCGCGTCGCTGACCACCACCACCTGGAAGGGCACCCACGTGTGCGCCAGCAGGCGCTCGGCCGCGCGCCGCGTGCGCTCGGCGTCGGCGTCGGCCAGCAGCACCACGCTGCTGCGCCCGACGCCGGTGGCCGCCAGGCCGTAGCGCGCCAGCACCTGCGCCTGCGCCGTCCGCGCGCGCCGGCTGAACAGGGCGGCCTTCTCGTGGCGGCGGTACAGCGCGAGCACGTCGTCGCGCGCAGGGGCCCGCCTCGGCGCGGCGGCCACCAGCGCGCTGGGCTCGCCGGCGTGCGCGAAGGGGTGCTCGATCACCAGCCGCAGCAGGGCGTCCCAGGGCGTGACCGGGCCGTGATCCTCGAACACGGGCGCCGCGTCGCGGTGGTGCAGCACCACCGACAGCGGCACGCGATCGTGCGCCAACAGCGCGTCGCGGTCGACCGGCGCCGGGTGGGTCAGCAGGCGCTCGGTGGTGCGCGGGACGCCGTCCTCGCCCACCGTGGTGCGCGCGCGCCACGCCTCGCCGGTCACCACCTGCGCCTCGCCGCGCGCCGCGTGCAGGCCGGCCAGGTGGGTGGGCAGCCAGCAGGCGTCGTCGTCGATCCAGGCGATCCAGGCGTCCTCGGCCGCGGCCAGCCCGGCCGCGCGATCGGCGGCCTCGTCGCCCGTGCCGGCGACGACGCGCACGCGGGGATCGTCCAGGTCGGCCGGCGCCGCGCCGACGATCACCAGCGACAGCGCGGTGTGCGTCTGGGCCAGCACGCTGCGGGCCGCCTGCGCCAGGCCGGCGCCCCCGCGATCGACCAGCACCACCGTCGTCGGCGGGCCGTCGGCGGCGGGCGGGGCGGGGGTCGCGGGCGGGTCGTAGAAGCGCTCGAGCTGCCGGCGCCGCATCGCCAGCGCGTCGGTCTTGTGATCGGCGGCCCCGGTGTCCGTGCGCAGCCGCTGGGCCAGCGCGAAGGCGGCGTCGTGCGTGGGGTCGAGGCGCACGGCCACGCAGGCCAGCGGCAGGGCGTCCGCGGGCTGGCCCGACTGCTCGAGGGCGCGCGCGAAGCCGAAGGCCGCGGGGAAGCTCCAGGCCTCGAGCTCGGCGCGCAGCGCGCGGGCCTCGCGCTCGGCCGCGGGCGGATCCTGCCGCTCGAGCGCCGCCTCGAGATCGGCCGCGCGCCGCCGGGCGCCCGCCACCCGCGCGCGCAGCGCCTCGGTCAGCGTGTGCGGGCGGGGCTGGGCCGCCGCGAAGGCGTCGACGGCCGCCTCGGCGCCCGCGAAGTCGCCCGCCATCAGGTGCAGATCGACCGTCAGGCGCGTGGCGTCGTCGCTCCACCCCGGCGCGCCCGTGGCGGTCAGCAGGCGCAGCGCGTTGTGGGGATCCTCGTACAGCTTCAGGTTGCGGGCCACCTGCGCCAGCGCCGACGCCTGCGCCAGCCCGGGCGCCGCGTCCCACTCCAGCCGCGGGAAGAACACCCGCAGCGGGTGCCGGGTGAGCAGCCGCCGGATGATCTTCGACTCGAGCGACAGGTCGAGGAACGACCCGAAGCTGACCCCGCCGTCGTGCTTCCGGTAGCGGTAGACGATCGCGTCCACCTTGTGGAACGTGGCGCGCCCGGCCAGCCGGCTCCAGAACTCGTAGTCCTGCGCGCGCACGAACTCGGCGTCGTAGGGGCCGACCTCGGCGTACAGGGCGCGCCGGCTGGCCGTGCCGCCGTCGGGCACCACCGAGCCGAACAGCTTGGCGCCCACGACGTCGTCGCTGCGCCCGGTCCAGTCGTTGGGCTCGTAGGTGTCGACCGCCTCGCCGGTGGCGCCGTCGAAGATCTCGAGGTTGCCGTAGACGACGTCCACGTCGGGGTGGGCGTCCAGCACCGCGGCGTAGCGCGCCAGGGTGTCGGGCATCAGGTGATCGTCGTCGGCCATCCACAGCAGGTAGTCGCCGCGGGCCTCCTGCACGGCGCGGTTGCGGGTGGCCGAGCGCCCCTCGTTGACCGGCTTGCGCACGAAGCGCAGGCGCGCGTCCTGCTCGGCGTGGCGGCGGACGACGTCGGGGGTGGCGTCGGTGCTGCCGTCGTCGACGATCACGAGCTCGAAGTCGGCGAAGGTCTGCCCCAGCGCGCTCTCGATCGCCTCGCCGATCAGCGGGGCGCGGTTGTAGGCGCACATGAGGATCGAGAAGCGCGGGCCGGCCGGCTCGGCGGCCGCCGGCGGCGGGGTCGGCGTGGGGGCGGGCTCAGGCGCCGTGGGCTGCGCCGGGGCCGGCGGCGGCGGCGCGACGTCCGCCGCGGCC
Organism: Myxococcales bacterium; assembly: GCA_020633465.1. Taxonomy (GTDB): domain Bacteria; phylum Myxococcota_A; class Bradymonadia; order UBA7976; family UBA1532; genus JACKDN01. The sequence goes on from JACKDN010000003.1 coordinate 597,946, forward strand.
GCGCCGTGCCCCAGGGTGCGCAGCCAGGCGTCGAGGTCGGCCAGCGCGCCCGCCGCGTCACCCGTCAGCAGCCGGCCGCGCAGCGCGAGCAGGCGCTCGACGATCGGATCCCGCGGGGGCGGCGGCGGGGGCGCCTCGGCGGGCGGCTGCCCCCCCGCACCCCGGCGCCCCTTCTCGTGCTTCCCCCGCGCCACCGATTCAGGCGCCCTTCAGGTGCGCCCGCACGCGGTCGGCCACCCGCGGCCCGGTCAGGCCGAACTTCTCGGCGATGATCTCGGCCGGCGCCGACGCGCCGAAGTGATCGATGCCGATCGTCAGGCCGCGCCGCCCGGTCAGCGCCCGCCACGGCGGCGTGACGCCGGCCTCGACGGTCACGATGGTCGCGCTCGACGGGATGATCGCCTCCTGCCGGTCGGCGTCGAGCGCGGCGAACAGGTTGTGGCTGGGCATCGACACCACCCGCACCTTGCGGCCGTCGCCGCGCAGCAGGTCGCCCGCCTCGACGCACACCCCCACCTCGGAGCCGGTGCCCACCAGCACCACCTCGGGATCGCCGTCGCAGGACAGGACGTGCGCGCCCTCCCACACCATCTTCGGCACGAAGTCGTCGGGCCGCGTCAGCGCGGGCAGATCCTGGCGGGTCAGCGCCATGGCGACCGGCCCCTTCGCCTCGCGCAGCGTGTAGGCCCACATCATCGCCGTCTCGACGCCGTCCGCGGGGCGGAAGTCGATCAGGTTGGGGATGAGGCGCAGCGCCCACATGTGCTCGATGGGCTGGTGCGTCGGCCCGTCCTCGCCGAGGAAGACGCTGTCGTGGGTGAAGACGTAGGCGTTGGGCAGGTGGCTCAGCGCCGCCAGCCGCACGGCCGGCCGCACGTAGTCGCTGAACACCAGGAAGGTGCCGCCGAAGGGCTTCAGGCCGCCGTGCAGCGCCATGCCGTTGGTGATGGCGCCCATCGCGTGCTCGCGGATGCCGAAGTGCAGCTGGCGCGCGCCGAAGTCGAAGGTGAACTTCTCGGTGCTGGTGTCGGGGTGGCCGACCATGCCCGCGCCCTTCATCGCCAGGCTGTTCGAGCCGGTGAGATCGGCCGAGCCGCCCACGAGGCTGGGTACGGCCTTGGCCGCCGCCTGCAGCACCGCGCCGGACACCTTGCGGGTGGCGCCGGCCGCGGGCGCGGCGGCCAGCAGCTGCGCCTCGAGATCGTCGGGCACGGCCCCCGACCAGAGCTGGTCGAACAGCGCCGCGCGCTCCGGGTGGCGCTCGCGCCAGGCGGCGAAGCCCTGCTCCCACTCGGCGCGCGCCGCCTTCTTCGCCTCGATGGCCGTCGCGAAGAACTCGGCCACCGGCTGCGGGATCAGGAAGCGCTCGTCGGGCCAGCCGAGGGCCTCGCGGGTGGCCGCGAGCTCTTTGTCGCCGAGGGGCGACCCGTGCACGCCGGCGGTGTCGACCTTGTTCGGGCTGCCCCAGCCGATGTGCGTGCGGCAGATGATCATCGTCGGCCGCGGATCCGCGTGGGGCGTCGTCGCCGCCTCGAGCGCCGCGTGCACCGCCACGGCGTCGTGCCCGTCGGCGTGCAGGACGCGCCAGCCGAAGGCCTCGAAGCGCTTCTGCACGTCCTCGGTGAACGCGATGGCGGTGTCACCATCGATGGTGATGCGGTTGTCGTCGTACAGCCAGACGAGGTTGTCGAGGCGCCAGTGGCCGGCCAGCGACGCGGCCTCGCTCGAGATGCCCTCCATCAGATCGCCGTCCGAGCAGATGGTGAAGACGCGCTGTCCCATCACCTGGAAGGCATCGCCGGGCACGTCGACGCGGGCCTGCATCATCTTGGCGGCCAGCGCCATGCCCACCGAGTTGGCCACGCCCTGCCCCAGCGGGCCGGTGGTGACCTCGACGCCCGGGGTGTGGCCCACCTCGGGGTGCCCCGGCGTGCGCGAGCCCCACTGCCGGAAGGACTTCAGATCGTCCATCGTGACGTCGAAGCCCCACAGGTGCAGCAGCGTGTAGAGCAGCATCGACGCGTGGCCGCACGACAGCACGAAGCGATCGCGGGCCGGCCAGTCGGGGTCGTTGGGATCGAAGCGCAGGAAGTCGTGCCAGACGACGTGCGCCATGTCGGCCTGCCCCATCGGGGCGCCGGGGTGGCCGCTGTCGGCCTTCTGGACGGCGTCGGCGGCGAGCATGCGGATGGTGGTGGTGACCTGACGGCGCAGGTCGTCGGTGAGTGTCATGGTGGGCCCCCTGGTGGTCTCGGACCGCGGGTAGTCTGCCGCGTCGGCGCCGACCCCACAAGCAGCCCCGTCGTCGGTCGACAAGCGCCCCTCGCGGGCGCATGATGGCGCCGTGCTCCGCGCCGCCGCCCAGGACCTCGGCCGCCTGCGACAGATCGCCGGCATCCTCGCCCGCCACGGCTATCAGCAGTGGGCGCACAGCATCTCCGAGGGGCGCGCGCTGCCCGCGGACGATCCCGGCGTGCGGGCCGACACCGAGGCGATGAGCGCGCCCGAGCGGCTGCGCCGGCTGCTGCAGGATCTCGGGCCCACCTTCATCAAGCTGGGGCAGGTGCTGTCGTCGCGCCCGGATCTGGTGCCCAGCCACTTCCAGCGCGAGCTCGCCCGTTTGCAGGACGACGTCGAGCCGCTGCCCTTCCCCGACATCGCCGGCGTGCTCGAGCAGAGCTGGCGCGCGCCGGTGGCCGAGCACCTCGCGCACGTCGACGAGACGCCCCTGGCCACCGCCAGCATCGCGCAGGTGCACCGCGCGCGCCTCGAGTGCGGGCGCGAGGTGGTGGTGAAGGTGCAGCGCCCCAACCTGGCCGCCACCATCCGCGCCGACCTCGACCTGCTGTACCTGCTGGCGCGCCTGCTGGACGCGACGGTCGAAGAGGCCGCGCTGTACCGCCCCATCGAGGTGGTGCGCGCCTTCGAGGCCGCCCTGCTCGACGAGCTCGACTTCCGCATCGAGGCCCGCAACGCCCGCGCCATCGCCGCCAACTTCGAAGGCGACGAGCGCGTGCACATCCCCGAGATCGTGGACGATCTCTGCACCCGCGAGGTGCTGGTGATGGAATACGTCGAGGGCGTGAAGATCACCTCGGTGGCGGCCGAGCACGCCGAGGAGACGCTGCGCACCGTCCTCGACATCGCCTTCCGCATGGGCTTCAAGGACGGCCTGTTCCACGCCGATCCGCACCCCGGCAACGTGCTGGTCACGCCGGACGGCCGGGTGTGCATCCTCGACTTCGGGCTGGTGGGCCGCCTGACCGCCAACATGCAGCAGAACATGATCCAGCTGTCGCTGGCGGTGGCGACGCGCGACGCCGAGACGACCGCCCGGCTGATCTACCGCATCGGCCGGCCGGTCGATCGCGTGCCGCTCAACGAGTTCCGCGATCACGTCGCCGATCTGATGGCGCGCTACCTGGTGCGCCGGCTGGACGAGGTGGACGCCGCCAACCTGGTGCAGTCGCTGATGGACACGGCCATCCGGTATCGCATCCGCGTGCCGCCGGACTACGCGCTGCTGGCCAAGGCCGCGGTGACCATCGAGGGCATCGTGCGCACGCTGAAGCCCGATCTCGACATCACCGGCACCATCATGCCTTACGCGCGCGAGCTGATCGCCGAGCGCTACAGCCCGCAGGCGGTGGGCAAGCTGGCGATGCGCAGTGCGGTGGGGCTGCTCGACCAGGCGCAGGAGCTGCCGCTGTTGGCGCACCAGCTGCTCAACGACCTCGAGGCGGGGCGGCTGCAGGTGCGGGTGTCGCATCCGGAGATGGACCGGATGAGTCGGATGATCAACGACCTGGGCACCAAGCTGTTTCTGGGCATGGTGGCGATGGCGACGATCATGGGCACCTTCTTCATCGCGGCGCAGTACCCGTGGGAGCACGGGGGCTGGAACCTGTGGGGGGTGTTCGGTGCCTTCGCCAGCCTGACGCTGTTCGGGCTGGTGATCGTGTGGCACGTGGCCTACACGCGGCTGCGCAAGGTCAGCCTGCGCACGGTGGCGGGGCTGTGGCTGCGCGGGCGCGGGGGAGGGGAGCGATGAGAGGCGTGATCGTCGGGTTGGCCCTGGCCTGCGCGGCCCCGGCGGCGGCGCAGCCGTGGCGGTACGAAGACGCCCAGGGGCGGGTGCATTACACGAGCGACGTCAACCAGCTGCCCAAGGACAAGCGTGACCGCATCCTGGCCGCGCGGGAAGAGGATCGGAAGCGGCGGGCGGCGCTGCCGGACGCCGGGGTGAAGGCCCCGCCGCCGCGGCCCACGCCGCCGCGCCGGCCGCCGCCCCCCCGGCCGAAGGCGACCGAGACCGAAGAGGGCGCCGCGCCGGGCCCCGAGGCCTCCGAGGCGCCCAAGGTCGACCCGGCCGCCGTGGTGCGGCAGCTCGAGGCCGAGCTGGCCGAGGCGCGGACCGCGCGCGACCGCGCCCGTCGCAAGGCGCTCGAGGTGCCCAGCGGGCAGGCCTATCACGCGCGGACGCAGGCCGAGCAGAAGGTCGCGGCCCTGGAAGAAGCGCTGAAGGCCGCGCGCGCCGCGGCCGGCGCCGATTGACGGACCGCCGGGGCCGGGGTTGAATGCGCCCTTCGGGGGAGGCGTCTGCGCGCCCCGTCACGCGCTGAAAAAGAGAGGGGGACCCATGAAGCATCCGATCCTGGCGCTGCTCGTCGCGCTCTGCACGACGGCGGCCGCCCACGCCGCCGAGCCGGTGCGGGCCTGGCAGGGCAGCCGCGTGGTCGTGAAGGACCACCACCTGATCCCGGTGCTGCACGAGGGCGAGGGCTACGGCGAGAAGTACACCTTCAAGGGCGAGTTCGGCGACCGCGGCAGCTTCTACTTCAGCCTCACCATCAGCAACCTGGGCCTCGGCGACCACAAGATGGAGTCGAAGGGCCGCCTGACCATCGACGGCAAGAAGTTCGCGTGGAAGAAGGAGCTGGACTCGGACGAGTGGAGCTTCGACAAGAAGACCTTCAGCATCAAGGCCGGCCCGGCCACCATCAGCGGGACCCCCGATCGCATCGTCATCAGCGCCGCGAAGGGCAGCGACGCCGCCGAGATGGTGTTCACGCCCATCGCCCGCGCCTGGCGCCCCCGCAACGGCCAGGTGACCTGGGGCAAGGAGCACAAGACCAGCGACTTCACCGTGTTCCCGCTGATGGAGGTGAAGGGCAAGTACAAGCTGGGCGGGGGCGACTGGCAGACCATCGAGGGCACGGGCTTCGGCAGCCGCACCTGGAGTGATCTGGCGCCCTACGAGCAGGCGCGCTGGACCATGGAGTTCCGCGCCATCGTCGGCGACGCCACCGTGTACTTCCGCGAGATCGGGGCGACCGACGAGTACGGCAACCAGCGCATCCCCTACCTGTTGGTGACCAAGGGTAAGCGCATCCTGATCGAGTCGTTCGACTACACGCTGACGCCCACCGACCTGTACGTCGATACGGCCCACGAGAACCGCTACAAGGTGCCGCAGAGCTTCACCGTGCTGGGCAAGGACGCCGAGGAGCCCGAGAAGCGGCAGTTCCGCGGCAAGTTCGAGAAGAAGAAGCTGGTGAAGCGGAAGGACATGCTCGAGAGCATGAGCGGCGCGTTGGCGCTGGTGGCGAAGCAGTACAGCAAGCCGGTCAGCTACGACTACGACCAGACCTTCCTCATCGAGGTGAAGGTGGGCGACCAGGTCGAGCGCATCCAGGGCGTCGGCCGCCTCGAGGTCTACCACTGGAACAAGTGAGGCGCTGACCGCCCCCGCGGTCCCCTTGACCTTGACCTTGACCTTGACCTCGCCCTTCCTGACCTCGCCCTTACCGACCTCGCCCTTCCTACCCTCGACCCCGCCCTAACCCTCCCCCGACACCTTCGCCTTCCGGTCGTCCGCCCACTGCATCGCGGCGGGCAGCACCACCAGCGTCGCGAACAGCGCCGCCACCATGCCGATCACCGTCAGCAGCCCCAGCGAGTTCAGCCCGTAGTGGTTGGCCATCAGCAGGCTGCCGAAGCCGATCGACGTCGTCAGCGTGGTCAGCACCGCCGACATGCCGGTCGTGCGCACGATGTACCGCGCGCTCAGCCGCCCCAGCTCCTGATAGCGGTGGTACAGGTGCACGCCGTCGTCGACGCCCATGCCGATCAGGGTGGGCAGCGCCAGCATGTTGAAGAAGTTCAGCTTGATGCCCAGCAGGTTCATCACGCCGACGCTGATGCCGATGCCCAGCGTCAGCGGCAGCATGATCATCGCCACGCCGGCCACCCGCCGCTCGAACAGGAACAGCAGGATCAGCACCGTCAGCAGGCTGGCGATGGTGGTGCGGACGCCGTCGCGCTCCATGGCGCGGATGACGTCCGCCCAGATCATCGGCTTGCCCGAGATGACCGGCGCGCTGCCGTCGAGCGACTTCAGCGTCGCCAGCTCCTCGCTGAACGCGATCGCGACCTCGCCGTCGCTGGTCGACCCCTTGGGGGCCACGAAGATGAACTCACCGAGCCGGCCCGCCTTGTCGCTGAACTTCGCCTTCACCCACTCGGGCAGATCCTGCACGGCGAAGGGCTCGGGCTCGCAGTGCCGCAAGAGCTCGTCGGCGCCGTCGCGCTGATCGCCCTCGAACAGCTTCACCTTGCGGCCCAGCTTGCGGCAGATCTTCTTCACCCACTTGATGCGCTCGTCCTGCTTGTCGGGCACCAGGTGGAAGATCGACTGATAGCTCTTGATGCGCGGGTGCTGGGCGACGCCGGCGGTGCGCTCCTCGAGCTGATCGTAGATGTGCTCGGCGTCCTGGGCGCTGTCGGTGAAGATGACCGCCGGCGCCGAGGTGGACACGGTGCCGCGCACCACGTCCTGGTACTCGAGCGCCGTCTCCTCTTTCTGGCCCAGCTTGTTGAAGTCGAGCTCGAACCGGATGTTCACCGCGGTGACCAGCCCGACGAGGCCGATCACGCCCGCCACCAGCACCGTGCGCTTGCCCAGCGGGAAGCGCGCCCGCTTGATGTCGCCGTCGTCGTGGCGGTCGACGCTGTAGCCCATCAGCTTCAGGGGCACCCAGCGCTCGAAGATGAAGGTCAGCGGCGTGAACACGAACACCACCGCCAAGAGGCAGAAGATGACGCCCACCGCGGCGACGCCGCCGAACTGACTGAAGCCCTTGAAGTCGGCGATCGTGAGCGCGAGGAAGGCGCCGGCCGTCGTCGTGCCGGCCAGGATGCTGGCCTCGCCGCAGTGCAGGTGCGTGTGCACCATCGCCTCGAGCGGATCGTTGCCGGCGGCGCGCTCCTCGCGATAGCGGCCGTAGAAGTGGATGCCGAAGTCGATGCCCAGGCCCAGCAGCACCGCGAAGATGAAGGCCGTGATGATGTTCAGGTAGCCCACGGTGAGCGCGACGACGCCCACCGTCCACGCCACGCCCATCACCAGCGGGATCAGCACGCAGAAGATGGCGCGGATGCTGCGGAAGAAGACGATGACCACCAGCGCCAGCAGGGCGAACGAGGTCAGCGCCGAGGACGCCATGTCGTTCTTGATCTGGTCGCTCTGCTGCAGCGCGTCTCGGTAGCCGCCGCCCATCACGATGCGCGTCACCGGCTGGCCCTCGCCGATGGGGCCGATGGTCTTCTCGACCTCTTCGCGGACGATCTGGTCGGTCACCTCGAGGATGTGCTCGCAGAACGCGAGATCCGACGAGGACTTCGTCGGGTACACCTGCAGGCCGATGGTGGTGTAGGCGCGGTTGAAGAAGTACTCGCGGTACTGCCCGCCCTCTTCGCGGAAGGTGCGGCCCAGGTTGGACAGCCCGTCGTCCTGCTCCAGCTCGGCCCAGGCGTACGTGTGCCGCACCTCGGCCTCGTCGTCGGCGCCCGCCTCGGCCTCGTCGTCGTCGTCGAAGAGCTGCAGCTTCGACTTGACCGCCTTCTTGATCTCGTCGGTCAGCTCTTCGTAGTAGTCCTCGAGCTCGGGCAGCGTGGGGAAGATGATCAGCGCGTTGCGCTGAATCATGTCGACGTCCTGCCGGTAGACCACCTTGCGGATGTCGGCGTGCGCCTCGAGCGCCTTGGCGATGGCCGGCAGCGCCGGCTTCACCTGCTCGAAGTCGCCCGACATCAGCGTCACGACCAGCACGTCCGCGCTGCCCAGGCGCTTCTGCAGCACGGTCATCGCCTGCACGCTGGGCGCGTGCTCGGGCAGCAGGTCGCGGATCTTGCTCTTCAGCTTGATGTCGCGACCGAGGGCCAGCATCGCGACGGTGAGGATCAGCGCCCCCAGCACGTACAGGTAGGGGTGCGCGTGCATCGAGCCCACCAGGCGGCGGGCGGGTCGCTCGGGCAGGTTGATCATCGTGCGGGTTTACCACGCGCGCGGGCGGGCTGTCATGGATGGTTGGCATGGCCGCTGCTCACCTGCTAGACGGCTCGGAGCCCGACCCCGCGGAGGATCCTCACCGTTGACCCCGTCCCTGACCGGCCGCCACCACTTCCGCCTCGCCTGGCGTCTGTCCTGGTGGGCCTGGGGGGTGGGGCTGCTGTCGCGGGTGGCGCTGTACGCGCGGCCGACGCCCTACGGCGGCGCGTACGTCCGGCACTGGGACCGGTACTTCTTCCACAGCGCGTTCTACGGGCTGATGGGCGTCTTCGCGCTGGCGCTGCCCTTCCTGGTCTGGTGGGCCCTGCGCGCCGACCGCCCGGCGCGCCGCGGCGGCTGGGCCTTCGGCGCGCTGACCGCGCTGCTCGCGGTCTCGGTGGGCGTCGACCACTTCGACCACGAGACCCAGCGCTTCATGGGCCTGCACGCCACGCCCAGCTTCGTCGCCACCTACGGGCGCATCGGCCAGACCGCCACCATCAGCGACAGCTTCGCGACCGATCAGGGCGGCGCCTGGCTGCCCTTCGTGCTGCTCGGCCTGCTGATGGGCGCGGTGGTGGCGGGCGCGATCGTCCTGTGGCGCCGCCGCGCTCGCCCGGTCCGGGATCGGCCGCGCTGGCTGCTGGCCGTCGGCGCCGCCGCGCCGGTGGTGGCCGTGCTCATCGCGGTGTGGACGCCCGGCGGCAAGTTCCGCATGCGCAAGGTGCAGCCCTACCTGATGACGGTGGCCGCCGAGTGGAGCGCCGATCTCGACGTCGGCCAGCGTCCGGCCGACTACGCCGATCTCGTGGCCGACTACCAGCGCGGCTGGCTGGCGACCAGCGCCGATCCGGCGTGGCGCTTCCCCGATCCCGCGCGCCCCTTCCTGCGCGTGCCGACCGAGCCCGCCGCGCCGCCGCCCGACGCGCGCTGGAACGTGATCGTCGTGCAGACCGAGACGCTGCGCGGCTGGGACGTGGGCTTCCTGCACCCCGAGCGCGCCACCCCCTCGGCCACGCCCACGCTCGACCGCATGGCCCGCGAGGGCGCGGCGTGGCGGCGCTTCTACACCTTCGGCCCGCCCACGGTGACGGGCTTCCTGTCGGGCCACTGCGCGATCACGCCGCACAGCCGCCACAACATCACCACCCGCTACACCTACACCGCCCTCTACTGCCTGCCCCAACTGCTGCGCGACCACGGCTACCGCGCCGAGTACTTCACCGGCAGCGATCCCGACTGGGACGGCCAGGCCGTCTGGCTGCAGCGCTGGTTCGACGCCTCGCACTTCTACCGCGACGCCGACGAGCGCGACGACGTCGTCTTCGCCCGCGCGGCCGACCGCATCCTCGAGATGGGGCGCGCCGGCCCGTTCATGGCGACGGTGGTGTCGATCACCAACCACTACCCGTTCAAGACGCGCGACCCGGCCTACGACGTGGCCGGGCACGACACGGTGAGCGACCGCATCCTGAACACGGTGCACTACACCGACGCCGTGCTGGGCGACTTCCTCGACCGCCTGCGCGGCGAGCCCTGGTTCGAGCGCACGCTGGTCGTCGTGTACGGCGATCACGGCTACAACCTGGGCGAGCACGACGGCACGCCCGGGCAGCGCAACGGCTACCGCGAGTCCACGTGGTCGCCGCTGATCATCTACGGCGGCCACCCGGCGCTGCGCCCGGGGCTGCACGACGACGTCGCGACGCTGCTCGACGTGGCGCCGACGGTGGCGGGCCTGCTGGGGTTCCGGCAGCCGGTGCCCTGGCAGGGGTTCGACCTGAGCGCAGGCCCGCGGCCCGAGGCGGCGCTGGTGCACACCAAGAACGACATCACCTTCGCCGAGACGCCCGACTTCTCGTTCGTGGTCGAGCGCGACACCGGCGCGCCGAAGCTGTTCGCGGCCGGCGACCTGCTGCAGGCGACGCCGATCCAGGCGCAGCACCCCGAGGTGCCGCCCGCGCTCGAGGCGCAGGCCGCACGCACCGCGCGCCTCGTGGACTACCTGGTCGAGACCGACGCGATCTGGCGCGCGCCCCCGCGCTGACTGGGTCGCGCGCTCAGTTTCGCCTCGACGGCGGACTGCCTGTTATGCTGCGGGCTGCTTCGTCTAGAAGATATGGAGGCTCCGGGCATGGCCACTTGGCGCAACGCGATGGTGTTGGCCGCGGCGCTCGCCGCGTTCGGGTGCGACGACGACAAGTCCGTCTCGGGCGGGCAGGGCGGTGACGCCGACGTCGTCGACCGGGGCCCGGGGGACAACCGACCGGCCGACGGCGCGGTGGGCGGCTCGGACGGCGGCTTGCAGCTGCCCGATCGCGGCGTCGCCGGCGACGCGGGGCCGCAGCCGGGCGACGGCGGGCCGCAGCCGGGCGACGGCGGACCGCAGCCGGGCGACGGCGGGCCGCAGCCGGGCGACGGCGGGCCGCAGCCGGGCGACGGCGGGCCCGACCCCGACGTCGGCCCTAACCCCGACGACGGCGGCCCGGCCGACGATGGCGGTCCGATCCCCGGCGACGGTGGGCCTGGCGACGACGCCGCGCCGGTGGACGACGGCGGCCCCAGCCCGGGCGACGGCGGCCCTGACGGCGACGACGGCGGCCCCGGGCCGGACGGCGGCGGCCCGCGCCCCGACGGCGCGGTGCAGCCGGGCGACCGGGACGGCGACGGGGTGACCGTCGCCCAGGGCGACTGCGACGACAACGACCCCCTCGTCTTCCCCGGCCAGGCCGAGACCTGCGACGGCGTCGACAACGACTGCGACGGCACCACCGATGGCCTGGTGGTGCAGTGCTACGACGGGCCCGACGGCACCCTGGGCCTGGGCGCCTGCCTGCCCGGCGCCAGCACCTGCGTCGACGGCGCCTTCGGCCCCTGCGAGGGCCAGGCGCTGCCCGCCGACGAGCTGTGCGGCGACGGCGTCGACGACGACTGCGACGGCGTGGCCGACGACGGCTGCGACGGCGACGGCGACGGCTTCACCATCGACGAGAACGACTGCGACGACGGCGATCCGGCCATCAACCCCGACGCCGCCGAGGTGTGCGACGGGGTCGACAACGACTGCGACGGCGTGACCGACGGCATCGAGCGGCCCTGCTACGACGGGCCGGACGGCACGGCGGGCGTGGGCGTCTGCGCGGCCGGCGCCGAGGTCTGCGAGGCGGGCCTGTTCGGCGACTGCGAGGGCCAGGCGCTGCCCGGCGACGAGGCCTGCGGCAACGAGACGGACGACGACTGCGACGGTCAGGTCGACGAGCAGTGCGATCTGGCGGCCTGCCCGGACGTCGACCTCGACGCGCCGGTCGAGGTCAGCGTCGACTGTCTCACCGCCACCGCGCGCGGCTCGGTCACCGTGTCGGCCATCGTGCGCGATCGCGACGGCAACCCCATCCCCGACGTCGACGTGCAGTTCACCGCCAGCCCGGCGGTGACGCTGCAGCCGCTGGTGCAGCGCGGCACGCTCTACGGCCGGGTGGCACGCGCGCCCACGCGTCCCGGCACCGTGCGCTTCAGCGTGTCGGTCGGCTGCGCCGACGGCCAGCGGCTGGCGCTGCGCACGACGCCGACCGTCGAGGTCGTGCCGCCGGCGCCGGTGTCGGACACCGTGCAGATCGGCGGGTGTCAGGGCCTGGACACCAACCTGCGGGTGCGGGTGTACGACGCCGAGACGGGCGCGCCCCTCGAGAACGCCTTCGTGATGGCCGGCGACGCGCCGCGCTCGGATCTGCAGGTGCGCGGCGTCGACGGCCTGCAGGGGCTGCCCGGCGACCAGGACAACTGGAAGACCACCCGCGCCGACGGCACGGTGCTGTTGCTGGGGCACGGCGGGACGCTGGCCGGCCCCCAGACGGTCACCGCGGGCGCCGAGGGCTACGAGAACGTCACGCTGGTCGGCGTCGACGCCGAGGACGTCGTCATCCCGCTGCGCCGGGTGGCGCCGCCGCGGCCCGCGACGGCCAACCTGGGTGGGCGCCTGACGGACTTCGACGACCTGCGCCGCGACGACCAGGCCGACGCCGGGCTGGTGGTCGGCAGCTTCGACCTGCCCTTCCTGTCGACGCTGGTCATCCCGCGGCTGCTGTCGCGCTTCGACTGCTGGGATCCCGTCACCAGCGGCTTCGCCGGCGGGCTCGTCGGGCCGGTGGCGGTGCCCGGCAACCTGTACGTGCCGCGGCAGACCGAGAGCGTCTTCGGCATCGGCGTCACCGTCGAGGAGCACCGCTTCCGGCTGAGCAACGTCGAGCAGGGCGTCGACAACGTCGTCGCGCTGGCCGGCAAGCTGCCCACCGCCGAGATCGTCGACCTGCTGCTCAACGGCGGCGGCGATCTGAGCCAGATGCTCGAGCTGCTCGAGCCGCGCGAGCTGGGCGTCCTGCGCGACCTGAACATCGCCGGCGACCGCAACGACCTGCAGATCCCGCTGTCGGCGGGGCTGGCGGCCAACGCGTCGTGCGCCGCGCGGGACGTGCCCGGCGACGCCGCGCTGGTGTGCGTGGCGGCGGGCGACTGGTCGGGCGGCGACGGCACGGGGCGGCTGTTCCCGATGGGCCTCGCGACGGTCGGCGCCGACGAGGTGGACAACGCGCGCCCCGGCCCGGCCAACCTGCCGCTGACCACCGTGGCCCCACAGGGCGTGTTCCGCGACGTCGGCTACCTGGGCGTGGGCGTGGCGCTGTACCTCGATCCGGATCGCACGCCGGCGGGGCAGGCGGGGGCGGTGAGCGCCGTGCTCGACCGCCGCAGCCTGGGCGCGGCCGGCGGCCAGCTCGACCTGCGCGGCTTCTTCGACACCTCGTCGCTCACGCGGGACGGGCTGACGTTCAGCTGGGAGCCGGTGGCCACCGCGCAGAGCCCCGCCGCGGACCTGTGCCGCGTCGAGATCGTTCGCACCGTGCGCACCACCTACAACCCGGGCGCCTGCGCGCCGAACCGCGTCGAGACCTACGAGCTGCCGGTGTGGAGCGGCTACGTCACGGGCGACCCCGGCACCCTCGCGCTGCCCACGCTGCCCGCCGCCTGGCCGCGCGCCGCGCAGGGCGGCCTGGTCGACACGGGCGCGACGCCCGAGGCCGACGGCCTGACGATGCGCTTCACCTGCATGGGCCTGGGCCTGACGCCGGGCTTCGACTTCCGCGCAGCCACCTTCGCCGACCTCATCGACGGGCTGACCCACATCTCGTCGAACTCGCTGCCCTTCTGAGGTGGCGGGCGCGGCGCTGCTCGCCCTGGCCGTGCTCGCCGGTCCGCCCGTCGGCGATCCCTGGATCGACGGCGGGCTGACCCTGGGCGCCGGCGTCGGGTGGGTGGCGCTCGAGCGCAGCCACGACGATCTGGTCGATCCGTCCTGCCCCTGCGAGGCCGGCGACGTCGCCGCGTGGGAGCGCTTCTCGATCGACGCCGACGTGCCTTCGGCCGAACGCCTTTCGAACCTCGCCCTGGGCGTCAGCCTGGTCGCGCCCGGGCTGCTGGTGGCGGCCACGTCGCCCGACGACGACTGGGCGGGGGACGCGCTGGTCGTCTACCAGTCCGTGTTCTTCGCGGGCTTCCTGACGCAGATCTCGAAGACCGCGGTGGCGCGCCCCTTCCCCTACATGCTGCGCGACGACGTCACACCGGGCCAGCAGGCCGACGGCGGCAACTACGCCAGCATGTGGTCGGGGCACACCGCGGTGCCAATGGCGGCGGCGGTGTCGTTGGGGGTGGTCGTCAGCCACCGGCACCCGGACGCGGCGTGGCGGTGGTGGGTCTGGACGCTGGGGCCGGCGCTGGCGCTGACGACGGGCGCGCTGCAGGTCGCTGCGGCGAACCACTACCCCAGCGACGTGCTGGTCGGCGCCGCCGTCGGCGCGGGGGTCGCGGCCCTCGACACGTGGGCGCACGGGTACTGGTAGTCGATGGGGTCAGGACGATCGCATTTCGCTTTTTGCAGTCGACCCGATCCGCCGACATGGTTCCGGCCTGTCGCTCGGATCGCGTACGGGCCCGGAGCGCCGAACAGGCGCGCGCGGGGAAACAGGCAATGTGATCGTCCTGACCCCTATGCCCCCGGCGTCGGCGCCGCGGGTGGCCATCCGCGAGTCGGAGGGCTAGAGTGTCCGCATGGCCATCGACCCGCTCCTCGCGCGCATCACGATCGACCCCGCGACTTGCCACGGCAAGCCGTGCGTGCGCGGCCTGCGGTACCCCGTGCAGGATCTGCTCGACCTCCTGGCGGCGGGCATGACGACCCAAGAGATCCTCGACGACTATCCAGACCTCGAGGCCGACGACGTGCGGGCGTGTCTGGCCTGGGCTGCCCGCCTGGCGCGGGTCAAGGGCGTCCACGTCTTCGCGGCGTGAAGTTCATCGTCGACGCCCAACTGCCGCGCCGCCTGGCCTACTTCCTCGTGGAGGCCGGCCACGACGCGATTCACACGCTCGACCTGCCCGAAGCGAACCGGACGTCCGACCAGGCCGTGACCCGGCGGGCCGACGCGGATGACCGTGTCGTGATCACCAAGGACGCCGACTTCGTCGTCAGCCACACCCGGGATGGGCAGCCGAAGCGGATGTTGCTCGTGGCGACGGGCAACATCACGAACCGGGATCTGCTGACGCTGTTCGCTCGTCACCTGCCGGCGATCACCGCGCTGCTCGAAGACGTCCCGTTGGTGCAGATGGAGAGCCAGCAGTTGATCGCGCGCGGCTGAGGCGGCGCGCCCGAACTCCGCCGCTCGCCGAACGAAGCTAGGACTGATCGATGGGGTCAGGACGATCGCATTTCGCTTTTCAGTTGGCCCAATGCGACGACCTGACGCCCGACTGTCGCTTGGACCGCGTAAGCGCCCGGAGCGCCGACCAGGCGCTCGCGGGGAAACAGGCAATGTGATCGTCCTGACCCCTATTCTCATCTTCGGGGACGCAGGTCCCGTACGACCTCGTCCCAGCTTTGGAACTCACCCTGGCCTGCTCGCACCCGTCGGATGCGTCGCTCGATCTCGTCCGCCCAGGCAGCTTCGACATCGACGTCCGGCTCGCCGTCGAGGCTCGCGAGCAGCTCCGCGGCGACAACGGCGCGCTCATGGATGGGGAGGTTGAGCGCCTCCTCGAGAAGCTTGCGCGTGGGCTCGCTCATGCCGCCACTCTACCGGCCGATCCGGATTGCGGCAAAGGCCGGGAGCCGGAGGTCGGCGCCAGGCAGATGGGGGAGGTCGCGGCGCCCGTCGAGCTGCTCCTCACTGGTAGCCGGGCTTCAGGAAGCGGTCGAAGGTCAGGCCGACGCCGGTGATCAGGCTCGCGCCGGGATCGCTGGTGGCGTCCACCTGGCCGCGGTAGCCGTACAGGTCGACGAAGACGCCCATCGACAGGCCGCCGACCACGGGCGCCAGCAGCGACGTGCGGGCCTGCAGGATGGTGCCCAGCTCGGTGGGATCGTCCTCGCCGAGGCCGGGCAGGTAGTAGCGCAGCTCGCCGTCGAAGCTCCACGTCAGCGGCGACAGGTCCACCAGCAGGCTGACGCTGGCCAGGCCGCCGACCTCGGGATCGGCGATCTCGCTGGCGAAGTCGTGGCCCACCACGGCGCCGATGCGCGCCGAGGTCACCACCTCGCCCGACCACACCAGGCCCAGGCCGCCCTCGACCCGCTTCTTGCGCGGGTTGTCGACCTCGAACTCGCGCAGGATGGGGTTGCCGTCGGCGTCCAGCGCCGGGTTGCCGTCGGGATCGAGCACCGGCTCGGTCTCGAGGCGCGTCGTCGGCGTGAACTCGGTCTCGTAGCTGACGTTGACGTAGGGCGCGCCGCCGCCGACGGCCCAGGCGTGCACTTGCAGCTCGGTCAGCGCCTTCACGCTGTCGGCGGTCTCCTGCTCGGCGTCGTCCTCGTAGGTGGCCAAAGCGAAGTCGGCGCGCAGGCCGGTCAGCCAGTCCACCGACGCCGCGTCGCGGCGCAGGAAGACACCGCCGCGGCCGGCGATGCTGGTGTTCTCTTGCGTGGTCACCCGCGTCTCGCGCACCTCGCCGTAGGCGTCGCGCGGGCCGAACGTGCTGTAGCGGCTGGCGACGAACTCCACCTTCTGGAAGTCGATCGCCCAGCGGGGCTCCTTGGCGTTGCCCACCGGGTGCATCAGCGGCAGCAGGCCCTCGGGGCCCAGGCGCAGCGCGCGGGCCTCGAGCGTGTCGAGCACCGCGTCGCGCAGCTTGACCGGGCTGCCGCCGGCGGCGTCCTCCCAGCCGTGGCGCGTGTGGACGAAGGTGGTCTGCGCCTTGGCGGGCAGGATGTCCTTCAGCCGCGGATCGACGCGCACGGCGTCCGTCGTGACCACGCGATAGCGCTCGCGCAGCGCGATGGGGCGGCCGAGCACCAGCGGGCCGTCCTCGTCGGCGCCGAGGCCGGTGACGGTCATCTCGCTCAGCAGCGCCGAGCCGGCCAGCAGCTTCATCTGCTCGCCGGTCAGCTCGACCACCTGCACCTCGTCGGGCAGGTTCAGGTTGGCGGCGGCCTCGAGGCGCGTCACCGGCCCGGTCAGCGCCCAGGGGAAGCTCAGGTGCGGCAGCAGGGCGACCTCGGCGTCGAAGCTCTTGCGCAGCGTGTTCACCACCAGCTGCCGCCACAGATCGGCGGTGATGCGGGCGGGCGGCGTGCCCCCGAGGCGCAGGGTGCTCTGCACGCGAGGATCCTGCTCGAAGCGGGCGCGCAGCACGGGATCGGCGGTGATGCCGGGCCCCAGATCCGGCATCAGCTGCACCTGCGCGGGCCCGTACGCGGTCTGCCGCACCGCCTGCACCGCGTGCATCAGCGCCGCGTCGGCGGGCTGCACGCCGGTCACCGGCACCGCCTGCGAGTGCGACGCGACGATGCGCAGCGGGCCCTGCGCGCCGACCGTCGGGGCCAGGGTCAGGTCCAGCACGCCCAGCCGCGCGCGCCCCGCCGGCACCACCACCAGCGGATACCGGTCGCGCGCCCGCAGCGCCTCGGCGTCGGCGCCGTCGAGGCTGGTCAGCACGTCCTCGGGCATCACCCCGCGCTCGCTGAAGTCGGCCAGCAGCACGTCCACCTCGTCCGAGGCGCTCATCAGCGCCTGGCGCGCCGCGGCGCCCAGCACCCCCAGCGCGACGACGATGTCCGGCCGCCGCCCGAGCTGCTTCGTCGCCTGCGCCACCGCGTCGTTGACCGCCTTGCCCGGCGGCGTGATCGCACGGTCGCCGAAGGCGCGCAGCCGCACGCTGGGCGGCAGGTCGGGGTTCACCAGGCCCACCACCAGCACCTGCGCGCGGCCCGCCTGCACCAGGCGCCAGCCGGCGAAGGGCACCTCGCCGCCCAGGTTGGCGCCCACCACGGTGACCTCGGCCAGCTGCGCCTCGCGCTGCAGGCGGTCGAGCCCGAAGGCCGCCTCGGCGGCGCCCGGCGCCAGCGCGGTCAGGCCCAGGCGGCGGTAGTAGGTCCAGGTGTTGGGCCGCTGCAGGTCGGGCTTGCCGGTCTGCACGAAGCTGTAGTGCTCGATGTCCTCGCCCGCGGCCAGCACCAGCGTGCGCTCGGGATCCTCGGCCTTCAGCGCCTCGAGCACCGGCAGCCGCCGCGGCCCGTCGTTCAGCGGGCGACCGACGTTGAACAGGCGCCGCTCCTCGCCCCCCTTCGGCGTCGCGCGCCCCTCGAAGACGAAGCGGACCTCCCACGCGAAGGGATCGGTGTCGATGGGCGCGTCCCCGGCGCCGGGCAGCTCGAGCGCCAGCACGCCCTCGTCGTTGGCGTTGGCGTAGCGCACCAGCCGCCCCTGCGTCGCTTCGAGGCCGGGCAGCGGGGCCTCGGGCCCGGTCAGCAGGTCGAGCACCGGCGTCTCGGGCGCGGGCGGGTGCTCGAACACGACCTCGAAGGGGCTGACCAGCACCTTCACCGCGCCGTTGACCGGCTCGCTGCGGAAGGGCGGCGCCTTCAGGAAGTCGTGGAAGGCCTTCACCGACAGGCCGTTCTCGCGGAACAGGATGCGGCCGTCGCGCACGAACACGCGGGGCCCCTCGCCCACCGGCACCAGCGCCGTCAGCGCGTCGCCCACGGCGTCGGCCAGCACGGTGTGCGCGCGGTTGCGGCCGATGTGGTTCGACACGCCGCCGGTGCGGCCGAACCAGATGATGCGCACCTGCTCGGTGGCCTGCGCGGCCGCCTCGGCGCGCGAGGGCGCGGGCGGCGCCGCGTCGGCGGGCGTGGGCGCCGGCTGCGCGCCGGCGATCCCGATCCAGGCCAGCCAGGCCAGCAGCGCTCGGCGGAAGGTGGGCATCGGCTCCCCCTGTCGTGGACGGGCGAACCTAACCGCGCCGCTCGGCGGGGGTCAATCGGGGCTCAGAGCGGGCCGGGGCGGTGGTAGATCACCCGGCGCCCGGCGGCGATGAAGCGCGCGTCGCCGCAGCTGAAGCCGTCGAGCAGCGAGCCGGCGCTCAGGTGCCAGCACAGGCGCTCGTCGGCGCGCTCGTCGCCGATGTCGCAGCTGTTGCGGTGGATGGCGACCCCGGCGGGCGCGAAGCCCCACGATTGGCTCGGGCTGCGATACCACTGCACGTCGTTGTGCTCGACGCTGTCCTGGGGGCCGGCCCCGTGATCGCCTACGACGATCGCGCGCTCGCCCATGGCCGCGACGTCGAGCACGTCGAGGTCGTCGGTGCTGCACCCCAGCAGCAGGACGTCGCCGTCGCAGGCCGCGTCGATCGCGGCCACCGGTCCGTCGTCGGCGCCGTAGTCACCCTCCCAGCAGACGCGGAAGCCGCCGCGCTCGACGTCGGCGACGGGCACCGCCTGGCGCACGCCGCTGAAGCTGAGGATGCCCGGCGAGCACACCACGTCGTAGGCCACCGCGGGATCGCAGTCCGGCTCGAGCCACCGCGGCGTCAGGGCGCCGGTCTCGAGGTCGGTGAACAGCGAGCACGAGAAGCCGGGGACGGCGGCCGAACGCGCGGCGCAGGTGTCCTCGCGCCAGCTGATCGGCGCGCCGTGCCCCCGCGCCTCGCAGGCCGCGGCGGCGCAGGTGGCGGCGTCGCCGCAGGCGTTCCACCCCGCGCAGCCGCCGTCGTGCCCGAAGCCCTCGAGCGCGCCGAGGTGCTCGCCGCGCGGCGGGGCGCACCGCACGTCGAAGGCGACGTTGGGCCCGCAGCCGTCGGGCTCGAAGTCCGCGTCGACGTCGGCGGGCAGCGTCCGGAACAGATCGCAGTCGAAGTTGGCGTCGATCGACACCAGATCGCCGCAGGCGCCCTCCTCCCAGGTGACCGCGGGGCCCTGCCCCCGCAGGGCGCAGGCCGCGCCGGCGCAGGTGGCGCCGTCGCCGCACCCGTTCCAGGCGTCGCAGGCGCCCGCGTGGCCGAAGCCGGCCGACGGGCCGAGCCCGACGGTGTCGCCGCGCACGTAGATGACGCGCTCGACGTCGTCGCCGAAGGTCGTCTGCCGACCGCACCGGTACCCGCTCATCAGGTTGCCCGCGCTGGTGTGCCAGCACATGCGCCGGTCGCCGTCCTCGTCGCGGGCGTCGCACGTGACGCGATGCACCGCGCTGCCCGCCGGCGCGAAGCCCCACGACGACTGCTCGCCCAGGTACCAGGCGACGCCGTTGTGGGAGTGCCGGGCGGTGAGGCCGTCGCCGACGTCCAAGAGGACCTGGGCGAAGTCGCCCTCGGCCACGACGTCCAGCGCGTCCGCGCCTGCCGCCCGGCAGCCGAGGGCCAGCTCGGCGCCGCCGCACGCCGCCACGATGTCGGCCAGCGGCGTGCCCTCGGCGGCGTAGCTCTCGACGTGGCACGGCGCGAAGCCGCGCGCCTCGAGCGCGGCGACCGGGATGTTCTGCTGCACGCCGGGGGCCTGGCGGGCGGGCTGCCAGCGCACCATCGAGCGCAACATCTGGCGCGACGCCGCGCTCAGGGGCGGGCCGGCGGCGGGCCAGTCGCTCTCGACCAGCCACAGGCGGCCGACGCCGAAGGCGCGGTACGCCACCGACACCGTGGCGGCGTTCCAGCCGGCCAGCGCCGAGATGCCGGGGAAGTCGGCCATGTCGCGGCCGCAGCCGGATTGATCGGGCGCGCCCATGGGCAGGCGCTCGATCGGGTGCCAGAAGGGATCGTCCCGGTTGAGGCGCACCGGCGCGTCGAGCGCGCCGCCGCACGCGCCGCGCGGCTCGCCCTCGGCCACCGCCGTGCCCAGGAAGTCGCCGTAGACGTCGTCCGAGATGGTGCCCGAGGTGATGACGTTGCCGCCCAGCGCGACGTAGCTGCGCAGGGCGGCCGCGTCGTAGTCGTCGACGCCGTCGGGGGTGATCAGCACCGCCCGCGTGTCGGCGTCGGGCGCGCAGCCGGCCATCAGCGCCAGGTGATCGGTGCGCTCGAAGACGTCGGCCAGGTCGCGGGCCAGCGCACCGCAGACGAGGACGGCCTCGGGCTCGAGCTCGAACTCACAGGCGGACGAGCACCCGTCCCCGTCGTCCTGGTTGCCATCGTCGCAGCCCTCGTCCTCGTCGAGCGTGCCGTCCCCGCAGACGGGGCAGGCGCCCTCGTCGACGACGCCATCGCAGTCGTCGTCGAGCCCGTCGCAGTCCTCGTCGGCCGGCAGCACCTCGCCGGCGCACGCGCCGAACGCGCCGGCCACGCAGGTCTGGGTGCCGGCGCGGCAGGCGCCGACGTCGCGCGTGCCGGCGGGGCCGGTGTAGCAGGCCGAGGCGATGTCCTCGTCGGCGGCGCCGTCGCAGTCGTCGTCCAGCCCGTTGCACTGCTCGGGGGCGGGCGTGCACGCCGGCCCGCCGTCGTCGCCGCCCGGGCCGCCGTCGTCGCCCGCGGGGCCGCCGTCGCCGCCCGCGGGGCCCCCGTCGTCGCCGGCCGGGCCTCGGTCCGCGCCCGCGTCGGCGACGGGCGGCGCGGCGTCCGTGAAGCCGTCCCCGGGCCCGCCATCGAGCCCGCCGTCCCCATCGCCGCCCCCGCCGCCGCTGCACGCGAGGGTGGTCACCCACAGCCCGAAACAGACGAGTCGCTTCATCGGCCTCCCCAACGCAGGGCCTCGACTATCGGCCAATCCGTAGGGGGATGGTACCGGGCTGAACGGGATTCGATCGGGCGCGGCGGTCCCGGTCACCGGCCGCGCGCTACGGGCAGGCGCCGTGGGGGCACAGCTGGCCGGGAACGGGTTGATGTGGATGTGGAACGGGTGGCCGTCGAAGCCGGCCAGCAGCCGCCAGTGGTCGACCTCGCTCTTGATGAGCACGCGGTCGTAGGGGTACCGCTCGCGGTCGGTCAGCTCGAAGTTCTTGCGGTTCAGGTTGTGGTCGGGGCAGCCGCAGGTGTGTCGATCGATGGCGAGCCATCATGGCGGGGCGCCGCGGCGGCGGGGATGATCGAAGGCGGACAGCGGCCGACCGGATTCGGACGGGGCGTCAGCAGACGCGCGCGATGACCTCGCGGGCGGCCTCGCGCAGGGCGACGAAGCCGGGGCCGTCGACGCCCAGCAGGCGGCAGGCCTGCTGCACCACCGGGGTGGCGGAGAGATCCTTGCCCGGCATGATGCGCGGCTTGTCGGGGGTCGACGGATCGGTGCCGACCAGCGGCGCCAGCTCGAAGGCGAGGCGCTCGGCGAGCACGATGGTGGCCGCCAGCGTGCTCGGCTGGCCGTCGACGATCACGCCGTGGTGGTTGGCCAGCACGGCCTGCAGCGGCTTGGGCAGGCGCCACAGGTGGGCCAGGGCGCCCGAGGCCTCGGCGTGGTGCTGCAGGATGCCCGGCCACGACACCGTCAGGGACGGCGGATCGGGCAGCTCGGCCTGCGCGATGAACAGGCCCGCGACGCCCACATCGTGCAAGAGCCCGGCGAGGAAGGCGAAGTCGTCGGGGTGCTTCGTCTGCTTCGCCACCAGGCTGGCCAGGTGGCCGGTGGCCACGCTGTGCACCCGCAGGCGCTCCATCGCCTCGACGTAGCCCGCGGGCGCCATGAACACGCGCGTGTTCAGCGACACCTCGAAGACGATGTTGCGCAGCACGCGCAGGCCCAGCTTCATCACCGCGTCGAGCAGCGTGCGCGTGGCCTGTCCGCGCGTGTAGGCCGAGGACTGGGCGCGCGCCAGCACCTGCGCGGCCAGCAGCGGATCGCGGCCGAGGACGTCGACGATCTCTTGCGTCGACGCCTCGCGCTGCTGCGACAGGGCCATGATCTCGACGGCGATGACGGGCAGCAGCGGGGGCTGGTAGCGGGGCGAGCGGAAGTGCGCCAGCAGCTGCCGCGTCCACTCGTGCGGGTCGAAGGCGGCGGCCTCGGCGTTCATCGGGTGCCTCGCGCGCTGAGCGTCCAACTGGGTGACGGCGCGGCGCCCGCCGGCGTTGAGCGTGGGGGGTCAGCGCGGCGTCCGGCGGGCCACGACGCTTGCGCTGCGCCTCTTTGACCACCAACATCGGCAGGGCTTCTTCCCAACGCGGCCGTGCCAGCCGGCGGAGGCACCGTGGTCGATCTCGAAGCCCTGGGCCTGCTCGCGGCCGTGGCCGAGCAGGGCTCGCTGCAGGGCGCGGCGCGCGCCGCGGGTGTGTCGCGCACCACCCTGCGCCGCCGGCTCGAGTCCCTCGAGGCCAGCCTGGGCCTGCCGCTGATCGAGTCGGGCGCCCAGGGCGTGGCCCTGACGCGGGCCGGCGCCCTGCTGGTGCGCCGGGGCCGCGGCGTCCTCGAGGATGCCCGTCGCCTGACCGCCGAGGTCAGCGCCCTGCGCACCGCGCCCGCGGGCCTGCTGCGCGCGATCATCCCCTCCAACGTGCCCGCCGAGGCCGTCGCCCTGGCCATCGATCTGGTGTCCGCTGCGCACCCCGAGGTCCGCATGGCGTTGGCGCAGCACGGGCGGCCGCTCGACCATCTGGACGATCCCTTCGATCTGATGATGTTCTTCGGCCCGCCGCCCGCGGGCACGCTCGGCTACGTCCGGGTGCTGCGGCACGTGCCCGTGGGGTGGTTGGCCACGCCGAGCTACCTCGAAGCCCACGGCACGCCGGCGAGCACCGCGGAACTTCGGGCCCACCGCCGCTTCGTCTTCGACGCCGCCGCCGAGGCGTGCGCGGCGCACGACGCGCAGTGTGACCGCGACCTCATCCAGCAGGCCCATCTGCTCACGGCCTCGGACGCGCTGGTGCGCACGCTGGTCGCGCAAGGCAAAGGCATCGGCCTTTCCCTGGTGGGCCGCCTGCCGGCCGACGTGCTGCCCGCCGACGTCGTGCACCTGCTGCCCGAGACGACCAAGGCGACGCTGGCGCTGTGCCTGCTGACGCCGCGCCCCGAGCGGCTCGATCCGGTGGTGGCCGCCGTCATCGAGAACCTGCACCGGATGCTCGACGTGCACTTCCAGGCCGAGGCACCGCCGGCCTGAGCGGCGACGGGCCGCTCAGTCTGGCTTCAGCAGCTCGACCACCCCGGTCGACAGGGCCGGCACGTAGGTGATCAGCAGCACGCCCACGGCCAGGATCAGCAGATAGGGCACGACGCTGCGGTACAGCGTCACCATCGGCTTCTCGAAGCGGCTGGCGGCGAGGAACAGGTTCAGGCCCACGGGTGGCGAGATGAAGCCCAGCTCGAGGTTGGCCAGGAAGATGATGCCCAGGTGCACCGGATCGATCCCGAAGTGCGCGGCCAGCGGGGCCAGCACCGGCGGGATGATGACGATGGCCGAGTAGATCTCGAGGAAGGCGCCCAAGAGCAGCAGCAGCCCGTTGAGGGCCAGCAGGAACACCCAGGGCTGCTCGATGTGCGCGGTGACCCACTCGAGCATGGTCTCGGGCAGCAGCGCCTCGGCGACGACGTAGTAGCTGAGGCCGAAGGCGGCGGCCAGCAGGATGAGCACCGCGCCCACCAGCACGCCGGCCTGCGCCATCACCCGCGGCAGGTCGCGCCGCCAGTGGATGTCGCGGGTGACGAAGCACTCGACCACGACGCTGTACAGCGCGGCGGCGGCGGCGGCCTCGACCATCGAGGCCACGCCGGTGACGAACAGGCCGATGACGATGATCGGCACCGACAGCTCCCACTTCGACTCCCACAGCGAGGCCAAGAGCTCGCGGGCGTCGAAGCGGGGGCGGTTCTTCTCGACCTTGCGCCCCATCCAGACGCCGTACAGCGCGACGAGGGCCACCAAGAGGACGCCGGGCACGATGCCCGCGATGTAGAGATCCTCGGCGGCGACGCTGAAGTCCTCGCTGGACGAGACGACCACCGCGTAGAGGATGACCGGCAGGCTGGGCGGGAACAGCAGGCCCAGGCTGCCCGAGGCGGTGACGAGGCCCAGCGAGAAGCGCTCCGGGTAGTCGCCGTCGCGCAGGATGCCGTACACCAGCCCGCCCAGGGCGATGATGGTGACGCCGCTGCCGCCGGTGAAGGCGGTGAAGACGGCGCACACGGCGGCCACCAGCACCGCGACGCCGCCGGGCATCCAGCCGAACAGCGCGCGGAAGAGGCGCACCAGGCGCTCGCTGGCCTTCGACTCGGCCAGGACGTAGCCGCAGACGGTCAGCAGCGGGATGGCCGGGATCGTGGGCGAGCCGATGAGGCGGTAGATCTCGAGGGGCATCGCCACGATGGGCGTGCCGTCGTCGAAGAAGGCCAGCATGGCGATGCCGGCCATCGCGATGAAGACGGGGGCGCCGAAGACGGCCACGGCCAGGATGGCGCCGACGCCGGGCCAGAACAGGTGCTCGAGCACGCCGTCCGGCGCGTACACCAGCAGGAAGCCCACCGGCGCCACGGCCAGGGCGGTGAGGCGGGCCGCCCAGGTCTCGCCCGCCTGCAGCACGAAGCGCAGGGCGATCAGGCCCAGGCCCACCGGCATCACCAGCTCGCTGACCCACTCGGGCACGCCGACGGTCAGCGTCTCGGCCGTCTCGCGGTTGACCGCCACCACCGCCCAGCTCGCTTTCGCCAGCAGCGCCGCGATGCCCGCCGACGCCCCGTACACCACGGCGCGCAGCGCCCGCCGCGCCTTGCCTTCGGGCAGGAACTCGGTGGTCGACAGCTGCAGGTGCTTGCGCTCGCGGGTGGCCAGCAGGCCGCCCAGGAAGGACAGCCACAGCACGCCGTGGCGCAGGTAGGTCGCGCCGCCGGGCACGTGAAAGCCGCCGAAGGGGCGGCCGACGGCGTCGACGAGGGGCAGCAGGATCACGCCCATGAAGACCGCGAAGACGATGGCATCCTCGACGCGGTGCAACAGGGCGAGCCCGCGCGCGCGCAGGGCAGGGGCGTCGGTCATCGGGGGACGACTACTCGTCCGCGCCGTCGGTGAACGCGCCCAGCTTGCGGAAGGCGTCGCGGTGCTTCATCGCCTGATCGTACAGATCGGCCGGCACCCACACGCCGCGCACCTTGTCCAGGCTGGCCTCGAGCCGCGCGCGCCAGGTCTTCAGCGTGGCCGCGTCCACCGGCACCGTCTTCAGCCCGCGCTCGACCATCGCGTCGATCGACCTTTGATCGGCCGGCCGCGCCTCGGCCCGCAGCTTCTCGCCCGCCTTGCGCGCGATCTCGCGCAGCTTGGGCCGCAGCTCTTCGGGGATCTCCTCCCAGGCCTTCTTGCTGATCACCGTCGCGCCCATCAGCGGCGCCCAGGGCGCCTCGGTCATGTAGGGCGCGTGCTGGTTCCACTGCATCAGCAGCACCGCCTGGGGCGTCGTCGGCACCACCGTCACCAGCCCCGTCTGCAGCGCCGTCGAGATCTCGGTGCTGGGCAGCGGCACGGGGTTGAAGCCCGCGCTCTTCCAGATCTCGAGCACCTCGTCCTGCCCGGCCCAGACGAACAGCTTCTCCTTGGCCAGATCCTCGGGCGTCTTGATGGGCGTCTTCGAGAAGAAGCGCACCCAGCCCGCATCGACCCAGTTGAGGATGACGAAGCCGGCCGCGTCGTAGCGCGCCTCGAGCTCGGCCTGCATCTTCGAGTGCACGTAGTCGATCTCGCGGAACGACGTGTAGGCCATCGGCACCTGCAGGCAGTGGATGGCCTTGTCGATGGTCGACACGCCCGCCGAGGTCAAGAGCCCGCCGTCCAGCGTGCCCAGCCGCGCCTTGCGCACGACGTCGACGTCGTCGCCGGCCACGCCGCCGGCGAACAGCTTCACCCGCACCTGCCCGCCCGAGGCCTCCTTCCAGTCGTTGCCCATCTCGGTGAGGATGCGGTGGAAGACCGAGCCCTTCGGGGCCAGCGTGGCCAGCTTGACGGTCACCTTCTTGGCCAGGGCGGCGTCCAGGGGGCTCAGCGCGAGGGCGCCGGCCAACAGCACCAGCAGACGGATGTTCAAGGCTTCACTCCGGGCAGTGAGGGGCGGGGTTCACTCGAGGAACAGGTCGTCGACCTGCGCCAAGAGCCAGCGGGCGCGCTTCTGCGCCACCAGGTTGGCCAGGCGGTGCGGCGGCGCGCTGTCGGCGTCGAACGCCAGGGCGCGCTGCAGCAGCTCGGTGAACTCGGCCTTGTTCTGACGCTTCACGCTGACGATCTCGGCGAACGAGACGAGCGGGGCGACGCGCTGCCCCTTCGACACCTCGAGCGACTGCTCCATGTGGTGGCGCGCCTTGTCGTCCGAGCCGCCTGCGGCCTTGGGCCGCCCGCCGTACCAGGCGACGTAGAAGTCGTGCAGCGCGCCGGCGCCGTAGGTGGGCTCGAGGGCGAAGGCGCGGTCGATCATCGCCTCGACCAGATCGAGATCGGCGGCCAGCTCGACGTCGTCCTTGTCGAGCGCGACGCCGGCGGCCCACGCGGTGGCGGTCCAGTACAAGAGCGGGACGTCCTCGTCCTCGAGGTCGCTCAGCGCGTCCTTCCGGTCGCTGCGCAGGCGCTCGATCAGATCCTCGTGCTCGACCTCCAGGCCGCGCACCCCGTAGGCGCGGGCCCGCGCGTAGAGGCGCTTGGCGCGGCGGCGCAGGTGCTGCGCCTCGTCGAAGTCGGCGTCCTCGACGTAGTCGGCCTCGACCTGGGTGAAGGCATAGCCGTACTGAGTGAAGCCGCGCGCGGCGGCCAGCAGCAGGCCGCGGTGCTCGGGCTCGGCGTCCAGCAGGCTCTCGATGGTCTTCAGGCCGAAGGGCGTGGCGGCGGCCACCAGATCGGGATCGTCGTCGCGCGCGTAGGTGCCGCCGCCCTGCGCCAGCGCGTCGCCCAGCGCGTTGACCGCCATGCTCTTGATGCAGCCCCCCAGCGCGAGGGGCACCAGGGCGACGAGGATCAGGCGCAGCATCTCGACTCCGGCCGGTCCAGCTTGGCCGATACGGTGGAGAGGGTCGGGGGCGAAGTCAACCGCCCGGCGCCGCGGCTCAGTCGGCGTTGAAGTACTCCTGCGTGCCCTGCATCGAGATCGCGTTGGCGATGCGCTTCAGCGACACCGCGTAGGCGGCGGCCCGCGTCGACACGCCGTGCTCCTCGCGATAGGCCCAGATGGCGTCGAAGGCGGCGTTCATCACGTCGGCGAGGCGCCCGCGCACCTCGTCGAGCGTCCAGGGGTAGCCCTGCCGGTTCTGCACCCACTCGAAGTAGCTGACCGTCACGCCGCCGGCGTTGGTGAGCACGTCGGGCAGCACGGTGATGCCGCGCTCGTGCAGGGGCCCGTCGGCCGCCGACTCGAGCGGCCCGTTGGCCACCTCGGCGATGGTGCGGGCCTTGATGCGGTCGACGTTCTTCGACGTGATGACCCCCTCGAGGGCCGCCGGCACCAGGATGTCGACGTCCAGCTCGAGCAGCTCCTCGTTGCTGATCTTCTGGTGATCCACCAGCTCGCAGATGCCGCCCTCGCAGTAGACGCCCTTCAGCTGCCGGCTCTCCTGCTTGGTGTGGTAGAGGCTGTCGATGTCGAAGCCCTTGGCGCTGTAGATGCCGCCCTTCGAGTCGCTGACCGCCACCACGCGGTAGCCCGCCCCCTGCAGCAGCCGCGCGACGTGGTAGCCCGCGTTGCCGAAGCCCTGCACCGCCACCGTGGTCTCGGTCGGATCGAGGCCCTTGCGCTGCGCGTAGGCCTGGATCACCACGAAGGCGCCGCGGCCGGTGGCCTCGTCGCGCCCCAGGCTGCCGCCGAGCTCGACCGGCTTGCCGGTGATGACGCCGGGCGCCTTCGCGCGCTTGATGGCCTGATACTCGTCGGCCATCCAGCCCATGATGCGGGCGTTGGTGTAGACGTCGGGCGCCGGGATGTCGATGTCGGGCCCGACGAAGTCGGCCATGGCCCGCATGTAGGCGCGGGACAGGCGCTCGAGCTCGAGGCGCGACAGCTTCTTGGGATCGACGATGACGCCACCCTTGCCACCGCCGTAGGGCAGCCCCACGACCGAGCACTTGATGGTCATCCACAGGGCCAGCGCCTGCACCTCCTCGAGCGTGACGCCCGGGTGGTAGCGGATGCCGCCCTTGGCCGGCCCGATCGCGTCGTTGTAGCGGCAGCGATAGGCCTGGAAGTACTGCGTGCGGCCGTCGTCCATGCGCACCGGCAGCGCCGCCGAGTGCGTCGCCTTGGGCTGCCGCAGCGCGTCGATGACCTCGGGCTGGATGCCCGCCTCTTGGCCGATGCGGACGAGCCGCTCGATCGCGTCGGTGAAGACGTTCCCTGCCTGCATGGTTTCCCCCCCTGCTCGAACGGTGGTTGAGGCTCGACCTTCGCAAGCCGGGCCGGCGATGGCAACGGTCGACCCGGGCGCCGCCTTCCCAACCGGCCTTCCGATACGTCCGGCGGAACTTCCGTCGCGCGCGCCTGTCGAACTGCGCGAACCCGAAAACGAGGACGACGTGGGCGGCGGCGGTGCGCCGGACGCCCCCGGTGCGCCGGGAGGACGACATGCGACAGCAGGATGGGACGCGGACGACGGGGCGGCTGGAGGTGGTGGTCGAGTGGCGCGGCACCGTGCTCGACGTGCGGCACCTGGGCCCCGGTGACACCTTCACGGTGGGCGACGCGCGGGGCGCCGACCTGGCCCTCGAGCACCCGGCGCTGCCGGCCGGGCAGGCGGTGGTGGTGGCGCGGGTCGACGGCGGCGAGGCGCGCGTGTTCGCGCCGCCCGGCGGGCGCGGGCGGCTGCGGCTGGGCGACGCGACCGAGGACTTCGGGGGCGTGGCGAAGCTGGGCGCGGGCGCGCGGGCGCGCATCGAGCTGGACGATCTGGCGTTGGTGTGCGGGCTGGTCGAGGCGGCGGCGGCGCCCACGCGCAAGGGGGCCGCGGGTCCCGACGCGCCCTTCCGGCGCGCCTGCATGGGGCTGGCCGCGGGCCTGCACCTGGCCTTCCTGGCGGTGGCGCTGTCCGCGCCGGTGTCGGCGGCCGGGTTGAGCGTCGATCCCTTCGGCGCGCGGCCCGGGTTCGTCGACGTGGTGCTCGTGCCGCGCGAGGCGCCCGAGGACGATCCCTTCGTCGCGCCGACCGTCGAGGCCGGCGGCGGTGAGGGCGGCGGCGGCGCCGAGCAGGCGGCGGCGGCGCCGACGCCGGTGCGCGCCGAGCGCCCCCGCGACACCGCGCCCGGGGCCGATCCCGAGGCGACGGCGGAGCGGGCGAAGGCGAAGGCGCGCGCCGTGGCGAAGGCGACGACGGTCGCCATCGAGAACGAGATGGCCGCGGCCTTCGGCGGGCAGACGCTGGGCAACGACGCGCACGCGGCGCTCAACGCGCTGCACGGTGAGACGCGCGGGCTCACCGCCGGCCTGCACGGCAGCGACTTCGACCTGGCGGCGGGGCCCGGCGGTGAGGGCGAGACGGTGGCGCTGACCACCGAGGGCGGCGGCATCCCGGGCCTGAACCGGCCCGCGGGCCCCGCCGGGCGCCGCGGCCCGAAGCGCCCGGGCGGCCGCCCCGGCCCCGAGGGCACCGCCGGCACCAAGGTGCCCCCGGTGACCGCGCTGCCGCCGGTGGTCGAGGGCGCGCTGTCGAAGGAGGACGTCCGCCGGACCGTGGCCCGCTACCGGCGCGAGATCCGCTACTGCTACGAGAAGCGGCTGAACGTCGACCGCGATCTCAACGGCAAGGTGTCGGTGAAGTTCGTCATCGGCGGCACGGGCGACGTGCTGTTCGCGCGCGTCTTCGAGAGCACGATGCCCGATCCCGAGGTGGGGCGGTGCATGGAGAAGCGCATGATGCGGTGGCGCTTCCCGAAGCCGGCCGGCGGCGGCACGGTGACGGTGCGGTACCCGTTCCTCTTCCGGCCGACGCGGTGAGGGGGTGACTGGCTGGGCGTCGTCGTGCTCGGGGTCGACCACGATGACGACGACGCTGTGGACCTGGGTGGAGAGCTCGCGGCGCCAAGGAGAAAGGGAGGACCCGGGCCCGGCCTTTCGACCGGGCCCGGGCAGAGTCGGGGCCCGCGCTGCGCCGCCATGTGGGGGAGAGCGGCGGCGTAGCATCGTGGGGGACGTCGAGCCCCTGGAGTCGTCGGGGTTGGGGGAACCCGCTCCCGGGGGAAGGAGCGTTTGTCCGACGTCTCACCGGTGCTCAACCCGGGGCCCTCCGGGTGAACTTCCGAGGGCGGTCACTTTTTTTCTCGGGGTTGCGCGCGCCCGCCTCCCGTGCGGAGATGACGCCCATGCCCTTCGTCCCCGCCCACGATCTCGTCGGCCCGGCCGACGCCCCCCGCCTGGCCTTCGTGCTGCACGGCATCCTCGGCTCGCGCCGCAACTGGGCCAGCTTCGGCCGGCGGCTGCTCGAGCGGCTGCCCGGCTGGCGCCTGTGCCTGGTCGACCTGCGCAACCACGGCGACAGCCACGGGGCCCACGGACCGCACACGCTGCGGGCCTGCGCGGCCGATCTGGTGGCGCTCGCCGAGCAGGTCGGCGCGCCCGACGCGGTGATCGGCCACTCCTTTGGCGGCAAGGTGGCGCTGGTGCACGCCCGGGAGCACCGGCCGGCCCCGCGCGACGTGTGGGTGCTGGACGCCGCGCCCGGCCCGCGCACCGGCGCCGCCGCCGTCGGCGACGTCGAGCGCGTCATCCAGGCCGTGCGCCTGCTGCCGATGCCGGCGCCCGACCGCGACGCCGTGAAGGCCCACTTCGCCGATCTGGGCTTCTCGCCCATGCTGGCCGGCTGGATGACGACGAACGTGCGCCCGGGCGACGGCGGCCTGGTGTGGCGCTTCGACATCGACGCGGTCGAGCAGATGCTGGCCGACTACGGGCGCGAGGATCTCTGGCCGCTGCTCGAGTCACCGCCCGAGGGCTGCACGCTGCACGTGCTGCGGGCGGGGCGGAGCGATCGCTGGGACGCCGACACGGTGGCGCGCCTGGAGGCGGCGCCCATCGACACGCCGGTGCTCGAGGACGCCGGGCACTGGGTGCACGTCGACGCGCCGGACGCGCTGATGGATCTTCTGGTCGAGAGCCTGAACTACTCGGCGTAGTCGGGCACGTACCGCTTCAGGTTGCGGCGGAAGTTGCTGCGGTCGAGGCCCGCGTGCTCGGCGGCGCGGGTGATGTTGCGCTCGCACTTCTCGAGGACGCCGCGCAGGTAGGCCGCGCGCACGGTGTGCTCGGCGTTGGCGATGGCGTCCTTCCAGGGCAGGTCGACGTCGACGAGGTCGCCCAGCTGCTGGGGCGCCGCGTCGCCGCGCAGCGAGCGCTGGAACTCGGGGGGCAGGCTGCGCTCGGTCAGCTCTTCGCTGGTCTCGAAGATGGCCGCGCGCTCGATCACGTGCTGCAGCTCGCGGATGTTGCCCTTCCAGTCGTGCTTGCACAGGCGATCGAGGCAGGCGGGCTCGATGCCCTTCACGTCCAGGCCGTGCCGCGCCACCTCCTGCTGCAACAGGAAGTGCGCCAGCCGCGGGATGTCCTCGCGGCGCGCGTTGAGCGGGGGCACCACGATCTCGACCACCTTGAGGCGGAAGTAGAGATCCTCGCGGAACGTGCCGTCGGCGACGCCGGCCTTGAGATCCGAGTTGGTCGCCGCCAGCAGCCGCACGTCGACCACGCGGTCGCGCTGATCGCCCACCCGCCGCACGCGCCCGTCGTTGAGCACCTGCAGCAGCTTGTTCTGCATCTTGGGCGTCATGTTCCCGACCTCGTCGAGGAACAGCGTGCCGCCGTCGGCCACTTCGAACAGGCCGGGCTTGTCGGTCACCGCGCCGGTGAAGGCGCCCTTCGCGTGCCCGAAGAGCTCGGCTTCGAGCACGTCGGCGGCCAGGGTGCCGCAGTCGAGGTGCACGAACTCGCGGTCCGCGCGCCGGCTGAGATCGTGCAGCGCCCGCGCGAGCGCCGTCTTGCCCGCGCCCGTCGGCCCGGTGATGAGCACCGTGGCGTCCACGCGCGCCACGCGCTTCACCTGGTTGATGACGCCCTCCATCGCGGGCGCCTTGCTCTCGAGCAGGGGGTGGCCGACGTCGTCGACCCGCCGGCGCAGCGCCTGGTTCTCTTCGCGCAGGCGCTTCAGCCGCGCGGCCTGGCGCACCCGGTTGATGCACGCCTCGACGTCGAGGAAGGGCTTGGTGATGTAGTCGAAGGCCCCCAGCTTGGTCGCCCGCACGGCGTCCTCGATGCTGGCCTGGCCGGTCATGATGATGACCTCGACCTCGGGGCGCGAGCGCTTCACCAGCTCGAGCAGCTCGAGGCCGTTCATGCCGTCCATCAGCACGTCGACGACCATCACGTCGACCGGCCCCACCGCCAGCACCTGCTGGGCCGACTTGGCGTCGGCGCACAGCTCGACCGTGAAGTCGGGCTTGTTCAGCATGTGGCGCCAGGCCATGCGCACGATCTTCTCGTCGTCGACGACGACGACGCGCGTGGGCTGGCTACGGTCGGTCGAATCGAGCATGGGAGCGGACCATAACAACGTCGGACAGATGCGTCAGCATCGCGAAGCGTCGTCCGATGAGATCGTTCCGTGCGCCGAGGCGTAGGGTGGGGCAGGAGGTGCGGCATGAAGCGGACGGCAGTGGGCATCATCGCGGCGGCGCTGGTCTTCGGGTGTACGTCGTCGAAGGGCGGCGCGCCGCTGGCGCCGGCGCCGGGGGACGCGGCGGCGCTCCGGCCGGCCGCCGAGGCGTGGGCCGTCGAGCTGGTCGACGCCTTCGGCCGGGCGCTGCCGACCTACCGGCAGGGCGACGCGGCCTGGGTCGAGGGGCGCTACGGCGAGCGCTACGCGGTGCGGGTGCAGAACCGCTCGGACCGCCGCATCGAGGCGGTGATCACCGTCGACGGTCGCGACGTGGTGTCGGGCGCGCCCGGCGACTTCCGCAGCCAGCGGGGCTACGTCGTCGAGCCCCACGACAGCGTGACCATCGAGGGCTTCCGGCAGAGCCACGACAACGTGGCCACCTTCCGCTTCACCGATCCCGGCGACAGCTACGCGGGGCGCCTGGGCGCCGGCTCGAACATCGGCGTGATCGGCGTCGCCGTCTTCACCGACGCCGCGCCGGTGGCGCTGGCCCCGCCGCCCGCGCCGCCGCACGTGGGCTGGGGCGGGACCGACGGCGAGCGCGACGAGGTCGCCCCGCGCAAGTCGGCGCCGGCCGCCGAGGCCCAGGGCGCCCCCAGCGTCGCCGACCGCGGCGCCGCGCGCCCGGGCAACCTGGGGACGCGCTACGGCGAGACGCGCCACGCGCCCTCGGTCGAGGTCGAGTTCCGCCGCTCGAGCGAGCAGCCCAAGGCCGTGCTGGGCGTCTACTACGACGATCGCGAGGGCCTGGTGGCCCGCGGCATCCTCGCCGCGCCACCCCCGCCGCCGCCCGGCCCGCAGCCCTTCCCGGCGACGACGCAGCAGTTCGCGCCCCCGCCCTGAACCCCCGCGCTTGCCCCGCGGCCGGTCGCGCGGCCATCATCGCGCGCGATGGCCGTCCAGCTCAGCGTCGAACCCAACCCGCGCGTGCCCCTGCGCGTGCTGCACGAGGACGACCACTTCCTGGTGGTGGTGAAGCCGGCGGGCGTGGTGACGCAGCCGGGCGTCGGGCACACGCACGACACCGTGCTCAACGCGGTGTTCGCGACCCACGGCAAGCAGCTTCAGAACCTCGGAAAGGCCCGTGACTTCGGGCTGTTGCACCGGCTCGACCGGCCGACGAGCGGGCTGTTGCTGGTGGGGCTGACGCCCGAGGGCTACGACGGGCTGCGCGCGCAGTTCGAGGGGCGGACGATCGGCAAGACCTACCTGGCGCTGGTGCACGGCGGGCCGAAGCCGCCGCAGGGCACCGAGCGGTCGCCCATCCGCGAGGTGCGGCGGGGCGGGCGCAAGCGCGCGATGCTGGGCGCCGGGCGGGGGGCGCAGGAGGCGGTGACGCGCTACGCGACGCTGGCGCGCACGAAGGGCATCAGCCTGCTCAGCTGCGAGCCCAAGACCGGGCGGCTGCACCAGATCCGGGCGCACATGGCGCATCGGGGGTGCGCCGTGGTGGGCGACCGGGACTACGGGCCGCGCGACGCGTTGGACAAGCAGTTCGCGCGCACGGTGAAGGGGGCGCTGGGGCTGCACGCGGCCGAGCTGCGCTTCACGCACCCGGTGACGCGGCGGTCGCTGTCGGTGCGCGCGCCGCTGCCCGAGGCGGTGCTGGCGTTCTGCGCCGAGGTGGGGCTGGTCGTGCCGCGGGCCTGGCGATGATCGGCGCGCTGACGCTGGCGCTGGCGGTGCTGGCGCAGCCGGCCGCGCGGCCGGGCTTCGAGGAGTCGCACCTGTTTCGGGCGCTGGCGATCGAGCGGCTGGAGCCCGAGATCGCGCCGCAGGGCAAGCGCGTCGTGTTCGTGCGGGTGGTGCGCTACGAGGTGTTCCTCGAGCACGAGCCCTTCATCACGTGGCCCAACGCGCTGCACTGGCTGACCGACGAGGACGTCGTGCGGCAGGAGCTGCTGCTGGCGCCGGGCGACGTGTTCGACGCCGACAAGATGCAGGAGTCGGCGCGCAACCTGCGCGAGCTGGGCATCTTCTCGCTGGTGCGCATCCTGCCGGTGAAGGCGGCGGGGCCGGGCGAGATCGGGCTGCTGGTGGTGACGCGCGATCTGTGGAGCCTGCGGCTGGAGTCCGAGTTCCAGTTCACCGACGGGCACGTCGACCGGCTGCTGCTGCAGCTCACCGAGCGCAACCTGGCCGGGCGCAACAAGCGGGCGTCGGCGCGCTTCGACCTGCGGCCGCTGACGCTGCGGCTGGGCGGCCTGTACACCGACCGCCGGCTGCTGGGCGAGCAGCTGTACCTGTTCGCGAAGGCGCTGGCCGTGCTCGAGCGGGAGGACGGCAGCTACGACGGGTTCGAGACCGAGCTGCGGGTGGCGCGGCCCTTCTACGACCTGGGGCAGCGGTGGGGGTTCGACGTGCCGATGGTGGCCGAGGCGTACACCATCCGGCAGAGCCAGGCGGGGACGATCCTGACTTACGATCCGGATCCCGACGACGCCGACGAGGTGGCCATCCCGCGGGTGTGGGATCACACGTTCTTCAGCGTCGAGGGGCTGGCGCAGCACCAGATCGGGCAGAAGTGGGTCGCGCGCTTCTCGGCGGGCCTGGGCTTCTCGCTGCTCGACGCCGAGGCCGACGTGCCGGCCGAGCACCGGGCCGCCTTCGAGCGCGACGTGCTGCCGCACACGTTCCGGTGGATCTACCCGGTGGTCGGGGCCAGCTTCTTCGCCAATCGTTTCAAGGTGTTCAAGGATCTCGCGGCCTTCGCGATCAGCGAGGACGTGCAGCTCGGGCCCAGCGTGACGTTCACGCTGCGGGCGCCGCTCGAGGCCTTCGGCAGCAGCGAGGGCGCGCTGCAGCTCGCGGGCAACGCGGGGTGGACCGAGGCGTGGGCCGGCGACGGGCTGGTCGAGGCGGCGGCCGGCGCGAAGGCGCGCTTCGATCCCAACGACGACACCTTCTACGACCAGACGCTGCTGCTGCGGGTGCGCGGTGCCACGCCGCGATCGAAGGCCGGCCGCCTGGTGCTGCGCGGCGACTGGCTGGCGCGCCGCCGCGACACGCAGGGCTCGCTGACGACGCTGGGCGGCGACAACGGCCTGCGCGGCTATCCCAGCCAGGCCTTCTTCGCGTTCGGCGGCAGCCGCCTGCGCGGCAACGTCGAGCTGCGCACGGCGCCCTACGCCATCTCGTTCCTGCACGTCGGCGCGGCCACGTTCTACGACGTGGGCACCGTCTACACCGACTTCGACGACGCGCAGCTGTACCAGACGGTGGGCCTGGGCCTGCGCGCGCTGATGCCGCAGTTCAACCGGGTGGTGTACCGCTTCGACGTGGGCGTGCCGGTCGACGGCAGCGGCTTCGTGGTCCGCATCGGCGCCGAGACGGGGCAGGCCGTGCCCATCACGCGCAGCGAGGATCAGCTGTACGAGTTCAGCGTGGGTGGGTTGAGCAACCAGCCGTGAGCGGCGCCGCGGTCCCTCGACCCTGACCGTGCCCCTGACCTTTCCCTGCCCGCGCCCTCAGTCCTCGCCCCGGTAGACGCACCCCGACGTGCACGTCTCCTTCACCACCACCTTGCTCAGCATGGGCAGCGTCGGCTTGATGCGCGCCCAGACGAAGCGCGCCAGGTTCTCGCTGGTCGGGTTCGATAGGCCCGGCACCTCGTTGAGGTAGTAGTGGTCCAGCACCGCGTGCAGCGGCTGCCACGCGGCGCTCAGATCGGCGAAGTCCTGCACCCAGCCGCTGTCGTCGCCCACCGGCCCCTCGACGTGCAGCACCACGCGGAACGAGTGGCCGTGCAGCCGCGCGCACTTGTGGCCGGGCGGGACGTTGGGCAGCAGGTGGGCCGCCTCGAAGCGGAACTCTTTGTAGATCTCCATGGCGCGCCCGTTTAGCGACTTCGGCCGCCGATTGCCAGCGCCGCGACCCGCGACCGCCTCACTTGCCCACCAGCCCGATGGTCAGCGCGACGCTGGTGCCGACATCGACGCCGGTGGCGGTGAAGGCGCGGCAGCCCTCGCAGTCGCCGAAGCGGGCGTCGTCGGCCCACAGCGGGTGGCGCACGACGAGGCCGAGGGTCAGCAGGCGCACGAGCCCGTCGCGGACCACCCAGCCGACGCCCAGCGGCACCGCGACGGCGGCCTCGGTGCGGGTGGCGCGCAGGCCCGAGCCGCCGCCGTCGGCGGTGTTCGGGTCGACCGGATCGTCGAAGCCCTTCGGCGTGTCGATGGGCAAGAGCCACCAGGTCTCGGGGCCGTAGGCGCCGTACACGCCGGCCATCCAGGTGACCGTCTCGCCCTCGACGCTCAGATCGGCGCCGGCGCGCGCCCACGGGCCGTCGCGGTCGAAGAAGGGCAGCCACGCGCCGGCGGCGGACAGCGCGAGGTCGAGGCCGCCCTCGACCACCTGGCAGCGGGCCTCGAGGCCCACGCGGAAGGGCGACAGCAGCCCGCCCAGGGCGCAGCCGCCGCCCACGCCCACCGCCACGGCGCCGTCGAACCACACCGGCGGCACCCACACCGCGGTGCCGTCCCAGACGCCGGTGGCGAGGGCCGACACCGTGCGTTCCGTCCCGTTCAGCGTGCCGTCGACCGACGCCGGGCCCAGGCGGGTGACGGGCAGGTGGACATCCCAGGCCAGCTCGCCGGCCGGGGCGACGCGCGCGGGCCGCGGGTGGATCGTCGCCTGGCAGCCGCCGATGCAGGCCAGCAGCAGGCCGAGCGCCGCCGCGCTCAGCGGGCGGGCGGACACGGGGCCTCGCCGCCCGGCGGGCGGGCCGGGGTCGTGACGCGGCTCACAGCCCGCGCGCCCACTCCGGGCGCAGCGGGATGTCGCCCGACAGCGCGGCGTCCAGGGTGGCGACGATGCGGTCGCGATCGCGCGGCAGCCGCCCGCCCAGGGGCAGGTAGTTGCTCGCGTGGTTGGTGCGGAAGACCGCGTCGGTCGGCCGCGCCTCGGCGACGAAGGTGCGCAGCTCTCCGAGCAGCGCGGGCACGTCGGGCAGCTCGAAGCGCCCGCGATCCTCGAGCACCGCCAGCGGGGTCTCGGGCACGACGGTCAGCGTCAGCGCGGCCAGGTACTCGGGATCCATCGCCGTCGCCAGGCGCGCCGAGCCCAGCGCGTGCTCGGCCGAGCGCCCCGCGCCGCCGGCGCCCAGCAGGAAGATGGCCGACAGCCGCATGCCCGCGGCCTTTGCGCGCCGGGCCGCCTCGGCGTGCGCGGCGAAGTCGCTGCCCTTCGCCAGCCGCTTCAGCGTGACGTCGTCGCCGGACTCGGGGCCGATGTACAGCAGGTCCAGGCCGTCCTCGCGCAGGGTGCGCAGCTCGGCGTCCGTCTTCGCGAGCACGTTGGTGGCCATCGCGTAGCAGCTGATCTGGCGCAGCCGCGGGAAGGCGCGGCGGCAGGCGGCCAGGAGGGGGCGCCAGTGATCGAGGTCCATCACCAGCGCGTCGCCGTCGGCGACGAACACCTTCTCGACGTTCGGCCCGAAGCGCCGGCCCGCGGCCTCGACGTCGGCCAGCGTCTCGGCCAGGTCGCGCACGCGGAAGGTCTTCTCGCGGTACATCGCGCAGTAGGTGCAGTGATTCCACGAGCAGCCCAGCGTGGCCTGCAGGATGTAGCTGCGCGCCTCGCTGGGCGGGCGGTAGAGCGAACCTTCGTAGCGCATGGGCGCAGGATAGCGCAGGCCGGCGGGCGAGGGGGCCGGCGGGGCGCCGGCGCGTCGAAAAGTGGAAAAGTGTGCTGTTTGGTTTGTTTGTGTGCTCCGACCCCGTTGGATCAGTCGGGCGGCGCGGGACGAACCTGAACCACGGCCGGCGAGAACCACCAGCTGACGTGGCCGAAGAGGGCGACGAGGCGGTCGGGGGCCAGGGTCAGCAGGCCCGAGGCGTGCGGCAGCGCCGCCGAGAGGTGTGGGTCGAGCAGGGCGCCCGTCGACGTGTCGATCACCGCGATGCGGGTGAGCGGCATGGGGTCGCCCTGCGTCGGGAAGATCTCGGTCACGAAGTTGAAGCCGCCGGTCACGTACAGCAGCGGGCCGTCGTGCACCAGACTGTAGACGCGCGCGTGGTTCGCGACCGGATCGCCCGCGTCGTCGACGAAGCGATCGGTGAGGACGAAGCGCATCGTCACCTCGCCGCTGTCCGGGTCGAGCACGGCCACCTGATTGTCGCTGTAGCGGGTGGCGACGAAGCCGTCACCGCACACGAGCGCGCCCGGGCTGGGCGGGTCGAAGAAGGTCCGGCGCTCGCCGGTCTCGAGATCCAGCGCGTGGATGGTCCGGTCGACGCCGGCGACCACACCCGACAGGAGCAGCTCGCCCCGGTGCACACAGAGATCGTACAGCGTGTGCGTGGTGAGGGGGCCGCTGGGCAGCGGAGACCACGCGTCGACCTCACCGCTCACCGGATCGATGCGGGCGAGCTGCGAGCGGTCCTCGTCGCCGATCTCGTAGAAGTCGCCCATCGCATACACGCCCTCCGGCCGCGCAAGCAGCCTGGTCACCGAGTCCTCGCGCTCGCGGACTCGGCTGCCGCGCGCGCGGGGGTTCCACGGCAGCAGCTCCAGCGTGTCGAGATCGAAGGCGGCCAGGTTGGCGCGTAGCGCCTCGCCGACGCGCGTGAAGTCGCCGCCGACGTACAGGGTCGAGCCCTGCATCGCCAGCGCCCGGACAGCGCTGCCGTCCGCCGGATCGGCGAAGGGGCGCCACGCCAGCACTTCGCCCGTCGCCAGGTCCATGGCGGCCAGGTAGGGGCGGGCCACGCCGGCGAGGATGGCCAGGCGCCCACCGTAGACGATGCGGTCCCGATCGATCGCCACGGCGCGTATTCGCCCCGAGCTGTCGAGCGCCGACTCCAGGGGCGTCGGCAACGGATCGACCTCACCGGTCGACAGGTCGACCGTCACGACGAGCGACGGGGCCGCGCTCGCCAGCGACGGCGCCCGGCCCGCCACCACCAACGTATCGCCCTCGAGCGCGACGGCGGCCTCGTCCGCCATCTCGGGCAGCTCGGCGGCCCACGCCTGGGTGGCGCCGGTCGCCGGCTCCAGGCTGCGCACGTGGACGCGGCGGCCGCGCTCGCCCACGATCAGCACGCGGTCCGGTCGGGGGAAGATGACGTCGGCGACGACGCCCAGATCGGCGTCCGGCGCGAAGGGCAGCAGCGCGCCGCTCGCGACGTCGAAGGCGGCCAGCCCGGCGCGCGCCTCGCCGTCCACCGCGACGAACTCACCGGCCACGTAGACGACGCCCTCGGCGGCCGCCACGGCGGTCAGCCGGGCCGGCTGCTGGTTCTCGTTGGTGAAGCTCGGCGCCCAGTCCAGCAGCGCGCCCGTGGCCGCGTCGAGGGCCACGACGCCGTACCGTTGGCGGTCGTCGTCGAGCACGAAGCGCTCGTTGACCACGTACACCACGCCGCGATGCGCGGCCAGGTGCGTGATGCTCGAGATGGGGACCACCGTCGGCGCGAAGGGCAGCAGGTCGCCGGTGCTCGGATCGAAGGCCACCAGCGATTGGCGGGGCTGCCCCTGCAGCGTGCCCGTCGGGAGCCCCACGTGGGCGTACAGCGCGCCGTCGGCCAGCAAGGCGGCGTTGACCCAGGCGGACGTGATCGTCGGATCCGCCGGCGGCCCGAGGCGCGCGTCGAACGCGCTCACCCGCGCGTCGGCGGTCACGTGGGCCAGGCGGGCGCGCCGGTCCTCGCCGACGCGGTCGAAGTCGCCCACCAGGAAGTAGCCGCCCTCGCCGTCGGGCAGCAGGTGCTCGATGGCGCCGTTCACCCGGGGCCACGCGTGCAGGCGGTCGCCGGGCGCCTCGCGCGACGTGACCACCAGGGCGCCGGCGGCGGGACCGAAGGCTCGGAACCGGCCGCCCAGGTACATGCGCCCGCGCGCCGAGTCGACGACCACCGCGTCGACCGGCCCGTTGGGCACGTGCAGGGGGACCTGCAGGCATCGCGTCGCGGCGCCCTCGCCCACCTGGACGAAGCCGCAGCCACAGGGGCCCGGCGCGACGGCCACGGCGTCGTGGGGGCAGGCGTCCCGGCAGTCGAGCGTCCCGTCGAGATCCGCGTCCGCGTCCGCGACGCCGCAGCCGCAGACGCCGGGCTGCGTCTTGCCGGCGTCCTCGGGACAGGCGTCGACGCAGTCGGGCGCGCCGTCGCCGTCGCCGTCGGTGTCCTCGATGGGCGAGCCGCAGCCGCAGCCGATCTCGACGCGCGTCGCGTCGGCGGGGCAGGCGTCGACGCAATCGGGGGTGCCGTCGCCGTCGGCGTCGGCGTCGGGCTCGGGCAACCCGCAGCCGCAGCCGACCGCGACGCGGCGCGGATCCGCCGGGCACGCATCGACGCAGTCCGCGGCGCCATCGCCGTCGTCGTCCGCGTCCGCGACGCCGCACCCGCACACCCCAGGCTCGCGCTTGGCGGCGTCGTCGGGGCAGGCGTCGACGCAGTCCGCGGCGCCGTCGCCGTCGGCGTCCGGCGCGGGCACGCCGCACCCGCACGGCCCGGCCACGATCTCGGCGGGATCCGCGGGACAGCCGTCGTCGCAGTCGAGCGCGCCGTCGCCGTCGCTGTCGGCGTCGGGCGCGCCGCAGCCGCAGAGGCCCGGCTCGGTCTTGTCGGGGTCGGCCGGGCAGCCGTCCTCGCAGTCGAGCGCGCCGTCGCCGTCGCTGTCGGCGTCGGGCGCGCCGCAGCCACAGAGGCCCGGCGCGGTCTTGGCGGGATCGGCCGGGCAGGCGTCCTGGCAATCGAGGGCGCCGTCGTCGTCCGTGTCGACGTCGGGCATGCCACAGCCGCAGACGCCGGGCTCGGTCTTCCCCGGATCGGCGGGGCACTCGTCGGCGCAGTCGAGCACGTCGTCGCCGTCCCGATCGACGTCCGGCCGCCCACAGCCGCAGGCGCCGGGCTCGGTCTTCAGGGGGTCGTCGGGGCAGGCGTCGACGCAGTCGGCGGCGTCGTCCTCGTCGCGGTCGGTGTCGGGCACGCCGCAGCCGCACGCGCCCGGCGCGGACTTGTCCCCGTCGTTCGGGCATCCGTCGGCGCAGTCCATCACGGCGTCGCGATCCGCGTCCGAGGGTGGATCGCAGGCGGGTCGCAGGGCGCAGTCGGCGAAGGCCAGGCACACCCCGGTGTAGCAGCCGCCGAACACCTCGGGCAGCGCGCCCGCCGGACAGACCGGGCGCGGATCGCGGCAGCTCAGCGGGCCGCGGTCGACCTCGCAGAGGACGTCCTCGTCGTCGCAGTGGCCGTCGCGGTCGCCGTCCGGGCACCCGGCCGCGGCGTCGCGGCGGCGCCCTCGATCGGGCAGGGGCGGCGCTGCGTCGACCACCGCGTCGGCGATCGCCGCGTCGCGCAGCCGGGCCGCGTCGTCGGCGGTGCCGCCGGCGTCGCGGGGCCGGGCGTCGGCGCTGGTCGCCGCCGGATCGTCCGCTGACTCACAGCCTGCGCCGAGCGGCGCACCGAGCACGCACACCACCGCCAGCCGCACCACCCGGGCGGCTCCCATCCGATCGATTGCCATCTGATCCCTCGCGCTCCACGGCCTCGGAGCCACTGTAGCCGGCTGGACGTCAGGGCCCAAGGACGCTGGAGGCGATCGGGGGGTGAACGGCGGTCGGGTGGAAAAGTGGAAAAGTGGGCGCGCAGGTTTGTTTGTGTGGCACGACCCCGGCGGGCCGCTGGGGTCAGGGGGCGCGGCGGTAGCCCAGCCAGGTGAGGCAGGGCAGGCCCACGCCGGGATCGCTGTCGATCATCGTGCCGTCGGCGCGGACGGTGCCGGTGCCGAAGACGGTCCAGCTGGCCTCGGGCAGCGTGCGCCCGTCGGCGCCCCGGCAGTCGAGGCCGCCGAGCACGAACAGCTCGACGGTCGTCCCGGGGGGCAGCCCGGTCGTGTTGGGCAGGTGCACCGGGGCGCCGGGGGCGTCCACCGATCCCTCGGGGTACAGGGCGTACAGGCCGTCGAGGGGCGGGCCGTCGTCGAGGAAGCACAGGCCGCGGGCGTCCACGGGCACGCGGCGCCCGGCGATGTCCTCGTAGGTGCCGGCCCCCGTGTAGTAGCGGCGCGGCACGAGATCCAGCACCAGGCCGTCGTCGATGACGATCGGGCGCTCGGCGTCGCGATCACCCTCGGGCGGAAGGTCCAGCGCGGGCCGCGTCTGGAACAGCACCAGGGGATCGGGCAGCCGCAGCACCGGGGGCGCGCCCGTCACGTCGACCTCGCAGTAGGTGGCCGCTTTGCCGCTGCCGGGCAGCAGCACGCGCATCGCCGCGTGCGAGACGCAGCGCACCTCGTCGGGCACCTGCACCGTGAAGACGCCCTCGGCGTCCGCGTCGCCGGGCCGCAAGCACCGCAGGGTGTTGCTCGGTGAGACGCGCAGGCACACCTGCGCCTTGGCCCCGGGCAGAGGCGCCCCGCCAGGCGCGACGACCCAGCCCCGCACCACCGACACCCACTCGGCGGCGCACTCGGCGGGCCGATCGGTGGGCGCGTCGGGGATGTCGGCGCCCACGGCCGCGGGCACCTCGGGCTGCCAGTCGACGTCCTCGTCCACCGGGGGCGCCGCGTCGTCGGTGCGCGGCGCGGCGTCCGGCGCCGCGTCGGTGTCCTCGGCGTCCGGCCTCGCCCCGGCGTCGGCCGGGCGCGCGTCGGACGCCGGCGCCGTCGCGTCGGCCGGCGCGCCCTCGGCGCCGCCGTCGTCGCAGCCCGCGCCGGTCAAGGCCAGCGCGACCGCGAGCCAGCACCTCACAGCGGCTCGAGCGTCAACCGATAGGCCGCGCTCGCCCCCTGGTAGCCGAACACCACCAGCGTCGCGGGCCCGTGCCAGACGAACGTCTCGTGGCTGGTCGTGCCGTTGCTGCCGACGACGTCGGCGCCGTCCTGCAGCGGCTGGTCGAGCGCCTCGTCCCACACGAACACGTCCAGATCGCCCACGTCGCCGTCGAAGTCGAGCGACACGCGCCACTCACCCTCGACGTCGATGGCGTAGTAGTCGGGCTCCTCGGCGCAGATGCCGCCGCTCACCTCACCGGGCGCCAGCGGCGCCGCCTGCGCGGGCGTGT
The DNA here is from genome assembly GCA_020633465.1 of Myxococcales bacterium. GTDB lineage: Bacteria > Myxococcota_A > Bradymonadia > UBA7976 > UBA1532 > JACKDN01. The sequence continues at coordinate 642,113 of JACKDN010000003.1, forward strand.
CGTTGGGCTCGCTGTCTTCCTCGTCCCCCTCGGCGCAGTGGTTCGCGAACGGGGGCGGGCCCGGATCCGACCAGTCGGCCTCGGGATCCTGGGCGATCTGCAGCAGCGGCAGATAGTAGTCGCTGTGGTTGCTGTCGGTGACGACCTGCATGTCGCGCGTCCGCACCGCGATCACCGTCGGGAACGCCGTCACGATGGGCTGCATGTGCAGCCAGTCCGGCCGCGGCTGCGCGTCGTGATCGCCGACGCGGATGGCGTAGCTGTCGCCGACGATGTGCTCGACGTGGTTCTGCGCGAAGACGTTGCTGGCCGGGCCGAAGTCGGTGGTCTCGGCCTCGAGGATCACCAGCAGGCCGCCGGCCGCCTCGATGGCCGCGGCCTCGGGCAGCAGCCGCTGCTGATACAGCGTGCAGGGCGCGCACCAGCCGGCGCTGACGATGAAGAACACCACCGAGACGTCCGCGTACTCGGCGTTGCAGTACACGTCGGCCAGCCGGAAGTCGAAGGTGGTGCCGTCGGGCCGGTAGGCGCCCTCCCAGAACAGCGGCGGGATGACGCTGCCATAGCGGATGGCGTTCGAGAAGCGCGGGTAGTCGCAGGTGGCCACCGTGTCCAGCGTGGCGCTCAGCTCGCCGACGTGGGCGGTCAGCGTCACCGCGCCGCCGCGGTGCAGCGTCGCGACGCCCCCCGCGGCCACCGTCGCGACGGCGGCGTCCGAGGTCTCCCACGTGGCCTCGGCGGTCAGATCCACCTCGCCGCCGTCGTCGCGCGTGCCGATGACCGTCAGCTGCGTCTCGGCGCCCACCTTCAGCTCGGCCGCGGGCGCCTCCACGCGCAGCGCCGTCGGCGGCGTCGCCGCGACCACCTCGACCCCGCGCGTCTGGCTGGCGCCTCCGAAGGCGCAGGTGACGTCCGCCTGCCCCACCGCCACGCCGACCACCTGCCCGCCGTCGACGGTCAGCACATCCGGGTTCGACGACGTCCAGGTGGCCTCCGCGGTCACGTCGCGCGCGCTGCCATCGGCCAGCGTCGCCGTCGCCGTCAGGTCGAGCGTCCCGCCGACCGACAGGGCCCCGTCGCCGCCGGCGATCTCGAGCGCGCTGGCCGCCTGCCCGGCCGCCGCCCCGCCGTCACCCCGGGCGTCCCCGCTCGATCCGTCGTCGCAGGCCGCCATCCCCAGCATCGCCAGCGCGACGATCGGCCCCCACTGTCCTCTGCGTCCCATCACGGCGCCTCCTCAGTTGCCCGTGCGGCGCACGGTCAGGGTGTACGTGCCGGCGAAGCCGCCCTGGTAGCCATCGACGAACAGGTACATCGGCTCGCCGGCCTCGAGCCGCACGTCGACCGCGCTGGCGACGTTGCCGCCCTGGAGGTCGATGTCGTCGTTGCAGGCCAGCTCGTGCGCCTCGGCGCCGAACGCGCACAGGCTGCGCGCGAAGAGCACCGTGTCGCCGCCCTCGGGCAGGTCGGACAGCTCGGCGTGCCAGGTGCCCGCCTCGGGCGCCACGAAGCTGTGGACGGCGTTCGGGCCGCCGCCCCCGCAGGTGCCCGTGCCGTAGTTGACCGCGCCGGTGCTGTCGCCCTCGTGGACGAAGGCGCCGTCGGCCTCGGCCGCGTTCAGATCGACCACCGGCCAGGCGTCCGGGCAGGCGGCCGTGAGCTCGGCGCACACCAGCATCGTCGGATCGGCCTCCCGCGCGCACCCCGCCTCGTCCGGGCAGATACCCAGGCCGCCGCGGTCGTCGCAGGCGTCGCCCAGCATCACGTTCGGCGTCGGCTCGACGGCGGCCTCCAACGCCTCGCTGACGCGCCCCGTCCGGTCGACCACCGCCACGCTGGCGCGCACCGCGGTGGCCGCGCGCTCGCTGTTGCAGGCGTCCAGCATCGCGTTGGCTTCGTCCACGCACGTCTGCTGGTCGCCGCCGCGTCCGACGCAGCCGTTGAAGAACACCTGCGCCTCGGACAGGCAGCTCTCGAACGATCCGTTGAACGTGCGGACGGCCTCGTAGGCGCCGGCGTCGGCCACCACGCGGTCGAAGAGGAGGCGCGTCGGCTGGCCGTCGGCCTCGAGCGAGAACGCGGCGCCCTCGGCGTCGACGAACCGCACCTCCACGGCCCCGACGTCGTCTTCGGGATCGGTGCCCGTGGCCCGCACGGCGAAGATGCGGCGGTCGGCGTTGTAATAGACGGCGGCGCTGGTCACGGTCGGCGCCGTCGCGCGCTCGCACGTGAAGCGGGCGTCCTCGTCGCGGTCCACGCAGGCGTCGTCGGGGCCGCACAGGTCCCGCGCGCGGGACGGGTCGCAGGCGTCCCCGCGGGCGCGCACCTCGGTGGGCGGCGCCGCCGCGGCGCTCACCTGCTCGCTCCACTGGCCCTGGCTGTTGCCCACCGCGAAGGTGGCGGTGCCGATCGTCGGCGGATCCTCGAAGACGGCGCTGCCCTCGACCGTGAACGCGCCGTCCCCGCCGGGGATCACGACGAACAGCTCGACGGCGTCGAAGCTCTCCTCGAGCTCGGGCCCCGCGTCGCTCAACCGCAGCGGGTTGCCGGCGGCGTCGATCAGGCCCAGCCGGAAGTGGGTGATCTCGCCGTCGGGGTTGGTGCCGTGCAGCCGGACGCCGAACGATCCCACCTCGGGGTTGAAGAAGGCCTCGAAGTCGTCGATGCGCGGCGGCGCGCTCGTCACCGGCTTCGCGGTGAGGGTGAAGGCGTCGCTGGCGAAGCCCTCGAAGTGGTCGACCACCAGGAAGACCGTCTCGCCTGCCTCGAGCGTCAGCAGCAGGCGGCTCGTGGGGTCGTCGCCGCTGACGTCGTCGCTGCAGCCGAACTCGCTGAACCCGTCGTCGCAGTCGCGCAGCGCGAACAGCAGCGTGTCGAAGCCGGTGCCGGCCGTCGCGAAGCTCCAGTCGCCCGCCGCGGGCGCGGTGAAGCGCAGCACGGCGTCGCTGCCCGTCTCCTGACCCGAGCAGCCCCCGGCGAAGCGATCCTCGGCGGACGTCGTGCCGGTGAACACGAGGGCGTCGCCGTCCGCCGCGGCGCTCGCGTTGAAGTCGAGCAGCTCGACGTTCCCGCCGCAGGCGGCGACCGGCTGTCCGCCCATGCCCGGCTCGCCGCCCGCGCCCGGCTGGCCGCCCATGCCCGGCTGGCCGCCCATGCCCGGCTGTCCGCCCATGCCCGGGGTGCCCCCCGCGCCCGGGGCGCCGCCCATGCCGCCGAGGGCCGCGTCGGGCTGCGACGCCCCGCCACCGCCGTCGTCGCAGGCGACCAGCGCCATCACGAGCAGCGTCCAGAACAAGCCGGGGATCACGGCGAAGGCTCGCATCATTCCTCCAGACGGCCGCTCGCGGCCACAGAGCGTCGGCGTGGCGCACTGTACCGACGTCGCAGGCCGACCGATACCGTCGAGCCGCGCGGCCTCGGATCGGCGGCGCCGGCGCGGGGGCCGCGACCGCGTCGCCGGCGCCGGCCGCACGGGGCGCGCGAGCTGCCGCCGGGGTGTCGCTTGCGGGGGGTGAGAGGCCTGTGGCTCACTCCTCTCGATGCTCGAGTCCACGTCACAGACGCTGCACGACGGTCCCCACACGCGCGTGCTGCGGGCGCGGGACGCCGCCGGCGCCGCGGTGATCCTCAAGCAGCTGCGCGGCCCCTGGCCCGACGCCGCCGCGCTGCGCCGGTTGCGGCGCGAGCACGATCTGCTGCGGCGCGTCGACGGGCACGGCGCGCCGCGCGTGCTGCGCATGGACACCTCGCCCAACCCGCAGCTGGTGCTGGCCGACGTCGGCGGACAGGCGCTCGACACGCTGACGAGCGCGCTGCGCGGCGACGCCCGCGCCGCGCTGACGGTGGCGCTGCGCCTGGCCGAGGCCCTCGCCGCGGTGCACGGGCGAGGGGTGGTCCACCGCGATCTGTCGCCCTCCAACGTGCTGGTCGATCCGATCGGCTACGACGTCTGGCTCATCGACTTCGACCGGGCCACCGAGGCCCGCCCCGGCGCGGCCGTCGTCGCGGGGCCCGAGCAGATGCTCGGCACCGCGCCCTACCTGGCGCCCGAGCTCACCGGCCGGGTGAACCGGCCGGCGGACGCGCGCGCCGACCTGTACGCCCTCGGCGCCGTGCTGTACGAGCTCTTCGGCGGCGCGCCGCCCTTCGCCTGCGCCGATCGCGTCGGCTACACCCACGCCCACCTCGCCCTCGCGCCGCCCCCCTTGGCGCCCGCGATCGCCGGGCTGCCGCCCCTCGCCGGCGATCTGGTGATGGCGCTGCTGCAGAAGTCGCCCGAGGCCCGCTACCAGAGCGCCGAGGGCGTCGCGCTCGATCTCGCCGCCCTGCGGGACGCCCTCGACGGCGCCTCCCTCGACGCCCTGCGCGGCCGCGAGGTGGGGCGCCGCGCGGCCCTGCCCGACGAGGTCGCCGGGCGCGCGGCCGAGGTCGCCGCGCTGACGGCGGCCTTCGAGCGCGCCCGCGACGGGGGCCGCGGCCTGGCCCTGGTCACCGGCCCGCCCGGCATCGGCAAGACCTCGGTCGTGCGCGAGCTGACCCCGGCGGCGGCCGTCGCCGGCGGCCTGCTGCTGGCGGGCAAGTTCGATCAGTTCGCCCGCGACCGGCCCCTGACCGCCCTCTCGCAGGTGCTCGATCAGGTCGCCCGCGAGGCCCTCGCGGCGCCGGCCGAGGCGGTCGAGGCCTGGCGCGCCCGGCTGCTGTTGGCGATCGGTCCCAACGGCCGCCTGCTGGTCGATCTGGCGCCGGCCTGGGGCGTCCTGCTCGGGCCGCAGCCGGCGGTGGACGAGCTGTCACCGCCCGAGGCCGAGCACCGCCTGCAGGACACCGTGCGCCGCGCGCTGGCCGCGATCGCCTCGGCCGAGCACCCCGTGGTCCTCTTCCTCGACGACCTGCAGTGGGCCGACCTGCCCTCGCTGCGCGTGCTGGAGGCCTTGTTCGGCGATCCGGGCCTGGCGCACGTGCTGCTGGTGCTGGCCTGGCGCGATCACGAGGTCGGGCGCGATCACGCGCTGCACCCCACCGTGGCCGCGCTGGCCGCCGCCGACGCCGAGGTGGTGCGGCTGGCCCTGGGGCCGCTGTCGCGGGCGGACGTGCAGCACCTGGTCGGGCGGGGCCTGCGCCTGCCGGCCGCCAGCGCCGCGGCGCTCGCCGCGCTGCTGTACGCGAAGACCGACGGCAACCCCTTCTTCCTGCGCCGGCTGGTCGAGCAGGCCGCCGAGACGGGCGCCGTGCGCTTCGACGCGGACGCCGGCGGGTGGGCCTGGGACGAGGGCGCCGTGCGGGCGCTGGCCGCCGCCGACAACGTCGTCGATCTGCTGCAGGCCGAGCTGCGCGACCTCGAGCCGGAGGCCCGCGCGCTGCTCGCCGCGGCCGCCCTGCTGGGCGACACCTTCGACGTGCAGGGCCTGGTGTACGCCACCGGCCGCGCGCCCGCCGCCCTCGCGCCCGCGCTGGTCGCGGCCATCGACGGCCGGTTCGTCCGTCCGCTGGACGCCGACTACTGGAGCGGCGGCGTCGACGAGGCCCGCGGCTTCCGCTTCGCATTCGTGCACGATCGCGTGCAGCAGGCGGCCCGCGAGCTCTCGACCCCCGCCGAGCGCCGCGAGGTGCACGGGGCCGTCGCGCGGGCGCTGCTGGCCGACGCCGAGGCCCTCGACGCGCGCTTGTTCGAGGCCGCCGAGCACTGCCTGGCCGCCGGAGACTTCGGGGCGGCCGAGCGCCCCGCGGTGCAGCGGGTGTTGCAGGGCGCCGGCCGCCGCGCGATGCGGGCGGCGGCCCACGCGCCGGCGCACCGCTTCCTGGAGGCGGCGCTGACCGCCGGTGACGTGTGGGCGACCGACGCCGAGCGCGCGCGAGAGCTCTGGACGCTGGCGGCGCGGGCGGCCTGGCTGGTGGGTCGGCGCGATCTGCTCGACGCCCACGTCGCCACGTTGCGCGCGCACGCCCGCGGCGCGGTCGACCGGCTGCGGGCCGAGGAGATCGTCGTCCAGGCGCGCATCAGCGCCAGCGAGCTGCACGCGGCGCTCGACGCGGCGCTGGCGGTGATGGCCGAGGCGGGCACCGCGCTGCCGCGCAAGCCGACGACGGCGCAGGTGCACGCGGCCGTCGGCGAGACGCTCGCCGCGCTGGCCGGCCGCGACATCGACGCCATCGCCGCCACCGCCTGCGTCGATCCGGTCGAGCAGGCCGTGCGCGATCTGCTGCTGCGCATCACCTCGGCCGCCTACGTCGCCGAGGGCAACCTGCTGCCGATCATCGCCTGCCACCTGGTGCAGCGCACGCTCGTCGCCGGCGTGTCGCGCGCGTCGGCCTACGGCTTCGCGGTGTTCTCGCTCAGCCTGTGCGCGGGCTGGCTGCTCGAGCAGGGCGTCGAGCAGGGGCGCAACGCGCGGCGGCTGCTCGACCGCCTGCCCGATCGGACGCTCGACGGGGCCGTGCGCCACGTCATCCACCACTACGCGCGCGTGTGGAGCGATCCGCTGCGGCAGATCTTCGACGAGATCCCCGACGTGCACCGGTCGCTCATGGACGCCGGCGATCTCGAGTTCGCCGGCTGGGTGCACCACTTCCGCGTGGTCTACGGCTTCTACGCCGGCGTGCCGCTCGACGCGCTGCTGGCCGAGGCGACGCCCATCGCGGCGGGCATGCGCCTCAACGGCCTCGACGCGGCGCTGCAGTGCACGCTGCCGATGCTGCACCTCGTGCGCGGCCTGGCGGGCGAGACCGACGATCCGGCGCGCGTCCGGGGGCCCGACTACGACGAGGCCGCGGCGCTCGAGGCCCTGCTGGCGGCGGACTTCCGCGCCGCCGCGCTGGTGTTGGCGGTGTGCACGTTGCACGCGCGCGTGCTGTTCGGCGACGTCGCCGGCGCGGCGAGCGCCGCCCGCCGCGTGATGGGCCTGCAGGACGGCGCCGTCGGCCTCTACTACCAGCTGCCCATGCGGCTGTTCGCCGCCGTGGCGTTGCTGGACGCCGAGGGGGTCGACGCGCTGGACGAGGTGACGCCCTGGCGCGACGCCTTGGCCGCCGCCGCCGCGGTCAACCCCACCAGCGGGGGTCACCTGCTGCCCCTCTTCGACGCCGAGCTGGCCGCCGCGCGCGATCAGCCCGCCGAGGCCATCGTGGCCTACGACCAGGCCATCGAGGCCGCCGCGCGGGCCGGGTTCGTGCAGGACGAGGCCTTCGCCAACGAGCGCGCGGCGCGCTTCCACCGGCGACGCGGGGCGCCGCGCGTGGCGCGCATCTACCTGCGCGACGCGCGCCTGGGCTATGCGCGGTGGGGCGCCGCGGCGAAGGTCGCGCAGCTCGACGCCCACGACCCCGATCTGGCGCTGGCGGTGCCCTTCGGCGGCGCGCGGCCGGCCCACGGCAGCTCGCCGGTGACCCCCACGCGCGTGGCCGATCTCGACCTCGAGACGCTGCTGAAGGCGACGCAGGCCATCGCCGAGGAGGTCGAGCTCGACGCGCTGCTGCGGCGGTCGATGCGCGTCCTGCTCGAGAGCGTCGGGGCCCGGCGCGCCGTGCTGCTGTTGGCGCACCGCGGCGGCCTGCAGATCCGCGCGGTCGGGGCCGCCGACGGCGGGGTCGCGGTGGACGCCGGCGCGCCCTTCGAGGATGGCGCGCAGGTGCCGCCGACGCTGATCCGCCGGATCTGGCGTCGCGGAGAGTCCGAGGTGTACGCCGACGTGCAGCAGGCGCCCGGCGCGGCGACGGATCCTCGGCTGCGCGCGCGCCGCGGCGGCCCCACCACCTCGGCGTTGTGCGCCCGCTTCAGCCACCTCGGCAAGCCGCTGGGCGTGCTGTACTTCGAGAACGACCTCGCCGCGGGGCCCTTCAGCGAGGATCGGGTGCGCGTGCTGAACGTGCTGGCCCCGCAGCTCGCGGTGTCGGTGCGCAACGCGCGCCTGCACGCCGCCCAGGATCGCTTCGTGCCGTCGCAGTACCTGCGCAGCCTGAACCGCGCCGACATCGTCGACGTCGAGCTCGGCGACCACCAAGCCAAAGAGGTCACGGTCTTCTTCTCGGACATGCGCGGCTTCACGTCGCTGGTCGAGCACATGCCGCCGGCCGAGGCGCTCGAGTTCGTCAACCGCTACATGGCCTACGCCGAGCCGGCGATCACCGAGGGCGGCGGGTTCGTCGACGCCTACCTCGGCGACGGCATCCTGGCGTTGTTCGACCACCCGGCGCACCACGCGCAGGACGCCGTGTCCGCCGCCATCGCGGTGCACCGGGCGCTGGATCGGCTGAACGTCGAGCGGCGGTCGCAGGGCCGGCCATCGGTCCGCACCGGCATCGGGCTGAACACGGGCCGGGTGATCCTCGGCACCATCGGCGGGCCGCAGGCGATGAAGTGCGGTGTCGTGGGCGACGCGGTCAACCTGGCGTCGCGCATCGAGGGGCTGACCGCCGAGTACCGGGTGCGGTTGCTGCTGGCCGACACGACCGTCGAGCGGCTGGGCCCGGCGCCGCCCTTCGACCTGCGGCGCGCCGCGCGGGTGCGGGTGAAGGGCCGCGCCCAGCCGGTGACAGTGTACGAGGTGCTCGACGCCGAGCCGGAGGACGTGCGCGACGCGCTGCTCGACATCCGCGACGACTACGAGCGTGCCTGGAGCGCCTACCACGCGGGCGACGTCGAGGCGGCGCACGCGGGGTTCGTCGCGTGCGCCGAGCGGGCGCCGGACGATGCGCTGTCGGTGATCTACCGCGACCGCGCCGAGGCCCTGAGGGCGGGCGGCGTGCCGCCGGACTGGGACGGCACGGTCCGCTACTGAGATCGCAGGGGCGGGCGCTCGAACCAGCGGGCCAGCACCGCGCGCAGGGTGAACCCGTGGCGCGCGTACAGGCGCACGGCGGGCCGGTTCGAGCTCATCACCAGCAGCTCCACGCGCTGGGCCCCGTGCGCGCGCAGCGTGTCGACGCAGCCGCGCAGAACGTGCGCGCCCAGGCCGCGACCCTGGAAGCGGGGCAGCAGGCCCAGGCTGTCGATGTTGCCCACGGCCCGCCGCAGCGCCAGCTCGTGGAAGCCCACCACGGCGTCGCCCAGCCGGTACAGGGCCACCTGATCGGGGAAGCTGCGCCCGGCCAGCCGCTCGTGAGCCTCGTCGAGGCTGACCGAGCCGCCGTTCGGCGCGGCGCGGAAGCAGTCCTCGGCGACGGCGCGGTAGGTCTCGACCTCGTCGGGTCTCACCGCCTGGCAGGTCAGCCGAGGGTGGGGATCGAGCGACGGCTCGGGGCCGGTCAGCGCGAGGCGCCGGGCGTCCTCGCGGTACACGAAGCCGTGCCGCGCGACCCAGTCCGCCAGGTGCGGGCGCTCGGGCGACACGGCCAGCTTCAGCCTCGCGCCCGCGTCGCCCACGCGCTCGATCGCCGCGGCCAGCAGCCGATCGAAGACTGCGCGCTCACCCGGCTCGACGCACACCCCGGTCACGAACGCCAGCCCCCGCGGGGCGACCTCGCGCGTGACCACGGCCAGCGCGCCGAGCGGTCCGTCCGCGCCCCACACGGACAGGTGGTTCGCCCCGCGCTCGAAGGCGGCGCTGCCGCAGGCCTCGCGCGCGGCGTCCGCGTCGACGAAGCGCACCGGATCGAAGCGCTGCAGCCACGCCGCGAGCGTCGCGCGCCGCCCGGCGTCCAAATCGAGCCAGGTGCGCACGGCGCGTCCGGCGGGCTCACCGGGGCCCGGCCCGCGTGGGTCCGCCATGGTCGTCTCCTCGGGCGCGTCGACTTGGTCCCGGCGCGCAGCATGCCACGCGCCGCGACCCCGGGGCGGACGCATCTGATACAACGCCCACTTCGTCGACGTCCCGAGCCAACGCATGCGCATCCTCGCTGTCCTCCTGCTGTTCGCCGCGCGCGCTGCCGCCGCGCCGACCGTCGCCGTCACGCTCGACGACCTGCCCTTCGTCGGTCCCCTGGCGCCCGGTGACACCCGCGCGGCCGCTACCGAGCGCATCCTCGCGGCGTTGACCGTGCGCGCCGCGCCGGTCGGCGTGTTCGTCACCTGCGATCGCATCGGCGAGGGCGAGGAGGAGCTGGTGCGGCGATGGCAGGCGGCGGGGGCCGAGCTGGGCAACCACTCGACCGCGCACCGCGCGGTGGACGATCTGGGGCCGACGGCCTGGGCGGCCGACGTGAAGGCCTGCGGCGCGCGCCTCGAGGCCATCGTCGGCGCGGGCGCGGTGCCCTGGTTCCGCTACCCCTTCCTGCAGCGCGGCC
>JACKDN010000030.1 GCA_020633465.1 Myxococcales bacterium
GGGCCGCGCGGCGGGGATGATGACGGTGCACGTCGCCCGCGGCATGGCGCAAGCGTGGCCCGAGTGGACGGACGTGCGGGTGGAGCGGTTGGACGCGCTGCTGCCGCTTTGACGTACGGTTCATCGCACGACCCCTTCCCTGCGTGGACGCGCCGCCTGGTTCTCTCCAAACAGTGACGGTCAGCGGCTCGACTCGGCGGAGCCGCAGCGCAGGTCACGAGCGCACGTCATTGGCACTTGAAGCCGCGTCGGCTGCCCGCTACTCCAGAGGGAACACCCGCGGCCGATCGGAACCTCGACATGGAGGGTACTGCTAAGCCGATTCTGCCTCGTCGAGCGCTGCAAGACGGTCGCCCCGATCATTGGGTTCGCCCACCGCAGGGCATTCGATGCGTTGGCGCGATTCGCTGGTGCGAGCACCGGGCCCGACAGGGGTTTCGATGAACACGGAACCAGTCACCGCGGCGCCCGCGCGGCCACCAGGCTGGCCCCTGCTGATCGCGATGACGGCTACGGCCCTGGCTGCCTGCGTCGATGCCGCGCAGCCGATTGCGGAACGAGAGTCGGCCGACCCCGACGCCGTCATCGCTGATGCGGAGATCGCCCACGACGCGACCACCGCCGAGGCAGGCATCTCGGGTCCGGTCGATGCCGCCGTCGAGGCAGACGGCCAGGTCGACGCTCGGGTCGACGGGGCCGCCTCGCCGCCCGTGTCCATCGAGGTGGCCCCCCTCACCGTCCTCGACCTCCAAGACTTCGTGCCCACCGACCAGGGCACCTGGACGCTGCTTCGGCGCCCCGAGGGCAGCGTCGCGTCGGTGGTCTACGAGGGCAGCCCCTGGGACTTCGGGCCGCCCGATGATCCCACCACCGCACAGGCGCACTTCCTGGTCGACTATCCGGGCCAGTTCGTGCTGCGCAAGGAAGGGCCCACCGAGTCGGTGACGCTCAACGTCGAGGCGATCCCGATGGCCGACCTGCTCGTCGCGCTGTCATGGACCACGCCCGCCGATCCCGATCCGAGCGACCGCATCGGGACCGATGTCGACCTGTTCGTCCGCCACGAACGCGGGCGCGACGGGTGGGAGCTCAACTCGCAATGGCTGTGCAGTTGGCGCAACGCGAACCCGCTGTGGAGCGACGGGGCCGAGAGCGCCGCACTGATCCTGGACAGCCACGCCGGCTCGCTGCCCGAGTTCATTCGCATCGCGTCGCCTCCGCGCGGCCTGGAGTACGATGTCGCCGCCTACTACTCCCGGCCAAACAGCACCTTCGGGGGTGACATCGCCGTGCAGGCGGCGTCGATCGTCACGGTCGCCGTCTTCGTCGGCGGCGACACCGCGCCCGCGGCGCGCTTCACGGCGCAGATGGACGGGTACGGCGGCATCTGGTTCGCCACCATCGCCGTGGACGCGACCACGGGCGAAGTGCGGGTGCGTGACGTCAACCGGCCATTCGACTGGGCGGACTGATGGGAGCCTCCGACACCGACCGCACCGCCGGGCGACCACCGCCCCTTTGGGCGTGCTGACCCGCAACACGCGCCTCATCGCCCTGCGCCCCCTCGAGTTGTGCGGCCTGGCCGAGGCCTTCGAGCCCGCCTCGGTGCTGGGCCGCGATGAGGCTCCGCGCCGAAGCGCTCGGCCCCAATGAGCGCGTGGTCCCTCGAGCCGGTGTCAACCACACACGATCTCGTCCGGCGACCGCAGGCCGTCCAGTGCAGGCTGCGCGGCGGCAGTCGGCCGCACCGCGCAGCCTCGACGGAACAATCGGTGCCGCGCCGCAACACGGATTCACACGCGCACCTCACGGCACCACCACCGGCGCGCAGTCGACAGCACCGTCTGCGCGGCAGGTGCCGACCCCTGGTACGCCGTCGCGCTCGCAGTACGCGAACGTGCCGACGGTGCCGTCGCACTCGCAGCGGAGGCGTCGCGTCGGGAGGCACGCTTCGATGCTCTCCCCATCAACGCCAACGGCTGGCCGGCACAGCCCGAAGGACGACGAGCACTCGACAAAGCCGCAAGGTGGAACACAGAAGTTCCCGTCTCCGCCTACCCTCGACGCACAGACCAGTCCCTCGCCACACGCCTCGGCCGCCTCGCAGGGTTTGCAGAGATACGGCACGCTCGGTGGCCAGCAGACCAAAGGTGGCGGCCGTTGATCGTCGGGTGTCACCGGGCGGTACTCGACGCCGACGAAGCATGGCCAACCCGCCCCCAAGCACGCCGCATCACATCGGGGCAGACAACGGCCCTCCTCGCAGGGAGGCTCGCCATCGCAACGATGCGGTAACTCGGCTGACTCCGGCACACACGCGCCCGCCGCGCAGCCCTCGCCTGGAACGCAGGTCGGGCAGGCAATGACATCACCGATGCCCCCTTCGTTGCAGCCGGCCCATCCCCACGGCGTCGCCCCGTCGTGTCTCTCCGTCGCGGCGTCGGCCTCGACTCGCGCATCGGGTAGGGGTCCGGCGGCATCCAGCGCCGCCGCGTCGGTCGACGGCCGGGCGTCCAGCGCGAGCTCGGCGTCCACTCGTGGCCCCCCACCCGTGTCCGCCGGGCCAGCGTTCGCATCGACGGCCGGTGCTGCCGCATCCTGACCGGCCTCCGCGACCATCGGTCGAGCGTCAGTCGGCAATGCATCGAGCGCGAGCCCCCCGCTTCGGTGCTCAGGTTCACAGGCCCACATCGCTGACCCAATCCACACAATTCCGAGCCACACCACCGACTGCCTCATCGCCCCCTCACGATCTCAGAATCAACGACAAGCGGCCAACGCCGACGGCCAGGCTCAACATTCGATCCGCTTGGGTATTCTCAGCAGCCCAATCCGTCAGGCTGTTGCTCGGAACCCAGGCGTGCTCGGTCGCGTGTCCGATATCGTCGCGCCAAAGCCCCGAGAACAGGCGACCTCGAGGACCCTCGTGCTCCGCTAGACGCCACAGGGAGGCCAGGCCTGCCCCGTCCCAGGCCGCTCGCGCCTGCTCCAACCCCAACTCGTCGAGGCCGAACAGGGCCAGGGACGCTCGACGCCCAAGTCGGAGCCACACGCCCGTATAGACCGCGTCCCGCTCTCGTGCGACCATTCCCAGGTCCACCATGGTCCACTCGTCACCCTGGCGCCGAATCGACGCTTCCAGGTCACGCTGATCCTGGCCCAGTGCCCACGCAACATCCATCGCGCCGAGCCCCTCCGACAACTCCTCGAAGACGGCCGAATAGAGCGGCGATCCGGAGATGTGCGCAGCACGTATCTGACTCGGATACAGACCGCGCGGGAGTCGTTCGCGAATCGCCGAGTCCAACTCATCACTTCTCAACGAGTGGACGAACTCTCGAAGCCCTGGACCGAAGCTGCCGGCCACTTCGCCAGGGCGCTCGCCCTGGCATAGTGTTCGCAAACTCCAGCGACCGGCCTCACGATACTCAGCTACCGCCGCCACCAGTGTCGTACTCGCCGTGGCGGCGCCGAAGGCCCAGAATAGTCTCATGAAGATGGAGGGATGCTTCGGCGGCTCCGCAGACGGCCCCGTTGGATACTGACCCTCGTAGCATTCGTCTCGGCCATAGATACCGTAAGGATCGAACCAGTACCAGACTGGCCTGCCTGACGCAGCCTCCAGCCCAAACACGAACGAATCGAAGTGAAGATGGGTGCCGCTCGTGTCGAAGCCCGTATTACCCGCAAAGCCGATCACCTGCCCCGCACGGACAAGATCGCCCGGCACCACTCGAATACGCTCCTCTTCCGTGCCCCAACGCGCCACTTCACACGCCGTCGCCGTGCCCGAGCGAACCCGCTGCACCTCGTCGACCTTTTGGGTAGCGCGCTGCCGCTGGTCCCCTGAGCAACCGTGACGGTTGCAGAACTCGAGAGCCCCCTCGGCATACGAAAGGTCACGCAGCCGGCCATCCGCCACATGGCGATACAGCGTTCGCACGATCGGCGGCCCCGCGTGTTGAATCAGGATTTGGTTCCCGCTGGAGGGGTGCCTGAACACCGCCACCACTCGACCGTCCGCAATCGCTCGAATCGGGAAGGGCCGACAGTCGTTTCGGAGAACCCGGTAGTCGATTCCAGCATGCCGTACCGCGGTGTTCACGTCGTCCTGAAGGTAGCCGGTTCCCACCCTGACGTCAGAACACGGATCCGTGGCGGTGATGAGTTCGACACCCGAAAACACCGGCGGGTACCAGCGCGAGAGACGCCGCAGAAACACAGAGAGAAGTCTGTCTATCCCTCCCCTGGGCCCAACGTCGGGACTTCCATACGAGAAGACTCGATAGAGACCTGGATTTCCTGCCGAGTCCGCGTCGGCAAACGTCACGTTGCCCTGCTCGTCGATATCTCGAAAGCGTCGTGCAACCGAATCGATGTGGAACGCATCGACCCCTCGACACGCCGCAGGCAGGTCGGCATAGCCGAATGCGCCCCTGCAAACCGCGGGCTCGAGCGCAGGCCGCGCGCCCTGCCTCACGCCGCCACCGGCCGTTCCGTAGTTCTGGCCGCTGAAGCCGAAGTCGTTCGACTCTCGGTTGGGCGCATCGGCTCTCGTCGCCGTAAGCCGCTGCACTCGGCAGACGAGAGCATCGGGATTCACTTCGCAGAACGAGGGGCGTCCTGTACCTGCGCGAACGAACCCCTCCAGCTTACTGAAGGTGGGCGATGGTGACGCGCTCGCCTTGGTCGTACCGGCGCCCCATGCTCTCACCTTGCTCGCCTCACCGTGCTCCGGCGCCCGCGTCACCATCAACTGCCTTGCCGACGGCCCCCCACCCCACCGTCCAATGCCGGCCACTGCACTCGTCCTGGTCACTGGACCATCGGACGCAGGCGCCGATGTCAGAGCCTTGTCGGCCGCTTTTGCAATCTTGTCTGAAGCACCGAGTGTACCCGAAGCGTTGAGGGTCGGCATCCGACTCAGCGCGGGGCTCGTCAGCATCACCGTCCTGCTCGGCGGCAGCGGCGAGCAGACACACTTCTGCCCGCTCGGCTTCGGCGTGCACCCGCAGTTCGTTCCGGCACCGGCGCTCTTCACCGCGTCGCCCTCCCGAGGTCGAGACGGTCTACAGCGAGGTGTTCGGCCAGCGCGGGTGACTCGTCGGTCGACACGGCGTCGGCGCACCCGACTTCGTCGGCCAATCCAAACATGCTGCCGAGACAGCGCGGCAGCCCTTCGGCTGCATCTCGCTCGGTCCATCGCGGCGCCGATGCGGGCCGCTGGTTCTGGCTTGCCAGGCGATGTCGCATGGTCACCTCTGCGTAGTCCCGTCGGGCGGCACGGTCGCGTCCACGAGCACCCCCTGGCCGGTGGGGTCGAACGTCAGGCGCACCCACGAAGGACCGGCGGCGGCGCTGACGCCCATGCTCAGTTCCGACGGGTCGGCCAGATCGGCGATGTCGACCGTGAAGCGGTTCCAGTCGAGCCCATCGTTGGCGTCCTCGATCTGCTGGTTCGCCCCGCCCGCCCCATTGGGGCGTAGCAAGGCACTGGTGATCGCGATGCGGTGCAGTTCGGCGCAATCGGGGTGTCGCTCGAGGCCGCGGCGTAGCGCGTCGCGTGCGGGAGCGAGGCCCTCGACGGAGAGTGTCGTCCAGAACATCCAGATCCAAAGGGGCGCGTACTGCGTGTCGTCGCCGACGAGAGGCTCGGCGGCGCGGGCGTGCTTCAGGGCGACGTCGAGGCGGCCAGCGACAAAGTATGCATTGGTCAGGTCGAAGTGCGCGCGGGCGTCGTCGGTGCCGGCTTCGAGCATGCGGTGCAGCAGCGGGATCGACCGGGCCAGCTCGTCCTCGACCGTGCGAGAGTAGTCCGAGCGGAGCGTGAGGGGCGAGATGCCGACGCCCCGAACGATCCGCAGCTCATGGTGGACCGGGCAGCCGTCGCGGGCGCCACGGCGACGGAGCAGTCGCGCCGACCACGAGCGCACGCCGGGGCGACCGTCCGCGTTGGGCGCGAGGTCGTCGGCCATGGTGTCCACGTGCACCAACAGGGCGTCCAGGGTGTACACGGCGGCCGCGGCGGCGGCCTCGACGGTGGGACGCAGATCTGGAGGGTTGGTCAGCCACTCGTCCGGGTCGATGAGCAGCACCCAGTCGCACGTGCTTGCTTCGAGCGCCTCGTCGAGATGGAGCAAGATCGCGCCCCGCCACGGCGAGTGCAGCACCCTCGCGCCGAAACGCTCGGCCACGGCGACCGTGTCGTCCGTCGAACCCGTGTCGACGCACACGATCTCGTCCACCACCCCCTGCAGGCTGTCGAGGCAGCGCGGCAGCAGGCGGACCGCATCGCGCACGATCATCGCCGCGCCGATGCGAACCGGGGTGGTGGGGGTCGTCTGCATCTCGCCGGTTCTCCTACCCCGTGATGGTTGCACGGGCTTGCCCGTCGGGCGACGTCAGAACGTCGGGGTGAGGGCGTCCGACGTCGCGCCGAGGTCATTCGGTTGCGGTCATGCCGCTCGGTCTATGTCTCGGGCCGACGTGTCGCAATGGAAACACGAGAAGCGAACACACTGGCCCCTTGCCGGCTCACGTCTCCGCCGGGCCCACGACTCGAACGAGCGTTCGACTCTGAGGCTGTCCTGTCGGTCTTCAAGGATCCACATGTTCGTCGGCTGGCTGACTTCCCTGGGGTCGTCCGCACTCGACGACGAGCAGTCGTTCAACACTACCCAGTTCCCGCATCGAACCTCCCGGCGGTCCATGCTGCTGCGAATGCCTCAACCGAATCTCAAATCGACCACCCACGTCCGTGTGAGTGAAGATGAGGAAAGCCGCCTCGGATGAGATCCTGTCGGGCGCGCCGAACGCCGTCCCATCACCCCAAAACTGCCAGCTCTCGTACACGTATGGCGAGAACCGAGTCTTTGGATCGCGAATCGAGTACTCCCACGTGAGCGCTCCACAGTGGCCCACTCTAGTGTCGTACTGAACTTCAGCAATCAGCTGGACAACGACGGGGCAAATCACGGTTCCGCCCTCTGGCACCTCGATTCCTCGGCTTTCCTCTGGGTACACCTCCACGATGCGTAGACTGAGTCCAAGTGCGCTGCAGCCTTCTTCCTCTGAAACACGCGGTGCCGCGTCCCACGTACGGCCTGCGTCCCGGCCTCGCGCGACTGCGCGCGCGGCATCGAACTGGTCGCCCTCCCCTCGCCCGGCGGCGCCACCAACTGCTGAAGCGTCCTGATCGGCCAACCGCAAAGGTGGAGAACCCTCAACGTCCGAACACCCTATAGCTTCGCAGCACAGGCTCACCACCCACACAGCGATTAGGTGACGGCGCCACGAATTAGCCGAGCCAGCGCGCATTGATGCAGTCAATCCGGATGTCGAACCCTTCACGGAAGCCTACGCCGAAGGCTCGGTACTCAGCGCAGGAGTCGAGGTTGGAGAAGCCCCCCAAGACTAGGCAAATCGACGCGATCGGATGAGTAGATGAGGGGACCTGAAGGACGAAGTTCTTCGCCACATCGAGCGGTCCACCGCGCACCCAGCTCGTGTGAGTCTGAAACCATGACCGGTCAAAAACATGCTGAATGGATGCCCCTTGACGTTGTCCATCTTGTAGCGCCACGGCGAGTTGGTAGTCGAAGTAGCTGTATTCGCCGTTCCCGTCGAAACCTAAGAATCCGGAGGGGAGGCGCCGCACTCGTCCCACCGTAGGAGTCGGGAGAGAGCCTTCGTAGTCGAACTCTGGCCCGCACTCGACGGCAGGGGCTCGAGTTCTTCCCAAGGGAATGAGCCGAGAATCTGTGGTTGCCGACATGGACAGTCCGAATGCCGGTATGGTCGGCGCCAAATGCATTCTCCATGGCCTGGTGAATATCGGTGAAATCCCGTTGGGATAAACCGGTCCCAGTCCCATCTCTCTCGATGAGAGACTGCTGCAAGGGGTCGAAACCAGCCAGCAATGGTGGACTGATCGGAGGCGGATCCTGGCCAGGGCGCGGATAATACCCCAGATTCATGGACGCGGACAGGGGATCCGCCGCATTGAACGACTGGATGGAACCGGATGCGACAAACGCGAGGTCGCCCCCCTGTGAGACCGGCCGGCCTGGGTCCAGGGCGCCTACATAGTCCGTGGTGCCGTTGCCCCCGATCATCGCGACGCCGTTCGCCTCGTACAGACTGCGCTTCGGGTTGTCGGTCCAGTTGGGCTCCAGCACACCGAGGCCGAACAGCAGCCCATCGATATCTGCGATGGGAGCCCTATTCTCGTCATCCTCTTGGCCATCGTCGGGTCGATGTGACTGTCGCGGGCCAAAATCCGCGGCAGGCCCTACCGAGAGGACGACTTCGATCTCGAGCGTCTGACCGAACGAAAGGTCCGCACCAAAACGAAGAACATCCCGATCAGGAGGAAAGAGAACGCCCTGTCCAATAGCGCGACGAACATCTCGAAGCGGTATCGGACGGGGAATCGACGCACAGTAACCCGGCACCCGCGGGCGCGGCGACCAGCAGTGCGAATTGGACCAAACTTGGCGAATGATGTCCCCAACCGGAACGAGTGAATAGTCGACCGTAGGCGCCGGAAACTCGCGGCGAGGATACACCGGGAAGGCCCGACCCACCCCGACGGAGTATAGGTCGCGGCATCCAACAGTCAACACGAGGCGTCCCTCGGGATCGACTCGCCACCGCCTCGGGTCAGACTGAATCACAGGGGCCGGACGGAGGAGTTGGTCGACCGAACCATCTTCGTCCAATGTGGCGCCGCTCTCTTCTGCCGTCTGATTCGGGCGGAAGACGTCCAGACGAATCGGGACGAATGGCATCGGCTGCCCGCGCGCCACGTCCGCTGCGGCGGAAAAATCTGGCACCAAGCACGTTTGTCCGACGCCTGTCGCATCAGGAGAACATGCCACATCCGGCCGAACATGGTCAGGCTCGGGTAGACGCTCGTAGTCACACCACCTCGGCATCAGTCGACAGAGATGCCTGACGACGTTCACGACGGTCGGAATCACCTTCGGTGACTCTGGCCCTTCTGCAGATCGTGCCGCTTCGGTGTGCTTCGACAAGTTGATGACCTGGGCGATCGCCGCTTGGCGGCCGCCAAGCCCTTGCAGCATCCCAGGCGCAGCATCTAGTTTGGCTCCCATCGGCGCGTGTGCAATGGCGCGCGGCGGGGCTACGGTGGCGTGCGGCAGGGCCTTGACGGAGGCTTTCATCGTCTTGTCGGGAGTGCCGAGTGTACCCGATGCGCCGAGGGTCGGCACCCTTCTCAGCGCGGGGCTCGTCAGCGTCACTGTCCTGCTCGGCGGCTGCGGCGAGCAGACACACTTCTGCCCGCTCGGCTTCGGCGTGCACCCGCACTTCGTACCGGCCGCGGCGCCCTTCATCGCGTCGCCCTCCCGACGGAGGGCAGACGCAGTCCCGTAGCCCGCTGCTGCGTCGGTGCGCCCACCGGGACGCCGCCGCGGCCGTCACCGCCCTGAAAGAAGTCGGAGCGCCCGGGGCTGGCTCCCTCCAGCGCCAACGGCACCCCCAGCGCCTCCATCGCCACCGGAAGCCGCCCCACGTACCCCGCCGTCGTCTGCGGCGTCGCCACGTAGCGGGCGGCGCGGCCGAAGCTGGCGTTCCAGCGCAGCATGGCGCAGGCGATGGCCGTGTGGTGCAGCTCGGGGAAGTCGGGGTGTCGCTCGAGGCCGCGGCGCACGGCCTCGTCGGCTGCGGCGAGGCCCTCGACGGCGAGCGCGGCGTAGAACATCCAGACCCACAACGGTGCGTACTGGGCGCCGTCGTCGACCAGGGGCTCGGCGGCGCGCGCGTGCTTCAGCGCGGCGTCGAGCCTGCCCGCCACGAAGTACGACTTGGCCAGGTAGAAGTGCGCGTGGGCGTCGTCGGTGCCGGCTTCCAGCATGCGATGCAGCAGCGGGATGGACCGGGCCAGCTTGCCTTCGACGGTGCCGCAGTAGTCCGAGCCGAGCGCCAGGGACGACATGCCGACGTGGCGGATACCGCGGAGTTGGTTGTGGACGGGGTACTCGTAGTACGCGCCGTCCCGGCGAAACAGGCGGGCCGACCAGAAGCGCTCGCCGGGCCGGCCGCCCACATCGGGTCCGAAGCCGTCGGTGACGGTGTCCACGCGGACCAGCAGCGCGTCCAGGGTCTGCGCCGCCGCGGCCCCCTCGACGGCGGGCCGGAGGGCCGCCGGGGTGGTCAGCCACTCGTCGCCGTCGATCACCAGCACCCAATCGCACGTGCTGGCTTCGAGTGACTCGTTGCGATGAAACGAGAAGTCGTCCCGCCAGGGCGAGCGCAGCACCCGCGCGCCGAAGCGCTCGGCGATGGCCGGCGTGTCGTCGGTCGAGCCGGTGTCGACGCACACGATCTCGTCCACCACCCCCTGCAGGCTGTCGAGGCACCGCGGCAGCAGGCGGGCCGCATCCCGCAAGATCATCGCAGCGCCGATGCGAACCGGGGTGGTGGGGGTCGTCTGCATCTCGCCGGTTCTCCTACCCCGTGATGGTTGCACGGGCTTGCCGGTCGGGCGGCGTCAGGACTTCGCGGTGAAGGTGTCCAACGTCGCACCGAGCATCATACGGGCGTTCTGCGTACCATTCACGCGGTACTTCAGCCGCACGTACGGCCACGGTACCACCATGCTGGTGTTCTGCTCGACCTGATAGGACGGCACCTGGGTCGTGGGGAGCGTCATCCCGGTGACCACCGCGTTCCAGTTGCTGAGGTCGGCGCTCCCCTGCAGTTCCAGCGCGACCGTCGAGGGTACGTCGGCGCCGGTGGTGACCGAGACCGCCCAGTACGTGACCGTGACCGCGTTGTCGCCGCCCATCTCGACGGCCCGGGACCACTCCTCGTTGGTGTTCCCCGCGCCCGAGCCCGAGACAATGGTCTGGCTTGCCAAGTGATGTCGCATGATGACCTCTACGAGCGCTTGTAGGGCGTTACGGCTGCATCGACGAGCGCCGCCTGCCCCGTGGCGATGAACTTGAGGCGCACCCGGGGGAACGCGACGACGGCGTTGACGTCGATGCTCTTGTACGATGGGCTGGCGGTGTCGGTGGTGCCCACCGTGACCTGGGTCCAGTTGAGCCCGTCGTTGCTGCCCTGCAGGACGGGGTTCACCCCGCCGGTGCCCAACGTGCCGCGCGCGTTGAGCACCCAGATCTCGAAGAGGGCGGAGTTGTTGTTGCCACCGAGGTCGACCGGCAGGGTGTAGGTCGGCGTGTCGGCTTCGAGGTACATGTTTTCGGCGATCTTGATGGCCATGGTTCGGACTCGACTCCTCGCTGAGGGCGCCGGTGGGGCCTCGGCCCGCGGCGCGTTGCCCGGTTGCTAGCTCTTGTAGGTGTTGACCGAACAGCCCAGCAGGACGTCGGCGTTGGCCTCTTGGGACGTGAACTTGATACGGACGTAGGGGTACAAGACGTCGTCGAAGGCCGACGTGGGCCCGATCTCGGTCGTGGGCGGGGGGTTCTCCGCTGTCACGTAGTAGCTGCTGACGTCAACCCAGTTCTCGAGGTCGAGGCTGCCTTGCGCTGTCGCCGTGACCCCCTTTGGATTGACAACGCTCAGGGTGCCCTTGAACGCGCGCAACCAAAGCTGAATCGAGAGCTTGGTGTGCTCGCCCATCTCGATGGCCTGGCTGGCATCGGAGCCACCAGCGGGCAGAAGAAGGTCGGAGGTGACGACTCGAAGCATGGTGCCCTTCCCTTTGAGCCAAGGTGGGTTCGACCGTAAGCGCGGGAGGGGGGGGGGGGGGCAAGAACCAATTTCAGAGAACTGATAAACCCCCATTATTCAGCACCTTAGAACCACAGGACCGCCTACCACCGCAGAACGGGGCCTCGGTGGTGCGTCCCTTGAAGAGGGAGCACCGAAACCATCTAGTCAAAACTGGCCAGCCGCTCGCATCTGGCCAATCCGTCCAGGGCCATGCAGTGGCGACGAGGTCGCCTGATGCCCGACGCCGGCCGGACAACCGGTCGCCCACGTTCGGGGGTCTGCGTCTTCGACGCTGGCGCCCACCCCCCCACCCGTGGCACCCTCCGCCCCGTTTGGCGCGCGATTGTCACCGTCGCGTCGCGCGGCGCCTCGACAATCGCGCCCCTCTGGCGACCGGAAGGGGCGGATTCTGATGACGACTCGACGGCTCTCTCGACAGGCGACCCTGATCGCCACGCTGGCGGCGGCGCTGTGGGCGTGCGACGACGGGGACAGCGGCGGCTCGGGCGACAGCGGCGTGGGCCGCGACATGAACGTCGGCGCGGGCGGCATGGGTGGCACGGGCGGCACCCCGGGCATGGGCGGCGTGCCCGGCGTGGGGGGCGACGGCGGCGGCATGGGCGGCACGCCCGGCGTCGGCGGTGAGCCGGGCGCCGGGGGCGACGGCGGCATGGGCGGCGTACCCGGCGTCGGCGGTGACGGCGGCGTGGGGGGCGGCCGGCGGGCGCAGGCGGCATGGGCAGTGAGCCCGGCGTCGGCGGCGCGGGCGGCATGGGCGGTGAGCCCGGCGTCGGCGGCATGGGCGGCGGCGTCGGCGGCGCGGGCGGCATGGGCGGCGAGCCCGGCGTCGGCGGCGCGGGCGGCATGGGCGGCGAGCCCGGCGTCGGCGGCGCGGGCGGCATGGGCGGTGAGCCCGGCGTCGGCGGCGCGGGCGGCATGGGCGGCGAGCCCGGCGTCGGCGGCATGGGCGGCATGCCGCCGGTGGGCCGCGCGCCGGCGCCCGGCGATCTGGTCATCACCGAGATCCTCTACGACCCGCACAACGCGCTGGCCGAGGACACCGCCGAGTGGTTCGAGATCGAGAACCGCACCGGCGACACCCTGAACCTGGCGGGCTGCGTCTTCGCCGACGACGGCGGCAACGAGACCGCGGCCGACGGGATCATCCTCGAGCCCTTCGCCATCGGCGTCGTCGCGCGCAGCGCGGACGGCCTGCTGAACGGCGGCTTGCCCAACGTCGTGGGCACCTTCGACTTCGGCCTGAACAACGGCGGCGACAGCGTCATCGTGCGCTGCGGTGACGTCGAGATCGACGTGGTCGCCTACGACGACGGCGCCGCGGCCTTCCCGGACGCGCGGCAGTACAGCATCAGCCTCGACCCCGAGGCCGAGGACAACGCCGACGGCGCCAACTGGTGCCTGGCGGGCGAGGACGACGTCTACTACGAGGGCGCGACGCCCGACGACGTGCACCGCGGCACGCCGGGCGCGGCCAACCCGGCCTGCCCCGAGCCCATCGCGGTCACCGCCTGCCGCATCCTGGGCGACGCCCAGCGCACGGTGAACTTCCGCACCACCTTCGACGTGAGCGGGCTGATCGAGATCCCCGGCGTGACCGACCTGACCAACGGCGTCGACGTCGACAACCGCGTGATGGCGCAGGTGGGCGTGGCGCCGCGCGGCACCGTCGAGGACGACGAGGCGTGGATCTTCACGCCGGCCGAGCCGGACGGGGCGTGGGACGCCGAGGCCGCCGGCGAGGTGGGCCGCGACGCCTACATCGTGACGCTGGACGCGCCGCGCGTCGGTGAGTACGACGTGGCCTTCCGCGCGTCGGCCGACGGCGGGCTGACCTGGACCTGGTGCGACACCGACGCCGACCTGGACGGCTATCAGCCCGAGAGCGCGCTGCAGCTGACGGTGGATCCCGATCCCGCCGACGTCTGCGATCCCGAGTGCGGCGCCGACGAGGTGTGCCTGCGCGGCACCTGCGTGGCGGCCGCGCCCGCGGCGCCCGGCGACGTGATCGTCACCGAGATCCTGTACGACCCGCACGATCCGCTGGACGACAACGACGCCGAGTGGTTCGAGCTGACCAACCTGACCGACAGCAACATCAGCCTGCTTGACTGCTTCGTGGCCGACGACGGCGGCAACCAGGTGTTCGTCGACGACGTGATCGAGGCCGGCGGCACGCTGCTGTTCGTCCGCTCGGACGACGGGGCGCTCAACGGCGGGCTCGAGCCCGATCTGACCTTCGGCTTCAGCCTCGGCAACGGCGGCGACAGCCTGACCGTGCAGTGCGGCGAGACGGTGCTCGACACCGTCGTGTACGACGACGTGGACGGCTGGCCGGGCGCCACGCAGCGCATCTCGATTCAGCTGAGCGCCGATCGCTACGACGCCGAGGCCAACGACGCCGCGGGCAGCTGGTGCGTGGCGCCCGAGGAGCTGGTGTACTTCGTGGCCGATCCGGTGGAGAACAGCCACCGCGGCACGCCGGGCGCGGCCAACGCCCAGTGCCCGGTGGATCCCTGCGATCCCAACCCGTGTGACGAGAACCAGATCTGTGACGCGGGTGAGTGCATCGATCGCATGGGTCCCGGCGTGGGCGAGGTGTTCTTCACCGAGGTGCTGATGGATCCGCACACGTCGCTCGACGACACCAACGCCGAGTGGTTCGAGCTGCACAACCCGACCGACGGCGCGCTGGATTTGACCGGCTGCACCATCACCGAGAACGGCGGCATGGGCATCGAGCTGACGCACATGATCGAAGCGGGCGGCTATCTGCTGTTCGTCAAGAGCGAGGACATGCTGCTCAACGGCGGGCTGGTGCCGGACGGCACGTTCGGGTTCGGCCTGGGCAACAGCGCCGAGTCGCTGACGCTGAGCTGCTTCGACGTGGTGATCGACACGATCGCGTGGGGCACCGGCACCGACCTGCCGTCGGTGCGCCAGGCGTCGCTGCAGCTCGATCCGCGGACCTACACGGCCGAGCTGAACGACCTGGCGACGAGCTGGTGCTCGGCGGAGGACGTCTACTACGAGGCCGGCGGCGACGGCGACCACCGCGGAACACCGGGCGCCGCCAACCCGCAGTGCGCCGATCCGTGCTTCGGGGTGGTGTGCGACGAGGGGGCTCGAGTGCGTCGAGGGCGCGTGCGTGATGATCGATCCCTGCGCCGACGTGGTGTGCGACGACCCGCAGATGTGCGTCGACGGCGAGTGCGTCGACCCGGATCCCTGCCTGGACGTCATCTGCGACGGCGACGACGTGTGCGTCGACGGCGAGTGCGTGGCGCCCGATCCCTGCGCCGACGTGGTGTGCGACGATCCGCTGGTGTGCGTCGAGGGCGAGTGCGTGGCACCGGTGCCGACGCCCACGATGGTGGGCGACGTGCTGATCACCGAGCTGCTGTACGATCCGCACGACGGGCTGGCCGAAGAGACGGCCGAGTGGTTCGAGCTGCACAACCCCGGCGAGGTCGAGCTGAGCCTCGAGGGCTGCGTGGCCCGCGAGGACAACAACCAGAGCAGCCCGCTGAACGGCGTGGTGCCGGCGGGCGGCTACGTGTTCTTCGCGCGCAGCGACAACCCGGAGGTCAACGGCGGGCTGACCCCGACCGGCACCTTCAACTTCTCGCTGGGCAACAGCGGCGAGACGCTGACGGTGGCCTGCAACGGCGTGGACATCGACGCGGTGACCTACGACGACGGACCGGACTTCCCCGACGCGCGCAAGGTGTCGATCAACCTCGACCCCGACGCCTTCGACGAAGAGGCCAACGACGAGGGCAGCAACTGGTGCTTCGGGCGCGACCGCTACTTCGAGGCGGCCGATCCGGTGGGCGATCACTTCGGCACGCCGGGCGCGCCGAACGTGGTGTGCGCGTTCACCGACGCGCAGATGCAGGCGCTGGTGGACGACCGCTGCGCGGGGTGCCACACCAACGGCGGGATGTCGGGCACGATGACGTTGGACGACATCTTCGTCGGCGCGGTGGGCGTGCCGTCGTTCGAGGCCGAGGGGTTGGATCGCATCGAGCCGGGCGACCACATGGCCAGCTACCTCTGGCACAAGCTGAACGGCACGCACCTGGACGTGGGCGGCGAGGGGCTGCGCATGCCGCGCAGCGGCCCGCCCTACCTGACGGACGCGCAGATCGAGCGCGTCGGGCTGTGGATCGACGGGCTGCCCGTCGAGCCCTGAGCAGGCGGCGCGGCGGGCGAAGCGTGCGTGTTATCCGTGCGCGCTTTCGCCCGGCCGCCGGGATCGCGCCAAAGCCTTTATCTGCGGGCCATTTCCGACGAAGGTACGGGTGTCGACGGCACGACGACGGGGCAGCGAAGCCCCACCTCGACGCGGCCAGGAAGGCCGGCCGGCGCCAGGCGCCGACGCTGACGCGAGACCGTGGGTGATGGATCACCTGCCGCGTCCAGGCGGGGTTCGACTGCTGCGATGATCGGTCTGTCCTTCGGGGCTCGCTGATCGAGAGGGCCGGCCCGGGGGGGTCGGCCCTTTCTTCGTTTTGGGGGGGTGGGCGGTGCTGCAGCGCGGGCGATGCCGGAACGATCCGGCGGCCAGCTGCAACAGGTGCAGCCTCCACCGGACAGACTGTTTCTCCGCCGCGCGCAAGCGCGCGGCAAGGGGGGCCTGCCGGCCACCCCTGTGACCCCCTGGCTTGGCCGGCGCCCTTCGGGCGCACCTTCGCGATCCTCGCGTCCTCGCCTCGCCCTTCGGGCTTTGGCTGCGGGCGGCTCGGTCGCTCAGGCACGTGCGGCGGATGCCGCACGCCGGCCGGTCTCACCACGTCTGCGCGTCGCGGCCCGGCCACGGACTGGGGTGCGCAGTGCTCGTGCACGGGCCTGCGTGGATGCGTTACACAGGCTCGTGGGCGCGCGCTTCTCCTTCCTGCTCAAGGCCTCGCGGCCGGGGCTGTGGTTCCCGACCATCTGGTTGTACGCGCTGCCGTTGGCGGGGACGGGGGCGTGGGCCTCGCCGTGGGCGTGGGTGGGGCTCGTGTGGGTCACGTTCCCGCTGAACCTGCTGACCTACGGGTGGAACGATCTGGTCGATCGCGAGACGGATCGGCTGAACCCGAGGAAGGACACCTGGCTGTTCGGGGCGCGGGGCACGGACGCTCAGTTGGCGGCGCTGCCGCGGGCCATCGTGGCGGTGCAGGCGGTGACCTGGCCGGCGCTGCTGTGGCGCGGGGGGCTGCCGATGCTGGCGGTGCTGGGCGGCATGGTCGGTTTCATGGCCATCTACAACCACCCCACGCGCGGGTGGCGGGCGCGGCCGCCGCTCGAGCTGCTGGCCCAGGTGGGCTATCTGCTGGTGGTGCTGTTCGCGGTGCGGCTGAACGGGGTGGCGGCGCCCCCGGCGTGGACCTTCGCTTACCTTGTGCTGTTCTGCGCGCAGGCGCAGCTGATGGGCGAGGTGATGGACGTCGAGCCCGACCGCGCGGCGGGGCGGCGCACGACGGCGACCGTGCTGGGGGTGGGCACCACCAAGCTGCTCATCATCACGGTCGTCGCGGCCGAGGTGACGCTCTTGTGCGGCGTGTTCGGTGACCTGCTGTTCGGCGGGATGATGCTGGGCGCGCTGGGGTGGCTGCTGGTCGACCGCTTCGTCGTGTTCGGGGAGGGCGGATATACGCTGTTCCAGATGAAGCTGTTCGGCGTGGGCAGCAACGTGCTGGCGCTGCTGACGCTGGCTTACGTGGGCTGGACGGGGTGCCTGCTGCACCTGGACGGGCCGTGGGTGCGTTGACCGGTGCGGCGGCCGCGCGGGCTGTGGCAAGGTGGCGGCCATGAGCACGCTCACCCTCGCGATCGCCCTCCTGCTGGTGCCTGCCAAGGCGCTGGTGTGCCCCAAACCCAAGGTCGACGGCGCGGCGCAGTACGCGGTCGGCAAGGCGCAGCTCGACCGGCTGCGCGCGCAGGACGAGCACCTGCCGAAGAAGGACTACGACCAGATCGTGCAGACGTGGCGGGCGGCGGCCGAGGCCGGCAGCGTCGACGCGCAGCGCGCGCTGGGCGTGCTGATGTTCGGCACGCTGTACACGAACGACGCGCCGAAGCCGGCCGAGAAGGCCGCGTACGTCGAGGCCATGGCCTGGGTGGCGGTGGCGGCGCGGCGCGGGGACGCCGAGGCGCAGACCGCGCTGCCGCCGGCGATCATGGCGGCGCTGCTGGAGCGCGAGGCGCCGAAGGCGGGCGACGAGGCGGGCCCGGGCGACGACGTGCCGGCCGCGTGGGTCGCCGCGGCGCGCGACCGGGCGAAGGCGGGGGTGAACTGCTGGCCGTGCTCGGTGGGCGCCGACGACGCGTCGTGGAAGGCCTGCGACGGCCGCCGCACGACCCTGGTGGGCCACGTGACGCCGCCCGAGCGCGTCACGAACCACCCGGTCCACTCGACCCCGCCGGGCGTCCCCGGCGCGCGACCCCATCAGGGCTACGTCGACGTGGGCGACCGGCAGGTGGTGGTGGTGACCGCGCAGCCGATCGCCTGCAAGGGCCCGCTGAGCGTCAGCGGCCACCTGCGCAGCGTCGAGGTGCCCAAGGGTCCGCACACCTACCGCGGCTGGGTGATGCACGCGGACACGGTCACCTGCCGCTGACCGCGCGCGCTTGACGCCGCCGGGCGCGGGCGGGCAGGCTGCGCGCGCCGTGGACGTCCCACGAAGAAAGGCACCTCCCTTGAACCGACTGCTCACCTCGCTGGTGGTCTGCGCGCTCGCCGCGCCGGCCTTCGCCAAGGCCCCGACGACCGACCAGGAGAAGACGCTGTACGCCCTCGGGCTGTCCATCTCGAAGAGCCTGGCCGTCTTCGCGCTGTCGCCCGACGAGCTGGCCATGGTGCAGCAGGGCCTGGCCGACGGCGTGAAGGGCACGAAGCCCGCCGTCGAGATCGAGACCTGGGGCCCGAAGATCCAGGAGCTGGCGCAGGCGCGGCAGGCGGTGGCCGCCGAGAAGGACAAGGCGAAGGGCAAGGCCTTCCTCGAGGCCGCCGCCAAGGAGCCGGGCGCGACGAAGACGGCCTCGGGCCTGGTGTTCAAGTCGATCACCGAGGGCAAGGGCGCGTCGCCCACGAAGGAGCAGACGGTCAAGGTGCACTACCGCGGCACGCTGACCGACGGCACCGAGTTCGACAGCTCGTACAGCCGCGGGCAGCCCGCCGAGTTCCCCCTGGGGCGCGTCGTGCCCTGCTGGACCGAGGGCGTCGGCATGATGAAGCCGGGCGGCAAGGCGCGGCTGGTGTGCCCGCCCGATCTGGCGTACGGCGATCGCGGCGCGCCGCCGAAGATCGGCCCGGGCGCCACGCTGGTGTTCGAGGTCGAGCTGCTCGAGGTCAAGTGACGTGAAGGGCCGCGTCTGTCTGGTCACCGGCGCCAACACGGGCATCGGTGAGGTCACCGCCAAGGCGCTCGCCGCGCGCGGGGCGCGGGTCATCGTGGCCAGCCGCACGCGCGAGCGCACGCAGCCCGTGCTGGACGCCATCGCGGCGGCCGGCGGCGACGTGTCGTTCGTGCCGCTCGACCTGGCCTCGCTCGACTCCGTGCGCGCCTGCGCCGAGCAGGTGCTGGCGCGCGACGAGCCGCTGCACGTGCTGGTGAACAACGCCGGCCTCGCGGGGCACCAGGGCACCACGGCCGAGGGCTTCGAGCTGCAGTTCGGCGTGAACCACCTGGGGCACTACCTGCTGACTCGGCTGCTGCTGGACCGCCTGAAGGCGTCGGCGCCGGCGCGCATCGTCAACGTGGCCAGCAAGGCGCACCTGAAGGCCGACGGCATCGATTACGAGGCGGTGCGCAAGCCCACGAAGACGACGACGGCGCTGCACGAATACGAGGTGTCGAAGCTGGCCAACGTGCTGTTCACGACGGCGCTGGTCGACCGGCTGGATGCCGCCGAGGTGACCGCCTACTCGCTGCACCCGGGCGTGGTGGCGTCGGACGTCTGGCGGCGCGTGCCGTGGCCGATTCGTCCCCTGCTGAAGGCGCGCATGTTGAGCGTCGAGGAGGGGGCCGAGGCCAACCTGCTGTGCGCGACGGCGCCGGTGGCCGAGCTGACCAACGGCGGCTACTACCACAAGGGCAAGAAGGGCAAGCCGGTGTTCCTGGCGCAGGCGAACCCGGCGGCGCTGGATCACGCGGCCGCCGACCGCCTGTGGCGCCAGAGCGCCGAGTGGGTGGGCTTGGACGACTGAGCGCGCGCGACGCCCGCCGGCTTCTAGCGCAGCCAGCCCGCCAGCTCGGCCTCGTGGGCCTCCCACGCCTCGAGGACGCAGGGCCGGCTGGCCTCTCGCTCGGGCATCGCGCCTCCTCGGCGGCGCCGCGCCGCCGGGCCCAGTCTACGCTCCGCGGCGCGGTGGGTCAGCCCCGCGTCCGAGCGGCCCTGCCCCGGCCGGATGACGGTCGCGCCGAGGTTGCTGGGGGCTGCGAGTCGGCCTACGGTGAAGGCGTGCGCTGCCTCCACGCTCTGCTGTCGATCGTCGTCGGGGTCGTGCTCTTCGCGTGCGACGACGGCGCCGCCGACGCCGATCCGGATCCGACCCAGGACGGGGGCCCGGCGGACGCGGGCGGCGACGGCGGCGTCGAGCCGTCCTGCCCCACCGGATGGCGCGATGACCGCGCCGGCGGCTGCAGTCCCCCGCCCCTCGCCTTCTGCGACGACCGCCCCGGCAGCTTCCCCCTGCCCGACGGCACCTGTTCGACGCCGCCGGTGTGCGACAACGGGTGGCTGCCCGGGCTGGGCGGCTTCGATTGCCTGCCGCCCGCCGTCGACGCGTGTCCCGAGGGCGCCGTGGCGGTGCCCGGCGGCGATCGCTGCACGACGGCCTGGCCCTGCCCGGACGGCTGGGCGCGGGACGGCGTCGGCTGCGTGCCCGGGCCGCCGGCGGCCTGCCCCGACGACGCCATCCCGCTGCCCGGGGGCGGCTGCCTGGCGCCCTTCGCCTGCGCGGGCGACGCCGCCTACTCACCGACGGACGGCTGCGGCCCACCCGCGCGCGGCTGCGCCGGCCCCGGCGGCCTGCGCCCCGAGGACGGGGACTGCCGTCCCCTGCCCGACGACGGGTGCGGCGCCGATCCGGCCGGCGTGCCCGACGACGCGGTGTGGGTGGACGCGGCCGCCGAGCCGGGCGGCGACGGCCGGCGCCTCGCGCCCTTCGCGACGCTGGCCGAGGCGGCCACCGCCGGCGCCGCCACGGTGGTGCTGCGGGCCGGCGACTACGTCGCCCCCGATCCCTGGCCGTTCGCGAGCGCGCGGGGCGTCTGCACGCGAGCGGTCCGCGTCTCGGGGCGCGTGACGGTGCCGGAGGGCGCGGCCGCCGATCTCACCACGCTCACCTTCCCCGACGGCCTGTCGGTGAACGGCAGCGCGCGCCTCGATCGGTTGGCCCTGAGCGTCACCGACGCCTCGTCGGCCCTGCGCGTGCGCGGCCAGGTGGGCGCGAACGGCCTGCGGGTGGCGGACGCCGTGGTGGGCGCGCGGGTCGACGCGGGCGCCCACCTGGGCTGCTCGGACTGCGTGTTCGAGCGCCTGAGCAACGCGGGCGTCCTGCTGCTGGGCGACGCGTCGGCCGCCCTCTCGGACACCGTCATCGCCGACGTCTCGCGGGATCCCGACGCCACGCTGAGCGGGATCGGCGTGTACATCGACGCCGGCGCGCGGCTGGACGGCGGCGCGCTGACCCTGACCGAGCTGGCCGACTCGGGGCTGAACGTGCTGGGCTCCGTGGCGCTGGAAGGCCTGTGGATTCGCGACGTGGCCGGGCACGGCATCGTGACGATCACCGGCGCGGAGGTGGAGGTGGACGATCTGCGGGTGGACGGCTGCGGCCTGGCCGCGGTCAGCGCCTACGACGCCACGGTGAGCGGCGCGCGCTGGACCCTGCGATCGACCAACCTGGCGGGGGCGTTCGGGGCCATCTGGGCCGACGCGGGCGGCCACGCCGAGGCGGTCGACGTCGACATCGCCGGCCCGACCTCGCCGCTGGCGGGTCGGGGCGGGGGCACCCTCACGCTGCGGCGGGTGCGCGCGCGCGCGCCGTTCCCGTCGGAGGTGACCGGCGAGGCGACGCTGGCGCTGTCCGACGCCGAGCTGGCGCTGGAGGGCGACGGCGAGACCACGGCGCTGATCGCGGTCGAGGGGGCGGCCGCCGAGGTGACCCGCGGCCGGGTGGTGGGCGACGTGGCGGCGGCGACGGCCGGTCGCCTGCGCCTCGAGGACGTCGCGGTCGAGGCCGCGCAGGCCGGGGTGAGCGTGAGCGACGCCGGCAGCGGCGCCGCGCTGACCCGGGTGGCGATCGACGGCGCCGTGCGCGCGGCGACGCTGCTCAGCGTCCGTGGGGGCGAGCTGGTGGGCCGCGATCTGGCGCTGCGACAGGCCACCGGGCGGGGGCTGTCGGCCGACGGCGGGCAGGTGGATCTCGAGCGGGTGCACGTGCGCGACATCCGCGGCAGCGAAGCGGCGGGCCTGCAGGCGTCGGGCAGCTCCGGGCGCCTGGTGCACCTGGACGTCGCGCAGGTGTTTCGGGTGGGCCTGCTGCTGAACCGCGATCGGCTGGGGGCGCGGCCGGGGGTGTTCGAGGTGCGGGACGTCCGCATCAGCGGCGTCGTGCGCACGCTGACCGACATCGCCCGGGACGTCGGGGGCTCGGGCGCCGGGGTGGTGGTGACGGCGCCGAACACGGTGACGCTGGACGGGCTGCGCACCGAGCTGACCGCCGGGCCCGGGTTGCTGGCGCTGGACGACGGCGCCGTGCTGCGCGGCGGCCGCGTGGCGGTGGTCGACAGCGGCAACCTGGACGGCGGGCAGGTGGACGGCGGCGGCGTCGTGATCGCCCGCGGGGCGGACGCCGAGCTGCGCGACGTGCGCGTCGAGCGCTCGGTGGCCCAGGGTCTGTTCGTCAGCGAGGCCCGCGCGCGCATACACAGCCTCTCGGTGCAGGACGTGCGCGTCGGTGAGGTGGACGACGCCGACAGCGCCACGCGCGACGGGGAAGGCATCGCGGCGGTCGACGCCGATCTCGAGGTGACGCAGTTCCGGGTGGTGGACGCGACCACGGCGGGCGTGCTGGTGGGGCGAGGCGAGGCGCGGCTGGAGCGCGGCGCGATCCTGGGGACGCGGCTGTTGAGGCAGCCGGACGGCGGACTGTTCGCGGCCGGCGTGCTGGTGCTGGGCGGGCGGACGATCGTCGCGGACGTCGGCCTGGCCGACAACGCGGGGCCGGGCGTCGTGGCGGGCGGCGGGGCGTCGGTCGATCTGGCCGGGCTGATCGTGAACGATCCCGCGAAGCGCCACCCCTTCGCCTACGGCATCGTCTCGTTGGCCACGGCACAGGTCCGGGTGCGGGACAGCTACGTCAACTACCCCGCCTTCGCCGGGCTGTTGGCGGTGAGCGGCACGCTGGAGGCGCACAACCTGTCGATCGGCGGCGCGCGACCCGGCCTCGAGAGCGACACCACGTACTGCGTGTGGGCCAACGATCGCGGCGTCGTCCGCTTGAGCGACGTCACCCTGGTGCAGTGCGGCGAGGTGGCGATCGGGGCGTTCCAGAGCACGGTCGACGCCGAGCGCGTGGCGATCGTCGGCGAGGGCGACGCCGAGGGCGACGCGATCTACGCCGATCTCGACAGCACCGTGACGCTGCGCGGCTTTCGCATCGAGGGCCACGACGGCAACGGGCTGGTGGTCAGCGACTCGGCGGCGACGCTGAACGGCGGGTGGATCGTCGCGAACGCGACCGCGGTGCTGCGGCAGCGCATCTCGACGGTGCGACAGACCGCCGTGCGCTTCCTGGCGAACGACAAGGACGAGGTGGTGTGCAGCGAGACCTGCTACGAGCGACCGCCGCCCGTCGCGACCATCCAGGCGCCGCCGCCGCCGCCGCCGCTGCAGTAGATCAGGGCTCGGGCGGATCGAGCAGGCCGGGGGCGTCGAGCGTGTCGACGTCCACCGCGTCGAGCGCGATGCCCTGCGTCTGCACCAGATCGGCGGGGCCGAGCAGGGCGCCGTCGCGCGCGTTGCCTTCGATGCGGCCGCCCGCCACGTCGATGCTGGCGCCCAGGGCCGCGCGATCCTGCGCCACGAGCAGGCCCACGCGCTCGGCGCCGACCAGGCTGAGGGTGTTGACGCGCACCGCCCCCTCGGTGCCCGCGCCCTGCGTCGTCTCGCTGCCGTCGAGGACGAAGCCGTCGGCCACCCCGGGCAGCGGCTCGCCGTCGCGGTCGAGCAGATCGAAGGGCGCCACGCCGTCGACCACCAGGGTGTTCGCGTCCAGGTAGGCGCCCTGCAGGCGCACGCCGACGCCGGCCGCGTCGGCCAGCATCAGGCTGGTGCTGCGCACGACGCTGTCCTCGATCTGAACGCCCATGCCGACGGGACCCTCGACCATCACGTCGGTGAGCTGCATCGCGCCGAGGTAGGCGTCGTCGCCGACGGCGTTGTCGGCGAAGGGCAGCAGCTGGGGGCTGCCGTTCACCTTGCGGAACAGCCCCGCGTTGCGGATGCGCAGGCCCGCGCCGGCGAGGCCGGTGAAGTCGGCGCGCCGCACCACGCTGAGCGCAGCCAGATCGGCGCCCGCTTCGTCGTAGGGCGACCGACCGGTTGCGCCGGCCGCGAAGGCGAAGGCGTCGGCGCCCACGTCCTCGACCACGAGATCGTTCAGCTTCATCGGGTGGCCGCTGATCTGCACGGCGCCCAGCCGCGCTTCGCGCACGACCAAGGCGTCGGCCTGCGCGCGAGACCAGTGGTGCAGATCGTACTCGGCGATGGGATCGTCGTCGGCCGACAGCCCCGGGGGCAGCGGCCCCTCGCCCAGCGTGGACAGCTCGGGGAACCAGTCGGCCGGCGTGGCCCAGTCGCCGTCGGCGAAGGCGTCGCCGTCGACCGCGGCGAAGTCGGGCGCGGGCATCAGCTCGCAGAGCGGGTGCCAGGTGCCCGGCGTCGCCGGCTTTCCGACCTCGCCCGGCTCGCCCGGCATCCCCTCGCGCCGCACCCGCACCCCCAGCGCCACGTCCTCGATGCGCAGGGCGTCGAGGTGGGCCCGGGCGCTCGACAGCTCGACGCCGGTGCCGGCGACGGCCGTGACGAGCGCGCCGCCGTCCAGCACGCCGAAGCTGCGCGCCAACACCACGCCGCCCGAGCCGTCGCCGCCGACGCCGTCCACCCGGCTGCGACGCACGACGACCTGCGCGTAGCGGGCGGCGACGCCCTGGCCGCCGACCTGCTGCACCAACGTCTCGTGCACCAGCAGCATCGCGCCGTAGGGGCAGACCGGCGATCCGGCCGGGCAGGCCTGCCCATCGTCCGGCGCGCCGCCGTCGGCCGTGCCGACCACGATGCCCGCGCCCGGCCCGGGACCCACGCGGCTGCGCCGCACGGCGACGGCGGCCTCGGTGGCGTAGACGTGATGGCTGCCCGCCTCGCCGATCCAGCTGTCGGCGATGTCGGCCGTGGCGACGTCGATGGCGCGCACGCCCACGCCGGCGGCGCCGAGCAGCCGCGCCTGGCGCACGTAGAGGCGGTGCAGGTGCTGCACGGACACGTTGTCGGCGCCGCCCTCGATGGTCAGCCCGGCCACCCACAGGCGGCGGTCACGCGGGCCGTCGGCGGCGCCGGCCGACGTCACGGCGCCCTCGACGATCGTCGCCGCCGCGCACGCGCCCACGACGGCCAGGTTGCCGCCCGCGGCGATGGGGCCGGCGTGGCGGCCGGGGCCCAGCAGCAGCACGGCGTCGTCGCCGCCGATGGCCGCGAGGGCGTCGGCGACGGCCGCGAAGGGCGCGCCGGCGCTGCCGTCACCGCCGGCGGCGGCCGCAGGATCGACGTACACGGCGCGCCAGTCCGCCGGCGGCGCGGGCTGCAGCGCGGACGGATCGCCGAAGCGCCCCGCGCAGACCGCCGACGGCCCGGCCATCACCGAGGCGCCGTCGGCCAGCGTCAGCGAGGTCTCGAAGGTGTCGCGCGGCAGGGCCCCGCCGTCGGGCTGCTGCTGCCGCGGCGCGCCGCCGCCGCCGTCGCCGTCGCAGCCGATGACGGCCCCCGCGAGGCACGCCACCAACGCCCACCGATTCGCTGCACTCATGGCTCCCTCACCAACCGAAACCCGAACTGCACGCCCGTCACGTCGGGCCGATGACTGATGCGACCGGCGGCGCGCCCGAAGACCGCGTGCGACCGGTTGCCCGCCCCCTTCAACACCGCCCGGCCGGGCTGCTCCGGATCGTCCGTCGCGGTCCACTCGTGCACCAGCCCGGCCATGTCCATCACGCCGAAGGGGGAGCGATCGTCGGGGAAGCTGCCCACCACGCACGGCCCCGGCGGGCCGGGCGTGTCGATCACCTTCGCCAGCGTGGGATCGAAGCCGTGCCCCCAGGGGAACCCCCGGCCGTCCACGCCGCGGGCGGCGACCTCCCACTCGACGGCGGTGGGCAGGCGGTAGGCCGCGCCGTCCTGGGCGCTGCGCCAGGCGCAGTAGGCCTGGGCGTCGAAGCGGTTGACCATGTGCGCCGGCCACTGGGGATCCCAGGCGTCGCCGTCCTGGTCGACGGCGGGCACGTGGAAGCGACCGGCGACCTCGTCCACGTCCACCCAGATGGTGCCGTCCACCGTGCGCGGGGCGCGGGCGAGGGCCGCGTCGACGCCCTCGGCGGCCGCGACGGCGTCCAGGAAGCGGACGTACTCGGCCAGGGTGATCAGGTGGCGGCCGATGAAGAAGGGCCCGACGGTCACTCGGCGACGGGGTTGCCCGCGGTGCGCCATGGGATCCCCGCCCACGTCGGCGGTCAAGCGGGGGACGAAGCAGAAGGCCTCGTGGCCCGGGAAGACGGGCGGCGGATCGACGCCGAGCACGATCTCCTCGCCGGCCTCGACGCGCACCGGCCAGCGCACCGGCACCCGGCCGGGCGCGCGGACGCTGACGATGTAGCTGCCCGCGGGGACGACCGGCCCCTCGACCGGCTTGGGCTCGAGCAGGGGCCCGAGGGCCACCTGCTGCTCGAGCGTCACGGTGGCGCCGTCGGCCAGCACGTCCACCTCGACGCAGGCCGGCGCGTCCAGGCGGCGGGCGTACTGCCCGCGGTCGTGGCGCTTGACGCGGTCGGCGAAGAAGAGGGCGGCGGCGGGCTGCCCCTCGCCGCGGGCCTCGCGGTACTTGTGCCAGTACAGATCGGCCAGCAGGGCGTGGGCCTCGTCGTGGTCGACCAGCTCGAGGGCCTGCTCGGCGGCGCGCACGGCCTCGCCGAAGTGGGCCTCGGCGGCCAGGGCGCGGGGGCGGACGGCCTCCTCGTCGCGCCACAGGGCGCGGCGGGCGTCGAGTGGGGCGTCCGGGGGCAGGGCGGCGCGGGCGGCTTCGACGAGGGCCTGCTGCTCGGCGGCGGCCGCGCGGGCGGCCTCGAAGCGCTCGGCCTCGGCGCGGGCGCGGGCGAGCTGCTCGCGGGCGGCGGCCGCGCGACGGCGCTGCTCTTCGACGCCGTCGAGGAAGGCCGTGACCTTCTCGGCCAGCGACGCCGCCGTCTCGTGGCGCTCGGCGGCCAGCGGCTCGGTGGCGCGCAGGCAGAGCTCGGCCAGCGGCCCCGGCACGTCTCGCCCGCCCGCGACCGTGCGGGGATCCGGCACCCGCTCGCGCACGATCTTCAGCATCAGGGCCAGGGGCGACGCCGCGTGGAAGGGCAGCCGCAAGGTCATCAGCTCGAAGAGCACGATGCCCAGGCTGTAGACGTCGCTGGGCGGGCCGACGTCGTCCGAGGCGCGCACCTGCTCGGGGCTCATGTACTCGACGGTGCCGACGGTGGCGCCGCTGCGCGACTCGGGGCGCTCGAGGGCGGGATCGACGGCGCTGTGCGGCTTGACGAGGCCCCAGTCGCCGACGAAGACCTCGCCGTAGCTGCCCAGCATGACGTTGGCGGGCTTGAGATCGCGGTGCACGAAGCCGTGGTCGTGGGCGTAGGCCACCGTCTGGCAGATCTGCACGAAGATGTTGAGCAGGCGGGGCAGCGGATAGCGGGCGCGGGCCTCGGCGTCGCCGCGGCGCAGGGCGTCGACGACGTCGCCGAGCGAGCGGCCGGCCACGCGCTGCATCGTGTAGAAGGGGCGCCCGTCGGGCAGCATGCCGGCGTCGTAGACCGGGATCACGCCCGGGTGGGCCAGGCGGGCGGTGGCGCGGGCCTCGTAGAGGAAGCGGGCGCGGTGCTCGGCGTCGATCTGGGCCTGGGGCAGCATCACCTTCACCGCGACCGAGCGGGCGAGGACGTCGTCGGTGGCCAGCCAGACGGTGCCGCCGCCGCCGCGCCCGAGCATGTCGCCCAGGGTGTAGCGATCGGTCGCCGCCATCTCGGCGGGATCGTCGCCGCCGGCGGCCTCGGCCTCGGTCATGGTGGCGCCGTAGAACATGCTCGCTCCGCTGTGGGCCTGGTGCACCAACGTGGTGATGGCCCGTCGCCGCTCGGTCATCGTCGCCTCGTCGGCGGGCTCGACCAGGCGCTCCAGCGTGTCGGGCGACAAGCGCCCCTCACGCACCAACGTCGCCAATCGCTGCAGGTCTTCTTGCTTCAGCACCGTGCGCCTCCCCGGCGCATCATCGGGTGCCCTGACCGCGCAATCAAGCTGACCTCTCCCGGTGGCGACGGGCTGGCAACGAGAGGGCAAAAGATCACATTCCGCAAAAAGATCACACTCTCCAGGAATGGCGATCCCGATCCGCCTGTCGTGGCCGACGAGGACTGCGCGCGGTCCGGCGGGGACTGGTAGGATGGCGCGGCCGGCGCCCGACGGAGGCCGGCAATCGGGGATGGCGATGACTTCGAACGAACACGACGGGCCGGCGCCCCGGCGGCGTGGCGGATGCCAGCCGCGCGCCGGGTGGTGCGCGCTGACGGCGCTGCTGGCCGCGATGACGTGGGCGCCGCGGGGCGCGCGCGCCGGCGAGATCGACCCCTTCGATCTTCAGGTGAACGCCGCGATCGACGCGGCGCGGCAGTGGCTGCGCGACACGCAGGCGGCGAACGGGGCGTGGAACCGTGACCCGGGCAGCCCCAACCCCGGGCAGACGCCGACGGGCCTCGGCGCGCTGTGCTTCCTCGAGGACGATCCGGGCGGCTTCGCGGCGCTGTCGCTCGCCGACCGGATCGTCGTCCGCGACGCCCTGCGCTTCTGCATCGAGACCGAGGGCTTCGTCGACGAGGACGACTACTTCGCCTACAGCTCCGCCGCCTGCTTGATGGCCCTGTCTCGCGCGCTCTCGAGCGGCGCGCCGGACGACGTCGGCGCGACGCTGTCGCTGAGCCAGGCCATCTCGAACGGCATCACGCGCATCCGGGACCGGCAGGGGGGACGCAACAGCCCCACGGTGCGGGGCGGCTGGAACTACACGACGCCCGTAGTGGCGGACGGATCGGACACCTCGGCCAGCCAGTTCGTGCTCGCGGGCCTCAGCGCCGCCAGCGCGCACGATCCCACGGTCCGCGGTCTCTTTCCGGAGGCGCTGCTGTTCGTCGACAACTCGCGCGCCGACGCCGGGCACAGCTATCGGACGATCACGGGCGACAACAACGTGTCGATCACGGGGGCCGGCCCCTGGATGTACCGGATGGTGGGCCAGCCGACCACCAGCGAGCGCGTCCAGCAGAGCCTGGGTTGGCTGCGCGACCAGTACAGCTTGGGGCTGCTGCGCGGCGACCGGACCGGGCTCAGCCGCTTCTACTACACGTGGGCGGCGGCCAAGTCGCTCGAGTCGACGCAGGACGACGGCAGCGATCCCGACGCGCTGTTCAGCGACGCCATCGGCGGCCTGCGTGATCCCGTCGCCGACGGCTTCCCGACCTACCCGGCGGGCTGGTACTACGACTTCGCGTTCGAGCTGCTGGCCTCGCAGCGGCCCGATGGCGGCTGGTGCGTTCGATCGAAGGACGCGACCGACGACGTGGCCGCGTCGGACTGTCGAACACGCGTGGCGGCGACGTCCTTCGCCTGCCTCACACTGGAGCGCAGCTTCGGCGGCGCCTGCCTGGTCGACGGCGACGAGGACGCCGACTGCGACCTCAACGACAACTGCCCCACGGTGCCCAACCCCGACCAGCGCGACCGCGACCGCGACGGCGTGGGCGACGCCTGCGACAACTGCCCCTTCGACGCCAACCCCGATCAGGCCGACCTCGACGGCGACGGCGTGGGGGACGTGTGCGGCGACTGCGCCGACGCCGATCCGTGCAACGGCGTGGACGACGACTGCGATGGGCAGACCGACGAGGACTTCGTGCCCGGCGCCGAGTGCGCGACCGACGGCCTGGGGCCCTGCATGCCGGGGCTGGTGCAGTGCCTCGACGGCGAAGAGGTGTGCACGGCGCTGGTCGATCCGACGGACGAGACCTGCGACGGCGCCGACGAGGACTGCGACGGCGCGGTCGACGAGGACGTGGCCGATCAGGGGCCCTGCGACACCGGCGGGGCGGGCGCGTGCACCGACGGGGTGCTGCGCTGCGTGGACGGCGCGTTCGCGTGCGTGGGGCCCGAGGAGCCCAGCGACGAGGTGTGCAACGGGCTGGACGACGACTGCGACGGGCAGACCGACGAGGGCCTGCTGAACGCCTGCGGCGCGTGCGGCGAGGTGCCCGCCGAGGCCTGCAACGGCGAGGACGACGACTGCGACGGGCAGACCGACGAGGGCCTGCTGAACGCCTGCGGCGACTGCGGCGACACGCCCGTCGAGCAATGCAACGGCGAGGACGACGACTGCGACGGCAGCACCGACGAAGAGCTGCTCAACGTGTGCGGTGAATGCGGCGCGGATCCGGTCGAGGCCTGCAACGGCGAGGACGACGACTGCGACGGCGTCACCGACGAGGGGCTGCTGAACGTGTGCGGCGAGTGCGGCCCCGATCCGGTCGAGGCCTGCAACGGGCTGGACGACGACTGCGACGAGGTGGTCGACGAGGACGCGCCGGGCACCGGTGAGGCGTGCGGCGAGCCGGGCGACGTGTGCACCGAGGGGCTCACCGCCTGCGTGGACGGCGAGATCGCTTGCGACATCCTCGGCGACGGCGCGGTGGAGCAGTGCAACGGGCGCGACGACGACTGCGACGGGATGATCGACGAGGGCGACCTGGGCGAGGGCGAGTGCGACACCGGCGGCCGCGGCATCTGCGCCGAGGGCGACCTGCTGTGCGTCGACGGCGCGCTCGTGTGCGTGCAGCGACGGCAGCCCGAGATCGACAAGTGC
The DNA here is from genome assembly GCA_020633465.1 of Myxococcales bacterium. Classification (GTDB taxonomy): domain Bacteria; phylum Myxococcota_A; class Bradymonadia; order UBA7976; family UBA1532; genus JACKDN01. The sequence continues at coordinate 30,932 of JACKDN010000030.1, forward strand.
GACGCGCGCGACAACGACTGCGACGGCACCGTCGACGAGAGCGACACCGAGGGCAACGCCTGCGCCACCGGCCTCGACGGCGCCTGCGAGGAGGGCCGCAGCACCTGCCAGATGGGCGCCTCGCGCTGCGTGCCGCTGGTCGAGCCCGCGCCCGAGCGCTGCAACGGCGTCGACGACGACTGCGACGGGACGGTCGACGAGGGCGACCCGGGCAGCGGCCAGGCCTGCGCCACCGGCTGGGACGGCCAGTGCGAGCTGGGCACCACCGTCTGCCGCTTCGGGCTGCTCGACTGCGTCGTCGCCGCGGGCGACGGCCCCGAGTGGACGGAGACCTGCAACCGCATGGACGACGACTGCGACGGCCTGCTCGACGAGGGCGTGCGCAACGCCTGCGGCCAGTGCGGCTTCGTGCCCGACGAGGTCTGCGACGGCGCCGACCAGGACTGCGACGACGTCATCGACGAGCAGGCCACCTGCCCCGACGGCCGCACCTGCGCCTTCGGCGGCTGCCGCGCGCTGTGCGCCGACGGCTGCGCCGACGACGAGGTGTGCGACGACACCGGCGTCTGCGTCGCGCCCTGCGATCGCGTCACCTGCGGGCCCGCCGAGCGCTGCGTCGAGGGCGCCTGCGTCGACGCCTGCGAGGGCGTGGTGTGCGCCCGCGACGAGATGTGCCTGGAGGGCGCGTGCATCCCGGCGGTCTGCGCGGACGACGCCGACTGCCCCCCGCGCCACCTGTGCCAGAACGGCGCCTGCGTCGTGAACCCCTGCGAGGACGTGATCTGCCCGCCGCGCCGCCTGTGCCGCGACGGCGAGTGCGTCGTCACCTGCGGTGACGTGCGCTGCAGCGTCGGCTTCCACTGCATCGACGGCGAGTGCCGCCCCGACGCCTGCCGCGACATCGCCTGCGGCCGCGGCGAGCGCTGCGTCGCTGGCGACTGCCTGGCCGATCCCTGCTTCGAGATCACCTGCGACGGCGACGCGATCTGCCTCGACGGCCAGTGCGTCGGCGATCCCTGCCGCAGCGCGCGCTGCCCCGCCGGCGAGCGCTGTGTGGTGCAGAACGGCCAGGCGCAGTGCGAAGCCGACTGGTCCGAGGTGCCCGAGCCCGACGCGGGCGCGCTGGACGCCACGCCGCCGGTGGTGGTGCAGCCCGACGCCGCGCTGCCCGACGCCACGCCCCGCGACCTGAGCTTCGACCAGCGCGACGCGCTGGTGGAGTCGGACAAGCCCACGTCGTCGGGCGGGTGCGCGATCGACCGCCGCGCGCCCGCGCCCTGGGCGCTGCTGCTGCTGCTGGGGCTGCCGCTGGTGTGGGCGCGCCGTCGAAGGAGCGACCGATGAGACGGCTGATGTGGGCGGCGCTGGCCGCGGCGGGCCTGTGGGCCTGCGACGACACGGGCGACGGCGACACGCCCGACCCCTGCGACGGCGTCACCTGCCAGGCCGGCGAGACCTGCCAGTCGGGCGCGTGCGTACCGCAGCGGCGGTTGGACGGCGGGCCGCGCGCCGACGCGGCGCCGCGGGCCGACGCGGCCAGCGACGGTGGCGCGGCACGAGACGCCGCGGCCGACGGCGCCCTGACGGTGGACGCAGCGCTCGCCGAGGACGCCGCCGCGCGCCTGGACGTCGGTGAGCCGGGCGACGACGCGGACGTCGGTGAGCCGAGCGACGACGCGGACGTCGGTGAGCCGAGCGACGACGCGGACGTCGGGGAGCCGAGCGACGACGCGGACGTGGGCGATCCAGGCGACGACGCGGACGTGGGCGACCCGGGCGACGACGCGGACATGGGAGACGCGGGCTGCGTGCCCGGCGTCGAGGCGTGCAACGGCCTCGACGACGACTGCGATGGGCTGACCGACGAGGACTTCCCCGCCCTGGGCGCCGCCTGTGAGGACGGCGACGGCCCCTGCCAGGTCGCGGGCACCCGCGTCTGCGCGCCCGACGGCGTCGGCACCGTCTGCGACGCGGTGGCCGGCGCGGGCGACGCCGAGACCTGCAACGGCGTGGACGACGACTGCGACGGCCAGACCGACGAGGACTTCCCCGGCGTGGGCGACGCCTGCACCGCGGGCGAGAACGAGTGTCTGGTGAACGGCACCATCGTCTGCGCCGAGGACGGTGAGTCGGCCGCCTGCGACGCGGTGGCGCGCGAGGCGGCCCCCGAGACCTGCAACGGCGTCGACGACGACTGCGATGGCCAGACCGACGAGGACTTCCCCGGCGTCGGCGACGCCTGCACCGCGGGCGAGAACGCGTGCCTCGTGAACGGCACCATCGTCTGCGCCGAGGACGGCGAGTCCGCGGCCTGCGACGCGGTCGCGCGCGAGGCGGCGCCCGAGACCTGCAACGGCGCCGACGACGACTGCGATGGTGAGACGGACGAGGACTTCCCCGGCGTCGGCGACGCCTGCACGGCCGGGGTCGACGCCTGCGCCGTCGAGGGCACCGTCGTCTGCGCCGAGGACGGCGCGTCCGCCGCCTGCGACGCGGTCGCGCAGGAGGCCACCGACGAGGTGTGCAACGGCGCCGACGACGACTGCGATGGGACGCCCGACGAGGACTTCCCCACCCTGGGCGACGCCTGCACCGCGGGCGTCGGCGCCTGCGCCGTGGCCGGCACGGTGGTGTGCGCCGAGGACGGCGCGGCGGCGATCTGCGACGCCGTCGCCCTCGAGGCCACCGACGAGACCTGCAACGGCCTCGACGACGACTGCGACGAGGCCACCGACGAGGACTTCCCCACCCTGGGCGACGCCTGCAGCGTCGGCGTCGGCGTCTGCGCGGCCGAGGGCGCCGTCGTCTGCACCGAGGACGGCGCGGCGGCCGCCTGCGACGCGGTCGAGGGCCAGCCGAGCGACGAGGTGTGCAACGGCCTCGACGACGACTGCAGCGGCGAGGCCGACGACTTCGTGCCCCAGCTTCCCGAGCACTGCGGCGCCTGCGGCCGCGCCTGTGCCATCGCCAACGCCGTGCCCGGCTGCGTCGAGTCGACCTGCGTCATCGAGCGCTGTGCCGAGGGCTTCGTCGACCTCGACGGGGACCTCGCCAACGGCTGCGAAGCGGCCTGTCGGCCCACCACGCCACCCACCGAGGTGTGCGACGGCGTCGACAACGACTGCGACGGTGGCGTGGACGGCCCGGCGGTGTGCGTGGGCGAGGCCTTCGCCTTCTGCGCCTTGCGCGCGCGCGCCGGCTACGCGGACGTGCTGTGCGAGGGCTTCGGGGGCGGCGCGCTGGCGGCGCGCTACCTGCCCACGTCGCCGGCGCTGCCCGGTGAGGCGGTCCCCGAGGTGGCCGCCCTCGCCTACCGCCCCGCGGTCGGCGATCCCGCCACGGGCGGGGGCCACACGACCCGCGTGGCCGTGTTCGGCCCCGGCCTGCGGCTCAGCTTCGCCGTCCGCTGGGCCGGTGGTCGCCTGGGCGCGGGCGTCTTCGACACCAACGCCCGCCTCGACGACGACCCCGCCAACCCGGGCTTCGGCTACGGCGTCGAGGTGACCGGGCCCACCGACGCGCCGGTGGTGCGGGTGCTGCGCTTCCCGGACGCCGCCGTCGTCGTCGAGGCCGCGGCGCCTGCGCTGGTCGACGGCGCCTCGCACCGCGTCGAGGCCACCCGCGCCGTCGATGGAGCCTGGATGCTTCGCCTCGACGGCCGGCCGCTCGCGCTCGACATCGATCTGCCCGACCTCGAGGTTGCCGACCTCGACCGCGTCACGGTGTACGCCGCCGCCACCGACGGCGAAGCCTCCACGCTGGACGACCTGCTGCTGGAGGTGGACGGCGACGCCGACGACCACTACGCGCCCTACGACAACTGCCCCGAAGACCCCAACCCCGACCAGGCCGACGCCAACGCCGACGGCGTGGGCAGCGCCTGCGACGACCTGGACGCCGACGGCCTCGACGCGCCCGACGACGGCTGCCCGATGGCCCACGATCCCGCGCAGCCGGACGCCGACGAGGACGGCGTCACCGACGCCTGCGACGCGGACGGCCGCATGCTGCTGGTCGACAGCAGCGCGGTCTGGTGGCACTCGCCCTGGCTGGTCGACCCCATCAGCGGTGTACGCCACCAGCTGTTCGCGGGCGAGGAGAGCCTGCGGGACTTCGCGGGCGATCCGCTCACCGGCCGCCTGGCCGCCGTGCGCGACGACGTGCTCGAGGTGATGCCGCAGAGCGGCGCCGATCCCCTCCCGGTCGCGCTGTCGGCGAACGCGCCCGCGTGGCTCGACGACGGGGCGCTGCTGTATCAGGACGGCAACGGGGTGCTCTGGACGGTCGCCGCGGACGGCACCGACGCCTTCGTCTTCGCCGAGCCGGGCGCTGGCGAGACGCTGACCGCCCACGTCGACCGCGCCGGGAGCCGCGTCGTGCTGGTGCGCCTCAGCGGCGGGCTCGCGACGGCCGAGGTGGTCGACAGCGTCGGCCGGCCCGTCATCGAGTCGGTGCTCGTGCCCGCGGGGGGCGGCGCGCCGCCCATCGTCCGCCTGCACCCCACCGAAGACCTTCTCTTGGTCGCCACCGCCGAGGGCCCGACGCGGGGCGCCGGCGTCCTGGATCCGGCGCGCCTGGCCTATCAGCCCCTGAGCGACGCGCCGGTCACCGCCGCCCTCTGGGGCCCGGACGGCGCGGGCGTGTACCTGATCGAGCCGACCGACGACGGCGCGCGCCTGGTGCACCGCCCGGTGGCCACGCCCGCCGCGGCCACGGTGCTGGTGCGCCCGACACCCAACCTGGACGCGGCGACGCTGGACTGGCTGCGCCCCGAGGCGGCGCCGGCGCCCGCGGACCGTGATCACGACGGCCTGCACGACCGGGACGATCTGTGCCCCGACTGGCGCGCGCGGGGGTGGGTGCGGCCCGCCCACCGCGACGGCATCGCGGCGCAGAACCATTTTCTGCACGTCGAGATGGCCTGGCACGGCCACGAGTGGACGCTGGGAGACGTGCAGGAGTCCGGGAGTCGATGGAACGTGCGCACATGGCCCATCGACGCGCGGGGCGCCATTCAGCCGCGCCTGGTGCTGGCGGCCGACATCGCCGGCCGACCGTACGGGCCGCTGTTCACCTGGACCGGGCGGGCGTACCTCGCGGTGATCGGGGGCGAGCACGCCACCCGCGGCGTCAGCGCCTGGCGCGTGGAGGACGGCGTGGTCGGACCGCGCCGGGACACGACGAACGGCATCGACGGCCGCGTACCTTGGGTGCGTTGGAACGGCGTCACCTTCGATGTGCTGGCGCCCGTCGGCGCCCACCTCGATCGGTACGAGCTGGACGAGACCGGCGCGCTGCAGTCCGAGACGACGGCGGTCTTCGGCAACGTGCCGGCGCACTTCCTCACCGTCTCGCCGGTGAGCGATGGGTGGCTGGTGACCGTCGCCGAGGACAACAGCGGCGCGTGGCGCACCTGGACCGGCAAGCTCGGGCTCGACTTCACCGTCACCCAAGGGATGGCGCTCGGTCCCCGCTGGAGCTATCCCCACCTGTTGCCCACCCCGGACGGGGCGCTGCTGGTGGGCTTCGACCCCAACATCGGGCGCCACCGCGGGCAGCAGGTGAACGCGAACGGCGTACCCTTCGGCCCGATCACCACCTACGATGGCGGCGGCTATCCCGACGCGATCAGCCTGCCGAGCGGGCCGGCGATCCTCTACGTGACGGGTGGGCACCTGCGGGTGCAGCACCTGAACGCTGACGGCACGCGCCGCTCTCGCGCGCTGCCCTTCGGCCCCGAGTTCGCCGACATCCGCCGACCCAGCGTCGGGGCGAACGGCCAGGTGCTCGGCGTCGGCTGGACGACGCAGGCGGACCTGGAGCTGTGGTCGGCCATCGGCGACGCGCACTGCAGCGAGTGAGCGCGACGCGGGCGGCGTGCGCGGGGGCGGACCGTCGCCCCTGGCGCAGGGATGCCGCACGGTGGCCAAAACACACATTCCACAAAAAGATCACATCACCCCGGAATGGTGTCGGCGCCGCGTCTGTCGACGGCGGGGCGGGCGCGGCACCGCGCATCGGCGGGCTGCACTTCGCCGGCCGTCGCCTGCTAGGGTGACGCGATCCGCGCCGCGGACGGGCCGGACATCGGGGATGGGGATGACTTCGATGCAACACGCTTCGAGGCCGCTGCGGCGCCGGCCGGCGCCGGTCGGGTGTGCGCTGGGTGCGGTGATGCTGGTCGCGCTGGCCGGGGCCGCGCGCGCCGGTGAGATCGACCCCTTCGACCTGCAGGTGAACGCCGCGCTCGACGAGGCGCGGCAGTGGCTGCGCGACCGACAGGCGGCGAACGGCGGGTGGAACCGGGACGCGGGCTCGGGCAGCCCGGAGCACACGCCGACCGGGCTCGCGGCCTTGTGCTTCCTCGAGGACGATCCGCGCGGCTTCGCGGCGCTGCCGATCGCCGACCAGATCGTCGTGCGCGACGCGCTGCGCTTCTGCATCGAGACCGAGGGCTTCATCAACGAGGCCGACTACTACGCCTACAACACCGCGGCCTGCCTGATGGCCATCTCGCGCGCCCTGTCGAGCGGGGCGCCGGACGACGTGGGCGCCCCGATCACGCTCAGCCAGGCGATCTCGAACGGCGTCGCCCGCATCCGCGCGCGCCAGGGCGGGCGCAACAGCCCCACCGTGCGCGGCGGCTGGAACTACACGACGCCCGTGGCCGCCGACGGATCGGACACCTCGGCCAGCCAGTTCGTGCTGGCCGGCCTGAGCGCGGCCAGCGCGCACGACCCCGCGGTGCGCGACGCGTGGTCCGAGGCGCTGCTGTTCGTGGACAACTCGCGCGCGGACGCCGGGCACGGCTATCGCACCATCAGCGAGTCGGCCAGCAGCACGGTGACCGCCGCGGGCCCCTGGATGTACCGCATGGTCGGCGAGCCCACGACCGGCGCCCGGGTGCAGCAGAGCCTGGGCTGGCTGCGGGATCGGTACGACGCGGACTACGTGAGCGGCGTGACGACCCGCTACAGCCGCTTCTACACCCTGTGGGCGGCGGCGAAGTCGCTCGAGTCGACGCAGGACGACGGCAGCGATCCCGACGCGCTGTTCAGCGACGCCATCGGCGGCCTGCGCGATCCCGCCGCCGACGGGTTCCCGACCTACCCGCCGGGCTGGTACTACGACTTCGCCTTTCAGCTTCTGGCCTCGCAGCGGCCCGACGGCGGCTGGTGCGTGAGCTCGCGGGACGAGGCCGACACCGACGCCGAGCGCGACCGGGCCGACTGCTGGACCCACGTGGCGGCCACCTCGTACGCCTGCCTGACGCTGGAGCGCAGCTTCGGCGGCGCCTGCCTGGTCGACGGCGACGAGGACGCCGACTGCGACCTCAACGACAACTGCCCCACGGTGCCCAACCCCGACCAGCGCGACCGCGACCGCGACGGCGTGGGCGACGCCTGCGACAACTGCCCCTTCGACGCCAACCCCGATCAGGCCGACCTCGACGGCGACGGCGTGGGGGACGTGTGCGGCGACTGCGCCGACGCCGATCCGTGCAACGGGGTCGACGACGACTGCGATGGGCAGACCGACGAGGACTTCGTGCCCGGCGCCGAGTGCGCGACCGACGGCCTGGGGCCCTGCATGCCGGGGCTGGTGCAGTGCCTCGACGGCGAAGAGGTGTGCACGGCGCTGGTCGATCCGACGGACGAGACCTGCGACGGCGCCGACGAGGACTGCGACGGCGCGGTCGACGAGGACGTGGCCGATCAGGGGCCCTGCGACACCGGCGGGGCGGGCGCGTGCACCGACGGGGTGCTGCGCTGCGTGGACGGCGCGTTCGCGTGCGTGGGGCCCGAGGAGCCCAGCGACGAGGTGTGCAACGGGCTGGACGACGACTGCGACGGGCAGACCGACGAGGGCCTGCTGAACGCCTGCGGCGCGTGCGGCGAGGTGCCCGCCGAGGCCTGCAACGGCGAGGACGACGACTGCGACGGGCAGACCGACGAGGGCCTGCTGAACGCCTGCGGCGACTGCGGCGACACGCCCGTCGAGCAATGCAACGGCGAGGACGACGACTGCGACGGCAGCACCGACGAAGAGCTGCTCAACGTGTGCGGTGAATGCGGCGCGGATCCGGTCGAGGCCTGCAACGGCGAGGACGACGACTGCGACGGCGTCACCGACGAGGGGCTGCTGAACGTGTGCGGCGAGTGCGGCCCCGATCCGGTCGAGGCCTGCAACGGGCTGGACGACGACTGCGACGAGGTGGTCGACGAGGACGCGCCGGGCACCGGTGAGGCGTGCGGCGAGCCGGGCGACGTGTGCACCGAGGGGCTCACCGCCTGCGTGGACGGCGAGATCGCTTGCGACATCCTCGGCGACGGCGCGGTGGAGCAGTGCAACGGGCGCGACGACGACTGCGACGGGATGATCGACGAGGGCGACCTGGGCGAGGGCGAGTGCGACACCGGCGGCCGCGGCATCTGCGCCGAGGGCGACCTGCTGTGCGTCGACGGCGCGCTCGTGTGCGTGCAGCGACGGCAGCCCGAGATCGACAAGTGCGACGCGCGCGACAACGACTGCGACGGCACCGTCGACGAGAGCGACACCGAGGGCAACGCCTGCGCCACCGGCCTCGACGGCGCCTGCGAGGAGGGCCGCAGCACCTGCCAGATGGGCGCCTCGCGCTGCGTGCCGCTGGTCGAGCCCGCGCCCGAGCGCTGCAACGGCGTCGACGACGACTGCGACGGGACGGTCGACGAGGGCGACCCGGGCAGCGGCCAGGCCTGCGCCACCGGCTGGGACGGCCAGTGCGAGCTGGGCACCACCGTCTGCCGCTTCGGGCTGCTCGACTGCGTCGTCGCCGCGGGCGACGGCCCCGAGTGGACGGAGACCTGCAACCGCATGGACGACGACTGCGACGGCCTGCTCGACGAGGGCGTGCGCAACGCCTGCGGCCAGTGCGGCTTCGTGCCCGACGAGGTCTGCGACGGCGCCGACCAGGACTGCGACGACGTCATCGACGAGCAGGCCACCTGCCCCGACGGCCGCACCTGCGCCTTCGGCGGCTGCCGCGCGCTGTGCGCCGACGGCTGCGCCGACGACGAGGTGTGCGACGACACCGGCGTCTGCGTCGCGCCCTGCGATCGCGTCACCTGCGGGCCCGCCGAGCGCTGCGTCGAGGGCGCCTGCGTCGACGCCTGCGAGGGCGTGGTGTGCGCCCGCGACGAGATGTGCCTGGAGGGCGCGTGCATCCCGGCGGTCTGCGCGGACGACGCCGACTGCCCCCCGCGCCACCTGTGCCAGAACGGCGCCTGCGTCGTGAACCCCTGCGAGGACGTGATCTGCCCGCCGCGCCGCCTGTGCCGCGACGGCGAGTGCGTCGTCACCTGCGGTGACGTGCGCTGCAGCGTCGGCTTCCACTGCATCGACGGCGAGTGCCGCCCCGACGCCTGCCGCGACATCGCCTGCGGCCGCGGCGAGCGCTGCGTCGCTGGCGACTGCCTGGCCGATCCCTGCTTCGAGATCACCTGCGACGGCGACGCGATCTGCCTCGACGGCCAGTGCGTCGGCGATCCCTGCCGCAGCGCGCGCTGCCCCGCCGGCGAGCGCTGTGTGGTGCAGAACGGCCAGGCGCAGTGCGAAGCCGACTGGTCCGAGGTGCCCGAGCCCGACGCGGGCGCGCTGGACGCCACGCCGCCGGTGGTGGTGCAGCCCGACGCCGCGCTGCCCGACGCCACGCCCCGCGACCTGAGCTTCGACCAGCGCGACGCGCTGGTGGAGTCGGACAAGCCCACGTCGTCGGGCGGGTGCGCGATCGACCGCCGCGCGCCCGCGCCCTGGGCGCTGCTGCTGCTGCTGGGGCTGCCGCTCGTGCTGCGGCGGCGAAGGAACGACCGATGAGACGGCTGATGTGGGCGGCGCTGGCCGCGGCGGGCCTGTGGGCCTGCGACGACACGGGCGACGGCGACACGCCCGACCCCTGCGACGGCGTCACCTGCCAGGCCGGCGAGACCTGCCAGTCGGGCGCGTGCGTACCGCAGCGGCGGTTGGACGGCGGGCCGCGCGCCGACGCGGCGCCGCGGGCCGACGCGGCCAGCGACGGTGGCGCGGCACGAGACGCCGCGGCCGACGGCGCCCTGACGGTGGACGCAGCGCTCGCCGAGGACGCCGCCGCGCGCCTGGACGTCGGTGAGCCGGGCGACGACGCGGACGTCGGTGAGCCGAGCGACGACGCGGACGTCGGTGAGCCGAGCGACGACGCGGACGTCGGGGAGCCGAGCGACGACGCGGACGTGGGCGATCCAGGCGACGACGCGGACGTGGGCGACCCGGGCGACGACGCGGACATGGGAGACGCGGGCTGCGTGCCCGGCGTCGAGGCGTGCAACGGCCTCGACGACGACTGCGATGGGCTGACCGACGAGGACTTCCCCGCCCTGGGCGCCGCCTGTGAGGACGGCGACGGCCCCTGCCAGGTCGCGGGCACCCGCGTCTGCGCGCCCGACGGCGTCGGCACCGTCTGCGACGCGGTGGCCGGCGCGGGCGACGCCGAGACCTGCAACGGCGTGGACGACGACTGCGACGGCCAGACCGACGAGGACTTCCCCGGCGTGGGCGACGCCTGCACCGCGGGCGAGAACGAGTGTCTGGTGAACGGCACCATCGTCTGCGCCGAGGACGGTGAGTCGGCCGCCTGCGACGCGGTGGCGCGCGAGGCGGCCCCCGAGACCTGCAACGGCGTCGACGACGACTGCGATGGCCAGACCGACGAGGACTTCCCCGGCGTCGGCGACGCCTGCACCGCGGGCGAGAACGCGTGCCTCGTGAACGGCACCATCGTCTGCGCCGAGGACGGCGAGTCCGCGGCCTGCGACGCGGTCGCGCGCGAGGCGGCGCCCGAGACCTGCAACGGCGCCGACGACGACTGCGATGGTGAGACGGACGAGGACTTCCCCGGCGTCGGCGACGCCTGCACGGCCGGGGTCGACGCCTGCGCCGTCGAGGGCACCGTCGTCTGCGCCGAGGACGGCGCGTCCGCCGCCTGCGACGCGGTCGCGCAGGAGGCCACCGACGAGGTGTGCAACGGCGCCGACGACGACTGCGATGGGACGCCCGACGAGGACTTCCCCACCCTGGGCGACGCCTGCATCGCGGGCGTCGGCGCCTGCGCCGTGGCCGGCACGGTGGTGTGCGCCGAGGACGGCGCGGCGGCGATCTGCGACGCCGTCGCCCTCGAGGCCACCGACGAGACCTGCAACGGCCTCGACGACGACTGCGACGAGGCCACCGACGAGGACTTCCCCACGCTGGGCGACGCCTGCAGCGTCGGCGTGGGCGTCTGCGCGGCCGACGGCGCCGTCGTCTGCACCGAGGATGGCGCCGCGGCTGCCTGCGACGCGGTCGAGGGCCAGCCGAGCGACGAGGTCTGCAACGGCCTCGACGACGACTGCAGCGGCGAGGCCGACGACTTCGTGCCCCAGCTGCCCGAGCACTGCGGCGCCTGCGGCCGCGCCTGCGAGCTGCCGCAGGCCGTCCCAGGCTGCGTCGAGTCCGCCTGTGTCATCGAGCGCTGCGCGCCGGGCTTCGTCGACCTCGACGACGCGGTCGACAACGGCTGCGAGGCCGCGTGCCGGCCGACGGATCCGCCGGACGAGCTGTGCGACGGCGTCGACAACGACTGCGATGGCGTCGTCGACGGGCCCGCGGTGTGCCTGGGCGACGCCTTCGCCTTCTGCACCCTGCGCGCGCGCGCCGGCTACGCGGACACGCTGTGCGAGGACTTCGCGCCCGGCGTGCTGGACGCCCGATACCTGCCCACGTCGCCCGCGTTGCCGGGCGACGCGCCGCCCAGCGTCGTGCAGCGCGCCTATCACCCCGCGGCGGGCGATCCGGCGACCGGCGGCGGCCACACGACGCGGGTCGCGGTCTTCGGCCCCGGGCTGCGGCTGAGCTTCGGGGTGCGCTGGGCCGGCGGGCGCCTGGGCGCGGGCGCCTTCGACACCGACGCCCGCCTCGACGACGACCCCACCAACCCCGGCTTCGGCTACGGCGTCGAGCTCACCGGGCCCACCGAGGCGCCGGTGGTGCGGGTGCTGCGCTTCCCCGACGCCGCCGTCGTCGCCGAAGCGGCTGCCCCCGCCCTGACCGACGGCGCCGCCCACCGCGTCGAGGCCACGCGCACGCTCGAGGGCGCCTGGACGCTGCGCGTCGATGGTCGCCCGCTGCCGCTCGACGTCGACGCGCCGGATCTCGAGGTGACCGACTTCGACCGCGTCACCGTGTACGCCGCCGCCACCGACGGGGACGCCTCGACGCTGGACGACCTGGTGCTGGAGGTGGACGACGACGCCGACGACCACTACGCGCCCTACGACAACTGCCCCGACGTGCCCAACCCCGACCAGGCCGACGCCAACGCCGACGGCGTGGGCAGCGCCTGCGACGACCTCGACACCGACGGCCTCGACGCGCCCGACGACGGCTGCCCGATGGCCCACGATCCCGATCAGCCGGACGCCGACGGCGACGGCGTCACCGACGCCTGCGACGCCGACGGCCGCATGCTGCTGGTCGACAGCAGCGCGGTGTGGTGGCACTCGCCCTGGCTGGTCGATCCCGTCAGCGGCGTGCGTCACCAGATCTTCGCCGGTGAGTTCACGCTGGCCGACTTCGCCGGCGATCCGGCCACCGGGCGCCTGGCCGCCGTGCGCGACGACGTGCTCGAGGTGTTGGGGCAGGACGGCGCGGACCCCGTGCAGGTCGCCCTCTCGGCGCGCGCCCCCGCCTGGCTGGACGACGGCACCGTGCTCTACCAGGACGGCGCCGGCGTCCTGTGGACGGTCAACGCCGACGGCACCGACGCCTTCGTGTTCGCCGAGCCCGAGCCCGGCGAGACCTTGGCCGCCTACGTCGACCGCGACGGCAGCCGCGTGGTGCTGGTGCGGGCGAGCGGCGGCACCGCGACGGCCGAGGTGGTGGACAGCGTGGGCCGCCCGCAGCTCGCGCCGGTGCTGGTGCCCGCGGCCGCGGCCGGCCCGCCGGTCGTGCGCCTGCACCCGACCGAGGACGTGCTGCTGATCGCCGGCCCCGATGGGGACGCCGTGGGCGTGGGCGTGCTCGATCCGGCCCGCTTCCTGTTCCAGCCCGTGAGCGCCGCGCCGACCACCGCGGCGCTGTGGGGGCCCGACGGCGCGGGCGTCTACCTGATCGAGCCGACCGACGACGGCGCGCGCCTCGTGCATCGCCCGCTGGCCAACCCCGCCGCGGCCACGGTGCTGGTGCGCCCCACGCCCAACCTGGACGTCGCGACCCTGGGCTGGCTGCGCCCCGACGCCGCGCCCGCGCCCGCCGACCGCGACCACGACGGCCTGCACGACCGCGACGACCTGTGCCCCGACTGGCGCGCGCGCGGCTGGGTGCGCACCCCACGGCGCGAGGCCACCCGCAGCAACACCGCCAACTTCTTCCGCCACGTCGAGGTGGCGTGGCACGGGCACGAGTGGACGCTGGGCTTCGTCCACGGCGGCGGCAGCACCTACGACATCCGGTCCTACGTCTTCGACGCGCGCGGCCGGCGCAGCCCGCTCATCGTCCTGGCGGACCGCATCTCGAACGTCCCTTGGGGCCCCATCTTCGAGTGGACCGGGCGCGCCTACCTGGCCATCGTCGGCTGGGGTCAGTCGCAGCGGGGGGTCAGCGCCTGGCGGGTGGTGGACGGGGTCGTCGGCGGCCGCCGGGACACCGCCAACTACATCGCGGGCCGGGTGCCCTGGATGCACTGGAACGGCGACACGTTCGACGTGCTGGCGCCCATCGGCGCCCACCTCGATTACTACCTGCTCGACGAGCAGGGCGCGCTGCAGGACGAGACGACGGCCCTCTTCGGCGACCCAAACGCCGACTTCGTGACCGCCTCGCCGGTGGCCGACGGGTGGCTGGTGGTGACCAGTGAGAACGGCATCGGCGCGTGGCGAACGTGGGTGGGCAAGCTGGGGCTGGACTTCACCGTCGCCGAGGGCATGGCGCTCGGGCCGCGCTGGAACTACCCGACGCTGCTGCCCACCGCCGGCGGCGCCCTGCTGGTGGGCTACGACCCGGACGTCGGCCGGGCGCGTGGGCAGGCGGTGAACGCCAACGGAGTGCCGTTCGGCCCGGTGGCGACCTACGACGGGGGCGGCTATCCGCGCGGCGTCACGCTGCCCACCGGGCCGGCGATCGTCTACATCGCCGGCGGGCAGGTACGCCTGGAGCACCTCGACGAGGACGGCGCCGCGCGCTCGCGCCCCCTGCCGCTGAGCCCCGACTTCGGCAACGCGCGCCGGCCCGGCGTGGGCGTCCGCGGCCACGTCCTCGGTGTGTCGTGGACGACGCAGGAGGACGTCGAGCTGTGGTCGGCGATCGGCGACGCGCAGTGCGCCGAGTGAACCCCCGGGCAACCGAGAGGAGGCGCCATTGAGGCGCACGGACCGATGGCTGGCGCTGGTTCTGATGGGCACCTTCGCGGCGTGTGACGACGGTGACTCGACCACGGCCGGTCCGTGCGAGGGCGTCACGTGCGAGGCGGGCGAGAGCTGCCAGGGCGGCGCGTGCGTCCCGCAGCGGCGGTTGGACGGCGGGCCGCGCGCCGACGCGGCGCCGCGGGCCGAGCCGCGGCCGCAGCGCGCGCGGCGGACGCCAGCGCCGACGCAGCGCCCCGGGCGGACGCCCGCGCCGACGCGGCCCCCCGCCCGGACACCGGCCTGCTCGACGCCACGGCAGACGCGGCCGACGTCGACGACGCGTCGACCGACACCGGCGACGACGCGGCGGGCGACGACGCCCAGGTGGACGCGGCCGACGCCGACGTCGACGCGCCCGACGGCCGGGCCGACGCCGCGGTCGAGGCCGACGCCGGTGACGCGGGCTGCGTGCCCGGCGTCGAGGCGTGCAACGGCCTCGACGACGACTGCGATGGGCTGGCCGACGAGGACTTCCCCGCCCTGGGCGCCGACTGCGAGGACGGCGAGGGCCCCTGCCGGGTCGCGGGCACGCGCGTCTGCGCGCCCGACGGCGTCGGCACCGTCTGCGACGTCGTGGCCGACGCGGGGGACGCCGAGACCTGCAACGGGGTGGACGACGACTGCGATGGCCAGACCGACGAGGACTTCCCCGGCGTGGGCGACGCCTGCACCGCGGGCGAGAACGAGTGTCTGGTGAACGGCACCATCGTCTGCGCCGAAGACGGTGAGTCGGCCGGCTGTGACGCCATCGCGCGCGAGGCGGCGCCCGAGACCTGCAACGGCGCCGACGACGACTGCGATGGTGAGACGGACGAGGACTTCCCCGGCGTGGGCGACGCCTGCACGGCCGGCGTGGACGCCTGCGCCGTCGAGGGCACCGTCGTCTGCGCCGAGGACGGCGCGTCCGCGGCCTGCGACGCGGTCGCGCGCGAGGCCACCGACGAGGTGTGCAACGGCCTCGACGACGACTGCGATGGGACCGCCGACGAGGACTTCCCCACCCTGGGCGACCCCTGCGCCGCGGGCGCCGGCGCCTGCGCCGTGGCCGGCACGGTGGTGTGCGCCGAGGACGGCGCGGCGGCGATCTGCGACGCCGTCGCCCTCGAGGCCACCGACGAGATCTGCAACGGCCTCGACGACGACTGCGACGAGGCCACCGACGAGGACTTCCCCACCCTGGGCGACGCCTGCAGCGTGGGCGTGGGCGCCTGCGCCGCGGACGGCGCCGTCGTCTGCACCGAGGACGGCGCGGCGGCCGCCTGCGACGCCGTCGAGGGCCAGCCGAGCGACGAGGTGTGCAACGGCCTCGACGACGACTGCAGCGGCGAGGCCGACGACTTCGTGCCCCAGCTTCCCGAGCACTGCGGCGCCTGCGACCGGGCCTGCGCCATCGCCAACGCCGTCGCCGGCTGCGTCGAGTCGACCTGCGTCATCGGGCGCTGCGCGGAGGGCTTCCTCGACCTCGACGGCGACCTGGCCAACGGCTGCGAGGCGGCCTGCCGGCCCACCGATCCGCCCGACGAGGTGTGCGACGGCGTCGACAACGACTGCGACGGCACGACCGACGGCCCGGCGGCCTGCCCCGGTGACGCCTTCCGATTCTGTACGGCGCGGCAGGCGTTGGGGCTGGCCGACGTGCTGTGCGAGGACTTCCCGCCCAGCGCCCTGGCCGGCCCCTACGCCGAGGGCTCGCCCGCGCTGCCCGGCGAGGTGTCGCCCGCCGTCGAGGGCCGCGCCTACACCGCGCCGGTGGGCGATCCGGCCACCGGCGGCGGCCACACCCGGCGGGTGCGCCTGCTGGGCCCCGGCGTCCGCCTCGGCTTCGCGGTGCGGTGGACGGGCGGCCGCTTGGGGGTGGGTCTCTTCGCCACCGACGCCCGCCTCGACGACGACCCCGCCAACCCCGGCTTCGGCTACGGCGTCGAGGTGCTCGGCGCGCCTGACGCCCCGACCGTCCGCGTGCTGCGCTTCCCCGACGCCGCGACCGTCGCCGAGGCGGCCGCGCCGGCGCTGGCCGACGGGCTGGCCCACCGGCTGGAGGCCACCCGCCTGGCCGACGGCGCCTGGGTGCTGCGCCTCGACGGCCATCCTTTGCCGCTCACCGTGGACGCCCCCGACGTCGAGGTCACCGACTTCGACCGCGTGACGCTCTACGCCGCGGCCACCGACGGCGATCCGTCCAGCCTGGACGATCTGGTGGTCGAGCTGGACGCCGACGGCGACGACCGCTACCCGCCGGCCGACAACTGTCCGGGCGTCTTCAACCCCGACCAGCTCGACGCCGACGGCGACGGCGTCGGCACCGCCTGCGACGACCAGGACGGCGACGGGCTCGAGACTCACGTCGACGGCTGCCCCGCGGCCTTCGACCCCGATCAGCCGGACGGCGACGACGACGGCGTCCCCGACGCCTGCGACAGCGACGGCCGCCTGCTGCTGGTCGACAGCGGCGCGGTCTGGTGGCACTCGCCCTGGCTGGTCGATCCCATCACCGGCGTGCGCCACCAGCTGTTCGCGGGCGAGCCGACGCTCGGCGCGTTCGCGGGCGATCCGACCACCGGCGCGCTGGCCGCGGTGCGCGACGACGTGCTCGAGGTGATGGGCCAGGACGGCGTCGACCCGGTGCCCGTCGCGCTGTCGGCGCGGCACCCGGCGTGGCTGGCCGGCGGCGTGCTGCTGTACCAGGACGGGGCGGGCGCGGTGTGGACGGTCAACGCCGACGGCACCGACGCCTTCGTCTTCGCCGAGCCCGAGCCGGGCGAGCGCCTGGCCGCCTACGTCGACCGAGACGGCGCGCGCGTCGTGCTGGTGCGGGCGGCGCGAGGCGTCGGCGAGGTCGAGGTGCTCGACGCGCTGGGCCGACCGGTGGGCGGCCCCTACCCGGTGCCCGTCGGCGCGGACGACGCGCCGCCGGTGGTGCGGCTGCACCCGACCGACGACCGCCTGCTGGTGGCCGCGCTCGACGGTGACGCCGAGGGCCTCGGCGTGCTGGATCCAGCGCGCGGCGCCTTCTTCCCGGTCGCGCCCGCGCCCACCAGCGCCGCGCTCTGGGCGCCGGACGGCGAGGGCGTCTACGCGCTCGAGCCGGCCGAGGGCCGGGTGCGCCTGGTGCACCGCCCGCTGGCCGATCCGGATCGCGCCACCGAGCTGGTGCGCCCCTCGCCCTACCTCGCGCCCGACGTGCTGGACTGGGCCACGCCGACCACCCCCGTCGCGCCCGCCGACCGCGACCGCGACGGGCTGCACGACCGCGACGACCTGTGCCCCGATTGGCGCGCCCGCGGCCCGCTGCGCGAGCCGACGCGGCTGGGCTCGGCCACCGTGAATCAGTACACCGACACCCAGGTCGCCTGGCACGGGCACGAATGGACGGCCGGCTGGGTGCAGCAGGAGACCGTGCGCCTGCGTTTCGTCGACGCCCGCGGCGTGACGAGCTCGACCCGGGTGCTGGCCGACAACATCGGCCAGTACCGCCCGCGCGGCCCCACGCTGGCGTGGTCGGGGCGCCGGTATATGGCCGCCGTGGGCTGGTACGGCAGCGACCGCCGCGGGCTGAGCACCTGGCCCATCCTCGAGGGCGCCATCGGCAACCGCCGCGACGGCGGCATCACCTACAACGGCGCGAACCCGTGGATTCGCTGGAACGGCGACGCGTTCGACGTGCTCGCCCCGCGGGGCAGCGCGCTCGACCACATGGTGTACGACGACCGCATCAACCGCACGACGCTGAACCAGTCGATCACCGGCGCCGAGGACGCCGAGACGATCTCGGTCGCGCCGCTGGCGGACGGCTGGCTGGTGGCCTTCGGCAACGACAGGACCGGGTCATGGCGTTCGTTCGTGGCCACGCTGGACCGCGACTTCGTCGTCACGAACGGCCCGGTGCAGGGCCCGGGCTGGCAGGCGGTGACCGTGGTGCCTTCCCCCGAGGGCGCCGTGATGGTCGGCAACGGCGCGGGCGGCGTGTACAGCCAGCGCTTCAACACCAACGGCGTCGCGGTCGGCGGCGCCACCAAGCTCAGCGGCGGCGGCTACACGCGCTCGATCCTGTTGCCCACCGGACCGGCCGTGCTCACCTCGAGCGGCGACGAAGGCCGGCTGCAGCACCTCACCGCCGACGGCCAGCCACGCAGCCGCCCCATTCCCATCGCCTCCGGCACCAGCCTGCGGCGCTTCGAGGCCGCCGCCCACGGGCACACGCTCGTCTACATGTGGACGCTGCGGGGCGACCTCGAGGTGTGGCTCGGCGGCGGCGACGAACAGTGCGCGGAGTGACCCTGCCGCGGTGCGCCTTGGCCCTCGCGCTGCTGGCGATGGCCCGATTGCCGGCGGCGGCCGCTTCGTGGACCGACCACGCGGTGCCCCTGGCGACCCTCGACCCGACCGCCCCGCTCGGCGCTCTCGGTCCCTTGCTGCCCACCTTCGCCGACGCCCGCGTCGTCGGCCTCGGCGAGTCCACCCACGGCACCCGCGAGTTCTTTCGGGTCCGCCATCTGCTGACGCGCCTGCTGGTCGAGCGGCGCGACGTCCGCATCGTGTTCCTCGAGGTCGGCGTCGGCCCCGCCGAGGTCGCCGACGCCTTCGTGCAGGGCGAGGGCGCCGCCGATCCCTCGACGGCCATCGAGGCCCTGGGCATGACCATCTGGCAGACGCGCTCGATGGCCGACTTCCTGGTCTGGCTGCGCGCCTGGAACGGCGCGCGGCCGGCGCCCCACCGCGTACACCTGCGCGGCGTCGATCCGCAGTACAACGGCCGGATCGTCGAGCGCGTGCGCGCCTTCGTCGCGGCCCGCGCGCTGGCCGTGCCCGGCCTCGACGGGGCGCTCGCGGCCATCCCAGCCGGCCGCTCGAGGCCGGGCGCGCCGGGCCTCGCCGAGGGCGTCGCCGTCCTGGCGCGGCTCACCGCCGCGCTCGAGGCGCTGCCGCCCTCGCCCGAGCGCGACCGAGCGCTGACCGACGTCGGCGTGCTCGCCGCCCACTGCGCCATCTACAGCCGCCCGCTGCCCGAGATGGTGGCCGCGCGCGACGCCGCGATGGCCGACCTGCTGCTCGCCCGGCTGCCCACTGACACGGCGGCGGTGGTCTGGGCCCATGACGCCCACGTCGGCGCCGGGCAGCTCATGGGCGCGCCGGCCATGGGCCAGCACCTGCGCCGCCACCTCGGCCCGGCCTACGTCGCGGTCGGCGTCGGCTTCGGCGAGGGCGGCTTTCAGGCCCACCGCCACCAGCCCGACGGGCGCGGCCCGATGACTGGCTTCGTCCTCGGCCCGCCACCCGCCGAGCTGATCGAGGCCGAGCTGAACACCGCGCCTCACGACGCCTTCCTGCTCGACCTGCGCGCCCTGCCCGCCGCCGCGCGCGCGCCCTTCGAGGCCCCGCGTCCCCGGCGCTCGTTGGGCGCGACCTACGACCCGTCGTGGGAGCACTCGGCGCCGCCCGTGCCGCTCGCCGGGTCGTTCGACGTCGTCGTGCACCTGAAAAAGGTCGAGCGCGCACACCCGCTGGGTCGGTAGCTCGGCGCCCCGGTTGCACCCGGTCGCCGGCTGACTCACCCTTTGGGCGCGAAGCAACCCGGAGCCGATCGTGACCGCCCTCACCGCTTTCCAGATCGCCACCGCCGTGCTCGGCCTGACCGTCGCGTTCCTCGGCGCGCGCTCGCTGACGGCGCTCACCGGGCGCCGCCTGGCGCGCGTGCGAGGTCGCGGCGACATCGCACCGGTGCCGACCGATTCACCCCTCGACGACGCCGAGTCCGCCCAGCGCAAGGTGGCGCGCGAGAGCATCCAGGGGCAGACGCGCGCGCTGCGGCGCTTGCTGGGGCCGACGCTGCTGGGCGTCACCGGCGTCCTGGTCGCCCTGCCCTACCTCGAAGGCGCGCCGGCCGCCGTCGTCTCGCTGACCGTCGGCGCCCTCACCGTGGTGGTCGGCGTCGCCGCGCGCCCGGTGGTCGAGAACCTGATCGCCGGCGTGGTCATCGCGTTCAGCAAGGTGCTCAACATCGGCGACACGGTCATCGTGGGCGAACACTACGGCACCGTCGAAGCGTTGGGCCCCACCCACACCACCATCAAGGTGTGGGACTGGCGCCGCTTCGTCGTGCCCAACACGCGCCTCTTGGGCCAGGAGTTCCAGAACCTGTCCCTGCGCGACGACTTCCTGTGGGCCTACATCGAGTTCACCGTGCCCTACGAGGCCGACCTGCAGCAGGTGGAAGACATCGCCCGCAAGGCGATGACCGACTCGCCCTTCCTGGCCACCTACGAGCCCCCGGCGTTCTGGGTGTATCAGATGAAGCCCGAGGGCGCCGTCTGCTGGCTGGCCGGCTGGGCGGACAGCCCCAGCGACGCCTGGTCGCTGCGCCACGCGGCCCGCATGAACCTGATCGCCGCCTGCCGCGAGGCCGGCATCTCGCTGCGCTTCACGCAGCAGGTGGCGATGCGCCCGCCGGCGGCGCCGCCTACCTGAGCTCGCCGCCCTGCAGCCCGGCGAGCACGTCCTCGACCACCACCAGCACCTCGTGCACCGCGCCGAGCAGGCGGTCGCCCAGCGGGCGCCGGTAGACGGCGTGCAGCGCCGCGTCGACGCCGAGGTCGAAGTCGACGCGCGCCAGGTCCTCGGCGCGCGGGTGGTGCTCGGCCACCAGATCGGGCAGCACCGCCAGGTGGCCACCGCCGCTGCACATCGACAGGCCCAGCTCGAGCGTGTGCACCTCGGTCGTGACGCGCCGCGGCCAGTGCTTGGGCCAGTGATCGTCGGCGCCCGCCGGCGGCGCGACGAAGGCGTGCTCGGCGAGCGTCGCCCGGTCGACGCGCGGCGCGTCGCGCAGCGGATGCCCCACCCCGCAGTAGACGCCGTAGCGGATGCGCGTCAGCGGCTCGATCACCACGCCCTCGGCCGGCTCGGGGTCGTCCAGCAGCGCGAGGTCCAGCGTGCCCTCGAGCAGATGAGCGTTCACGTCGGGCGCGGACAGCGTCGTCAGCCGAGGTCGAAGGTCCGGATGCGACTGCGCCAGGATCTTCAGCGCCGGCAGCACGCACACCGGGAAGAAGGCGCTCGGGGCGGACAACCCGAAGCTCCCGGCGAGCGTTCGGCGCTCCAGCCGAGCCAAGGCGTCGTCCACCCGGCGCATCGCGTCCCGCACGGCGTCGAGCAGCAGCTTGCCCTCGGCGTTGAGCGCCAGGCGCCGCCCCACGCGGTCGAAGAGCGGGACCCCCACGTCCTCCTCGAGCAGTCGGATGCTGCGCGACAGGGCCGAGGCGCTCACGTTCAGGCGGGCGGACGCCGTGGGCAGATGCTCCGTCTGCGCCACCGCCCGGAACGCCGGCAGCCAGTTCCACAGCCGAATCAGGCGGTGCATCTTCATCGCAGCCGAGACTCGCGCACGCCGCGCCGAGTTGCACGTCCCATGATCACCGGTCGACGCCCGAACGGTGTCCGGCCACCCGCCGGCGTCCAGGCTCGACGGCCCCTGAAACGACGACGCCCCGTCGGTCGGGGACCGCGGGGCGTCGAGCTCGGCCGGCCTGGCAGCGCCGGACCGCGAGCGTGGGCAACGTTCGAATCAGCGCCTCAGCGCCGAATCACCGATGACAGCTTGTGGCATTGCACCGATAGCCACCTCCTGGTCCCGGCTTCCTGGCCCCTTCGGGCGCCCTTCGGGGCCGCCGACAACCTAGACACATCCCGCCCCGTGACAACCCCCGCCCGCGACGTCGGCGCGATGCGCCTGGGGTCGTGCCATACAAACGAACGAACCGGGCTACTTCTCACACTTTTTGGCCCGCCGGCTGCGCGCAGCTCAGCGCGCGGCGCGGCGCACCTGGACCAGCCAGTCCGACAGGGCATCCGCGTTGGGCGGCGCGTCGGGCAGCGTCGTCGTGTCGCGCGCCACGACCAGCAGCGCCTCGAGGCGCGGCAGGTTGGCGCGGTGGCGGGCGTCGGTCGCTGTGTCCAGGGCCGACTTCTCGCCGTGTTCCCGTTTGAAGGCCACAAGCTCCGCCACCTCGGCGAACCCGTAGGTGGGCGCCAGCACGTTCACGTCCGTCTCGAGCTCGCCGGTGCGCAGCAGGTGCGTCCCGGTGAGCGCCACCCGGTAGGCGTACAGCAGGTTCTTCGCGATGGGCGCCGGCGCCTTCTCGATCTCGCGCAGGCGGCCGCGGAAGAACCCGGCGTAGTGGCGGAAGAAGCGCGCGCACACGGCGCCGCGCGCCAGATCCTGCAGGCCCTCGGGCGGCGCCACCGCCTGCAGCGGCGACAGCACGCGCTCGAGCATGTTGCCGTTGCCGCGCAGCAGCAGGCGCAGCGCCTCGCGCGCCTCCTGCGTGGTGACGTCGCACTCGACGCCCTCGAAGTCCTCGGTGCGGTCGAAGCTGACCTGCACGTCGCCGAGCCCCAGAAAGGCGTCGGTGGGCGCGAGGTGGACGCCCTTCAGGTCGAGATCGCTGTCCGGCGACGGGAAGCCGTAGATGTGCGCGCCGGTGACGGCGCACAGCAGCAAGCGCCCCGGCGGCGGGCAGGCGGCCAGGAAGCGGCGGGCCAGGTCGAGATCGGCGATCAGCACGCGAGCACCTCTTCGATGATGGACACACACAGGGCGTCGAGGGCGTCCTCGTCGGCCTCGGCGGGCAGCGACGACCTCTTCGCCGCGGCGCGCACCCGCTGGTGCAGGGCCTCGGCGCGCGCCTCGAGCTGGTCATAGGTCAGCGCGCCGTCGCGGATGGCCAGCAGCGCGTCGCGGTCGTCCCGGCGCACGTTCACCTGCCCCGTCTCGAGGATCTCGGCCCCCATCGTCAGCAGGCGCACCAGGTGCAGCGCGTGCTTCGTGTCGTAGCCGTACTTCGCCTCGAGCGCGGCCCGCGCGGGGTTCCGCCCCTTCAGCCACTGCCGGTACTGCTGCCAGGTGCGCTTGGCCGCGCGATACCGCCGCTCGCGGTCGAGCACGTCGAGGAAGTTGGCCGGCAGCGCGCCCAGCTCGCCCCGCTCGATCAGCGCCTCGGCCGCGCCGAGCTGGTCCTTGGGGATCTTCAGGTGGTCGGGCAGCCCGAAGTCGGCGCGCGCCGGCGCGCCCTTCGGCGGCTCGAGCAGCCACCGCCGGTGCGTGCGGATGCGCTTCAGCTGCTGCAGCGCGTAGCCGCCGAAGCTGCCCTCGACCCGCCGCGACAGGAAGGCCTCGCGGGCGTCGAGCAGGCGCTGGCCCGCGGGCGTCACGACCACCCGATCGTCGGGGTGCGTGAACAGCAGCTCGATCAGCGTGGGGTTGCCCTGCGCGGCCAGCCGAACGAACTTCCGCAGCTCGAAGCGCACGTGATCCTTGTCCAGCTCGACCTGCTCGGGGCCGCCGCGGAAGCCGAAGTACCAGGCCGGCGGGCCGACGACGACGCCCTTGTAGTCGTGGTCGCTGTCGGCCCGGGCGAGGCCATAGGCGCGGCTGCCGTGCAGGGTCTCGTAGATGAGCGTGGGCGCGTGCATGGCGTCGTTGTAGCGCAGATGGAAACTCGGCGCGGCACCTCGATCGCGCGTGGAGACGCGACCCTCGGTTCTGCTAGCTTCCGCGGCGCATCGCCCGGGAGCGAACCATGAAGCGAACTGTCTCGACCGTCCTCGTCGTCGCCTGCGCCCTCGCACTGGGGGGCTGCCTGGGCGGCGGCGGAGGTGGATCCGGCGACGGCGGCCCGGCCGGCGACGCCGGCGTCGGCTTCGACGGCGGCGCCGGCGGCGCGCCTGGCGCCGGCGGCCAGCCGGGCGCCGGCGGCCAGCCTGGTCAGGGCGGACAGCCGGGCGTCGGCGGGCTGCCTGGGCAGGGCGGCGAGCCCGGCGTCGGCGGCGGCATGGGCGGCGAGCCTGGCGCGGCGGCGGCGGCGGCGACGCCGGCGTCGAGCCGACGGCGGCGGCGGCGGCGGCGCGCCTGGCGCGGCAGCCAGCCCTGGCGCCGGCGGCCAGCCTGGTCAGGGCGGACAGCCTGGCGTCGGCGGGCTGCCTGGGCAGGGGCGGCGAGCCTGGCGTCGGCGGCGGCATGGGCGGCGAGCCTGGCGTCGGCGGCGGCATGGGCGGCGCGCCCGGCGTCGGCGGCGGCATGGGCGGCGAGCCCGGCGTCGGCGGCGGCCTGGGCGGCGAGTGGCGTCGGCGGCGGCATGGGCGGTGAGCCTGGCGTCGGCGGCGCATGGGCGGGCGCCCGGCGTCGGCGGCGGCCTGGGCGGCGAGCCCGGCGTCGGCGGCGGCATGGGCGGTGAGCCTGGCATCGGCGGCGGCATGCCCGCGCGCGCTGCGGCATGGGCGGCGAGCCCGGCACGGGCGGCGCGCCCCCCACCGGCGTCGTCGACTGCGGCGCCCTGCCCGCCCTCGAGGGCGGCACCTGCGCGGTGACCTCGGCCGGCAACGCGGCCCTGCGCCTGCGCGGCACCATCCTGCTGCCCGACGCCGCGCTGCGCGGCGGCGAGGTGGTCATCGGCGCCAACGGCCGCATCGAGTGTGCCGCCTGCGACTGCGGCGACGCCCCCTCGGCCGCCGCCGCCACCGAGGTCACCTGCCCCGACGCCGTCGTCTCGCCGGGCCTCATCAACGCCCACGACCACATCACCTTCACGCAGAACGATCCCGGCGACTGGGGCGACGAGCGCTTCGAGCACCGCCACGACTGGCGCCGCGGCAACAACGGCCACTCGCGCATCTCGGTGCCCGGCGGCGCCAACGGCGCGCAGGTGACCTGGGGCGAGCTGCGCCAGCTCGTCACCGGCACCACCAGCCTCTCGGGCTCGGGCGCGGCCGACGGCCTGCTGCGCAACCTGGATCGCGGCAACCAGAACGAGGGCCTCGGCGAGCCCGCGGTCGACTACGAGACCTTCCCGCTCGGTGACAGCGGCGGCGAGGTGCGCACCAACGACTGCCGCTACCCCGATCTGCCCGGCGGCAACGTGCTGAACGAGGCGGCGTACATGCCGCACGTCGCCGAGGGCATCAACCAGGCGGCGCGCAACGAGTTCCTGTGCCTCAGCAGCGCCGCCCGCAGCGGCGTCGACGTCACCGAGGGCAACGGCGCCTTCGTGCACGCCGTCGGGCTCACCGCCGCGGACGCCGCGGTGATGGCGGCCGACGGCACCGCGGTCATCTGGTCGCCGCGCTCGAACGTCTCGCTCTACGGCATGACCGCGCCGGTGACGCTGTACGCGGCGCTGGGCGTCGAGCTGGCCCTGGGCACCGACTGGACGGCCAGCGGCAGCGTCAACATGCAGCGCGAGCTGGCCTGCGCGGCCTACTTGAACGATGTGCACTACGGCGGCTTCTTCGAGAGCCGCGATCTGTGGCGCATGGCGACGCTGGGCGCGGCCCGGGCCTTCGCCATGGACGACTCGATCGGCGTGCTGGCGCCGGGGCGCTGGGGCGACGTGGCCATCTTCGCGGCGGGCGACGCGCCCGACGACGACCCCTGGCGGGCGGTGCTCGAGGCCGGCCCGGGTGAGACCGCCCTCGTGCTGCGTGCGGGTCAGCCCCTCTTCGGCGACGCCGACGTGATGGGCGGCCTGCCGACCGCGCAGGCGGGCTGCGAGGCCCTGCCCGGCGGCCTGTGCCAGGTGCCCAAGCGCCTGTGCCTGCGCGCCGACACCGACTACGACTACGCCGCGCTGTCCGGCGCCAACCGAGACAGCTACGGCCTGGCCTTCTGCGGCGCCCCGCCCGGCGAGCCGACCTGCGTGCCCCAGCGCCTCGGCGCCTTCGACGGCCCCGCCGCCGGCGACGCGGACGGCGACGGCGTGCCCGACGCCGACGACCTGTGCCCGGCCGTCTTCGACCCGGTGCGCCCCATCGACGGCGGCGGCCAGGCCGACAGTGACGGCGACGACGTCGGCGACGCCTGCGACCCCTGCCCGCTGCAGGCCGACACCGAGGACTGCGCGCCCATCGACCTCGACGACCTCGACGGCGACGACATCGACAACGTGGACGACAACTGCCCCGACGACGCCAACCCCGAGCAGGAGGACGCCGACGGCGATGGCCTGGGCGACGTGTGCGACGCGTGCCCCGACGAGTCGAACCTGGACGGCCGCGCGTGCAGCGTCTCGGTCTACGACATCAAGGACGGCACGGTGCCGTCGAACACGCCGGCGCAGGTGCGCGGCATCATCACCGCGGTCGCCCCCGAGGGCGCCGGCTTCTTCCTGCAGATGGCCGCGGGCCAGCCCGGCTATCGCGGCGCGCCCTTCTCGGGCGTCTACGTCTACACCGGCAACGCCAGCGTCGAGGTGGGCGCGATGCGCGGCCAGCGCGTCGCGGTGTCGGGCACGGCCAGCGACTTCTTCGGCCAGCGGCAGATCGCGCAGGTCAGCCACTTCGAGGTGCTCGAGGCCGACGTCGCGGTGCCCGCGCCGGTGACCGTGGATCCGGCGATGGTGCGCACCGACGGCGCGCTGGCGGACGACTACGAGGCCGTCCTGGTCCGCGTCGAGCAGGTCGACGTGCTGAGCGTCAACCCGCCGGCCGGCCCCGGCGACAGCGATCCCACGAACGCCTTCGTCGTCACCGGCGGGCTGCGGGTGAACGACTTCCTGTACGCGATGGACGCGCTGCCGGCCGTCGGCAGCCGCTTCCAGGCCATCGTGGGCGTGCTGCGATTCGCCAACGAAGACAGCAAGTTGGAGCCGCGCGGCCCGGAGGACGTGGCCGACGGGCCGCCGGTGGTCGTGGCGCTCGAGCCCGCCCGCGCGTTCGTGCGCGCGGGCGGTGACGGCCTGATCCGCGGGCTCGACGGGCGGCTGCTGAGCGTGCGCCTGTCGTCGGCCGCCGAGGCGGGGGGGCTGGCCGTCGACATCGCGCTCGACCCGGCGGCGCCGCTGGTGGCCGACGGACCCACGGTGGTCGCCGAGGGGGCCACGTCGGCCCTCGTCGCGCTGCGGCTGAACGGGCCGGTGGCCGAGCCCCTCGACGTGACCGTCACCGCGTCGGTCCCCGAGCGCGGCGCGGCCGAGGCCATCGTGACGGTGCTGCCCGAAGACGCCCCGCCGACGTCGCTGCGCTTCGAGCCCGCCGAGATCGTCGTCGGGGTGGACGAGACGGTCGAGGTGACGCTGGTGGCCGATCGCCCGGCCCCCGAGGACGGCTGGCAGGTGCAGCTGACGCCCAGCGACGCGCTGAGCGATCTGCCCCGCTCGGTGCTCATCCCCTGGGGCGAGGGCCAGGTCACCTTCGAGGTCACCGTGGCCAGCCAGGCGACCACCGGCACGCTCACCGGCCGCCTCGACGATCTCGAGGCCGAGTTGGAGATCACGGTGGTCGACGCGATCAGCGGCCTGGTGATCAACGAGATCGACTACGACCAGCCCGGCGAGGACGGCCCCGAGTTCCTCGAGCTGTTCAACGGCACCGGGCGCCCGCTGCGGCTCACCGGCCACACGCTGGTGCTGTTCAACGGCAGCAACGGCCAGGCGTACAGCGAGATCGACCTGGGCGACGCCGAGGTGCCCGCCGGCGGCTTCGTCGTCGTCGGCGCCGCGAGCGTCCTGGCCGGGGTGCCCGCCGGCGCCGTCCGCGTGCCCCTGCCCGGCCAGATCCAGAACGGCGCGCCCGACGGCGTCGTGCTGCTCGGCCCCGACGACATGGCGCTCGACGGCGTCGCCTACGAGGGCGCCATGCCCGGCGTCGGCGAGGGCCAGCCCGCCCCCGCCGACACCGGCGACGGCGCGATCGTCCGCTGCCCCGACGGCGCCGACACCGACGACAACGGCGCGGACTTCACGTTCGCCGCCCCCCCGACGCCCGGCGCCGCGAACACCTGCGAGTAGGCGATCGCCCACTTGCGTCACGACGGCGCCACCGGGAGACTGCGGGCATGTTCGAGGACACCACGCCCGAAGCCCGCGAGCGCTACCTTCGGCACCTCCGCGAGATGTCGCCGGCCGACCGCTTTCTGAAGATGTGCCGGATGAACGCGGACGCCCGGGCGCTCAAGCGCGCTTGGCTGCGCGAGAAGCACCCTGCGGCCTCGGACGAGGAGATCCACATCCGCCTCGCCGCGCTGCTGTACGGACGGCGAGCCGCGTCGATCCTGGGGCCCGTGCCCGAAGACGCCGTCGTCCCGCTCGATGTCGAGCGGCCCTGACGCGACGTCCGAACGGCGGCGCTCATCCTCGTGACGCGGCGGTCGCATCCGGCGCGGCGCGGCGGTATGGTCCACCCGCTCACCACGATTGGAGGACGCACCATGTGGCGCTTCGACGACGACGACGACGACCGTGAGGACCTGCCGGGCGGCGCCGAGAGCAAGGAGGCCGTCGCGCTCGCTTCCAAGATGCTCGACACCCGCACGCTGATCGTGGCCGACGAGGTCAGCGACCAGCTGTACCGGCGCATCGCGACGACGATGATGCTGCTCGAGCGCAAGGATCCGAAGGCGCCGATCACGGTCTTCGTGAACTCGCCCGGCGGCTCGGCCGACTCGGGCTTCGCCATCTACGACCTGTTCCGCTTCTCGCCCTGCCCGGTCATCACCGTGGCCAACGGCGTGGTGGCGTCGGCGGCCGTGCTGATCTTCCTCGGCAGCCCGCCGGGCAAGCGCGTCAGCCTGCCCAACGCACGCTTCCTGCTGCACCAGCCCTCGACGGCGGCGCGCGGCCAGGCGTCGGACATCGACATCACCGCCAAGGAGATCGTGAAGCTGCGCCGGCGGTACAACGAGATCGTGTCCGAGGCGACGGGCAAGGATCTCGACCAGGTCGGCAAGGACAGCGACCGCGACTTCTGGCTGACCGCCGAGGAGTCGAAGGATTACGGGCTGGTGAACCGCATCGTCACCAGCCGCTCGGAGCTGGACGCCCTCATCAAGGGCTGACCGACCCCCGCCCGCTCGCCCCCAACGCGACCGCGAGCAGCCGCTCGAGCGTGGCCCCCTCGTCGGGGACGGGCGGCTGGCCGCGGCGCCGGCGCTCGGCCGCGCGGCGGGCCGCGCTGTAGCGCACCCCTTCGGCCAAGCGGGGCACCGCGGCCCGCAGGGCGACCTCGGTCGCCGCGGCTGCCGCGCGCCCCGCCGCCTTCGGCTGCAACCCGTAAGCGGCGGCCAGCGACGGCGGCAGCCAGCGCGCCGTCAGCGGCCGCACCACCTTGAAGACGATCTCGCTGGGCGCCTTGTCGGGCCGCAGGATGGCGTTCGCCAGGCGCAGCGCGTCATCACCCACCCGCAGCGCACCGCCGTCGAGCGTCGCCTGCACGTACGCGGCGAGCGCCGCCCAATCGCGCGGGAAGCGATCCTCGGGGATGCCGAACAGCCCGAACAGGAACGCCGCCTCGGCGACCAGCCGGTCCTTGTCCCCGGGCGCGAGCGGCTCGACCAGCCGCTCGAAGGCCAGCACCGTCGTCTCGACGATGGTGGCCGCCACCCACAGCAGCAGCGGCACCTGGTTGGCCGCGAACGCTACGCCCCCGCCGCGCAGCCGGCCCCGCACGGCGACGTGCTTCGCGAACACCTCGCGCGCCAGGCGCATCATCGTGGCGCCGTCCCCGAAGGCCAGCCCGTACATGGTCTGCAGCGTCGCGTGGAAGCGATCGCCGGGCGCGGTGAGGAAGCCCGCGTGGTGCACGAGCCCCTGCGCGACCGCCGGGTGCGCGAACTGCATCAGCAGGCCGCGCGGCCCGCCCAGGAGCGCGACGTTCTCGCCGAAGACGCGCCACATCACGCTGTCGGGCGCGAACAGGCTGTGCCGGGTGTCGGCCTGACGCAGCGCGTCCAGGCGCGCCTCGAAGGCGTCCGGCGTCACCTCGTCGGGCAACGCCGCGGGCACCTCGACGCCAGCGACCCAGCGCTCGACGAGCGGGCGGCAGCCGCCGCACACGGTGCCGGCCCCGGTGGCGCAGGCGACCTCGGCGGCCGAGCAGCCGGCCGGCAGCGCATCCAGATCGCGCGCCAGCACGCCGACGCACCCGCAGACGACCCGCGCCCCGCCTCGCGCCGGCGGGCCCAGCACGCCGGTCCAGCGGAACCGCTCGATCTCACCGCGCGTCAGCCGTCGCCCACGCCGCACGCGCGCGGCCAGCGTCGGCGCCGCCGCGAGGTCGCCCTCGAGCGCCACCCGCTTCAGCGCGCCGCCCGCGTGCTCGAGCCAGCGGGCGTCGCCGGGCTCGGCCCGCTCGAAGTCGACGCGCTGCAGGACCCCCGTGGCGCCGTCCTCGCGCTCGAACACGGCGACCGGCCGCGGGGCGCCGTCGACGAAGGTGGCGACGAAGCGCGCCCCCTCCGAGATCGGCGTGATCGCGACGACGCTCGGGCGGCCGCCGCGCGTGCCCCGGTGTACGGTCGTCGTCGGCCCGTCCCCGGGGGCACGGTGCGCCGCCGCGAGCGTCGCCAACAGGGTGCCCACCTGGGGATGGGCGCGCGCCCAGGCGCCGAAGGCGGCGGCCGGCACCCGGCGGGTCGCCAGTCGCGTGGCCGCCGTCACCGTCGCTGTGCGCGGGGTGTCGAAGAGCGCGCCCCGCTCACCGAAGGTGGCGCCCGGCGTCAGGTGCGCCACGACCACGCCGCCCTGCTCGACGCGCGCGGTGCCTTCGACGACGTAGTACACGGCGTCGGACGCGTCGCCTTCGGCGAGCACCACCGCGCCCGCCTCGAACACCCGGCGCTCGGCCTGCGCGATGGGCGCCGACGACCAGGCCGCGCCCACCAACCCGGGCAGCAGGTCCGTCGGCCGGTCGGGCGCGCCGAAGACGAAGGGGCCGGCGTCGCGGAGGAAGGCGGCGGCGTCGACGCGCAGCAGCGTGGTGGGCGCCGCGGCGACGATGCCCGCCGTGCGGCGACCGTCCCCGGCCGGATCGAGGCCGCGCTCGCCGAAGCCGGCGCCCGGCCCCAGCGTCGCGAGCTCGGCGCCGTCGGCGATCACGCGGAGCGCGCCCGCCTCGACGAGGTAGAAGGCGTCGGCCGGATCCCCCTGCGCGAAGAGGATCTCACCGGGCGCCAGCGTCTGCCGGATCGCGTCGGCGCGCAACAGATCGACCACCACCTCGGGCAGCCGGTCGAGCAGCGGATCGGGCGACGGCGCGGCGCCCTCGGCCGGCAGCCACGCCAACCAGGCGTCCCGTTCGGCGCGGACGGACGTCGGCTCCGACCAGGGCAGCCAGGCCGGCGCCTCGACGACGCGCTCGTCCTCGGCGGCGCCGATCCGCACCGCGCCCTCGACCACGAACAGCTCGGTCGGCGCGTCCCAGGCGACCGCGACGCCGGCGGTGAGCGGCGCGACGGTCGCCTCGTCGAACAGCGCCCGACGTTCGGCGGGGGCCAGATCGGCGTACCGCGGCACCCCGCGCACGCAGGTCGCGAACCGCCGCGCCGCCACGCGCTGCCACACCGCCGCCCGCAGCGCCTCGTCCGACTCGAGCGCCTCGAGCACGGCCGCGCGCGGCACGCGAATCAGCCGCGTCCGGCTGACCGTGCGCACCGTCGCGTTTCGGGGCGCGCCGGTGAGCGCCCCGATCTCACCGAAGACCTCGCCGGCGTCCATCTGCTCGACCGGCGCGCCCTCGCGCAGCACCTGCACCGTGCCCGCGGCCACCACGTACAGCGCGTCGCCCGCCTCGCCCTGTCGCACGATGTCGCGCTGGGCCGGCCGCTCGATCAGCTCGGCGCGCCCCGCCAGCCGCGCCAGGTGGGCGGCGTCGAGGCCGGCGAACAGGGGCAGCGCGCGCAGGCTGCGGCGCACCTCGGCCGGACCCAGCCAGCGCCCCGCGCCCGGCGCCCGGCGCAGCGCGCTGCGCACCCGGTCGACGGACCGCGCGCCCTGCTCGCGCGCGACGCTGACGGCCGCCCCGGCCAGCGTCGCCGGCGACACGCGAGCCAGCGTCAGCAGGCCGTGTCCGGCGCCGTAGCCCGGGTTGCGCTGCACGTAGTAGCGCACCGCCGGCTTGTCGCAGCGGGCCCACCAGTCGCGCTCGGCGGGCGACTCGAGCGTTCGCCAGCCCACGTGGCGCACGAGCGGGTCGTCGCCGACGGGCTCGAGACCGAAGGCGTCGCCGAGCGCGCACAGCTCGTCGAGCAGCCGACCCTCGACAGGCGCCGCCGGGCTGGGCCAGACGGGTCGCATGCGCTTCGCGAGCGCGTAGTAGCTGACCGGGTGCACCAGGCAGCCGAGGTAGTAGACCGGCCCGCCGGCCTCGCGCAGCACGGTCTTCAGCGCCTCGCGCAGGCCGAAGCCGGCCGTCGAGTTGTGGCCACGATGACTGCGCAGGAAGCCGGCCTCGCCGCGCAGCACGACGGCGTCCTCGCCGTGGACGGGGCGGTGGAACGCGTGCGCGGCGAAGTAGCCCACGATGGCGTCGCGGGCGTCGCGCTGGACCATGATGCGGGTCCAGGTGGCGGGGGAGTCGACGACGTAGCGCTGGAAGGCGAGGCGGTCGACGCCGGCGAAGATGTCGCAGTGGACCGTGTAGAGGTCGTCGATCAGCGCGGCGTGGTCGGCGGGTGAGAGGGCGCCGGGGACGATGACCGGGTGGGCGGGTGCGGGTTGGGGGGGGGCATGGGGGGGACGTGTGGGTGCTGGGTGCAGGTGTGGGGCCTGGGCGGCGGGTCAGGGGGGGGGTGAGGTCAAGGTCAGGGGGGGGGCGGGGGGCCTGGGCGGAGGGCACAGGGGCACGGGCACGTGGGTGCTGGGTGCGGGTGGAGGCCTGGGCGGCGGGTCAGGAGGGCATTTAGGCCTACGCCTGAGGCCATTCGCACCACAAGAGAATTGTTTACAGACCACGTGTAGTGACTACGTGGTCATTGGCCAGCCGTGTAAGCGGCTGAACTGAAAGGCATTCTTTACATATGCCTACATGTCGCATGATCAACTACGGGGGCACGTGCACGTGCACGGGCACGGGGGCGTGGGTGCTGGGTGCGGGTGGAGGCCTGGGCGGCGGGTCAGGAGGGCGAGGTCAAGGTCAAGGTCAAGGTCAAGGTCAAGGGGGCCTTGCGGTGGATCCCGCCTTGATCAGGGGCAGTCCTCGGCGGCCAGGCAGTACAGGGCGCCGTTGGCTTCGCCGCAGCAGGTGCCGGGGCAGTCGGCGTCGTCGTTGCAGGTCTGGGCGCAGTAGGTGCCCTCGCTGAGCGGGCCGAAGATGCAGGCGTCGGTGGTGGCGGGGTCGCACTCCTCGTGGGCGCCGGGGAAGCAGGGATCGCCGGGGCCGCCGACGGGGTCGGCGCAGAAGGCGGCGGCGACGCAGTAGCCGACGGGCTGGTCGTTCTCGACGGCGTGGCGGCAGCAGCCGGCGCCGCAGTCGGCGTCGGTGTTGCAGGCCGTCGTGCAGGTGCCGCCGCCCATCGCGTCGGCGAAGCCGTCGACGCCGCCGGCGCCGAAGCCGAACTCGCGGGGCACGACGCACTGGTCGGCGGTCATCAGGTTGCAGTCGCCGGGGCCCTCGCAGGCGCCGCCCGGATCCTGGTCGCCCGCGCCCTGGTCCTCGCAGGCGCCGCGGTGGCAGAAGTCCTCGGCCAGGCAGGCCGCGTCGGCGGCGCAGGGCGCGTGGGCCGGCACGTCGGCCGCGCGGTCGGCGAGATCGTCGGGCGCGCAGAGGAAGAAGGTCGGATCACCCAGGCCCTCGCGGTCGATGCAGACGCTCTCGCCCGGGCAGTCGCTGCCGTAGGCGCAGCCCGCCGTGCACACGCCGTCGGCCACCGCGGGATCGACGAAGCAGATGGGCGCCGTCGCCGGATCGCAGGCGAACTCGACCGAGTCGGCGCAGGGATCCCCGAAGCCCAGGAAGAAGGGCTGGCACACGTCGTCGATGCAGCGCTCGCCGAAGCGGCACTCGTCGTCGCTGCCGCAGGGGCGCAGCGCCAGCTCGCACTGCTGGTCGAAGCACACCTCGTCGGCGTCGCAGTCTTCGGCCGCGGCACAGGGGCGCGCGCGGTCGGCGCAGCGGCCCTCGAAGCAGCGCAGGTTGAGGGGATCACCGCAGTCGGCCGCGTCGTCGCACTGGCGCGCGCCCTCGACGCACCGATCGTCCACGCACCGGTTGCCGCCGCCGCACTCGTCGTCGCTGGCGCACACGTTCTCCGGGTGGCACACCTCGTCTCGCGGATCGCAGACATAGCCGTTGGGGCACGCGCCGCCGCCGGCGCAGCCGACCGCGCACACCCGCCCGAAGAAGCGATCGTTGATGCAGCGGTCGAAGCGCGCGGGATCGCAGGACGCCGGGTTGCTGCAGCGCGCGCGGCCGTCGCCGTTGCCCGGCCCGCCGCCGCCCGGCTCGCAGATGTTGCCGGTCACGCAGTAGCCCGTGCCCACGCTCGAGTCCACCCGCACCGCGACACGGCAGCACTCGCCCTCGAGGCACTGCGCGCCGCTGCGGCACGGGGTGCTGCAGATGCCGGCGCCCGGGTTCTCGAACGCGTCGCGCTCGCCCCGGCCCACCCCGTTGCGGAAGGTGAACACGCAGTCGTTGTTGTCCTCGCTGCAGTCGCCGGGGCCTTCGCAGCTGTCGCCGCGCGCCACGTCGCCCGGCCCGCGCGGGAAGCACAGCCCCTGCTCGCAGTACTGGTCGATCGCGCAGTCCTCGTTGTCGTCGCAGGGCAGGTTGCGCGGGCACAGATCGCTGTTGTCGGTGCAGTAGAAGCCGGCGGGATCACCCAGCCCCACCAGATCGGCGCAGCAGTAGGTCGCCGGGCAGTCGCGGCTGAAGGTGCAGTTGTAGGTGCACTGCTCGCCGGCCTCGCCGTGCGCGACGCACACCGGCGCGGCCTCGCTGCACTCGTTCTCGCCGCTGTCGCAGTCCTCGCCCAGCCGCAGCGTGGGGCCCTTGCAGACGCCCTCGACGCAGCGCTCGCCCAGCGGGCAGTCGAGGTCGACCTCGCAGGTGAACGTGCGGGGCAGGCAGGCGCCCTCGTCGCAGTACTGCACCGCGGGGCAGTCCTCGTCGACCACGCAGGCGGGCGGGCACAGCCCGGCGGGCTTGCAGATGGCCGACGACGGGCGGCCGCCCGGGTTGGCGTCGCAGCAGAAGTCGTCGGGGCAGGCGTCGGCCGCCGCGCAGCCGGTCGTGCAGAAGCGGTCGCCGGTGTCGTTGTCGATGGCGCACACCGGCGCCTCGGCGGGGCAGTCGGCGGCGCGCTGGCAGGCGTCGCCGATGCCGCGGGCCGCGCCGGCGCAGAAGCCGGCGGGCAGGCAGCGCCCGCCCTCGGCCGTCTCGAAGCAGCACAGCGTCGGGCCGCAGGTGTCCTCGGCGTTCGGATCGCAGGCCGTCGAGCACACGGCGGCCACGCCCGGCAGCACGTCGTTGTCGCCGACGAAGACGCACTGATCGGCCACCAGCGGATCGCAGTCGAGCTCGGCGCCGCGCGGGCAGGCCTCGCCCAGCCCGCCCAGGCGCTCGTCGGGCACGCCGAAGTCGGGGCCCAGGTCGGGCCCGGGATCCACCGGGGCGGCGTCGACGATCGCGCCGTCCGGCGCGGCGTCCACGGCGCCGTCGGCGGCGGCGTCCCGATCGACCCCCTGGTCGTCGGGGCGCCCGACGTCCGGCGTCGTGCCGTCGGGCCCGGCGTCGGCCGTCGTCGCGTCGGGGAAGGCGTCCAGGGTCGGCGGGTTGCCGGTCGCGGCGTCGTCGCACGCGCCCAGCGCCAACACGAGGCCCACGAGGCCGGTCAGGCGGCGGACGGTCATCATCACTCCTCGCAGTAGGCCGGGACAGCGTAGTTGTCGTCGAAGGCCGCGCGGTACATCAGCACGATCACGCACTCGGTGTCGCGCGCCAGGAACAGCTGGATGAAGCGATCCACCTGGCGATCGGCGACCAGGGCCTGGCCCTCGTCCACCTTCGCCTCGGCGCGCGGCACCAGCGTGTTGGCCTCGGGGTGCATGGCGTTCACCAGGATGAACGCCGAGCGCTGGAAGGCCTTGTCGGACAGGAACATGACCGTCTGGATGAGGCCCCAGCCCCAGTTGCGGATCCACACGTCGTCCTGGCCGGCGCTCTGCATCGCGCGCGACGCCGCCTGCAGCTGCAGCAGCGTGGCCAGGTAGTCCTCGGCGGGCACGTCGCCCAGGGCCAGGATCAGCTCCTCGTCGGTCTCGGCGCCAGCCACCGCGGCCGCGTAGTCGGCGACGTCGGCGGCGACCATGTCGAGGTCGTCGGCGAGGCCGGCCAGCACGTCGACGCCCGGGCGCGCCGGATCGTCGATGTAGGCCCGCACCTGCGCGGCCACCGCCGCCGCGGTGTCGGCGGCCTCGTCGAAGGTGCCCACCCGCTGGGGGCGCAGGCCGTTGTCGAACAGGAAGTACGCGTCGACCAGGCTGGCGAGGGCCTGCTCGAGGTTGCCGAGGTCGAGCTGCTGCTGCGCGTCGGGCATGAACACCTCGATCGCGCGGGCGTAGTCGTCGGCGTCGCCGATGTCGGGCTCGAGGCCCACCTGGCCGAAGCCGGCCACCGCCCAGTAGATCGCGCGGCCCACCAGCTCGGTCACCGGGCCGACCTCGACGCCGAAGCGCTCGGCGCGGCGCAGCGCCGGCGCCACCCGCTGCAGCTTGCGCAGCACGCCGCCCGTCAGATCGAGGGGCGCGTCGATGCCCGCCGGCTGGCCGTCGGCCAGATCGGCCGCGGCCTGCAGCGCCGCCGCGGCCTGCATCAGCGCGTCGACGCCCTCGTTGGCGACGCCGTCGCCGTCGGCGAGGTCGAGCACCTGCAGCCGGCCCTCGAGCAGCGCCGCCTGCAGCGTGAAGACGCGGAAGTAGCGGCGCGTGCTGACCGTGTTGCCGGCCACGTCGCTGGCCTCGATGGCGATGACGTGCGAGCCGGCGCCGGCGCGCGAGGCGATGAGATCGCCGTCGGCGGTGCACAGCAGCGCGTCGTCGCAGCGCACGCCCCGCAGCGAGGCCGGGCCGGCGGCCAGCGGCGCGCCGGCGGGCGCGGGCGCCACCTCGGCCAGCACCATCGGATCGGCGCCGTCGGGGTCGAGCACGACGCGCAGCGAGGCCACGCCGCTGACGCCGTTGGCCGGCGCGTCGGCCACGTCGACGCCCAGCCGGATGCGCTCGCGGCTGAACACCACCGGCCACGTGCCGGGATCCTCGGCGTCCGCCCCGTCGGGCAGCGACGTCGACAGGCGCAGGCGTGGGGCGTCGGGATCGACGCCGAACGTGCGCAGGACGCGGCGCGCCTGGTTGCCCTCGTCGTCGACCGCCGACAGCGCGACGTCGTACTGGCCGCCGGTGAGGTAGGTCACCTCGAGGCCGTCGACCGTGTCGAGCTCGCCGTCCGGCGCCGGGGTCACGTTCAGCACCGGCTCGGGATCGCTGACGTCGAAGACGCTGACCAGGAAGTCCGCCCGCCGCACCCAGCCCTCGGGCGCGCCCACCACGTCGATGCGCGGGGGCGTGCCGTCGACCACGCGCACCGCGATGCGCGCCTCGCTGCTGTTGCCCGACGCGTCGGTCGCCGTGAAGGTGACCAGCGTGCGCCCCTTGGGCAGCCCGCCGCGCACGTTGTGCTCGACCGTCGGGTTGGGATCGCCGTTGTCGGTCACGACCGGCAGGGGCAGGTCGACGCCGGTGGCGCCGTTGGCGTTGGTCGCCTCGATGACGATCTCTTCGCGGTCGAAGACGATGCGCGGCGGCGTCGTGTCGACGATGGCCACGGTGGTCAGCGCGGTCGCGCTGTTGCCGCTGTCGTCGGTGGCGGTCCAGGTGATCACGGTCTCACCCACGGGGAAGCCACGCGGGCCGTCGCGGGTCAGGTCGGGGCGCGCGTCGCAGATGTCGCTGGCGCTGGCCTGCGTCTCGTCGATCGACGTGCCGGCCGGGCTGGTCGCCTCGAGCTCGACGCGCGCCGGGGCGTCGACCACCGGGGCCGTCGTGTCGACGACGGTGACCACCTGGTTGGCGAAGGCGGCGTTGCCGTTGAAGTCGACCGCGCGCCAGGTGACCACGGTGCGGCCCAGCGGGAAGACCGCCGGCGCGTCGCTGGTGATGCGCGGCGCCGGATCCACGTTGTCGGTCACCGCCGGGGCGTCGAGGCGCAGGGGCGCGCCGTCGGCGTTGCTCTGCTCGACCATCACGTCGGGCCCGGGCACGATGCGCGGCGGGCTGAAGTCGCGGATGGGCACGACCACGAAGGCGCGCGTCGCGGTCAGATCGCCCGAGGTCACGCGCAGCAGGTAGTCGCCGCGCTGGTTCGCCGCGCTGTAGGCCACCTCGGCGACGCCGCTGTCGGTCACCGCGCGGGCGGGCGCCACGGCGCCGCCGTCCACCTCGAAGGTGACCTCGTACATCTCGTCGGCGCGCACCGGCTGGCCCGACGCGTAGCGCACGGTGCCGCTGGCGGTGCCGCGGCCGGTGCTCAGCTGGAAGACGTTGGGCCCCTCGCCGCACTCGTCCTCGCAGACGATGTCGGCGGTGATGGCGCAGGGCGCCGCCCGCATGACGAAGGTGTCGGTGCCCACGCCCTCGGCGGTCACCTGCGGGCCCTCGCCGGCGCACGACCGGATGGGCAGGCGATCCTCGATGGCGTCGAAGGTGGGCTCGACCGCGTCGCCGATGCGCAGGATCGACCGGGTGCCGTCGATGGCCAGCACGTAGCGCCCGGGCAGCAGCAGGGCCTGGCGGACGCCCGCGCCCTGCATCGTCGTGTGGGTCGGCTGCCCCTTCGCCGCCGCGAGGCTGGCCTCGCCGGCCAGCGGCAGCAGGTCGAAGTTCACCGCGCGGCCGCGCACCACCAGGCGGTTCGCGCCGCCCTCGAGCGCCGCGGGCGCGCCGCTGGCCACCGCGCCGTCGGCGCCCACCACGAAGGCGTGGCGCTCGCCGTGCTCGAAGCCGTAGTTGCCGGGCAGCACCTTGATCGCCGCCTGGCTGCCGCCGCGCACGGCGCCCAGGGGCAGATCGCTGATGTTGCCGACGCCCGCCGACAGCGTCGCGTCGCCGGTCAGCTGGCGCGCGTCGATGTCGACGGCCACGCCGTTGAGGATCAGGTTCGGGGTGCCCGCGCCGCCCAGCACGCCCTCGAGCCCGGCGTCGTAGGCGAGGCGGCCGTCCTTGTCGATCGTGAACTCGAGCGGCGAGCCCCCCTGGTCGACGAGGTAGGCGCCCATGCGCAGGCCCAGGTCGTCGTAGGTGCGCCCGGCGTCCAGCACCTGCGCCTGGTTCGGCCCCGGCCGCTGCACCCGGAACTTTCCGCGCAGCCCGGTGGCGTCGATCGTCCCCTGCGTCGTGGCGAAGCTGATGTGCGGCCCGGTGCGCGCGCCGGCCTCGTTCCGCACGCGACCGCGCGCGCAGTAGACCTTGTCGGCCGACGTCACCAGATCGCCGAAGAAGCTGGTCCCCTCGCCCATGCCCAGCTCGCGCGCGCCGCTCCAGTCGGCGTCGTCGCAGCCGCCGTCGACGTACTGCACGCTGCCCAGGCCGGCGCGGTTGGAGGTGAACGCCACGCGCACCTTGGTGCCTTCGGCGTTCATGCTGTGCACGGTCAGGGGGCCGGGCGTCGCGCTGCGCGCCAGCACCGACCAGGTGATGCGCCCGTAGTCGCGGCCGGTCTCGGCCGAGAAGCGCCGCCGCAGCGCGCCCTCGCTGCCGCCGTCCACGTCCAGCTCGATCAGGGGCAGCTCGCCCGAGGTCGGCTCGCCGGCGGCGTCGAACAGCGCCGCGGTGTGCGGGGCCGCGCCGATGACGAAGCGGTCGAGGGTGCCCGACACGTCGCCCACGAAGGACAGCCGCGGGTTGCTGGGGAAGACCAGGACGTCGACGTTGACCGAGTCCCCGGGCGCCAGGCGGTCGAAGCCGTAGAACGCGTAGGGCCCCGGCTGGTGGCCCAGCGAGGTGGCCAGGTTGCCGAACAGGGCGCGCGTGGCGTCGGCCCGCACGTAGTCGGTCAGCCCCGCGAACACCACGCCCGTCTCGTCGCCCGGCTCGGCCGCGCGGCCGTTGAACAGGCCGGCGCCGCGCAGGGCGTTGGGGCCCTCGTTCGTCACGCGCACGCGGAAGGCGACCGCCTCGCCGTCGTCGCGCGGGGTGGGCCGCACGGTCGAGCCGGCCACCTCGAGGGCGGCGCCGGCGTCCGGCGTCACGGTGCCGTCGCCGGCGAGCTCGAAGCCCAGGTCCTGGCCGCGGGTGCGCACGACGTAGCGCCCGGGCAGCACCTCGAAGCTGCGCGGCGCGCGGCCCTCGTAGGCGCCCAGGCCCACCTCGAAGTCGGCGCCGAACAGGGCCCAGCGCGTGTCGCTCGGCTGGCGCGAGGGGTCGACCGTCAGCGGCAGGCCGCGCAGCACGAGGCGACCCGCCGACACCGAGGCGCGGCCGTCCAGATCGCCGCCGGTGAGGACGACGCTGGCGGTCTGATCGACGCGGAAGTCCAGGCGGCGCCCGTGCACGAACAGCGTGTAGTCGCCCATGCGCGCGGTCGTGGCGTGCACCGCGCCGGTCGCCCGGGTGCGCAGCAGCTCGCTCTCGTCGGCGGTGACCAGATCCCAGTGGCCCGGCGAGAGGCGGGTGGCGTCGATGGTGGCGCCGCGCGTGCTGAAGTCGCTGGCCGGGCCGCACACGGTGCCGTTGGCGTTGGTCGCGCAGGCCTTGAAGCAGTAGTCGGTGTCGGGCTTCGTCGAGATGGCGCCCAGGATGCGGGTGCCGACGCCGGCGTCGGGCAGGCGCTGCGCGGGGTCGACCTCGGCGCAGCGGCCCTCGGCCAGCAGCACGTGGCCGGTGGCGGCGGTGTCGAGGTCGAAGGCGAAGCGGCTGACCTCACCGGCGCGGTCGATCGACGTCAGGCGCAGGTTCTCGGGCCGGGGGGGCGGCACGATGGGGAAGACGCGCAGGAAGTCGACGAAGACGTTGCGGTTGTCGTAGGCCCAGAGGCCCACGCGGCCGCGGCGGATGGGCGAGTCGTCGGTGACGAAGAAGACGCGCTCGCTGGTGGGCAGCAGGCCGTCGCCGTCCAGATCGAGGTAGACGGCGATCTCGTCGCGCAGGGCGTCGATGCGCACCAGGTGGTCGACCTGGCTGGTGTAGCTGACGTCGGCGGAGGCCAGCAGGGCGGCGCGGCCGTTCTGCACGCGGTACAGCCGGGCGGTGGTGCCCGTCTCGTCCCGCGACGGGCGCGTCGCCGTGGGCCAGGTGCCGCGGCTGGTGAGGAACAGGTAGTAGTTGTCGGCGTCCTGGTGCCGGAACACGAAGCCGACCGCGTCGTCGTCGTAGTTCACGAAGCGCGCGGTGACCCGATAGTCGGTCCAGTTGGGATCGCCGGCGGTGAGGGTGTTGTCGACCGCCTCGGCGGGCGCGCCGAAGTTGCAGTCGGCGTCGCCCTCTTCGGCGCAGGTGGAGTCCGTGACGGGCTGCACCTGGCCGCGGCTGATGCGCCAGTCGTCGCCGGCCCACCCGGGTGTCCACCCGGCGAGGTCGTCGAAGTCGGTCTCGAAGAGAGGCTGGGCGCCCGCCGCGAAAGGCAGGGCGGCCAGCAAGAAAGCGATGACCCGAGTGTGCGTGCGCACGAGCGTCCCCCGATCCGGCCCAGCGTGCAGGGGGGATGATACACAATGAGTGGAAGATTACGGAACCAAAGCTGTGGCACGATGTGCCGGAAACGTGGCGAAACGGGTCGCGTGGACGCGGACGCCCGCGACGCGTAAGGTCACGCAGAGCGGGCCGCGGCGGCCCGCGGAGCCTGCAGACCGGTCGGGGAGGCACGAGATGGGGCGCTGGTTCAGGGTGCTCGAGGTGATGGCGGTGGGCGCGCTCGCGCTGTCGGCGGCCGCCTGCGACGACGACGACAAGGGGGGCGAGCAGCCCTGTGAGTGCCCCGGCGGGGGCGCGTGCGACGTCGACGGCATGTGCCCGGACGCGGGCATCGAACCGCCCGTGTGCACCGAGGACGGCGACTGCGCCGACGGTCAGCTGTGCGACGAGGGCTTCTGCCGAGCGGGCTGCACCGACGACAGCGAGTGCGTCTCGCCCGAGGTGTGCAACGCCGACAGCCAGACCTGCCGCAACACCTGCGCCGCCGACGACGCCTGCCCCGACGGCTACGGCTGCGTCGACGGCGCGTGCAGCTTCGGCGCGTGCTGGCTCGACGGCAGCACCTGCGCCGACGATCAGTACTGTGACGAAGACACCCGTAATTGTACGGACGGCGAGCCGCCGCCTCCCGACGAGGGGCCCTGCTGCATCCTGAACCGTTGCGAGGTGCTGACCGCCGACGCGTGCGCGGCCGAGGGCGGCAGCCCCAACGACGCCGCCACCTGCGACGACAACCCCTGCGCCCAGCCCTGCATGGACGACGGCGAGTGCCCCGAGGGCACCTACTGCACCGAGGGCGAGAAGCGCTGCCTGCCCGGCTGCCGCCAGGACGATCCCGACACCTGCCCCGAGGGCCAGATCTGCGGCGACGACAACACCTGCGTCGACTTCCGCTGCGACACCGACGATCAGTGCGCGGACGGCGAGTACTGCCTCGAAGAGCGCGGTACCTGCGAGTCGCCCTGCGGCGACGACGACGCCTGCCCCGACGGCTACTTCTGCCAGGACGCCCGCTGCACCAACAGCTGCCGCGACAGCGAGGCCGAGCCCAACGACGACGCCGACAGCGCCACCGCGGTGCCCCTCGACGGCGGCATGGCGACCGCCGGCGACGGCCGCCTGTGCCCGCTGAACCCGGACTGGTTCGAGGTGACGCTGGTCGAGCCGGGCGAGCGGCTGCAGATCGAGCTGAGCTGTGACAGCGGCGCCGATCTGGCGCTGGCCCTGTACGACGCCGCGGGCAACCGCGTGGCGCGCGCCAACGAGGAGGGCTGCGCCGAGACGATCACCTTCCCCGAGCCGGGCGACACCGACACCGGGAGCTTCTTCGTCGAGATCACCGGCCCGGCGCCCGCGGATGGCCTGGACTACACCCTCGACGTCACGCTGCTGCCCCCGGTCGACGCCTGCGCGGCCGACGCCGCCGAGGACGACGACACGCCCGCCGACGCCACGCGCCTGCTGAGCGGCGAGGACAGCACGACGGTGGCCGACCGCACCTTGTGCCCGGCGGATCCCGACTTCTTCGCGCTGCCCCTCGGCGAGGGCGACGGCGTGCGCATCGACCTGACGTTGCTGGGCAACGACACGGGCATGGGCGACACGCTGACCTTCGACCTGCTGCCCCCGGGCAGCGCGGCGGACGCCGATCCCAACGCCCCCACGGCGCTGCAGCCGAACATGAGCGCCCAGGACGACGACGGCAACGAGGTGCGCTCGCTGGTGCTCGACGTGGGCAACCAGTACGTGCGCGACGGCAGCTACCTGGTGCGCGTGCGCGGCCAGGACGCCGCGCAGTACGGCGCCTACGCGCTGACCGCCGCCGTCACGCGCAGCGGCGCGGGGTGCGTGCCCGACGACGCCGAGCCCAACGACGACAGCGGCGCGGCCACCGACCTGATGGCGCTCGAGGGCTTCGACGACGGGGGCGTGCTGGCCGCCGGCGTCGAGCTGACCGCCGACGGCTACAGCCGCTGCGCCGAGGACCAGGACTGGTACCGCGTGGTCGTCGCCGAGGGCGACCGCCTGACCGCGCGGCTGAACATCGTGGACGCGATGGGCGACCCGGCGCCGGCCAGCGGCGCCATCGCGCTGGCGATCGTCGACGCGGCCGGCGCCGTCTCGGGCTTCGAGGGGCGCGACCCCGGCCCCGAGATCAACGCGATCAGCGCCGCGCTGCCCGCCGGCGAGGTCTTCGTGCGCGTGGACGGCGCTCGCGTCGCGCGGGCCGGCGCCTACAGCCTGACCCTGATCCGCACCCCGGGCGACGCGCCCTGCGAGGACGATCGCTACGACGCCGCCGCCCGCAACGACGAGCAGGGCAGCGCGTCGCTGCTCGACGTGATGCACGGCGAGCCGCTGGCCGTGCCCGGCCTCAGCCTGTGCGGCGCCAACGCCGGCGTGGGCGGCGACACCGACTGGTACGTCTTCACGACCGAGGGCCCCGGCCGCCTGCAGGTGGACCTGGCCTTCGCGCTGGGCGCCAACGGGGCGGGCGATCTCGACCTCGAGCTGTTCCGCGACGGCGCGCCCGGCGCGGTCGCGTCGGACACCGAGCTGGCCGCCGGCGCCCGCGTGGTGGTCGCCGACGCGCCCGCCGACACCTGGTACATCCGGGTCAGCAGCTTCGCGGGCGAGGACAACGCCTACGACCTGACGATCGACTTCACGC
This sequence comes from Myxococcales bacterium, assembly GCA_020633465.1. Taxonomy (GTDB): domain Bacteria; phylum Myxococcota_A; class Bradymonadia; order UBA7976; family UBA1532; genus JACKDN01. The sequence continues at coordinate 75,496 of JACKDN010000030.1, forward strand.
TGGCCGAGGCCTGCGAGCCCGACGGCGCCGAGCCCGACGACGAGCGCGGCGACGCCACCGAGGCCGGCGCCGGCTACGCGGCCGAGCGCTGGATCTGCCGGCAGCCCGAGGACGTCGACTGGTACGAGGTGGCCGTGCCGCCGGACACCGCCTACACCTTCCACCTGGCCTACCTGCGCGACGGCGACGGCTGGATCACCTTCGACGTCTACGACGCCGACGGCGGCTACGTGACCACCATCGAAGAGGCCCTCGACGCCCAGTGCCTGGTGATCAACCCGCGCGCCGGCGGCAGCCGCTGGTTCTTCGCGGTGCAGGCCAACACGTTCCGCCCCGACGCCGAGCCCGACCGCGTGGCTTACAGCGTCGACGTCGTCGCCGGCGATCAGTGCGCCGCCCTCGAGCCCCTGCTCGACCAGGTCGACTGGCCCGAGCTCTGACGACCCGCCCCTCCGCGCAACCGCGGCGTCCGCGCGCGGCCGTCTTCGACATGGACGGCCTGCTCGTCGACTCCGAGCCGCTGTGGCGCGCCGCCGAGATCGAGGTCTTCGGCGGCGTCGGCGTCACCCTCACCGAAGACGACTGCGGCCAGACGACGGGGCTGCGCCTCGACGAGGTGGTGCGCTTCTGGTTCGACCGCCGGCCGTGGTCGGGCGCGTCGCTCGAGGCGGTGCACGACCGCATCGTCGAGGCCATGGCGAGGCTGCTCCTCACCCGCAGCGTGCCCTTGCCCGGGGCCGTCGAGGCCGTGCGCGGAGTGGCCGCGCGGGGTATCCCGCTGGCCGTCGCGACGTCGTCGCCGCGCGCCCTCATCGGGCCGGCGCTGGCCGGCGTCGGCCTGACCGACGCCTTTCCCCTCACCTGCTCGGCCGAGGACGAGCCCTACGGCAAGCCCCACCCGGCCGTCTACCTGCGCGCCGCCGAGCGCCTGGGCGTGCCGCCCACCGCCTGCGTCGCCTTCGAGGACTCGCTCAACGGCGTCATCGCCGCCAAGGCCGCGCGCATGCTGTGCGTCGCGGTGCCCGAGCGCGACCACCCCGGCTTCGGCGTCGCCGACGTGCGCCTGCGCAGCCTGCGCGATCTCGACCTCGACGCGATCTTCGGCCCGTGCTGACGGCGCTGCTCGCGGTGCTGCTGGCCGCGCCGCTGGCCCATCCCCTGCCCGACGGCGCCATCGCGTTCGACCGCGCCCGCGCGCTGGCGCTCTTCGCCGATCCGTCCCCGCTGTGGGGCCAGGTGCAGGGCGCGCCGCTCTACGCCGAGACCGGCGGCTGGCTGTCGGTGCGCGATCTGGTGGGCATCCGCGTGTGGGGCATCCGGCCGGGCACCGAGGTGCACCAGCTCGGGTTGCGCGACGGCGACGTCGTTCAGCGGGTGGCCGGGCGACGGGTGGCGGGGCTGGCCCACCTGCCGGCGTTGGCGGGTCGGGTCGAGCAGGCCGTGCGGGCCGGCTGCCCGGTGCGGGTGCAGGTGCTGCGGTCGGGGCAGCCGCTGACGTGGCTGCTGCGCCCGACCGCCCCGGCGGCTACTCCGCGCGCAGCTTCAGGCCCTTCGCCGGCTGCGGGGCCGGCGCCGCCTCGGCCGCCTTCTGCGACTCCCCCTCGATGTCCGGGATCTTGAGCGAGGGCCGCAGCTTCTCGAGCGTCTTCTTGCCGATGCCCTTGACCTCGGTGAGCTGATCCACCGACTTGAAGCCGCCGTTCGCCTCGCGCCAGGCGATGATCGCCTCGGCCTTCTTCTGGCCGATCCCCTTCAGCGTCTTCAGCTGCTCGACGGTGGCGGTGTTCAGATCGATGGGACCGGCGGCCACGTCGGCCTTCTTGGCCTTGCCGGCCTTCGTCTTGGGCCCCTTCATCGCCGCGGCGCCGGGATCGGCGCCCTTCTGGGCGAAGGCCGGGGCGGCGAACAGGCAGGCGGCGAACAGCGCCAGGCTGAAGAAACGAATCATGGTGCGAACCTCCCGCGCGAGACTGCGCGCGGCGAGGCTAGCAGAGGCGCGGGCCCCGGGTCAGCCATCATCGCGCGCCCGCTTGCTCCCACCCGCGCGCTTCACTAGCGTGCGATCGATGCGCACCCTCATCGCGACGTTGTTGCTGCTGCCCGCCCTCGCCCTCGCCCGCCCGGTCGCCCGCGGCCGCGTGGTGGACGCCCTCAGCGGCGCCCCGGTGGCCGACGCGCGGGTCACGCTGATCGGCACCCTGCACCACGGCGTGACCGACGCCACCGGTCGCTTCGCCTTCCGGGGCGCCGACGGCTTCGACCGCGTCGCCATCGACGCGGAGGGCTACGGCGCGCGCGAGACGCGGCTGGGGGTGGAGGCGCGCCTCTGGCCGCTCGAGGTCGACGACGCCGAGGTCGAGGCCTACCTCGAGGCGCGCGACCGCCCGGCGATGGACAGCGACGACCTGGGCGATCCCGATCTCACCGACGCCGCCCGCGCCTGGATCGCGGCCGCGCGCGGCCTACCCGGCGCCGAGCCGCCGCCCACCGTCGGGCGCTTCAAGGTGGGCGAGCTGACGCCGCCGGCCACCATCCGCCTCTACCGCCGCGGCCCCGAGAACAACAGCTGCCAGGGCCGCGTGGACGTCATCCCGCTCGAGGAGTACGTGCGCGGCGTCGTGCCGCACGAGTGGATCCCATCCTGGCACCAGGAGAGCCTGAACGCCGGCGCGGTCGCCGCGCGCGGCTACGCCTGGGGCTGGATCCTGCGCGGCGGCAAGTACGACTGCGCCGATCTGGACGACACCACCCGCAGCCAGGTGTATCGGGACGATCGCGACGCGCGCGGCGACGCGGCCGTGTCGAACACGCGCAGCCAGGGCATCCAGCGCGACGGCGAGTTCATCCCCTCCGAGTACAGCGCCGAGAACGGCGATCCCACCGACTTCGGCGTGGCCGAGCCGCTGTGCAGCGGGCGCGCGCGCCAGGGGCACGGGCGGGGCATGTGCCAGTGGGGCACCCAGCGCTGGGCCACCCAGCGCGACCAGAACTACGTCTGGATGGTCGAGCACTACTTCCCCGGCGCCACGGTCAGCTCGCCCGAGCCGCCCACGCCCAACCTGACGCTGCGGCAGGCGCTGGCGCGGGTGGATGCGCAGCCCTGCGCCGATCCCGCGGGCACCTACGACTGCGCCGACTTCGTGCCCGATGGCCGCAGCGCGGGCCTGTTCGACCTGTACGTGGGTCAGCGCGTCGACCTGACCATCGAGATCGCCAACGAGGGCGCGGCGCCGGCCGCCGCGAACACCACGCTGGCCGTGACGCTGCCCGCCGGGCTGCTGGCGCTCGACGCCAGCGAGGCGCCGGGCGCGGTGAACGGCGAGGATCCCGTGACCATCGACGTCGGCGCCATCGGCCCCGGCGAGCGCCGCAGCGTGCGCCTGACGCTGCGCGGCGCCGGCTACAGCGTGCCCACCGGGCAGCCGGCGCGGGTGCGCAGCTGGGTTCGCCGCTCGGGCGACGTCTACGACAAGCCCGCGTGGGACGCCGCGCCGGCGGTCAACGACGGGCAGACCTTCAACGGCGGCGACCTGCGGGCGCAGGCCGAGTTCGACGTGTTCGATCCGGCGGCGTGGACCTTCGAGGGCGGCGACGCCGCGCTGATCGAGGGCTGGCGGGGCGTGCGCGACGTCGGCGCGCTCAGCGTCGAGGGCGGCGCGCTGAAGGTGGTGGGCAGCGGCGCGGCGCCCACGCTCGATGGCCCCTGGGCGCCCCTGGACGCGGACGCGTTCGGCGCCGTCGAGGTCACGCTCGACCCCGCGCGCCGGGCGCGGTTGTACTGGCGGGCGGCCGGCGAGGACTTCGCCGACGCGCGCTCGGTCGAGATCGCGGGGGGGCGCGCCGAGGTCGAGGGCGCGCCGGGCTGGGGCGGCACGCTCGAGCAGCTTCGGCTGGCCCTCGACGGCGCGGGCGACACGCGCATCGACGCCGTCCGGCTGGTGCCCGCGGCGCCGCCGCCCGCGCCGGACGCCGACGTGCCGACGCCCCCCGCCGACGACGCCGGCGCGCCGCCCATCCCCGTCGACGACGTCGGCTCGCCCTTCCAGCCGCCCCCGGTGGACGCGCGCCTGCCGAGCCCGGCGCGCGACGCCGGCCCGAGCGACCCCTTCGACGACGCCTTCGTCCCGCGCGCCCCCGGCGCCAACGCGCGCGCCACCGGCGTCAGCAGCGACGGCGGCTGCGACGCATCGGACTCCGGCGCCGTCCCGCTCTGGCTGCTGCTGCTGCTGCTCGGGCCCGCGCTGCGCCGGCGGCGCTGACTCAACTCGAGGGACACCTCGGCCGTTGAGGATCGTACCCGCGATCCGACCCGGGCCCCTGCGCTAGGGTGGCCCGAAATCGAGACACCGAGGAGATGGACGCGTGCGCAAGCACCTGATCGCCCTGTTCGGGGCCACCCTGCTCGCCACGGGCTGCCTGCCCACCGACGACGGCAACGGCCAGGCGGACGGGCAGCCGCCCGTCAACGCCGACGGGGACATCCTGCCCGACGGCAGCGCCGACGCGACCCCGCCCCCCGCCGACGGCGCGCCGCCGACCGACGCCGGACCGACGCCGACCGACGCCGCGCCCCCGCGGACGGCGCGCCGCCGACCGACGGGGCGGTGCCGACCGACGGCGCGCCGCCCACCGACGCCGCGCCGCCCACCGACGGCGCCGTGACGGTCGACGGCGCCCTGCCCGGCGACGCCGCGCCCCACGCGGACGGTGGCTCCGCGCCGGACGCCGCGCCCCCCGAGTGCGCCGACGGCCAGGCCAAGGACGCCTGCGGCGTCTGCGGCGGCGACGGCGCGGCCACCTGGTACGCCGACGTCGACCGCGACGGCCTGGGCGACCCCCGCATCGCCGTCGAGGCCTGCGCGCAGCCCGCCAACTTCGTGGGCAACAGCGACGACGCCGAGCCCGAGTGCGCCACCAACGACACCGACGCCTGCGGCATCTGCGCCGGCCCGGGCGAGCTGTTCTGGTTCGCCGATCAGGACGAGGATGGCCGCGGTGATCCCGACATGCGTCTGGTCGGCTGCGCGCCCCCGCGCGGCTTCGTGGCCAACGACGACGACGCCGAGCCCCTGTGCGCCACCAACGACACCGACGTCTGCGGCGTGTGCGCCGGCCCCGGCCCGCGCCTGTTCTACCCCGACGGCGACGGCGACGGCCTGGGCGCCGACGCCGAGGCCGTCGAGGCCTGCGAGGCGCCGGACGGCTTCGTGGACAACAACGACGATCCCGAGCCCTTGTGCGCCACCAACGACACCGACGCCTGCGGCCGCTGCGGCGGGCCCGGTCGCGTCGAGGCGTGGGTCGATCAGGACGGCGACGGCCTGGGCGATCCGGCGCAGCGCGTCGAGGTGTGCGCGCTCGAGCCGGGCCTCGTGCGCAACGGCGACGATCCCGAGCCGGAGTGCCGCACCAACGACACCGACGTCTGCGGCGTGTGCGGCGGCGACGACGGCGGCGCCGACTGCCACGGCACCTGCGGCGGCACGGCCCGCTTCGATAGCTGCGGCCGCTGCGTGGGCGGCGAGACAGGCCTCGAGCCCGCCGTCGCCGACCGCGACATGGACGGCATCCCCGACCTGTGCGACGACTGCCCCGACCGCCCGGTCGAGCAGCGCGTGATCATCCAGTGGACCGAGGTGCCGCCCTTCACGCAGCAGGGCCAGCCGGCGCACGGCCCGTACACCTTCCAGCTGGTGCTGTGGCCCACCGGCGAGTTCACCTTCCTGTACGAGGTGGTCGAGCCCTTCGGGGCCACGAACACCGTGGGCTATCAGTTCAACGCGGGCGACGGCCAGGCGCTGGGCATCGACACCGAGTTCGTGGTCGATCAGCGCCGCGTGCACTGGTTGCTGGGTGAGAACGGGCTCGAGGTGGACTACGCGCGCCAGGAGCCCTTCGTCGACATCCGCGACCTGGGCGAGGACCAGCAGCTCGGCGACGACGCCTCGTCCGAGTTCGAGCTGCCCTTCCCCTTCCCCTTCGGCGGGGCCACCTTCGATCGCATCTACATCTCGTCGAACGGCTTCGTGTCGTTCACGCCCATCCAGGGCGCGGCCTACCAGAACGGGCTGCTGCCCGACCCCCAGTACGGCCCCTCGATCTTCCCGTTCTGGGACGACCTGAACCCCAGCGCCGGCGGCGCGGTGCACGCCTTCGTCGCGACGCCCGCCTGCGAGGACGACTGCAACGGCGATCTGGGCGGCTTCGCGTACTTCGACCAGTGCGGCGTGTGCGTCGGGGGCAACACCGGGCAGCAGCCCAGCGAGGACGTCGACTGCAACGGCGACTGCAACGGCACGGCGTTCGTCAACGGCTGCGGGCAGTGCGTGGGCGGCAACACGGGCGTCGATCCCGAAGAGGCCCCCGAGTGCGCGCCCGACCTGATGGTGGTCGAGGACTACCTCGCGAACACCCTGCAGATCGACTACTACAACGCGCAGGATCCCTGCCTCATCCAGGAGCGCTGCATCGGCGCCCTGGGCCAGCGCAAGCTGCTGCGGTTCGGCACGCGCATCGCCAACCTGGGCACCGCTGACCTGCAGCTGGGCCGACCCCAGCAGGGCGTCGACCACTGGATCTTCGACGAGTGCCACAACCACTTCCACTACGAGGCCTACGCGTCCTACGACCTGTACGACGTGGCCGCCGGCGAGACGCTGCCCATCGGGGCCAAGGCGGGCTTCGCGGTCATCGACATCGGGGTGCACGATCCCGCGCTCGCGCCCAACGGCTGCCAGGGTTACAACAGCCAGAACCAGGGCATCAGCGTGGGCTGCCAGGACACCTACTCGCGCAGCCTGAACTGCCAGTGGGTCGACATCACGGACGTCGAAGACGGCATCTACGAGCTGGTGGTGACGACCAACCCCGACCGGCTGATCCCCGAGCTGGACTACTCGAACAACGCGGCGCGGGTGCGCATCCAGCTGACCGGCGACACCGTTCAGCTGGTACCCTGAACGGTTCCTGAACACAGCCTCACTGCGCTGACCCGGCCGCTCAATCCCGGCGGCCGCGGGGCCGATGGTGCGGGCAGGGCCGACGGTCGGTCCACCCCCAGGAGGCTCCGTTGACCGCAACGCTGCGCGTCATGGTCATCGACGCGGACGCGACGGGGGCCGCCCGTCTCGCCCGCCACATCGAGGCCGCCGGCCATCAGGTGCTCACGTCACCGAGCGGCCAGGCGGGCCTCGGCGCCCTCGCCGATCAGCCCTGCGACGTGATGCTGGCCGACCTGGTGATGCCGGGCCTCGACGGCCTCGAGCTGCTCGATCGGCTGCGGACCACCGCGCCCGACGTGCGCGTGGTGCTGATGGCGCAGGCCCCCGAGGCGGTGGACGTCGTCGAGGCCTTCCGCGCCGGCGCGGCCGACTTCCTGCTCAAGCCCGTGTCGCGCCTCGAGATCAGCCGGTGCCTGGCCCGGGTGAGCGGCCGCGCGACCGGGCCCCTGCCCACCGCCGGCGTGCGGGCGGCGCAGGGAGAGGCGCCCGCCGGCGGGGACGACGGCGACGAGGCGACGGACGAGGCGGCGGCGACCGAGGCGCAGCAGGTCGAGCCCGAGCAGACGCGGCGCGACCGCGCCAAGCTGCTCGACCGCATGCGGCGGGGCCCATCGCTGCTGCCGGTGCCTACCGGCACGCTGCAGGCCGTCGCGCGGCTGAGCCACCAGGACGATCCCGATCCCGAGGCCGTCTTCGAGCTGCTCGAGTCGGACGCGACGCTGTCGTCGACCGTGTTCAAGCTGGCCCAGACACCGCGCTTCCGCGGCAGCGCGCCCCCCGGCTCGACGCGCGACGCCGCCGTGCGCGTGGGCGCGCTGCGCGCGCTGTCGGCGGCGTCCAGCGTGTGTCACCGCGACGCGTACACCTTCGATGAGCCCAACCTGCGGCGCTTCAGCTCGGCGCTGTGGCTGACGCACTTCCTCACGTCGCTGGTGGCCGAGGAGCTCTGGGATCTCGCCGGCCACCAGGGCAAGCACCAGCTGCAGTCGATCGGGCTGTTCATGTCGGTGGGCGAGGTGGTGGCCCTCCGCGCCGCCGTCGACCTGTGGCGGAACCGCTTCCAGGCGGACGGCCGGCCGCAGCCCCACCTCGAGCAGCTGGTGGCGTCGGTGCAGGCCGAGGCCGGCGCGCGCATCCTCACCGAGTGGCACATGCCCGCGGTGCACGTCTTCTGTGCGCGGCACCACGCCGATCCCCACCCCCCGGCGGCCGAGACGGCGATCAGCATGCGGCTGACCTGCCTGCGGCTCGCCCGCCACGTGGTGACGACGCGGATGCCCCGCGCCACGCTGGGCGGCGCCCCGCCCTTCGGGGTCGCCGAGCGCGCCTGGGCGGTGCGGCTGGGCGACGGGGTGCTGACCTCGGCGGCGCACGCCGCCACCGAGCGCGCCCGCGAGGTGCTGGCCGTCGGCGACTGACCGGCGTTCGTCCCCCCGTCGCGACGAGTGACACCGCCGCCCGCTCGGGAGTAAAACGGGGCCACCCCATCCACCGAGGTTGGTCCATGCGCACCGTCGCCGCCCTGTCCGTCCTGCTGCTCGCCCTGCCGGCCATCGCTCAGAACCAGGCCCAGAACACGCCCGCCGCGAAGAGCGGCCCGATGCTGGACGACTGGAACGCCCTGCTGACCGGCGGCTGTGACCTCGAGAAGGCGCACGTGCGCACGCCCATCGAGGCGCGGGTGCTGCGCAACGCGCCCTACGCCGCCAAGGGCTACACCTTCAAGTCGGCCGAGCTGACCGCGCTGTACGCCGCCGACGGCGGCTGGTACACGCCCGATCCCAAGGTGAAGGCGCCCAAGTTCACGCCCGCCGAGGGGGCCTGCATCAAGAAGCTCAAGGGCCACGAGCAGGCGCTGCGCAAGGCCATCGCCATCGACAAGGCGTTCGAGACGCGCTTCACCGCGCAGCACGAGGCGGTCAAGAGCCTGCGCTTCGCGAGCCAAGGCCTGGGCGGCCCGGTGTGGCGGGTGAAGAAGTACGGCGCCGGCAAGGACATCACCTGGGAGCTGGGCGACGATAGCTGCAAGAACCCCAACGAAGAGGGCGCCTGCAACGTGATCCAGCTGATCTGCACCGAAGCGCAGTGCCTGATCAACGCGCCGGGCTGATCGACGCCGCGGCCATGGAGGCCGCGCTGCGCACCTACTTCGCCGGCGAGGTGACCGTCGCCGCCACCTTCCTCGCGCTCGGCCTCGCTGGCCTCGTGCTCGGCGTCGCCCTCCTGCGCCGCGCCACCCACGCCCGTTCCCGCGCCTTCCGCCGCGGCCTCGCCCTGCCCATCCTGGGCGTCGCCCTCGCCCAGGCCGCCGTCGGCGGCGCCGTGTTCCTGCGCACCGACGCCCAGGTCGCCGCGCTCAGCGCCCAGCTCGCCGAAGCCCCCGCCCAGTACCGCGCCGCGGAGGGCGCCCGCATGCGCGCCGTGGTCCGCGGCTTCCGCACCCTGGCGCTGATCGAGGTCGTGCTGATGCTGGTCGGCGCCACCCTCACCGTCGTCGGCCGCGCCAAGCGCCGCCTCGGCCTCGTCGGCGCCGGCCTGGGCCTGGTCGTCCAGGGCGGCCTCAGCCTCGCGGTGGACCAGTACGCCGCCTACAGCGCCCGCGCCTATATCGGTGCGCTGCTCCAGTTCGACCCCGCCGAGTCAAAGCACCCAGACCTCGAATGGGCCCACCCTACACTCCCACCACGGGCCCGAACCGTGCCCGTGCCCGTGCCCGTGCCCGTGCCCGATGCCTCCACCCACCGCAGCGCCTGACCCATGTGCCCTTGCCCTTGCCCTTGCCCTTGCCTTTGCCCTAACCCTTACCATTGACCAACCGGGCTACTCACCATCAACCATCAGATCCGCCGGGATGACTGCCCGACCGTGCCCGAAAGGCACGCGCGCCGGGTTGCCACCGACCTTCCGAGCTCGGCACAGCATACGTGCCCGGCTGACAGCTGATAGCTGACCGCTGACAGCCCGTAGGATCCACGACCAACGACTCGTCAGCAAACGCGGCCGCGCCGTGACCCTGGCCCCACCCACCTCGGCGTCCAGCGCTCCTCAGAACGCCCCGTCCGGCAGCTCCATCAGATCCAGCGCGCTGTCCTCGACCAGCTTCCGCGTCAGCGTCAACCCCGGCAGCACGTTCCGGCAGAACCACCGCGCCGACGCCACCTTGCCGCGGTAGAAGTCCGCCTCGCTCCCCTTCGCCCCGTCGTCCAGCTTCGCCTGAGCGATGGCCGCGTGCCGCACCAGCAGCCACCCGATCACGATCTCGGCCAGCGCCGCCAGCACGCGGTTGCCCTGCAGCCCCACGTGGTACAGCGACTCACCCATCTTGCCCATCAGCGCCATGAAGATGCCCTGCACGTCGGCCAGCCCGCGGGCCAGCCGCGCGCGCACGTCGGCCAGCGCCTCGCCGCCCTCGGCGTCCTTCAGCGACTGTTCCACCCGCCCCAGCAGCCCGCGCAGCGTCTCGCCGCCGTCGCGCGCCACCTTGCGGAACAGCAGGTCGAGCGATTGGATGTGCGTCGTGCCCTCGTACACCGCGTCGATGCGCTGATCGCGGATGTACTGCTCGATGGGATAGTCCTGCATGTAGCCCGCGCCGCCGTAGCACTGCAGCGACAGCGACAGCAGCTCGTAGGCCTTCTCGCTGTTGTAGCCCTTCACCAGGGGCAGCAGCAGGTCGTTCAGGCGGTCGAGCGCCTTCGCCTTGGGATCGGCGTGGCCGCCGAGCAGCGCCACCTGATCCTGGATGCTGGCGGTGAACAGACACAGCGCGCGCATGCCTTCGCTGTGCGCCTTCTGCGCCATCAGCATGCGCCGCACGTCCGGGTGCCGGATGATCTCGACCCGCGGCGCCGTCTTGTCGGTGGCGCGCATCAGATCGGCGCCCTGCACGCGCTCCTTCGCGTACGCCAGCGCGTGCTGATAGCCCTGCGACAGCTGCGCCATCGACTTGCAGCCCACGCCCATGCGCGCGTGCTCGATGACGTGGAACATCTGGCGGATGCCGTCGTGCACCTCACCGGCCAGGAAGCCGCGGGTGACGCCGCCCTCGCCGTAGCTCATCTCGCAGGTGACCGAGCCCTTGAGGCCCATCTTCTTCTCGAGCCCGATGCAGCGCACGAAGTTGTCGTGGGTGCGCCCGTCCTCGTCGATCCACAGCTTGGGCACGAAGAACATCGACAGCCCCTTGGTGCCCGGCTTCGCGCCCTCGGGCCGCGCCAGCACCAGGTGCATGATGTTCTTCGCGTGGTCGTACTCGCCGTTGGTGATGTAGCGCTTGATGCCCTCGATGGCCCAGATGTCACCCCCGATGGGCCGCGCCTTCGCCCGCGCCGCGCCCACGTCGCTGCCCGCGTTCGGCTCGGTCAGCACCATCGCCCCGCCCCAGTGCTCGTCCAGCATGCGCGGCAGGAACCGGCTGCGCTGCTCGGGCGTCCCCAACCGGTACACGACCGACGCGATGAAGGCCCCGAAGGCGTAGAACGGCACCGCCGGGTTCGCCGCCGTCGGCATCTCGAACGCGCCCCAGTGCAGCGACGGCGTCGCCCCGAACCCACCCAACGCCTCGGGCAGCGCCAGCGCCTCCCACCCACCCTCGTGGTAGGCGTCGATGGCGTCCTTCAGCGCCTGCGGCAAGGTGACCTGCTGCGTCTCCGGATCGTAGGTCGGCGGCTCCCGATCCCCCGGCACCAGGCTCGCGCCGAACTTCTGCGCGCTCACCCGGTCGAGCGCGACCAACGCGTCCCGCGCGATCTCCTCGGTCATCCCCTCGAAGGGCCCCTGCCCGAAGGCCGAGTCCTGCACCCGCAGGGCCTCGAACAGGTTGAACTCGATGTCGCGCAGGGGGCTGCGGTAGTGGTTGGCGCTGCTGCTCATGGGGCGTCTCCTGGCCGAATGAACGCTCATTCAGCCGGGGATTGTAGGGCGCCGACGCGCCCGCGTCACGCGCGGCGGTGTTGTCCAGAAACACCATGTTGCACAAACCGGACAACATCATCATTCTGGACAACATGCGC
>JACKDN010000031.1 GCA_020633465.1 Myxococcales bacterium
GCTGAACTGGCGGGGCGTGAAGACGGGGCGGCTGCCCGCCGGCTCCATCAGGAAGCCGACGCCCTGCTGAACGTCGTTCTGGTTGGCCATGGGGTCCTCGACTTGAATGAATGCTCATTCATCATGGGTTCGGGTGCGCGGCGGGTCAACCGCGCCGCGCACCCGCAGGGCAGGGGGCTCAGGCCATCGCGGTCGTCTCGCCCTTGCCGCCGGTCCGCGGGCGCCGCTTCTTCTTCCGCTTGCGGCCCACCTCGAGGCCCAACGCCAGCTTCAGCACCTCGTCGATGCGCTCGACGAGGTGGAAGGTCATGTGCTCGCGCAGGTGCTTGGGGATCTCCTCGAGATCGCCGGCGTTGCGCTTCGGCAGGATGATCGCGTCGATGCCCGCCCGCGACGCGGCCAGCACCTTCTCCTTGATGCCGCCGACCGGCAGCACCACGCCGCGCAGCGTGATCTCGCCGGTCATCGCCAGCCCGTCCTTCATCGGCGTGTCGGTCAAGAGCGACGCCAGCGCGGTGACGATGGTGACGCCCGCGCTCGGCCCGTCCTTGGGGATGGCGCCGCTGGGCAGGTGCAGGTGGAAGTTGCGCTTCGAGAACATCTCCTCGTCGATGTCGAGCGCCTCGGCCCGCGCGTGGATGTACGACATCGCCGCGTGCGCCGACTCCTTCATCACCTCGCCCAGCTGACCGGTCAGCGTCAGGCGCCCGCTGCCCTGCATCGCGGTCGTCTCGATGAAGAGGATCTCACCGCCCACCGGCGTCCAGGCCAGGCCGACGGCGACGCCGGGCATGCCGACGTCCTCCTTCGCCTCGGGGAAGTACTTCTGCGGACCGAGCGCAGCGCGGATGCGGTCCGGATCGACCGCGACCGGCAGCTCGACGTCCCCGGTGGCCACGTCGCGCGCCACCGACCGCAGCACCGACGCGAGCTGGCGGTTCAGCGTCCGCACGCCCGCCTCGCGGGTGTACTCGTTGACCACGCGCATCAGGGCCGCGTCGTCGAAGGTGACCGCGTCCGGCTCGAGGCCGTGCGCCTCGAGCTGCCGGGGCAGCAGGTGCTGGCGCGCGATGGCCAGCTTCTCCTCGTCGATGTACCCGGGGATCTCGATGACCTCCATCCGATCGCGCAGGGGCGGCGGGATGGTGTCGAGGCGGTTGGCCGTCGTGATGAACAGCACCTCGCTCAGATCGAGGGGCACCTCGAGGTAGTGATCGCTGAAGCTGTTGTTCTGCTCGGGATCGAGCACCTCGAGCAGCGCCGACGCGGGATCGCCGCGGAAGTCGTTGCCCAGCTTGTCGATCTCGTCGAGCACGAACACCGGGTTGCGCGAGCCGGCCTTCTTCAGGCCCTGCACGAAGCGCCCGGGCAGGGCGCCGACGTAGGTGCGCCGGTGGCCGCGGATCTCGGCCTCGTCGCGCACGCCGCCCAGGCTGATGCGCACGAACTCGCGCCCCAGCGCGCGCGCCACCGAGCGGCCCAGCGACGTCTTGCCGACGCCGGGCGGGCCCACCAGGCACAGGATGGGGCCCTTCATGTCGCCCTTCAGCTTGCGCACCGCCAAGTACTCGGTGATGCGGCGCTTCACCTTCTGCAGGCCGTAATGCTCTTCGTCGAGCAGCGCGGCCGCGTTGCGCACGTCGAGGTTGTCCTCGGTGCGCTCGGCCCAGGGGATGTCGAGCAGCCAGTCCACGTAGCTGCGCGCGACCGTGAACTCCGCGCTCTGCGGGTTCATGCGGCCCAGGCGCCGCAGCTCCTTGCGGGCCGCCTTCAGCGCCGCCTCGGGCATGCCCGACTCCTCGACGCGCAGGGTGAGATCGTCCAGATCGTCGTCGTCGAGGTCGTCGTCGCCCAGCTCGCGGCGGATGGCCTTCAGCTGCTCGCGCAGGTAGACCTCGCGCTGGTGCTTGTCGAGGCTGTCGCGCACGTCGCTGCGGATCTTGCCGGAGATCTCGAGGATGGCGGCCTCGTGGGCGAGGTGCTCGATGACGCGCTGCAGGCGCACCTTCACGTCCCAGGTCTCGAGCAGGCGCTGCTTCTGCGCCACCTCGATGCGCAGCTGCGAGGCCACCAGGTCGGTCAGGTGGCCGGCGTCGTCGATGCCCTCGATGACCGACAGGGCCTCGTCGGGGATGCGCGGCGACAGCTGGATGACCTTGCTGGCCAGCTCCTTGAGGTTCAGCACCAGGGCGCTCAGCTCGGGATCGGGCTGCTTGTCCTCGATGATCGGGGCCACCTCGACGCGCAGGTGATCCTCGTCGTCGAGGAAGCGGCTGACGCGCGCGCGGCACACGCCCTCGATCAGCAGCTCGTGGCTCTGATCGAGGGAGCGGGTCAGGCGCAGGATGCGGCACACGGCGCCGAAGTCGTACAGATCCTCGGGTTCGGGATCCTCGTCCTCGGGATCGCGTTGGGTGACGACGAACACCAGGCCGGCCTCGTCGGCGGCGCTCTCGATGGCCTTCATCGTCTTGCCGCGACCCACCGCCAGCGGCACCGGCAGGTTGGGGATGGGGAACACCACCGCGTTCTTCACGGCGATGGCGGGCAGCTGCTCGGGGATGTCGGGGCGGAGCTGGATGGCGGAGTCGGACATGAGGGGGCTCGCTTTCGATCTGCTTTTTGGATGCGCCGCGCGCGGCGCTCGACGCTCGGAACCATGCGCACGATGCGGCCGACCGCAAGGTTGGACCCTGAAACGGCGCGGCGGCGCCGGGACTTCAGCCCGAGCTGATCAGGGGGCGAGGGGATCGCCCAGCACCCAGCGATAGCCCAAGCGCAGGCCGGCGGTGAGGTAGGCGGGGAAGCGCGACTCGCCGGCCAGCTGGTAGTAGCGCGCGCCGAAGCCGACCGACCAGGCGTCGTCGAGCAGGTAGTCGAAGCCGAGGCCCACCGCGGCGCCCGCCGCGAAGCCGCTCGGGCCGCCCTCACCGTCGGTGAAGACGGCCACCGGCATCAGATCGATCCAGGGCACGTACTCGAAGACGTCCAGCTGATAGCGCACGCCGAGGCCCAGGTGGTGGGCGCGGAACGAGGCGTCGCGGATGCGGTGCTCGCCCCACAGGTAGCCGCCGTGCAGCACCCAGGCGCTGTCGAAGGCGTAGCCGACGTCGACGCCCCAGTAGGCGCCGTGGATGCGCTCGTCGTCGGCGTAGCAGGCGTAGCCCAGGTCGACGTCGAGGCGCAGTTCGGGATCGTCGAAGGCCGCGGCCGCCCCGGGCGCGAGCAGGGCGGCGGCCGCCAGCAGGGCGGTGCGCATGAGGCGGACCCTAAACCGGGCCGCGGCGGCACGCAACCGAGCGACGCGGCTCAGCCCGGCGGCGGCGCAGCGTCGTCGCGGTGGGAGAGATCGGGCGGCGGCGGCGGCTCGGGCTCGAGCGCCTCGGGGGGCAGCACCAGCGGATCGAGGGGCGCGTGCAGCGGCACGTACAGCTCGACGTCCGCGCCGTAGAAGTAGCGCAGGATGGACTCGGTGTCGTAGCCCTTGCGCGCCAGGCAGACGGCCGCGTTCTGCCCCAGGGCGCCGCGGTTGGTCGGGTGCGGCGACGCCATCGGCGTGCCCTCGACGTCCTCGCCCTCGCGGCCCTCGTTGCGGGTCACGACGACCTCGGTCCACCAGACCCCGTCGAAGGGCCGCCGGCGGCGCGCCCGTCGCGCCTCGAGGTAGCGGCGCCGCATCGCCTCCCAGGTCGTGTCGGCGTAGCCGTTCGCGGCCGGGCTGCGCGGACGGCAGTCGTCGTCGAGGCGCCCCGCCCCCGCGACGTAGTTCGCGTTGATCAGCGCGCCGTCCACGTGCATCACGCGATCGCGGGTGGCGAGGGCCGCCGCGCGCGCGTGCGGGCGGATCGCCGATCGCCAGCACTGGAAGCGGGACGTCAGGGGCAGGCGGGTGTCGTTGCCTCGGCGCTCGAGGCGCCGGGCGAGGTAGGTGCGCGCGGCGATCGCCTGCGCCTCGAGCGCCGCGGGGGCGTCGCGGACGCCGCCGAGCTCGCAGTCGACCACGCCCGCCACGTACTCGCGCTCGGTGGGCATCGCGCCCACCGTCGTCCAGACGCACGCCGGCAGCAGCGCGGGGTGGGCGGGGTCGGCGTGGCGTTCGAGGCAGGCCTCGAGCGTGACGCCGTTGCGCGGCCCGCCGCAGCCCAGCGCCAGCGCGGCGCCGATCATCACCGACCAGCCCCGCCGAATCACGGATCGCCGTCTCCCGGCGCGGCCAGGCAGGCCCGCGCGCGCGCGACGTCGCAGCCGGGGTCGAGCGCCGCCGCGACGCACGCCATCTGCTGCGCCAGCGCGCGTGGAGCGCGGTCGGCGGCGTCGGCGCAGTCGGCGCGGCAGCCCGCGCCCACCTCGAGCAGCCCGCAGGCTTCCAGGCCACCGCAGTGCCCCTCGCAGCCACTGGGCGTGGGCGGCGCGAAGCACGCCTCGACGTCCGCGGGCGCGCACCCCGCCCCCAGCCCCGCGACGCAGTCGCCCAGATCCGGCAGCGGGTCGAAGGGCACCCGCCAGGCCGCCGCCACCCCTGCGCAGTCGGCCCGGCAGTCGGCCTCGGCGACGCCGCACGCGGCGGCCGCCGCGCAGATCGCGTCGCAGGCCTCGGGCGCGACCAGCTCGTCGGCGCACGCCGCCTGCGCCGTACACGGCGCGTGCTCGGCGCAGCGGCGCGCCGCGCGCTCCGCCGCCGGCGCGCCGGAGCAGGCCAGCCGGCACGCCCCGACGTCCAGCGCCGCATCGCAGACCGCCGCGCGCGCGCACCGCGCCGCGCAGTCCGGCGACACCGCGTCCAGCCGATCGACACAGTCGGCGACGCCCGCGCAGCCCAGCCCCAAGCGCGCCGCGTCGGCCACGCAGACGCGCACCCCCTCGGGCTCGAGGGCGCAGCTCGCCTCGCAGTCGGGTCGCTCGAGACCACACTGCACCAGCAGGCTGCAGGCTCGGGCGCACTCGGCCGGCGGGTCGCGGGGCTCGAGGCAAGCCTGCAGCTGCGCGCACGCCGCGAAGGGGCCGACGGCGCGCAGACATGGGGCCGCGGCCTGCACCTCGAGCGCCCGGGCGTCCCCGAAGCCCGCCGCGCAGCCGGCCAGGCACGCCCCCTCGCTGGCCGCGTCCCCGCCCTCGCAGGCGGTCGTCGCCCGGCACCAGGCCACGCAGGACGCGCCCGGCCGCGAGCCCGGCGATCCGTCCGCGCACAGGGCGTCGTCGGCGCAGCCCACGACCCGGCCACACACCTGCCGCACGGCGCCGGCGACGGCGTCCTCGCTGGCCGCGTCCAGGCACAGGCTGACGCAGGACGGGTCGCAGCCCAGCGCGCAGGCGCGCCCGCAGTCGGGGTCGATCGGCGCGGGCAGGCGAGGGCGCGCGCAGTCCGGCGCGCGGGCGACGCAGGCGCGCCAGGCCACGTCGGCGGCGGCGCCGAAGCGCTCGGCGCAGCGCCCGACGCAGCGGGCCGCGGCGCCGCCCCTGCAGGCCTCGAGGGCGTCGCAGTGGTCCGCGCAGCGCGCGGCGGGGGCGGCGGCGGTCAGACACGCCTCGAGATCGGCGCAGGTGGCCGCGCCGGCGCACCCCAGCGACGCGCGGCGGGCCTCCCGGATCGGGGCGTCGGCCCGAAGATCGGCCAGACAGTCGGCCGGGCAGCTGACCGGCGTGGGGCCGCAGAGGCCGGCGATCTCGCAGAGCTCGGCGCAGAGGCCCCGGTCGAGGCCGCCAGCCGGCGCGGCCAGGCAATGCGCGGCCGCCACCTCGGGCATGCGGGGACACGGCCGGACGGCCTCGCGCAGACACCGGACCCCGGCGTCTCCCCCGGCCGCGCGGGCCTCGGCCACCGCGCGTCCACAGCCCCGCTCGTACCCGCACCGATCCCAGGCCGCGCAGGCCGCGCCGTCGCCCACGGGCGCGGGCGCCGACTCGCGCGCGCGGCACGCCGCCAGCGCGGCGCAGTCACCGCGGGCGGCGTCGACGCAGGGCGCGTCGCGCACCGCCGCAGGCCGGCGAGCGGATCGGCGCCGCACACCGCCACGCAGTCGGCGGGGGCCTCGTCGCAGGCCTCCAGCGCGCCGCACCAGGCCACGCAGCGGGGCTGGACGGCCGCGTCGAGGCAGGCCTCGAGCGCGTCGCAGTCCGCGTCGGCGGCCAACCGCTCGAGGCAGGGGCGCGCGCCGGCGAAGCGCGCGGCGCCGCCCTCGGGGAAGCCCTGCGCGCAGGCGGCCAGGCACGCCGGCTCGCCGACGGCCTGATCGCGGCAGGTGGTCAGGCCACGACAGAACCGCCCGCAGGCCGCGCCGCCCACCGTGGGATCGGCCAGACAGCCCAGCACCGAGTGCGGCGCGTCCCCTGCGCAGATCGGGGCGCTGACGATGCAGACGGCGCGCCGCTGCTCGGCGTCCGCGTCCAGGAACCAGCGGTCGTCACAGGCGGCCTCGCAGGCCTCGGGCGCCAGCCCGCAGTCGGCGAGCCGGGCGCAGGCGACGGCGCACAACGGCGGCGGCGGGCGCCGGCAGGCCAGGGCGGTGGGGCAGTCCTCGGCGGCGTCGAGGCAGGCCCCTTCGGCCTCGAAGCGCAGGCGCCGGCGGTCGGCCCGGCAGTCGGCCGCGCAGCCCTCCGCGTCCCCGCCGCAGGCGGCGATGGGCGCGCAGTGGGCCGCGCAGCGCCGGCCCACGTCGCGCGCCTCGAGGCAGGCGGCCAGATCGACGCAGCGGTCGGCGCCGCCGCACTCGATCTCGTCGGCGGCGTCGCGCGCCCGCTGCCCGCCGGCCAGGAGGGCGTTGCGGCAGGCCTGCTGGCAGGCGCCGACGTCGACGCCCGCCGGCAGCGTGCCGCAGAGGTGGCGGGCGGCGCACAGCGACTCGCAGTTGACCGTCAGCGGGGGGGCGACGGCGTCCGCGCAGGCGGCCGCGCGGCCGAGGGGATCCGCCGGGCAGGCGGGGAACAGGGCGTCCGCGACGCAGCGCCCGACGGCCGGCGCCGCGTCGGTGACGACCTCGGCCAGCACGTCGGCGCAGGCGAGGACGTCTTCGTAGCCGCAGTCGCGCCAGTCACGGCAGAAGCGCTGGGGGTCGGGCGGCAGCAGCACCGACGGCGGGGGCCCGAGGCAGGCCGCCATCGTCGCGCAGTCCGGCGCGCGGGCGACGCAGTCGTTGCGCTCGGCGACGCGCTGGCGGCGGAGGGGATCGGCGCCGACCTCCGCCGCGCGACAGTCCGCGCCGCAGGTCGCGCCTTCCAGACCGCAGGCGCTCGACCGGGCGCAGCGCGTCGCGCAGCCCGCGAAGACGTCCGCGTCGAGGCAGGCGCGCCAGGCCGCGGCGTCGCAGGCGATCTGCTGCTCGGCCGCGCAGGCGCGCAGGGCCTCGGTCGCCGGCAGGGCCTCGCAGCCCGCGACGCACTCGGCGAAGGGCACGTCCAGCGCGCAGGCGGCGACGCGGGCGCAGGCGCCGGCGCAGTCGGGGACGGGGGGCGGGGGCGGACGACACAGCTGCAACAGGCCGCAGCTCTCGTCGGCGACGCAGGCGAGGAAGGCCGCGCGCCCCGGGGCGTCGGCGAGCGCGCACCGGGCGGCGCAGCGGTCGGCGTCCCGAAGACGTCCTCGAGGCGCCCGCAGGCCGCGAAGCAGGCGCACGCGGCCGCGCAGTCGCGCAGCGGCGCGGCGTCCGGCGTGGCGTCGACGGCGCCATCGCCGCCGCCCGGTCGGCGTCCGGCCCCCCGTCGGGCGCGGGGGGTGGCTCGACGTCGAGCGGATCGCCGGCCGCGTCGGCCAGCGTCCCGCCCTCGGGCGCCGTGGCCGGCTCGCCGCCGTCGTCGCAGCCGCCCTGCCACCACAGGGCGACGCCGAGGCCGAAGAAGAGGAGGCGCTGCTGCATGCGTGGGCCCAGCCTACGTCGGCGCGCCGCTGGCCGAAAGCCCGGGGTCCGCGGCGGGCGCGTTGACCGCCCCGGGGCGGGTGGCCGACGATGCGCCGATGCGCTGGACCGACGCCCGAGCCGCCCTCGAGGGGCGGCGCCTGCCCGCCGCCCTGGTCGACCTCGACGCGCTCGCGCGGAACGTCGACCGCCTGCTCGCGCGGGTGCCCAGCCCGACGACGCTGCGCGTGGCCACCAAGTCGGTGCGGCACGTCGGCTTGCTGCGCCGCATCCTCGAGCGCGGCGGCGCGCGCTGCCGCGGGCTGATGTGCTTCAGCGTCGAGGAGGCCGTGCGTCTGGCCGACGCGGGCTTCGACGATCTGCTGGTGGCCTACCCGACGGTGCAGCGCGCCGGCCTCGAGGCGCTGGCCCGGCGGGCGGCCCGGGGCAAGCGCGTGTGTGTGGTGGCCGACTGCGGCGCGCACCTCGAGGCGCTGGGCGCGGCCGGGCGGGCGGCCGGCGCGACGCTCGGCGCCGTGCTGGAGATCGATCTGTCGTACCGCGCGGTGGGCGGGCGGCTGCACCTGGGGGTGCGGCGTAGCCCGCTGCGCACGGCGGCCGACTGCGCGGCGCTCGCCCGGCGCGCCGCGGCGATCGAGGGCGTGTCGATCGTCGGCCTGATGGGCTACGAGGCGCACGTGGCGGGGCTCACCGACCGCGCGCCAGCGGGCGGCCGACCCCTCGCCGCGCGGCGGGCCTTCAAGCGGGTCGCCACCCCCGCCGCCGCCCGCCTGCGCGCCGAGGCGGCCGAGGCCCTGAGCGCCGCGGGGGTCGATCTGCGCGTGGTCAACGGGGGCGGCACCGGCAGCCTGCACCTGACCGCGGCGCAGCCGGCGCTGACCGAGGTCACGGCCGGCTCGGGCTTCCTGTGCCCGCACCTGTTCAGCGACTACGTCGATCTCGATCTCGAGCCGGCCGCCTTCTTCGCCCTCGAGGTGTGCCGGGTGTCCGATCCCGGCTACGTCACCTGCGCCGGCGGCGGCTACGTCGCGTCGGGCCCGGCGGCCGAGGACCGCCAGCCCCGCCCCTGGTCGCCCGTCGGGCTGAGCCTCGTGCCCACCGAGGGCGCCGGGGAGGTGCAGACGCCCTTGCGGCTGCCTCCCGGCGCCCGTCCGTTGGCGATCGGCGATCCGGTGCTGTTTCGGCACGCGAAGGCAGGCGAGCTGGCCGAGCGATTCGCGCGCTACCTGCTGGTCGAGGCCGGGCGCGTGGTCGCCGACGAGCCGACGTATCGGGGCGAGGGGTGGTGCTTCTTCTGAGCCGCGCCGTGGCCGCGCGCGCCGGCCCCCTTTCGCGCGGCCGGCCCTTGGCCTAAAACAACGCCCTCCTACCCGCGCCAGGGAGCCCCATGCATTTCTTCGAAGGGCCCGAGAAGAAGGTCGAGATCGTCGTCGCGCCGCGCCTGCGCCCGCTGCGCGCGCTCGAGCGATCGGTCTGGGAGCGCGTGGTGGTGCGCGCCCGCGCGCAGATCCTGTCGGTGGTGTCGTCGAGCGGCTGCGACGCGTACCTGTTGAGCGAGTCGAGCCTGTTCGTCTTCGACGACCGGGTGACCATGCTCACCTGCGGCACGACCACGCTGGTGGAGGCCGCGCGGGAGCTGTTGTCGTTCCTGCCCGTCGGGGACGTCGAGCTCTTCGTCTACGAGCGAAAGAACGAGTATTTTCCGCAGCATCAGGTGTCGGACTTCTTTGAGGACGCGAAGGCGCTCAACCGCCTGATTCCGGGCCGCGCGGTGCAGTTCGGTGACGCGGACGAGCACGTGGTGAGCATCTTCCACGGTCGCCACGACTACCGCCCGGCGGCCGACGACGTGACGCTCGAGGTGCTGATGCACAACCTCGACGACGACGCCGCGGCCCTCTTCTGCGCCGGCGACGCCACGCGCGTCGAAGGCCTCGCCGTGCGCACCGGCGCCGATCGCATCTTGCCCGGCTACACGGTGGACGAGTTCGTCTTCGAGCCGGCCGGATACTCGCTGAACGCGGTCCGCGACGACCGCTACTACACCATCCACGTCACGCCCGAGCAGGTGGGGTCGTACGTCAGCTTCGAGACGAACCACCCCGTCGGCGACGCGCTGGTGTCCGTGGTCGAGCGGGTGCTGGCCATCTTCCGGCCGCGCTCGTTCGACGTCGTGACCTTCTCGCCCCAGCCTCTCGGAGCGCTCGAGGTGCCGGGCTATCGGGTCCGCGATCGGGTGCGCGACCGCCTGTGCGGCTTCGAGGTGGCCTTCACGCACCTGTACCGACCGCCGACCACCGCGCGGCCGCCCCAAGAGCTCGAGCTGCCGCCGGCCGAGTGAGTCGAGAGGTGCCCGGCAATCGAACGCCGTCGCGCGGGCGCCCGACGACACGGCTTCACAAGGTCAGCGGGAAAGGGCCGCCGTCGCGAGCGGGCCGGGGCGCCTGCTGGGCACGGCGCGGGGTACACGACATCGGGCGACGCACTTGCCGTGCTTCCCCAGATGTCGGGTGCCCCGCAACGCCGCCCCGCGGGATGCACCGATTCGCGCGGCAGGCGGGCTGCTTCTGCTGACCCGGTCAGTCCGCGGGCCGACGCGCCCGATAGCGGCGACGCAGGCGCGGCTGCAGCAGGGCGCCCAGGCAGAGGGCCAGGATCGCCGTCACGACCACCGGGGCGATCCCGCCGCTGGCCAGCGCGGCGCCGTGGAGCGCCAACCCCAACCCCGCCGCGGCGATGCCGAGCAGCCAGCCCCAGCGGGCGTCGAGCACGAGCCCCACGGCCGCCAGGGCGGCGAGCCCGATCGCGCCACCGTGGGCCGGCCAGCGCGCCGGCTCGGGCAGCCATGCGGCCACCGACGGCGCGCCCGACGCCAGCGCGGCGAGCTGGGCCAGCGCGGCCAGCCGCGCGATGGCCAGCGCGCCCGAGGGTGGGGCGGCGCGTCGGCCGCGAGGTCGCCCGGCGGCGCGGGCTCGATGACCTGCAGGGGGGCGGCGTCGGCTCCGCGGGGGGGCGGCGTCGGCGCCGCGGGGGGCGGCGTCGGCGCCGTGGGGGGGGTCGTCGGCGCCGGCGCGGGCGGCGTCGGCGCCGCGGGGGGGGCCACGGCGCCGCGGGGGCCACGGTGGCCTCCGCCACGTGACCTGCGCCAGGGGGCAGGGCACGGTGGCTGGGGGCGGCGTGACCTCCGCCGGGGCGGGGCCACGGTGGCTGGGGGCGGCGTGACCTCCGCCGGGGGGTGGCAAGGGCGGACGGAGGCGTCGACGCTGCCGCCGCGGCGGGCTCGGCGCGGGGCGCCGTCGACGCGGCCGGGGTCGGGGCACGGTCGGCCGGCGGCGGGGTGCGCTCGCCCTGGGGCGCCGCGGGCGGGGGCGACGGTTCGGCCGGCGGCGCCGACGCGCCGGCCGAACGCGCAGCGGGCCGCTCGGCGGGCGGCGTCGGGGTCACCTGGGCCGGCATCACCTCGGGCGGCGTCTCGGTGGGGCGCAGGCTCATCGTGCGCGCCGCTGGCGGGCGGCTGCGGCGCAGCTCGTCCTCGAGCTTCGCTTGGGCCCGCAGCTGGTCGGCGGCCAGCGCCTCGGCCTTCGCGCGCAGCGCGGCCAGACGCTCGGCCTCGGGATCCGGCGCCGAGGCGGGCGACGGCAACGGCGGCACGGCGACCGGCGCGGTCGGCGGCGCCGGGACGCGCTGCACCCCACGCAGGCCGGTGACGCCCTCGAGCACCGCCTCGGCGGCGCCACCCGACCACGGCCGCCGCCACAGGGTGGGCGCGGGCCCGGCCGCGAGCCACCAAGCCGCGTCCTCGTCGACGAACAGACCGCGGACGGCGCCGGCGGAGGCGGCGAGGTGCTCGAACGTGGTGGGCTCGCCGTCGTCGGCGTCCACCCGCCAGATGCGACCGTCCGCCGCGTAGAGACAGGCGGCCCCGTCGGGGGTCGCCACCAGGGCGTCGATGGCGCCGTGGCGTCGCCAGCAGGTGCGCGGCTCGCGCCCGTCGAAGGTGATCCAACGCAGGCACACCTTGCCGTCCTCGACCGAGCCGGCGCCGTAGACGCGCCGGCGAACCCCGCAGTAGGCGTACCCCGGCTCGGCCCTCAGCCGCGCGTTCGTCGACAGCCCCAGGGTGGTGCCGGAGGGCGCGCGACCGCCCAGCATCGCCGCGGACTCGCCCGGCCGGTGGGGATCGAGCAGCGACAGCTCCCAGGTGTCCTGAATGCCCGGGCGGCGCAGGTACAGCACCGCGCCGCCCGCGTCGGTGAAGCGGGGCAGGCGGCAGCCCCGGCGGTCGGGGTTGCCGGCGCCCGCCAGCAACGCGGTGCGGGGCGGCGCGGCGACCGGATCGACTTGCCAGACGTAGACGTCGGCGCTGGGGGTGCCGTCGTGGTAGCCCTCGAGGGCCAGGTGCCCGCCCTCGACCGAGAAGACGCCGCGGCTGCTCCGCCAACGCGGGTCGTCGTCCCAGGCCGCGGCCGACACCGCCCCCGTCTCGAGGTCGAGCAGCCGGACGCGCCCGGTGGGACCGGCCGCGCGGGCGGGCGCCTCGGCGACGTCCAGCGCCACGAAGCGCCCGTGCGGGTGCACCGCGGGGTACAGCGGCGCCTCGCCCGACTGGCGGAAGACGATCGAGCGCTCGCCGGACACGACGTCGAGCAGGACCAGGCGGACCTCTCCCGCGTCCTCCTCTTCGAGCAGCAGACGCACCACGCGATCGACGTTCACCAGGCCGAGTGGGTGGGCCGACGAGGCCCTGGACGCCACGACTTCACCACGTTCGGGGGGCCGAATCCAAGCCCCCAATGTTCTGGCAATCGCCCGGCGCAGCTTCGATGATGCACGCGTCTGCGGCCCCCTCCCGTGGCCGCGTTGGGAGTCATGCGATGAAGAACTTCGCCATGCTGGGCGCCGCCGGGTTCGTCGCGCCCCGCCACATGCGCGCCATTCACGACACGGGCAACGCGCTGGTGGCGGCCTGCGATCCGTACGACGGCGTGGGCGTGCTCGACCGCTTCTTCCCCGAGTGCCGCTTCTTCACCGAGGTCGAGCGCTTCGACCGGCACCTCGAGAAGCTGCGGCGCCGCGACGATCCGGTGCACTTCATCAGCATCTGCTCGCCGAACTACCTGCACGACGCGCACTGCCGCCTGGCGCTGCGGGTGGGCGCGGACGCCCTGTGCGAGAAGCCGCTGGTGATCAGCCCGTGGAACCTGGATCAGCTGGCGCAGATCGAGGAGGAGTCGGGGCAGCGCATCTACACCGTGCTGCAGCTGCGGCTGCACGCCGAGGCCCAGCGCCTGAAGGCGGCCCTCGAGGCCCAGCGCAGCGCGGGCGCCGGGCGCACGGCCGTCGAGCTCACCTACATCACCCGGCGGGGCCCCTGGTACCACCACTCGTGGAAGGGCGATCCCGATCGGTCGGGGACGCTGGCGATGAACATCGGCATCCACTTCTTCGACCTGCTGATCTGGCTGTTCGGCGCCGCCCGGTCGAGCAAGGTGCACCTGCGCGAGGCCGACCGCCTCGGCGGTATGCTCGAGCTCGAGCACGCCGACGTCCGCTGGTTCCTGTCGATCGACGTCAACGACCTGCCGCCCGGCCACCTGGCGTCGGGCAAGCACGCCTACCGGGCGCTGAAGATGGGCGACGCGGACTTCGACTTCTCGACCGGCTTCGACGACCTGCACACGCGGGTGTACGAGGACGTGCTGGGCGGGGGAGGCTACGGCATCGAGGACGCGCGCGCGTCCATCGAGCTGGTGCACCAGCTGCGCACCGCCGATCGGGTGGCGGCCGGCGCGGACGCACATCCGGCGCTGCGGGGCGGGCTGGGCCGCTGACCGCGGGCGGGCGCGCCGGGCCCCGGCGCGCCGTCGCTCAGTCGATCGGGTGCATCGCGCCGTGGATGGTCTGGTGGATGACCCGCGGATCGACGCCCAGCTGGCCGGCGATGCGCTCCATCAGCCGCATCTCCTCGTCCTGCACGGCGCCGTCGGCCAGCGCGATGATGGTCAGGTGCTGCAGCAGCTGAGCGCGGCTGGCCAGCGGGGTGTTCTTCGCCTCCTCGATGCGCCCGTCGAGGTTGCCGAGCGCGGCCTCGACGTTGCTGGGGATCTCGGACTGCTCGGCGCCGAGCAGCTTGCTCAGGGCCTCGACCTCGCTGCGCTCGATGCCGCCGTAGGCGGCCGCGACGGCGAGGCCCGCGGTGAACAGCAGGCGCCGGAGGATGTCCGCCGTGTCGCCGCGCTCCTGCAGGTAGGTGGGCTCCATCAGCCGCAGGTCGTTCTCGACGATCGACTCCACCTGCTCCATGGTCAGCGCGCCGCTCGGATCCATGCCCATGGCCTGCAGGTAGGGCGCCGACCGGCTGAACGCCCACACCGCCCGGACGCGGACCGGGTTGTAGGGGTGGGTGCTGAAGCTGTCGAGCGTGTCGTCGTCGTCGCGCGGATCCTCCCGGGCCTCGGGGGCGGCGATCAGCGCGTCCACCTGGCGCGAGAAGGCCTGCAGGTCGGGCCGCACGCGCTCGCTGGACATGCCGCTGGCCAGCTTGAAGAAGCCGCTCGCGGCCGCCTCGGGATCCCGCGCGCACAGCAGGCCGACGCGGTCGGCCGAGACCTCGGCCCACCGGCACCAGGCGTACAGGTGCAGGGCGGTGTCGCGCGCCACGAAGGGGATGCCCAGCTCGCGCAGCGTGGCCGTGAGGGGCATCGGGATGCCGTAGTGGTTCAGCGCGGCGTGGCCCATCTCGTGGCCGATGACGAAGCGCAGCTCGGCCGGGCTGAAGGCCTCGAGCAGCCGGCTGCTCAGGGTCAGCACCGTCGGCCCGTGGTCTTCGCGGAAGCAGCTGGCGTTGAACACCTGTTCGGGCACCACGTACACCTCGACCGGGTGGCGGTAGCCCAGCATGTCGGTGCAGTCGCCCACCACGTCGGCCACCTCGGGCGACATGGCCCGCGTCAGGCGCAGCGCTCGGCTCAGCAGCCGGCGCCGGTAGCCGTAACCCCGGCCGTGGGTCAGCGTCCGGATGCGGTCGAGGGCCTTCTTGACCCCGAAGTCACTGTCGAGCTGAGCGCGCAGTTCGCGATCGCGACGCGCTTGAATGGTGCCGGCGTCGATGCGCAAGAGAGCCTCCACCTGCCGTGAGAGGTGGCCGGACCGCGCCCGGCGCACCGGTTTGGACGGCGGCGCCGGGGCGACCGGGCCGCGTCCGAGGTTCGAACAGGGTAGGGCGGCCGCGAGCGCGGCGCCCGGGATCGGCGCGGACCGCCACGCGGCGCGGGTGGATGACGGCGTTCGGATCGCCCGTTCGTCGATCGAGCGACGCGCCCGCCAGCCACCGGGCCGCGGGACGGCGGCGAGGACGGCGAGGACGCCGTCCTCGCGCGGATCAGCTCTTGACGTACTTGATCGACAGCACCTCGAGCATCTTCTGCGCGAGATCGTCGGGCACCTCGAGCACGCGCTGCATCGCCTCGAGCATCTTGTCCTCGGACTCGTCGACGTCGCCGCTCGACATCGCGATGTCCGCCGCGAGCAGGTAGGCCTTGTTCTTCAGGGCCTGCGTCGACAGCTCGCCGAGCGCCTTCACCGACTCGGGCAGGCTGGGGTAGCGGCGCAGGATCTTCACCGCCGCGTCGTACACCTCGGGGAAGTGCTTCCCCTCGAACTCCGGCAGCTGCGAGAAGTACGCCTGGACGGTGTCGACCTCTTCCTGGTCGAACATGCCGTCGGCGCCGCACATCAGCATCATGCCGTGCACCAGCAGGGCGTCGTCGCTGGCCTTCTTCTGGGGCGTGACGTTGCGCGTGAAGCGGGAGAGCAGACCCATGGTTCCTCCTCGTGTTCGTCCCCGGCGCGGGGAGCCTGCACCCGACTATCCCTCCCAGCAGCGGCCGTCAAGGGGTCCGTGGCAGTGTTCGTTCATGGCAGGTAGGGTGTCGTGGGTGCGTGTGATCCGAATGGAACACGGGGGCCCGCCGTCGGGTTGACGCTCTGGGGTCGAGCCCCCGCCGCGTTCGAGAGAGTTGGTCGCCGCGCCACCGGCGCCGAGACGCCCGAGAGGAGCCGCCGTGGACTTCACCGCCGCCCGTCACCCCGTCCGTCCGATCGACACGCCGCGCGCGCTCGACGGCCTGACCCGGGGCCTCCCGGCCCTGATGGCCGTCGCCGGCACCGCCATCACCTACGCGCTGGTCGACGCCTTCCTGCCGCGGGACGGCCGGGTGGCCACGCTGCTGCTCGAGCGCGGCTGGACCCAGCCGGTCACGCTCGCGTTGTTCTTCTGGGGCCTGGGCCACGTGGTGCGCCGCGGTCTGGTGCACAGCGTCGAGCGGCGGGCGGTGCGGGCCTGCGCCGAGCAGCTGTGGGACGAGCGCCTGGCGCCGGTCAACCTGCCCGGGCTCGTCGCGTCGCTGCAGCGGCACCGCGCGACGCTCGCCGGTCAGGTGCTGCTGGGCATCGTCAGCTTCTTCCGAGGTCATCGGCCCGCGCGCGACGAGGTGATGAAGGTCGCGCGCCACGAGATGGACCGCGCCTATGACCGGGTCGAGGGTGACTACCGGGCCCTGTCCGCCTGCATGTGGCTGATGCCCCTGTCGGGCTTCCTGGGCACGGTCATCGGCATGGCGACGGCGATCGGCTCGTTCGACACCGTCGTCACCGCCCTCGGCGACGATCTGGGGGCCCTCGCCCCCGCCGTCAACGGCCTGGCCACCGCCTTCGACACCACGCTGCTGGCGCTGGCGCTGGTGGTGCCCCTCAAGCTGCTCGAGGTCGGCCTCGAGGATCGCGACCGCCGCCTGCTCGAGCAGATCGACCAGACCTTCGCCACCGGCTGGGTGCGCACCATCGACCTCGCCGGCCTGGCCCAGCAGTCGCCGGTGGAGGAGGCCCTCGAGCGTCAAGCCGCCGCCATGGCCCGCCTGGAGCAGAACCTGCTGCGGGTGGACGCCGCCCTCGAGAAGGTGGTGGCCCAGGCCCAGCGCGCCCCGCAGGTGATGGCCGCGCTGGCCGAGGTGGCCGGCGCCGCCAAGGTGACCCGCGATCACCTGCCCGACATGGCGCGCGAGCTCGAGGCGCTGCGGAGCCAGAACGACCGCCCCCTGCGCCTGGTGCGCGAGCGCGACGCGTGAGGCGCCGGCGCCGCCAGGAGGCCGAGGCCTTCGGGACCTCGCTGGCCGACATCCTCACCACCGCCCTCGGCTGTGTCCTGCTGCTGTTCATGGTGGCGGTGATGCACATTCGCACCACGCTGAGCCGCGAACAGGACGCGCGCGCGCGCGCAGCCCAGGCGCTGGCCCTGCGCTCGGCCGATCTGAACGCGGCCCAGGCCGCGGGCGACGCGGCGCGGGGGCGGCAGCAGGCCGCCGAGGCCGCCCTGGCCGAGGCCCCGCGCCGCCGCCGCCGCCGCCAGCCGCCCGCGCGCTGGCGCTGCAGGATCGCGACGACGCCCAGCGGCAGGCCGACGCCCGGGCCGCCGAGCTCGACAGCCTGCGCGCCGACCACGAGCGCCTGCGCGACGCCGCGCGGGTGGCCCTGTCCGAGCTCGACCCGCGCACGGCCAGCCCGGTCGACGTGATGCTGGTCATCGACGGCACCCGCTCGATGCAGGCCAACCTCGACGCCACCCGCGCCAACCTGCGCGCCACGCTCGACGCCCTGCGCGTGGTCAGCCCGACCGCGCGCGTCGGCGTCGTGGTCTTCCGCGACCGCAACGAGCTGCCCGACCTGCGCCTGCAGAGCCACCCCCTGACCGCCGACGAGGCCGACCTCGGCGCCTTCCTTGCGGGCATCGAGGCGACCAGCACCCGCCGCGACCGCGACCTGCCCGAGTGGCTGTGCGGGGGCCTCGAGGCGGCCGTCGGGGCCGACTGGCGCGCCGACGCGATCAAGCTGGTGATCGGCGTATCGGACGCGGGCAGCCAGGCACCGGACGCCGCCCCCTGCCTGCGCCTCGCGGCCGACTTCCGTGCCCGCGGCGGCCAGGTGCACATGCTGTCGGCGCGGCCCCGGGGCTACGCGCGCTCCCGCCGCATCAAGCGCCACTTCGAGGGCACCGTGCTCGACCAGCACGCCCGCATCGCCGCGGCCGGCGGCGGCGTCCACGTGCAGGCCGACGACAGCAACGCGTTGCTGCAGGAGGTGCTGCGCGCCGCCTTCCGGTCGCGGACCGCGCAGCCCCTCGACAGCCTGCGCCGCGCCGTCGACGCGGCGCCAGCGGGGGTCGAGTAGGGTACGCGGGCCCGCCCGGTGACCTGGACCCGCCCGACAGCATCCAACGGGCCTGGATTCCACGGCGGGGGCCGGCGGCGTGCGCCGCGACCACGTCGCCGAGGCCAGCTTCGCGGTGTGCGCGCGCGCACACCTCGTCCGCGTCCACGCCGGGGGCGATCCGCCCTCGGCACGTCCTCGAGAGTGCAGCGTGCTTCACTTCATCTCCGACCTCCTCGGCCTCGTCAGCCTGCTGATCATCGCCGACGCGATCCTGTCCTGGGTGATGCCCAGCCCCGACCGTTTTCCACGCAGCCTGACGTCGCGCCTGACCGCGCCGCTCTACGCCCCGATCCACGCGATCGTCGATCCGCGCAAGACGGGCGGCCTCGACTTCGCGCCGGTCGTCGTGCTGGTGGCCATCCACTTCATCCGGCGGGCGCTCGGCGGGTGAGGGCGGCGGTCCGCGCCGCGCCCGGCCCGCCGCCCCCGCGCCCGCTCCATGCCCCCGCGTCGGCCTGCGGTTGCCTCGACCCCGGCCGCCGGCCGGCCTCACGCCGCGTGGCTACGCGGCGGCCTCGTCCGCGACCACGGCGGGCCCCATGCCCAACGCGGCCAGCACCGCGGCGCGCACGCTGGCCTGCGTCTCGGGCTGCTCCGCCAGCGTGGCGACCGCCTTGTCGCGGCCCTGGCCCAGGCGCTCCGAACCCAGGCTGTACCAGCTGCCGGACTTGTCGACGACGCCCGCTTCGACCGCCTGGTCGAGCAGATCGCCCAGCCGGTTGATGCCCTCGCCGTACAGGATGTCGAACTCCGCGATGCGGAAGGGCGGCGCGAGCTTGTTCTTCACCACCTTGAGGCGCGTCCGGTTGCCGACCGCCTCGTCGCCCTTCTTGATCGAGCCGATGCGCCGGATGTCCAGGCGCACCGAGGCGTAGAACTTCAGCGCGTTGCCGCCGGTGGTCGTCTCGGGGCTGCCGAAGGTGACGCCGATCTTGTGGCGCAGCTGGTTGATGAACACGACCGTCGTGCCGGTGCGACCCGCCGTCCCGGTCAGCTTGCGCAGGGCCTGGGACATCAGCCGGGCCTGCAGCCCGACGTGCTGGTCGCCCATCTCGCCCTCGATCTCGGCCCGCGGCACCAGCGCCGCCACGCTGTCGAGCACCACCATGTCGACGGCGCCGCTGCGCACGAGCGCGTCGCAGATCTCGAGGGCCTGCTCGCCGTGGTCGGGCTGGCTGATCAGCAGCTCGGCCGGGTCGACGCCCAGCCGCCGGGCGTACTGCAGGTCGAGCGCGTGCTCGGCGTCGATGAAGGCCGCCACGCCGCCCGCCCGCTGCACGCCGGCGATCACCTCGAGCATCAGCGTCGTCTTGCCGCTGCTCTCGGGGCCGAAGATCTCGACCACCCGTCCCTGCGGCAAGCCCCCCATGCCCAGCGCCCGGTCGATGCCGACGCAGCCGGTGGGAAAGACCGCCACCTGCGGATCGGCCCGGTCGCCGTCGAGGCGCCAGATGGCGCCCTTGCCGAACTGGCGCTCGATGGCCCCGACGGCCGAAGCGAGGGCACGCTGACGATCTTCGTGGTTCAGGTCGGACATCTCATCCTCCAGGTGTGCGCGCCCGGTGCGATGCGCGCGTTCGGGGCGGCGGGCCAGCCAGAGGCCGGCGGCCGCGGTGAGCAACAAGCTGGTGAGCCAGCCGAGGGTCATGCGCCGCCCTCGCGGTCGAGCTGGCGGTACTGGATGGCCTCGGCCATGTGGGTCGCGCCGATGGACGGCGCGCCTTCGAGATCCGCGATCGTGCGGGCCACCTTCAGCACCCGGTCGTGGGCGCGGGCCGACAGGCCCAGGCGATCGATCGCGGCGCCGAGCAGGCTGCCGGCGGCCTCGTCGAGCGCGCAGAAGGCCGCGAGGTGCGCGGGCCGCAGCTGGGCGTTGCACGCCAGCCCGATGGCGCCGAGGCGCTCGGTCTGCCGCCGCCGCGCGCGCTGCACCCGATCCCGAACCGCCGCGGAGTCCTCACCGGTCGGTGCCCCGCGCAGCGAGCGGGGATCGACGGGATCGACGCTGACCTGCAGATCGATGCGGTCCAGCAGCGGCCCGCTGATGCGGTTGCGGTAGGCCCGAATCGCCGTCGGGTGGCAGACGCAGGCTTGGCGGGGGTGCCCGTGATACCCGCACGGGCAGGGGTTCATCGACGCGACGAGCATGAAGCGCGACGGGTAGGCGTAGGTTGCGCTGGCCCGCGCGACCACGACGACGCCGTCCTCGAGCGGCTGGCGCAGCGACTCGAGCGCGTTGCGGCGGAACTCCGGCAGCTCGTCGAGGAACAGCACGCCGTTGTGCGCCAGAGACACCTCGCCCGGGCGGGCGTGCGGGCCGCCGCCGGTCAGCGCCACGTCGGACACCGAGTGGTGCGGCGCGCGAAAGGGGCGGTAGCGGATCAGCGGCTCTTCGGGCCGCAGCAGCCCGGCGACGCTGGCGACGATGGAGCTCTCGAGCCGCTCGTCGAAGGTCATCGGCGGCACGATGGTGGGCAGCCGACGCGCGAGCATGGTCTTGCCGGCGCCTGGCGGGCCGATGAACAGCAGGTTGTGCCCACCGGCGGCGGCGACCTCGAGGGCGCGCCGCGCGACGCCTTGGCCGCGCACGTCGCGGAGATCGATGCCGATGTCCGGCGGGGTCGCGTCGGCGGACGACGGGGGCAGGTCGGGCAGGGGGCGCGCGCCCGACAGCGCCTCGACCGCCTGCGCGAGGTGGTCGACGGGACAGACGTCGATGCCCTCGACCACCGCCGCCTCGGGCGCGTTGTCGTAGGGCACGACGACGCGCCGCAACCCCATGGCGCGCGCCCGGGCGGCCAGGGGCAGCACGCCGCGAACCGGCCGCACCCGGCCGTCGAGGGACAGCTCGCCGATGACCAGGGCGTCGTCGAGGGCGTCGGAGGGCAGCTTGCGATCAGCGACCAGGATGCCCAGCGCGATCGGCAGGTCGAAGCCGCTGCCCTGCTTCTTGATGTGGGCCGGCGCCAGGTTGACCGTCACCCGGCGCTGCGGAAAGCCGTAGCCGCAGTTGTCCAGCGCCGACTTCACCCGCGTCCGGGCCTCGCAGACGGCGCCGGCCGGCAGCCCGACGGTGGAGAACACCATCATCCCGCGGCCGAGGTCGACCTCGACGTCGACCCGATAGGCCTCGATCCCGAGCACGGCGCCCGATGCGACGGTGGCCAACATGGTGTCTCCTCTTGCGTCGTTCGCGGCCTCCCATAACCAAGCGCCGTGCCAGACCAGCAATCTCAACGATTACGAACATTTGGACCGACCGTCTGCCGCAACGCGAGCGTATCGACCGTCCACGGTGGCCAGATTCTGGACGCTCTGCCCGGCCCGCGACCGCGGCCACGCGGCGCGCATCCGACTCGGCGTGGAAGGGCGCGGCCCGGCCGCGGTACAGTCGAGGCCGACGTTCTCGGGGCGGTTTGGAACTTCTCGGCGCCGGGGGCGTTCAGAGGCTCCAGGGCGCCCGACCGGGCGCACCGACACGGAGGAGGGCGAGATGAGACGAGGGGCTCCGAGGCGAGGATGGGTGGTGGCCGGGGTCGCGGCGGCGTGGCTGGGCCTGGCCGGCGGCGCGGCGGCGAAGCCGACCGCCCCGGCGTGGCGGGTCCACGCGGCGGCGGCGCAGCCGAGCGCGCGGCTGGCGCCCGATGCCGAGACGCTGCGCGCCAAAGGCTTCGCGCAGCTGCGGGCCGGCGAGCGCGCCGCGGCCGCCCGCACGTTGGCGCAGGCGGCCGAGGCGACGCGCACGCCGCGCCTCTGGCGGCTGGTCGGCGATCTACGCTTCCACCAGGGCGATCGCGAGGGCGCGGTGCTGGCCTGGAAGGCCGGCCTCGCCGAGGCGCCGGACGATCTGCCCCTGCTCGAGCGCACCGCCTACGGCGCCGTCGAGGTGGGGGACTACGCTGCCGCGGCCGAGGCCCAGGCGGAGGTCGTGCGTCACCTCGAGGCGCACCTCGCCGCGGGCAACGCCACGCCCCAGCTGGCCATGGGCCGCTTCATGGCACCGGACGAGCTGCTGGTGCGGCACCTGGTGCGCTGGAGCGAGCTGGCGACGCTGGCCGGCGACTTCACCACCGGTGAGCAGGCCGCGCGCCGCCTGATCCGGCGCGCCCCCGCGCGCGTCGAGGGTCACCTGGCGCTGGCGTACATGCACCTGCAGGCGGCCGAGTACGGCGAGGCCGAGGTGTTGTACAGCGAGGTGCTGAAGGTCGATCCGCACAACACCATCGCGCTGAACAACCTGGGCAACGTGCGCTACATGGATCGCGATCTCGACGCGGCCGCGCGCCAGTTCGAGGCCGTGCTCGAGGTCGAGGCCCCGTCGGCTCAGGCACAGAGCATCGCGCTGGCCAACCTGGGCGAGCTGCTGCAGCTGCAGGGCGCCTACCGCGACGCGGAGGCGCTGTACCTCGAGGCCCGGGACGCGGCGCCCGAGGGCGCGTGGTCGTACATGGGGCTGGCGTCGCTGTACGACGTCACCGGGCGTTACGACGCGGCCGTCGAGGTGATGATCGAGGGCTGGGAGCGCGACGCGAGCCACCTGACCCGCCTGAACATGCACTTCTTCGAGCCCGAGTGGGCGTGGCAGCGCGACGCGCTGATCGCCGAGATCGAAGGGGATCTCGACGCCGCGACGCTGCTGTGGAAGCGCGTGCTGAAGGGCGACGTGCCGGCGCTGAAGAAGGCCGCCGATCACCACCTGCGTGGCCTCGAGCAGCTGCGCGACTGACCCCCGCCTTCGGCGCCCACCGCCGCGCGCTGCCCTTCAGGCGCCGCTGCACGTGATCCTCCGCGTCGCGATTCGGCGTTCTGCACGCCGACGCGGGCGTTGCGGCGTGCTCGAAATACCTCCAGTGTTGCTTCGGCTTCGCGCCTTGGCCTCGGCGCGCGGCGCGCGGCCCGCTGGGGCCGGATCTCGTGGGGGAAGCTCTCAAGTGGCCACGGCGCAGCCACGCGTCTAGAATGGCCCGACCTCGATGGACCACGGAAAGGCGCGTCATGGCGGTCCAGAGCGGCCGACTGGAACCTCTGAAGCTGTTCAAGGTCTTCCGCAGCATGCTGGACCGCCGGATGAGCGGCGTCCTGACCGTCAAGCGCGGCAACGTCGTCAAGAAGGCGCACGTGGTCCACGGGTATCCGGTGCGGGTGGCTTCGAACGTGCCCCAGGAGAGCCTCGGCTGGGCGCTCGTGGAGGAGGGCCTGATCTCGTCGACCGAGTTTCAGGAGGTCGAGGCGCAGCGCCAGGATCGCCAGCAGAGCCTCGAGTCGGTGATCGTCGGCCGCAACCTGGTGGCGCCGCAGCGCCTGCGGGCCGTCGAGTCGCGGCTCGGCCGTCGCCGCCTGCTGGACGCCTTCGGCTGGCCCGACGGCACCTTCGTCTTCGAGCCCGCCGATCTGCGCGCCGACAAGGGCGCCGACGTGATCGACGTGGTCGGCCTGCTGATGGAGGCGGCCGCGCGCACGTTGGGGCCCGAGCTGTGCGACCGGTTCGTCTCGGCCTATCAGGGCCGCGTGGTCGGCACCGAGTGGATGGCGCGCTACGGCGAGACCTTCGACGCGCTGTTCCCGCCGCCCAACGTGCGGGCGCTGCTCGGGCGCCCGATCTCGTTCGACGACATCGCGATGCGCATGGCGGACCGCGGCGCCGCCGCGCGCCAGCTCGCGACGCTGGTGCTGGGCGGGCTGGCGACGTTCAGCGGCGCCGGGGAGGGGACCCCGGCCCCGCGCGTGCCCACCGGCCCCGCGGGTCAGGTGCGGGTGACGCGCGCGACGAACCCCGTGCCCCCGCGCACGCCGCCGATGAGCCGTCCCCCGGCCGGGCGGGCCACCATCGAGCCCACCGCCACGCCGCCGCCCACGAGCCCGCGAGCGGTCGTCGCGCCCCCGTCGACGGGATCGCACCCGGCGCGCCCGTCGACCGGCCCGCACCCGGCGCGACCGCCCTCTTCGCCGCCCCGGGCGGTGACCGGCCCGCAGCGCGCCGTCCGCGCGGCGACCGGCCCGGTCGCCCCGGTCGCGCCCAGCCGCCCGCAACGCCCCGCGCAGCCCGAGGCGGCGGCGCCGGCGATGCCGGAGAAGCTGGCGCGCATCCTCGAGCAGGCGCGCCGCCTGGCAGCCCAGCTGGGCGACAGCAGCCCGAACCACTACGACGTGCTGGGCGTGGCCCGGGACGCCGACGACAAGGCGATCCGCGCGGCCTTCCGCCAGAAGGCTCGCGACTACCACGGCGATCGGTTCGCGCGCTTCAAGCTGAGCCCCGAGGACGCGGCGGTCGTCCAGAAGGTGTTCATCGCGGTGAACCGGGCCCACGAGACGCTGACCGATCCGGCGCAGCGCAAAGAGCACGACGTGAAGCTCGAGATGGAGGCGCGCGGCCAGAAGGTCGACCCCAGCGGCGATCCCCGGGCGCACATCGAGCAAGCCCTGAAGGCCGAGAAGCTGGTGCGCAACGGCGTGAACTTGCTGCGGGCCGGCAAGGCGCAGGCCGCGCTGGAGCGCTTCGACGAGGCGCTGATGATCACGCCGGACGACCTGATCGCGACCTCGGGGCGCGCCTACGCCGAGGTGCTGGTGGCGCGGCAGTCGGGGCCCGCCGTGCAGCTCCTCGGGCGCGCGCGCGAGAAGCTCGAGGGCATCGTGGGCGAGCTCAGCGGGCGCGAGAGCGAGTTCGGACAGCCCGAGCCCTTCCTCTACCTGGGCCTCATCTACGTCCTCGGCGAACAGTGGGACAAGGCGGATCACGTGCTGAAACAGGCGATCGCGGTTCAGGCCCATTGTGACGAAGCCGTCAGCACGCTAAGACACGTTCAGCGCAAAGCCGCCGAGCCCCAGAAGGGGCTGAAGGGCCTGTTCGGTCGGCGGAAGAAGTGATGAGCCGACGGGACGACCCAGCTGCGGGCTACCTGCAGATCGACGAGACGGGGCGCATCACCGTGCTGGGCGCGGGGCTGCGCGATTCGCTGCGCGAGTACGCCGGCTACTACACCCATCTGCCGTCCGATCGTTCGCTGCTGCACTTCCAGCGCGCGACGCAGGTGCCGACCTTCGACGAGTTCCGCGATCCCATCGTGCTGCAGGGCGACATCGCGGGCATGGGCTCGACCATCGAGGTCATCAACTTCGTCAACTCGTCGAAGCTGTCGGGCAACCTCGTGTTCGTCGTCGGCGACGTGCGCAAGTGCCTGTATTTCAAGAACGGCGAGGTGCGCGGCGCGTCGTCGAACCAGATCGAGGATCGCCTCGGCGAGATCATGTACCGCTTCGGCGCGCTGACCCGCGTGCAGCTGGACCAGTCGCTCGAAGAGGCCCGCCGCATCCGGCGGCCGCTGGGCAACTACCTGCTGGATCGCGGGGTCATCAACCAGGCCGACCTGTACGTCTATGTGCGCCGGCAGGTCGAGGAGACCTTCTACTCGATCCTCATGTTCAAGGCGGGCGACTTCTACCTGACCGCGTTCGACGTGGACGCGCTGCCGAGCCCGCTTTCGCTGAACGCGCAGTCGATGCTGATGGAGGGCCTGCGGCGCCTCGACGAGCTGGCGTACTTCAAGCAGAAGATCCCCGGGCCCCAGAGCCGCATCGCGCGGGCCGACGCGCCGCAGTCGGCGCCGGCGCCGGACGCCAAGGAGCAGGTGCTGTTGTCGCTGCTCGAGCAGCCGATGACGGTGGACGACCTGACCCGCACCAGCCGGCTGGGCGACTTCGAGAGCATGAAGCTCTTGTTCCACCTGGTGCAGAACGGCCACGTGCAGGTGCTCGAGGCGCGCGACTTCGCCAGCGAGGGGCTGGACACCGACCACGTGACGACCGAGATGTCGAACATGGTCGACACGTTCAACTCGGTGTTTCAGCGCATCTACGAGGCGATCAGCCGGCACGGGCGTCAGGACGCGCTCGAGCAGGGCCTCGAGACGTTCCTTCAGTTCTACGGCTTCGTCGAGCTGTTCCACGACGTCACGTTCGACGAGCAGGGCCGCCTCGACAAGACGCGGCTGCTGCAGAACCTGCAGCAGAACCAGATGGACAACCGCGTGAGCTTCCTGTCGCAGGCGCTCAACGAGCTGCTGTTCTTCGAGATGTTCGCCGCGCGCGAGTGGCTCGAGCGCGAAGAGCAGCAAGACCTTCAGAAGATCATCAACCAGCTCTTCATCGAGATCGGCTGAGCGCTCGGCGTCCTCGGCGCGCCGTGCGGGCGCGTCGGCGTCGAGGCCACGACCAGCCGAGGGTCGTCGGTCCGCCGGTCCGCTCCGCGGCCGACGTGAAACGTCGCACAAGGCACATTATGTCAACTAGCGTGTGCACGGCGGGAGAGAAGACGCCGGCGCCGGTCCCAGAGCCGACTTCACCCCCGCCCGACGTCCCCGTCAGGCCCCTTCGGTCGCGGGCGGCGGGCGGAACGCGTAGAAGACGCCGCCGTTGCTCAACACGAACAGGCTGCCGTCGCTCCCCACCGCGGGCGCGCCGATGAGGCCGCTGCCCGGCGTGAAGCGCCGGATGGGCCGACCGGTGGGCAGGTCGATCCAGTACAGGCCACCCCGCGACAGCCCGACGATGGCCAGGTTGCCGTGCTGGGCCACCGAGCCGGGGGTGCCGGACGTGCCCGGGAAGCGGACCCGCCAGCGCGCCGTGCCGTTGTGGGTGTCGATGCGCACGAGCTCGCCGCGATCGACGCTGGCCAGCAGATCCCCGTCGACCCCGGTGAGCTCGACGATGCCGGCGCCCGGCCGCTGCCACATGACGTCGCCGCTCTCGGCGTCCAGAGCGTACAGGCCCGCCGCCGCCGAGGCCGCGTAGACGCGGCCGCGCTCGACCACTGGCGTCGTGTCCACGTCCTGGAAGCGCTCGTGCTCCGGCGCCAGATCCCGGGTCCACAGCACCGCGCCGTCGCTCAGCGCCAGCGCCGCCAGCACGCCGTCCGAGAAGCCCACGAAGACGCGATCGCCCGCCACCGTCGGGCGGCTCTCGCCGGCCAGCGAGAAGTCGGCCGGCGGATCGCGTCGATACTGCCACCGCCACTCGCCGGTCGCGCGGTCGATGGCGTAGACGACGTTCGTCCCGTCGACGAAGACGACCAGGCCGCCCGCGACGACCGGCGCGCGCACGACCGCGCCCTCGACGTCGTAGCGCCAGCGCACCTCGCCGTCGACGACGTCGAGCGCCACCAGCTCGCCGTCGTCGGTGCCCACGATGACCTGGCGGTCGTCGAAGACCGCGCGCCCGCCCACCCCGCCGGCGATGCGACGGCGCCACAGCACGTGGCCGTCGCTGGCGCGCATGCACTGGACGAAGCCGTTGCCGGCGCCGACCACCACGCGGTTGGACTTGGGATCGTAGGCCGCGCCCGCGAACTCCGACGGGCGATCGCGCATGATGTCCGGCGGGTTGAGCACCCGCCGCCACGCGGGCCGCATGGGCACGGGCTGCAGGTTGCGCGTGGCGCCGGTCAGCGGCGTCTCGTCCCCCGGCAGGCCCAGCGCGGCGCAGCCGCCGCACAGCGTGCCCGCCGCCAGCAGCAGCGCGACGAGCCCAGGCCCTCGGGTCAAGAGGCGTCCCCGAGCTGGCCGAGGCGGCGCTCGATCTCGGCCTTGTACGCCCGACCGGCGAACTCACCCAGCGCGGCGTCGAAGTCCTTCTGCAGCTTCTCGTAGTGCGAGCGGGCCTCGGCGGTCTTGCCCATCTTCTCGAGCAGGCGCCCCGCCTGCAGGCCCGCCATCAGGCCGTAGGCCTGCGGATCGAGCGCGCCGAGCTCGCCCCAGGCGGCCCGCGCCGCCGCGGCGTCGCCGGCGGCCTCGAGCGCGGTGGCCTTGCCCTGCAGCGCGGTGGCCCGCGCGAGGCGCTCCGTCGTGGCGTCCGCGAGCACCGCGTCGTACAAGGCGACGGCGTCCTTGGGCTTGCCGAGATCCACCTGCGCGCCGGCCTGGCCCAGCGTGGCCAGGACCGCGATCTTCTTGTCGCCGTAGGCCTGCTTGGTGGCCTCGAACCCGGCGGCGGCCTTGCTGACGCGCTTGTTGCGCTCCTCGGCCGAGAGCGCCGGCGCGGGGGCGACGCCCGGTGCCGTGGCCTCTTCCCCACCCTGCGCGTCGATGTAGGTGCGCGCGGCGTCGTAGAAGGCCGCGGCGGCCTCTTGCGTGGCCGACTCCTTCGTGCGGTGCATCATCGCGTAGGCGAAGACGCCGATGATGGCCACGGCGCCGACCCCGACGAGGAGGTAGCGCTTGTCCATCATCCACTGGAACCCGCCCGCGACCTTGCGGGTGAAGTCGTCCTCGGCGAGCGACTGCAGCTCGGCGCGCAGATCGCCCGGCGGCGGGGCGTCGTCGAGCTCCGCCGAGCCTTCGCCGGTGCCCTCGCCCGTCTCGAGCTCGTCGTCCTGCTTCGGAATTCGCTTCTTGATGCGCTTGACCACCGAACGCTCCTGAACTGGGTGCCGGCCGGGCGGGGCCGAATCGGCGCGGGACGTTAGCATCGCCCGTTTTCCACTGTCAACGCGCGGGTTTCGTTACAGCGAAAGACGCACGTTGCGACAGGATGAAACACCCATAGGCGCCGCAGGCCGGCCCGTGCGTCGGTAACGCTGGCACGAGCCGTGCTGTACCCTGAACGCGATGGCGGCGCGGCGCTTCGCCGACCGGCCGCGCCGGAACCACCTCAAAAACATGGAGGTTCACATGGAGCCCGGATTCTGGATCGCGCCGCTCGTCGGCGGCGCCCTCATCGGCTTGTCGGCCGCGGCGATGATGTGGCTGCACGGGCGCATCGCCGGCATCAGCGGCATCTTCGGGGGGCTGGTCAAGCCCACCGCGGGTGACTTCGCCTGGCGCGGCGCCTTCGTGGGCGGCCTGGTCGCCGGCGGGCTGCTGATGCTGCTGCTGACCCCGGCCGCCTTCGAGAACACCGCGGACGTCGGGCTGCCGCTCGTCGCCCTCGCCGGCCTGCTGGTGGGCTTCGGCACCCGGCTGGGCAGCGGCTGCACCAGCGGCCACGGCGTGTGCGGCATCAGCCGCTTCTCGCCCCGGTCGATCGTCGCCACCCTCACCTTCATCGCGACCGGCGCCGCCGCGGTCCTCACCGTCCGAGCCCTGGGGGGTGCGTGATGCGACAGCTGACGATGTTCCTCGCGGGCGTGTTGTTCTCGGTCGGCCTGGCGCTGGCCGGCATGACCCAGCCCCAGAAGGTGATCGGCTTCCTCGACTTCTTCGGCGCCTGGGATCCCAGCCTGATGTTCGTGATGGTGGGCGCCATCGCCGTGAACCTGGTGCTGTTCCGCCTGACCATGCGCGCGAAGGGGCCGGTGTACGCGCCGCGCTTCCAGGTGCCCACCCGGCGCGATCTGGACGCGCGCCTCATCGGCGGCTCGGCCCTGTTCGGGGTCGGCTGGGGGCTGGCCGGCTTCTGCCCCGGCCCGGCCATCGCCTCGCTGCCGACGGCGACCCCGCGGGTGCTGGTGTTCGTCGGCGCGATGGTGGGCGGCATGGTGCTGTTCCACGCGGTGGAGCGCATGCGTCAGGCCGCGCTGAGCGCGCGGCGCGAGCAGGCCACGCAGAGCTGAGGGGGCCGATCGGCCCCTCCTCGAGACGGGAGACGAAAACATGCAGATCGCACACTTCTACGACGCCCGCACCTCGACGTTGACCTACGTGGTGTTCGACCCCGACACGCGCGACGCGGTGGTCATCGATCCCGTGCTCGACTACGAGCCCTTCGCGTCGCGCACGTTCACCGAGTCGGTGGACGCGGTGACGGCGTTCCTGAAGGGCAAGGAGCTGACGCTGCACTGGATTCTCGAGACCCACGCCCACGCGGATCATCTGTCCGGATCGCAGCTCTTGAAGGCGCGCTTCCCCGACGCCCGCGTCGCGGTGGGCGCCCGCATCACCGAGGTGCAGGCGCTGTTCAAGCGCATCTTCGACCTGCCCGAGGACTTCCCGACGGACGGGCGGCAGTTCGACCGGCTGCTGGCCGACGGCGAGGTGGTCGAGGCGGGCACGCTGCGGCTCGAGACCATCGACACGCCGGGCCACACGCCGGCCTGCGTGACCTTCAAGGCCGAGGACGCCATCTTCACCGGCGACGCGCTGTTCATGCCCGACCAGGGCAGCGGCCGGTGCGACTTCCCCGGCGGGGACGCGCGCGATCTGTACCGCTCGATCACCGAGCGCGTGTACACGCTGCCCGACGACACGCGGGTCTTCGTCGGGCACGACTACCAGCCGGGGGGGCGCCCCCTCGCCTTCGAGACGACGGTCGGCGAGCAGAAGCGCGCCAACAAGCAGCTGCCGGCGGGCATCACCGAGCGCGCCTTCGTCGAGGCGCGGGAGGCGCGCGACGCGACGCTGGCGGCCCCCAAGCTGCTGTTCCAGAGCGTGCAGGTGAACATCGACGCGGGCACCCTGCCCGCGCCCTCGGGCAACGCCGTGCGCTACCTGAAGATCCCGGTCAACGTGTTCCGGCCGGAGGGCGACGGCGAGCTCGAGACCCGCCCCGTCTGATCCGCGCGCGCCGGCGCGTCACGCGAGCCGGTGCTCGCGCATCTTGCGCCACAGGGTCGAGCGGCTCATCCCGAGCAGCTCGGCCGCCGCCCCCTTTCGACCGCCCGCCTCGTCGAGCGCCTGCACGATGCGGCGGCGCTCGAGATCGCGGGCGGTGGTCGGCGTCGAGGCGTCGTCCGGGGGCCCCTCGCCCCGCAGCTCGGGCGTCAGATCGGCGTGCGCCAGCACCGGCCCGTCCCCCACCGCGAAGGCGTACTCGATCACGTTGCGCAGCTCGCGCACGTTGCCCGGCCAGCCGTAGCGGGTGAGCGCGCGCATGGCGTCCTGGCTGATGGCCTCGACGCGGCGCGGCGAGGTCTCGTTGAACTGGTCGACGAAGTGCCAGGTGAGCGCCTCGATGTCGCCGGGGCGCTCGCGCAGCGGCGGGATGAAGATCGGCACGACGCGGATGCGGTACATGAGATCCGCGCGGAAGCGCCCGGCCTCGACGGCCGCCCGCAGCGAGCGGTGGGTGGCGGCGACGAGCCGCACGTCGACCTCGATGGGCTCGGTGCCGCCCACCGGCACGAACGACTTCTCCTGCAGCACGCGCAGCAGGCGCGCCTGGATGTCGATCGGGATCTCGGCGACCTCGTCGAGGAACAAGGTGCCACCGTCGGCCAGGGTGAACAGGCCCGGGCGATCGCGGATGGCGCCGGTGAAGGCGCCGCGGACGTGACCGAAGAGCTCCGAGGCGAGCAGCTCCGGGGTGAGCGTCGCGCAGTTGACCGCGCGGAAGGGGCCGGCGGCGCGCGGGCTGAGCTCGTGGATGGCCTGGGCGATGCGCTCCTTGCCGGTGCCGGTCTCGCCGCGGATGAGCACCGAGGCCTGCGTGCGGGCCAGCTTCGTCACCAGCTCGAAGACCGCGTGCATCGTCGGCGAGACGGTCACCAGGCCGTGGAAGCGGGTGGGCGCCGTGCGCGGGTGCCGCACCAGGGCGTCGCTCACGGGGCCCCCTCCCCGGCCGCCAGGCGCAGCAGCAGATCGCGGGCCTGCACCGCGTCGCCCGGGCTCGCCAGCACCGCCTCGACCACGCCGGCGGCCGGCGCGGTGATCGCGGTCTCCATCTTCATCGCCTCGACCACCAGCAACGTCTGCCCGGCCTCGACCCGATCGCCGGGCGCGCAGTGCACCGCGAGCACCTTGCCCGGCATGCTGGCGCCGACGTGGGTGGGGTCGTTGGGATCGGCCTTGGGCCGCGCGCTGATCAGGTGGGCCGCGCTGCGATCGGCGACCGCCACCTCGCGCGGGTGACCGTTGAGCTCGAAGTACACCATCCGCTGGCCGGCCGCGTCGAGGCCGCCGACGGCCATCAGCTTCACCACCAGCGTCTTGCCCGGCTCGATCTCGATGAGCACCTGCTCGCCCACCTCGAGGCCGTAGAGGAAGGGCACGGTGGGCAGCGGGCCGACCTGACCGTAGGTGTCGGTGAAGTCGACGTACTCGGCGTAGACGGCGGGGTACAGCGCGTCGGTCAGCAGCTCGCGCTCGCTGGGCGGGTGGCCGAGGCGCTCGGTCAGGCGCGCGGCCGCGGCGTCGAAGTCGTGGTCCGCGAGCAGCTCGC
The DNA here is from genome assembly GCA_020633465.1 of Myxococcales bacterium. Classification (GTDB taxonomy): domain Bacteria; phylum Myxococcota_A; class Bradymonadia; order UBA7976; family UBA1532; genus JACKDN01. Next base: position 32,205 of record JACKDN010000031.1, read on the forward strand.
CGGCGCGCACCGTGATCGGCGTTCGGCCCTTGAGCACCGCGCGCTGCAGGCGCTCGGGGAAGCCGCCGTAGGGCTGGCCGAGGCGCCCCATGAAGAAGTCGACCACCGACTGGGGGAAGTCGAGGCTGGGGGCCTTCTCGATGGCCTGCTCGACGGTCAGGTCGTTCTGCACGAGGAACATCGCGAAGTCGGCGACCACCTTGCTGGTGGGGGTCACCTTCACCAGATCGCCGAGCGCCAGGTTCACCTCGCGGTAGCGCCGCTTGATCTCGCCCCACCGGTGGCCGAGGCCCAGCTGGATGGCGCGCGGGCGCAGGTTCGAGTACTGCCCGCCCGGGATCTCGTGCTGGTAGACTTCGGCCGTGCTGGCCTTCAGGCCGGACTCGAAGGGGTAGTAGAGCGCGCGCACGCCGTCCCAGTAGTCGGCCAGCGCCTGCAGGTGGCCGGCGTCGAGGGTGGGCGCGCGCGGGTGCCCTTCGAGCGCGGCGCACAGGGCGTTGAGCGAGGGCTGACTGGTCAGCCCCGACATGCTCGACAGCGCGGCGTCGACCGCGTCGACCCCGGCGTCGACCGCGGCCAGCAGCATGGCGCCGCCGTTGCCGCTGGTGTCGTGGGTGTGCAGGTGGATCGGCAGGTCGGTCGCGTCGCGCAGCGCCTGCACCAAGAGGCGCGCCGCCTGCGGCTTCAGCAGGCCGGCCATGTCCTTGATGGCGAGGATGTGCGCGCCGTGGTCTTCGAGGCGCTTCGCGAGGTCGACGTAGTAGTTCAGGTCGTACTTGGTGCGGGTGGGATCGGTCAGATCGCCGGTGTAGCAGAGCGAGGCCTCGACGATCTTCCCTGCCTTGGCGACCTCTTCCATGGCGAGGGCCATGTTCGGCACCCAGTTGAGGGCGTCGAAGATGCGGAAGACGTCGACGCCGGCGTCGGCGGCCTCGCGGACGAAGCGGCGGATCACGTTGTCGGGGTAGTTGGTGTAGCCGACGCCGTTGGCGCCCCGCAGCAGCATCTGCAGCAGCAGGTTGGGCATCGCCGCGCGCAGCTTGGCGAGGCGATCCCAGGGATCCTCGCGCAGGAAGCGGTAGGCCACGTCGAAGGTGGCGCCCCCCCACATCTCGACGCTGAACAGCTCGCCGGCGAGCTCGGCGGTGGCGGGCGCGATGGCGAGCAGATCGGCGGTGCGCACGCGCGTGGCCAGCAGCGACTGGTGAGCGTCGCGGAACGTGGTGTCGGTGAGCCAAACGCGCGGGGCCGCGCGCAGCCACCGGCTGAGGCCCTCGGCGCCCTCGGCGCGGAAGACGGCCATCGGCGTCGAGTCGGCGGGCCGGGTGTGCGGCTCGAAGGCGGGCACGACGGGCGGGAACAGCGGCTCGGGGCGGGTCAGGGCGTGCTCGACGCCGGGCGGCCCGTTGACGATGCTGCCGGCCAGCGCCCGCAGCAGCTTGGTGGCGCGATCGCGGCGCGGGCGGAACTGCAGCAGCTCGGGCGTCTGGTCGACGAAGCGCGTGGTGGCCTGCCCCGCGAGGAACGTGGGGTGCGCGACCGCGTTCTCGAGGAACTGGATGTTGGTCTCGACGCCCCGGATGCGGAACTCGCGCAGCGAGCGCAGGGCCTTGGCGGCGGCCGCCTCGAAGGTCAGCGCCCAGGCCGTCAGCTTCACGAGCAGGCTGTCGTAGTCGCTGGTGATGAGGGTGCCGGCGCCGCCCGTGCTGGCGTCGAGCCGGATGCCGAAGCCGGCGGCCGAGCGGTAGGCGGTGATCTTGCCGGTGTCGGGCACGAAGCCCGCTTCGGGATCCTCGGTGGTGACGCGGCTCTGGATGGCGTAGCCCTGGCGCGTGACGACGGCCTGGTTGGCGATGCCGATGAGCGGATCGCTCAGGCGCCGGCCTTCGGCGATGCGGATCTGGGCCTGCACCAGATCGCGGCCGGTGATGGTCTCGGTGACGGTGTGCTCGACCTGCAGGCGAGGGTTGACCTCGATGAAGTAGAAGGTGCCGTCGGGCTCGACGAGGAACTCGACGGTGCCCGCGTTGACGTAGCCGCAGGCCTGGGCGAGGCGCAGCGCGGCGTCGTAGAGGGCCTGGCGCACGGAGTCCCCGAGGGAGACGGCGGGCGCGACCTCGATCACCTTCTGGTGGCGGCGCTGCACCGAGCAGTCGCGCTCGAACAGGTGGACGCAGCTGCCGTGGGCGTCGGCGAGGATCTGCACCTCGATGTGCTTGGCGTCCTCGACCAGCTTCTCGCAGAAGAGCGCGCCGTCGCCGAAGGCGGCGCGGGCCTCGCTGGTGGCGCGGGCGAAGGCCTCGGGCAGCTCGCCGACCTCGCGGACGATGCGCATGCCGCGGCCGCCACCGCCGAACGCCGCCTTGAGGATGATCGGGTAGCCCGCCTCGGCGGCGAAGGCCTCGGCGGCCGCGACGTCGTCGATGGGATCGGCGGTGCCGGGCACCACCGGGACGCCCGCCTCGACCGCCACCCGACGCGCCGAGATCTTGTCGCCCATCATCTCGAGCACCGACGGATCGGGGCCGATGAAGGTGATGCCCGCCTCGGCGCAGCGGCGCGCGAAGGCCGCGTTCTCGCTCAGGAAGCCGTAGCCGGGGTGGATGGCGTCGACGCCCCGTCGCAGGGCGAGCTGGATGATCGCCTCGGCGTCGAGGTAGGCGCCGATGGGATCCCCCGGCGTGCCGATCAGGAAGGCCTCGTCCGCCTTGTAGCGGTGGATGGCGAGCAGATCCTCGTGGCTGTAGATGGCGACCGTCTTCATGCCCAGCTCGGTGCAGGCGCGGAAGACGCGGATCGCGATCTCGCCGCGGTTCGCGGCCAGCACCTTGCGGAAGGGGCGAAGGGTGTCCATGCGGGGGCTCCAGGCTGGCGAATCGGCGCATCCTAACAGCCCGGGGGGCGAGACGCTGCCCTGTACGGGGCGGGCGGCAGCGGCTACCATCCGCCGCCGTGCAGGAACGCTTGCTGACCTTGGGGGTGATGGGGCTCGGCCTCGCGCACGAGCTGCAGTCGCCGCTGACGGCGACGGCGTTGGGGCTCGAGCTGTTGGCGCTGCGGCTGCGCGGGGACGATCCGCCTGGGGCGGCCGAGGTGGCGGACGAGGTCGAGCGCACGTTGGAGCGGGTGCGGCGCATGGCCGCGCTGGTGCAGCGCATGCGGGCCTTCGCGAAGGCGGGCGGCGGCGCCGACGAGGCCGTCGATCTGAACCGCGCGGCCGACGAGGCGCTCGCCCTCACCCGGCCGGCGCTGAGCGAGCTGAGCGCGGCGCGGCTGGTGCGCGGCGCGCAGGACGCCGTGCCGCTGGTGCGGGGCGATCGGCTGCTGCTCGAGCAGGCGATCGGCTGCCTGATCATCAACGCCGCGGACGCGCTCGGCGCCGCGGAGGGTGCGGAGCGCACGGTGACGGTGGCGGTCCGGCGGCTGGCGGACGGCGCGGCGCTCGAGGTGCTGGACGACGGGCCCGGCTTCCCGGACGCCGAGGCGGCGCGCGCGCCGGGCGTCAGCAGCAAGGGCGAGGCGGGGATGGGCGTGGGCCTGGCGCTCGTCGAGCTGGTGGCGCGGGACGCCGGCGCGATCCTGGAGATCGGCAACCGCCCGGACGGCGGCGCGCGGGCGGCCCTGCGGTTCCACGTAGACAGCGGGAAGGCGGAGGACGCCGAAGGCACCCCCTGAGGGGTGCCCGACGGGCGCGGGTCGCCGGCGCAGGGGCGAGTCGGACGCCCCCTCGCCCTCGATCAACCCTCGGCTTCGGCCTCGATGGAGTCCTCGGCGTCGTCGTCGTCGAGGTCGTCGTCCAGATCGTCCTCGTCGTCGAGATCGTCGTCGTCGAGCGCCTCGGCGGCGGGCGCGGCCGCAGCGGCCTTGTCACCCTTGGGCGGACGCGACTTGGGCGGCGGCTTGGGCTTCGCGGCGGCCTCGGTGGGGATCTTCTTCGGCTCCACCGTGGTGGTGACGCCGCCGCCCTCGAGCTGGGGCCGCCCGGCCATCACGCCGACGTCCTCGAGCTGCGCGGTCAGCTCGTTGAGCTGCGTGATCCAGCGGTCGGTCACCGCCCGCTCGCGCCCGCGCATGCGCACGACGAAGCGCACCCGATCACCGCCCTCGAGGAAGCGGCGCGCGTGGCGCAGCTTGGTCTCGAGATCGTGCGGATCCGTCTTCGGACGCAGCTTGATGATCTTCGTCTGCGTCTGGTGCTGCTTCTTGGTCCGCTTGCGCTGCTCGTACCGGAACCGCCCGTAGTCCATGATGCGACAGACGGGCGGACGAGCGTTGGGTGCGACCTCGACGAGGTCGAGGCCCTTGCCCTGCGCGATGCGGCGCCCCTCTTCGGGGCTCATGAGGCCGAGCTGAGTGCCGTCCTCGTCGATCACCATGACCTGCGCGATGCGGATCTGGTGGTTGATCCTTCTACGTTCTTCCAAGGTCGTCCGAGACTCCCCCTGTGATGACACGGTGGGGTGTACGCGCCCGGGCCGCGTCTGTCAATGCAGCGTGGTCGAAAAGGCGACACCGCCCCACCCCCTCGGTGAGGCACCGGGCGCCCTCGCGTCGTTTTGTGTGGATCTGGCGCGTATCGCCGCGCAGGTCAACGGAAATCGTGGCTCGGGGGGGCGGTCGCCATGCCCGCCAGATCCATCGCGCGGAAGCTGCGACCCTTCACGTTCCACACCCCCTGCTCGGCCGACACCGGCCCCTCGATCCAGAGGAAGGGCGCCTGCACCAGCACGCGCCGGTTCCGCTCGAAGTCGGGCGGACGGACGATGACGTTCACGAAGCCGGTCTCGTCCTCGAGCGTGACGAAGAAGAAGCCCTTGGCGGCTTCGGGGCGCTGGCGTGTGTTGACCAGGCCCGCCACGCGCACCCAGGCGCCGTCGCGCCAGCGCGGCAGATCGCGCGCGGCCACCGCCCCGCGCGCCCGCAGCAGGGGCCGCACGTAGGCCACCGGGTGGCGGCCGGTGGTGAGCCCCATCGTCTCGTAGTCCGCGCGCGTGCGCTCGAGGGGCGTCTGCGCGGGGAAGTGGACGGCGGGATCGTCGGGGGGCCCCAGGGGCAGCGGGCCCGCGGCCGCCCGCGCCAGGTGCAGCACCTGCCACACGGCGTCGCGACGCCCGCCGGGCACCAGCGCGTCGAAGGCCCCCGCCTCGGCCAGCGTCACCAGCGCGCGCTGGGGCAGGCCCGTGCGCTGCACGACCTCGGCGGCCGAGCCGAAGGGGCCCGTCGCGCGCGCCGCCTCGAGCTTCGCTTTCGCCTGCGCGCCCAGCCCGTCCACCAGCCGCAGCCCCAGCCGCACGCCCTCGGGCGCCAGCCGCGTGGGCCAGGTGCTCTCGGCCAGGCAGGGCGGCAGCACGCGCACGCCGTGGCGCTGGGCGTCCTTGATCAGCGTCGCGGCCGAGTAGAAGCCCAGCGGCTGCGCGTTCAGCAGGGCGCAGAGGAAGATGTCCGGGTGGTGATGCTTCACCCAGCACGAGGCGTACACCAGCAGCGCGAACGAGGTGCTGTGGCTCTCGGGGAAGCCGTAGGTCGAGAAGGCTTCGATCTGCTTGACCACGCGCTGAGCGTAATCGGGATCGATGCCGCGGGCGTGCATGCCGGCCAGCAGGCGGTCGGTCAGCTCGCTCAGCCGGTGGCGGTGACGCTGGCTGCCCATCGCGCGGCGCAGGGCGTCGGCCTCGACGGCGGTGAAGCCGGCCGCCTGGATGGCCAGCTGCATGCCCTGCTCTTGAAACAGCGGCACGCCGAGGGTGCGGCCGAGGATGGGCTCGAGGCTGGGGTGGATCAGCTCGACGGGCTCCTCGCCGCGGCGGCGGCGGATGTAGGGGTGCACCATGTCGCCCTGCAGGGGGCCGGGGCGGATGAGGGCCACCTGCACCGCCAGATCATAGAACGTGCGCGGGCGCGTGCGCGGGAGGCAGTTCATCTGGGCGCGGCTCTCGATCTGGAAGACGCCCACGGTGTCGGCGCGGCAGATCATGTCGTAGACGGCGGGATCCTGGGGCAGCGCGTACAGGCCCAGGGGGGCGCCGCGGCGGGCGGACACCAGCTCGAGCGACTCGGCCAGCGCGGTCAGCATGCCCAGGCCCAGCAGGTCGAACTTGGGCAGCTTGGCGGCCTCGAGGTCGTCCTTGTCCCACTGGATGATCGTGCGGCCCTCCATCGAGGCGGGCTCGACGCCGACGACCTCGGCGATGGGGCGGCTGGAGAGGACGAAGCCGCCGACGTGGATCGAGCGGTGGCGGGGCAGGCCGCGCAGGCCCGCGACCACGCGCAGCAGCGAGCGCAGGCGGGGGGCGTCGGGGTCGAAGCCCGCCGCCTCGACCATGGCGCGGGTGAGCTCGGGCGCGCGGCCCACCTGCTCGGCCAGGCGGCCGCCCTCGTCGACCGAGAAGCCCAGCACGCGGGCGGCGTCGCGCACCGCGCTGCGCCCGCGGAAGCAGATGTGCTCGCACACCATCGCCGCGTAGGTGCGGCCGTAGCGGGCGTAGACGAACTGCAGCACCTCTTCGCGGCGGGCGTGAGCGATGTCGAGATCGATGTCGGGGTAGCCGTCGCGCGCCTCGCTGAGGAAGCGCTCGAACAGCAGGTTGAAGCGGATGGGATCGACCGCGGTGATGCCCAGGCAGTAGCAGACCGCCGAGTTGGCCGCCGAGCCCCGGCCCTGCACGAGGATGCCCCGGCCGCGGGCGAACTCGATAATCTCCCACATGATGAGGAAGTAGCCAGCAAGTCCTTTTCTTCGCACGAGATCCAGCTCGCGGGTCAGCTGCGCTTCGTGGCGCGGTCCCAGGGCCGGGCCCCAGCGCCGGCGGGCGCCCTCGCGGGTCAGGTGGGCCAGGAATTCGTCGGGATCGTCGAAGCCCGGGGGCAGCGGCGTCTCGGGCAGCGCGGGCTCGAGCTCGCCGAGGCGGAACGTGCAGCGCTCGGCCAGGGCGACCGACGCGCGCAGGCCGGCGAGATCGTGCCGCCAGCGCGCGGCGAGGGCGGCGGGGCCCTTGAGGTGCCACTCGGCGTTGGGGCGCAGGCGGCGGCCGGCGGTGTCGAGGGTGGTGTGGGTGCGCAGGCAGGTCAGCACGTCGTGCAGCACGCGCTCGTCGGGCGTGGCGTAGTGCACGTTGTTGGTGACCACCCAGGGCACGTCCAGCTCGCCGGCGAGGTGGATCAGCGCGCCAGCGAGGCGGGCCGACTCGGGCAGGCCGTGATCCATCACCTCGATCGCGAAGTGGCGGCCAAAGACGTCGCGCAGGCGGCCCGCGGCGCGGCGCGCGCCGAGGTGATCGTCGGCCTGCAGGCGCGCCGGCACCTCGCCGCGGGGGCAGCCGGACAGGCACAACAGCCCCGCGGCGTGCGTGGCCAGCGCGTCGAAGGGCACGCGCGGCTGGCCGCGGGGCTCGCGGTGGCGGGCCAGGGTGACCAGGCGGCCGAGCTGGGCGTAGCCCTCGGCGTCGCGCGCCAGCAGGGTCAGGTGGCTCGGCGGATCACCCTCGACGGTCAGCTCGAGCCCGGGGATGGCCGGGAAGTCGCCCAGCTCGAGCCGGGCGTGGGTGGCGAAGCGCACGACGCCGCCGAGATCGTCGTGATCGGTCAGCGCCAGCGCGCGCAGGCCCAGGGCCACCGCGCGATCGAGCAGGGCCTCGGGGATCGAGGCGCCGTCGAGCATCGAGTGCGCGCTGTGGCAGTGCAGCTCGGCGTATTCGGGGCGGGGGGATCGCATCGAACCTCGGAGCCTCAATCGAACCAGCCGCGCAGCCACCAGTCCCCTGCCCGCGGATCGCGGCTGGCCCACAGCACGCCGCCTTCGGTGAGGGCCAGGCGGAAGTCCTCGCGGGCGTAGGGATCGTCGCCCCACCAGGCGCCGGACAGGCGCTCGGGGCCGCGGGCCTCGACGCGGCGCCAGCGGCCCGACCAGCGCACGGCGATCGGGTGGCCGCCGGCGTCGAGGCGGGCGTCGAGCGGGACGGGCGCGGGCAGCGCGCGGCGCACCGGGGCGGGCGGCGGCGGCGGGCCGAGCGCGTCGGCGCCCACCGTCAGCGGGGGCGAGAGCGGGATCTCGATGACCGGCGCCCAGCGCCCCGCGGCCTCGGGCCGGTGATCGTCCACCGGCACCGGCTGCACCACCGCCGCGCGCCCGAAGCGGCCCAGCAGGCGGTCGAGCGCGCCCTGCATCGCCGCCGGGTTCCAGCGCCCCGCCCCCAGGTGCACCTGCTCGGGCACGGCGGGCACGGCGGTCAGCACGCGCACCTGCACCTCGACGATCGGCGCGTCGATCTGCACCCGCTCCAGCCGATCGCGCAGCAGCTCGAACAGGGCGGCCGGGTGGTGCAGCGGGCGGGCGGGCTCGAGGCGCTCGACGTGCTCGCTGTGATCGTCCAGCAGCAGGACCAGGGCCAGGCGGGTGGCCGAGAGGCCGCGCTCGACCAGGCGCGCGGCCAGCGTGGTCAGCGTGCCGCGCAGCCCGAAGACCAGGCGGGTGGTGTCCTCGATGGGGTGCTCGAGGGGCAGCGCCACCGCGGGCAGCGGCACGGGCAGCGCGCCCTCGGGGCGGCGCAGATCGAGGCCGGCCGCGCGCTCGAGCGCCGCCCGCGCCTCGGGACCGAAGCGCGCGGTCAGCGCGGCGGGCGGCAGGGCGCGCAGATCGGCCACCGTCTTCAGGCCCAGGCCGCGCAGGGTGGCGCGCAGGTGCGCGTCGACGTCGAGGGCGGTCAGGGGCAGCGCGCCGAGGAAGTCGGCGTCGCGCCCCGGGGGGATGATCACCACCGACGACGCGACGATTTCCTCAATCGAATCATCGGGTTCGCTCAACTTTCTTCGCCGGGCGCCGCGATCGTGCCGGGTGCCCTGCGCGCGGGTCATCACGCGCAGCAGCGGCGGCGGCCCCTCGGCCCCCAGGGGGGTGTCGGGCAGCCAGGCGGCGGCGCGGGCGGCCACCGCGCTGTCGGCGACGCCCACCCGCAGGCCGGGGAAGTCGGCCTCGGCGGCGAGGGCCACCAGGCGATCGGCCAGACCGGCGTCGCCGCCCAGGTAACGCATGCCGCGGGCGTCGACGAGGAAGGTGCCCGGGGGATCACCGTCGGCGGGCAGCACCAGAGGGGACGCGCGCTGCAGCACCTCGGCCAGGGCGTGGGCGGCGGCGGTGAAGACCTCGGGATCCCAGTCGAGGCAGCACAGGCCCGGGCAGCGGGCGCGGGCGCGGGTGGCGGTCTGTTCGGGGCGGACGCCCTCGAGGCGGGCGGCGGCGTTCACCGCGCGGACGCGGGCGTGCTGGCCGGCCTCGACGAGGGCCACCGGGGCGCCGCGGGCGTCCGGCGGCAGGGCGCGCAGGGCGACGCGCAGGGCGAAGTCCGGCGCGCGGGCGCAAGCGAGGCGCCAGCCGCTCATCGGCCGTAGCGCGTGCCCGGCCGGGTGCGGGTGGCCGGGCGATCGGGGGTGATGGGCCAGGCGGCCAGGCGCGGGGGCGTGGGCTCGACGAGGTGGACGCGGCGGGCGGCGGCGGGCGCGCCGCCGCGGGGGCGATCGACGCGCACCGCCCACACCAGGGGGGCGCGGGCCTGCAGGGGATCGTCGGCGGGGGGCGCGGCGAGGGGCTCGAAGGCGAGGCGCAGGCCCACCGGGCCGCCGCGGCGGGCGGCGTCCGGGCGCACCACCACCAGGGCCGAGGCGCCGAGGCGGGCCATGCGCTGCAGGCGGACGCCGCGGGCGTCGTCGAGGGGCGGCGCGCCGTCGAGCACCACGACGCCGAAGCTGCGGGTGCGCAAGAGCACCTCGGCGCAGAAGGCGCCCTCGTCGGGGGTGGGCGGGCGCACCACCCAGAGGGGGCCGGCGAGGGCGTCGTCGGCCCAGTCGGCGGCCACCAGGGCGCAGGCGGCGTCGACCCAGCCCACGGCGACGCCCTGGGCGCGGGCGCGCTGGACGACGGCGCGCAGGAGGCCGGTCTTGCCCGAGGTGGCCGGGCCCACCCACTCGGTCAGGCGGCCCGCCTCGAGGCCCTCGTCGCCGAGCAGCGCGTCGAGATCACGCAGGCCCGAGGTCAGCCGCGGACCCACCGGCGGGCGGGGGCGCGTCTGCTGGAGCAGCTCGGTCAAACTGATCATGCGTTCAGTATATGAGCGCATGACCGGTGCGCAACTCGAAGGCCGGCGAATGTCCGCGGAGCAGCCTGCGTCGCGGGCGCGTGCGTCGGCAGGCGCTTTTCGTTAACCTCGCCGCGACCGCCCAGGAGGTCCCGTGCCCAGCGTCTCCATCCTTCGCGTCGCCCTGACGGTCGGCCTGGCCACAGCCCTCACCGGGTGCGGCTGGGGCTACGCCGAGCGGGTCGAGAAGAGCACCCTCGAGCCGACCGCGGCCGCGCGTCCCCCGACCCCCACCCCACCGCCCGCGCCGCCCGAGCCCGTCGTCCGCCCGGCCCCGGCCCGGGCCAAGAACTTCGACCCCTCGGCCCTCGCGCGCGCCGCGCGCACCGGCGAGGCGCGGCTGATGCCCGGCGCGCGCGATCTGTACACCCTGGGTGAGAACCACCGGCTCAGCCTCGACGCGCTGACCCCGCAGGACATGGGCCTGCACAGCTTCCAGGTGCGCCTCGTCGACGCGGTGAACGACGCCACGCAGGTGGTGCACTGCAGCTCGGGCAAGACCATCCGCTTCCAGAAGCGGGCGCCGGACCCGACGACGCAGGCCCGCATGGAGGCCGAGAAGCTGCCCGCCGGCGTGTGGCTGTTGACCATCGATCCGAGCGGGCAGCGCGCCGATCTGCCGAACAACGACTGGTACCGCCACATCAGCCGCTTCCATCGGCTGGACTTCGTCAAGCGCACCACCGACGGGCTGGTGGTGTACCGCTATCTGGGTCCGCGCGACTCGACGGCGGCCCGATGAGCGCGCGCTCGATCGGGCTCGCCTTCGTCGCGCTGCTGCTGTGGGCCTGCGGTGGCGCGCCGCCGCCCCCGACGGCGCCCGCCCCCACCCTGCCCGCCGACACGCCCGTCGCGGTGGACGCGCCGCCCACCGACGTGGCGCCGCCCACCGACGTGGCGCCGCCCACCGACGTGGCGCCGCCCACCGACGTGGCGCCCGGGGCCAAGGGGCTGCGCGCCGAGCTGCAGCGCGCGCTCGGCGGGAAGCTCGTCGGCACGATCGACGGCCCCGCCCTCGAGGTGCACTTCATCGACATCGGGCAGGGCGACAGCATCCTGGTGCGCTCGCCGGCCGGCAAGACGGTGCTGATCGACACCGGACCCCTGAAGAGCGCCTGGAAGCTCCTGGCCTATCTGTCGAAGGCGAAGGTCGAGTCGATCGATCTGCTGATCAACACCCACGCCCACGCCGATCACATCGGGGGCGCCGGGGCGGTGCTCGAGAAGCTGCCGGTGGGGCGCGTGCTCGACTCGGGCTTCGCGCACCCGACGACGACCTACGATCGCATGCTGGCCACCATCGAGGCGAAGAAGGTGCCCTTCAAGGTGGCCCGGCGGGGGCGCACCATCACCCTCGAGCCGGGCATCACGCTCGAGGTGCTGGGCCCCGAGGAGCCGCTGATCAAGGGCTCGCGCTCGGATCCCAACAGCAACTCGATCATCACGCGGCTGACCTACGGCGACGTCACCTTCCTGTTGACCGGTGACGCCGAGGAGGACACCGAGCAGCGCTTGCTGCGCGGCGGCGCGAAGTCGGTGCGGGCGACGGTGCTGAAGGTGGCCCACCATGGCAGCCGCTACGCCACCCACGCGAACTTCCTGCGGGCGGTCGAGCCGGCGGTGGCGGTCATCTCGTGCGGCGCCGACAACCGCTACGGGCACCCGGCGCCCGAGACGCTGGATCGTTTGCGCGGGCGAGGCGTGCCGGCCTTGGTGACCGCCGAGGTGGGCAGCGTGGTGATGCGCACCGACGGGGCACGCCTGAGCGTCGACGTCGAGCGCGGGGACGACGCGGCCGTCGCCGCCGCGCCCCGCCAGGCGTCACCGGCGGTCGCGGCCGCCGAGGACGAGGCCGACGACGGAGGCGGGCTGGTCGACCTGAACACCGCCCCGGCCGCCGCGCTGAAGGCACTGCCCGGCATCGGCGCCAAGACGGCCGCCCGCATCATCGCCTGGCGCGAGGCGCACGGCGGCTTCCGCACGGTGGACGATCTGCGCAAGGTGAAGGGCATCGGCCGGAAGAAGCTGAGCCGCCTGCGCGACAAGGTGCGGGTCGTCAGCCCGCCGGCCGACGAGGCGCCGGATACCTGAGCGACGCCGAGCGGCTCAGCCGCCCAGCTGACGCGCGATCTGCTCGGTGAGCTTTCGCACCAGCGCCGGATCGGCGCCGGGGATGCCGGCGATGGCCTTGGCGGCCGCGCGCTGCACGGGATCCGGCGTCGCGCCCCCGCCCTCCTCGGGCGCGGCCAGGCCCGCCTTGGCCCGCTTGGCCACCAGATCGGCGATCAGCGCGTCGGGCAGCCGGGCCGGACCGCCGAGGGGCAGCGCGGCGTGGGCGACGCGGCACAGGTGCTCGACCAGCTCGCAGCGCAGGTAGGCCAGCTCGAGCGTGGGCCCCCAGGTCAGCACGCCGTTGCCGGCGATCAGCACGGCGTCGCAGCGGCGGACGAAGGGGATCAGCGCCTCGGCGCCGGGGCCACCGGGCGCGGTGAGCGGCACGGTGGGGATGTCGGCGCCCAGCGAGACGACGGCCTCGGGCAGGAAGGGGTGCGGCAGAGGGCGGCCCGCGACGCCGAACGCCGTGGCGAAGGGCGGGTGCGCGTGCACCACCGCCTGCACGTCCGGCCGGCGATCGTAGACGGCGCGGTGCAGCACCAGCTCGCTGAAGGGGCGCTGGCTGCCGGCGATCTTCGTCCCCGCGCGGTCGACCACCACCAGATCGTCGAGGCCGACGTCCAGCTTGCTGAAGCTGGTGGGGGTGCAGACGATGCGCTCGTCGGTGACCCGGGCCGAGAGGTTGCCGTCGTGGTTGGCCACCCAGCCGGCGGCGTGCATCTGCCGGCTGTAGCGCACCAGGTCGCGCCGGGCGGCGGCCTCGGTCATCCGGCCAGCTCGACCGCGTCGACGATGCCCACCACCAGGCTGCGGATGGGGCCGGCGTCGGCGCCGAGCAGCTGCCGCACGCCGTTGCCCTCGGTGAGGATCAGCACGTGATCCCCCACCCCGGCCTGGGCGCGGTCGACCGCCACCACCGGCGCGCCGGTGGCCTCGCCCTCGGGCGTCAGCGGCTGACACAGCAGGATGGTGCGCCCCTGATAGGTGGGGTGCTTGATGGTGGCGACCACCGTGCCGACGACGCGGGCGAGCCTCACGTGCCCAGCTCCGGCAGCGGCGGGCAGTGCACCTGGTCGACGATGCCGACGACCGCGGCGTCCACCGGCACGAAGGTGGGCTCGCAGGCCAGGGCGGCCTCGCGGCTGCCCACGCAGAAGACGTGCTCGCCCGGGCCGGCCTGGGTGACGTCGACGGCCACGTGGGGATCGCCGGTCACCGCGCCCTCGCCGTCGAGGGGCTCGACGATGAGCAGGCGGTAGCCTTCCAGGCCTTCGTACTTCACCGTGGCGACCACGGTGCCGATGACGCGCGCGAGATACATCGCGGGCGACTGTATGACGGACACGGCGCCGGTTCAACCGTTGGGGTAACATGCGCGCCGAACTTTCGGAGGTCGTGTGGACGACGCCCGCGCTCATCACGCCGATCTGCGTCAGCGGACGCAGGCCCTGCTGACCCGCTATCTGCAGCGCTACTGGTATCGCGCGGTGCAGGGCGGCGGCAGCCTGGGCGACCTGTTCGTCACCGTCGAGGAGGTGGTGGCCGAGCTCGAGGTCGGGCAGCTGAAGCCGCCCTTCGACTTCGCGCCGCCGGCGCAGGTGCAGCTGCGCATCGATCAGCAGCGGGCCGACGAGGCGACGCGCCGCGCGGCGACGCCCGGGCTGCCGGCGGCGCGCCTGGCGCGCGAGGCGCGCCTGGACGCCGACGCGCTCGAGCTGGTGCTGGTGCTGGCCACGCTGCAGAGCTCGCCGGGGCTGCTCAGGGCGAGCACCTTCGCCTGGGCCGACTTCTCGGTGAAGCAGCCGACGGCGGGCTTCGTGGTCGAGCTGCTGGCCGACGACGCGGCGCATCGCGCGCGGCTCGAGCGCGCGCTGGCGCCGGACGGCGTGCTGCGGCGGCTGCGGCTGGTGCAGCTGGGCGAGGATCGGCGCTGGCAGCCGGCGACGCCGCTGCTGCAGCGGCCGGCCTTCGTGCCCGACGCGGTGCAGCGCTTCCTGGCCGGCGGGGCCGTCGTGGGCGAGGTGTACCCGACCGGCGCGGTGGCGCACGAGATCGAGGGGCCGCGGCCCGAGGCGCTGGTGCTGCACGACGCGCTGCGGCTGGGGCGCCTGCTGGGGGGCCTGGCCCGCCGCGAGGACGAGGCGCCGCTGGTGCTGGTCGGCGCGCCCGGCAGCGGGCGCCGCACGGTGACCCGGGCGCACGCCCTCGCCGCAAGCAGAACACTGTTCCGCATCGACCTGGCGAACCTGCCCTGGGAGCTCGAGGGCTTCGAGGCGCAGCTCGCCGCGGCCCTGCGCGACGGCCTGCTGGCGGGCGCCGTCGTGCTGGTGCGCTGCGAGGGGTTCGACGAGCGCGGCGATCGGCGCCCGGGCGTGCTGGCGCGGCTGGTGCGCACGATGGCGGTGCCCGTCGTGCTCAGCGCGACCCCCGACGTCGTGCCCCTGCTGACCCCGGTGCTGGACCACGCCCGCGTCGTCGAGCTGTTCGACGGGCCGCCCGAGGTCCGCGCCCGCCTGTACGGGCATCTGCTGCGGCAGCACGGCTTCCAGGTGCCGGCCAACGAGCTGGCGGCCCTGGTCGACACCTACAAGCTGCGCCCCGGCGACCTGGATCGCGCCCTGCGCGACGTGCGCGTCAGCACCGGCGACGCCGACACCGCGCGCCTGGACGACGTCGCCTTCGACCTGGCCGTGCGCCGCCAGATCCGCACCAGCCTGAGCGCCCTCGCCACGCCCATCCAGACCAGCCAGCGCTGGGACGACCTGGTGGTCAGCGAAGAGCAGATGCAGGTGATCGAGGAGATCCTCGCCCACGCCCGCCACCGCACGCAGGTGTTCGAGGAGTGGGGCTTCGCGCGCAAGCTGGGTACCAAGGGCCGCGGCCTGTCCTGCCTGTTCTCGGGCCCGCCCGGCACCGGCAAGACGATGACCGCCTCGCTCATCGCCAACGAGCTGGGGCTCGACCTCTATCAGGTCGACCTGTCGCGCGTGGTCGACAAGTACGTCGGCGAGACCGAGAAGAACCTGGCTCGCCTGTTCGACGAGGCCTCGCGCGTGCCGGTCGTGCTGCTGTTCGACGAGGCCGACAGCCTGTTCGCCAGCCGCACCAAGGTCGAGAGCAGCAACGATCGCTACGCCAACCTCGAGGTGAACTTCCTGCTGCAGCGCATGGAGACCTACGAGGGCATCTCGATCCTCACCACCAACCTCGGCACGGGCATCGACCAGGCCTTCAAGCGGCGCCTGCGCTTCCGGCTGCACTTCGACCTGCCCAAGCCCGAGGAGCGCGAGGTGCTGTGGAAGTCGATGGTGCCGCCGGGCTGCGCGGTGGCCGACGACGTCGACTGGGGCTTCCTGGCGCGCCGCTGGGAGATGAGCGGCGCGCTGATCCGCAACGCGATGGTGCGCGCGGCCTTCCTGGCCGCCGCGCGCGGCTCGGCCCTGACCAACGAGCTGCTGCGCATGGCGGCGAAGTCGGAGCTGATGGAGATGGGGCGGCTGGGCAGCTGATTCGGAACGACGTTCGACCTCGAACGGAGTGCGTCACGAACGTCGCGGACGTTCGGAGGGGCTGTCAGCTCTCAGCTATCATCGTTCAGCCGGGCCCTTCGCGCCGCCGTGCGCCGCGCAGAGACGGCCGGACGTGCTGGCGCCTTTGCTTCGGAGGCAGCGCCGGCGCGGCCGCTCGTGCTCCGGCGCGCCATCCCGAGCTCACGGCCGTGCAGCGGCTGCGAGCTGACCGCTGATAGCCCGTCCGCTCAGCCCGCTCGGCACAACAGGTAAACGACGTTCAGTGCACCTGCTTGCCGCCGGCGTCGGCGGGCTGCGGGGGGGCCTTCCAGATGGCCTCCATCTCGTCCACCTCGGCGGCGGCGCGGGTGCGCAGGGCCTCGGCGTCCACCGAGGGATCGCGATCCGCGTCCGCGGCGATGCGGGCGAGCTGGGCGTCGAGGGCGCCGAGCCAGCGCGCCATCTCCATGCGCTCGGCCATGCGACGCGCGAGGCCCAGCGCGCTGAGCGCGCCGCCCCGATCGCCCTGCCCCTCGCGGGCCGAGCCCAGGTCGGTCCACAGCCGCACCAGCGAGAAGCGATCCCGCGCCCGCCGCCGCACGTCGAGCGCCTCGGCCAGCACCTCGGCCGCGTCGGTGTACTTCTCCTGGTCGAGCAGGCAGCGGCCGACCTCCTGCCAGGCGTCGGCCCACTGGATGGCCGCGCCGCCCTTCTTGAAGGCGTCGGCCATCGCGCGCAGCCGCTTCTCGGCCTCGCCCGGGTTGCCGTGGCGCCGCTGCAGGCCGGCGGCCGCGACCTCGACGATGTGCACCGGCATGCGCGCCCGCTGGAACGCCTGCGCGGCCTGGTTCAGCAGCGCGAAGGCGGCGTCGAGCTGATCCTGCTCGGCGTGCACGAACGCCCGCGCCATGCGCGCCGCGGCCGCCGGCCGGGGATCGCCGCTGGCGTCAGCCGCGCGGATCGCCTCGTCGAGCGCGGCGATGCCCGCCTCGCGATCGCCCAGCTCGTAGCGCACCCGGCCCAGCCGCACGAGGCCGAGCGCCGTGTGGCCGGCGTCGCCCAGGGACCGCAGCGCGTCCACGCCCTGCTTCAACAGCGTCAGCGCCGGCTGCACCTCGCCGTCGAGGATCGACGCCTCGGCCCGCAGCAGCGCGATGCGCGCCAGGCTGCGCCCGTGGTCGGCCTGCTGCAGCAGCTTCTCGGCGACGTCGAGCGCCTGCTCGGCGGGCTTGGGCAGCGCCAGCGCCAGCCGCACCTCGGCCAGCTTGGCCAGCGCCTCGCCCGCCGGGCCCGGCCGACCCAGGCGCTGCGCGGCGGCGGCGGCGGCCTGGAAGCCTTGATCGGCGAGCTGCACCCGCCCGGTGACGCTGGCCACCGACCCCATCTCCATGCCCGCGCCGTACAGCCGCGCCAGGGCCAGCCGGTAGGGCGACTTCGCCTGCAGCACGGGCACCATGCGGCGGAAGCCCGCCTCGACGCGCTGCGGCACGTTGGTGCCCAGCATCAGCTGCTGCACCTGGCGATCGCGGCCGGCGATGAGGTCGAGGTTCCACAGGCGATCGGCGACCTGCCACGCGCCCGCCGGGCCGTAGCCCTGCAGCAGCGCGTCGCGCAGGGTGCGCGCCGCCTTCAGGCGCTCCTCGTCGGCCAGCCGCGCCTGCAGCGCCGCGGGCACGCGCGCGTCGGCGAAGCGGAAGACCGGGTGCAGCCCGTCGGGCAGATCGGCCCAGATGGTGCGGCCGGTCGGCACCGCCGCGTCGCAGCCGCCGACCACCTCGCCGTCGAACTCGAGCTCGTCGTCGTGCAGCAGGTCTTCGACGAAGTCCTCGTCACGGCCCAGCGCGCGGCCCAGCGCGAAGGCGTGGAAGCTGTCGCCCTCGAGCGCCGCGATGGCCAGCGCGCGGCGCGCGCCGACGTGGGTGGGCAGCAGGGCGTCGACGTCGAAGCCGGCGGTCAGGTGTTCGCGACCGGCCGGATCCGGGCGGCCCTCGGCGTCGGTCAGCGCGGCCAGCCAGGCGCGGGCGCAGGCGAGCTGCAGGGGGGCGCGCACGGCCGGCACCGCCTCGACCAGCACGTCGGCCCAGGCCGGCGCCTTGCCGTGGAACCAGGCGTCGCACAGGGCCGACACGTGCTCGACGCTGAAGTCGGGCAGCGTGATCTCGACCAGCAGCTCGCGCTCGCGGGCGTCGGCGATGACCTCGGCGAGGGGGCCGTCGTCGTTCGGATCGTCGGGGGCGGCCATCACCAGCAGGGCCTTGCGATCGGGGGCCGGCTCGACGAACAGCGGCAGGCCCAGCAGCACCGCGCGCGACTGCACGTGGCCGTCGTCGAGGAGCAGCGCCACCGGGGCCGAGTCCCCCACCCGGCCCAGCAGCCCCACCCAGTCCTCGCCGTAGCCCAGCTTGTCGAAGGCCTCGCGCAGCTTGGGATCGATCTCGGCCCGCTCGACGTAGGGGCGCAGCAGGCCCACCAGATCGTCGCGGGCCGCCGGCACGACGGGCGGCACGAAGACGTCGGCGCCGTGGCGGCCCAGCAGCACCCGGCGCACCGCCGCGAGGAAGCTCGAGGTGCCCGGGCCGCGCACCACCACCAGGCGCGCGGGGCCGTCGAACAGATCGGCCACCCGGGCGACGTCCCCCGCCGGATCGACGTGCGGCCAGGCGCGCGAGCGCGCCGTGAAGGCCCAGCGCTCGGCGCCGCCGCTGCCCCCGAAGGGCGGCTTGTCGCCGGTGCGCGCCAGCTCGTCGCAGAGCACCAGCCAGGCGTCGCGCAGGGTACCCTCGGCCAGGGGCGAGTCGGGCACCTCGGCGAACAGGGCGTCCTCGATGCGCTGCGGATCGCCGCCGCCCAGCCCGAAGGCGCCCTGCGCCACCAGCGCGCGCCGGAAGTCCGCCACGGCGGCGTCGGCGACGGCCACCGGGGTCCACTGCCGGATGTGCGCCTCGGCGGCGGCCAGGGCGGGCTCGAGGCGCGCCAGCGTGCGGTCGCCGTCGGCGGCGAGGGCGGCGGTGGTCTCAGCGCGATCGGGTGCGGACACGACGGGCTCCTGCGGCATTCGGGGGCGCTTGCCACTAGCAGAGGTGCGAGACCGACGCAAGCGGGTGCGGGCCCGGGGGTCTGCTCACGAGCCGTTGGTGGTCGGTCCGACCGGCCGTCAGCGGCGAGAGTCAGCCGTCAGCCGGGCCCCGTACGCCGCGCCGACGGCGGAACCGGTCGGCGCGCTCGGGGCGCCGGGCGACCGGGCAGAAGGTCGTCGTGACGCCGAGCGGGTGCGACCAGGAGCGTCCGCAGCGGGAGCGTTCGGCGCGTGGCGCTCCCCATGACGCTCATCGGCGGCCGCCGCAACGGTGCTACCATCCCGCGCCATGCGCATCGCCATCGACACCGGCGGCACGTTCACCGATCTGGTCGCCCGCGACGACGCTGGCCGCGTGACCCGCCTGAAGGTGCCCTCGACGCCCGACGATCCCGGCCGCGCCGTGCTCGACGCGCTGGCCGCGCTCGGCGCCGCCGGCCCCGTCCGACACGGCACCACCGTCGCCACCAACGCGCTGCTCGAACGCCGCGGCGCGCGCGTCGCGCTGATCACGAACGCCGGGTTCGAGGATCTGCTGCGCCTGCGCCGGCAGGCGCGGCCCGATCTGTATGCCCTGCACCCGGTGGTGCCGCCGCCCCTGGTCGCCGACGTCGTGGGCGTCGAGGGACGCCGCGGCGCCGAGGGCGAGGTCGTCGCGCCCCTCGAGGACCTGACCGCCTGGTGCGCCCGCCACCACGATCGCCTGGCCGCGGCCGACGCCTTCGCCGTCTCGCTGCTGCACGCCTACGCCGACGGCGCCGACGAGCGCGCCGTCGCCGAGGCGCTGCGCGCCGCCTTCCCCGACCGCCCGGTCACCGTCTCGAGCGCGCTGGCGCCCGTCTTCCGCGAGTACGAGCGCACCTCGACCGCCGCGGTGAACGCCTTCCTGGCGCCCGTGATGGCCCGCTACCTCGCTCGCCTGGCCGCCGCCCTCGACCCTCACCCGCTGGCGATCATGGGCTCGGCGGGCGGCCTGCTGGCGCCGCAGCTCGCGTCCGAGGCGCCGGTGCACACCGTCTTGTCGGGCCCGGCCGGCGGCGTCCGCGGCGCCTGGGTGGTCGGGCGGCGGGTCGGGCGCGACGCCCTGCTGACGCTCGACATGGGCGGCACCTCGACCGACGTGTCCGTCGTGCGCGGCGCGATGGCGCCGGAGGACGACGGCGAGCTCGATGGCCACCCGCTGCGCGTGCCGCTGCTCCCCATCGAGACGGTCGGCGCCGGGGGCGGCAGCGTCGCGTACGTCGACGACGGCGGCGTGCTGCGGGTCGGTCCGCGCTCGGCCGGCGCGGTGCCCGGCCCGGCTTGCTACGGTCGCGGCGGCGCCGAGCCGACGGTCACCGACGCGCACGTCGTGCTGGGGCGCCTGCGCGCCTTGCTCGGCGGCGACTTCGCCCTCGACGTCGAGGCCGCGCGCGCCGCGGTCGGCGACCTCGCGCAGCGCCTCGGCGCGTCGCTCGACGAGACCGCCGAGGCCATCGTCGCCGTCGCCGAGGCCAACATGGCCCGCGCCTGCAAGCGGGTGACGATGAGCCGCGGCGTCGATCCGCGGCGCCTGGCGCTGGTCGCGTTCGGCGGCGCCGGCGGCCTGCACGCCTGCGCGCTGGCCGACGAGCTGGGCTGCCCCGAGGTGATCTTCCCCGCCGAGCCCGGCGTGCTGTCGGCCGAAGGCATCCTCGACGCGCCCCGGACGCTCACCGAGACGCGCACGCTGTTCTGGGGCGACGCCGATCTGGGCGGGCTGCCCGCGCTGGTCGCCGAGCTGGACGCGGCGCTGCGCGCGCGCCTGCCCGGCGCCGACGGCCGGGACGTGCTGGCCGACTGTCGCTACCGCGGTCAGACCTTCACGCTCGCGGTGCCCGTCGAGGATCCGTGCGACGATCTTCGGTCGGCGTTCGACGCCCTGCACGTGGAGCGTTACGGCTACGCGCTCGACGCGAACGCTCCCCTCGAGCTGGTGAGCGTTCGGGTGACGCTCCGCGCGGGCGAATCACTCCCCTCGCCGAGCGATGGCGCGCCGACGCGCGTGGCGGCGGGGCCCACGGCGGTGGACGCCTACTCGGCGACGCTGTGGCTGCCCGCCGGCTGGGCGGCGGAGCGTCTGCCGTCGGGCGACCTCGCCTGCCGCCGCACGGACGACGCCGGGGCGACGCTCGCGCCCCGGCGCACCGCGCTGGCCCTGGAGATCCACCGGCAGCGGTTGGCGGCCATCGCCGAAGAGATGGGCGCGACGCTCCAGCGCGCCGCCTTCTCGGCCAACATCAAGGAGCGTCGCGACTTCTCGTGCGCCGTCTTCGACGCCGCGGGCCGCATGCTGGTGCACGCCGCGCACATCCCGGTGCACCTGGGCAGCACGCCGCTGAGCGTTCGCGCCGCCATCGACGCCGTGCCGATGCGACCGGGCGTGCAGGTGCTGCTGAACGATCCCTTCGCCGGCGGGACGCACCTGCCCGACGTGACGCTGGTGACGCCGGTGTTCGTGCCGGGCTCGGAGGCGCCGGCGTTCTACGTCGCCAACCGGGCCCACCACGCCGACGTCGGCGGCATCTCGGCCGGCAGCCTGCCGGCGCCGCGCGACCTGGACGGCGTCGGGCGCCGGCTGACCATCGACGACGAGGGCTTCCGCCTGCCGCCGACGCCGCTGGACGACGCCCTGCGCGCGCGCTTCGCCGCCGCGTCGCGCACGCCGGACGACCGCCGGGGCGATCTGCGCGCGCAGGAGGCCGCCAACCGTCTGGGCGTCGAGCGCCTGCAGGCGTGGATCGCCGATCAGGGGCGCGCCGAGGTCGATCGGCTGGGCGAGGCGCTGCTCGACTACGCCGAGCGTCGGATGCGCGCGCTCCTGACCGCCCTGCCCGACGGCGCCTGGACCTTCACCGATCACCTCGACGGCGACGGCCTGCACGACGAACCCATCCCGCTGCCGGTGACGCTGCGCATCGAGGGCGACCGCGCGACCGTCGACTTCCGCGCCGCGCCGGACAGCGTCGACGGCCCGATGAACGCCGTGCGGGCCATCGCTTTGTCGGCGGTGTTCTACTGCTTCCGCTGCCTCGCCGGCGACGCCATGCCCGCCAACGCGGGGCTGATGCGGCCCATCGAGGTGCTCACCCGGCCGGGCTCGATCGTGGACGCCGAGCCGCCCGCGGCCGTCTCGTCGGGCAACGTCGAGACCTCGCAGCGGCTGGTCGACGCGGTCTTCGGCGCGCTGGCGCAGGCCGCGCCCGACCGCGTGCCGGCGGCGTCGTGCGGATCGATGAACAACGTTCTGTTCGGTGGTCGGCGCGCGGACGGAACGGCGTTCGTGCACTACGAGACGCTCGGCGGCGGCGCCGGCGGCGGCCCCGACGGGCCGGGGGCCGACGGCGTGCACGTGCACATGACCAACACGCTCAACACACCCATCGAGGCCCTCGAGCACGCCTTCCCGGTGCGCATCGAGCGCTACGGCCTGGCGCCGAGTGGCGCGGGCAGCGATCCCCACCCGGGCGGCCGCGGCGTCGTGCGGCGCTATCGCTTCCTGGCCCCGGCCGAGGTGTCGCTGGTGACCGAGCGGCGCACCACGCGGGCCTGGGGGCTGAACGGCGCGAGCGAGGGGACGGCGGGCGCGAACCGCCTGCTCGACGCGCAGGACCGCGTCACCGCGCTGCCGGCCAAGGTGGCGCTGCGCGTGAAGGCGGGGGACGCGGTCGAGGTGCAGACGCCGGGCGGCGGCGGCTGGCGTCCGCCGGCCGACGCTCAGAGCGCGCGGCAGTCCGCGGGGCGCTCGGCCGCGCCGAAGGAGTAGGGCCGCGCCTGCTTGACGACCAGGTGCCGACCCTGCCCCACCAGCTTGAACTCGATGTCCATGGCGAACCAGAGGTCTTCGCGGTCGGGATCGATCAGCGGCCGGAAGTGATCGTGGATGGCGCGGAGCGCGCACGCGGCGCCCTCGATCTCGTCGCTCGACAGCACGGCCTCGCCCCCGGTCAGCGAGCTGCGGCCGACGTACTTCACGCGCGGCTGGCGGAAGAAGCTGAAGACGAACTGCTCGGTCGACACACCGGGCGCGGGGTTGGTGACCGACGCCTCGCCCGCCTGCACGTTGAAGTAGTAGTCGCTGCGGATGGGCTCGAGCACGTCGCGCGAGATGCCCACGCCGTTGGCGCGCTCGCCGAGGAACGCGGGGTGGATCAGCACCCCCATCGCGACGCCGTCCTGGTCGATGTTGTGGTAGTCGCGCTCGTCGTAACCGCGCGCCAGGAACAGGCTGGCCCAGACGGTGCGCAGGGCGTCCTCGACCGAACGCTCCGGATCGTCGAGCTGCGCGCTGATCGAGGTGTAGAGGCCGGCGCCGTTGAAGCCGGGCAGATCCTCGGTGTTGCTGCTCGAGCGGAAGCGCACGCGGCGGCTGGGGCCGTAGTTCGTCTGCACGGCGGCGACGACCTCGGCCAGCAGATCCGGGTCGACGGGGTGCGCCTCGATCAGCGCGCGGACCTCGGCGAGGCCCGCGGCGCGGGCGGCGGGGTCGGTGCGGAAGTCGGGATCGGCGCGCAGGGCGGCGAGGCGGTCGAGCGCGCCGCTGGCGGCGTAGTGTTCGAGCGAGTGCACCACCGGCAGGGCCAAGGGCGTCTGCGGCAGCGTCAACGGGCCCGGGCAGTCGGCGCGCTGCGAGTTGACCCGCAGCAGCTCGCCCATCTGCGCCGCCTTCGCCCCCAACGCCGGCAGGTCGTCGATGCTGGCGGTGCCCAGGTCGACGACGCCGCGCACCGTCGTGTCCAGCCGGGGGCTCAGGGGCGGCCCCTCGGGTCGGCGGCTCTCCCAGAAGGCCTCGGCCTCGGCGGCCTCGGCGGGCCGCACCTCGAAGCCCCCGCCCGCCACCTCGAGGCGCACGAGCTGGCCGAAGTACGGCGCGAGGCGCGGATCCGCGCGCGCGTCCACCAGCGCCATGTTGGGGGTGTTGCGGTTGCGGCTCAGCAGGTTCACGTGCGCCAGCGGCGTCTGGAACGCCTCGGTGATCAGGCCCGCCGTCAGCGCGATGTCGTTGGGCACCTGATCGGTCACCACGATCACCTGGGCGCCCAGCGGGGCCGTCTCGAGCTCGGCCAGCGGCACGAAGGTCAGCACCCCGTAGCCCACCGTCTCGGTCAGCGGCTGATAGGTCTGCCCCCGGAAGGGAGCGTTCGGATCCATCAGCGGCACGCTGCCCTCGAGCGTCGACGCGCGCTCGAGCTGGTCGGCCGTCTGGGGCCGCAGCAGGAAGCGCCGGGGCTGCTGCACGCGGGCGACGGCCCCGAAGAAGCCGCGGCGCATCTGCGCGGCGCTGATGGCGTCGCCGGCCGCGTACTCCACCGCCCACAGGTCGGCGCCCCCGTGGTGCACCAGCGTGCCCAGCAGGTAGCGCCGGCCGTCGACCTCGACGTAGTTCGCGTCGCTGAAGGCGCTCCAGCCGGCGTAGAAGACGCGGTTCTCCTCGGCATCGCAGCGATCGAGCGGGGGCAGCCCGTCGATGACCTGGCGCACGAAGCGATAGTGCAGGTCCCAGGCCTCGGACGACAGCAGGTGCACGGCGTCGCCGCCCTCGAGGTCGAGCACGAACTTCACCGACTCGATGCCGGTGGCGTTGCCCCCGCGGGCCAGGGCCGCGTAGTCCCCCGGCGTCCGCAGGTGACGCAGCCGGTCGCCCACCGGCCGCGACGCGAGCGGATCGCAGGCGTCGTTCGCTTCGCCGGGGGTGGTGGTGGCGCAGAAGCGATGGCGGCCGCTGGCGTCGGGCTGCCGGGTCAGCGCCGCGCCGGCGGGCCAGCGCACGAAGTCGACCCGATCGACCGGGAAGTTGCGGCCGTCGAGCCACAGCTGCACGACCCCCTCGAAGATCGGATCGGCCTCGAGGGCCGCGGTGTCGGCCGGCGCCACCGGCACGGCGACGCGGGCGCCGGGGGCCAGCGTCTCGACCGGCCAGGCGAGCGCGACGCCCTCCGCGCGCGTCGGCCACGGCAGCCCGGGCGCGTGGGGCGCGAGCGTGAGCCGCGCGGTCGCCAGATCCACCGGCGCGTCGCCGACGTTCAGCACCTCGACGAAGCCCGCGGGCCGCAGCGCGATCTCGGTCAGCACCAGGGGCTGGGGCGGGAAGGGCCAGGGCTCGTCCCAGACGTAGGGCTCGAAGTCGACGACCTCGCCGACGGGCGGCGGGGGCGGCGGGCCGCAGGTCGCCCCGTTCGGGGCGCCCGGGGTCGCCCAGCCGCAGCGCGCGATGGCGCCGGTGCCGTCCGGCAGGCGGGCGAAGGCGGTGTTCGGATCGCTCCGCGGGAAGTCGACGCGCTGCACGAGGTCGTCGGTCGGGCCCCACAGGAACAGCGACTCGCCGCCCGACGACAGCCCGAAGGGCAGGTGCAGCGGCCCCTGCTCGGGGGTGTCGTCGGGGAAGAGCACCACGCGCTCCCCCACCCCGAGCGTCATTGTGGGCAGCGAGTGCCGCTCGCGGCGATCGTCGCTCAGGGCGTAATCGCTCAGCTCGACGACGTCGGGGCCGGTGTTCAGCAGCTCGACCCAGTCGTCGGTCTCGCCGGCGTCGTCGATCCAGGCGCCCTCGTTGTTGGCCATCAGCTCGTTGATGACGAGGCCGACGGCCGGGGGCGGCGCGGCATCGGCCGCGGCGTCGGCCGCGGCGTCGCGCGCCCCCGCCGTCGGGCGCGGCGTCCGGCGCGCGCGCGTCGAGGTGCGCGGCGTCCGGGCCGGCGTCGGTGGGCGCCGCGTCGCGGGGCGCGGCGTCGGCGCCGAGATCGAGGGACGCGTCGACCGCGGCGTCGGTCGGCCGCGTGTCGCCGCCTCCGTCGTCGCAGGCGAAGAGGCAGACCGACAGCAACAGGAGGGGCATGGCGTCGCGCATGGCGACAGGGTAACGCCGGACGCTCAGTCGGTACGAGCGTGGACGCCGCGGCACGCCTCGAGGTCGGCCTGCAGGGCGTCCGCGTCGAGGTCGAGGCCGATGAACACCAGCGTCGTCTCGCGCGCCTCGCCGTCGCGCCAGGGCCGGGCCGCCTCGATCGCGAACCGATCGTGCACCCCCTGCAGCGTCACCCGGCGCGCCCGCCCGGCGGCGTGGACGACGCCCTTGTAGCGGTACAGATCGTCGGGACGCGCGTCGACCAGGCGCCGCAGCCAGGCGCGCACCCGGCGGATGTCGTGGGGCCCCGCGTCGCGCGCGACCACGCTGTGCAGCGGATCGTGCACGTGGTGAGCGTGGTCGTCGT
This sequence comes from Myxococcales bacterium, assembly GCA_020633465.1. Classification (GTDB taxonomy): domain Bacteria; phylum Myxococcota_A; class Bradymonadia; order UBA7976; family UBA1532; genus JACKDN01. Next base: position 58,261 of record JACKDN010000031.1, read on the forward strand.
GGTCCGCGGTGGGCGCGCGCTCGAACAACCCGCGATCCAGCACCACGTCGGCGGGCAGCGCCGCGTGGGTGGTCAGGTGCCGCTCGGCCATCGGGTTCGCCACCCGCACCTGCTCGACGACGCGGTCCCGGGCGTCGTCGTCGACCAGGTCGAGCTTGTTGAGCACCAGCACGTCGGCCTGCGCCACCTGATCCTGAGCCACCGGGCTGTTGACCAGGTCGACCTCGATGTGGCGCAGATCGACGACGGTGACCACGGCGTCCACGCGGAAGCGTTCCTCGATCACGTCGCCGGCGAAGAAGGTCTCGAGCAGCGCGCCCGGCTCGGCCATGCCCGTCGTCTCGAGGACGACGCGGTCGATCTCGATGGTGCCCCCGTCGATCGCGTCGACGATCGACCGGAAGGTGTGCGCCAGATCCACCTGCACCGCGCAGCAGATGCAGCCGTTCACCCGGCGCACCATGCCCGGCTCGATCTCCTCGAGCAGCTCGCTGTCGATGTTCGCCGCGCCGAACTCGTTCTCGATGACCAGCACGCGCCGCCCGCCGATGGCCCGCAGCACGTTGCGCAGCAGCGTGGTCTTGCCCGCCCCCAGGAAGCCGGTCAGCAGCGTCACCGGCAGCCGTCCGTCGTCCATCATCCGATCCCCAGCATGTGCTCGACGAAGGCCTTGCGGGCGTAGAAGCCGTGGCCGGCCCGCAGCTGGCCGGCGCCCTTGGGGCGCGGCTGCACCAGCCGACCCAGCCCCCCGTGCAGCGCGTAGGCCCCCTGCTGCCGCACCACCCAGCGCAGCTCGTCGTAGTCGTCGCGCACCTGCGCGTACAGCGCCGGATCGCTCAGATCGAAGGGCGCCACCGCCGCCACCAGCGACCGCGCCTCGTCGGGCCCCTCGTACACGCGCGCCACGACGACGATGCGGCGCAGCTTGTCCAGCAGGTGGCTGTCTTCGAAGGCCTGCGTCTCGAGATCCGCCTCGGTGAACATCGTGATGGCCATCGTCTCCTTCAGCCGCAGCTGGCCGTCCGCGGTGAAGGCCAGCGGCACCACCTTCAGCTCCCAGTCGCCGAAGTCGGCGGCCTGCGCGCTGTTGGGGCGCTGCCCCAGGTGGCGCTCGACCGTCTGGCCGGCCCAGCCCTTGTTGCGGCGGCCGTCACGCCAGACGGTGATGCCGTAGGTGTCGGCGAGGGGGCGCAGATCCTCACCGACCAGCGCGTCGAGGCGCGCCAGCGCGTCGGCGCGGCTCAGGGGAGGCGGCGCCGCGATCAGATCGAGTTGGTCGCTCATCGAGGCGCATGGTGCCGCGCCGCGGCGGGGCGAGCAACCGCGGGGACGTGCGGCGCGCGGTCGCCGCGCGCCGGCCGGTCAGGGCGCCTCGAGCACCAGGCGCAGCGCCTCGACGTCCTGCCCCAGGCAGCGCCCGCCCGCCGCCTCGACGGCGTCGGCGTAGGCCGGCGCCGCCCGGCCGCCCACGATCCAGGGCACGTCGCCGCACACCGCCGCGTAGGCCGTGAACAGCGCCTCCGGCTCGAGCCCGTCGGGCAGCGCGATGGTGATGGAGAGGCCCACGAGGTCGGGCTGAAACTGGGTCAGGACGCCCTGCAGCGCGTCGGGCGGCGTGCGCGAGCCCAGGACGTAGGGCCGCCAGCCCAGCGTCGCGCCCAGCAGCGCCACCCCCAGCAGGGGCAGCTCGTGCTGCTCCTCGGTGACGCAGGCCAACAGCAGCCGGCGGGTGGCCTTCGGCCGCGTCACCAGCCGCACCAGGTTGCGCAGCGTCGTGCCCAGCACCTGGGACGTCGCGTGCTCCTGCCCCACCGACACGGTGCCCGCCGCCCAGCGGTCGCCCAGCTCGATCAGCGTCGGCTCGAAGACCTGGCGGTAGACGGTCCAGGCGGGCCCCAGGGTGAGGGCGTCCTGCACGTAGCGCTCGAGCCGCTCGAGATCCGCGTGCTCGATGGCCCTCAGCAGGCGCCGGCAGCTCTGCTCGAAGGCCGAGGCCGGCAGATCGCCGGGCGGCGCGGGGGCCGCGACCGCCGGGGCCGCGAACTCGGCCGTCACCTGGTGCGCCGCCTCGGAGGGCGCGACGCCGCGCTCCCCCAGGGCCACCATGCGCCGCACCATCTCGAGATCGCGTTGACTGTACAGGCGATACCCGCTGTCGCCGCGGGCGGGCGACGGGATGCCGTAGCGGCGTTCCCAGGCCCGCAGCGTCGCGGTGCTGAGCCCGGTGGCTTCGGCCACGGCCTGGATGCGGAAGCGGGGCGTGGGCTCCATCGAGCAACCTCTACGCACGTTGGCGTCAGTTGGACAAGGATTGTACACAGCACAGTGTCCCGCTGCCAGCCTCATGTCACCCCCGCGGCGGCCCCCGATGGAGTTGCGCCCGCGTCCGGGCGCTCGTAACGTCGGCGCGCCGCTCGCGGGGCGCGGCGGCGAGGCCAGCGGGGGGGCGATGCCCGACGGTGGACGACGCGACCTGCGTGCGACCCTGCGCGCCGGCGCCCAGCAGGCCGCGCAGGTGCTGGCCCGCGTCGAGGTGCGCGCGCTGCTCAGCGCCGCCATCGTCCTGAGCCTGCTGCCCTTCCCCTGGGTGCAGCACCTCAACTGGCCCTTCCTTTTGCTCTTCGGCGTCGAGCTCTGCGTCCGCGTCGTGGCGTTCCTCGGGCCGGTCGACGATCAGACCGACGCCGCCCCGGGCCGGCACCGCCTGTTCCACGGCGTCCTGCTGGGCCTCGACCTGATCGCGCTGCTGTCCTTCCTGCCCTGGTCGATGGGCGGGCCCCGCTGGCTGCGCCTGGTCCGCCTGAGCCGCCTGCTGCTGCTCATCAGCTACTGGGCCCCGGTGGTGCGCGATCTGCGCGTCGTCCTGGGCCAGCGCGAGCGCAGCCGCCAGGTGCTGCTGATGGGCTTCTCGGTGCTGCTTTTCGCGTTCGTCGGCGCGGTGCTGCTCGAGCACCTGACCCCCGAGGGCGTCGACTTCGACGGCGACGGCCGCCAGGATCACCACGACCGTCGGTTCTCGACCCGCCTGTGGTGGGCCTTCCGCCAGGTGCAGGATCCCGGGAACATGCTGCAGGCGCCGAGCGACGTGGTCGCCGTCGCCGTCAGCTTCGCGCTGACCGTCTCGGGCCTGTTCCTGGTCAGCTTCCTCATCGGCCTCGGCACCGACGTGGTGCGGGCGATGCTCGACCTGAGCCGCAGCCGCCCGCCCGGCCTGCGCGGGCACCTGGTGGTGGTGCACGTGACCCCCTCCACCCCGCGGCTGATGACCGAGCTGGTGCGCCACTACCAGAAGCTGTTCACGACGGCGCGGGCGGCGCTGCTGGGGCGAGCCGACGATCGGCCCGCCTTCCTCGACGCGCCGGGGCTGCGCCACATCGTCTACCGCAGCAGCGCCGAGGGGAAGCTGCAGGGGCTCACCCGCGTCGACGCGCACCGCGCGCGCCGCATCGTGGTGCAGGCCGACGCGCGCGACGCGGCGGCGGACGCCGAGACGGCGCGCTTCGTCCTGGGCCTGCGCGAGAAGAACCGCCAGGCGCTGGTCGTGGCCGAGGTGCTCGATCCGCGCAACGTGTCGGTCACCCGGGTGGCGGGCGGGCCGCGCACCATCATCGTGCCCACCGAGAAGCTCATCGGGCTGCTGGTGGCCGCCACCGCCACGCAGCCGCGCCTCGAGGCGCTGCTGCGCGAGCTGCTGTCGAGCGCCGGCCACGAGGTGTACTCGTTCCTCTACGACTCCGAGGACTACGACACCCCCCGGACGGTGCTGCGCCTAGGCGCCGACGCCGACCACGCGCGGCTGCTGGACGCCGGCCTGCGCCCTTCGCCCGAGGGGCACCGCGCCGTCGTGCTGGGCGTGCTGCGGCCGCCGACCGCGAAGACCCCGTACCGACCGCTGCTCGGGGCGGCGCTCGACGGCCGCCCCGCCGCCGAGCCGGTGTACGGCCTGCTGGCCATCGCGGTCAGCTTCGGCGCGATGCGCCGCATGGCCCTGCGCTTCGCGCGCCACGGCCTGCCCCCGCCCGAGCGCCCGCCGGTGACCGCGCCGCCCCTGCGCGCCGCCGATCTGCCGCCACCGCGCACGGTGCTGATCTGCGGCTTCCGGCCGGCCGGCGTGCACCTGCTCGAGTCGCTGATGCTGGGCGCCCCCGACGTCGACGTACAGCTGCTGGTGCGCACGCGGGCCGAGCTCGACGCGACGCTGGCCATGCTGCACGACCACAGCCTGCACCAGCAGCTGGGCCTGTGGCACGAGGCGGGGCCGCTGGGGCGCTTCGAGACCATCGAGGGCGACGGCGCCGCCCACTTCACCTACCGCGCCGACGGGGCCCAGTGCCCCGCGGGCGCGCTGCGCATCGACATCGCCGACTGGACGCGCGAGGGCACCCTGCTGGCGCCGCCGGGGGGCCGCCCGCTGAGCCAGGTGCACCTGGCCGTCGTGCTGGGGACGCCCCACCCCGACACCGACGCGCTGACCGCCGTGGCGGTGCTGAAGATCGCCGACCTGGTGGGCGCCGGGCAGGTCACCTTCGATCCGCGCTTCCGCCTGCTGGCGGTGATGGTCGAGGACGCGCTGGCCACGCTGGTCGAGACGCGCTTCTGCGCGGCGGCCGGCGCCGGGCCGTCCCGCATCGACGTCTTCGCCACCCGCGAGTTCGCCGCCTACTTCAACTTCCAGTCGGCGGTGGTGCCCGGCTTCGACGCGCTCTACAGCGAGCTGCTCAGCCCCTGGGGCCAGAGCTTCGTGCGGCTGGAGCCGCTGGCCGAGGCCCCCGAGGCGCACCGCCCCTGGACCTTCGCCGAGCTGGCGCGCTCGCTGGCCCGCGAGGGGCGGACGCTGCTGGCCTTGGAGCTGCCCGCGCCCGACGGCGGCGTGCGGCTGTGCGTGGCGCCGGGGCCCGGCGACGAGGGGGATCGCTTCGTGCCGGCCCAGCTGGCGGGGCTGTGGGTGATGGGGCCGCGCGGCTGAGCGCCGCGCGTCAGACCATCTGCTCGGGCGCCTTCCGCGGGCCGCGGCTGCGCGTCATCTTGAAGACGCGGAAGCCCCAGTCCATACGCACGAAGCCGATGAGCGCCAGCAGCACCACCGCGACGATGCCGGCGGCCAGCCACTCGTTGTAGACCTCGCGCGTGAAGATGCGCCCCTGCCCCGCCGCCGGCATGCTGTCCATCGTCAGCGGGAAGCCGTAGCGCTGCGCCAGATCGGCGATCTTCACCAGGTGGATGACCGGCACGCCCTCGACCACGAAGCGGGTCATCACCGAGTCGATGTCGCGGGTCCCGTCGGGCAGCGAGCGGTTGATGCCCGGCTTGAACAGCCGCTTGCCCACCTTGGTGCCCACCGAGGTCGTGCCGCCGCCCACGTTGATGTAGGCCTTGATCGGGCGCCCCTCGGCGACCTCGTTGTAGATCGACATGCGCTCGGCGACGCTCTCGGCGTAGGTGCCCGACTTGATCACGCGCGCGCCGCTGCGCTTCATGGCCTCGTCGAGCAGGGCGCGCCCGACGCGGGTGACGCCGAGGCCCTTGTCCTCGATGCCGCCGCGCGAGGTCGCCACCGAGCGGGTCGTGAAGACGCCGCGCTCCTGCAGCAGGCGCTCCATGTCCAGCCACACGAGATCGGGATCGTTGGCCCCGAACTGCGAGGCCGAGGCGCTGGAGATCACGATCGGGTGGGCGCCGATGGTCTCGAGGGCCGCGAAGACCGAGATGTTGATCGCCGGGAACGAGCCCGACAGACCCACGGCGACGACGTCACCCTCTTCGACCTGCAGGCGGCGCAGGTAGTGCACCACCAGCGCCGCGAAGTTCGGGTTCACCGAGATCTGCTTCGAGGGCAGGTGGCCCGAGTTGGTGGTCACCGGCGACATCAGCAGGCCGACCATGCCCGTCTGCGCGGGATCGACCTCGGTGTCGAAGGTGTGGCCGCGCGCGATGCGCTCGTTGCGGATGGTCTCGAAGGCGCGCCGGGCCTTGCGGGCGGCCTCGAGCTTCTCGGCGTAGAAGTCCTGCTTCTCGACGACCGTGAAGCGCTCGACGCCCACGACCCCGGCGAGGGCGAGGATGGTCACCAGCCCCAGCTCGATGCGGCTGACCTTGTGCGGCCGCCAGAACACCTTGGTCATTGCATCAGCTCCTCGCCGGCGATCAGCACCAGCAGCAGGCGGGTGACCGCCGAGACCGTCAGGATGGACGTCATCGTCTCGACGATGCCCTGGCGGTGGATCCAGATCGCGATCAGGCCGGGGATGATGTAGCCGATGACCTCGAGCTCGAAGGTGCCGGCCACGCCGATGCCCGGCAGCTGCCGCAAGAGCAGGCCCATCGCGTAGCCCAAGAGGATGGTCAGCGCGGTCAGCCGCCGCCCGTACAGGATCACCACCGACTTCAGCGCGTGCACGCCGAGGAAGGTCAACAGCCCGGCGAGCAGGGTGCCGCCGACGGCCATGGGCTTGGTCAGGTACAGGGCGATGTAGCCCGGCACCACCATGCCGCCCGCGGCCAACCCGAACAGCTCGGTGAACAGCAGGCTGACCATCAGGCCCAGACCCACCGACGCCGGCAACAGCGTCAACATGCCTTCGCTCCTCGGCGCTTCGGCGCCTCGCGGTTCCGGAAGTAGCGGACGACGTCCAGGCCGTCGCCGCCGACGTTGCCCATGCCCATGACCAGCGCCGACTCGTCCACGAGGCCCACCACGGCCTCGAAGACGTCGTCGACGCCCATGTCCTCGGCGTACACGATGCGCTTGGGGTCGAGCCCCGCCTTCACCGCCGCCCGGGCGAAGATGTAGGTGCCGGTGCCCATCAGCACGACGTGGTCGGCGGGGCGCCAGTTGACGTAGGCCTCGCCCAGCTGCCGGCTGCGGTCGGCCCGGTCGGCCCGCAGGTTGAACACCAGGATCTTCTTCGCGGTGTCCGGGTAGCGGTCGAGCATGATGTTCCAGATCTGCTCGGACGACTCGGGGTCGTTGGCGGCGAAGCCGTTGACGAACACGATCTCGCGCCCGAAGAAGTCGATGCGGTGCTCGGTCATCGCGCCGGGATCCGGCACGGCCGCGCGCATGCCGCTGAGCGCGACCTCGCGATCGACGCCCAGATCGGCGCACACGGCCAGGGCGAGGGCCACGTTGATCTTGTGCTCGGCGTAGGCGAAGCCCTGCATGTCGGCGTCGCTGATGGCCGCGACCTCGTCCTCGCCGATCGCGACGACCTCGCTGCCCCGCGTGGCCGCGGCGGTCTTCAGGATGTCGAGGTGGTCGCGCTCGGCGGTGAACAGCTTGCCGGCGTAGGGCACCATGCCGCACAGCGCCCAGGCGACGTCCTCTTCGCCGGGCCCCATCACGTCGAGGTGGTCGGGCCGGGCGTTGGTGATGACGCCGTGCGTCGCCTTGACGAAGCGCGCCTCGCTCAACCACTGCAGGTAGGGCTGCAGCGCCATGCACTCGATCACCAGGGCCTTGGCGCGCGTGGCGGCGGCGGTGCGCACGATGCGGATCTGCTCGATGACGTTGGCCTTGGCCGGCCGGAACACCGGCAGCTCGGCGCCGTCGGGCAGGATCATCCGGGCCAGCGTCCCGGTGGTCTTCGCGCAGGTGCGCAGCTCGCCGGCGCGCAGGCCGGCGGCGATCAGCCGGGTCACGCTCGACTTGCCGCGGGTCCCGTTGACATGGATGCGGACGCCGATGCGCCGCAGGTTGGCCCGGTGCCGTCGGTCCTCGAGCACCCCGAGGGCGACGAGCACGCCGAAGAGCCCGGACATCAAACCGAGGGTCGTCAAAGCTCGATCTCCCGTGCGTGACAGCGGCGGCCGCGATAGCAAGCCGGGTGCCAGTTTCCCTCGCGGCGCCGGCTTGCGCGGCGCGCCCCCCGCGAGGTGCCCACGCTAGCCGATTCACGACCTCAGGCGAAGGCCGCAGTGCGCCCGGGCGGCCGGGCCGGCCCCATCTGCCCCAGGGCCCTCCGCGCCGGTGGTGTGTCCCGCCCCAGCCGGTCGTCGGCTTGCCACCGCGCACCACACGAGGCAGTTTCGACTCTCGGAGCACGTGGCCGCCCGGACGGCCCGAGGAGCGTTCATGACCTCGCGCCGTTGGGTGCATCTGCTGCTCGCGCCGTTGCTGTGGGCCCTCCTGGCGCTCGCGCCGGCGCACGCCCGCGACGCGGGCGCGCCCGCAGACGGCGGCCTCGACGCCAGGGGGCGTCGCCGACGGACGGCGACGTCGGCGACGCCAGGGCGCCCGACGCCGCCGACGCCGCGGGGCCGGCCGACGCGCGCGCTGCCGCCGGTCGTCCTCGAGCTCGACACGCCGCCGGCCACCATCGACACCCAGATCCGGCACCTGGCCGCCCTGGCCGAGGGCAAGCTGGACGTCGCCGTCGAGCCGCGCACCCTGTTCACCGTCGATCTGGCCGATCCAGCGGCCGTGACCACGCGCATCGCCACCCTGCGGCGGGCCATCGCCGCCGCCCGCGCCCAGGCCGCCGCCCCTGCAGGCCCGCCGCGAGGCCGCCGCCCTGCCCCCCCGGCGCCGACGGCGGCCCGCCCCCGCCGCCGCCCCTGTCCGCCGACGAGGCCGCCCGCCTCGCGCAGCTCGAGCGCCTGACCACCCGCGAGGGCCTGCGGCTGGATCTGTTGTCCCGCCCGCTGGGCGAGCGCCGCGCCCTGCTCGAGGCGCACGCCGCGCGCCGGGCGCTGGCGGACGAGCAGGTGCTGGGCCGCCGAGGCGCGGCGCGAGGCCGAGGCCGAGGCAGGCCCGGCGGCCGAGGCGGCCCCGCCAGGCGGCGCTGGCCGAGGCCGAGCGCGCCCAGACCGAGGCCGCGCGCCAGCTGGCCGAGGCGCGCGCCGAGGCCGAGGCGCTGCGCGGGCGCCTGGCCGGCATGGAGGCCGCCGACGCCGACCGCCGCGCCGCGCTGCTCGACGCCAGCGCGGCCCGCCTCGAGCTGGCCCACGCCGTCCACACCCGGCTGGCCGACTCGGCGCTGCCGGCGAGCGAGGCGGACGGCCTGTACGATCAGCTGGTCGACGCCCTCGTCGTCGCGCGCGCCCGCTTCGGCGAGGCCCTCGACGTCCTGCAGCGCCCGCCGGAGGTGCCCGCCGTCGAGACGTCGATCGACCTCGAAGCGGGGGCCTACCGAGCCCTGCCCGTGGCGCGCGACGCGCTGGTGCAGGCGCTCGACGCCGCGCGGGCGGCGCGGGCGCGGCTGGTCGAGCACCGCGCGCGCCTGCAGGCGACCACCGCCGAGACCCTCGCCCGCGACGTGAAGGCGCTCAACGAGGCCCGCCTGGCGGTGCTGCCGCGCATGAGCGCCGGGCGCCGCGAGGCGGTCATGGGCTTCGGTCGCGAGGGCCTGCAGCAGCTCGCCCGCGAGCTCGATCACCTGCGGCTGGCCGCGCGCTGGTACCTGCGCACCCGCCGCGATCTGCCCGCGCGGGCGCCCGGCTGGCTGCTCGAGGTGCTGGGCCGCGCGAGCACGCGCTGGGCGGCCGTCGAGCTGGTCGTGCTGCTGTTGGCCGCGCTGCTCTTGCTGCTGCGGGGGCGCCGCGCGTGGACGCGGCTGGGGGGCATGGTCGAGGCCTGGGCCGGCAGCCGCACCGACCGGGCCTGGGCGCGGCGGCTGTGGTACCACGTCGGCCCGCTGACGCCGGCGCTCGCGCTGCTGGCCTGGGTGACGCTCACGACGAGCGTGCTCGACACGCTGCTGCGCGGGCCCGAGGTCGTGGCCATCGACGGCCTGCTGAGCACCTACGCGCTGTACAAGCTGTTCATCGCCGTCACGCACCACCTGCTGCTGCTGGCGGCGAGCAGCCCGGGCGCGCCGGTCGACCAGACGATGAGCGCGCGGCTGCTGCGCACCGTGCGGGTCACCGGCCGCTACGTGTTCGCGGTGCGCGGCTTCCTGATCGTCGCCGACGTCGTGCTCGGGCGCGGCTACCTGTTCACCGTCGTGCAGGAGTTCGCCTGGCTGGGCGCCTTCCCCATCGCCTGGTGGACGCTGCGGCACTGGAAGGGCGACATCTTCCAGGCCTACCTGCGGCGCTCCCCCGCGGGCTGGCTGGCCGACCGGGTGCGCCGCAACCACGACCGCCTGGTGGGGTGGATCTGGATCCTGCCGACGGCGGCGCTGCTGGCGGCGGGCGCGCTGGCCGAGGGGGCGGTGCGCATGGCGCTGCGTGCCGGGCGCATCCGGCGCGCGCTGGCCTACCTGTTCCGGCGCCGGCTCGAGCGGCAGGCGGCCAGCCAGGCGGTCGAGCCCGACGTGCCCCTGCCCCCGGCGCTGGCCGAGGTGCTGGGGCGCGGCCCGATCGATCCCGCGCTGCGGGTGGATCGGCTGCCCGGACTGGACGCGACGCTGCGGGCGATCGAGGCGTGGCAGCGCGAGGGCGCGGGGGCCGGGCCGGTGGCGCTGGTCGGCGAGCGCGGCATCGGCAAGTCCACCTGGCTGACCGCGCTCGAGGAGCGGCTGCCCGCCGATCTCGTGGCGCACCGGCTGGCGCTCGGGACGCCGCGGATCAGCGAAGAGGCGCTGTGCGCCTGGCTGGCCGACAGCCTCGGCCTGGCCGCGGCGACGGACGCCGGCGGCCTGATCGACGCGCTGCTCGACGGCCCGCGCCGGGTGGTGCTGCTGGACGACGCGCACCTGATGCTGCGGCGGGCGCACGGCGGCGCGGGGGCCATCGAGGCGCTCGTCCAGATCCTCCGGCGTACCGGCCGCCACGTGTTCTGGGTGACCGCCTTCGGCCGGTTCTCGTGGAGCTACCTGCGCTTCCTGCTGCGGCAGCCGGACGTGTTCCGCCAGACGCACCGGCTCGAGGGCTGGAGCGAGGACGCGCTGGCCGAGCTCATCGACCGCCGCATGCAGGCAGCCGGCGTCACCGCCGACTACGTCCCGTTGATGCCCGAGGGCGTCGCGCACGGCTACGACCACGAGGGCGAGCTGGCGCGCACGCGCGAGCGCTTCCTGCGGCTGCTGTGGGATTACGCCGACGGGGTGCCGGGCACCGCGCTGCACTTCTGGGCGGCGTCCCTGCGCCCGGTCAGCGACACGGTCGCCCGCGTGCGGCTGTTCCGCGATCCCAGCCCCGACGACCTCGAGGGCCTCGGCGACGACGCCCGCTTCGCGCTCTACGCGGTGGTGCTGCACGACCAGCTCTCGCTGGCCGACGCGCCGCCCGTGCTGGGCGCCCCGCCCGCCCGCTGCCTCGCGCTGCTCGAGCAGCTGCGCGCGGTCGGCTGCCTGGCCCGCCAGGACGACCGCTACCGCGTGCCGCTGCACTGGTATCGCGCCGCCGTCCGCTTCCTTCGCCGCAAACACCTGCTCTACGGCTGAGCCCCCGGAGACACCATGGATGACAGCTTGAACATCGTTCAATTCGTGCGGGTCGGGGGCATCCCCTGGGCGCTGGTGGTGCTGGCGGTCAGCTTCTTCGTCGCCCACCTGATCACGCGCTTCGCCGAGCGCCTCGGTGATCGCTTCAGCGAGCGCCGGCTGCTGCTGCAGCAGGTCAGCACCATCGCCCGCTTCGTCACGTCGATGCTCGGCATCACCGGCGCCGCGCTGCTGATGTTCCGCCTGAGCGAGCAGATGCTCTTGGCCCTCGGCGGCACGCTGGCGGTGGCGGTCGGCATCGCGATGAAGGATCTGGCCGCGTCGATCCTGGCCGGCCTGATGATCCTCTTCGACCGCCCCTTCCAGGTGGGCGATCGGGTCAGCTTCGGCGGCTTCTACGGCGAGATCAGCCGCATCGGCCTGCGCTCGGTGCGCCTGATCACCCTCGACGACAACGTCGTCACCATCCCCAACAACAAGTTCCTCACCGACATCGTGTCGTCGGGCAACGCGGGCGCCCTCGACATGCTGGTGCAGATGGACTTCTTCATGGGCGCCGATCAGGACATCGCCGTCGCGCGCAAGGTGGTGCGCGACGCCCTGACCGCCAGCCGCTACGCCTACGTGCAGAAGCCGTGGGCGGTGCTGGTGAGCCAGGTGGTGCACCAGGGCTACTTCGCGGTGCGCCTGCGGGCGAAGGTGTACGTGCTCGACGTCAAGTACGAGAAGGCGCTCGAGTCGGACGTCACCGAGCGCGTGCTCGACGGCTTCCGGCAGCACGGCATCGCGCCGCCGGCCGTCCTGCACCGCGGGGTGGACGCCGGCGCGCCGCCCCTGCTGGGTCCGACGCTGGCGGCGTGAGTCGCCGAACGTCGTTCAGCGACCCATCCGCTGCGTCTGCAGGCGCACCAGGGCCGGCTCCAGCACCAGGCCCACGAGCTCCTCGTAGCTGATCCCCTCGCCCTTCGCGCAGATGCACAGGTCCGACCAGCCCGGTGTCATGCCGGGCAGCGGGTTGCACTCGATGAAGTTCACCTCGCCCTCGGCATCGAGGCGCAGGTCGATGCGCGCCACGTCCCGGCAGCCCAGCGCCTCGAACGCCCGCAGCGCGACGCTGCGGATGGCCTCGCCGAGCGCGGCGTCCACCTTCGCCGGCGCCTCGTAGCGCACGTTGGTGTCGGCCTCGATCTTGTGCGCGAAGCTGTAGACCGGGTGCTCGACGTCGCCGGTGAAGACGATCTCCATCGGCCCCAGGATGCGCGGCATGGGATCGCCGACGAGCCCGACGGTGAACTCCCGCCCGGGCAGGAACTGCTCGACCAGCACCCCTTGCCGATAGCGGTCGAGCATCTCGGCCACGATGCGCCGCAGGCCGTCCTCGCTGCGCGCCACGCTGGTCAGCGACACGCCCTTCGAGCTGCCCTCGGCCACCGGCTTGGCGATCACCGGGTAGCGGATCCAGTCGGGCAGCGGCCCGTCGGCGCGCTGCAGCACCACGCCGCGCGGCGCGGCGACGCCGGCGTCCCGGACGACGCTCTTCGCGAGCGCCTTGTCGAGCGTCAGCGCCAGCGTCGCGGGATCGCTGCCGGTGTACGGGATGTCGAGCATCTCGAGCGCCGCCGGCACCAGCGCCTCGCGCCCCCGGCCCCGCAGCCCCTCGGCGATGTTGAACGCCACGTCGATGCGGGCGGCGCCCAGCCGGGTGATGACCTCGGCGTCCGCCTCGAGCCGCACCACCTCGTGCCCGTGCGACGCGATGGCGGCGGCGAGGGCGTCGATGGTGGCCGGCGCGTCGAACTCGGCCTCGGCGTCGTCGGCCCCGTCGGCCTTGGGCCGCAGCCGCTTGAGGTTGTAGATCAGGCCGACGCGCGCCGGCGCGGGCGTCGACGGGGCCAACGGGGCCCGGGGGCGTCGCGCGTCGGCGCTGCGGATGATGCGATCGAGCACCGCCTCGACCGTGTCGAGGCCCTCGAGCGCCGCGGCCTCGTAGATCGAGGCGCCGGGCTCGAGCGAGGGCAGCGCGTTGGCCTCGATGAACCAGACGTCGCCCTGCGGATCGACGCGGAAGTCGAGGCGCCCCATGTCGCGCAGCCCGAGCACCCGGTTGACCGTCGCCGCGTGGGCCTGCAGGCGCTCGGTCACGCCCGGGGGCAGCACCGCCGGCATCTCGACGTGCACGGCGTTCGACAGCTCGTGCTTCAGGGCGTAGTCGTAGACCACGTACTTGCGGGCGCCCACGATCTCGGGATCGAACCGATAGGCGGCCGGGGCCAGCACGCCCTCGCGCTCGGGCGCGACGCCGGCGAGGAAGGGCACCACCACGTCGCGGCCGACGATGTACTGCTCCACCATCAGGCCGTCGGGGTGGGCCGCCAGCAGGCGGGGCAGCGCCTTCCGCAGGCGATCGAGATCCTCGTAGACCGAGTGCTCGCCGATGCCCTTCGAGCTGCCCTCGAAGATCGGCTTGGCGATCACCGGGGTGGGCAGCGGCACGCGGTCGAGGTCGGCGGCCGTCTGCACCTTCACCCACATGGGCGTCGGCACACCGACCTGCCGCACCAGCAGCTTCGACAGGTGCTTGTCGAGCGTCAGCGTACAGGCGTGGGCGTCGGGCCCGGTGTAGACCAGCCCCAGCTCTTCGAACAGCTGGGGGAAGAAGGCCTCGCGGCACGGGCCCGTTCGGCCTTCGGCGGTGTTGAACACCAGATCCGGCCGCAGCCGCTCGAGGCGCACCACGATCTCGGCGACGGGGGCGCCGACGTCCACCTCGTGGACCTCGTGGCCCAGGCGGCGCATGGCGTCGGCCAGCGCGGCGATGGTCTCGGGCGTGTCGAACTCGGCCTCGGCCTCGTCGTCGGACACCTGGCGGTTGTGCGTGAACGCGATGCGCATCGGCCCCCTCGTGCGGCGAGCTCGCCACGTCTGTGTCACCCCGCCGAGTCGCGCGGCGGGGCGCAGGTTCGCAATCGTCGTGCCGCCCCGACCGCCCCGCGGCGGGTGGATCGGCGACGGTGCCCTGCCCCGTTTCGACGCCCCCGGGGCGCCCGCGCGAGGCACGACGCCCCGCCCGCCTCGCTCAGCGGCCCAGCCACCCGGCGCGGCGGAAGGCCCACACCAGCACCGCCGCCACCAGCGCCATCCCGCCCAGCACCACCGGGTAGCCGAAGCGCCAGCCCAGCTCCGGCATGTTGTAGGGCGACGACGTGTCGAAGTTCATCCCGTACAGCCCCACGACGAAGCTGAGCGGCATGAAGATGGTGGCGATGATGGTCAGCACCTTCATCACCTCGTTCAGCCGCTGGCTCTGCAGGGCCAGATGCACGTCGAGCAGGCTGGCCGCGGACTCGCGCAGGCTCTCGGTCATGTCGACCAGCCGCACCAGGTGGTCGTGGATGTCGGCCAGGTAGGGCGTCGTCTCGGGCTGGATGATCGGCACGTCGTGGCGCATCAGCACGTTCAGCGCGTCGCGCAGCGGCCACACCTGGCGGCGCAGCTCGAGCAGCGCGTGGCGCAGCGTGCTCAGCTCGGTCACCACCTCGCCCTGATCGTCGACGCCGTACACCCGCTCCTCGAGGTGATCCATGCGCTCGGCCATCGTCTCGAACACGGGGTAGAAGTGATCGACCAGGGCGTCCAGCAGCGCGTAGGCCAGGTAGTCGGCGCCCGAGCGCCGGATGCGGCCGCGCCCCGAGCGCAGCCGATCGCGCACGGGCTCGAAGCAGTCGCCCTCGCGCTCCTGAAAGGTCAGCACGTACGAGCGCCCGACGAACATCGAGATCTGCTCGCGCTCCAGGACGTCCACGGCGGGCTGGTGCATCAGCGATCCCACGACGAACAGGTGGTCGCCGTAGATCTCGGCCTTGGGGCGCTGCCCGAGGTGCACCACGTCCTCGAGCGCCAGCGCGTGCAGCCCGAAGTGCTCGCCCACCGCCCGCACCGCCTCGACGTCGTCGACCCCGACCACGTCGACCCACACGAAGTCGTGGGCCTCGCGCAGGGCGGCCAGATCGCCGACGCCCTCGAGCGGTCGCTCGTCGATCGCCTCGCCCGACACCGCCACGGCGCGCATGATCGCCTGCGGGGCGTCCGGCGTCGCCACCAGCTCGCCGGGCGGCGCGCCCACCACCACCTTGCGCCGCAGGCCGTGGCGCCGCCCCTTCTTCTTCCGCTTCTCCTTGCCTGCCGTCTTGCCAGCCACGTCGCCCTCCGGCCGGCACCGTCGCATGGTTCGACGGCGACGAAAAGGGGCAGCCGGCGCTACTGGCAGACGCCCCCGGCGCAGGTGAGGTCGGCGCCGCACGCCGCGCCGTCGGGCAGCGGGTTCGCGGCGCACAGGCCCGTGCCCGCGTCGCAGGCGTCTTCGGTGCACGGATCCAGGTCGTCGCAGGCCCCCAACGGCAGCCCCACGCAGCGCCCGGCCGCCCGGCACGCCAGCCGCCCGAAGGGATCCACCCGGGCGGCGATCGGGGCGGCCGTCACGCCGTCGTCCAACAGCACCAGCCCCGACACGAGCGCGCCGCCGCCCGGCGCCGGCAGCAGCGCCGACGCCAGCGAGGGGCGGCCGCCGAGCAGCGGCACGGCCGCGCCCGCCCCGCCCTCGGCGGTGACCCGCACCAGATCGAAGGTCTCGCCCAAGAGGAACGCGTCGCCGCTCTCGCCGAAGGTCAGGCCGACCGCCTTGCCCTCGAGCCCGGGCACCACCGACGTGCCCAGGCTGACGCCCTGGCCGCCGTAGCGCCGGACGAGGGCCGTGGTGTCGCCCAGCCCGTCGATGACCGACGCGCTGATCAGCACGTCGCCGTTGGGCGCCACGGCGCCGTTGTCGACGAACACCTCGCTGCCCGGATCGCCCGCCACCACGTCGAACCACACCTCGTCGCCGGCCGCGTCCAGCGCCAGCGCGTACCCGTCGCGCTCACCGCCGCCGCCGGGGACGAACGAGCCCACCACCAGGTAGCCGTCGCCGCGGCGCCGCAGGGTCTCGGGGAAGGCGTCCGCCGGCTGGGCCAGCTCGAGGGTGTCGACGATCTGGTCCCCCGCCCCCAGGCGCAGGATGGCCGGGGGCCGCGGATCACCGGCCGGATCGCCAGCCCGAGTCAGCACGTCGACGCCCCCGCCCACGCCGGGGATCGCCGCGTCGACCGCCCGCTGAGCGCCGTCGTCGAGCAGCACGTCACGCACCACCTCGCCGGCCGCGTCGAGGCGCAGCACGCGGATCTGCGACGACGTGAAGTCGGGCGCGACGGTCCGGTCGTGCAGCGCGACGATCTCGCCCCCGTCCACGACCACCGCGCGCACCGACTCGGACTGGCCGGCCTGACCGGGGTAGGTGCGGCTCCACAGCGCCCGCCCGCCGGGGCTGACGCGCGCCACCCACGCCACGTCGTCGCCGTTGCCGTCGCGCAGGCCGCCCGCCAGCACCCGCCCGCCGTCGGGGAAGGCCGCGCTGGTCTCGACCTCGACCTCGGCCCCCACCTCGAAGGGCCGCGCGTACAGCGGCGCCACGCCGCCGGGGCAGGGCGCGTCGGGGGCGACGGGCGCCCCACCCGCCAGGTTGTCGCCGCCGGCGCGCGCCCAGCCGACGGCCAGGCCGCCGGCCAGGGTGCTCAGCCGCAGGGGCGTCGGCTCGGCCGCGTCGGTGGTGAGCGCGCTGGCCAGCAGGCCGTCGCTGTCGATGATCGGGCTGGCCAGGCAGGTGCCCTCGAGCCCCACGTCCCCCGCCAGCGGCAGGGCCGCGGGCTCGGCCGCCTGCAGGTCGATCTCGTCCAGCCGCCAGCTGCCCGCCTCGCCGCCGCGCCAGTGGCTGCCGCCGTTGAACAGGCGGTCGTCGGCGCCGACGGTGAGGCCGGTGCTGCGCAGCGTCTCCGGCAGGGCCGCCACCCCGCGCGGCGCGCCGTCGTCGAGCGACCAGCCGCCGACGAAGCCGTCGCCGCCCGCCGCCACCAGGCCCCCCGGGCACCACCAATGCGATCCGCCGTTGGCGATCTGGCCGTCGCAGTCGTCCACCACCACCGGCGGCGCGTGGATGGGCGCCGGAGCCTCGATGGGCGCCGCCGCGGCCACCTGCGGGCCGTTGGGCCCCGCCGCGAAGGTCAGGCGCACCAGCCGATCGCCGTAGCCCTCGACCTCGGGGGCCGAGCGCACGGCGACCGCGCCCTTGCGACCATCGACCACCGCCAGCTCGGTCGGTGTGCCGGCGATCGCGGCCGATTCGATGACCGCCGGCCGGGGCGGATCGGCGTCGGTGCCCGCGACGACCACCACCGCGCCGTCGACCGGCACCACCCAGTGCGAGCCGCCGTTCTGCAGGCGATCGTCGGCGCCGACGTAGGCCGGCGCGCCGCCGGGCGCGGCGGGCAGCGGGCCCTCGCCCAGCAGCGCGCCGGTCGCACGATCGCGCACCTGCAGGCGACCCCCGGCCGGCGTGGCGACCGGCAGCAGCACGCGGTCGCCGGCGACGGCCGGGCGCGCGCACTGGGTGGCCTCGGGCGGATCGATCGACCAGTCCGCGCCGCCGTCGGCGTCGAAGGCGCGCAGGCGGCAGCCGGCCGGGCCCTGCAGCGCCACCAGCACCGAGGCCCCCGCGGGCGCGCCGGCAGCGCCCACCGGCGACAGGGGCGCGAAGCCCGGCGCCCAGGCGGCCACCTGCAGGGGATCGGGGGGCGGCGGGATCGGCGGGGGCCAGGTGCAGGCCGGCGCCGTCGACCAGCACCAGGCGGTCGTACAGCAGCAGCGGCGCGCAGGCCGCGCAGGCGGGGGCGGGTTCGGGGGCAGGGGCGCCGCGTCAGGGGCCGGCCGCGTCGGCCGGTGCGGCGTGCGGCGCGGCGTCGGCCGGCGCGCGCGTCAAGTCACCCGCGCCGCCGTCGGCGAGCGTGGCGTCCGCGGGGCTCGGCGTCGGGGCCGACGTCCGGCGCGGCGGCGTCGGGCCGGAGGTCGACGGTGTTCGCGTCGACCTGCGCGGCGTCCGGTGAGGCCGCGTCCGGGCCCAGGTCGGGCGACGCGGCGTCAGGGGGCGGCGTCGGCCAGCGCCGCGTCGGGCCGAGCGGCGTCCGGCTGGGCGTCGGGCGGTGCGGCGTCCGGCTGCGCGTCCGCCTGCGCGTCCGCCTGCGCGTCGGCAGGCGGCGTCGGCTCGGCGTCGACGCTGCCCAGGTCGGGATTCGCGTCGCGCGGCGCCAGCGTCGTCGTCAGGCCCGCGGTCGGCGCGGCCCCCGTCGTTCGGCGCCCCGTCCCCGCCGGGGCCGCCGCCGTCCGTCGTGATGCCCACGTCCGGCGCGGCGCGCGACGTCGCCGCGTCGTCGCAGCCGGCCGCCCACACCGCCGCCAGCAAGAGCCAGCGCGCCGCCCCCCACCTACCCATGGCTCAGTCCTCGTCTTCCACCGACTGCCCGACGTACAGCGTGAAGCGCCGCACCGTGCGCCCTTCGAGGCCCGCTTCGGTCAGCGCGCGCGCCCGCGCGAGCCAGCCCTCGAGCTGCACGCGGTTCTCGCGCAGGAACACGCTGACCTCGTCGTACAGCGGATCGTCCACGGGCACGCGGAAGGTGAAGGTCGCGCCGCCGATCAGATCGCCCAGGCTGGCGTGGTGGCGACCCAGCCGCAGCTTCTTGCACACCGCCTGGATGACCGCCGCCAGGTGGTCGAAGATGGCCGCCTCGTAGCCCTCGGTGTGGTCGAGCGGGATGTGGTAGTCGACCGCCCGCCAGGTGGTCTCGCCGTCCACCGCCCCCGCCGCCCGCGCCGTGCCCTCGGCGGCCAGCCGCTCGACCAGGCGCGTCGCGTCCTCGACGCTGCACTCCAGCCGCCGCGCCAGCTCGGCCCGCGTCATCGGCCCCTCGCGGTACAGCAGCACCGCCGCGTCGTGCTCGTTCGGCTCGGCCTCGCCCGGCCGCGTCACCACCGCGTACCGGCGATCGCGCCCGCGTCCGTCGACCGACAGCAGCGAGGACCGCACGAGGAAGTGCAGAACACCGTTCAAGCTGTCCGACTTCACCCCGCGGAAGGCGTCGACGATCGCGCGCAGCGGCGTGCCCTCGGCGTCCTCGCGATCCGCGACGAAGGCGAACACCCGCTCCATCAGCGTGCGCGCCTCCCCGCTCTCCGGCTCGTCCTCGGGCACGTGCAGCGCCTGCAGCCGCTTCATCTTGGCGTGATAGCCGTTCAGGGTCAGCCCCAGCGACGCCGCGATGGCCTCCTGCGAGATGCCCTCGTGGCGCAGCACCTGAACGATGTCCAGCAGCGTCTTCCCCGCGATGTCGGCGAAGTACATGCGCAGCGGGTTGCGCGTGGCCAGGGTGGCGAACAGCTCCGCCACCAGCGGCACGATGCGCGCTTGCAGGCCGGCGAAGTTGGTCGGCTCCGTCGCGTCGGGCGCGCTCAACGGGCTCCTCCTGCCGCGGGATGCGAGGATCCCGAGCATGGAACACCGGTCGCGGTCCGTAAAGCGTCCCCATGCGCCCCCTCGCCGCGCGAACCCCGCGCGGCCCCTGGCAGCACGGTGCACCGCCGCCGCGGGCGAACCACCCCCCAAAGGCCTGGGGGGTGCGCCCGGGTCAGCCGTCGGCCAGCCGCACGAGGGCGTCGGTCAACACCTGGACGCCGGCGGCGCAGGCCTCGGGGGTCGAGTACTCGCGTGGGTTGTGGCTGATGCCCTCGTACAGGCCGGGCACGAACACCATGGCCGTGGGGCACAGGGCCGAGAACTCCTGCGCGTCGTGCCCCGCGCCGGACAGCAGCCGCTGGTACGTGCAGCCGCGCGCCTCCATCGCCTCGGCGATCACCTGCTGCACCCCGATGTCGAAGGGCACCCGCGGGGTGCGCGCGGTGCGCCGCCGCTCGACCGTGACGCCGGCGGCCGCCGCCATCGCGTCCAGCTCGGCGAAGATGGCGTCCTCCGCCCGCGCCATCTGATCGTCGTCGGGGTTGCGCAGGTCGAGGGTCAGCTCGACCTGCGACGGCACGATGTTCACCAGGCCGGGGTGCGGCGCCACGCGCCCCACCGTCGCCCGCATCTGGGCGCCGAAGCGGCCGCTGCGCGCCAGCGCGTCCACCAGCACGTGCAGCCGCGCCGCCACCACGCCGGGATCGCGCCGCAGCGCCATGGGCGTGGTGCCGGCGTGGGCCGACCGGCCGCTGAGCGTGATGGCCCACCAGGCGATGCCCTGCACGCCCTCGACGACCCCCAGGTCGACCCCCGCCGCGGCCAGCGTCGGCCCCTGCTCGACGTGCACCTCGACGAACGCGTGCGGCGCCGCGATGCGATGCTCGGCGCTGCCCGCGAAGCCGATGCGGGCCAGCTCGTCGCCCACGCGCAGCCCGTCCTTGTCGGTCAACGCCAGCGCCTGCTCGAGCGGGATGCGCCCGCAGGCCACCGCCGAGCCCAGCATGTCGGTGCCGAAGCGGCAGCCCTCCTCGTCGGTGAAGAAGCCGATCTCGATCGGCCGCCGCGTGACGTGCCCCGCGTCGTTCAGGGCCCGCACGGCCTCGAGCGCCCCGATGACCCCCAGCGCCCCGTCGAAGGCCCCGCCCGTGGGCACGCTGTCGATGTGCGAGCCGGCCATCACCGGCGCGGCGTCGGCGTCGCGCCCCGCGCGCCGCCCGTAGACGTTGCCGATACGGTCGACGCGCACGGCGAGGCCCGCCGCCTCGAACCAGCCCATCACCGTGCGCCGCCCGGCCGCGTCGGCGTCGGTCAGGGCCAGGCGGTTCACCCCGCGCAGGCCGGTCCGCTCGTCCGTATAGGCGCCCACCTCGGCCAGGGTGTGCAGCGTGGTCCAGAGGCGGTCGGCGTCGATGGCGATGGCTGACTTCATGGGCTTCGTCCTCGCGTGCGCGGCGTCGGCGCGGGCCGGAAGACTCCGAAAACGTGGCCGTCGTTGCAAGGGGCGGGCGTTCGTGGCATCACCACCCGTCCGGGACTCTTCGTGGAGGTCGCAGATGCAGCCGGATTCGTTGGGCTTCGGCGCCCGCCTGGTCATGGCCCTGGTGCTGCCGTGGCGGCTGCTCTTCGATGGCGCCCTCGCGGCCCGCCTGGCGCGCGCGTCCGAGGGCGCCGAGGCGCTGCCGGCCCCCGAGCCCGAGCCGGCGCCCGCCCGCGAGCCGACGCCGCCGCCGGCCCCCGAGCCCGCGCCGCCGGCCGCCGCCGACGACACCGCCGCCCTGCAGCTGCTGGCCATCCTGCAGCGCGAGGGCCGCCTCATCGACTTCCTGCAGGAGGACGTGCAGAGCTTCGGCGACGCCGACGTCGGCGCCGCCGCCCGCGTGGTGCACGCCGGCTGCAAGAAGGCCCTCGGCGAGTACTTCGCCCTCGCGCCCATCCGCGCCGAGGACGAGGGCGCGTCGGTCACCCTGCCCGCCGGCTTCGACGCCGACGAGAACCGCGTCACCGGCAACGTCGTGGGCGAGCCGCCCTACACCGGCACCCTGGCCCACCCCGGTTGGCGCGTCACCGCCGTCCGCCTGCCCACCCTCGGCGCCGGCCACGATCCCCACGTGGTCGCCCCGGCCGAGATCGAGCTCTGAACTCCGGAGGAGCCCCGTGACCGACGCCGCGCACGCCACCTTCGCCCTGGGCATCGACCTCGGCACCACCCACTGCGCCCTGGCCGCCGCCGATCTCGCCGCCGAGCGCGCCGCGCCCGAGGCCTTCGCGGTGCCCCAGGTGGTGCACCCGGGCGAGGTGCGCGCCGAGGATCTGCTGCCGTCGTTCCTGTACCTGCCCGCGACGGCCGAGCTGCCCCCCGGCGCGCTCGACCTGCCCTGGGCGCCCGGCGCGCGGGCCGCGGTCGGCCGCTTCGCGCGCGAGCGCGGCGCCGGCACGCCCACGCGCCTCGTGGCGTCGGCCAAGAGCTGGCTGTCGCATGCGGGCGTCGATCGGCGCGACGGCATCCTGCCCTGGCGGGCGCCCGACGACGTGCCCAAGGTCTCGCCCCTCGACGCCTCGGCGCGCTACCTGGCGCACCTGGCGGCGGCCTGGGACGCGGCGCACCCCGACCACCCGCTGGATCAGCAGGAGGTGGTGCTCACCGTGCCGGCGTCCTTCGACGCGGTGGCGCGCGAGCTGACCGTCGAGGCCGCTCAGCAGGCCGGCCTGCCCCCCACCCTGCGCCTGCTCGAGGAGCCCCAGGCCGCGCTCTACGCCTGGCTGGCCGATCGCGGGCCGGGCTGGCGGGACGAGGTGAAGGTCGGCGACGTCATCCTGGTGTTCGACATCGGCGGCGGCACCACCGACTTCTCGCTGATCGCCGTTCGCGAGCAGGGCGGCACCCTGCAGCTCGAGCGCGTGGCCGTGGGCGACCACATCCTGCTCGGCGGCGACAACATGGATCTCGCGCTGGCCTACACGGTCAAGGCGCGGCTCGAGAAGGGCGGCACGCAGCTCGACGACTGGCAGATGCGGGCGCTGACGCACGGCTGCCGCGTGGCCAAGGAGACGCTGCTCACGCACCCCGACCGCGAGACGCACCCGCTGGTCGTGCCCGGGCGGGGCAGCAAGCTCATCGGCGGCACGCTGCGCACCGAGCTGCGGCGCGACGAGATGGAGGCCGTCCTGCTCGACGGCTTCTTCCCGCGCGTCGGCGCCGACGCGCGCCCGCAGGCGCCGCGCCGCATCGGCCTGCGCACCCAGGGCCTGCCCTACGCCAGCGACGCCGGCATCACCCGGCACCTGGCGGCGTTCCTCGGGCGCGCCGGCCTCGAACGCGGCGAGGGCCAGACCTTCCTGCACCCGACGGCCATCCTGTTCAACGGCGGCGTCACCCGTGCGCCGGTCGTGCGCGACCGCATCTGCGAGATCCTCGGCGGCTGGGTGCGCGCCGACGGCGGCACGCCGCCCACCGTGCTCGAGGGCGTCCACCCCGAGCTCGCGGTCAGCCGGGGCGCCGCCTACTACGCCCACGCGCGCCGGCAGGGCGGCGTCCGCATCCGCGGCGGCACCGCGCGCGCCTACTACATCGGCGTCGAGCGCGCCGAGCTGGCCGTGCCCGGCATCCCGCCGCAGGTCGACGCCCTGTGCATCGCCCCCTTCGGCATGGAGGAGGGCAGCGAGGTCGAGCTCGACGAGCCCTTCGGTCTCTACGTCGGCGAGCCCGCGTCCTTCCGCTTCTTCGGCTCGTCCACGCGCCGCGACGATCATGTCGGCACGGTGGCCGCGCCCGACGCCCTCGACGAGCTGGCGCCCATCGAGACGACGCTCGAGGGCGAGGAGGGCGCGCTGGTGCCCGTGCGCCTGCACGCGCGCGTGACCGAGATCGGCACGCTCGAGCTGTCGGCCGTCGAGGACGGCGGCGGCCGCCGCTGGAAGCTCAGCTACAACGTTCGGGTGGAGTGATGGGTGCGCCGGCTCCCCGCTTCGTCGTCGGCGTCGACCTCGGCACCACGCACTGCGCCGTCGCCTACGCCTCGCTCGCCGGCGACCGCGCGGTGCGGCTGCTCGACCTGCCGCAGCTGATCGCGCCCGGCGAGGTGGCCGCGCGCCCGCTGCTGCCGTCGTTCCTGTACCTGCCCGCCGAGGGCGAGCTGCCCGACGATCAGCGGACGCTCCCTTGGGGCCCGGCCGAGGCCATCGTCGGCGAGCTGGCGCGGCAGCGCGGCGCCCAGGTGCCCAACCGGCTGGTCGCGTCGGCCAAGAGCTGGATCTGCCACGGCGGCGTGAACCGCCGCGCGCCCATCCTGCCCTGGAGCGCGCCCGACGGCATGCCCCAGGTGTCGCCCTTCGAGGCCCAGGTCGACTACCTTCGCCACCTGCGCGCCGCCTGGGACGCGGCCCACCCGGCCGCGCCGCTGGCCGACCAGGACGTCGTCGTCACCGTGCCGGCCAGCTTCGACGAGGTGGCGCGCGAGCTGACCGTCGACGCCGCGCGCGAGGCCGGCCTGCCCGGCGTGCGCCTCATCGAGGAGCCCCAGGCCGCCTTCTACGACTTCCTCGGCGCGCACGCCGACGACCTGGCCGCTTCGCTCGGCGACGCCCGGCTGGCGCTGGTCATCGACGTCGGCGGCGGCACCACCGACCTCACCCTGGTGCGCATCACGCCCGGCGACGACGGCGAGCCCAGCCTCGAGCGCATCGCCGTCGGCGGCCACCTGATGCTCGGCGGCGACAACATGGACGCCGCCCTCGCCCACCACGCGCTGACGCTGGCCGGCATGGACGCGAAGCTCGACCCCACCGAGTGGTCGGCGCTGGTGCAGTCGGCCCGCCAGGCCAAGGAGGCGCTGCTGGCGGCGGACGCCCCCGAGGTCACGCACATCAGCATCCAGAAGCGCGGGCGCCGCTTGATTGGGGGCACGCGCACGGTCGCCCTGCCCCGCGACGACGTGCGCGCCGTGCTGCTCGACGGCTTCGTGCCGGCGACGGGCCCCGACGAGACGGCGCAGCGCACCGGCCGCGCGGGCCTGACGACGCTCGGACTGCCCTACACCAGCGATCCCGCCATCCCTCGTCACGTCTGCGCCTTCCTGCGCCGCCACGCCGAGGCCGCGCGCGCGGCCGGCGCGACGGTGGTGGACGGCCTGCCGCGGCCCGACCTGGTCCTGCTCAACGGCGGCGTCTTCAACGCCCCCGCCCTGGTCGAGCGCCTCACCGCGACGCTCGACGCCTGGTTCCCCGGCGCGCCGATCCGCCGGCTCGAGCACACCTCGCTCGACACCGCCGTCGCCCGCGGCGCGGCCCGCTTCGCCCTCACCCGCCACGGCGTCGGCGCCACCATCGGCGGCGGCGCGGCGCGCGCCTACTACGTCGGCGTCGAGGGCCCCGGCGGCGAGCCCCGCGCCTTCTGCGTCGCCCCCAAGGGCATGCAGGACGGCACCAGCGTCGACGTGACCGATCGCAGCTTTCAGCTCGTGCTCGACCGCCGCGTCGCGTTCCCGCTCTACGGCTACACCGGCGACCGCGCCGATCCGCCCGGCCGCGACGTGCCCGTCGACGACGAGCTCGACGTCCTGCCGCCCATCGAGACCGTGCTGCGGCGCCAGGGCGATCTGTACGTCGACCCGAAGACGAACGCCGTTCCGGTGCGCCTCAGCGCGACCCTCACCGAGGCCGGCACCCTCGAGCTGTACCTGGCCACCGTCGAGCTGCCCCCGCGCCGCTGGCGCCTGGCCTTCGACCTCGCGGGCGCCGCGACGCCCGCCGCCGAGCCCGAGCCGCCGCCGCCCGAGGCCCCCGACGAGCCCCTGCCCGCGCGCTTCCCCGAGGCGCGCCGCGCCATCGAGCGCGCCTTCGGCAGCGGCAAGGCCGGCCACGATCCGCAGGCCGCCAAGGCCCTGCGCAACGAGCTCGAGGCGGTCATCGGCCCCCGCGGCCAGTGGTCGTCGACCGAGTGCCGCGGGCTGGCCGACGCGCTGCTCAAGGTCGCGCCGCACCGTGGGCGCACGCCCGAGCACGAGCTGCAGTGGCTGCGCATCCTCTCGTGGTGTCTGCGCCCCGGCTTCGGCCACACCCGCGATCGCGAGCGCATCGAGCAGGTGTGGGCGCTCTTCGACGAGGGCCTGAAGCACCCCGGCAACAAGGGCACCTGGAACGAGTGGTGGATCCTCTGGCGCCGCGTGGCCGCCGGCCTCGACGCCGAGCGTCAGGCGGCGCTGTACGCCGCCGTCGCGCCCTGGCTGGGCGGCGGCCCGCGCCCCAAGGGCCCGCACCACCACGGCCCCGCCGAGATGCTGCGCCTGCTGGCGGCCCTCGAACGCCTGCCCGCCGACGCCAAGCAGAAGGCCGGCGCCTGGCTGCAGACGCACTTCAAGAAGGTGAACTCGTGGTGGCCCCTCGGCCGCCTGGGCGCGCGCCAGCCCTTCCACGGCACCGCCGCCGACGTCGTCCCGCCCGACGTCGCCGACGCCTGGCTCGAGCTGCTGCTGCCCCTCGACTGGGCGCAAGCCGACGGCGCCGCCTTCGCCGCGGCCTGCATCGCGCGGGTCACCGGCGATCCCGCCCGCGACCTGCCCCCCGAGCGCCGCCGCCGCGTCGCCGACCGTCTCACCGCCGACAAGTCCCCCTCGCCGTGGATCGAGATGGTCACGCGCGCCGTCGACCTCAGCGAGGGCGACACCCGCCGCGTCTTCGGCGACTCCCTGCCCGCGGGCCTGCGCCTGCGCTGACCGCCGGTTGCCGCTCCGCGCCTCCGCGCGCTAGAGTGCGCGCCGCTTTTTTCGGGGAGGCGCCCATGAAGCCCGTCGCGCTCACGATGCTCGGCCTGATCACCGTCGGATGCCTGCCCGGCGGGGGCGGCGGCGGCGGCGGCATGACCCTCTTCTTCGGCGACGGTGGGGACGTCGACGGCGGCGCGGGCGAGCCCGACGCGGCCATGCTCGCGTCCTGCGGCAACGGCGTGAAGGATCCCGGCGAGGCGTGCGAGGGCACCGACGTCGGTGGTCTCACCTGCGACGCCCTCGGCCTCGGCGAGGGCGTGCCGACCTGCGCGCCCGGCTGCGCGCGCCTCGACACCAGCGGCTGCAGCGGCGCGCCCCCGCCGCCAGCGGGCTGCGGCAACGGCACCATCGACGAGGGCGAGGTCTGCGACGGCCAGAACCTGGGCAACGCGAGCTGCGACACCCTGGGCCTGGATCCCGGCACGCTGCGGTGCGCGGCCGACTGTCGCCGCTTCGACCCCAGCGGCTGCGGCGGCGGCGACTGCGAGCCGACCTGCGGCGCCCGCGTCTGCGGCCCCGATCCCACCTGCGGCACGTCCTGCGGCGTCTGCAACGAGGGCGCCTGCAACGCCCAGGGCCAGTGCGAGGTCAACCGCGATCCCAGCGCCCCGCGCTTCCTGCAGTTCGGCACCAACGTGCAGGTGCTCAACGACGGCGACACCGCCGTCTTCACCGCCGTGCTCACCGACGACGACGGCATCGACGATCTCATCGGCGGCACGCTGATCGACGCGCGCACCGGCTCGACGCTCGGCTCGTTCGTCAGCGCCGCGCAGGAGGGCGCGTACAGCCTGCGCGTCACCTGGGACGACTTCCACACGTCCTCGCCGCTGAACTTCGGCCCGAACGGCGAGGAGCGCACGTTCCGCGCCGAGTTCTTCGACGCCGGCGGTCTCTCGTCGAGCGCCGAGACCACGCTGCGTCTGCGCTGCGGCAGCGCCGGCCACTCGGCCTGCGACGCTGTGTGCTTCGACCTGCAGACCGACCAGAACAACTGTGGGCGCTGCGGGAACGTGGTGCGCCAGAACGGCGGCGCCGGCATCGAGTGCCGACAGGGCGCCCCGGCCTGCGTCCAGGACGATCCCCTGTATTTCATCTGCGACGGCGTGTGCATCGACGGCCGCTTCGACGACCAGAACTGCGGCCGCTGCGGCAAGACCTGTAATCGCAGCGACACCGGCTTCTCGGACTGCCGCGCCAGCGAGTACGGCAACTGCGTCGGCGAGTTCGTCGTCAACCAGCGCACCACGTGCCGCCAGGTGTGCCCCCAGAAGGTGCCCGGGGGCGCCTGCACGCCCTACGAGGACACCGGGCGCGCCTATTACAGCGAGGGCGACCGCGACTTCGAGGACGTCGACTGCGACACCGCCCCGCCGCCCGACGACGGCTGGGGCAACGACTTCCAGCGCCTGCACTGCTACTGCCAGTACTGACGCGCCCCCCGAGCGCGTGGTGACTGCCGTTCGGGGCGCGCGCCTGATACCCTGGCGCCCCCTGGTCGGAGGACGTCCATGCCCCTGCCCGCCCGCCTGCCCTGCGCCGCTGGCCTGTTGTTCCTCGCGTGCTCGTCGGCGCCCGCTCCGAAGCCGCAGCCGACGTCGGCCCCGGCGGCGCCCCCACCCGCGGCCGTCGACTGGGCCGAGGTCGTGAGGGCGGCGCCGCCGGTGCCGCTGATCACCTGGCACGGCGCCACGTACGCCGTCGCCGAGGTGAAGTTCCTGCAGGCCGTCGAGGCCGAGGACTGCGGCCGGGCCGGGCCGCAGCAGGCCTGCACCAAGCCCGTGCCCTACGGCGGGCCGGCGCCCGAGGGACCGCTGGCCGCGG
>JACKDN010000032.1 GCA_020633465.1 Myxococcales bacterium
CGTTGTAGACGCACACGGTCACCTTGGCGCCGGCGCAGTTGTGCACGTGGATCTGCTTCTTGTCCTTGTCCTTCGCCGCGGCCGGCGCCGCGAAGGCGAGCAGGATGATCGCGGCGCACGCGGTCGTCTTCAGGAACGTCATCGAATCCCCCCAAGGATTGCTGCCTCAGCGGCAGGTGGTGTCGCACTGGGCGACGGTGGCGCACGCCTCGAAGGTGGGCGTGCCGAAGGTGTCGTCGCGGGCCTCGAGGGCCGCGCGGAAGGTGTCGCAGATGAGGGCGCCGTCGAGGTCGGCGCGGCGCAGCTCGGCGGCGGACACGCCGCACGCGCCGCGCAGATCGGCGTCGACGAGCGACGCGCCGGTCAGATCGACGTCGTTGAGCGCGACCCCGTCGAAGACGCTCTCGTCCAGGTTCGAGCCGGGCAGCCCGGCGTTGCGCAGGCACGTCCGCGTGAACGCTGCCCCCGTGAACCGACTCTGGCGCACGACGGCGTTCTGGAAACGCACCTCGGTCAGATCGGCGCCGCTGAAGTCGGCGTCGCTCAGATCGGCGCCGAGGAAGTCCGCGCCGGTCAGATCGACGCTCGCGACGCTCAGCCGCTGTCCGCTGACGTTGACGAACGACACGTCCGTCGCCGACGCGCCGACGCCCTCGCCCAGCCCCAGCGTCAGCCCGTCGACCAATGCTCCCGAGAAGTCGGCGTCGTCGGTGTCGCCGCCGATGCGCACGCCCACCAGATCGGTGTCGCGGAAGGTGGCGCCGCGCATCGAGTTCACGCCCCGCGCGTCGAAGTTCACCGCGTGCACGCGCGCCCCGTCCAGGCGTGCGCCCTCGAAGTCGCCGCGGAAGTAGCTCTGCTCGATGACCGCGTCGTCCAGCAGAGCCCCGGCCCACGACACCTCGGCGGCGTTCACCGCGAACAGGCGGACGCGCCGCAGCACCGTCGGCAGCAGCGTGCGTTCGATCGTCGCGCCGGTCAGATCGGCGTCGGTCAGGTTCGCGCCGGTCAGATCTGCGTCGCGCAGGTCCGCCTGCCGCAGCGACGCGCCGCGCAGGTCCGCGTCCACGAGCGTCTCGCCCGACAGGTCCATCCGCGACAGATCGGCGCCGCGCAGACTGGCGCCGGTGAGATCGACGGCGTCGACGACCACCTCGATGAACGTGGCGCCGGCGAGGTTGGCGCCGCGCGCGGGGCTGTCGGTCAGCTCGATGCGATCGAGCACCGCGCCGACGAGGTTGGCGCCGTCGAGCCGCACGTCGTGCAACGTCGTCCGCGTCGCCGTGCACTCGGGCTGCACGAAGGTCTGGTCGCCCCACGCGCACGCCGCCTCGCCCTCGGCGTGCAAGCCGTCCCAGGTGCAGGTGACCTCGATGGCGAGCGTCTCGGGCACCGCCTGCTCGCAGGCGCCCTCGTCCTCGACGCAGTGCTGGCCGTCCCACTGTGCCAGCAGGCAGCTCTGGGCCAGCGCGCGCTGCGAGACCCCGGGCGCGAAGCCCCGCTCGCAGACCGGCTGGTCGATGAGCGACGAGTTGCCCTCCCAAGGGCACGCCGCCCGGTACTCGAGGAAACGCCGGCAGACGAAGTAGGTCTCGGGCGAGCAATCGCTCGGCTGCGACACGCCGAGGCTCACCGTCTCGCCGATGGTGGTGCCCCGCAGCGTCGCGTCCGCGAGGTCGATGCCGGACATGGTCGAGCCGACCAGGTTGGCGCCGTCGAACGCCGCCGCGTCGAAGCGCGTGCGGCAGAGGCAGTCTTCGGGTCCGTCTTGGCCGGCGCAGGCGCCGCCCTCGGCGTAATCGCTCCACGGACGCAGATCCGCGCAGGCGGCCGTGGGCAGCTGGCGCATGTCCGATGTGTCGAGCACGGCGTTCACCAGCGACGCGCCGGTGCCCTGCGTGCCCCGCAGCCGCGTGCCCCGCAGCAGGCTGCCGGTCAGCTGCGCCCCGCGCAGGTCGGCGCCGTCGAGCGTCGCTTCGGACAAGTCGAGCAGCGTCAGATCGACGTCCTCGAGGCACGTGAACCGCAGATCCGCGCCCCCCAAGCCGGCGCCCGACAGGTCGACCTGCTGCAGCTGAACGCCGGGCAGGAACGCGCCGCGCAGATCGGCCCGAGCGAAGAGCGCGCCGTCCAGCCGCACCGAGGCGCCGCCGCCCCCGCACGGCCGCGCCGCCCAGGGCTCGAGCGGCGCGCCCAGCTCGGGCCAGGCGCTGGCGGGATCGGCCGCGGGCACGCCGTTCACGAGGACCGCGTCCACGAAGATCGCGGCGGCCAGCCGCGCCGAGGTGAAGTTGGCCTGGCGGAAGTCGCCTCGCGCCAACCGCGCGCCGGCCAGATCGGCGGTGAAGAAGTCGGCGCCGACCGCGCTGACCCGTCGCAGATCCACGCCCGCCAGGCGGGCCCCGGTGAGGTTCGCGCCGTCGAGCGTCACGCCCGCCTCACCGCCCAGCACGGCCGCGGTGAGATCGGCGCCCACCAGGTTGGCGTCGGTCAGATCGAGGGGCGCGCCGGGACAGGCGGCGTCGCGCCCGGTGAAGTCGCCCCGCAGGATCGCGCCCCCCAGATCGGCGTCGACGACGCTGAGACCGGCCAGATCACAGGCGTCGATCGCGTGACCCTCGAGATCCAGCCGCGCCGCGGCCAGATCGCTCAGCGAGACGACCAGGTCGCCCAGCTCGGCCGTGGGCGACGTGAGGTCGAGCACGACCGGCGCCGGCGACGCCGTCGTGAACCCCGCGCGCTCGACGCGCACCGCGTAGGTGCCCTCGGGCAGACCGTCGAAGACGATCGCCTCGCCGTCGTCGAACGCGGCCTCGAGCGTCCGGCTCACCGGCCCGGTCAGCACCACGCGGGCGTAACGCTCCTGGGGCGGCAGCCACGCCGGCTCGACGCTCACCGTCAGCGCGATGCGCCCGTCGATGGGGTTGCGCAGCAGCGTCAGGTCGATGGGCGCGCCCCCCTCGTCCTCGAAACGCTCCTGCGGCGCGTCCCACAGCAACGGCCCGAGCGACTCGACGCCCTGATAGCCCTCGCGCGCGACGCGCAGGGCGTAACGCTCGTCGGGCGCGGCGCGCACGGTAAAGCGGCCGTCGGCGTCGGTCAGCGCGACGTCCAGCAACAGATCGGCGGGCTGCAGCCGGACCTCGACGGCGGTGCCGGCGTGGTCGGCGCGGTCGTCGAGGCGGACGGTCCCGCTCAGCGCCACCGCGCTGGCCGTCGTCGACACGTGCTGCAGGTCCAGCGTGCCCGCGAAGACCTCGCTGTCGGGGTCGAGCACCACCAGGCGTGACTCGGCGAGGTAGCCGGGCGCGCTGGCGCGCAGCCGGTAGCGGCCCGGCACCAGGTTGTCGATCAGCACGTCGCCCGCGGCGTCGGGGTTGACGCTGCGCAACGCTTCGTCGCCGGGCGGCTCGGTGAAGAGGCCCACGTCGACGGCCTGCAGGCGCGTGGGGGTCTGCAGGCGCCCCAGGCGAACGGTGGCGCGCACGGCGCCGCGTCGCGCCTCGAGCACGACGTCGGGGCCCGGTGAGTCCGCGTCGGCGGCGGCGTCGACGCCGCTGCGTTCGACCGCGTCGTAGCCGGGCGCGCTGAAGTCGAGCGTGTAGTTCGGGCGCGCGACCACCTCGAGGCGATAGGTGCCGCTGGGGCCCGTGAAGGTGACGAAGGGGAAGCCGCGGGCCTCGACCGCGATGCCGCTGTGATCGCAGTCGTCGCCCTCGCAGTCGAGCCGCGCCGTGCCGGTGACGAAGGCGCGCGCGGCCGTGAGGTCGACCTCGAAGGTGATGGGATCCACCGGCGCCGCCTCGCCGGGATCCACGCGCACGTGGCGCCGCGCGCCCCCGAAGCCTTCGAGCGCGAAGGCCAGCTCGTAGTCGCCCGCGGGGACGTCCTCGAACTGATAGCGGCCCTCCGCGTCGGGGGCGCGCAGCGCCACCTCGACGGTCGGCGCGGCGGCGTCGAAGAGCGTCACGGTGGCCTGAGGCAGCAGCTCGATCGCGTCGACCCCCGCGGCCAAGCCCACGCGCCCGCCGATCGAGCCGGGCAGGCCCGCCAGGGCCACCTCGGCGGGGTCGACCGCCAACTCGATGGGCTGCCCCGGCGCCGCGTCGATGGCTTCGGCCAGCCGCGCCGCGTCGAGCGTCGCGGTCGCGGTCTCGGCGTTGTAGCCCGTGCGGCTGAACTGGAGGGTGTAGGTCTCGGCCCGGGCCGGGGCCAGCAGCGCGAAGCCGCCGTCGGCGACGGTCTCGGTGCGCAGGGCCGTGTCGGCCAGGGCGACGCCGACGCCACCGTGCGTCGCACGACCCACCAGGCGCGCGCTGCCCACCAGCCGCACCTGCAGGGGCAGCGGCTCGAGCTCGATCAGGCCGACCTCGGTCACCTCGCCCTGGCGCAGCGTGACGCTGCGCGTGTCGGGCACGAAGCCGTCGCGGCGCACCTCGAGCGAATAGGTGCCAGCCGCCAGCCCGTTGAGCGTGAAGACACCGTCCGCGTCCGGCCGAGCGTTGGCGACCACGGCGTCGCCCTCGAGCAGGCGCACGTCCGCGGCGGTGATCGCGTCGCCCGGCAGGCCCAGGTCGCCGCCCAGCCGCACCTGTCCGCGCAGCGCCGCCGGGGCGGCGGGCAGCGTCACCGGATCGAGCGTTCGCGCCTCGAGCTCGCCGAGCCCCTCGACGCTGCGCTCCACCAGCGGGTGGCCCGCGGCGCTGAAGCGGACGAGCGCGTCGCCGCCGCCGAGGGCCAGCGCGAAGCTGCCGTCGGCCGCGCTGACGGTCGCGTAGGGCGTACCGACCACCTGGATCAGCACGCCGCCGTGCGCGTCGGCCGCCGCGCCCTCGCGCGTCACGACGCCCTCGAGGGTCGCGTCGCGCCGGGCGCGCACGGGCAGCGCGCCGAGATCCACGGCGCCCCCGAAGCCGATCACCACCACGCGCTCGTCGGCGGCGAAGCCGGTCAGCGCCACGCGCACGGTGTAGGTGCCGGGCCGCACCTCGGGGAAGGTGAAGGTTCCGTCGGCGTCGGCGGTGGTGGCGCCGGCGACGTCGCCCGGCGCGGCGGCGTCGTGCAGCTCGACGCGCGCCCCGTCCGCGGCCCCGGCAGCGAAGCCGGCAGGCATGGCCAGCCGGCCCTGCAGACGACCGGTCGCGTGGACGGTCGGCGGCGCGGCGGGATCGTAGGGGTTGGTGGCGTCGACGTCGCTGCAGGCGGTGGCCAACGCGCACCCGAGGAGGCAGAAGAGGGCGAGGACGACTCTCACACACGGCTCCGCTCGCGAAGCAGCCATCTTCGGCCGAACCGGGGGTCGAGGCACAGGACCGATCATGCCAAAGATCGCGACACATCGCGCCAGACGACGGCTGGCACGTCGGCGCAGGGCGACCAACGCTCACGTGCTCCCATGAAGCCACTTTGCGCGTCGTCGATGGCCGCCCGTTTCGGCTTGACCGCACACACCGACAGTGCCTAGCGTCACTCCTCTCGGATGCGACCCCACGACCACCCTCTCGGGAGGTGACTCCATGAAGATCAGCCTCGTCCTGCTCGCGCTGGCTCTGCCTCTCGCGGCCCACGCGGACTTCGACAGCGACTTCGCCGACATCACGACGGCCACGCCGTACAAGTCGTCCTACCTGCTCGCGGGCATCAGCGACGCCGCCTACGGCGACAGCGGGCAGCGCCAGAAGCGTTGGCGGCGGATGGGGCTCACGCAGGTCGCCTTCGAGAAGAAGGCCCGGGTGGGCGCCGAGGTGGTGATCGCGAAGTCGGACACCTACCTCATCGTGTCGGTGCGCGGCACGAAGAACTGGAAGGACTTCGGCACCGACGCGGGGGCCAAGAAGGACAGCAAGCGTTTCAAGGCGGTCGACGCGCGGGTGCACAGCGGCTTCGCCGCGCACGCCGACGCGCTGGCCGACTTCGTCGCGCGGACGGTGCAGGCCGAGAAGGGCAGCCGCAAGCTGTACCTCACCGGGCACAGCCTCGGCGGGGCCGTCGCCGCGCTGCTCGCCTACGACCTGCAGGTGAACCGCGGGGTGCAGGTGGACGGCGTGATGACCTTCGGCGCCCCGCGCGTGGGCGGCCAGGGCTGGGCGAGCAAGTACGACCGGGTGCTGAAGACCCGAACGTGGCGCTGGATCAACCGGCACGATCCGGTGCCCCACGTGCCGAGCGGCAACAAGTGGAAGCACGTCGGCAAGCGGCACATCGTGCGCAAGCGCACGATCCACTTCGACGCGGGCAGCACGCCCGACGCCGACTTCGCGTCGAGCGATCACAAGATGCTTCAGTACTTGAGGCGCCTGTACAACGGCATGCCCGCGGCCAGCCGCGCGGGGCTGCCGAAGCCCGGTGAGCTGGCGATCTGACGCTTGCAGCGCCGCCGCCCGCGCCGATACACCTCCGAGCGAGCACCACGTCGCGCTCGGAGGTCCCATGGGTCGCGTCCGCGTCTTCCTCGCCGTCTCGCTCGACGGCTTCATCGCTGGCCCCGGCGACGATCTCTCGTGGCTGCCCGCCGACGGTGAGCCCGGGCCGGGCGCCCTGACCCTCGATGCCTTCCTGGCCGACGTCGGCGCGATGCTGATGGGCCGACGCACCTACGATGTCGTCGCGGGCTTCGACACGCCGTGGATGTACGGCGAGGTGCCGATCCTCGTCCCGACGCATCGACCGCTCGACCCCGCGCGGCCCACCGTGCGCGCCGTCGAAGGACCGATCGACGCGTTGCTCGACGAGGCGCTCGCCGTGGCCGGCGAGCGCGACGTCTACCTCGACGGCGGCCAGCTGGTGCAGCAGGCGCTGGCCGCCGATCGGATCGACGAGATGGTGCTGACGATGGTGCCGATCGTGCTCGGCGACGGCGTGCCGCTGTTCACCCGCCCGGCCGAGCCCCGCCGCTTCCGCTTCGGCCCGCCCGCGACCTACGGGCCGATGGTGCAGCTGACCGCGGCGCGGGACCGCGGCTGAGCCGCTCCGCTCACGGGCTGCCCATCAGCGCCTGGAGGCCGGCGAGCTGGTAGCGCCAGAAGTGACCCACCGCGTCGCGCAGATGGTCGGGATCGGGGTGGGCCCGCAAGACGTCGGCGAGCGTGTCGAGCGTCCGGGTGAAGACGGTCTCGAGGACGAAGCGCAGGGTCGGCGGCACCGGGCCCACGGTGGCTTCGCGGTGGCGCACCGCGCGCTCCACCATGTCGGCGATCATGGCCGGGCGCCGGTCGGCGTAGGGCGTGCCCTCGGCGCCGCGCATCAGCAGCACCGCGACCGGGCGATGCTCCACCCAGAAGGTCAGCAGGTCGCGGGCGGTGGCCGATCCGCGGGCGTCGGCGCCCGTCCAGTCGGGGCGCCCGGCGAGCTCGTCGAGGCGCGCGCCGAGGCGGCGCTGGAAGGTGTCGACCAGCGCGGGCGTGACGACGGCGTCGAACAGCGCGGCCTTGCCCGGGAAGTACTTGTAGAGGTTGCTCGCGCTGGTGCCGGCCCGGGCGGCGATGTCGGTCAGGCGGGCCGCCGGGAAGCCCTGATCGGCGAACACCTCGCCGGCGGCCGCCAGGATGCGCGCCCGCACCGACTCTTTCAGTCGCTGGGGCACGCGAGGCTCCGGCTCAACCGGTCCAGACGGTCAATCCACGGGGCGGCCCGCTCGAGCTGAAAGGCCAGACGCAGCAAGCGCGCGTCGGCGCCGCGCGGCGCGGCGAAGTGGCTGCCCATCGGCAGCCCGGCGGCCGTCCAATGAAGCGGCACGCTCATCGCGCAGCCTCCGGCGAGGGACGCCACCACGGTGTAGGCGGCGACGCGGTTGACATGGTCCCGGAGGATCGCCGGATCGGCGGTGGGGGCGTACCGCCCGAGGGGGAAGGCGGCGAAGGGCACCGTGGGGCTGAGCAGCGCGTCGTAGGCGTTCAGCGCCGCCGCCGCGCGCTCGCCGGCGTCGGCCAGCGTGGCGACCGCCGCGGCCGGCCGGTCGGCGGACAGCGCGGCGGCGCGGCCGAGCAGGTGGCGCGTGTACGGCTCGAGGCGATCGGCGTCGTAGGCCGACCCCATCGCCGCGGCCATCTGGCCGGTCATGCCGGCCACGACCAGGGCGGTGAGATCGTGGAACGCGTCCGCCGTCGTCGTGCCGCCGACCTCGGGCCCCTCACACTCGACCACCTCGTGACCGAGCCGCGCGCAGAGGGCGACGGTCGCGTCGAGGGCGGCGAGCGCGTCGTCGTCGGGCAGCCGACCGAAGACGTCCCGCCGGTACCAGCCGATGCGCAGGCGCGCGGGCGGCGTGGCGGCGAGCGCCTCCGCCGAAGGCAGGGCGTCGGCGGTGGCGTCGGCCTCGGTGACGCAGAGCCACGCGGCGCTGTCCCGCACCGTGCGGCTGACGCAGTGATCGCTCAGCAGGGGTGCGGTGGGCATGCCGGGCGGCAGCCCCACCGAGGCCGTGCGATCGCGGCTGGGCTTGAAACCGAAGACCCCGCAGAACGACGCCGGCCCGCGGATGGATCCGCCGCCGTCCGACGCGTGGGCCACCGGGACGATGCCAGCCGCCACCGCGGCGGCCGAGCCGCCCGACGAGCCGCCGGCGGAGCGCTCGAGATCCCACGGGTTGCGCGTGGGGCCGTTGACCAGCGGCTCGGTCGTGCCGAGCAGGCCGAACTCCGACGTCGCGGTCTTGCCGATCACCACCAGGCCCGCCGCGTCGAGGGCGTCCGTGTAGGGCGATCCCGCCGGGGCGACGTGACCCGCGAGCAGGCGCGAGCCGAACTGCGCCGGCAGGCCCGGATAGGCCAGCAGATCCTTCAGCAGCGTCGGCACGCCGGCGAAGGCACCGCGGCCCGCGCGCGGCGTCCGCTGGCGGGCCAGGCGGGGGTCGAAGGCGAAGAGCGCGTTGACGGCCGGGTTCGAGCGCTCGATGCGCGCCAGGGCCGCCTCGACGAGGTCCGCGGGCGACAGCTCGCCGCGGTCGACGGCCGCCGCTTGAGCCGTGGCGTCGAGGGTGAGGAGCGGCAGGTCGACGTCGTTCATGGCCACCACCATTAGAGAATCAATGATTCTTTTTTAGCTTCTACCGGTCCATCGCCCACCTGTCAACGCGACCGCTGGGCACCATCGACGCGCGCCGGCTACCATCCGCGGCCGCGATCACTCGGGAGGCGCGCGCGTGACCTCGACCGGATACGACGCCGTCGCGGCGCAGCTGGGCGGACGGCTGATCGGCCGGCGGCGGCTGGAGGGCGGGGTGTCGGCCAGCGTCGAGGCGCTGACGATCGAGGCGCCGGACGGAGCGCGTCGGCAGGTGGTGGTGCGCATGCTCGACGCCGACGGCCGCGCGGGGCTCGACGGGCGCGGCGTCCAAGCAGAGGCCGCGCTGCTCGCGGCCCTGCGTTCGGCCGGCGTGGCCGTGCCCGCGGTGCTGGCCGTCGACGTCACGCGGACGCGGCTCCCGGGGATGTTCCTCGCCATGGAGTTCGTCGCAGGGACGACCGACCTGCCCCCCGATGGCCCGAGCCAGATGGCCGCCTTCGCAGCAAGACTGCACGGCCTCGACGCGGCGCGGTTCGCCGACGTGGGGCTGCCGGCGCGGGTCGATCCCGTGCCCGAGCTGCTGAGCTGGCTGCCGCGCACGCCCGCGTTCGCACCGCTGCGCGCGCGGCTGCGCGCCGCGCCGCCGCGCTTCCCCGACGCGCCGACGGCGCTGCTGCACGGCGACCTGTGGCCGGGCAACGTGCTCTGGCGAGACGGGCGCATCGCCGCCGTGCTGGACTGGGAGGACGCCGCGCTCGGCCACCCGGAGGCCGATCTGGCCACCGCGCGCCTCGAGCTGATCTGGGCCCGCGGTCCACGCGCCGCCGACGCCTTCACCGCCGCCTACGCGGCCCGCCGCGGCCCCCCGGACGCCGAGCGCCTCGCCCTGTGGACCCTGTACGTCTGCAAGGCGAGGTTCAAGCGCTCGTGCGGTTCCTCAAGACCGCCGTCGGACCGCGACCCGACCCATCCCTGCTGGACGCCCTGATCCCGCGCGAGGTCGACCCCGGCGACTTCCCATTGGACGCCGGGCGCGCCTGAGCGCCGCCGCTGCTCAGAAGTACCCGTGCAGCTGGACGAAGACGTCGGCGCCCGCGTTGCCGCCGGCGGGCAGGCCGACGCGGCCGTCGACGCTGGTGCCGAAGCCGGGCAGCCACTGCAGGTCGAGGCCGGCGCCGGGGCGCTGGATCTCGTCGTCCTTCACCTCGCGGTCGGGATCCCAGGTGTCGTAGCGCAGGCGCAGCACGACGCCGTCGTAGGCGGTCCAGGCCAGCTGGTGGTAGGTGGCGAGCTGGCTGGTCTCGTTGCCGCTCAGCGGGCGCTGGTAGGTGCCGTAGACGGCCTCGCCCAGGTAGGTCAGCGGCAGGCCCTGCCAGAAGTACCAGGGGTTGAGGCCCCACTGCACCGAGTAGTCCGTGGTGTCGCCGCCGCCCTCGAGGGGGCGCCGGCGCAGCATGACGCTGCCGCCGAGCTGCCAGCCCAGCTCGCGGTAGCCGCCGCTGATCGCCGTGCCCCAGCCGTCGGCGACGTCGAAGGGATCGCGCGCCTGATGCGACGAGGGCTTGAAGGCCGAGGCCGAGAGGTAGGGGTAGTTGCCGCTGAAGCCGGCCTCGACGCCGACCACGCGGTTGGCGGGATCCTCCTGGCTGAGGCCGAAGCCACGCCGGATGTAGGCGGTGTGATCGGCGACGCGCGTGCCGAAGATGGGCAGGAAGCGGCCCAGGCGCAGGTAGCTCAGCGCCGGCCACTCGTGCGTCATCAGCCACAGATCCTTCACGCCCACGGGATCCTGGTCGTCGCCCTCGGGCACGTCGAGGGGCAGGCCGCGGTTGCGGCCGCGGATGCCGGCCGACGCGAGCACGGTCAGGTGCTCGACGGGGTGCACGCTGGTGTAGAGGTCGGCCTGCATGGGGAAGACGGTGCTCTGGTTCCACCAACCGAGGCGCAGATCGCCGCCGAAGGCGAGCAGCGGATCGGCGTTGAGCTGGCCATAGCGGCCGTCGAGCCAGGCCATGCTGCTGCTGCCGTGTAGCGCGGGCCGGCCGAAGACCGGGCCGTCGTCCGGCGGGGGCGAGCCGGGCGGGCGCGGATCGACGGGGTGATCGGCCGGGATCAGCGCGCCCGACGTGGGCTGCGACGACGGCTGGTCGACGTAGCGGTTGCGGAACAGGTCCATCACCTCGCGGGTCTGGTCCTGCAGCGGGCGGTGCTCGGCGCCGAACATCGGGACCGTGCTGGCGGCGTAGTAGCGGCCGCTGGTGGTGCGCAGGCCGCCGCCGCCGGGATCGACGTGACAGCCCGCGCAGCTGAGCGTGCACTTGCGCTGCGTCACCTCGGGCGGATCGAACCAGGTGTTGGGCAGGCTGTGGCAGTTGTCGCAGGTGCGGCCGGCGCGCGCGGTGTACAGCGGCAGCGCGTGGGCGAGCGCGGGCAGCGAGAGCGCCGCGAGCAGGGCGGCGCGGATCAGTCGGCGGCTAGTCACAGGGCATCCCCTGCGCGAACCAACGCTTCATGGTCAGCTTGGCGGCCTCGGGCATGACGAAGCCCGCCGGCGGCGGCATCGACTCGTTCTCGAAGGTCGCCTGCTGGAAGGCGCCGCGCGCTCGCTTCACCTGGTCGCAGGTGTCGAAGGCGTAGCCCTCCTGGGCGCCGACGGCGCTGTCGTCGCTGTGGCAGCCGGCGCAGTAGACGTCGACGACGCGCTGCACCGGATCGCTCCAGGTGGGGTTGGCCGGCGCGGCGGCGGGATCGACCTCGTCGAGCGTCCCGTCGCCGGCGGCGCAGCCGCCCAGCAGCAGGGCGACGAGGATCGTGGGGAGTCGGAAGTGGGCCATGACGCGCCCCGTTCGGAAAAAACGGGGGCACGCTAGCGATCCAGGGCCCTTCGAGGCGAGTGAAAAGACCTTTCAGTTCGGCTCAGTACCGGTAGTGGTCGGGCTTGAAGGGGCCCTGCACCGGCACGCCGATGTAGCGGGCCTGCTCGTCGCTGAGCTGGGTGAGCTTGGCGCCGAACTTGTCGAGGTGCAGGCGCGCGACCTTCTCGTCGAGGTGCTTGGGCAGCACCGTCACCGACTTGCCGTACTGCTCGGCGTTCGCGTGCAGCTCCATCTGCGCCATCACCTGGTTGGTGAACGAGGCGCTCATCACGAAGCTCGGGTGGCCCGTCGCGCAGCCGAGGTTCACCAGCCGGCCCTCGGCCAGGATGATGATCGAGCGCCCGGTGTCGTGGAACTTGAACTCGTGCACCTGGGGCTTGATCTGGATCTTCTCGACGTTGCCCTCGCGCACCGCCGCCTCGAGCCGGGCCATCTCGATCTCGTTGTCGAAGTGCCCGATGTTGCAGACGATCGCGTTGTGCTTCATCCGCCGCATGTGCTCGAGGCGGATGATGTCCTTGTTGCCCGTCGCGGTGACGAAGATGTCGGTGTCCTCGACGGCGTCCTCGAGCGTGACCACGTCGAGGCCCATCATGCAGGCCTGCAGCGCGCAGATGGGGTCGATCTCGGTGACGGCGACGCGCGCCGACTGG
The DNA here is from genome assembly GCA_020633465.1 of Myxococcales bacterium. Taxonomy (GTDB): domain Bacteria; phylum Myxococcota_A; class Bradymonadia; order UBA7976; family UBA1532; genus JACKDN01. The sequence goes on from JACKDN010000032.1 coordinate 12,533, forward strand.
CCGCGCAGCGACTGCACCGAGCCCTTGCCCACGTCGCCGAAGCCCAGCACCAGCGCCTTCTTGCCGGCGATCATCACGTCGGTGGCGCGCATGATGGCGTCGACCAGCGAGTGGCGGCAGCCGTAGACGTTGTCGAACTTCGACTTGGTGACGCTGTCGTTCACGTTGATGGCGGGGAACAGCAGGGTGCCGGCCTCGACGCGCTCGTACAGGCGGTGGACGCCGGTGGTGGTCTCCTCGCTGACGCCGCGGATGGGGGCGGCCAGCGCGTGCCAGAAGCGGTCGCCCTTCTCCTTGCGCACGGCGTGCAGGATGCTCAGCACGACCTTGAACTCGTCGCTGTCGGCGGTCGACGGATCGGGGATGGTGCCCGACACCTCGTACTCGCGGCCGAGGTGCACCAGCAGCGTGGCGTCGCCGCCGTCGTCGAGGATGAGGTTGGGCCCGCTGCCGTCCGGCCACACGAGGGCCTGCAGGGTGCACCACCAGTACTCGGCCAGCGTCTCGCCCTTCCAGGCGTAGACCGGCACGCCGGCGGGCTTCGCCGCGCTGCCCTCGGGGCCGGCGACGACGGCCGCGGCCGCGTGATCCTGGGTGCTGAAGATGTTGCACGACACCCACTGGACCTCGGCGCCGAGGGCCACGAGCGTCTCGATGAGCACGCCCGTCTGGATGGTCATGTGCAGCGAGCCCATGATCTTGGCGCCCTTCAGCGGCTGGGCGGCGCCGAACTCCTCGCGCAGGGCGGCGAGGCCGGGCATCTCGACGAGGGCGAGCTCGAGCTCCTTGCGGCCGAAGGTGACCGTCGCGGGCGACAGGTCGGCGACCTTGTGGGCCACGCCGGCGAAGAGCGGCAGGCCGGTGTCGAGGAACGGGGCGGAGTCGGACTGGGTGGCGGCGTGCATCGGCAGCGTCCTCCTGGTTGAGTTCATCCGATTATGCGGGTAAACGAATGAAAGGCAAGCGACGGATGCGTGAACGCCCATGGAGCCGGAGATCTACGACCGCCTGAGCGCCCTGGCCGAGCCCACCCGCGTGCGGCTGCTGGCGCTGCTCGAGGGCGAGGAGCTGACGGTGGGCGAGCTGGTGCGCGTGGTGCAGCTGCCGCAGTCGACCGTCAGCCGCCACCTGAAGCAGCTGCACGCCCGCGGGTGGATCGATCGGCGCGCGGTGGGCACGGCCAGCTTCTTCCGCATGGGCGCGCTGGACGCGGGCGCGCTGGCCCTTTGGCGGGTGGTGCGCGACGAGGTGGCCGACGCGTATCCCGAGGATCAGCAGCGGCTGGCCACGGTGCTGGCCCTGCGCATGGTCGACTCGGCGACCTTCTTCGAGCGCGTCGGCGGCGGCTGGGATGCCCTGCGCCGGCAGCTGTTCGGCGACGACTGCGTGACCGCGGCGCTGCTGGCGCTGCTGCCGCCGGACCTGGTGGTGGCGGATCTGGGCTGCGGCACCGGCGAGGCGCTGGCCTGGCTGGCGCCGGCGGTGGGCCGCGCCATCGGGGTCGACCGCGAGCAGGCGATGCTCGACGCGGCGGCCGACCGGCTGGCCGCGCTGGACAACGTCGACCTGCGCCGCGGCGAGCTGGCGGCGCTGCCCCTGGCCGACGGCGAGCTGGGCGCCGCGCTGACGATGCTGGTGCTGCACCACGTGGTCGAGCTGCCGCCGGTGTTCGCCGAGGTGGCGCGGGCGCTGGCGCCCGGCGGCCGCTGGGTGGTGCTGGACATCGACGAGCACGACCGCGCCGAGTACCGGCAGACCATGGGGCACGTGCACCTGGGCTTCTCGGCCGACACGCTGCGCGCGCTGGGCGCCGCCGCGGGCCTCGATCTGGTGGCGCACCGCGTGGTGCCCCCGGCCCCCGGCGCGCTGGGCCCGCCGCCCTGCGTCGCGGTGCTGCAGAAGGGGCGGGCTCAGGGCGCCGCGAACAGGTAGAGCCCGGTGTGCCCGCCGCCGTCCTCGGCGTCGAGGTGCGCCCACCCGCGGATGCGACCCGGCGCGGGCGCGCGCGGCAGGGTGAGCGGCGCGAAGTCACCGAACTGGACGGGCGGCAGGAAGCCGAAACAGTGGCCGGCCTCGAGGCCGTGCGCCGCCTGCCCGGTATAGACGCCGAGCACGACGGTCACCACGTCGCCGCCGCGGCCGCACAGATCGGCCGGCGAGCCGGGCCAGTGGCCGCTGGCGTTGCGCAGGTCGGTCGAGACACCCCGCACGTCGCCGGGCGAGGGCGCGTCGGGCGCCGACCACGCGGCGTCGTCGAGCGACACGGCCTGATCGAAGAGGGCGGTGCGCGCCACGGGATCGGCCTGGTGCACGAAGGACTGCCCGCCCACCTGCACGGTCAGCTCGATGCCCTCGGCCATCGGATCGAAGCGCTGGCGCCACCAGGCGGGCAGCGCGTAGGCCCCCTGCAGCGGGCGCCCGGCCACCTGCGGCAGCAGCGCGTCGCGGTCGAAGCGCTCGCGCCAGCGGAAGCCATCGAGATCGAAGACGTACACCCGGTCGGCCGTGAACGCCCACAGCTCGTTGGTCTCGGTCACGGCGACGGCCTCCTGAACGACCTCGCCGTCGGCCTCGGGGCCGTCGGGCAGCGGCGGCCAGCCGAACCACGCGTCGCTGAGCTCGTCGAGGATGTAGAGGGTGCAGTTCTCCTCGTCGACCTGCCCGTCGCAGTCCTCGTCGCGCCCGTCGCAGCGCTCGAGCAGGGGCGGACCGCAGGCCCCGCACGCGTTGCGCACGCCCTCGTCGACGCGGCCGTCGCAGTCCTCGTCCCGGTCGTCGCAGGTCTCTTCGGGCACCGGGCCGCACCCGCCGCACGCGTTCAGCAGCCCCTCGTCGACCGCGCCGTCGCAGTCGTCGTCGTCGCCGTCGCAGCGCTCGATGGGCGTGGGTCCGCACGCGCCGCAGGCGTTCAGCGTGCCCTCGTCGACCCGCCCGTCGCAGTCGTCGTCCTCCCCGTCGCAGCGCTCGGTCGGCGGCGGGCCGCAGGCGCCGCAGGCGTTCAGCAGCCCCTCGTCGACCTGCCCGTCGCAGTCGTCGTCGTCGCCGTTGCAGCGCTCGACCTCGGGGCCGACGGCGGTGCAGCCCTCCCAGACGCGATCCGCGTTGCAGGACTGCTCGCCCACCCGGCACGCCCCGACGTCGCTGCCGCAGGGTCGGCGATCGCCGGGCGCGCAGCAGTTGGGCACCCCCTCGTCCACGCGGCCGTCGCAGTCGCTGTCGACGTCGTCGCAGATCTCGGCCGTGCCCGCCCCCGCCTCGGCGTCGCAGCGCAGGCCGCGCCCGTCGGCCGAGCAGACGAACCGCCCGCGCCCGCGGCAGGCGCCGTCGCCCACCGCGCAGGCCTCGCCCTTGCCCGCGAAGTCCTCGTCGGCGCGGCCATCGCAGTCGTCGTCGAGGCCGTCGCAGCGCTCGGGCGCGCCGGGGTGACGGCTGCGATCGCGGGGCGCGCAGTCGAGCGGTGACGCGCAGCCCGGGCCGTGGCCGTCGCCGTCGGGATCGTCGCAGGGCGCCGCGCCGTCCGGGCGCGCGTCGGCGGACGGCGCAGCGTCGGCGGGCGGCGCCACGTCCGCGTCGGGCGCGCCCGCCGCGTCGACGATCCCATCCGGCGTGGCGTCGGGCGCGGCGTCGGGCGGCTGGACGATCACCGGCGTGGGCGCGTCGAGGTCGACGAGGAGGCCGCAGCCGGACAGCAGGCCGAGCAGCGCGATGGCGATCGAGGGGCGTCCCACGGTCGCCATGATGCCCCGCGATCCGCCGCCTGTCTTCACCTGACCGCCCGAATCGGCCATGCTTCGCGCATGCGAGTCCACCATCTCAACTGTGCCACCCTCTGCCCGCGCTTCAGTCGATGGCTGTTCCGCGGCGCGCCCCCGCACCATCACCACATGGTGTGTCACTGCCTGCTGATCGAGACCGACGAGGGCCTGGTCCTGGTCGACACGGGCTTCGGCACCGACGACATCGCCCATCCACGCCGCCGGCTGGGCGCGATGATGCACTTCGTGCTCGCGCCCGACTTCGATCCGCGCGAGACGGCGGTGGCCCAGGTCGAGGCGCTCGGCTTCCGCGCCGACGACGTGCGGCACATCGTCGTGACGCACCTCGACCTCGACCACGCCGGCGGGTTGGGTGACTTCCCCAACGCGACGGTGCACCTGCTGCGCGACGAACACACCGCGGCCTTCGACGGCACGTGGTTCGAGCGCACCGTGCGCTATCACCACGAGCAGTGGGCGCACGGTCCGGTGTGGAAGCTGTACGCCGAGGCGGGCGAGCGCTGGTTCGGCTTCGACGCGGTGCGCGGGCTGGACGGGCTGCCGCCCGAGCTGCTGCTGGTGCCGCTGCGGGGGCACTCGGCGGGGCACACGGGCGTGGCGGTCGACACCGGCGCGGGGTGGCTGTTGCACTGCGGCGACGCGTACTTCCACGCGAGCGAGAAGCACGATGCCACGCAGTGCCCACCGGGGCTGCGTGCTTTTCAGACGCTGGTGCAGCGCGACGCGGGGCCGCGGCACGCGAACCAGGCGCGCCTGCGGGCCCTGGTGGCCGAGCACGGCAGCGAGGTGACCGTCTTCTGCGCGCACGACGCGTCCGAGTTCGAGGCCCTGGCCAAGGTGTCCTGACCCGAACGATGCGTTTCCCGATGGGCGCTGGTGTCGGCGCGCGGCGGTGCGCACCCTGGAGGCTCCGACACGGAGCGCCGCCATGCTCGAACGCACCCTGCACCTGCTCGCGCTGTCCGGCAGCCTGCGCGCCGCCAGCTTCAACACGGCGCTGCTGCGCGCCGCGGCCGAGGGCGCGCCCGACGGTGTGATCGTCACCCTGCACGACTACCGGGACGTGCCGCTCTACGATCCCGACCTGGGGCTGCCACCGGGCGTCGAGCGCCTGCGCGCCGCCATCAGCGCCGCCGACGGGCTGCTGATCGCCACGCCCGAGTTCAACTACGGCATCCCCGGACCCCTGAAGAACGCCATCGACTGGGCCTCGCGCCCAGCCTATCGCTCGCCCTTCGCCGGCAAGCCGGTGGCGGTGATGAGCGCGTCGCCGGGGCCCATCGGGGGCGCCCGCGGGCTGCAGCAGCTGAAGACGGTGCTGCTGGGCATGTCGGCGGTGGTCTACCCGGCGCCCGAGCTGGCGGTGGGCGGCGTCGGCGAGAAGATCGTGGAAGGCCGGCTGGTGGACGCGGTGACCGCCGAGCGGCTCGCGCGCCTGGTGGCGGGCTTCGCCGCCTGGGCGCCCGGCGCGCGCTTCGACGTCGCCTGATCCGGCGGGCGCCTCAACGGCAGCCCACCGCCGTGGGCGCGGGCAGCAGGGCGCGCACCCGCTCGAGCTCGGCGCAGGTGATCTGGCCGTCGCCGTTGGCGTCGACCTGGGCGGTGCCCCCGGCGCCGTCCACGCGCACCATCGTCAGCGCGCCGTCGGCGACGTCGCGGGTGCGGCCCGCGAGGACGCGCGCCGCCGGGCCGCCGACGATGACCTCGGTGGTGGCCGCACGCGTGAAGCCGTCGAGGCGGCGGAAGTCGACCTCGACCGACAGATCGGCGCGCGTCTGGCGCACGGCCCAGGCGACGGTGGGCACGTCGCCGTCGCCGCGCAGGGTGACGCCCGGATCGCCGTCGACGTCCTCGTCGACGACCAGCGCGTCGATGACCGTGGTGGCGCCGTCGTCGATGCGGTGCCCCGCGCGCAGGCCCCACGACTCGCGCCAGCCGGGGAAGAAGAGCGTAGCGGCGGGGCCGAGGCGGTCGACGGCGCCGTCGACCTCGACCACGGGCAGCGCCTCGACCAGGTTGCGCGAGGGGCGCTGGGCCGCGCAGGTGTTGCTGCGGTCGAGCACGGGCGACTGGGCCAGATCGCACACCAGGAAGCGGCCCTGCACCTGCTGCACCTGCTGGCAGAGCTGGGCGACGCCCACGCGCGCGACGATCTCGGCCTGCGGCGCGCGGCCGTCCACCTCGATGGCCGACGCCGTCTCGAGCAGGAAGGCCCAGGTGCCCGAGACGTCCGGCGCGCCGCCGCCGCCGCGGCACACGGTCAGCTGCAGCCCCTTGTTCAGCGGGCCTTTGGGCTCGGGCGGCGCGCCCCCGTCGCCGGCGGGCCCGGCGTCGGTGGCCTCCTCCTCGACGGGCGGACAGGCCGGCAGCGTCGCGAAGGCGATCGCCAGCAGCGCGAGCGCGACCGGCCGAATCACGCCTTCTTCGACTCGAGGTAGGCGGTGAGGGCGTCGGTGGTCTTCTGGAAGTTGGGCTGGATCATGCGGCCCACGAAGTCCTCGACCATGCCGGTGACCTTGTTGACCATCAGGCGCGGCACCAGACCCTTCAGGTCGAGCTTCAGCTCGCCGACGATGCGCGTCTCGGTGCCGCCGTCCTTCACCTCGTGATAGGTGGTCGAGCCGCGGCAGTCGATGCGCTCGGTCATGAAGGCCATCTCGAGGCGCCAGTCGCAGCGCATCTGCCCGGGCATCCAGTGGGCGTGGTCCAGCCAGTACAGCTGCTCGGGCTTGACGAAGGGGCGCGCCGCGGCGGGCACCTCGGTCTGCGCCGCCTGCCAGCGGTTGACCAGCTTCACCTCGCCGTCGTCGAGCTCTTCGCGCGACTTCACCTCGATGCTGGCGATGTTGGGCATGTACTCGGCGAGCGCCGGCAGCTGGTCGCGCATGGCCTCGAAGACATCCGCGAGGGGGAAGGGGCAGTGGGTGACGACGTCGATCTTCATGGGGGCTCCGCTGGGTTGGCGCGCCATCTTAGCCGACGGGCGTGGGCGTGGCACGCGCGTCGCGGCGCTGGCGTCGTTCGGCGCGGCGGCCTACCTTTCGAGGCATGGTCGCCGACCCACCCTTCACCGCCAGCCGCGTCGTGGTGCTGGACCTCGAGACCACCGGCACCGATCCGGCGGTCGACCGAATCATCGAGATCGGGACGGCGGTGTTCCTGGGCGGGCGGCCGTCGGAGTGGCGGCGCTCGCGGGTGGATCCCGGGGTGCCCATCCCGCCCGACGCCACGGCCGTGCACGGTATCAGCGACGCGGACGTGGCGGGCCAGCCGACGATGGCGGCGCTGGCGCCGCGCCTGCTGGGGCACCTGCGGGCCGAGGGCGGGGTGCTGGTGGGCTACAACGCGCGGCGCTTCGACGTGCCCCTGCTGAACGCCGAGCTGGCGCGGGCCGGCCGACCGGAGCGTGTCGAGCCCGATCAGGTGCTCGATCTGATGGTCTTCGCGCGGTGGTACCACCGCGACCGGCGGCGGCGGCGGCTGGCGGATCTGTGCGCGTGGTACGGCATCGCGCTGGACGAGGCGCACGCGGCCGCCGCCGACTCGGCGGCCACCGGCTTCCTCTTGTTCGCGATGATCAACGACGGCGTGGTGCCGCCGACGGTGCAGGCGGCCTTCGCCGAGCAGCGCCGCCTGCTGCCGTTGCTGGCCGAGGAGCGGCGGCGCTGGGGCTGGTGGCTGTACCCGGATCGCATGACGGGCGAGCTGTGCGTGGGCAGCGGGCCGCTGGCGGGGCTGCCGCTGGCGGCGGCGGACGCCGAGTGGTTGAGCGAGGTGCTGGCGACGGAGCCCGACCTGCCGCCGGCGGCGCGGGCCGCGTTCGAGGCGCGCCTGCGCGGCGTGCCGCCGCCGACCGAGGCGCCGGGCTGACCGGGACCGAAGGGCCCGCGCGTCATCGGCGTCGTCGCCGATCCCCGCCCCGGCCGCCGCGACGTCCCGAAACCCTCGTCGTTACGACAGGTTGTGGAACACCCGCTGGACGTCGTCGTCCTGCTCGAGGCGGTCGACCAGCTTCAGCACCTCGGTCGCTTGATCCTCGGGCAGCTCGACCATCGTCATCGGGATGTACTCCAGCTCCGACGAGATGGGCGTGATGCCGCGCGCCTCGATGCCCTGCTGCAGGGCGCCGAAGTCGGCGAACTCGCAGCGGGCGATCAGCAGGGGCTCGCCGTCGTCGCTGACCCCCTCGCCGAGCTCTTCGAGGCCGTGGTCGATGAGCTCGAGCTCGAGCTCGTCGGCGTCGAGGCCCTCGGGGTTCAGCCGGAACACGCCCATGCGCTTGAACAGGTAGGACACGCTGCCGTTGGTGCCCAGGTTGCCGCCGCCTTTGTTGAAGTGCATGCGCACGTTGGCGACGGTGCGCGTGTTGTTGTCGGTGGCGGTCTCGACCAGGATGGGCACGCCGTGCGGCGCGTAGCCCTCGAAGATGACCTCTTCGTAGTCCTCGGCGCCCTGGCCCGAGGCGCGCTTGATGGCAGCCTCGACCTTGTCCTTGGGCATGTTGACGGCGCGCGCGTTCTGGATCACGCGGCGCAGCGCCGGGTTGTTCTCCGGGCTGGGCCCCCCCGCCTTGACGGCGATGTTGATGTCCTTGCCGATGCGGGTGAAGGCCTTGGCCATGCGGTCCCAGCGGGCGAACATGGTGGCCTTGCGGGTCTCGAAGATGCGTCCCACGGGCGCCTCCGGTGATACAGAAACGGGCGGATGATCTAGCGGGACGCGCGGCGCTGCGCAACGTGCTGTCGCGCAGCGAGGCCTCGGGCGCGGCCGGCGCGCGGATCAGCCGGGGTGGCGCGACCGCGCGGCCCGGGCCGCCGGGCGCGTATGCCGGCGGCGCAGCAGGCCGACCAGCAGCAGCGCCGCCCAGGGCAGGGGGGGCTCGCCGGCGCGGTCGCGCAGCCGCCCTCGGCCTGCACGCCGTCGGCGCCCCGGACTCGACGTCGCCGGCGTCACCGCCGCGTGGGCGCACCGCGCCGCCGACGCCCGAGAGGCCCGCGTCGTAGGGGATGGGGCGGGCGCCGCCCGCGCCCAGGCTGGGATCCGGGGGCCCGCCGGGGCCGTCCGGCGCGCCCGCGTCGGGGGTGGGCGGCGGCGGGGGTGGTGGCTCGGTGGGGGCCTCGGGATCGAGGCGGACGTCGTCGATGCGCGCGGTGTCGCCGGCCGCGCCGTCGTCGCCGAGCGGCCAGACGCGCAGGCGTGCCAGCGTGCCGCCCCAGCCGGGGCCCAAGTGGACCAGCGGCGAGGCGCGGTCGAAGTCGATCGCCCGCGCGTCGTCGACGTCGACCTCGCCGTCGAGCTGCCAGGCCACGCGGCCGGCGCCGGTGTCGGCGTCGCCCAGGGTGATGCGCAGGCCTGGCCAGCCGGCGAGGGGCACGCGCACCGGCGGGCTCTCGACGCAGGGGGCCGCGCCCGCGACGTCGACCACCAGCGCGCCGCCCTCGACGCGCAGGCCCGCCACCGCGTCGGGCGCGCACGCTCGCCAGCCCTCGAGCAGGCCGGGATCGTCGGCGTCGAAGGCGAAGTGGGTGGGATCGTAGACGTCGAGGGCACGCTCGACGCGCAGGTCGCCGCCGTTGAAGGTCTGGCCGTCGTTCACCTCGACCGCGTCGTCCCAGCCCTCCTTCTCGCCGTAGTAACCGCGCACGTGGTTCACCCAGGCGCGCAGGTGGCGCGTGCCGTCGGCGACCGTGGCGCGCTCGGCGCGCAGCCAGAGGGTGACGCGCTTGGCCTCGCCGGCGCTGTAGCCGTTCAGGCGCAGGGTGCCTTCGGCGGGCGGCGCGTCCTCGGGCGGGTTGGCGTCGTTGTCCATGGCGTCGTTGCGCTGCCAGCTCGCCCGATCGGAGGCCGGGTGATCGGTCTCGATGAGATACCGGGTGGGCACCAGGCCCTCGGGCACGCGATAGCGCAGCGTGATGGCTGCGTCCTCGGGCGACTCGCCGCGGGTGCCGCCGTCGCCGCGGTTGTGGACGACGATCGACCAGCGCAGCGCGTCGCCGACCCAGGCGTCGGGCACGCCGCCGCTGCGACCGCCGCGCGCGAAGTCGGCGCAGTCGTCGAAGTCGCAGGGCCGGTCGGGCAGGGCCAGCTCGGCGGCGAGGTGGAAGTCGGGCTTGGTGGGCGGCGGAGGCGGCGGGGGCGGGGGCGGAGGCGGCTCGCCGCCGCGGCACTCGCTGGTGGGCAGCGCGCGGTAGGCGCCCTGATCGATCCAGTAGGTGAGCGGGCCGCCGCAGGGGCCGGTGAAGGGATCGTCGGCGTTGCCCCCTACGCGCACCTCGAAGTGCAGGTGGGGGCCGGTGGAGAAGCCGCTGCTGCCCACCTGGCCCAGCTTCTCGCCGCAGCCGACCTGCTGGCCCTCGCGCACGACGATCGAGCCGCGGCGCAGGTGGGCGTAGTAGGTCACCTTGCCGTCGTCGTGCTCGACGACGACGTGGTTGCCGAAGCCGCCGCCCCCGGCGCAGTCGGCGGTGGTGCAGCGATCGAACTCGCCGTCGTGGGTGCGGGTGACCCGCCCGGCGGCGCCGGCGACGACGTCGCGGCCGGCGTCCTGGGCCTCGAAGCGGCCGATGATGGCGATGTCGGTGCCGCGGTGGCCCCCGTAGGTGTGGCCGCCGCAGTTCCAGTCGCGGACGCCGCCGAGATCGAAGTAGGCGGTGACGGTGGCCTGGCCGATGACCGGGTTGCGGAACTCGGCGCCGCCGGCCGGGCCGGCGAGCAGCGCGAGGGCGACGACGGCGACGCCGCGCCTCATCGGGGCTTCACCGTGCGGGCGGCGGGATCGAAGACGTAGAGGCCGTCGCCGGCGTCGAAGACGACGCGGCCGTCCTCGACGCGGGTGCGGTCGGGGAAGGCGGGCACCGGCGCGAAGGCGTCGCCCGGCGCGTTGGTCAGGCGGCCCGAGGCGTCGAAGAAGCCGGCGACGCCGCCGCCGGCCGAGGACACCCACAGCAGGTGGCCGTCGGGCAGGTACACGGGGCGGTCGCTGCGGCCGTCGGTGGTGACGGCCGTGGGCACGCCGCCGGGGGCCACCTGCCAGACGTCGGTGAGCGGGCGGCGCGGGCTCTTGGTGTAGGCGACGCGGCCGTCGGGGGCGACGGTGAGATCGGGCAGGACGTCGCGATCGACCGCGACGCCGTCGACGCGCAGGGTGCCGTCGGCTTCGACCCAGGCGGCCGCGCCGGGCGCCACGGCGGTGACGCGGGCGACGGCGCGGCGGTCGCGCCACAGGGTCGAGACGGGCGGCGCCTCGTGCGGGGGCGGGCCGGGATCGGGGACGACCCAGGCGGTGCCCGCGGTGGCGCGGACGGGCTGGGCGGTGGACGCGACGGGCGCGGGCGGGTCGGATGGGGCGCAGCCGCCGACCGCCGCCGCCAGCAGCAACGCGAGGGGCACGGTGAGGCGAAGGGCGCGGGCCATGGACGACAGCATGGCGCACGGGGCGGGTGGCGGCAAGCGAGGGGGCAAACATCCGCTGTGGCTGTAGGGCACCCCGCCCCGGGGGGATCTATCGGCCAGCCGCGACGCGTGTTGCACACAAAGTGAGGTCGCCCTCACGCCCGAAGCGCAACACCTGGATCATTCCGCTGTGGCTGTAGGGCACCCCGCCCCGGGGGGATCTATCGGCCAGCCGCGGCGCGTGTTGCACACAAAGTGAGCCGCCCGCGCCGGCCACCTCCGCCCGGCCACGCGCCCGATCCCATCACCAGCCTGGAACCGACGCCCCGTCCGCGGCATCTTCTCCGGCCTCGACCCGGAGTCCGCCCCCTTGCCGCGCGCCGCCCTGCTGGTGGCCACCGCCCTCGCGCTGGTGGCCTGCAACCCGCACCAGGCTCGCCGCGTCGACGACGTCGGCGCCGGCCCCGTCGCCGTGCCCGCCGCCTTCGCCGCCGCGGACACCGCCGCCGCGGGCGCCGCCGCCCCGCCCGATCGCTGGTGGACCGCCTTCCACGATCCCGGCCTCGACGCCCTGATGGCCCGCGTCGAAGCCGACAACCTGTCCCTGCGCGCCGCCTTCGCCCGCCTCGACCGCGCCCGCGCCCTGGCCCGCCTCGCCGGCGCCGGCCGCTTCCCCACCCTGCAGGCCCAAGCCAGCGCCGGCACCCGCCGCACCAACTTCTTCGGCCAGACCCGCGACACCGAGGACTACAGCGTCGGCCTCGCCGCCAGCTACGAGGTCGATCTGTGGGGCCGCGCCGCCGCCCTCGCCCGCGCCGGCGAGCTGGAGGCCCGCGCCACCGCCCTCGACGTGCGCGCCGCGGGCCTGTCCGTCGCCGGCGAGGTGGCCACCGCGTGGTTCACCCTGCGCGAGCTGCGCGCCCAGCGCGCCCTGCTCGACGCCCACGTGCAGCGCAACGCGTCCCTGCTCGAGAAGCTCGAGGCCCGCGCCCAGAGCGGCCTGACGCCGGTGGTCGCCGCGCAGCAGCAGCGCCAGGTGCTGCTGGCCACCCAGAGCCAGCTGCCCGACGTCGACGGGCGCATCGCCGCCGTCGAGGCCCAGCTCGCCACCCTGGCCGGCGTGGTCCCTGGCGCCCTCGCGCTGGACGCCACCGCCGCCCTGCCCGATCCCCCCGCGCCCCCCGCCCTGGGCCTGCCCGCGGCGCTGCTCGACCGCCGCCCCGACGTGGCGGCGGCGCGCCTGCGGGTGGTCGCCGCCGACGAGCGCGTCGGGGCCGCCGTCGCCGAGCGCTGGCCCTCGCTGCGCCTGGCCGCCGACACCGGCTTCGCCGCCTCCGAGCTGGCCGATCTGATCAGCAGCTGGGTCTACAGCCTCTCCGCCTCGCTGGTGGCGCCCCTCTTCGACGGCGGCGCGCGCTCGGCCCAGGTGGACGCCCAGCGCGCGCTGGTCGAGGCCCAGCTGGCCGAGCTGGGCGCGGTGGTGCTGAACGCGCTGCGCGAGGTGCAGGACGCCCGCGCGCAGCTCGATCACGCCCGCGCGCGCGTCGAGGCGCTGGCCGCCGAGGTCGACGCGGCGCAGCGCCTGGTCGACGAGACGACGGCCCGCTTCGAGCAGGGCCTCGACGACTTCCTGCCCGTGGTCGTCGCCATCCGGGGACACCAGCAGACCGAGCGCGCGCTGCTCGCCGCGCGCCGCACCTGGCTGACCGAGGCCGTCCGCCTGCACCGCGCCCTGGGCGGCGGGTGGGACCTGAAGCCGAAGCCGAAGCCGAAGAAAGGCGACGCATGAGCCTGCATCGCTGCCTGCTCGTCGTGCTCGCGCTCAGCGCGGCCGCCTGCGACGACGACGCGTCGTCCGCCGAGAAGGGTCCGGGCGGTCCGGGCGGCGGTCCGCCGCCGGCCCGGGTGGCCGTGGCGCCCGTGCGCACCGGCGCCCTGCGCGACGCGCGCACGTTCCTGGGGCAGACCCGCCCGGTGCAGCGCGCCGAGCTGGCGGCGGCGGTGTCCGGCAAGGTCGAGGCCGTGCCGGTGCGCGAGGGCGACGCGGTGAAGGCCGGCGATCCGCTCGTCGAGCTCGACCGGGCCCTGGTCGAGCCGCAGCTGGCCGCGGCGCGCGCCCGCGAGGCGCGCACCGGCGCCGAGCTGGCGCAGGCCCGCCGCGAGCTCGAGCGCGCCAAGAAGCTGCCCCACCCGGTGATCACCGACGCCGAGCGCGAGAAGTTCGAGGCGCGCGTCGACATGCTCAGCGCCCAGGCCCGCGCGGACACGGCCGAGACGAAGCGCCTGCGCGCCGAGCTCGATCGCCACGTGGTGGCCGCGCCCTTCGACGGCGTGGTCAGCGCGCGGCACGTCGAGCCGGGGGTGTGGGTCAACGCGGGCCAGCCCACCGTCGGCCTCGTCTCGTCGCAGGCCCTCGAGATCACGGTGCAGGTCGCGCAGTCGCTGCTGCCTCACCTGGCGCCCGGCCAGCCGGCGGTGCTGGTGGGCCCCGGCGACGCGACGGCGCCGGCCGAGATCCGCGGCGTCGTGCCCACCCTGGACGCCACCACCCGCACCATCGAGGTGCGCCTCGTCCCGACCGGTGACCGACCCGCCTGGCTGGTGCCGGGCATGGCGCTCGACGTGCGCTTCGACGTGCCCGTCGGCGAGGGCCTGCTGGTGCCCCGCGACGCGCTGGTGCGCACCCCCGCGGGCGTGCGCATCGTGAAGGCCGTCGACGGCAAGGCCGCGCCCCTCACGGTGCAGGTGACCGCCACCGCCGACGCCACCGCGCTGGTCGTGGCCGAGGGGCTCGCCGCCGGGGACACCGTCGTCACCCGCGGCAACGAGCGCGTGCGCCCGGGCCAACCCCTGCAGGTCGTGGAGTAGCCGTGGGCGGCGGCCTCATCCAGTGGGCGATCAACCGCCCGGTCACCATCTCGGTGGGCGTCATCCTCGTGGTGCTGTTCGGCGTGCTGTCGGTGTTCGGCCTGCCGATCCAGCTGACCCCCGACGTCACGGTGCCCACGCTGACCGTCGCCACCACCTGGCCGGGCGCCACGCCCACCGAGGTCGAGGCCGAGATCCTCGAAGACCAGGAGGAGGCGCTGAAGTCGCTGCCCGGCCTGGTGTCGATGAAGTCCGAGGCGCGCCAGGGGCAGGCCAACATCACCCTCGAGCTCGAGGTGGGCAGCAGCCTCGAAGAGGCGCTGGTGCGGGTGACCAACCTGCTGTCGCAGGTGCCCGACTACCCCGAGACGGCGCGCCAGCCGGTGGTCAGCACGGCCAGCAGCACCGGCCCGCCGCTGGCCGTGCTGGTCATCCAGCGCCCGGACGGCGGCGCGGTTTCGCAATACGGCACCTTCGTCGACGAGGTCATCGTGCCTCGGCTGGAGCGCATCCGCGGCGTCGCCAGCATCCGCCTCGTGGCCGGCCGCGAGCAGGAGGTGCACGTCGACTTCGACCCCACCGCGCTGGCCGCCCGCGGCCTCACCGTCGGCCAGCTGGCCCGCGCGGTCCAAGGCGAGCTGCGCGACATCTCGGGCGGCGACATCCCCCTCGGCAAGCGCCGCTACATCGTGCGCACCGAGCTGACCCCCGACGATCCCCGGCGCCTCGAAGAGACGGTGCTCGCCACCGGCCCCGACGGCACGCCGGTGCGCCTCGGCGACGTCGCCACCGTCACGCCGGGCCTGCGCAAGGCCACCGCGGTCGGCATGGTGAACGGCTCGCCCTCGATGGCGCTGCTGCTGTTCCGCGAGGCGGGCTTCAACGTCCTCGAGGTGACCCACGAGATCCACGCGGTCACCGAGCGCCTGCAGACGCGCTACCTGGCCCCCGAGGGCCTCGAGATGCGCATCGTGAGCGATCAGGTGGGCTACATCGAAGGCGCCCTCGATCTGGTCGAGCAGAACCTGCTGATCGGCGCGGTGCTCGCCGTGGTGGTGCTGCTGCTGTTCCTGCGCAGCGTCAGCGCGTCGGTGGTGGTCGCGGTGTCCATCCCGGTCAGCGTCATCGGCACCGCGCTGGGCATGTCCCTCTTCGGGCGCACCATCAACCTCGTGTCCCTGGCGGGCATGGCCTTCGCCGTGGGCATGGTGGTCGACAACTCGATCGTCGTCCTCGAGGCCATCGACACCTGGCGCGACAAGAAGTCGGTCAAGCAGGCCGCCCTGGCCGGCACGCGCGAGGTGTGGGGCGCCATCCTCGCGTCGACCCTGACGACCGCCGCCGTCTTCGTGCCGATCATCGGCTGGCAGGACGAGGTCGGCGAGCTGCTGCGCGACGTCGCGGTGGCCATCTCGACCGCGGTGATGGTGTCGCTGGTGGTCAGCGTGCTGGTCATCCCCAGCTTCTCGGCCAAGCTGCTGCGCCGGCGCAAGGCGGCCAAGAGCGACGACGAGGCCCAGGTGACCGGCGTGCGGGCCCGCATCGGCCGGCAGGTGCACTGGATCGCCCGCTCGCCCTTGCGCGCCTTCGTGGTCGCCGCCCTGGGCCTGGGCGGCGCGTCCTGGTTGGCCGTCGCGATGCTGCCTTCGCTCGAGTACCTGCCCACCGGCAACCGCAACGTGGTCTTCGGCGTGGTCTTGCCGCCGCCCGGCTACAGCGTCGAGGAGCTCGAGCGCATCGGCCAGACGGTGCAGGACCAGCTGGTGAAGCACACCGGCGTCGAGAAGGACGGCAAGCCCTCGCTGAACCGCTCGTTCTTCGTCGGCCAGCCCGACAACGCCTTCATGGGCGCGGTGAGCGACGATCCCACCCGCATGAAGGAGGTCGTCGCGATGGTGCGCGAGGCCCAGGCGTCGGTGCCCGGGGTCTTCGCCTTCGCCAACCAGGCCAGCCTGTTCGGCCGCAACCTGGGCGGCGGCCGCGCGATCGAGATCGACCTCTTGTCGAGCGACCAGATCGGCACCATCCAGTTCGGCCAGCAGCTGATGGGCGCCCTGCGCCAGGCCCTGCCCGGCGCGCAGGTGCGCCCCATCCCGGGCCTCGACTTCGGCGCGCCCGAGTTCCGCGTGGTCCCCCGCCGCGCGCAGTCGGCCCGCTTCGGCCTCACCGGCCCCGATCTGGGCCTGCTGGTGGACGCCTACGTCGACGGCGCGATCATCGGTGAGTACGGCGTCGCCGGCGAGCCCAAGCGCGACGTCCTGCTGCGCGCGCAGGGCGTCGCCATCGACGATCCCGAGGCGCTGGCCACCGCCCCCGTGCCCACGCCCACCGGCCGCGTCGTGCCGCTGGCGCAGGTGGCGTCGATCGACGAGGCCCTCGGCCCCACGGTCATCCAGCACATCGAGCGCCGACGCGCGCTGACCATGCAGGTCTCGCCGCCCGACGACATCGCCCTCGAGGACGCCATCGAGAAGGTGCGCAACGAGGTGGTGGGCCCGCTGATCGAGCAGGGCGCCGCGCCCGACGACATGGCCGTCGAGTACAGCGGCAGCGCCGGCAACCTCGACCGCGCCAAGCGGCAGTTCGCCGAGGCGCTGGCGCTGGCGCTGCTGATCAGCTTCCTGCTGCTGGCGGCGCTGTTCGAGGACTTCCTCGCGCCGATCGCCATCCTGGTCAGCGTGCCGCTGGCCGGCGCGGGCGGCGTCGTCACGCTGCGCGCCGTCGACAAGTGGCTGGGCGCGCAGCCGCTGGACATGATGACCGCGCTGGGCTTCATCATCCTCATCGGCGTGGTGGTCAACAACGCCATCCTGGTGGTGGACGGCGCGCTGACGCGCATGCGCGACGGCATGGTGCTGGCCGACGCCGTCTCGGACGCCGTGCGCCGCCGCGTGCGCCCCATCGCGATGAGCGCCCTCACCTCGCTGGCCGGCCTGCTGCCCCTGGTGCTGTTCCCGGGCGACGGCAGCGAGCTCTACCGCGGCGTCGGCGCCGTCGTGCTGGGCGGCCTGGCGCTGTCCACCGCCCTGACGCTGTACCTGGTGCCGGCCGTCTTCACCGTGCTGTGGCGGCTGCGCATCGCCTTCGGCAGCTCGATCGGGGCCGCCGACGACGACGACGACGCGGCGCCGGAGGCGGCCTGATCCGCGGGCACACCGCCGCCTTGCCTGGCGCGGCCGCCCGCTGCATCCTGCGCCGATGAACGCGCCCCCCCGCCCCCTGCCCCGGCCGCTGGTCTTCGCGGTCTTCGTGGCCTCCGGCTTCGCCGCGCTGCTGTACCAGGTCATCTGGCAGCGCGCCCTGTTCACCATCTTCGGCACCAACATCGAGTCGGTCACCGTGGTGGTCACCGCCTTCATGGTGGGCCTGGGCTTCGGCAGCCTGGCCGGCGGCGCGCTGAGCCGGCGCCCCGACCGCCCGGTGCTGACCCTCTTCGCGCTCATCGAGTGCGCCATCGGCGTCTACGGCGTCGCCTCGCTGCACCTCTTCGCCGCCGTCGGCCACACCGGCGTGGGCGGCTCGCTCGTGATCGTCGGCTTCGTCACCTTCGCGCTCGTGCTGCTGCCCACCCTGCTGATGGGCTCGACCCTGCCCCTGCTGGTGGCGCACCTGGTGCGCGTCGACGGCGACGTCGGGCAGGCCGTCGGCTGGCTGTACGCGGTGAACACCCTGGGCGCCGCCCTCGGCGCCTTCGCCGGCGCGCTGGTGCTGCTGGGCACCTTCGGCATGCAGGGCTCGGTCTACGTCGCCGCGGCGCTGAACCTGATCGTCGGCCTCGGCGTCCTGGCGCTGGCCCGCCGCGCGCCCCGGGCGGTGGCCGCGTGATGGCCCTCGCCCTCGTCCTGGCCGCCCTGAGCGGCTTCATCGCCCTGTCCTACGAGGTGCTCTGGTTCCGCCTGGTCAGCTTCGTCTCGCAGGGCACCGCCGCCGCCTTCGGCCTGGCCCTCGGCGCCTACCTGCTGGGCCTCGCCGGCGGCGCCCTGCTCAGCGTCCGCTATCGCCAGGCCGCCGGCACCCACGACCGCCGCCAGCTGCGCGCCGTCGCCGCGTTCGGCGTGGCCTCGAACGTCGTCGCCTTCCTGGTCGCCCCGGCCATGGCCTTCGCGGTCGGCCACGTCCACTGGGCCCTCACCCTGCCCATCGTGGCGTTCGCCGCCCTGCTGCTGGGGGCCAACTTCCCCCTGCTGTGCCACTTCGGCGTCGCCCCCGACGACCGCGCCGGCGCGGGCCTCAGCTATCTGTACCTGGCCAACATCGTCGGCTCGGCCGCGGGCAGCCTGCTGACCGGCTTCGTCCTGATGGACCACCTGCCCTTCGCGCAGATCACCCTCATCCTGGTCGTCACCGGCCTCACCACCAGCGCCGTCACGCTGGCGCTGTCGCGGCTGGGCCGCAAGGCCCTGCTCGGCTGGCTGAACGGCGTCGTGGTCGCCACCCTGCTCGTGCTGGCCGCCGCCCCGACCCTCTACACGCAGATCTGGGCGCGCCTGTACTTCAAGCAGGACTTCGGCCCCGACACCCACTTCAGCGAGGTCGTCGAGAACAAGAGCGGCGTCATCACCGTGACCCCCGACGGCCGCATCTTCGGCGGCGGCGCCTACGACGGGAAGTTCGACGTCGACGTGAAGGACTGGGACTGGATCGTCCGCCCCTACGCCCTGTCGGCCTTCCACCCGGCCCCGCGCCGCGTGCTGATGTTCGGCCTGTCGTCGGGGGCCTGGGCCCAGATCCTGGCCCACAACCCCGAGGTCGAGCACCTGACCGTGGTCGAGATCAACCCGGGCTACCTCGACCTCATCCCGCGCCACCCGAACGTCGCCAGCCTGCTCGACAACCCCAAGGTCGACCTCGTGATCGACGACGGCCGCCGCTGGCTGCGCGCCCACCCGGACGCCCGCTTCGACGCCATCGTCTTCAACGTCACCCACAGCTGGCGCGCCTTCTCGAGCAACGTGCTGTCGGTGGAGTTCCTCGAGTCCATCCGGCGCCACCTGGCCCCGGGCGGCGTCTACTTCTACAACACGACGTGGTCGAAGGACGCCATGGCCACCGCCCTGAAGGTGTTCCCGCACACCCTGATGGTCGTGAACAGCCTGGCGGTCAGCGACCAGCCCCTCGCGGTCGACAAGGCGCGCTGGCGCGACGTGCTGGCGCGCTACACGTTGGACGGTCGGCGGCTGTTCGATCCCGACTCGCCGATCGATCAGCTGCGGCTGGACGAGATCGTGAACCTGGTGGACACGATGGGGCACGACCTCGAGACGGACATCCGCTTCCTCGACCGCGCGCAGATCGAGGCGCGCGCCCGCGAGGGCCGCGTCATCACCGACGACAACATGATCACCGAGTACGGCTTCCTCTGAGCCCGTCGGGGCGTCAGGCCACCGAGCGGTAGGCCAGCAGCACGTCGGCCACCCGGCCCAGCGTGCCGTCGGTGCGGCGGAAGGTGCTCTGCGCGATCTCGGCGTTGCCGTCCGCGCGCTCGCGGTGAGCGGCGCGCGCGCGCAGCTCGATCGAAGCGACGCCGGCCTCGGTCAGGCTGCGGGTGCGGCGCCCGTCGAAGACGACCGCGTCGGCGAAGGCGGTGTCGCGCGCGTCGAAGACGCCGTCGCCGTTGTCGTCCAGCAGCGCCAGATCGGCGAAGCCGTCGCGCGCGCCCGTCGCGTCACCGAACAGCTCGGCGCCGCTGGTGATGCGGCCGTCGCCGTCGCGATCCAGCGCGAGGAACGCGTCGCCCCCGGCCACGGTGGCCGCGCGATCCGCGCGCCCGTCGGCGTCGAGGTCGAAATCGAAACCGTCGGCCACGCCGGTCAGGCTGATCCGCCCGTCGCCGTCGAGGTCGAGCACCAGCGGATCCTGGCGCTTCGCCTCGCCCTCGGGCGCGTCGGCGCGCGCCTCGGCCACGGTGACCTCGATCTCGAAGTCGACGCGCACCGCCACCTCGGCCTCGAGCGCGGTCGTCGTCTCGGTCTTCAGCTCGACGCCGGCCTCGGCCAGCTCGGCGTCCACCTTCTCGGCGTCCTCGCGCCCCAGCGTGCGCATCAGCACCAGCAGATCGGCGCGATCGCGCACCGACACGCGGTCCTCGAGGTCGGAGGTCTCGGCGGCGGCCACCTCGGCGGATGCCGGCGCGGCGCGCCGAGGGGCGGGCGGGACGATGGGGGGTGCGGTGCGCGCGTGCACGGCGAGCGGCATCGGGGCCTCCAGCCGGGCGGAGACACCACCGCCCACTCGGGTCATCGACGCCGAGCGGCCCGACTTGAGGAAAAAGTTATGCGGCGAGTGAGCGCGGGCGGGGGCTCACAGCGAGCCGTAGTCGTACTCGTACTCGCCGCCGCCGGTGTCCTCTTCCATGGCGGCGGCGTCGGCCTGCTTCGCCAGCCACACCGCCAGGCCCGCGGGCACGGCCGCCAGGGCCAGCGCCAGCGCCACCTTCTGCCAGGTGCGCGCGCCGAGCAGGCCGCCCAGCGCGCCCAACGGCGCCAACACCAGCAGTCCGGCCACCGGGCGCGGCATGTCGACGTAGAAGTGGCCGTAGCTGACGACCAGCCCCAGCCCGACGACGGCCGCCCCCACCGCGCCGTGGCCGACGCGCACGTCGGGCCACCGCCACGCGGCGACGCCCACCAGCGCGACGGCGATGCCCATCGCGCCGGCCAACTGGCCGATGATCGCGCTGCCCGAGACGACGATGGCGCCGGCGGACGCGGCGAAGGCCAGCGCCACGGGCGCCAGCGCCGCCGGCGCGGGCGCGTGCCGCGCGGCGTGGTCGACGCCCAGCCACGCCACCAGCATCATCAGCCCCGCGTCGAGCACCCAGGCGCTCTGGCTGAGCTGCGGCAGCACGCCCTTCGGTTCCCACAGGCCGGCGAGCGGCGCCAGCAGGCGCCAGGTGAAGAAGCCGAGCACCACCAGCGCCACGACGCCGACCACCAGGGGCCGAGCGGGGGGCCTCAGCTGGTCGACCAGCAGCCCCAGGCCGCCCGCGCCGATCACCGCCAGCAACACCCAGTGGTGGGCGTCCCCCAGCGGCCAGCCCGGCCAGCCCACGACGCCGAGGTGCGCGGTCACGAGCCCGGCCAGCACGGCCAGCCCGCCCAAGAGCGGGCGCTCGGCCGCGCCGGCCTTCAGCTTGCGCGCCACCACGATGGGCAGCGCGGCCGCCGCCACCGGCAGCAGCACGGTGAACACCAATCCGCTGATCTGGGTCTTGGTGGCGGCGTCCATGGCGGCTCCCTCACTTCACCGGGCTCACTTGCCCTTGATGCCCTCGGCCGACAGCATCAGCTTCACCTCGTCGCTCAGGCCCTCGGCCATGTGCGTGATGCCGAAGTCCGAGCGCTTGATGGTCAGATCGGCGGTGAAGCCGATGCGATCGTTGCCCCAGGGATCCTTGCCCATGCCGGTCTTCTTCACCTCGGCGGTGACGCTCTTGGTCACGCCGTGGATGGTGAGATCGCCGGTCACCGCGTAGGTGTCGTCGCTCTTCTTCTCGACCTTGGTGCTCTTGAAGGTCAGCTTGGGGAACTGCTTGACGTTGAAGAAGTCGGGGCCCTTGAGGTGGTCGTCGCGCTTCTTGACGCCCGTGTTGATGCTGGCGGCGTCGATGTCGATGGTCAGCCCCTTCAGCTCGCCGCCCTCGACGTCGTAGCTGCCGCCGATGGTGTCGAAGCGGCCGTAGTTCGGGGCGATGCCGAAGTGGATGATCGAGAAGTGCGCGTAGGCGTGCGCGCCGTCGACGCCCCACTTCTCGGCGTGGGCCGCGCCCAGGGTGAGGGCGCCGAAGGCGGCGAAGGCGATGAAGGACGAAACCAGACGCTTCATGTGAGCTCTCCTGTCGGTTTGATGGCCGGTCCCGACCGGCCGAAGGTCCGCCGCGTCGACGGAACAGCCGCGGCAGTATTGCTCAATGGATGCCGGACGGGCACCCTCCGCCCGTTCTCAGGAGGAAACACGGTGTCGACGCAACCCACGAAGATCCTGGATGCCTTTCCCAACCCGAAGCCCGAGCGCGACTACGAGATCCGCTTCGAGTGCCCGGAGTTCACCTGCCTGTGCCCCAAGACCGGCCAGCCCGACTTCGCGACCATCCGCATCCGCTACACGCCCGACCAGCGGTGCGTCGAGCTGAAGTCGCTGAAGCTGTACCTGTGGAGCTTCCGGGACGAGGGGCACTTCCACGAGGCGGTGACGAACCGCATCCTCGACGACCTCGTGGCGCTGCTGCAGCCGCGCTTCATGGAGGTCGAGGGTGACTTCTGGGTGCGGGGCGGGATTCGGACGGTCGTCGTCGCGCGGCACGGCGCCGCCTGACGGGACTCAGTTGCCGGCGTCGCCCGCGGGCGCGCCGGCGTCCGTCGCCGGGGCCGGTGCCGGTGGCGGCTCGGCGTCGGGCGGCGGATCGAGGTGGTCGTACGCCTTCAGCAGCGCCCGCCACTTCCCGTCGATGTACACGAAGCCGTTGAAGCGCAGGCCCAGCTGCTCGCCGGGGCGGCGCAGGCGCACCGAGTACATCGGCCGCTTCGATCGCATGGCGTCCAGCAGCCGCTGATCGCCGGGCGTCGTGCGCGCGGGGAACGCCGGCCCCACCTGCTCGACGGCCACCTCGGTCTGGCCGTCCTTCACCTGCCGCACGATCACGTCGCCGGCCTCGGCGCGCAGGGTCGCCGCGATGCTGTCGCTGTAGCCCTTCCAGGCCCGCGCGCCGACCTCGGGCCCGAAGAGGGTCACCAGCTCGTCCCGCGTCGCCAAAAAGGGCTCGAGCGCGCGCACCACCGCCGCCGAGTCGCCGCTCTTCGCCGCGTCGGCCACCTTCTCGAAGGCCAGGCGCAGCGCGATGTGATCGTCGGGGCTCTGCGGGGTGTTCTTGTCCGGCTCGGGCGCCTCGAGGGGACCGCACGCGATCCCCCCGAGCGCCACCGCCAGCGTCAACAGGGCGGGCCGAACCGACCTCAAGGGCGACGCCGGCGCAGCGCCAGGCCCAGCAGCACCAGGCCGAACAGCGCGCCCGCGGGGCTGCCGCTGCGGCCGGGGGACGCCGTGCAGCCGTCGAAGGGCGAGCTGCCGGTGACCTCTTCGGCGGGCGCGTCCGCGCCGCCGTCCGGCGTGTTCAGCCCGTCCAGCGGGTTGGGATCGACCGCGTCGTCCAGCCCGTCGCCGTCGGTGTCCGGGTAGCGCGGATCCGTCTCGCCGTTGCCCGGCTGCCAGATGCCGTCGCGGTTCTCGTCCTCGGCGCCGTCGGTCAGCGTGTCGCCGTCGGTGTCCGGGTTGCGCGGATCCGTCTCGCCCTCGTCGAACGCGCCGTTGCCGTTGGCGTCCTCGATGCCGTCGGGCAGCCGGTCGCCGTCGGTGTCCGGGTTGCGCGGATCGGTCTCGCCGTCGTCGACGCTGCCGTTCAGGTTGGCGTCCTCGACGCCGTCGAGCAGGCCGTCGCCGTCGGTGTCGGGATCGCGCGGATCGGTCTCGCCGTCGTCGAACATGCCGTTCTGGTTGGCGTCCTCGACGCCGTCCTCGATGCCGTCGCCGTCCGAGTCGGGGTCGAGCGGGTCGGTGCCGTTGTCGCGCTCGACCACGTCGGGGATGCCGTCGCCGTCGGTGTCCATGCGCAGATCGTCGGTCGGGTCGAAGGGATCCCGGCCGCCCATGACCTCGCTGCCGTCCGGCTCGCCGCCGTCGTCGGTGTCGGCGTCGAGGGGGTCGGTCTCGCCGTCGTCGCGCTCGCCGTTCTGGTTGGCGTCCTCCTGCCCGTCGGTCAGGCCGTCGTCGTCGGTGTCGGGGTCGAGGGGATCGGTCTCGTCCGCGTCGCGGATGCCGTCCTGGTCGGCGTCCTCGACGCCGTCGAGGATGCCGTCGTCGTCGGTGTCGGGGTTGGTCGGGTTGGTCTCGCCGTCGTCCACCGTGCCGTTGAGGTTGGCGTCCTCGGTGCCGTCGCGCAGGCCGTCCGCGTCGCTGTCGGCCGAGGTCGGATCGGTCTCGCCCTCGTCCACCATGCCGTTGCCGTTGGCGTCCTCGGCCCCGTCGAGCAGGCCGTCCTGGTCGGTGTCGGCCAGGCGCGGATCGGTCGGCCCGTTCACCTCGACGAAGTCGCTCAGGCCGTCGTCGTCGGTGTCCGGATCGTCGGGATCGGTCTCGCCGTCGTCGAGCTGACCGTTCCCGTTCAGATCCTCCTCGTCGTCGTTCAGGCCGTCGCCGTCGGAGTCCATCACCGGGCGGAGGTCGTCGTCCGGGTTGTCGACCGGGTTCCGGCCGCCGGCGACCTCGCTGCCGTCGTTCTCGCCGCCGCCGTCGGTGTCGGGGTTGCGCGGATCGGTCTCGCCCGCGTCCACGGTGCCGTTCTGGTTGGCGTCCTCGACGCCGTCGTCGAGGCCGTCGTCGTCCGAGTCGGTGTCGGTGCCGTCCGTCTCGCCCACGTCGACGCGGCCGTTCTGGTTGGCGTCCTCGACGCCGTCGAGGATGCCGTCGTCGTCGGTGTCGGTGTCGAGGGGATCCAGCTCGCCCTCGTCGCGCATGCCGTCGCGATCGATGTCCTCCTGCCCGTCGTCGACGCCATCGCCGTCCGTGTCGCGCACCCGCGGATCGGTCTCGCCGGCGTCCACCATGCCGTTCTGGTTGGCGTCCTCGACGCCGTCGGCGATGCCGTCGTCGTCGGTGTCCGCGTCGTCCGGCTCGGTCTCACCCTCGTCGATCACGCCGTTCTGGTTGGCGTCCTCGATCCCGTCGTTCAGGCCGTCGTCGTCGCTGTCGGGATCGGTGGGGCTGGTCGGCCCCGTCGTCTCGACGCCGTCCGAGATGCCGTCGTTGTCGGTGTCGGGGTTCGTCGGATCGGTCTCGCCGGCGTCCACCATGCCGTTGCCGTTGGCGTCCTCGGCCCCGTCGAGCAGCCCGTCGTCGTCCGAGTCCGGATCGAGCGGGTTGGTCGGCCCGTCCACCTCGACGCCGTCGTCGAGGCCGTCGCCGTCGGTGTCGGGATCGGTGGGATCGGTCTCGCCCATGTCCTGGACGCCGTTCTGGTTGGCGTCCTCGACCCCGTCGTTCAGGCCGTCGCCGTCGGTGTCCTCGCGGCGCGGATCGGTCTCGCCCTCGTCGACCATGCCGTTCTGGTTGGCGTCCTCGACGCCGTCGTCGAGGCCGTCGCCGTCGGTGTCGGGATCGTTGGGATCGGTCTCGCCCGGCTCGACCACGCCGTTGCCGTTGGGATCCTCGACGTCGTCGGGGATGCCGTCCTCGTCGGTGTCGTTGACCTCGTCGTCACCGCCGACGACCACCATGTCGAAGGGCTCGCCGCAGCGGCGGCACAGCGCCACGCCGGTGAAGGTCGAGGCGCCGACCACCCAGGTGTCGAAGATGAGCGGGACGTCGTCGTTCTCGTTGTTCGTCGGCTGCACCCAGCGCCGCCGCTGGTGATCGCCCGGGGGCACGCTCGAGCCGTCACCGAAGCTGAGCACCGCGTCGTCGGTGGCGGGGATCAGGTTGGCCTCGGCGCGCACCGGCCGGTCGTCCCAGAACATCGGCAGCGCCGTGCGATCGCCGTTGGGCGCCACGTCCCACACGACGAAGCCGTCGCTGTTGTCCTCGATGTCGCTCATCGGGAAGTGCGTCTCGGCCGTCACCAGCCGCACGCGGAAGCGGTAGGCCCCGTCGCCGGCCGGCTGCCCGTCGGGCCCGTTGCCGTCCCACTCGACCTCGTTGGTGCCCACCCGCACGTTGCCGCGCAGCACGCGGTCGTCGGCCCGCTCGAGGTTGCCGTCCCCGTCGGTGTCGATGATCACCTCGTAGGTGCCGTTGACGTTCGACTCGAACGAGAACACGCCGGTGTCCTGGTTGCCGTCGCCGTTGGGCGTGATGGTGCCGGTGCCCGCCTCGTCGTTGAACTGGACGTTGTCCAGGGTCGGCTCGGGGGGCGCGGCCGGCGCGGGATCCGGGTAGTGGATGTAGATCTCGTAGCCCGAGAAGACCGTCTCCTGGTCGACGGGGGGCTGCGCGTTGCGCGCCTGGGTCGCCGTGAGACAGCCGTCGCCGAAGGGGTTGCCGTACGCGCACCACGACTGGCTGGGGTGATCCTGCAGGCCGCGCGCGTTGCTGACGAGGAACCACCGGAAGCCGGCGAGGTTCTCGAAGTCGATCGAGAACACCCGCGCGCCCTGGTTCACCGCGGCCAGCACGAAGAACTCGGTGTCCGCGCCGTACGCGAAGCTGTGCGCGTTGAGCGCCCAGCTCTCGGTGTGCAGCCGGCCGCCGGGGGCCGAGGCGCCCCCGCCGTCGACGACGTCGACCTCGAAGAAGCGCACCGAGCTGCCGCTGCCGGTCAGCGACTCGGGCTCGCCCACGAAGTTGATGCGCCAGTCGCCCTCGGCGTCGACGGCCACCTCGTGCCAGTTGCGATCACCCGGGGCCTGCTGCGCGTTGCAGTAGCCGCGCACCTGCGTGACGGCCAGCGGGATGCCGCACTGGCCCTGCTGGCCGACGGGCACCGGCAGGCGGGTGAACGAGCGGTTGCGACAGCTCTGGCCCGCCGCGCAGTCCAGATCGCCGGTGCACGCGGTCGGGTTGGGCGGGAAGACGATGATCTCGCTACCCAGGCGCCCCACGTCGACGGGGTTCGCCGGCATGATCAGCGCGTCGCGGTCGAGGTCGACGGGCTGGCCGTCGACCATCACCGCGGGCTCCTTCAGGCCGTCGTCGGACGAACACACGCGGATGCGCTCGCCGGCCCGAGCGAAGACCTTCAGCTCGGAGTAGCCTTCCAGGCCCTGGGTCAGACCCAGCTGGCGCGTGCCCTCGGGCACCGCCCCCACCGCCATCGGCAAAAGCAGCACGGTCGCCGCGGCGACGCTTCGCAGGACGTTCAAGTCCACCCCCTCCCCCCGGATTCGGTTCGCACGGTCGCCGCGCATTGTCGGTCACTCCTCACATACGATGCAACCAAAGCGCCGGCGCCCGGGAAGGACACGCGAGGCGGCCGAGGGGCCGCGGGCGTGTCCGTCGACGGTTCAGACCAGCGCGCGTCGCGGCGCCCACCGGTCGCGCAGGCCGGGCAGCAGCAGCACGCCGCCCAGGGCCAGCGCGCCGATGCCGCCGACGACGGGCACCACGGCGGGCACGATCGGCGCGTAGGCCGTCGCGTAGGCCAGCATGACGATGCCGTTGCCCAGATAGCCGGCGAGCGCGGCGAACCAGCCCCAGCGCCGATCGCCGAAGAGGCCGATCGCGCCGGCCAGCCACACCACGCCCAGGCTGACGAGCAGCGAGCCCAGCGTCGCCCCCATCAGCACCTGGAAGAGGCCGCCCGCCGCCGCCGCCGCCGCCGCGATCTGCTGGGCGGCGGGCGGCGGACCGGCCGGGCCCATGTGCAGCGGCGGCGCGTCGACGACGTCCGCGTCCAGCGGCGCGTCGGCGCGGAAGGCGTCCTCGCGGGCGGCGGGCGCTGGCGTGGCGCGGGGCGCCGGCGCGGGCGAGGCGTCCACCGAGCGCGGCGCGGGCGCGGGCGTGGCGAGCGGGTTGAAGGATCGCCTGGGGTGCCCAGCGGCGTCAGGTTCGGGCGCGCGGCGGCGGGCGCCAGGCTCGCCTGCGGGGCCGGGCTCCGCTGCAGGGGCTGGGCTCTGCTGGGGGCTGGGCCGCCTGGGGGCCGGGCTCGACTGGAGGGCCGGGCTCGCCTGCGGGGCCGGGCTCGGCTGGGGCGCGGGGCTCGCCTGCGGCGCCGCGGCGGCGGCCGCGCGGGCCGCTTCGAGCTGCCGCTGCGCCTCGGCGGCGGCCGCGGCCGCGGCGGCCTCGGCCTCGGCGATGCGCCGCTCGGCCTCGACCCGCGCGGCCTCGGCCTTGGCCTCGAGCTCGGCGATGCGCCGCGCGGCGGCCTCTTCCTGCGCCCGCACCTGGCGCGTCGCGCTCGCGCTCGAGCCGCGCGCGCTCGGCGTCGGCCCGAGCCTTCGCGTCCGCCTCGGCCCGCGCCCGCGCCTGCGCCTCGATCTGGGCCCGCGCCTCGGCCTCGGCCCGCGCCGCGTCGCTCGCGGCGCGCGCCGCGTCCTCCTCGGCGCGCGCCCGTCGCCGGGCCCACTCGACCGCCTCGGGATCCACCTGCTCGAAGGACGCGGCGGCCGAGGCGTCCTCGGCGGCCTCGCGCAGCCGCGCGCGGGTGGCCTCGTCCTCGGGCGAGGCGTCGTCGAGCACCTGCACCAGCTGCTCGCGGTAGAGGCTGCCGAAGCTCTCCATCACCGCCTGCGCGGCGGCCTCGCCGGATCGGTCGAGGGCCTCGGTGGCCTGGGTGAACATGGCCTCGTACTCGGCGTAGACGTCCATCGGATCGAAGGCGGACGTCCGGCCGTCGACGTAGCGCAGCGCGGCCAGCGCGAAGTGCTCCTCGGCCTCGGGCAGGCCGCCGCTGAGATCGAGGCGCTCGCGGGCGCGGCCGCACAGCTCGACCAGCAGGGCGCGGCCGCGGTTCATGCGCAGCAGGGCGACGGCGCTGATGGCGAAGACGGCGTCGGTGACGCGCTCGGGATCGTCGGCCAGGCGGCGCAGCTGGCGGGACAGGTGCAGCTGCGCGGCGTCCCGCACCCGGACGTCGCCGCGCAGGC
Organism: Myxococcales bacterium; assembly: GCA_020633465.1. GTDB lineage: Bacteria > Myxococcota_A > Bradymonadia > UBA7976 > UBA1532 > JACKDN01. The sequence goes on from JACKDN010000032.1 coordinate 41,139, forward strand.
CGGTCAGGCGGCTCAGCTCGGCGCCCGGATCGGGGTGGGCGGGCAGGCCGCGCATCCAGGCGACGAAGTCGGTCGAGGGCGTCGGCGCCGCGAAGGCGGCCACGGGACGCACCGGGCTGGCCTTGGGCCCCGGCGCCGGCTTCGGCGCGGGGTCGCCTGGCTGGCCTCGGCCCCGGGCGCCGGGGCTGCGCGGCCGCCGGCGCGTCACCCGCCGGCGCGGCGGCCGCGTCGCCGGTCGCGGGCCCTGCTGGCGCGTCCGCCGCCGCCGCGTCGTCGTCTGCCGCCTCCGCGGCTTCGGGCGCGGCCCCCATGGACGCGGCCGCGTCGTCGACCCCCGCCGCGTCATCGGCCCGCCGCCTGCGCGGCTTTCGGGCGCGGACGCCGCCGACCCCGCCGCCTGGTCGGCCATCGCCGCGTCGTCGGGCGCCGCCTGCGCGGCTTCGGGCGCGGCCGCGTCGTCGGCCGCCGCCACGGACGGGGATCCCGCGGCCGCGGCCGCCTCGTCGCCCGCCGCCTCGTCGTCGGCCGCCTGCTCCGCGTCGGCCGCCAGCTCGACAGCGGCCGTCGAGTCCGCCGGCTGCGCCTCGGCCGCGGGCGCCGCAGCCTCGTCCGCGCCCGCCGCCGCGTCGTCCGCCGAGGCGTCCTCCTCCTCCTCGGGATCCGGCGCCTCCTCCACCCGCTCGACCAGGGTCGCGGGTCCGCCGTCGTCCACGGGCGGCCGCCGCTGCACCACCGTCGCGCCCGCGTCGTCGGCCCCAACGTCGGCCGACTGCCCCGCCGCCGGCAGCGCCTCCAGCCGCTGCGCCATCGGCGCGTCGTCCGGCACCGCCTGAACGCCCACCACCGTCACGTCGCCCAGATCGCGCAGCGTCTCGACCACACGATCGGTCAGCCGCACCGCGCGCAGCCGCGCACCCTCGGGATCGTTGGTGACGAACAGCAGCCGCCCGCCCTGCGCATCGAAGGCCAGCCCGCGGTGGCTCGCGTCGCTCGCGCCCTGTACCACCGACCGGCAGGCCCCGCCGTCCACGTCGGCCAGCCAGATCTGGCCGTCGGCCGACCACGCCACGCGATCACCCTCGGGCGACACCGCCACGTCCTCGATGCGCAGGTGCGACTTGCCCACCTCGGCGCACGCCCCGCCGGCCAGCGGCACGGTGCGCACGCGCTGCCGGGTGCCGCCGCGCGCGCGGCCCACGAACACCACGCGCCGGGTCGACGCGCTGTACGCCAGGCCCGCCTCGGGCACGGCCTGCGCCCCGTCGCTCAGCGCCAGCGACAGCACCGAGGGCGCCCGCCCCTCGAGGCCGAAGGCCGAGTCACCCGACTGGGTGAGATCGAGCAGGCACACCTCCCAGGCGCCGTCGGGGCGGTTGTTGGCCAGGTACACCAGCTGCTCGCCGCCGGGCAGGAAGTGGGGCCGCACGCAGCCGAGCTGCTTGCGGTTGCCGACGCCCGCGATGACCTCCTCGCGCACGGAGTTGCCCGAGAACGCCAACGAATACACGTAGATGTCGGGCAGCGGCGCGCCGTCGTAGGCCCCCTCGAGCGCCAGGCGTCCGCCGGTGTCGTCGAAGACCGCCCCGCCGATGCGCCACTTGGGGTCGAGCGACTCGCGCAGCCACCCGACGCCCGGCTTCTCGAGGTTCACCAGCCCCACGCGCGCCCGGTACTCGCCGCGCAGCACGTTGCGCGCGACGGCGTCGACCGCGACGCGGCGCCCCTCGGGGTGCAGCGACGGGCGCAGGGGCAGGTCGTAGTCGCTCTCGTACAACAGGCGGCGGACGCCGTCGGCCAGGCGCAGCGCGGACAGCCGCGCGCCGTCGTCGTCGACCTCCTCGACCAGGATCCAGTCCACCCCACTCCCCCTGCGGCGCGCCCGCCCGCGCCCGCTCACTGCCGAGTGTTCACCCCGCGACGCCTACTGCATGAAGTGCTGCCGGAAGACGTTGCGCTGCAACCGGCAGAACGACTCGTTGTCCAGGTTCGACTTCTCGGCGTACTGCCCCTTCTTGCGCACCGCCGCGATGTACGCGTCCACGCGGTCGGGCGGCAGGCGGCCGCTCCGGAAGCCTTCGGTGATGCGGGTCCGCTGGGCATCGCTCAGCCAGTTGCGCAGGCACAGATCGCGCGACAACGTCTCGAACTCCTCCACCGCGGTCTGCCGCTTGCGCTCGGACCGATCACAGCCGGCCGAGGCGCCCAGGGACAACGCGAGGAGCAGGGACCATCGCATGGCCGGCAGTATGCGGGCACTCGCAGCGCGGCGCCAGAACCCTGGCGGTCAGCCGCCCTCGGCGCAGGCGTCGAGCAGGGCCTTGCGCTGCTCGAGCGCGGTGACGATCGCGTCCTCGCCGCCGGCGGCAATGCGCTGGGCCAGGGCCGGGCGCGCCGCCTCGCCCTGGCCCTCGACCAGGTTGAGGATGATGCTGCGCAGGGGCAGGTGCCGGTCGAAGAGCGTCAACAGCAGGTCGACGTCCGCCGGGCAGGCGTAGGCGGCCAGGTAGCGCAGGGCGGGGGCCAGCAGGCCCCGGCGCGGATCGACCAGGGCCTCGTCGATGACCGCGCGCACCGCGTCGCCGCCCACCTTCAGCGTGGCGGCCAACAGGCCCTCGAGGTAGCCCGAGCGCGCGTCCTCGAGTCCGCGCAGCAGCTGGGGCGCCGCCGCCGCGTAGGGCTGGGCGCGCAGCACCGCCAGCGCCCCCTCGACCTGACCCGGCGCCTGCGGCCGCAGCCGGCGCGCCAGGGGCGCCAGCGCCGCCTCGCCGATGTGCTGGGCGGCCTCCTGCAGGTGCAGGCGCGCGTCGGCGTCCACCGGCGCCCGCAGGCACTTCACCAGCAGCTCGGCGGCCGTCGGATCGTGCGCGCGCGCCAGCGTGGCGACGGCCAGCACGCGATCGCCGCCGAGGCTGCCGTCGGCCACGCGGATCAGCCGCTCGCGGGCGCGAGGATCCGCCTCGATGTGGCGCGCCAGCAGCGCCGCCGCCAGGCCGCGCAGCGCGTCCTCGCCCCCGTCGAGGGCCGCGAACAGCGGCTCGAGCGGGCCGCCCGGGGGCCCGTCGAGGGGCGCCTGCTCGACCAGCATTGCGTGGGCGGGCGTCCCCCGCAGGGCGCGCGCGGCGGCGAGGGCGTCGTCGGCGACGGCGGGGTGCGCGCGGACGCAGCCGATCAGCGCCTGCAGGGCGACGTCGGCGTCCGCGTCGGCCGCGGCCTCGAGCAGCGCCGGCCGAGCGCCCAGCGAGGGCTGCGCCGCGAGGGCCTGCACGGCCACCTGCCGCGTGGCGGCGTCGCCGGCCCGGGCCAGCGCGGACAGGGGCCCCACCAGCGCGGGATCGACCAGCAGGTGCGCCAGGCGCGCGGCCGCGCGCTGCACCTGGGGGTGCGGATCGGCGGCCCCGCGCCGGACGTCCACCGGTCGGGCCAGCGGCAGCCAGTCGGCCAGGAAGCACAAGAGGCCCACGCGGCGCGGCGCGTCCCAGGCGTCCCACAGCTTGTCCAGCACCTCGGGGGCGTCGGCCAAGAGGCCCGCCAGGGTGGCGAGGTGATCACCGGCCGGGCCGGGCGCGTCGCGCAGGGTGAGGAACAGGGCGGTGGCGCCGTCGCCGCGGCGCAGGTGGCGGAAGCGCGGCAGGAAGGCGGCCAGCTCGGGGTGGCGCAGGCCGCGCTGCATGACGCTGCGCGCCCCGGATTGACCCAGGCGGAACAGGATGCGGGTCAGGGCGGGGGCCAGCGGGGCGGTGGGCTGCAGGCGGGCGAGCAGATCGGTCACCGGGGGCACGGCGGCCAGCCCGAAGTCGGACACCAGCTCTTCGATGCGCGCCACCCGCCGCGGCGGCGGCCCGTCGGGCGTGCGCAGCAGCTCGGCGAGGTGCTCGAGCAGGCTGGGCACGATGCTGGGGCCCAACGCCAGCAGCCGGTTCAGCAGGGGGCGGTCGCGCTGGGGATCGCCGGACAGGGCCCCGCACAGCGCCTCGACCCGATCCCGCTCGCCCAGCGCCTCGCCGGGCGGGGCCGCGTCGCGGCGGCGCCGGCGGCGGCGCGCGGGATCCACCGTGCGGAAGAGCGCCACCGCCACCAGCAGGGCCATGACGGCGCCCGCCAGGAAGCCGAGGAACTCCACCTACCTCGGCTCGAGGGCGGCCTGCACGTACGCGCCCATCGTGATGGGGCTGCCGTCGTCCGACCAGCCCGGCAGGGGCGTGTCGTCCTCCAGCAGGCCGCGCAGCAGCAGCGGCGCCGCGTCGGGATACAGGCGCAGGATGCACTCCATGGCGTACGCCCGCGCGGCCCAGTTCGAGTGCCCGACCACCTGCTCGAGCACCGGCCGCGCGGTGACGGCGTTGCGGGCGATGGACTCGTCGCAGAAGGCGTCGACCTCGGCCTTGAACGCGCCCGGCCGGCTGGGCCAGCTCATGTCGGCGGGCAGCGCGCGCAGGCCCTCGCCCAGCCGCTCGACCCCGCCGAGCGCCCAGATCATGTCCAGCGCGTTGAAGCGCGCGGCGTAGCCGGTGTCGGGCTCGTCGGTGCGCAGCAGGTTGAACAGCCCAGGCAGGGCGCGCTTGCCGAGGTGGCTGAGCGCGGCCTCCTGCGCGACGTCGCGCGTCACGCGGGGCACGCGCGGATCGCGCGCAGCGTCCAGCAGGTAGCGCAGCAGCGTCGCGTTGCGGTTGCGCACCATGGCCTCGGCCAGCGGCGCCTCGATCTGCGGATATCGGCGGCGCGCGAAGTCGAGCAGCATGCGGCCCTGCTGCCGGTGCGCGGCGGCATCCTTCAGCTTCGACAAGAGCCCGTCCACCCGCAGCAGGCGCTCGAGCTGCGAGGCCTGCCGCATGTCGTCCAGCAGGCGCGGCACCACCACGTCGCGGCGTACGGTGGCGGCCGCCAGCAGGATGTCGTCGCAGCGTCGGGCGGGCTCGATGGGCTGGGCGCTGTCGAACTGGCTCAGGCACCAGTCGGTGACGGTCTGCACGAAGTGCACGTCGCGGGGCTGGCCCTCGACGGTGCCGCGCAGATCGTCGGCGAACTGCAGCAGGTAGAAGGACAGGGTGGCCGCCCGCGCCTGCGCGTCGGCGGGCGCGTCGCTGCGCAGGCCGGCGGCCGCCACCGCGACGACGTAGGGCAGCAGGCGTTCGCGATCCGCGTCGCCGGCGTCCTTCAGCACCCCGACGATGTGCTCGATCTGATCCATGCGCAGCAGCACGAAGGCCGCGCGCTGCCGCAGCTCGAGGGGGCGGGCCGGATCGGCCAGGTAGCCGGCCAGGCGCTGCTCGCCCTGCGCGACGTTCTCCCAGCGGCCGATGTCCTCGGCGTCGAAGGCGCACCCGGGCGCGCAGGCCCCCAACAGCAGCGCCAACGCGGCGCGCATCAGGTGGGGCGAGCGGGCCGGCCGACGAGGCGAGCGATGCTGTGGGGAGGCTGCCAAGCCAAACACCCTGAAATTCACGGGATTTTCGACCGTGCGACGCTAACACCGCGCCCCACGGGTCGTCAAGACGGGCGACGCCGTCGTGCGTCGCGCGCCGTTGCGGGTCGGCCCGTGACGAGGGTAAGCTGCCTGCCCGAACGCTGGAGGCAGACACCCGCATGAAGCCCGTCGAAGAGCTGGACGCCCTGCACGCGCGCCTCGAGGAGGTCCGGCGGGAGTTCGAGCGCTACTTCCTGGGCCTCGAGCGGCGCCTGCCCGCGAAGCAGCGCGACGAAATCGGCCGCGACATCCGCCGCTTCCGCGCGCCCCGCAAGGACACCGTCGCCCGCTTCAAGCACGCCAACCTGATGCAGCGGCTGATGACGGTCGAGCGGTACTGGGATCGCATCCTGCGGCAGATCGAAGAGGGCACCTACGAGCGCGATCTGAAGAAGGCCGACCGCCATCAGGCCGAGCGGCAGCGCCAGGCCGAGGGCGGCGACGCCGAGACGCAGCGGGCGGCGACCGCGAAGGCGCGCGAGGTGGGCGACGAGGCGGCCGCGTTCCTGGCCTCGCTCGGCGCCGGCGGGCCGCCGTCCAAGGGCCCCCCGCCGGTCACCCTGCGCGGCACCCCGGTGGGCGAGCCGCCGCCCGCGCCGCTGCGGGGGCCCCTGGTCAGCGCGCCGGCGCGCCCTGCGCGGCGCCCCGGTGACCAGCCCGCCGCCTCCAGGCTGCGCAGCGCCCCGATGAGCGCCCGCCGCCTCCACCGCCGCGCGGCGCGCCGGTCAGCGCGCCGCCCCGCCCGCCCCTGCCGCCCGCCCGCCCGGCCGGCTGGCGCGCCGACGCCCCCCGCCCCGCCCGCGCCGCCGATGCGCGGCACGCCCAAGGCGCCGCCCATCCCCATGCGGGGGCGGCCGCTGCGCACCGAGGACGAACAGTAGGGGACGCGGGCAGCCGGTCGGCGCGACGGCGCCGACGACGCTCGTTCAGATCAGGCCGACGAGGGGGCCGCCGCTGGCATAGTCGACGTTGCCGAAGGTGGCGTCGGGCACGCCGAGCAGGTTCAGGATGCCCACCAGCAGGTCGTTGTGCGGCTTGCCGTCGTAGCGCAGGTAGCGCCCGCCCTTCAGGCGGCCGCCAGCGCCGCCGGCCAGCACGAAGGGGATGTCGGTCAGATCGTGATTGTTGCCCCGGCTGATCTCCATGCCCCACACCACCAGCGTGTTGTCGAGCAGCGAGCCGTCGCCCTCGGGCACGGCCGCCAGCCGGTCGAGCAGGTAAGCGAACTGCTCCGAGTACCAGGTGAGCATCTGCTCCCACTCGTCCTGGCGCTCGGGGTGGCTGTCGCCGGCGTGCGACAGGGCGTGGCCCTCGTTGTCGCGCAGGCCCATGAAGGTGAAGCGCAGGGCGTTGACCGCGGTGCTGCACTGCACGCTGGCGATGCGCGTGACGTCGCAGGCCAGCGCGTTGACGGCCAGGTCGATCTGGGCGCGCACCAGCAGGCCGTAGTCGGCCTCGCTCAGCACGTCCATGGTGCCCGAGGGCGTCGCCGGGTTGCACAGCTCCGGGCGGTCGACCACGGTGCCCAGCCGGCGCTCGAGGCTGCGCAGCACCTCGGCGTGCTGCTCGAGCTTGGCGGCGTCCTCGGCCGTCACCTTCTTCTTCAGCGCCGTGAAGTCGGCCTGCACCGCGTCCAGCACCGAGCGGCGGCGCATCAGCAGGCGGGCCGTGGCGTCCGCGTCGCCGGCCATCGGATCGCCGAACATGCGGTCGAAGGCCTCGACCGGATCGTTCAGCGGCGCCACCGGCTGCTCGCGGCCGCGGTAGATCATGCGGCCGCGCGGCACGGCCTCCTTCACCCGCACGCCCAGCTCGAGCGTCGACAGCGGCGTGCCCGGCTGCAGCACGCGCGCGGCGTACTGATCGATCGAGGGCCCGCCGGCCCAGCCGGCGCGGCGCCCGTCACCGCCGACGAAGTCGCCCTCGGTGATGACCTCGCCGGTCCACAGCCCGGCCATGCCGCGCTGGTGGGGGCCGCCGGGGCCGTCGAGGGCCACCTTGTTGTCGACGCCGTCCAGCACCACCAGGCGCTGCTTGTGGTTCATCACCGGCGTCAGCAGTCGGCCCGGCGTCCAGTTGTCCTCGGTGGCGCCCTCGCCCGGGCTCCACAGCTCCTTCTTCGTGCCGTTGGGCGTGAAGAACAGCAGCAGCCGGGTCGGCGGCGTCTCGGCGGCGCGCGCGCCGCGGGGCAGCTGAAGCAGGGGCAGGGCCAGGGCGGCCCCGCCGGCCCGGCGCAGGAAGGTGCGGCGATCGATCACGGGGTGGCCTCCCCCGAGCGGCGGAAGCGGAAGCTCTCGTCGGTGGCCATCTGCGCGACCAGCGCGCCGAAGTCGTAGCCCGACTCGACGTAGCCCGTGTACAGGCGGTCGAGCGTGCAGGCGTCGACGCCGGTCTCGCCGCGGCCGTTGGCGAAGCGGAAGAACTGAAGCGCCACGCAGCGGTGCGCGTGCTCGCTGTCGGCCAGGGCCTGCCCCATCTCGGCGGCGCCGCTGTAGTCACCGTCGACGTCCAGGGTGCCGATGAGGGTGGCCGCGCTGTCGACCGGGTGCCCGTTCTCGACGTCGCGCCAGCGGCCCACGGCGTCGAAGTGCTCGAAGCCGAAGCCGACCGGGTCGATCAGCTGGTGGCAGCCCTTGCAGGCGTCGCTGGCCGAGTGCTCGGCGAAGGTCTCGCGCGTCGTCAGGTTGGGATCGGGATCCGGCGGCACGACCACGATGTCGGCCGGCGGCGGGGGCAGCGGCGTGCACAGCAGGCGCTCGCGCACGAAGATGCCGCGGTGGATGGGCGAGGTCATGTTGGGCTTCGACGTCGCCGCCAGCACCGCGGGCAAGGTCAGCACGCCGGCCAGCCGGTCGTCGGGGAAGGTCTCCTCGAAGGCCGCGCCCGACGCCCCGCTGAGGCCATAGGTGCGGGCCAGATCGCCGTCGGCGAACGTGTACGGCGCGTCGAACAGGGCGCGCAGATCGGCGTCGGGCGACCAGGCGACGTGGTCGACGAAGCGGCGGGCCTGCTCGTAGAGGGCCTCGCCCTGCTCGGGCGTCCAGTCGGGGTAGTAGCGGGCGTCGCGCTCGAGGTGCAGCACCTCTTCGACCTCGAGCCACTGCTCGAAGAAGGTCCACAGGCCGTCGCGGGCCCGCGGGTCCTCCACCATGCGGCGGGCCTGCGCGGCCAGCTGATCCGGGTAACGCAGGCGGCCCGCGTCGGCCTCGGCCATCAGGGTGTCGTCCGGCATCGAGCGCCACACCAGGTAGGACAGGCGCGACGCGAGCTCGTAATCGGTCAGGCGGCGCAGGTCCGGCCGCCCGGGGACGGGCTCGCCCACCTCGACGCGGTACAGGAAGTGGGGCGACTGCAGCAGGGCCTCGAGCACCATCTCGAAGGCGTCGCGCAGGGGCCGCTCGCCGCCCAGCTCGAGGGCCACGTCGTACAGGCCGACGAGGCGGTCGACCTCGGCCTCCTCGAGGGGCCGGCGCCAGGCGCGCTTGCCGAACGACTCGACGAAGGCGCGCAGGCAGGCCGCGTCGCCGTCCTCGGCCGGATCGCAGGGCAAGAGGGCGTCCATGCGCTCGCCGGCGCGCGCCGCCAGCGTCTCGGCGCCGCTCATGAACTGCTCGGCGTGCACCGGCGTGACCTGCAGCGCCCGGGCGTTGTTGTCGAAGCCCAGGCTCTCTTCCTCGGCCAGGAAGTCGCGGGCCAGCCCGAGATCTTCGCCGAAGAGATCGCGCACGGTGTTGTCGTACTCGAAGCGGTTCAGCCGGCGCGGCAGCGTCGGCCCGGGATCGAGCGGAGCGTCGTGATCGCAGGTGGGCTGGAGCATGCCCATGCCCGTGGACGGCAGGTCCGACGGCGCGCCCTCGGCCGGCGCGGCGGCCGACGGCGCGGCCTCCTCGCAGGCCGGCAGCGCGAGGGCGGCGACCAGCAGCATCGGCAGGGGTGACCGCATGGGCGAGGATTATCGGGGCGGGGCGCCGCCGGGTCAAACGGTGGGTCGGCGCCTCAGGCGGCGGCGAGCGCCCGGTCGAGGTCGGCGAGCAGATCGTCGACGTGCTCGATGCCCACGCTCAGGCGCACCAGCCCGTCGGCGATGCCCAGCGCGGCGCGGATGTCGGGCGGCACGCTGGCGTGCGTCATGATCGCCGGGTGCTCGATGAGCGACTCGACGCCGCCCAGGCTCTCGGCCAGCGTGAACACCCGCGTCGACTTCAAGAGCGCCGTCGCCGCGGGCAGGCCGCCCTTGACCACGAAGCTGATCATGCCGCCGAAGCCGCGCATCTGCCGCGTCGCCAGCGCGTGCTGCGGGTGGCTCTGCAGGCCGGGGTAGATGACCTTCTCCACCTTGGTGTGCGCCTGCAGGTAGTCGGCGATCTTGCGCGCGTTGGCGTCGTGGCGGTCCATGCGCACCGCCAGCGTCTTCGTGCCGCGCAGCACCAGGTAGGCGTCCATCGGCCCGGGCACGCCGCCCGCGCTGTTCTGGATGAAGTGCAGCCGCTCGGCGATGGCGGCGTCGTTCGTGACCACCGCCCCCATCACCACGTCGCTGTGCCCGCCGAGGTACTTCGTACAGCTGTGCACGACGATGTCGGCGCCCAGGGCCAGGGGGCTCTGGAGGTAGGGCGACATGAAGGTGTTGTCGACGATGACCTTCAGCCCCAGCGCGTGCGCGCGATCGGCGATGGCCGCGATGTCGACCAGCTTCAAGAGCGGGTTGGTCGGCGTCTCGATCCACACCGCCTTCGTCTCGGGGCGAACGTGGGCGCGCAGGTTGTCCGCGTCGGTCAGATCGACCCACGAGAAGCTGCGGTCGGCGTCGGTGAACAGGCGCTGGAACAGCCGGTAGGTGCCGCCGTACACGTCGTCGCAGCACACCATGTGGCCGCCCTTGCCCAGCCAGTGGGCCAGGGCCGCCGACGCGGCGCAGCCGCTGGCGAAGCAGACGCCGTGGGCGCCGCCCTCGAGCGCCGCCAGGTTGGCCTCGAGCGCGGTGCGCGTCGGGTTGCCCGTGCGGCTGTACTCGTAGCCGGTGTGCACGCCGGGCGCCGACTGCGCGTAGGTGCTGGTCAGGTAGACCGGCACGTTCACCGCGCCGGTCGTGGGATCGGGCTGCTGCCCCGCGTGGATGGCGCGGGTGGCGAAGCGGGCGTCGTCGTCGAGGATGGCCATGTCAGGTCCGCCGGCGGTGCGCGAGGAAGTCGATGACGTCGATCTTCGTGATCAGGCCGCGCACCTCGCCGCGCTCCCACACGATGATCACCTTGCCCTGGCTGAAGATGTGGTTGAACAGGCCCACCGGGGCGTCGGGATCGGCCACCTCGTAGGCGTCGCTGACCACGCTCGACACCGGGGCGTCGAGGAAGTCGGTGCCCTCGTCGAGGATCTTCTGCAGCAGCCCCGACTCGGTCACGATGCCGACGAGGTGCCCCTTCTCGACCACGGGCACCTGGCTGATGCCCTTCTTCTTCATCAGCTCGACCACGTCGCGCACGGTGTCGGTCTTGTTGATCGTCCACACCTGCGGCGGCTTGTTGCCCAGCAGATCGCGGATGGTGCCCAGGCCCTCCTCGGGATCGAGGAAGCCGTGCTCGCGCATCCAGTCGTCGTCGAAGATCTTGTTCAGGTAGCGCGAGGCGTTGTCGGGCAGCAGCACGACGATGTTGGCCGGGCGGTCGATCTGCTCGGCGTACCGGATGGCCGCCAGCACCGCCGCGCCGCCCGAGCCGCCGGTGTAGATGCCCTCGAGCCGCGCGAGCGCGCGCGTGGTGTCGAAGCACTCCTTGTCGGTCAGCTGGAAGACGTGGTCGACGACGCTGAGGTCGATGGTGCTGGGGAAGAAGTCCTCGCCGATGCCCTCGACCTTGTAGGACTGCGCCGGGATGATCTTCCCGGTCTTCCAGAAGTCGTAGTAGACCGAGCCCACGACGTCGGCGCCCACCAGCTCGATGTCGGGCTTCTGCTCCTTGAGGTAGTTGCCCGTGCCGGTGATGGTGCCGCCGGTGCCGAGGCCGCTGACGAAGGCGTCGATCTCACCGCCGGTCTGCCGCCAGATCTCCGGGCCCGTGTACTTGTAGTGGGCCTCGGGGTTGTCGGCGTTGTGGTACTGGTTCGCGTACCAGGCGTTGGGCGTCTCTTCGGCGATGCGCTTGCTGACCGAGTAGTAGCTGCGCGGATCCTCGGGCTCGACGTCGGTGGGGGTGATGACCACCTTGGCGCCGGCGGCGCGCAGGGCCTTCACCTTCTCCATCGACTGCTTGTCGGGCATCACGAAGACGCACTTGTAGCCGCGCAGGGCGCCGACCATGGCGAGGCCCATGCCGGTGTTGCCGCTGGTCGCCTCGACGATGGTGCTGCCGGGCTTCAGCTCGCCGCGGCGCTCGGCCTCGTCGATCATGTGCAGCGCGATGACGTCCTTCACCGAGCCGCCCGGGTTCAGGTACGCCAGCTTGCAGTAGATGTCGGCCTGGAGCCCGGCGCCCAGGCGGTTCAGCCGGACGATCGGCGTGTCGCCGATGGCCTGCGATACGTCCGCGACGGCACCCTTCATCATGACCCTCGACTCCTCTGTCCTCTGGCCGGGGCAACTAGCAACCGGCGTTTTTTTGCGCAAGGTGCGACAGTGTCGTACATGTAGGCCACACGCCGACCTGACGGAACGGAGAACACCCGATGCGCCCCACGACCGGCCCCGAGCGACGCCGCCACAAGCTGCTGGTGACCCAGAACACCGAGTACCACCTGCGCGACCGCTGCTGCGTCGCCGTGCGGGATCTGTGGAGCGGGCGCTGGCGCGACGACCACCCGGCCATCGGCAAGCGCCTGTTCGGCGCCGTGCGCCCCAGCCCGCGCGGCCTCGAGCCGTTGTCGGCGCCCGAGGTCGACAGCCTGCTGTGGTTCGAGAACGGCGACAACGACATCCTCACCAGCCGGCTGACCACCGTCACGCGGCCGCCCAAGAGCGCGCTGCGCCACTACGGCGCCGCCGCGGCCTGAGCGGCCCCGCCGCGCACCGCGCGCGGGCAGCGCAGCATACGCGCCGCGCGCCCTCGGCGCCACGCCCGGCGCCGCGGCCCGCCGCGCCGACCTCGGCCGATCCCGCCGCTGGACACCGGGCCTCAGGACGATTATGGTCCCGCGATTTCGCACACGCGGGGTAGGTGCCGATGGGACTCTTCGGGGGCGGACGGCTCAAGCGCGAGAACGAAGAGCTGGCGCAGACGGTGTCGCAGCTGCAGGCGCAGCTGGCCGAGGCGCAGGACGCTTCGCGCAAGCTCGAGAAGCAGCTGGCCGACAAGGAAGCGAAGGCGCAAGAGGCCCGCGAGGGTCGCGAGAAGGCCAAGAAGAAGCTCGAGAAGGTGCAGAGCTCGCGGGGGTCGCTCGACCGCAAGGCCGAGGATCTGCAGGCGCTGGTCGATCACCTGCAGGGTGAGCTCGAGGAGTACCGGGCCGCGCTGCTCGAGGCGAAGGGCGACGCCCAGAAGGCGCACGCCACGCGGCAGGAGCTCGAGAAGAAGCTCGAGTCGAAGGCGCCGGCGCCCAAGCCCGCTCCGTCGGCGGCCCCCAAGGCCGAGGCGCCCGCGTCGGCGGCGCCCGCCGAGGCGGCGCCCGCGCCGGAGCGCCCGCGCGGCGACGATCCCCGCGTGCGCCGCCTCGAGCGCGATCTCGAGCAGGCCAAGGAGCAGCTCGAGAAGCTGCGCGGCCGGCTCGAGAAGGCCGAGAAGTCGGCCCGCCAGGCCGAGCACCGGCTGGGCAGCGACAAGGAGAAGAACGAGGCCGTCCTGCGCGAGCTGCAGCACAACCTGCGCTCGGAGCGGAAGGCCTACCGCATCCTCCAGCTGCAGTACGAGGCCCAGATCGACAAGGTGCGCGGCGTCGAGCAGGTGATGCAGGCGCGCCTGAAGGCGGCCATCGACGAGGCCGTCGCCGACGCCCGCGCGAAGGTCGAGGCCGAGGCGAAGACCATCCGCGCGGCGGCCGCCGAGAAGAAGGCCGACGCGGTGGCCAAGCAGGCCGCGGCGAAGGCCCTGCCCGACGCGCCGCCCGCGCCGGCCGCCCCGAAGGCCGAGGCCCCGAAGGCCGAGCCCGCCAAGGCCGAGCCGGCCAAGGCCGAGCCTGCCAAGGCCGAGGCCCCGAAGGCCGAGCCCGAGGCCGAGCCCGCCAAGGCCGAGCCCGCCAAGGCCGAGCCCGAGGCCCCGAAGGCCGAGCCCGCGGCGGCGGCGCCCGCCCCCGCCGCGCCCAAGGCCGACGCGCCCACCGATCCGACGAAGGCCGAGCCCGCCCAGGCCGCGCCCAAGCCGGTCGCCGGCCTGTTGGCCAACCTGAAGGCCAAGCCCACCGGCAGCCTGCTGGGCAACCTGCCCAAGGCGCCCGCCTCCACCCCGCCTCCCCCCTGGCGGGCGCCGACGAGAACAAGGGCGAGTAGGCGCCGCGGCGGCCACCCACCGCTGACAGCTGACAGCCGGTTGGAAGGACCACCAACGGCTCGTAAGCAGACCCGCCCCACCACATTGCTTGTCCCGATCCCCCCCGCCGCCCGCACCATGGGCCGATGCCGCGCCCCCCTCGCCCCGATCGCCCTGCTGCTGGCCCTCGCCGGCTGCGCCGACGCCGACTCGAAGGGCGGCGGCGCGCCGATCAACGCCGAGCGCCGACGCCGCGACCTGTGAGCGCCCGCCCTGCCGCGCGTGACGCCGCTGGACGCCGCGCTGTGCGACCCCGACGAGCAGCTCACCGACGCCGGCACCTGCGCCACGCCGCCGCGCCGCTGCGCACGCAACGGCGACTGCCCCTTCGGCGAGCTGTGCGATCCGGCCACGCTGACCTGCCGCGACATGCGCGCGCGCTGCCGCGCCCCTGCGAGACGGTGGCCGACTGCCTGGCCGACGAGGCCTGCTATCAGCAGCTCTGCGCGCCGCGGCCCCGGACGGCGGCGCGCCCGACGCCGCCTCGCCGGTCGACGCGGCGCCGGCCGACGACGCGGGCCCCCGCGCCCGCCTGGACGCCGGGCCGCCTCGCCCGGACGCCGCGCCCCCGCGCCGGACGCCGCGCCCCCGACGACGCTGGCCCCGCGGTCGACGCCGCCGTGCCCCTCGACGCCGCGCCGCCCATCGACGCCGCGCCCCCGATCGACGCGGCCCTGCCCGCCGACGCCGCGCCCCTGCCCGAGACGCCCGACCCCGGCGTCTACGACTACGTGCGCCTGCCCCTCGGCGGCCTCGAGATGGTCAGCGCCGTCGCGTTCCACCCCAGCGGCGACTACGCGCTCGTGCTCGAGGCCTACGACCGCGTCCACGTCCTCACCTGGCCGGCGGGCGAGGTCACGACGATCACCATCGACGCGCCCGGCCGCTGGTTCGCCTTCCGCGACGTCGTCTTCACGCCCGACGGCAGCAAGGCACTCATCGTTGGCGTCGACGACAACGACACCGGCCGCATCGCGGCCTTCGACGACGCCGCGTACCGCGCCGGCGAGGCGCTGCCCGTCTCGCTGCTGCTCGAGCGCCCCGGCGAGGCGCTGGTGGCCATCGAGTACCCCTGGGACGACGGCCCGCCCGTGGTGCTGGGCAAGCAGGCCAACGGCCAGGGCTGGATCGCCCGGCTGCGCGATCTGGACGTGGAGGCCGGCGCCTTCGGCGACTTCGTCGAGGGCTTCGGCTCGATCACCGGATGCGACGATTTCGCCTTCGTGAACAACGAGTTCGGCGGGCCGGGCATCTACGTGATCTGCGGCCACAACGGCGCCGACCACCGCTACTACACCTGGCTGGGCGGCGTCGGCGAGTGGCGCGACCGGCCCGGCACCAACAACACCGGCAACTTCGTGCGCATCGCCGCGCACCGCGGCGGGGACTACGCGTTGGTGCTGGCGGCTGCGGGCCAGGCGGTGTTCCGCTTCGCCGACGGCCTGCTCAACCGCAGCGAGCAGGCGCCCCGCTTCCCCGCGGTCAGCAACCTGGCCTTCGGCCCGCTGGGCCGGCGCGCCCTGGTCGTCGGCGGCGCGGGCGGCGTGCGCGAGTACCGGCACCCGCGCTACGACGACATCCGCGACGTCTCGATCGGCGGCTGGGGGGCCGCGCCGTTCAACATCGAGAACGCCCGCCTGACCGCCGTGGCCCTGCACCCCCACTGCGACGGCGGCCTCGTCGCCGGCGGGCACAGCGACTTCAACAGCAGCCGCGGGCTCGTGGCCCGCTTCGACATCGTCAACGCCCCCGCCAATCGACGCTGCGCCGCGCAGCCCTGAGGCCCCCATTTGCATCCTGTCGGTGGATCTCCCACCCTTGGGGCCTTCGATTTCGAGAGAAGGAGAGCGAGATGAAGACACGCGTGGCGTTCATCGGATGGCGGGGCATGGTGGGGTCGGTGCTGCTGGACCGCATGCGCACCTGCGGCGACTTCGCCCGACTGCAGCCGGTCTTCTTCAGCACCAGCAACCCGGGCGGCGCGGCCCCCGACGTCGGCGTCGACACCCCGAACCTGGGCGACGCGCACGACCTGGACGTGCTGGGCCAGTACCCGGTCATCGTCACCTGCCAGGGCGGCGGCTACACCGACGCCGTGCACGATCGCCTGCGCGCCTCGGGCTGGGGCGGCTACTGGATCGACGCGGCCAGCGCGCTGCGGATGCGCGACGAAGCGGCCCTGGTGCTGCACCCGGTGAACGGGAAGCGCGTCGCCGAGGCCATCGCCGGGGACACCCGCGATCTCATCGGCGCCAACTGCACCGTCAGCCTGATGCTGGTGGCCACCGCGGGCCTGTTCGAGGCCGGCCTGGTGGAGTGGGTCAGCAGCATGACCTACCAGGCCGCCAGCGGCGCCGGCGCCGCCTCGATGACCGAGCTGGTGGCCCAGATGGGCTACCTGGGCGGCCGCGCCGATCTGGCCGCCGACGCCCTCGATCTCGATCGCGCGGTGGGGGACGCCCTGACCGCCCCCGACTTCCCGCGCAAGCACTTCGGCCACCCGCTGGCCGCCAACGTGCTGCCCTTCATCGACCGCCCGGTGGCCGACGGCCAGAGCCGCGAGGAGTGGAAGGCGCAGGTCGAGGCCAACAAGATCCTCGGCACGAAGACGCCGGTGCCCATCGACGGCACCTGCGTGCGCGTCGGCGCCCTGCGCAGCCACGCCCAGGGCCTGACCATCAAGCTGACCAAGGACGTGCCGCTGGCCGACATCGAGGCCATCCTCGCCGAGCACAACGAGTGGGCCGCGGTCGTGCCCAACACCCCCGACGAGACCCTGGCGCGCCTCACCCCCGCCGCCGTCTCGGGCACCCTCAGCGTGCCCATCGGCCGCCTGCGCAAGATGAAGATGGGCCCCACCTTCCTCAACGCCTTCACGGTCGGCGACCAGCTCCTGTGGGGCGCCGCCGAGCCCGTCCGCTGCGCCCTCGTCCAGGTGCTCGACCACCTCGACGGCTAAGCCCCCCACCCCGCAAACCACCCCAGCGCCGACGTGCCCGTGCCCGTGCCCGTGCCCGTGCCCGAAGCCGCGCCCCCCGCGCGCACCCCACCCCCACGCCCGCAGGCCGCGCCCCCCACCCCTTGACCTTGACCTTGACCTTGACCTTCCCCCCCGCCGCGCCACCCCACGCGCACCCCACCCCCACGCCCGCAGGCCGCGCCCGACCTTGACCTTGACCTTCCCCGGCCGCGCCACCCGCGCACCCCACCCCACGCCCGCAGGCCGCGCCCCTGACCTTGACCTCCCCCGACCCCCTACCGGTACCCCGCCGCCTGCAACGTAAACAACCGCGCGTACAGCCCCGCCCGCGCCATCAACGCCTCGTGGCTGCCCTCCTCCCGCACCCGCCCGTCCTCCAGCACCACGATGTGATCCGCCATCCGCACCGTCGAGAAGCGGTGACTGATGATGATCGCCATCTGATCCTTCGCCAGCGCCCGCACCCGCTCGAACACCTCCTGCTCGGCGGCCGCGTCCATCGCCGACGTCGGCTCGTCCAGCACCAGGATGTCGGCCCCCTCGCGCATGAACGCCCGCGACATCGCCACCTTCTGCCACTGCCCACCCGACAGCTCGCGCCCGTCCTTGAACCAGCGCCCGAGCTGCGTGTCGAAGCCCGCGCGGAAGTCCTCGACGAAGGGCAGCGCCATGCCCTTGTCCGCCGCGCGCCGCAGGCGTTCTTCGTCCGAGAGGTAGGGCAGATCGCCTACGCCGATGTTCTCACCCACCTTCAGCTGATAGCGCACGTAATCCTGGTACACCGCGCTCACCCGCTGCCGCAGCGCCTCGGCGTCCCACGCGGCCGCGTCCAGGCCGTCCACGCGCAGCGTGCCTTCGGTGGGCTCGTACAGCCGCAGCAGCAGCTTGATCAGCGTCGTCTTGCCCGAGCCGTTCGCGCCCACCAGCGCCAGCTTCTGCCCCGGCCGGATGCGCAGCGACACGTCGTCGAGCGCCTTCGCCTCGGCGCCCGGGTACACGAACGAGACGTGGTCGAACTCGATGCCCGCGCCCGGATCCGGCCCCTCGGTGGCCGTCCCCGACCGCACCCGGGCCGGGTGCTCGAGGAACTCGTACAGGTTCGACAGGTACAGGTTGTCCTCGTACATGCCGCCGATGCTGGTCAGCGCCGACGAGAAGGCCGACTGCCCCTGCTTGAACAGCAGCAGGTACATCGTCATCTCGCCCAGCGTGATGCGCCCGTCGACCGTCGCGATCACGATCCAGGCGTAGGCGCCGTAGAAGGTGGCGGTGCTCAGCAGCCCCAGCGCGTAGCCCCAGCCGCCGCGCCGCAGCGTCAGCGCGCGATCCTCGGGGTACAGCGCGTCGAAGATGGCCCGGTAGCGGCCGAGGAACAGCGGCGCGAGGCCGTAGGTCTGCACCTCCTTCGCGTAATCCTCCCGCGCCAGCAGCACCTCGAGGTAGGCCTGCTGGCGCGTCTCGGGTGAGCGCCAGCGGAACAGTCGGAACGCGTCGCCCGAGAACTTCGCCTCGACGAAGAAGGCGGGCAGCCCGGCCACCCCCAGCACCACGACCGCCCAGCCCGAGAACTGCAGCAGCAAGGCGCCGTAGGTGACCAGTGAGATCGCCTGCTGCACCAGGCCGAAGACCTTGTTCACCAGGCCCAGCGGCCGGCTCGACGCCTCGCGCCGCGCGCGGGTGAGCTTGTCGTAGAACTCACTGTCCTCGAACTGCGGCAGGTCGAGCGTCACCGCCTTCTCGAGGATCATCACGTTCACGCGATGGCCGAGCTGGGCGCGCAGCAGCGACTGACAGACGCTCAGGCCGCGCTGCGCCCCGGCGAGCGCGGCGACGATGCCCGCCTCGAGCGCGACGTACAGCAGCGCGGCGCGCTGGTGGTCCGGATCGCCCGAGCCCGCGGCCAGGACGACGGCGTCGACGATCAGCTTGCCGACGTAGGCGACCGCGGCCGGCAGCACGCCGGCCACCAGCGTCAACAGGCCGAACACCACCGTCAGCCGCGGGCTGGTCTGCCACACCAGCGCGAAGGCGCGCCCGGCGTAGCGGAAGGTGTCCAGCGGCGCCCGCGCGACGTCGGCCTTGGGGGGATCCGGGGGTGGGGTCAAGGGGCCCTCCGTGGGCGTGCGATGCCGGCGGCCCGAGGCGCGTCGCCGTGACGGGCGCGTCTCACTGGCCGGTGACCGCTGGCCCCACGCCGGGCCCGCGGCCGCGCCACGGCACATCCGAAGTTTGGCCCGACTGTTGTATAAAGGCCGGCAGACGAGGGCCACGCCCTCGACGCCAGGAGCGCCCGATGGTCGTCCTCACGATGCTGGTCTTCGCCCTGCACGCCCCGGTCAACTGCCCGCCCGAGGTGGGCCAGATTCGCTGGGACGGCGTGCAGCACACGCTCACGATCAAGGGCAAACGCGTCGGCGTCCGCGGCACCGTCTGGGACCGCGACCGCGACGGCAAGCCCAGCCACAAGGACCTGATGCGCATCGACTCGGCCAGCGGCTTCGGCGTCGACGAGCTTTGGATCGAGCTGCGCGGCAACCTGGCGAAGGACATCGCGCGCAGCCTGAAGAGCAAGGGCTCGGCCGGCCAGCGCTGCGAGAGCCGCTTCACCGTCGACGGCGTGCCCAAGGTGGGCACGGCGCGGGCGCTCGCCCGCCTGATCGCGGGCACCGACAGCGGCGGGGGCAAGCTGACCCTCGAAGATCGCGTGCGAGGCGACATGGCCGGCTGGGCCGAGCAGATGTGCGGCGGAAAGACCCACATCGGCGAGGATCAGCTCGCGCAGGCCCTCGAGGCCCGCGGCAAGCGCGCCCACGCGAAGGCGGGCGCCGGCACCCTGCGCCGCGTCGCCCACCAGGTGGCCGCCGACTACAGCCTGAAGTGCGCGCACCTCGAGGTGGGCAAGGGGCTGACCTTCGATTGAGGTCAAAGGTCCGCGTGATCGAGCCGCGCGAGCTGCTCCCGTAGATCCAACGTCTCCTGCTGCCAGTACCGCACGGTGCCGAAGTGCCCGAAGGTGCGCTGGAAGATCGGATCCTCCCAGCGCCGCGCGATCCAGGCCGCGTAGTGCACGAAGCGCAACGCCCGCAGGGGCTCGACCAGCCGCAGCCACTCGTCGGGGAAGTCGCGCTCGGCGCGGTAGCCCTCGAGCAGCACCTGGCGCTGGCGGTCGCCCTCGGCGTCGTAGCTGGGCACCAGCATCCACACGTCCTGCACCGCCGGGCCGGTCAGCATGTCGTCGAAGTCGAGGAAGACCGGGCCGTCGGGCGTCCACAGCAGGTTGCCCGGGTGGCAGTCGCCGTGGATGCGGTGGGTGGGCACGTCGCGGAACAGCGGCTCGATGCGATCGCACAGCGCCTCGACCGTGAACGCGTACCCATCGCGCGCCGCGTCGGGCAGCACGCCGTTCTCCAATAGAAACGAGAGGTTGGCCCGGCCATAGGTGCCGGGGGTGAGCGCCGGGCGGTGCTCGGCCGTGCCCGCCGCGCCGACGTCGTGCAGCCGCGCCAGCCACTCGCCGAGCTGCACCAGCTGGTCGTCGTCGAACTCCTGCGGCACGCGCCCGCGCGTCTTCGGATAGACCGCGTAGTGGATGCCCGCCGCCTCGCCGGTCAGCTCGCCGAGGGTCTCGCCCTCGTCGTCCAGCTCGAGCGGCGCCGCCACCGGCACCTCGGCCTCTTCGAGGTCCAACAGGAAGTCGTGCTCGTCGAGCAGCGCGTCCCGCGACCAGCGCCCCGGGCGGTAGAACTTGCCCACCACCCGACTGCCGTCGTCGAGCTCGAGCTCGTACACCCGGTTCTCGTAGCTGTTGAGCACCACGAAGCGCCCGGTCGTGCGCCGCCCGTCGACCTCGACCGCCGCCGCCACCATCGCCGGATCGAGCGCGTTGAAGCGCCCGGCGAGCGGGTGCTGGCCGAAGGGCGTGTTCAAATGCGCTTCCCCAGCAGCGCCGCGGCCGCCTTCAGGTCGTTGCCGATCACCATCGCGTCGTCGACGATCAGCACCGGCCGCTTCAGCAGGTTGTTGTGCTCGGCGATCAGCGCCACCGCCGTCGCCTTGTCGGGCGTCGCGTCCTTCAGGTTGCGCTCGCGATAGACGGCGTTGCGCGGGTTGAGGAAGGGCTTCACCGGCCGCGCGCCGATCAGCGCGTCCAGCTCGTCGGCGCTCAGCGGCTCGGCGTTGATCTCGCGGCCGTCGTAGTCGACGCCCCAGGCGTCGAGCTGCTTCTTGTACTTCCGGCAGGTGTCGCAGGTCTTCTTCCAGATGAAGCGGGGACGGGCCATCGGTGCACTCCTGAGGGTCGAACGGGGCCGACCGTGCCGGATGCCGCGGGGCCTCGCAAGGTCGCTGACACGTGCCCCCGGCTGTGGTTGGATGGCGGGCGGACGTGGGGGTTCACGCATGGGACGGACGAGGCTCGGGGCGCTGGCGGTGGCGCTGTGCCTGGCGGGGGCGGCGCACGCGCAGCCCAGCGAAGAGGGCTGGCGCCTGAAGACGGATCTGGCGCTCCGCGCCATCCCGGTGGGCATCAACGCGATCATCGACGCCGGCTACCGGGTGCCGCTGTCGAGCAGCGAGAACCTGCTGCTGCGCAAGACCTACGTCGACGCGGGCCTGACGACCGGGCTCAGCCCGGCCTACCTGTGGGCAGGCGCGTACGTCGAGGCGCTGCCGGTGGCCGTGCTGCAGCTTCGGCTGTCGGCGCAGACGATGCAGTTCTTCGGCGCCTTCGGGCACCTGCTGCAGCCCACCGAGCCGGGCGACGACGGCTGGTCGCTCGACGTCATCCGCGATCAGGCCATCAGCGACGGCAAGGTGAAGGGCGGCCTGATGCTCGAGGGCCGCGTCACCCCGCGCATCAAGGTGGGCAACTTCGTCGCGTTCGCCGAGGTGCGCTTCCTGCGCTTCGAGATCGACGACCTCGAGGGCGACTGGTACGAGCCCTACTACGACATCCTGGTGGCGCCGAAGGACAACGTGCTGGTGGCGCGGCCGACCGCGGGCTACCTGCTGCTGGCCGAGGATCCCAAGCGCACCTACCTGCTGGTGGGCGCGCGCTTCGAGCGCACGCTGACGCAGGAGACCGAGATCACCCGCGACCTGCTCGCGGCCCTCGCGCTGTGGAAGATCCCCAGCGACTGGTGGTCGGCGGGCGATCCCAAGCTGGCGGTGTTGGCGGGCGCCTGGACGCAGCACCCCAACCGCACCGAGCCGTACATCGCCGCCCAGCTGACGCTGGAGTACGGCGCGCAGTAGGCGCCGCGGGGTCGCCTCTGCTTCAATGGCTCGCATGCGCGTCCGCCCTCGCTGCCCCATCGCCTCGTCGGTCCTGATCGTGCTGGCCCTCGTCGGCTGCGACGACGGGGGCAGCCTGAACGCGCGGCAAGGCGCCGTGGACGGGGGAGAGCCGGCCGCCGACGGCACGACGCCGCCGGGCGACGGGGGCGCGGATCTCGACGCCGCCGGGCCGGCCGATCTCGACGGCGCGCCGAATGACGACGCCGGCGAGCCCCGCCGGGACGCCGAGCCCGGCGCGGACGCCGGCGCGACCACCGACGCCCGCCCGACGGTCGACGCGGCCCCCCGCCCCGACCTGGGCCCCATCCCCGACGGCGGGCCCTCGCCCGAGGCCTTCAGCGGCGGCGACGGCACGATCCTCTTCGTCACCCAGGTGCCCGTCGCCGGCTTCAACACCGTCACCAGCACCTTCGCCAACCACCTGCCGGTGACCGTCGCGGCCCCGCGCGGCGGCGACCTGTGGATCCGCTACCCCGACGGCACGCTGCGCAACCTGACGCGCGAGGCGGGCTATGGCCAGGAGGGCGTGCAGACCGACCGCGCCATCGCCGTGCGCGAGCCCAGCGTCCACTGGAGCGGCCAGCGCGCGGTCTTCTCGATGGTGGTCGGCAGCAACCCCGACGGCTTCCACGGCGACTTCCACTGGCAGCTGTACGAGGTGTGGAACTACGGGCCGGGCGAGCAGCCGGTCGTCCGCAAGGTGCGCGGGCAGCCCGCCGACTACAACAACGTGTCGCCCACCTATGGCAGCGACGATCGCATCCTGTTCGTCAGCGATCGCCCGCGGGACGGCAGCCGGCACCACTACCCGCTGCGCGACGAGTACGAGGGCGCGCCGACCATCTCCGGCGTGTGGAGCCTGGATCCGATCAGCGGCGACCTGTTCCTGATGAACCACGCGCCCAGCGGCGTGTTCTCGCCGGTCGTCGACAGCGCCGGGCGCGTGGTGTTCGTGCAGTGGGATCACCTGCAGCGCGACCAGCTGACCGAGTCGCCGCAGTTCGGGGCCTTCACCTACGCCGACGAGTCGGCGGCCGCGGCCAAGCTGCCCGAGTCGGCCGCGCTCGAGGTGTTCCCCGAGCCGCGCACGGCGCTCGACCCGGCGTTCGACGTCAACCGCCCCATCCTGATCTACAACCAGTTCTTCCTCTGGGAGCTGAACCAGGACGGCACGGCGCACGAGACGCTGAACCACGTGGGGCGCCACGAGTGGGGCGGCAGCTACACCGATCCGACGTTCCTGGACGATCGCTCGCTGACCGACAGCGACCTGCGCCACAGCCGGCACGCCAACACCTACGACGTGTACGGCGGCGGCGGGCTGTTCCACGTCGTCGAGGATCCCACCCAGCCGGGGCGCTTCTACGCGACGGCCAGCGACGAGTTCGGCAGCGCGAGCGCGGGCGCGCTGGTGCGGCTCGAAGGGGCGAAGGGCCAGAACCCCGAAGAGATGCGGGTCGAGGCGGTCACCGCGGCCGACTGCCGGGTGCGCGACGACGTGCGCCCGGCGCCCGCCAGCACCGGGCACTACCGCGATCCGCTGCCGCTGAGCGACGGCAGCCTGATCGCGGCGCACACGCCGCACACCGGCTCGGTGCAGTTCAACGGCGACCGGCGCAACCCGAACTGGGACTTCGAGTTCCGGCTGAAGCGCCTGGTGCCCGACGGCGACCTGTGGGTGGCCGGCGAGCCCCTCACCGAGGGCATCCGCGAGCACGTCGAGTGGTTCGATCCGGACGTGCGGCAGACCTACGACGGGGTGCTGTGGGAGCTCGAGCCGGTCGAGGTGCGGCCGCAGGACGTGCCGCCGCTGACCGCGGCCGCGGTCGATCCGGTCGAGGCCGCGACCATCGAGGCCGCCGGGGTCGACCTGGCCGCGCTGCAGGCCTGGCTGAAGCAGAACGACCTGGCGCTGGTGGTCAGCCGCAACGTCACCTACCGCGATCGCAACGACAGGCAGCAGCCCTTCAACCTGCGCGTGCCCGGCGGCGTCGAGACGCGGGGCGACCAGGGGCGGCTCTACGATGTCGCCTTCATGCAGTTCTTCCAGGCCGACGCCCTGCGCGGGCTGGGCGGCGTCGCGAACTCGCTGCCCGGCCGCCGCGTGCTGGCCCGCGCCCAGCACGGGCTGCCCATCGACCAGGTGCCCGAGGGCGCGCCCGACGGCGCGGTCGCCATCGCGCCCGACGGCTCGGTGGCGGCCTTCGTGCACGCGCGCCGCGCGATGAGCTGGCAGCTGGTCGCGCCGGACGGCGCGGCCATCGTACGCGAGCGCAGCTGGGTCAGCTTCCAGCCGGGCGAGATCCGCAGCTGCCCCGCCTGCCACGGCATCAACACCGTCAACCAGGCGGGCCAGCCGCCGCCGGACAACCCGCCCGAGGCGCTGCGCCTGCTGCTCGAGCAGTGGCGCGACGCCCAGGGCGGATGACCCCCGACCCCATCGGAGCCCCCATGAGCATCTTCAAGCCCGACGTCCTCGCCGGGAAGGTCGCCGTGATCACCGGCGGCGGCAGCGGCATCAACCTGGGCATCGCCAAGGCCTTCGTGGCGCACGGCGCGTCGGTCGCGCTGATCAGCCGCACCCAGTCGAAGCTGGACGCCGCCGCGGCCGAGCTGTCGCCCGACGGCGCGCACGCCCGCGGCTGGGCCGCCGACGTGCGCGACGCCGACGCCCTCGGCGCCGCGCTCGACGCCGCCGCCGAGCACTTCGGCGCCATCGACATCCTGGTCAACGGCGCCGCGGGCAACTTCCTCGCCCCTGCCGCGGCCCTCAGCCCCAACGGCTTCAAGACGGTCATCGAGATCGACACCGTCGGCACCTTCAACGCCACGCGCCTGTGCTTCGAGCGCCTGAAGGCCAGCCGCGGCGTCGTGCTCAACGTGTCGGCCACGCAGGCCTTCATGCCCACGCCCCTGCAGGTGCACCCGGGCGCCGCGAAGGCCGCCATCGACAAGCTGACGCAGGATCTCGCCCTCGAGTGGGGCGCCTTCGGCATCCGCGT
Source organism: Myxococcales bacterium (assembly GCA_020633465.1). Taxonomy (GTDB): domain Bacteria; phylum Myxococcota_A; class Bradymonadia; order UBA7976; family UBA1532; genus JACKDN01. The sequence goes on from JACKDN010000032.1 coordinate 66,333, forward strand.
CGTCGGCATCGCCCCCGGCGGCGTCGAGGGCACCGAGGGCATGAAGCGCCTGATGCCGCCGGGCATGGAGGAGAAGATGCGCGCCGCCCTGCCCCTCGGCCGCTTCACGACCACCGAGGAGATCGGCGAGGTCGCCCTCTTCCTCGTCAGCCCCGCCGCCGGCTACATCACCGGCACCACCCTCGTCGTCGACGGCGCCTCGGCCATGCCCATCAGCGGCGTGTTCTGGCAGGCCACCCGCGCCCTCTGATCCCCGGGATGATCGTGCAACCGCCGACCACCTACGACCTGGCCGACCTCTTCGAGCACCAGGACCCGGTGCTGTTCGAGGATCTGCTGCCCAGCCTTCTGTTCTGGCTGCGGCTGCGCAGCGGCACGCGCGCGCCGGTGGTGCGCCGCGCGACCTTCCTCGTCGAGATCGAGCGCGAGGCCCGCCGCCTGGACCTCGTCTGGGACGCCGCGCGTCTGGCGGATCTCGCCCCCGCGCTGCCGCGCCAGTTGCAGGCGCTCGACGAGGGCCGAACGGTCGCACGCGAGCGCGCCACCGAGAACGCCGGCTACGTCCTGGCGCTGATCGCGCTGTCGGCCTTCGAGCCCCGTCGACGCGTCCTCCACTTCAACACGTTCGCGGCGCCCGACCTCATCTTCGACGACACGCCGGGCGCCGAACGCGGGGTCGAGGTCGCCGCCCGAACGCGAGGTGGCCAGCGCGTCCTCGTCCGCATCCGCGACGACAAGCTGCCCGGGCTGCTGGCCAGGCCCGGCTACGCGGAGATACAGTTGTCCCTCTGGAGCGGCCGCCCCCGGGCGGCCCTGATCGAGCGCGTGCGATGACGATGGACGCCTATCGAGAGCATCGAAGGGCGAGCGGCGCAGCGAAGAGCCGGGCGATGGCGTTGCTCGCCGAGGGCACGCACGCGGCCCGCATCGAGGCCGCGCGGCTTCTGCACGACGCCGCCGAGCGCGAGCTGGCCGCCCTCGAGTCGCTCGACGCACCGCCGGCCGCCGCGCGGGCCTCGGTCCTGGCCGAGGTCTGCGGCTGCTACCTGGAAGGCGGCGATCCCGTGTGGGCCAGCATCCGGTGGGGCGAGCTGACCCACGCCTATCAGCAGACCGACGCCGCGACGACGACGCCGGTGGAGACCGCGTACAGCGAACTCAAGGCGCGGCTGGACGAGCAGATTTCGCGACTCCAGCGCTTGCTCGACGGGATCCCCGAGCCCATTCGTCGGGTCACCCAGGCGAGCGGATTCGGGGCGCTCGACGCCGGCGAGCGCCAGACGCTCGACCGACAGCTCCACGCGATCCTCACCGCTTTCCCTGGGCTCTCGCACGTGTGGGTCGTCTCCAGCCTCGTGGCCCACCACGCGGGCGACGACGATCGAGCGTGGCGCGACATCGAACACGCCGTCGCGCTGCGCCCCTACCTCGACCGTGCCCACCCGCTCGGGGTCGCGTTGCACTACGTGGCCGAAGGGCGACCCGGCCCAACCGCCCGCGACGACCTGCTGGACCACGTGTACGCCGAGCGCGCGTCGCTTCCCGTCGACGTCCTGCTCGCGTTCGTTCTGGCCGAGCTACGACCGCAGGGCAGCGCGGCGCGGCTGGCGCGCGCCGAGGCCGCGCTGAACCTGGCCCGCGCCCAGGCACCGGCCAGCAGTCAGTGGGCCCGCTTCGTCGAAGCCGCTGGGGAGCTGCTGCGGGCACGGCTCGAGGATCGTGACGTGGGCCACCAGCCCCTCTACCGTGCGGGCCTCGGCTTCCACGCCCGGCGCGATCGGTCGACCCTGGACACGCTCGTCGAGCTCACGGCGCCCGCGGCGCCCGTGCTGGCGGCCTGACCCGCCCCCCTCACCCGTCGCGCTCGCGCCACTTCGCCAGCTTCACCTGCAGCGCCTGCCGGCTGATGCCCAGCGCCTCGGCCGTGCGCGTGCGGTTGCCCCCGTGGCGGTCCAGCTCGCGCCGGATGACCTGCTCCTCGAGCACGGCCATCACGTCCTTCAGGTCGCCCTCGGGCAGGGCGCCGGTCGCCTCGGCCGGCGCGCGGTCGACCACCTGATCGCTCAGGTCGTCCACGTCGATGGCCTGCCCCTCGTCGGCCAGGATCACCGCCCGCTCGATCTCGTGCTCGAGCTGCCGCACGTTGCCCGGCCAGGGGCAGCCGCGCAGCGCCCGGCGGGCCTCGGGCGTGAAGCCGGTGATCCACTTGTCGTGGCGCGCGCAGAAGGCCTCGCGGAAGCGGTCGGCCAAGAGCTCGACGTCGCCCTCGCGCTCGCGCAGCGCGGGCAGGCGCACGGGGAAGATGGCCAGGCGGTAGTACAAATCCTCGCGGAAGCCACCCTGCTTCACACCGGCCTTCAGGTCGCGGTTGGTCGCCGCCACCACGCGCACGTCCACCTTCACCGGCCCGGTCGCGCCCACCGGCTGCACCTCGCGTTCCTGCAGCACCCGCAGCAGCCGCACCTGCACCGCCTCGCTGATCTCGCCGATCTCGTCGAGGAACACCGTCCCGCCCGCCGCCGCCTCGAACAGCCCCTTGCGGTCGGCGTTGGCCCCGGTGAACGCCCCCTTCCGGTGCCCGAACAGCTCGCTGTTCAGCAGGTTCTCGGGCAGCGCCGCGCAGTTGATCGCGCTGAACGGCCCGTCGCTTCGCCGGCTGAGCGCGTGCACGTAGCGCGCGGCCAGCTCCTTCCCGGTGCCCGTCTCGCCGTTGATCAGCACCGTCGCGTCGGTCGTCGCCACCCGCGCGAGCTGGTCGAGCGCCTTCTTCAGCGCCGGGCTGTCGCCCAGGATGGGCCGCGGCAGCCGCTGCGCCTTCTTCAGCGCCGTGTTCTCGTCGCGCAGCGCCGCCTCGCGGTCGGCCAGCGCCTGCAGCCGGTGCGCCGCCGCCAGGCTGGCCGCCGCGTGCGTCCCCACGATGCTCAGCCAGGCCAGATCGTCGGCCAGGAAGGGCCGCCGCTTGCTGTCGACGTGCAGCACGCCGACGCACTGATCGCCGGCGAGCAGGGGCACCAGCACCGTACCCGCCAGCCCCGCGACGCTGGCCGGGCCGCCGGCCTCGGGCACGTAGGCCACCACCTCGCGCGTGTCCGCCGCCTGCGCCAGCAACGTCCCGCTGGGCTGCACCTCGCCGGCCCCGCCGCGCGCCCGCGCGCTGTCGGTGGTCCAGGTGCCGTCGGGCCCCCGCCGCAGCACGCTCACCCCGCTGGCGTGCGGGAAGCGGTCGAGCACCGCGTCGGTGATGCGCGCCAGCACGGCGTCCGGCTCGGCGCGCTGCCCCAGATCGCGCAGCAGGCCGAACAGCGCCCGCAGCGTCGGCAGATCCGCCGCGCTGTCGACCAGCGCGGCGTCCGGATCGACCATCGACCGCCGCGCCACCACCGTGCCGCCGGTCCACGAGCCCGCGCCGGGCACCGGCGCCTCGACCACGCGCACCACCACCGGCGTCTGCAGATCGCCCAGCAGCAGCCGATCGCCCGCCTGTACCGGCAGCGGCGCGTGCGGCTTCGCCACCGTCCGCTGCCCCGCCCGCTCGATCAGCGAGCCGTTGCGCGATCCCAGGTCTTCGAAGGCGTAGCCGTCGCCGTGGCGCACCAGGCGCCCGTGCCGCGACGAGATGCGCGCGTCGGCCAGCACCAGATCGTTGCCCGGCACGCGCCCCAACGTCACGACCGCCCCGCTGAGGCGCATGGGCTCGGCGCCCTCGCCCTCGACGCGCAGGATCAACATGGGGTCACCGGGGGGGCGTGGGTGGGCATGGGCGTCCTCTCGCGCGTGGGCCTCACCGTCCGTATCGGAGGCCGACCGTGAGGGGCAAGAGGTACGTCACCGCGGCCTGATCGTCCACCGCGCGCAAGAGCAGCCCGGGCGCGACGCGCGCGCCCAGCCCCAGGCCCCACGCGACGGGCCACGTGATCTCGACCGCCGCCTGCACGGTCGCGCCCCAGAAGCTGTCGTCGGCCACCGCCCCGTCCACGCTGACGTACGCGGCGCCCAGGCCCCCGCCCACGGCCAGCCGCAGGGGCCCCAGCGGCGCCTGCCAGCCCGCCGCCACGCCCAGCGCCCAGAGCTGCAGCCCGTCGACGGCGAAGGCCTGCCCCAGATGATCGCTGAACAGCACCTCGCCCTCGGCCCACCACCGCCCCTGCCACAGCACGCCGCCCGACGCGCGCGCCCCCAGCCCGTCCGACCAGCGATCGGCGTCCTGCCCGAACAGCGGCAGCGCCACGAAGTCGGCGCCGGCCCGCGCGCTCGGCGGGGGCGCCGGCGGTGGCCGCTCCTGCGCGATCAGCGTCTGCAGCGCCGGCGGGGCCGGGCCCGGATCGTAGGCGGGATCGGCGGCCAGCAGCGCCCGCACCGCCCGGCGCGCGCGCGCCCGATCGCGGTGCGCCAACGCGAGCAGCGCGTCGCGCAGGCGCGCCCGCTGCCGCTCGGCGTCGGTCAGATCACCGGCCAGGGCCTCGGCCAGCCGCTCCTCGGCGCAGGCGTATTCGAGATCGGCGTAGCACTGCTCGGCCGCGCGCAGCGCCTCGGCCGCGGGCGAGGCGCCCAGCACGATCCACAGCAGCGCGGGGGCGAAGACCGGGCTCATTGGAAGACGAAGAACTCACCGCGCCCGACGAAGGTGCCGAAGTGGTTGCGCACCTCGACCGTCAGCGCGTGCCCGCCGTCGGCGGCGTTGGCGAACACCCCCAGGCGCAGGCGAACGCGGAAGTTCGAGCGGAACTCCCAGTCGCGCACCTCGAGCGCGTCGCCGCCGTCCCAGTCGACGACCGCCCAGCTGGCCGCGGTGCCCGAGCCGTCGTCGGGATCGTCGACGCCGGTGAAGGTGGCCTCGACGATCACCTCCTCCTGGCCGGACGCGAACTGCGGGTCGAACGCGAGCGTGAACGCGGTCGGATCGCCCTCGCTCAGCGCGGTGCTGTCGCAAGCGGGCGAGACGACGAGGGCGATGGCGAAGAGGGCGCGCTGCACGCGCTCACCATAGCCGGTCGGCGTTTCCGCCTACAGACTCTCGGCGTCCTGCAGCAGCTCGCGGCGGAAGTCCTGGCGCGTGCGGATCAGGCTGGGCAGGGGCGTGGGCGTGCGGCCCGTCACGACCTCGGTGCCGGGGTTCTCGGTCCCGCCGCCGACCTCTTCGGGGCGGAAGGTGTACTCGGTCACCTTCGCGGCGCCGGCGGTCGGCGCCGACGCGGGCGCCTGCTGGTCGGCGTGGGCGACGCCGGCGGTGAGAAACAGGGCGGCCACGATCAACGTACGCATGGGTCCTCCTCGGTGGTGGACGCTTGCACGCACCACCCCGGGCGAAGATCTCACGGTTGCCAAGATCGCCCCCGCGTGCGACGCAGTGGGCCGTCCACGGAGGTTCACATGCGCAAAGGCACCGCCCTCGTCACGGGCGCGTCCATGGGGCTCGGCGCCATCCTGGCCCGGCTGTTCGCCGCCGATGGCCACAACCTGATCCTCACCGCGCGCAGCGAGGACAAGCTGGCCGCGCTGGCCGCCGAGCTGCGCACCGCCCACGGCGTCGAGGTGCGCGTCGAGCCCTGCGATCTGGCCGATCCCGCGGCCCCGAAGCAGCTGGCCGATCGCCTGGCCGACACGCCCATCGACTTCCTGGTGAACAACGCCGGCTTCGGCACGCAGGGCCGCTTCGTGAAGCTCGACCGCCAAAAGGAGCTCGACGAGATCCAGGTCAACGTCGCGGCGCTGACCGACCTGACCCGCCTCTTTCTGCCCGGCATGGTCGAGCGCGGCTTCGGCCGCGTGCTGAACGTCGCCTCCACCGCCGGCTTCCAGCCCGGCCCCTTCATGGCGACCTACTACGCCACGAAGGCCTACGTGATCAGCTTCAGCGAGGGCATCGCCGAAGAGCTCCGCGGCACCGGCGTCACCGTCACCGCACACTGCCCGGGCGCCACCCGCACCGAGTTCGCGGCCAACGCGGGCATCGAGAAGTCGCGCCTGTTCAAGCTGGGCCCCGCCGACGCCACCGAGGTGGCCACGCACGCCTACCGCGCCATGCACGCCGGCCGGGTCGTCGCGATTCACGGGCTCAAGAACTGGCTGGGCGCCTTCTCCATCCGCTTCAGCCCGCGCGTCGTCGTGCGCCGCCTGGTGGCCTGGATCAACCAGGAGGCGTGAGCTCGGCTTGACGCGGGCCGCACAATCCGGCTTGATCGCGCGTTTCGCGAGGAGGCCGCCCGGTGCACGAGACGAGCGAACCCCGCCGCTTCTGGGTCCTGCTGCGCGCGCAGCTGTGGCTCGCGGTGGCCTACTTCGCCACGTCGGTGCTGGGCTTCGTGCGTCAAACGGACGGCCACGGCGACGACTTCGCCGACATCGCCTACCAGCAGTACCTGGGCACCGTCGTCACCTATCAGCTGCGCGTGATCCCGGCCTACCTCATCGTCGGCCTCTGCTACGGCGTCCTGCTGTTCCCGCTGCTGCGCGACCGCCGCGCCCTGGCCCAGGTGGCCTGCGGCGCGGGCGGCGTCTGGGCCCACGCCCGCCTGCTCGGCACCCTCGTCCTGGCCGACCTCGCGGTCTACATCCTGTCGATGGGCCCGTTCTTCCAGCGCAGCCCCGGCCTGCTGGACGGCACCGCCCGCAAGATGTCGGTGGTCGCCCCCAACCTCGACTACTACGCCCTGTACCGCCTGCACATCCTCGACGCGGCCAGCGTGATCTTCGGCGCGCTCGTCATCTGGGCCGCCGTCTTCTACGCGCGCCGCTGGTGGGCCGCCGTGCGCGCGGCCCGCTCGGCGCAGCGCGTCCTCTGGTCGGCGCCCGTCGTCGCCCTGCTGGCGATCGGCCTCTGGTCGGCCGTGCCCGCCGGCGCGCCCACCGCGCAGGCCGCCCCCGGCGCCGCCGCCGCCCCGCTGAACGTGCTGATCATCGCCAGCGACAGCCTGCGCTACGACCACCTGGGCGTGCACGGCTATCACCGCCAGGACATCAGCCCCAACATCGACGCCTTCGCCGCCGACGCGGTCGACGTGCGCAACCTGCACGTCGCCACCGCCAGCACCCTCGAGTCGTGGGTGTCGTTCATGAGCAGCCGGTTCCCGCCCGAGCACGGCGTCCGCTACATGTACCTGCGCCGCGATCAGGCCGAGCAGGCCTCGCGCCTGCCCGACATGCTGCCCCGCCTGCTGCAGCAGATGGGCTACTACACCACCGTCGTCAGCAACTGGGCGGGCAACTGCTTCAGCCTGGTCGACGTCGGCTTCGAGCACAACCTGGCCAGCGACACCCAGAACTTCGAGTCCTTCATCATGGAGGCCACCATCTGGGCGCACCTGGTGTTTCCGCTGTACTTCTCGAACGACCTCGGCGCGTGGCTCTTGCCCGAGACCAACCGCATCACCAAGTACGTGCGCCCGGGCGTGCTGACCGAGAAGATGCTGGGGCAGATCGACGCCGCCCAGGGCGAGGGGCGCCCCTTCTTCGGCCTGCTGTTCTACAGCACCACCCACCTGCCCTACTCGGCCAGCTATCCCTACAACGTGAAGTACGTCGACCCCGCCTACCGCGGGCCGCACCGCTACCAGATCGACGTCTCGGTGCACGACCTGATCACGACCGGCTTCGCGCCCGATCTGCCGGCCGACACCATCCAGCAGATCCGCGACCTGTACGACGGCGCCGTCTCGGAGTTCGACCACCACGTGGGCGAGGTCATCGCCGACCTGAAGGCGCGCGGCCTGTACGACCGCACGATCATCATCGTCACCTCGGATCACGGCGAGGATCTCTACGATCCGGGCAGCACCCTGGGGCACGGCACCAACTTCTTCGGCGGCGACCAGAGCACCCACATCCCGTTCTTCGTCCGCGTGCCGGGCGTGACGCGCCCCGGCGCCGTGGTCGACGCGCTCGCGCGCAACGTCGATCTCGCGCCGACGCTGATGGCGCTGCTCGGCGGCCAGCGCCCCGCCACCTGGACCGGCGCCGATCTGACGCCCCTGCTGACGGGCGAGGCCGACGACCTCGACCTGCCCGTCTTCGCCGAGACCTGCTACCTGTTCTTCCCCAAGAGCAAGGCGCTCGTCGACCTCACCGAGGCCGAGCGCCAGAACCTGCTCGAGTCGAAGGGCGCGCGCGACACGCTCGAGATCGACCGCAGCTTCGACAACAACATGGTGCTGCGGGCCGATCTGCACGACGAGGTCATCGCCACGAAGGATCGCATGGTGCGCACGCGGCGCTGGAAGCTGGTCGAGATCCCCGGCATCGACGGGCCCATCCACCGGCTGTACGACATGCGGGCCGATCCGACCCAGAGCCGCGACCTGTCGCGCGCCCACCCGCGGCTGCGCGCGCGGCTGGCCGCGCTGATCGATCGGTACGACGCCGGCGACGTCGCGAAGGTGCGCTGGCCGGCCGCCTGGGAGGATCCCGCGGCCCTGCCACCGGACGCCGACTTGACGCGTCCGATACCATGATTCGGCCCGGCTTCTCTCCTGGGCGCGGGCGCGCGTTGCGCGGCGCCTTCCGAACCCGCTAGGGTAACCAACCATGCGACACCGGACTACACACATCCTCGTCACGACGATCGCCTCGCTGGCCCTGTGGGCCTGCGGCGCGGACGATCAGCACGTCGAGGCGCCCACGAAGGACGCGGGCGCGGCGACGGCCGCCCCGACGCCGGCCAACGAGGGCAAGATCCAGGACGCCCCGCCGGCGGCCAAGGCGAAGGCGGCCAACGATCCCGCCGCCGTCGATCCCCTGCGCCACCGCGACGACGTGCCCCCGGAGCGCCGGGTGGTGCTGATCATCGACGGCGAGGAGCGCATCGTCGACGAGGCCACCGCCAAGAAGCACGGCTACACCGTCGTCGACCTGCGCCACGACTGGACGCCCTTCATCTTCCAGCCCGTGCTCGGCCCCGACGGCCAGGAGATGGAGAACCGCTACCGGCGCATCTTCATCGGCCTGGCCAACGACGAGTCGGACGGCGACGGCAACCCGTTGCCGAAGAACGAGCGCAACTACCTGGAAGTCTTCGGCATTCCGCCCAGCATCGGCGTCATCCGCCGGCGCTTCGTCGACGACGCCGCCTCCGAGTGCCTGAAGTCGATCGACTACGCCGCCATCGGCGCCATCGACGGCATGACCTACCGCAGCAACGCCAAGCAGCGGCGGCACGAGCGCCGCATCAAGGTGCTCGAGAAGAAGCTGAAGCAGGCGATGAAGGAGGCCAAGGTCGACAGCCTCCAGGCCCTGAAGGCCGCCGAGCCGGACCTGGCCGACGAGATCGACGACGTCGTCGCCGAGCGCAAGGAGCGCGCGGCGATGAAGGCCATCGACAAGCGCCTCGACTGCGACGAACACGACCACAAGCGGTATCGCCACAAGGACGGCAAGCTCGACCATGGCCTGCGCCTGGCGCTGCGCCGCTTCCAGCGCAAGCACAAGCTGTACGAGCACACCAACCTGCGCAAGAAGACGATGAAGACGTTGGCGACGCCGCCGCTCGAGACGAACTTCGCGTCCTTCGAGCGGGCCATGCGCGAGCGCGTCGTGGCGGCGACGTCCATCCTCGAGGACGGCACCGCCAAGGTGGACGGCAAGCCGGTCACCTACGTCGGCAAGGACGGCCGCACCTACGAGGTGCGCAACCTCGTCGAGGAGTTCACCCAGGCCACCCTGCAGGGCATGGACGCCGACACGCCCGAGAAGGCGCTCGCGTTCTTCCAGCGCCACCCGCAGGAGGACTTCGAGTGGCTGCGCGTCGGCGTGAAGATGCCGCCGCTGCCCGAGTACCACAGCGCCCACATGGAGCTGGACATGGTCGTCGACCGCGGCGACGTCTGGTACGACCCGCCCTGGGACGCCGAGGGCAACAAGGTGCGGCAGCCGCGTTCGCGCATGCCCAAGCTGTACCTGTACGCCACCTACCGCGATCAGCGCTTCCCGCTGGTGCGCTGGCCCACCACCATCGGCGGCTGGCGCGCCGAGATGGCCGCCAACGGCTACGAGTACTTCAAGTACAAGGGCAGCGACGTCGGCGAGCGGGTCATCCGCAAGATCATCAGCGGCCCCACCTGGATTCCGCCCAAGACGACGCCCCTGCGCAGCCTGGCCAAGCGCCGCTACGTCAACGGCAAGGCGCAGAACATCGTCAACTACGACGAGATGGGGCCCGGCTACCTGTCGGCCTACGGGCTGGTGGCGGGCTACTTCGTCATCCCCGGGCGGGACGGCCGCCCCGATCACGATCGCGGCATCCGCGCCCACGGCTCGTCGGACTTCATGTCCATCCGCAGCCCCCTGCGCTTCAGCCACGGGTGCCACCGCCTGCTGAACCACCACGCGGTGCGGCTGTACGGCTTCATCCTCAACCACCGGCACATGGTGGTGGACGGCGATCAGGAGCTGAACCACACGCGCCAGTTCTTCTACAAGGATCACGTCTACGAGGTGCGCGTGCCGTCGCGCGGCTTCCAGTACCGGCTGGATCCGCCGCTCGAGGTGAACGTGCTGCCCGGGCGCATCCGCAGCGACGCCAAGAAGCCCCCCGAGGGTCTGGTGAAGATCCCCGGCACGGCCTACCCCAGCGGTATGCCCGGCGACGACGAAGGCGACGAGGGCGATCGCTCCGGCGGGGGCGGCGGATCGGACGAGGAGGACGCGTGAGAGTTCGCGGGGGAGCCGCGCTGGTCGCATCGACCCTGGCGCTGGTGACGTGGGCGATGGCGCAGGAAGGCACGAAGGACGCCGGGGCGCCGGCGCGCAAGGCGCCGAGCCCCACGGTGACGCTGTCGATCGGCAGCATCCCGTCGGGCGCCGTCGTCTATCACGGCCGCAAGAAGCTGGGCACGACGCCGCTGTCGGTGACGCGCAAGCGCGACAGCGGGCCGCTCGACCTGGTGGTGCGGCGCGGCGGTTACCTGTCGGTCAGCACGCGGGCCTACACCTTCCACGACGACAGCCTGACCGTGCGCCTGACGCCGGCGAGCCAGGCGAGCACGCTCTACGGATACAAGGAGCCCCTGCCGCCCGACGGCGGCCTCGAGGACGCGGGCGACGAGGACGCGCCCGACGGGGGCGTCGCGGCGCCGAAGCCCAAGGCCTTCCCCGGCACGCCGACGCTGACCCCCGGCATCCCGAAGCCCACCCCGGTCACCCCGAAGCCCGCGCCGGGCACCCCGACGCCCGCCCCCGGGCCGCGCTGAGGGCCCGGCGGCCGGTCCCGACGAGCGCGCCGCCCGGCTCGCCACGCGGCCCCGCGCAGACCGCTTGAGACGGCCCCGGCGACGTGGCACAAGCGGCCCATGCTGCTGACGCTCTCCATCAAGGACTTCGCGATCATCGACCGCCTCGAGCTCGACCTGGGCCCGGGCCTGACGGTGATCACCGGCGAGACCGGCGCCGGCAAGTCGGTGCTGATCGACGCGCTCAACCTGGTTCTGGGCGGGCGCGCGCGCACCGAGGTCATCCGCACCGGCGCCGACGCCGCGCGCGTCGAGGCGCAGTTCGACCTGCGCGACGCGCCGGGCGCCCGCGAGCGGCTGGTGCACGCCGGGCTGGACGCCGGGGACGAGCTGGTGGTGCGCCGCCAGGTCAGCCGGTCGGGGCGCCACAAGGTGTACCTGAACGGCCAGCTCGCCACGGTGAACACGCTGGCGCAGATCACCGCCGGGCTGGTCGACATCTCGGGCCAGCACGAGCACTACAGCCTGCTGCGCAGCGAGGCGCACCTCGAGCTGCTCGACCGCGTGGCCGGGCTGGGCGCGCTGCGCGACGAGGTCGAGGCGGCGCACGAGGCGGTGGCGGTGATCGACGCGCGCATCGCCGAGCTGCGCTCGAAGCAGCGCGATCGCGCCGATCGCGAGGACTTCCTGCGCTTCCAGCTCGACGAGCTGCACAAGGCCAAGCTGGACGATCCCGAAGAGGAAGAGGCGCTCGAGCGCGAGGCGCGGCGGCTGGGCAACGTCGAGAAGCTGCGGACGGCCGCCGCGCAGGCCGAGGACGAACTGTACGGGGCCAAGGGCGCCGCCGCCCAGCGCCTGGCGCGCGCGGTTCGGCACGTCGAGGCGCTGGTGGACGTGGACGCCGAGCTGGCGCCGCTGCTGGACGACCTCAACTCGGCGCTGGCCATCGCCGAGGACGCCGGGCGCACGCTGGGCGACTACGCGCGCGACCTGGACGCCGATCCCGACCGCCTCGAGACCATCCAGACGCGGCTGCAGCTGTTCGCGCGGCTGCGGCGCAAGTACGGAGCGTCGCTGGTCGAGGTCATCGACCGGATGCGCGAGATGGAGGCCGAGCTGGCCGACCTGGCCGGCGGCGAGGACGCGCTGGGCGATCTGGGCAAGCAGCGGGCGACGAAGGCGCAGGCGCTGCGCGGGGTGGCCGAGAAGCTGACGGCGGCGCGGCGGGCGGGCGGCGACAAGCTGGTCGAGCAGGTGATGGCCGAGCTGAAGGATCTGGGCATGGCCAGCGCGGTGCTGGCGGTCGACCTGCAGCCGGTGGCGTCGGGCGTCGAGATCGACGGGCGCTTCGTGGGCGCGCGGGGCGCCGACCGGGTGGAGTTCCTGCTCAGCGCCAACCCCGGCGAGGCGCCGCAGCCGCTGAGCCGCATCGCCAGCGGCGGCGAGCTGTCGCGCTTCATGCTGGCGGTGAAGACGGTGATCGCGGCGCGCGATCCGGTCGCGACCTACGTGTTCGACGAGGTCGACACGGGCGTCGGCGGCCCCACGGCGGTGGCCATCGGCGAGAAGCTGCAGGCGGTCAGCGCCAGCCGCCAGGCGCTGTGCATCACGCACCTGCCGCAGATCGCCGCGATGGGGCGCACGCACTGGTACGTCGACAAGGCCGTCGAGGGCGAGCGCACGCGCAGCCGGGTGACGGTGCTGGACACCGACGGCCGGGTGGACGAGCTGGCGCGCATGCTGGGCGGCGCGAAGGTGACGAAGACCACCCGGGCGCACGCGCAGGAGCTGCTGCAGCACGCGCAGAAGGGCTGAGTCGGTCCCGTTCTCGGCCGCCCGCGCGTCGACGTAACCCCGCGATGAGTCACGCCCTGGCCGATTGAGGCTGATTCGCCGTGACGGGCTCTGCTAGCGTTTCCGCCTCGCGCCAGGGGAGAGACGCCATGCGCCCGCTCACCGGATTCACCCTGCTGTTCGTCGCCGTCGCCTTCACCGGCTGCCTGTCCGAGGACGACGGCGACGAGACGCCCCCTTCGACCTTCGACATGTTCGCCGGCAACGGCGGCGGCGGCGTGCCCGGCGCGGGCGGCGTGCCGGGCGCGGGCGGCCAGCCCCCGGCCTGCGAGGACGTCGACCGCGACGGCTATCAGTCGGCCACCTGCAACCCCGATCCCAACGCGGGCGGCGGCGACTGCGACGACTTCAACAACACGGTCTTCCCGGGCGCGGCCGAGAACTGCGCGCTCGACCGCGACGGCGACTGCGACGGCCAGCCCGCCGCGCGGGATCCCGCCTGCCAGGCCCCCTGCGCCGACGCCGACGGCGACGGCTACCAGAGCGCCGCGTGCAACGCCGACCGCGCCACCGGCGGCGACTGCGCGGACGACGACCCCACCGTCCACCCCGGCATGACCGAGGTGTGCGGCAACGACAAGGACGACGACTGCCGCGGCGGCGACACCCCCTGCGTGGCCGACTGCGTCGACGCCGATCAGGACGGCTTCGGCGACGGCAGCGGCTGCCTGGGCCCCGACTGCGACGATCGCACCGCGGTGGTCAACCCCTGGCAGAGCGAGGTGTGCGGCGACGCCGTCGACCAGGACTGCGACGGCGTCGACCTCGAATGCCCGGAGGACTGCGAGGACGCCGACCGCGACGGCTTCGGGCGGGGCGACGGGTGCATCGCGTCGGACTGCAACGACGGCGATCCGTCGATCAACCCGGCCGCGCGCGAGATCCCCGGCGACGGGCTGGATCAGGACTGCGACGGCGCCGATCTGGTGCTGCGCGAGGGCTGCGAGGATCGCGATCAGGACGGCTACGGCCCCAGCGCCGCGTGCATCGCCGGCGACTGCGACGACACCAACCCGCGGGTGCACCGCGACCGGGCCGAGATCTGCGGCAACGGCGTCGACGACGACTGCATGGGCGGCGATCGCCCCTGCGTGCGGCGCGAAGAGGGGCTGTGCGTCGACACGGACGACGACGGCTTCGGCCCCGGCGACTGCCCGCGCGGCTCGTTGGACTGCGACAACCTGGATCCGCGGGTCAACCCGGACGCCGAGGAGACCTGCAACGGCAAGGACGACAACTGCAACGGGCAGATCGACGAGTGCCCGCTGCAGAACCAGGTGTGCGAGACGGGGCGCTGCGTCGGACAGGCGGGGGCGCCCTGCGAGGACGATCGCGACTGCGCGCTCGAGGCGAACCTGCGCTGCAACCCGCGCAGCCGGCAGTGCCGGGTGACCGAGGGGCAGGCGTGCAACGTCAGCGCCGACTGCGAGGCCGGCGCGGAGTGTCTGGTGCTGCTCGACTGCGACGCCGAGCAGCGGCGCTGCTACCGGGGCAAGGGCGGGGTGTGCGACGCCGACTGCGACTGCGGGCCCGATCTGCTGTGCCACGCCGACAACCAGCGCTGCGTCGAGTGCAACGACGGCGCCGACTGCGCCGGCGAGGGCCCGCGCGACACCTGCACCGGCGGCGGATACTGCGCCGAGACGCGCACGGTGGGCGGCGCCGGCCGCGACGCGCGCTACGACTTCTACCGCCGCCTGGTGGCCTGCTGGGACGCCTTCCTCGACAGCCCCGAGGTGCACGCCTGCGACATCCTGCTGGTGGACCGGTTGCTCGAGATCGAGGGCGCGCCGAGCGACGGGTTCGGCCCGCTCGAGGTCGAGTACGCCAACGACAGCCCCTGCGACGAAGAGGCGCTGACGACGGCCGGCTTCTCGGCGGACGACGTCGCCGTGCTGAACGAGATCTTCGGCGGCTGCTCGGACTTCAACCTCAACCGCATCAACGTCTGGTGGACCGACCGCATGGTGCCCGGCGGCATCTGGTGCCTGTTCTACGCCCCCGACAAGGCCGGCTTCGGCTTCCCGGTCGACCGCCGGCAGGCGCTGGTGGTCGAGCGCTGCGACGTTTCGATCATCGAGTGAGCCCACGCGGGCGGATCGGTTTCGCCCACCCGCCGAAGCGCGTAACGTGCCCCCACAGCGTCCGTAGAGGCGGCTGAACCCGCCGCCGCAGACTGCCTCGGGGAGCCTTCATGTTCGGACGAAAGACCGGCGGCCGACACGTCGTGATCATCGGCAACGGCATCGCCGGCGTGACCACGGCGCGGGCCGTGCGCGCGCGCGACAAGAAGTGTCGCATCACGTTGATCTCGGGCGAGTCGCTGCACTTCTTCTCGCGGCCGGCCCTCATGTACATCTACATGGGCCACCTGACCGAGCGGAACACGCGCCCCTTCGAAGAGTGGTTCTGGAAGAAGACGCGCATCGAGCGGCTGCAGGCGTGGGTGAAGTTCATCGACGTCGACGCCAAGCGCGTGGACTTCGCCGGCGACACCGCCTCGCTGACCTACGACCAGCTGGTGATCGCGACCGGGTCGAAGCCCAACAAGTTCGGCTGGCCGGGGCAGGATCTCGAGCGCGTGCAGGGCATGTGCACACTGCAGGATCTGGCCAACCTCGAGGCCATCAGCGACGACATCGAGCACGGCGTCATCGTCGGCGGCGGGCTGATCGGCGTCGAGCTGGCCGAGATGCTGCACAGCCGCGGCAAGCGCGTGACGATGCTCGCGCGCGAGAAGAACTACTGGGACAACGCGCTGCCCGAGGCCGAGGCGGCCCTGGTCGGCCGGGTCATCCGCAAGGGCGGCATCGACCTGCGGCTGGCGACCGAGCTGGACCGCATCGAGGACGACGGCGAGGGCCGCGCCTGCGCGGTGCACACGAAGGACGGCGAGCGCCTCCCGTGTCAGTTCGTCGGCTTGACGGCCGGTGTGTCGCCCAACCTCAGCGCGCTGGAAGGCTCGAAGATCCCCACCGGCCGCGGCGTGCTGTGCGACTTCAGCCTGCGCACGCAGGTGCCCGACGTGTACGCCGCCGGCGACTGCGTCGAGTTCGTCACGCCCGAGGGCGAGCGCAACGTCGTCGAGCAGCTCTGGTACACCGGCGAGATGCACGGCGAGGTGCTGGGCCGGGTGATGTGCGGCGAGGAGGCCGTCTACGACCGCGGCATCTGGTTCAACTCGGCCAAGTTCCTCGACCTCGAGTGGCACACCTACGGCGAGGTGCCGCCCGCCGGGCGCGAGACGCCCGACCACCAGATGCTGCTGTGGCAGCCCGACGACGCCGATCTGGCCTTCCGCCTCGTGCTCAAGCAGGGTCGGCTGGTGGGGGTCAACTCGATGGGCATCCGCTATCGCCACAAGGTGTGCGAGCGCTGGATCGCCGACGGCCTGGGCGCCGAGCAGGTGCTCGAGCGCCTGCCCGAGGGCAACTTCGATCCCGAGTTCTACCGCCGGTACGAGCCGGCCATCGTCCGTGCCTTCCGGGAGCAGCTGCGATGAGCGTCACCCTCACCGGCCCCGCCGTCTCGCCCCACGCCGACTCGGCCGGCCTGCGCACCGCCTTCGCCGTGGCCACCGGCGTATCGCTGCTGCCCTTCGCGCTGGCCCTGGCCGGTCACCCGGTGGGCAGCGGGTGGACCGCGTTCGCGATCGCCTTCGTGCCCTTCGTCGTCTTCGCGATGCTCTACATCTGGGCGACCTATCGGGACACCCACCCGGGCATCAAGAACGATGACATCACCCGCGGCCACTTCACCGGCCGCCGCACCGCGGGCGTCCTGCTCGGCGTCGTCCTGACCGGCCTCTACACGGTCCTCTACTTCCAGGGCGAGTGGCTGCAGCCGGTCTTCGCGCTGACCGATCCCCTCAGCCAGCTGCTGCGCGATCGCCCCGCCGATCAGTGGTTCCTCTACGGCTTCCTGTACACCCTGGCCGTGCTGATCATGGGCGCCCGCATGTTCTGGCGCTATCGCCACAACCGCTATCAGCTGTTCCGCACCGCCTCGGTCATGTTCTTCCAGCTCGGCTTCGCGTTCCTGCTGCCCGCCTTCCTGCTGGCCATGCAGCAGCCCGAGTTCTACTTCACCTACTTCTGGCCCCTGAAGCCCGACTACCTGTACCCCAGCTACTGGGCCTGGCTGTGGCAGCAGCCCGGCGGCGTCGGCGCCTTCATGCTGATGTTCGGCGTCGCGGCCAGCTTCGTCTTGACCCCCATCCTGACCTTCTACTTCGGCAAGCGCTGGTACTGCTCGTGGGTGTGCGGCTGCGGCGGCCTCGCCGAGACCGCCGGCGATCCCTTCCGCCACCTGAGCAGCAAGAAGTACGCGGCCTGGCGCTTCGAGCGCTGGTCCATCCACTCGGTGCTCGTCATCATCACCGCCCTCACCATCTGGCTGTGGGTCGGCGAGGGCGAGGCCGTGCAGACCGGCAAGAAGTGGTACGGCTACGCGGTGGGCATGGTGCTGTCGGGCATCGTCGGCGTCGGCTTCTATCCCCTGCTCGGCAGCCGCGTCTGGTGCCGCTTCTTCTGCCCGATGGCGGCCATCCTCGGCATCGGCCAGCGCTTCTTCTCGCGCTTCCGCATCACCACCAACGGCGACCAGTGCATGGCCTGCGGCAACTGCAGCGCCTACTGCGAGATGGGCATCGACGTGCGCGCGTACGCGATGCAGGGCAAGAACATCGTCCGCGCGTCCTGCGTGGGCTGCGGCATCTGCTCGGCGGTCTGCCCGCGCGGCGTGCTGAAGCTCGAGAACGGCAAGACCTACGCCGATCGCTACGACGGCGCGCAGAACCCCCTCGCCACGCTGCTGCGCTCGCTGAAGAACCCCTGACCCCGCCTCAGGCCGCCGCCTCGATGACCCCCGGCGGCGGGGAGCCGCCCCGGCGCGGCGCGCCGACCACCGCGCGCACGTACCCCTCGATGACCTCCGGCTTCGCCGGATCGAGCTCGTAGCGCACCTTCACCCAGCGCTTCTTCAGCGGCGGCAGCAGACGCTGCAGGTCGATCATCGTACCGTCGACGACCACGTCGCCCGGCGCGTCGCGCAGCGTCGCGAACAGATCGGCCACGTCGGCGGGCGACTCGCCGAGCGCGGGCACCACCCGCTGCAGCCGCGGGTGCGCCTCGAGGGCCGCCTTCACCCGGCCGACCGCGACCGGCCGCGGATCGACGAGCGTTCGCGCGCCGCCCAGCCGCGCCGCGAAGTAGGCCGCGCCGTAGGACAGCCCGCCCGCGGTCACCGAGTGGCCGTCCTCGACCACCACGACGTCGGCGTCGCGCAGGGCCTCGAGGCCGTCGGTGTCGATGCGCGACGCGCAGCGCACCACGCGCGCCCCGGGGTTCTCGCGGTGCACGTTGGCCTCGACCCGCTCCACCGCGTGCGGATCGGCGGTGTCGGCCTTGTTGATCAGCACGAGGTCGGCCAGGCGCAGGTTCGCGTGGCCGCCGGCGTAGCAGGTCTCGTCGCCGGGCCGGTGCGGATCGGCCACGACGATGTGCAGATCCGGCCGCAGGTAGGGCGTGTCGTCGTCGTCGCCCTCCCACAGGACGACGTCGGCCTCCGCCTCGGCGCAGGCCAGCACGGCGGCCACGTCGAGGCCGGTGAACACCTTGCCGCCCAGCGCCAGGTGCGGCTCGATCTCGGCGCGCTCCTCCAACCCGGCGCCGTGCAGCGTCAGATCCTCGCGCGTGGCGAAGCGCTGACAGGCCGCCCAGGCGCCGGGCCCGCCGGGCATGGGGTGCCGCGCCACGGCGACGCGCTTGCCCAGCCGCCGCACGAGCCGCGCGAGGTAGCGGGCCGCCGGCGACTTGCCGGCGCCGGTGCGCACGGCGCTGACGGCGATGACCGGCCGGTGGGCCTCGAGCATCGCTGCGCTGGGGGGCGCGACGCGCAGGTGCGCGCCGGCCAGCAGCACCCGGTCGCTCCGCTCGATCAGCTGGGCATAGGTGGCGTCGGTGGACGTCAGCCACACCTCGTCGATGTGCAGCCGCCGCACCAGCTCGGTCAGATCGCCCTCGGGCAGCAGCGGGACGCCGTGCGGATAGCGCGGGCCGGCGAGGGCCGCCGGGTAGATCCGATCGGTCGTCGCGAGGCGATCGCCGACGACGAAGCCGAGCACCTCGACGTGGGCGTCGCCCCGCAGCAGCACGTTGAAGAGGTGGGTCGACCGGCCTCGCGCGCCCCAGAGCAGCACTCGACGGACGTTCATGGCGACCTCCCGGGGCGCGTTGTCGGGGCGTCCGCGCCGCGGCTCGTCACAGGGCTGTGACGGCGGCGGGCGCGGTCGCCGGGGCCGCGGCCCCTGCCCGACCCGGCTCGCAGCATTCGTGCCGCCGCCCACGCGGCCGCGCGGTGTATCCTCGGGGCCCACGGGAGGGGAACGCCATGCTGGCAGTGATCGTGAGCCCGCCGGACGGCGAGCCGGCGCGCCTGACCTTCGAGCAGGCCGAGGTGACCATCGGGCGCAACGAGCGCTGCGACGTCCTGGTGCAGGGCGACGTCGCCGAGACGCACGCGCGGCTGGTGACGGCCGGGCCGATGGTGATGGTGCTGGACGTCAGCCTGACCACCGGCGTCTTCGTCAACGGGGCGCGCATCGAGGGCCCCCAGCGGCTGACACCGTCGGACGTCGTGCGCGTCGGCGACACCGAGCTGCGGGTGCAGGTCGAGGACGAGGGGCTGGCCACCACGCGCGCGCCCGTCGCCTCGACGCAGCGCGCCGCGGTGTCCTCGGCGCCGTCGATCCCC
>JACKDN010000033.1 GCA_020633465.1 Myxococcales bacterium
CCCGACGGCGGCAAGGGCTACATCGAACCCCTCTACGTCCTGCCCCTGTGCACCCAGTGCCACGGCCAGGATCTGACCGAGGGCGTGAAATCCAAGCTCGCCACGCTCTACCCCACCGACCAAGCCACCGGCTACGCCCCCGGCGACTTCCGCGGCGTCGTGTGGGCCGAGCTGGCGCCCTGATCCCCCGCGGCGCCCCCTGCCCTTGACCTTGACCTTGACCTCGCCCTCCCCGACCCAACGACCCCCACGCCCCGAGCTCGGCCGAACGCCCCGCCCAAAGCCCTGCCCGTCCCCCGTACCCATTGAGGCCGCGCAGCGCGGCCTCGCCCGTAAGCGACCACCGCGCCGGAGAACCCCCGTCCTGCAGGATGCGCTCCCTACCGACGCGCCCGAACGAAGCGAACCGTCACCGTCCTACCCGGACGCTCAGCCCACCTCGCGTTGCGCAAGAAACTCCACCGGCGTGAGCACACTGACGGCAGCGCCGCTGAAGTCGGCCGGGTTACGGGTGATGAGAGTCGTGGCGCCAGCATGGACCGCCGAGTAGAGCTGAATCGCATCTTCGAAGTCGTTCCAGCCGGCGTCGATGGCCCGATCGAGAACGTGCGCGGTGAGGTCGACTGGCTCGAAGACCCCACGCAGGAGCCGCAGCGCTTCCTCGGCCGCCGCTCGCGCCCCATACTTGCGCACGATGTAGTAGCAGTTGTTGAAGCTGATCGCCGACACCGAGCCGCGCAGCTCGCCCGACTCCACCAGCGTCCAGATCTTCTGGGCTGCCGTGTAGAACGGCGCGCGCCGGGCCAGCACATCGAGCAGGACGTTCGTGTCGAGGAAGACGTGCCCGCTCATGCGCCGTGGCGGTCGTCGAGCGCGTCCTGAAGAAGCTCCTGGTCACTCTTGTCCGCCGGCAGCGCCACGATGCCGGTCGCGCGCTCGGTGAGCGGGCCAACCTGCGCCCCTTCGCCGCGCGCACGCAGCATCGCGTCGATCATCCGCCCGAACATCGCCGACAGGCTCGTGCCGCTCTCGGCCGCCAGCCGCTTCGCGTGGGCGATCGTCTCGCGATCTGCGCTCAGCGTGAGCTTGGTCATGGACATGGTCGCCGCCTCGTCGCACGTACGACCCCGAGGCTAGCGCACGTATCAGAGCCGAACAACCAGCGCAGTGAGGACGAAGGGGTCAGGACGATCGCATTTCGCATTTCCGCCGCGGGCGGCCGCGGCGGTCCGGCAGCCCCGGTTGGGCGATGCCATCGTCGTTCGTGAGTCGATGGTGTCGAACCAGCCGAACCGACCGTCACCGCGGCCATCGCTGCCGCTCGGCCGAGAAGGCGAAAGCGATCGTCCTGACCCCTCGGGCCGAGGGCTGGCGTGTCCACAACGAGCCTCATCGGGGCAGGCCGTTCTCGTCGTACATCGTGTCGTCATCGAACGCATCGCCCGGCCCCGCCGCGTCGAAGGCCGCGAACAGCCGACGCAGTGCCTCCTCGCGCTCGACGCGCTCCGAGTCGCTCTCCGCCAACTCACGCGCGAGCGCCCGCCAGAACGACCTCGGTCACCGTGCTCTTCCGAGCCGCCGCCAGCCGTTGAGCCATCCGAGTTCACCTCGTCGTCATGGACATACAGCGGCACGATCGCCTCCCAATGCTCGAACGAGGCCAGTCTACACCCCGGCCCGGCCATCCTCAGCCGTCCAGGCGCCGCGCAGGCCGGAGCCGCCTCGTCGACGCCCGCCCGTCACCGCAGCTCCGCGCCGCCCCCGCGTCCTCGCCCCCGCAGCACGGGCCGACGCCAGCGGCGCCTCGGCGCGCCATCTGCGCCGAATCTACCCAGTCACGCTGCAATTCGACCGCCCGCCCTGACATCCTCATTTGCCCGCGCCAATGAGAACCCACCCGAGAGGCGGTGTCTCGCGCAGGACTTCTGCGAAGGCGGCGATCAGCGTGGCCAAGCGGGCTTCCGGCATCGTGGGGATGAGTTCGTACCAACGAAGCCCCTGACGGAAGAGCGACATCGTCCGTCGTTTCGTGGTGTTGGCCTTCAGGAGGCGGTCGAGGCCGGCGCGCTCGCCAGCCTCGCCGAGCAAGGTCAGGAGCGCTTGCGCCAACGTAGCAAGCAGCATGAGCCGGTCCCGCCGACCAGTGCGTGTCACCCGGTTCCACTTCATGCCGAGACCGAAGCGCAGGTCCTTGAAGTCGCGGAAGGTCTCCTCGCAGGTGAAGCGCTTGCCATAGACGCGCTTCGCTTGGCCGCTGGTCATGGTCCGGTCGCTGATGGCCAGGCACCAGGGGTCGGCCATGCCCGGTTCGTGCGTCAGGACAACGGTGGCCACGGGGCACCGGTCTGCGGTGAGCTGCACGTCGCGAAAGGTCTTCGTTCGGCGGCCACTCTTCGCCAGCCACTCCTTGGCGGGTCGGCGAGTGCCGTCAGCGGCGGTGATGTGCACAATCGAGCGAAACCTGATGACGTAGGCGAACCCGGTAGCTGTCAAGGCAGTTGCCGCACGAACGATGTACATCAGGCCACGCACTGGTCATCTGGGTTGAGCGTCACCGCGTCGGGCCGTGCCCGGTCGCAGCCCCGCGTCACGCTCGGCTCGTCGCACCCACTTGCGCAACGTCTCAGCCCTGCAGCCGATCTTCGGCGCGATCGAGCAGGGACGACTGGGTCAGGACGTTCACATTTCGCATTTCCGCCGCCGTCGGCCGCGACGGTCCGGCGGCCCAGGCCGGACGATGCTGTCTTCCCGCGTGAGTCGAAGGTGCCGAACTGGCCGACCCGACCGTCACGGTGGCCCTCGCGGCGGGTCGGCCGAGAAGGCGAAAGTGATCGTCCTGACCCCGCGGCCCTCGGCCCCCGCGCAGCCTGCCGCCCCTCCGCTGCGACAGAAGGGCGGCTCGCCACCACGCCCGGGCCGAAAGCGAAATGTGATCGTCCTGACCCCTCGCCCCCGCGACGGAAGGCCGGCTCGCCACCACGCCCGGGCCGAAGGCGAAATGTGATCGTCCTGACCCCTTGAGTCCTTGAGTCAAGCTGGCGAGACGGCCGACCCGACAGTCACCGCGGCTCGGCCGAGCACGCGACAGCGCTCGCCCTGACCCCTCGGCCCCTGCGCATTTGTTGTTCAATTTGCGCATTTCTCCGCAAATCGCGCAGCCGACACGTGCGCATTTCCGGTGAAACGCGCAAGCATCCCTTGCGCGTTTCCAGATGCGCCTGCTGGGGAGAGCCGGACCCGACCGACCGCCCCCGGCGGTCACCCCACCCCTTCCCCCCAGATCGCCACCCGGGCCCCCGCGTCCCCCGCCAGCCACTGCCCCCGGTACATCCCGCCCGTATCGAACGGCATCACCGTGCGCCCCGCCGCGTCGATCCCGATCAGTCCGCCCGAGCCGCCGGCCGCGCGCACGTCCGCCAGCGCCTCCCGCGCCGCGTCTTCCAGCACCGCCCCTCCCCACCGCATCCGCGCAGCCACCGCGTGGGCCGCGGCGGTGCGCAGGAACGCCTCGCCGTGGCCCGTGCACGAGACCGCGACGCGGCCGTCGGCCCAGGTGCCGGCGCCCAGGATCGGCGAGTCACCCACCCGTCCGTACCGCTTGTTGGTCATGCCGCCGGTCGAGGTCGCGGCGGCCAGGCGACCCGCGGCGTCCAGGGCGACCGCGCCCACGGTGCCCAGGTTGGGTGTGTCGCCGCCGTGATCCAGGACGACCGCGCCGCGTGCGCGCGCGCGCTCGAGCTGGGCGCGGCGCTCGGCGGTGGCGAAGTAGTCCGGTGGGGCCACCTCGAGCCCAGCGGCGCGGACGAACGCGTCGGCGCCGGGGCCGGCCAGCAGCACGTGGGGCGTCCGCTCCATCACCGCCCGCGCGGCGCGGATGGGGTTGCGCGCCGTCGTGACGGCCGCGACGGCGCCGGCCGCGCCGGTGGCGCCGTCCATCAGCGCGGCGTCGAGCTCGATGGTGCCGGCGTGGGTGAAGACGGCGCCGCGGCCGGCGTTGAAGCCCGGGTCGTCTTCGAGCACCACCACCGCCGCCTCGACCGCGTCGAGCGCTGGGCCGCCTGCCGCGAGGATCGCGTGCGCGGCGGCGAGCGCGGCGCGCAGGCCGGCGCGGCGCGCCTCGGCCGTGGCGTCGTCGGTGTCGGCGCGCGCCACGGCGCCGGCGCCGCCGTGGACTACGACGCCGAACATGCGCGGCGCGCCTCCGCGGTGGCGCCGCCGTGGACGACCACGCCGAACCTGCGCCGCCGCTGCTGGCCCCAGGGCGCGCGATCCCGCCGGCCGGGAGCGCGCCGCCGCGTGGGGCTCGGCCGCGTCGGCACCGGTCCCCGCGGTCGCGCGGGCGGGGCCGAGCGCTCGGGCGCCGGCTCGAACCGGCCGGCGCTGCGCACCAGGCTCTCGGGGGTCTGCCCGAACTCACCGGGGCGCTCGAACCAGCGGACGGCGCGCGCGGCGCCCACCCGCCAGCACCACCAGCGCCGGCCGTCGTCGTCGAGGATGCAGGCGCCGTCGGGCGCCGCGCGCAGCCACGCCTCGAGGGCGCGCGCGTCGGCGGCGGCGTCGGGCGTGCGGGCGATCCAGGTCTCGAGGGTCATGCGTGCTCCGGCCCACCCGATCGGCACCATGGCGCCGCCGGATGGGTCGGGCAAGCGGTGGGCCGTCAGGCCGCGTCGCGTGGGCGGAAGCCGGCCGACTGGATGGCGCCGACGATCTGATCGCGGGTGACCGCGCCGTGCACCACCACCTGATCGGGTTCGCGCTGGACCGCCACGGCCGTGACGCCGGGCAGCGCGCCGACGGCGCCCTCGACCTTGCGGACGCAGGCGTTGCACTTCATGCCGTCGACGCCGAGCGTCACGCCGACGTCGGCCGTGGCGCGCCGGCGGCGCAGCCAGGCGGCCGCATCCGTCACCGCGAACCAGGCGAGCAGCCCGACGAGCACCACGGCCGAGGCCACCGCCCACCACGCGGCGCCGTGCACGTGATCGTGGACGCCGGTCGGCGCGCCATCGGCGAGCACGAAGTCGAAGGCCCAGCCCAAGAGCAGGCTGCCGAACACCAGCGTGCCCAGGTACAGGCCCAGCACGCGCCGCCCGAACGCGCGGCCCACGGCGCCGATGGTGGCCACGTTGGTCGCCGGCCCGGCCATCAGGAACACCAGCGCCGCGCCCAGGGGCATGCCCGCGCCGACCAGCGCCGCGGCGATGGGCACCGAGGCGGTCGCGCAGACGTACATCGGCACCGACACCACCAGCACCAACAGCGCGCTGAGCCCGGTGCCGATGGCCTCGACGCGCGTGAACAGGTCGTGGGGCAGCCACAGCGTGATCGCCGCCGACACCAGCACGCCGACCACCAGCCAGCCCCAGATCATCTGCAGCATCTCGACGCCGTGGGCGACGGCGGCTCGCACCGTGCGCGGCGGCGCCGCCTCGGCGCAGCTGGGCGGCGGGGGCGGCGCGTCCTTCCGGCCCCCCCCGAACGCGTCGACCAGCCCGCCGCCGACGAGGCCGGTGATCGCCGCCGAGAACACCTTGAACAGGGCGAAGGGCCAGCCGAGGAACGACGCGCTGACCAGGATGGAGTCGACGCCGGTCTGCGGCGTCGAGATGAGGAACCCGACCGACGCGCCGTCCGACGCGCCGTCCTTCTTCAGGCCCAGGCCCGCCGGGATGACGCCGCACGAGCACAAAGGCAGCGGCACACCCACCGCGATGGCCTTCAGCACGCCCGAGCGCCCGCGCAGGTGACGCCGCACGAAGTCGGCGGGCAGCAGCACGTGCAGCGCGCCGGCCACCGCGGCGCCCAGCAGCAGCCACGGCGCCAGCTCGACCAGGATGGACCAGACGACCTCGAGCACCGGTACCTCCTCGGCCACGTCAGATGCCCCGCCGGGCATCTGGGCTGCGCGCTGCCAGAGCAAGGGGCGCACCAGACTGTGGCGGGCGGGCGCGATCCGTGCCGACCGTTTCCGCCCGGTGCCATCGGCCGCGCGCCCGAAACGCGAACGGCCCCACGCGCCGAGACGCGTGGGGCTGGTGAGAGGGACGCCGCCGGGGCCGCGCCCGTGGGGGACGCGGAGGGGGACGCGCGGTGGACGCGGCCCCGGCGGGGAGGACGTTCGGGGGACGCCGCCGGGGCCGCGCCCGTGGGGGACGCGGAGGGGGACGCGCGGTGGACGCGGCCCCGGCGGTGAAGCTCACAGATCCGCGGGACCGTCACCGGCCGGCGGGCCGTCGAAGCCGCCCTGGCCGCCCTTGCGGAACTTGCCGCGCTTGCCGCGGTGGCCCCACTTGCCGCGCTTGCCGCCGCGGTCGGCGTGCAGCGCCTTCCACTGCTCGGGCGTCAGCAGGGCGCGGATGCGCAGGCCGGTCTGGATGCGGGCCTCCATCTGCTGGCCCTTCAGGGCGTGCAGGGCGCGGGCCGCCGCCAGCGCGCCCGCCTCGTCGCCGGCCTCCATGGCCGCCTTCATCGACTGCTTGGCGGCGCGCATGTCCTCGCGGCTGGCCTCGTGCGACGCGCGGGCCTCCTGGCGGATGGTCTTGATCTGCTCGACGGTGGCGGCGTCGACGCCGAGGGCCTCGGCCTTCTGGGCGAAGCGGGCGCCGCGCTCGCCGGGGCCGCCGCCGCGCCCGCCGGGGCAGGCCAGGGCCGGGGTGGCGAGGCCGACGGTCAGGGCGGCGAGGGCGAGGGTGCGGGTCAGCGTCGGGAACTTCATGGGAACCTCCGGGGGGATTGAGCGGACCGCCGTGGTCCGTACGCACCCTGAGACACGGCCCTCCAGCCGCTGGTTTACGAGCTTCCCCAAAAAGTCCTCCACGTCGCGGTGCGCCGTTCTGCACGCCGATGCCGGCGTTGCGAAGCGCTTGCAATACTCCGGGTATTGCTGCGGCTTCGCGCCTTGGCCTCGACGCGCAGTCCGGCGCCCCGCTCGGTCCGGACTTTGTGGGGAAGCTCTTACGCCTCGGTCGACTTGGCGAAAAAAATGCGGTTCGATACGCGGCCACGCGAACCGGACCCCGGAGCCCTACCGTGACCAAGCTGCTCGTGCTCGACTTCGACGGCACCATGACCGACGCCGAGGAGGAGGGCGCGCCCTTCCGCGGCGGCTACCTGGACGACATCACGGCGCTGTGCGGGCTGCCGCGCGACGAGGTCGAGGCCCTCGCGGTGCGCTTCGAGGGCGAGGTGGCGGCCGAGCCCGAGGCCCACGGCTGGATCTACGACGGCCAGATCGTCGCGCCGGCCACCGTCGATCCGTACCTGCGCATCATGCCGGTCGCGCGCCGCATCCTGGACCACGCTGGCGTCTTCCGCGACGAGACCGACCGCACCCGGCTGCTGGACGCCATCCTCTACAAGTACAACTACCAGAAGACCCGCGACGTCCCGCGCGGCGGCGCGGGCGAGTTCCTGCGCGCGATGGCGGGCCGGCCGGTCTACGTCGTCACCAACAGCCACACCGACGCCGTGCAGCGGAAGATCCGCGCCCTCGGCGACCTGGACTGGCTGGTCGAGCGCGTGCACGGCCGCGCCAAGAAGTACGTGGTGGACGCCGCCTTCGAGGCCGTGCCCGAGGCCCTCACCCTGCCCGGCCTGGGGCGACCCGTCCTGCTGCGTCGCCGCCTGTACTGCGAGGCCCTCGAGGCCCTGCGCGCCGAGACCGGCGCCGCCTGGGAGGACGTCGTCGTGGTCGGCGACATCTTCGAGCTCGACCTCGCCCTGCCCCTGGCGATGGGCGCGCGCGTCGGCCTGATGGTGAACCGCTTCACGCCGCCCTGGGAGACGGCCTACCTGGCCGACCACCCGCGCGGCGCCCTGCTCGAGCGGATCGACGAGATCCCCGCCTTCGTCGGCTGGTAGGTCCCCCGGCGCCCGCTCAGGGTCCGCCGATGGCCGCCTCTTCCAGCGCCACCTGCGGGTTGTTCGGCACGTAGGGGTCCTGGTGGATCAGCACGTCGCTGTTGGGCACGGCGGCGCGCAGGGCCTGCTCGACGCCCTCGGCGACGGCGTGCGCTTCGACCAGCGGCAGGTCGGGGTCGAGCTCGATGTGCAGCTGGATGAAGACGTAGGGGCCCGACGCGCGCGTGCGCAGGGCGTGCATCGCCCGCACCTTGGGGGTGCGCAGCACGATGGCCTCGATGTGGGCGCGCTCGTCGGCGGGCAGCTCGCGATCCATCAGCATGTCCAAGGCGTTGCGCGCGATCTCGACGGCGTTCACCGCGATGTAGATCGCGATGCCGAGGCTGATGATCGGATCGGCGCGCAGCCAGCCGAGCTGGTCGGTCAACAGCAGCGCGACGATGACCGCGGCGTTGGCGGCGATGTCGCCCACGTAGTGCAGAGCGTCGGCCTCGATGGCCAGCGAGTGGGTGTCCCGGATGACGCTGCGCTGATAGCGCACCAGCGCCAGCGTGGCGGCGATCGACACCACCATCACGCCGATGCCCAGGGTCGACTGCTCGATGGGCTCGGGGTGCAGGATGCGGCGCGCGGCGTGGGCGACGACGAAGAAGGCCGAGCCGGCGATGAAGGCGGCCTGCACCAGCGCCGCGATGGGCTCGGCCTTGCCGTGCCCGAAGCGGTGCTCGGCGTCGGCGGGCGTGTGGGCGTGGCGGACGGCCAGCAGGTTGACGCTCGAGGCGCCCAGGTCGAGGGCCGAGTCGACCAGCGTGGACAGCAGGCTGACCGAGTCGGTCAGCAGCCAGGCGACGAACTTGATCAGCACCAGGCCGCCGGCGACGGCCACGGCGGCGTAGGTCGCGCGGCGCGCGCGGCGGGCGCCCGAAGGCCGCGGGTACGGTTTGGGGGCGCTCATGGGCGGGCAGTCTACTCCGCCCGCCACGTCCGGGCCACCGCCCACGCCCACCCGCGTGGTCGTGGTCCTCGTCGTCGTCATCGAAGGGAGCGCGGCGGGCGCGCGGTGCAGCGCCCGGGTTCAGTCGACGACGGCGCCTACGACGACGACGACTTCTCGCGGTTCGCTCGTGGTCGACGGCGCCGGAGGCCCAGCCCCAACAACAGCAGCAAGGCCGCAACGGGGGCGCCGCCGGGCGTCGTCTGGCAGCCGCCCTCGAGGTGGCTGCCGGCCTGCGCCGTGGCGCCCGCGGGCGCGCCGCCGCTCGGGAAGGCTCCGCCCGGCCGATCGGGCAGCGCCTCGGGCGAGGCGCAGGCGGCGCCGCCCTCGCCCACCACGCAGGCCAGCCCGGCCTCGCTGCAGCGATCGGCCTGCAGCACCCCGCCCACGCAGCGCTGCGCCGTGCCGTCCAGGCACAGGCCCTGCGCGGTCACGCCACCGCAGGCGTCGCCCGGCTCGAGGCAGTAGTAGCCCGTCGCGTCGTCGACGAACCCGCACGACCGGCCGTAGGCGCCGCAGTCCATGCGCGCCACCCGCCCGTTGTCGTCGCACCACTCGGCCACCTCGCCGTTGCACCGCCCCTGGTACCCGAGCCCGCTGCAGTCGGCCACCGCGGGCGACAGCTTCGCCGCCTCGCCCACCACCTCGGCCAGCCAGCTCTGCAGCGGATCCAGCCGGGTCAGCAGGTCGCGCCCCACGCAGCTCGAGTCGCCGCCGTGCTCGACGCCCAACAGCAGGGGCGCCCCCGCCGCGTCGGGCATCAGCACCGGCCCGCCCGAGTCGCCGAAGCACAGGCCCTGGCGCCCCTCGCCGTCGACGGTGACGAAGGTGTCGTCCAGATCGGCCAGGCGCACCGCGGCGAAGAACCGCCCGGTCAGCGCGAAGTCGCCGGTGTCGCCGTAGCCCGCCACCTCGACCCTACGGCCCAGCAGCACCGGATCGAGGCGGGTGCGGTTGATCGCCATCGGCAGCACGTCGGGCACCTGCGCCCGCGCGTCCTCGTCCAGCAGCAACACGGCGACGTCCTGGGTCGGGTGCGTCTGGACGCTGGCGACGCCGAACACGCCCTCGGGCTGGGTCGGCAGGGTGCCGACCCCGAAGCCCACGGTCTCGGCGCGCCGGCCCTGCAGGCAGTGCGCGGCGGTGACGACCACGCGAGGCGCCACCAGGGTGCCGGTGCAGAAGCTGGTGCCGGGATCGGCCGGATCGTGCAGCCAGCCGATGGCCTTCTGCTGGCCCACCGGCAGCGCCACCACCTGCGGCGCGCGCGTGCCGTTGCGGATGGCCTGCTGCACCTCGCCCAAGGGCGACGCCGCGGGATCGGCGCAGGCGCCGAGGGCGACGCTCAGCAGGAGCAACAGGCGGAGGAGGTGCACATCAGCGCCGGGTCGCAAGATGCGTGCTCAGCGCGTCGGGGCGAGACGATTCGACACTTTCTCGAATCGAAACGGCAAGTTGCGCGCGACGACGGGGAGTCGGCGGCGGTCGGGGTGCGCTGCCGGGGTCCCGCGACCGGGACCTGCAGGTCACACCGCGGCGCCACCGAGGATGCCGTGCAGCTCGCGCACGGCCTTCGAGTGGATCTGGCTGATGCGCGACTCGGTGACGCCGAGGATGCTGCCGATGTCGCGCAGGCTCATGTCTTCGAAGTAGTACAGGCCCACCACCAGCCGCGACCGCTCGTCGAGCTGCTGCATGGCGTCGAGCAGCACCGCGCGCCGCTCGTTCTCTTCGCGCGTCGTCTCGGGATCTTCGGCTTGGGGATCGGCGATGGTCTCGAGGAAGCCGCGGTCCTCGCCGGCGTCGGCGGTGAGATCCTCGTAGGACACCACGCGCAGCGCCTCGGCCTTGCGCGCCTTCGCCGCGAACTCGTCGGGCGTCAGCCCCAGCTCGTCGGCCAGCTCGTCGTCGGTGGCGGGGCGGCCCAGCCGCGCGGTGACCGTGCGGCGCGCGCGCTCGATGTTGGTCTTCGACTGCCGCACCGTGCGCGGCACCCAGTCGAGCGCCCGCAGCTCGTCGAGGATGGCGCCGCGGATACGAATCTCGGCGTACGATCGGAAGTTGCTCTTGCTGGCGTCGAACTTCTCCGCCGCGTCGATCAAGCCGATGACCCCGGCGCTCTTCAGATCGTCGAGCTCGACATTGGCCGGCAGCCTCGCCAGCAGGCGATAGGCGACCTTGTTGACCAGATAGGCGTAGCGCTCGATGACCGTGTTGCGGTCGACCGTCTCGGGCATGTCGTCGGCCTGCGCAGGCTTTTGGACCTCGCTCACTGTACGCTCCCCCCCCACCACCGCGGCGCCCCGGTCGCCCCCGACCGCACGCCCGCGTGAACCATACCTCAAATACCACCGCTGCGGAGCCCGGGCTTCGAGACGCCCGGGGGCCGGGCGCGCGCGCGCCGTCTCGTTGGACGCGCCCGCCGGCCCGGCTGTCCCGCGAAAGGCGATCCCAGCCCCGCCCCTGCGCTATGCTGCCGCGCGTTTCGAGGGGGAGCGAGCATGGGTCGGGTCGTCGTCGCCACCGTCATCGCGCTGTTCGTCGGCGCCGGCTGTTCGGAGCCGGCCGAGCAGATCGTCAACCCGCGCCCCGAGGTGGGCCCCGACGCCGACCCCGCGGACGACGGCGGGGCGCCCGACGCCGCCTCGGAGGTCGACGCCACCGCGGACGCCGCGCCGAGCGCCGACGCGGGCCCGCCGCCCGCCTGCGCGCCGCGCCCACCCGAGCTGGGCCGCTCGGCCCTGGTCGACCGGCCCGATCGCTGCGGCCAGCCCCAGCACACCTGGCTGGACGACGCCCGCCTCGGCGAGGTGTCGGCGGTGCAGTTCGAGCGCCGCTTCGCCGCCGAGCGCGTCGACGTCTGGACCGAGTCGATCGGCCTCGATCCGCCCCAGAACGCGACCCACGCCGTCAACCTGTGGCGCATCACCTATCGCAGCCAGGATCGCGGCACGCCCGTCGAGGCGTCGGCCCTGGTGCTCGCGCCCGAGGTCGAGCCCGGCGGCGAGCCGCTGGAGGTCATCCTCTACCTGCACAACGCGCTGGGCTTCGACGACGCCTGCCCGCCCACGGCGCTCGAGGACGACGACACGCCGACCGGCTTCGTCATCACCGCGATGATGTGGGCGGCGCAGGGCCGGCTGGTGGTGGCGCCGGATCTGCTGGGCATCAAGTCGCTGGGCGATCCGCGGACGGTGCCCCACCCTTTCATGGTGGGGCAGGCCAACGCGATCGTGGCGCTCGACGCGGTGCGCGCGCTGAACCGGCTGCCCGACGCCGTGCGCGCGCAGACGGGCTGCCCCGGCGCGCGCTTCCTGGCGTACGGGCCCGCCCACGGCGGCCACACCGCCCTGTGGGTGGACCGGCTGGCCCCGCACTACGCCGCCGAGCTGCGCATGGTGGGGGCGGTGGGCACGGCCACCCCCTTGGATCTGCGCGCGCAGACGCGCGCCGTCGTCGAGGGCGCCCACGCCGAGAACGGGCTGGGCGGCCCGTTCCTGGGGCTGGCGGGGCTGTGGTACGGGCGTCCCGAGGCGGTCGAGGGCCTGTACGAAGCGGCCCCCGAGGGCTGGCTGGACAGCGTGCGGACCAGCTGCGACTTCAACGACACCAACCGCGCGCTGGCCGGCGCCACCTTCTCGGCGGCGACCGCCGACAACCTGCGCGACGGCGGGGACGCCCTGCCCTGGGCCTGCATCGCCGACGAGAACGGCCTGGCCAGCACCTCGGTGGCCCGCCTGCCGACCGACGAGAGCTACGGCATCCTGCTGGTGTACGGCGAGCAGGACGACACCGGCCTGCTGGACGCCCAGCTCGAGCGGCCCACCTTCGAGGCGCTGTGCCAGCAGGGCGTGCCCCTGCGCGGGCTGGTGTGCGCCGGCGTGGGCCAGTGGCTGTCGGGCTTCCTCAGCCTGCGCCCGATCGATCGCTTCATCGACGACCGCTTCGCCGGCCGGCCCCTGGACGGCAGCTGCACGCTGCCCGGGCCGGTGGCGTGCAATCCTTGACCGGGTCCGACCGCAATCCTTGACGCGGCCACGGCCGCGCGGTTGCAATCGGGGCGGCCACAACCTGTTCCTGGGGAGGAGAACATCGTGAACCGAGCTTTCTATCGCGGCCTTCTGCCGGCCGCGCTCGCCCTGACCCTGCCGATGTACCTGGTGGGCTGCGACGTCGAAGACGAGACCTGCGACGAAGCAGGCGTGTGTGCGGATCCCGGCGCTGGCGGCAGCAACGGCGAGGGCGGCGCCGGCGGCACGCCGGGCGCAGGCGGCACCCCGGGCGCGGGCGGCACGCCGGGCGCGGGCGGCACCCCCGGCGCGGGCGGCACGCCCCCCTGGCGCGGGCGGCACGCCCGGCGCGGGCGGCACCCCGGGCGTGGGCGGCGAGCCCGGCGCGGGCGGCATGGGCGGCAACCCCGACGCCGACTGCGAGACCGCCTGTGACAACAGCGATCCCTGCTACGAGAACGACGCCAACTGCCCGGGCTACTCGGGCGACGCGGACAAGGCGGCCCTGACCGCGGCCTGCATCGCGGCGTGCACCGGCGGCGACCTGGACGCGGGCGAGCTCGAGAGCACCCTCGACTGCCCCGGCTCGGTGGAGCTGATCATCGGCGCCTCGGCCGACGCCGCGGGCATCTGCGCCGGCGACGGCCCCGATCAGTCGGGCGGCGCCTGCCTGACCGACATGGGCGATCCGGGCGTGTGCGTCAACACCGACAACTACGACTGCGAGGGCGAGGGCGGCGCGCTGGTGATGGGCGCCTGCCCGGGCGGCAACAACATCGTGTGCTGCGTCGAGCTGCCCTGCATCGCGACCGCGGGCGAGGGCGTCTGCATCGACAGCGGCGCCTGCGACGGCGAGACCGAGGCCGGCCTGTGCCCCGGCAACAACAGCATCATGTGCTGCGTGGAGTAATCGCCGCCTCGTCGCGGTGATTTAGATCGTCCCGGCGCGTGACCCGTTCACGCGGGTCATGCGCCGCACGATCGTCCCCCTCCTGTTCCTGCTGGCCGCGCCCGCCCTGGCGGACGCCGGCCCCTTCCGAGACGCCCAGAAGAAGTTCGCGCGCTATCGCGCCGCGGCCGACGCCCATCGGGGCGGCCTGGCCGAGGCGTTCCGCGCGGCCGGGGCCACCTGGCCGCCGAAGGGCATCTTCCTGCGGGCCTTCAAGGCCGAGGACACCCTCGAGCTGTGGGCGGCGCCGGCCCGCGGCGACGCCTGGGTGAAGGTGCGCACCTTCGACATCTGCGCCAAGAGCGGGGCGTTGGGGCCGAAGACCTTCGAGGGCGATCTGCAGGTGCCCGAGGGCTTCTACCACGTGGATCGCTTCAACCCGACCAGCCGCTTCCACCTGTCGCTGGGTATCAACTACCCGCACGCGGGCGACCGCGCGCGCACGCCCGCCGGCGCCTCGCCGGGCGGCGACATCTTCATCCACGGGGCTGCGCCACCATCGGCTGCCTGCCCCTGCGCGACGCGCCCATGTCGGCGCTGTACGTGGCGGCGGTGGCGGCGCGCGACGCCGGCCAGCGGCGCATCCCGGTGCACGTCTTCCCCTGCCGCCTCGACGAGGCGAGCTGCCAGGTGACCCTGGCGCGCGCGGCGGCCAGCCGACCGTGGCTGATGGTGTTCTGGGCGGGGCTGCGCGCGGGCTACGACGCCTTCGAGAAGACGAAGGTGCCGCCGTCCGTGACGCCCGACGCCGACGGCAGCTACGTGGTGGCGGGCGGCCGCTGATCGGTCAGCGGATCTCGAGCAGCTCGACCTCGAAGACGAGGGTGGCGTGCGGGGGGATGACGCCCGCGGCGCCGGCCGCGCCGTAGCCGAGCTCGGGCGGGATGGTCAGCTTGCGGTGGCCGCCGACCTTCATGCCGGCGACGCCCTCGTCCCAGCCGCGGATGACGCGCCCGGCCCCCAGGGGGAACGAGAAGGGCCGGCCGCGATCCTTCGAGCTGTCGAACTTGGTGCCGTTGGTCAGCCAGCCGGTGTAGTGCACGGCGACGGTGTCGCCCGCCTTGGCCTCGGCGCCGCTGCCGACGGTGAGGTCTTCGATCTTCAGGCTCATGGGGACTCCCGAGGGACGTGGGAGCCCACCTTCGGGCGCCGGGCGGCGCCCGTCAAGCTCACTCGACCGGCTTGGGCGCGCAGACGCGGGCGGTGGACGCCGGCGCGCTGCTGGTGCCGATGTAGCGGTCGGCCTCGGTGTCGATCGACTGCGGCAGATCGGCGCAGTCGCCGTTGATGGGCCCGGCCTTGGGGACGCAGACACCGCCGGCGATGGCGGGATCGGGATCGGCGACGCAGAAGGTCGAGGCCTTGCCGGCCTTGTCCGGGCAGTAGCCGGCGCAGGCCAGCGAGCAGAAGCCGCTGATGCAGAAGCCGGCGCGGTCGCCCTGGCTGAACTCGCAGTCGGCGTCGGCCTCGCAGGGATCGCCGATGAAGGGCTTGGGCTTGGGGGCCTCGCCGTTCAGCTGCGGGAAGGTGTCGAGATCGTCGAGGCGGACGAAGGTGTAGCCGGCCTGCTCGAGGGCGGTCAGCACGCCGTCGAGCGACTGGGCGGTGTAGCCCTTGACGTCGTGGAACAGGACGATGCCGCCGTTGGTGCGGCGCACCTGGTCGAGCACGAAGCCGGTCATGTCGTTGCGGCGGTTGTCGTCGACGTAGCGGAAGGTGCGCGGCGAGCAGTAGCCGTCGTTGACGTCGAAGCACCAGTCGCCGCTGTCGATGTGCCAGCCGGTGATGATCAGGCCGCGATCGCGCACCGCCTGGGCGGTGGCGCAGTTCGACGAGCCGTAGGGGAAGCGGAAGTACTCGATCTGGTGGCCGGCGTCGGCGATGGCCTGCGTGGCGTCGTCGATCTGGCGCGCCACCGTCGCGGCCGACTGCTCGGCCATGTTCGGGTGGCTCCAGGTGTGGCTGGCGACGATGAAGTTCGGGTCGCCGATGATGTCGGCGAGCACCTCGGCGTTGGCCTCGCGGCGCACCTGCTTGCCCAGCATGAAGAAGGCCGCCGGCGCGCCGTGCGCGCGGAGGGTCTCGACCACCTTGGGGGTGGTGCTGGGATCGGGGCCGTCGTCGAAGGTCAGCGCGATGCGGCCGCCGAAGTCGCCCTGATCGGGCACCCGGACGCCGTTGCAGCCGGTGGTGTCGGCCTTGCCGTCGCTGGCGGCCTCGTAGGCGGCCTCGAACAGCGGCGTCGGATCGACGTCGTCGGCGTGGTCGTGATCGTCTTCGGTCCCGCAGGCCGTCAGGGCCAGGCCGGCCAGCAGGCCGTAGCCGAGCGCGCGCTTCATGGCAATCTCTCCCCGAGTGGCGTCTGTCCGACGCCGCGCAATCTAGCGAACCCGCGCCCCGTTTGCACTCCGCGTACCACACGCCACGCCGCCTGGCGCGGTGCGCGCGGGCGGCCACTGCACCCGCCACCGACCACCGCGCCCGCCACGTGAAAAGCCACCGCGCCCGTCGCCCGAGGCTGGTATCCTCCCGGCCCTTCGAGACGAGGAGGTTGCCCATGTGCGGGGTCATCGGGCTGGTGTACGCGGCGTCGCGCGACGATCTGGGGCAGGTGGCCGACCGCCTGCTGAGGACGCTCGAGTACCGCGGCTACGACTCGACGGGCGCGGCCATCCAAGGCGACGACACCGCCGTCGATCTGCGCAAGGGCGTGGGCGCGCCGTCGAAGATCCTCGGGCCGCTGGGCGTGACGAAGCTGGCCGGCCGGGTGCTGTGCGGGCAGGTGCGCTGGGCCACCTTCGGGGCCGTCGACGAGCAGAACGCGCAGCCCCACGTGGTGCGCTGCAAGACGTACCTGTACGGCGCGCACAACGGCAACGTGACCAACTGCGACGCGCTGAAGCTGTGGCTCGAGGACGAGGGGCACGCCGTCCGGTCGGACAACGACGGCGAGATGGTGGTGCACCTCGTCGAGCACTTCTTCGCCCTGGCGCTCGAGGCGCGGGGCACCGCCGAGCGGCGGGACGTCGAGGTGCGGCGCGCCGCGATGCGCGAGGCGATCGTCGCCGCCGGCGAGCGCCTGGTGGGCGGCTTCGCGGCGGTGATCGTCGACCCCTGACCCACACGCTGTGGGCCATCAAGAACGGGTCGAGCCTGTACTTCGGGCTGGGGCGGGACGACGTGGGCGGCGCCTTCGGCATCGCGTCGTCGGATCTGTCGGCGGTGCTGTCGCTGACGCGCACGCTGGTCAGCCTGTCGGCCGGTGAGTTCGTCGAGTTCACCGCCGACGCGCACGCGGTGTACGGGCTGGCCGACGGCGCGCGCCGCGAGCGCGAGCCCGCGCGCAGCCGCCTGCGCGCCGAGGACACCGTGCTGCGGCCCGAGTTCACCACCTTCATGGCGCAGGAGATCGCGGCGCAGGTGCAGACCGTGCGCGACGTGGTGCGGCTGTTCACCGGCGGCAGCCCGCGCGTCGCCGGGCTGGGGGCGCCGCCACCCGAGGTGGCCCAGGCGCTCGAGGCGCTGCGCGATCCGCGCACGGTGGACGTCGCGGGGGCCTTCCGGGCGCTGCGCGAGGACGCCGCGGTGCGGCGCGCCGTGGACGCGGCGCCAACCGTGCCCCCGGGGCCGTTCACCTCGAGCGAGGCGGCGCTGTTGACCGATCTCGACGCGGTCGCCGCGAGCGACGCCGAGCGCGCGCTGGTGCAGCTGCTGGACGCGTGGTGGGAGCGCGAGGAGGTCGACCAGTTCGGCGCCGCCGTCGAGGGCTTCTGCCGCATGGCCCAAGCGACGCTGGCCGGCCACGGGCGCGTCGTCGTGGTGTGCTGCGGCAGCAGCTACAACGCGGCGAAGGTGGCCGCGCTGTTCTTCGATCGCCTGGCGCACGTCGGCCTCGAGGTGGTGCTGCCCGGCGAGTTCCGCGGCCAGGTGGCGCACGCGCTGACCGACGGCGATCTGGTGGTCGCCGTGACACAGAGCGGCGAGACGAAGGATCTGGTCGACGTCCTCGACCTGGTGCTGGCGGACGGCCACCGCGTGGGCCGCGTGGGCATGGTCAACAACCTGAACAGCACCATCGCCCTCGAGAAGTGCGACCTGGTGGTGCCCCTGCGCTGCGGGCCGGAGATCGCGGTGCCGGCGACGAAGAGCTTCGTGAACCAGCTGGCCATCTTCTACGTGCTGGCGCTGCGGCTGGGCGAGCACCGGCAGCAGGCGACGGGTCGGGGCGCCGAGCTGGCCGGGCGGCGCGACGCGCTGGGCGATCTGCCGGGGCTGATCGAGCGCACGCTGGAGGCGACGGCGGACGCGGTGGACGCGGCCGCCCAGCGGCTGTACCTGGCGCCCAGCATGCACATCCTCGGCACGCGGCTCGTGGGCGTGGCGCGCGAGGGGGCGCTCAAGGTGCGCGAGGTGGTGCTGAACCACACCGAGGGCTTCGAGGCGTCGGAGTTCAAGCACGGGCCCAACACGATCCTCGGGCAGAACACGCTGTACGGCCCGCTGCAGGTGGCGCGGCTGCTGCGCGGGCTGGGCGAGGCGCTCGCGCGGGGCTGCGAGGCGGCCGAGGATCCCGCGGCCCTGGTGCGCGACGTGACGCGGGCCGTCTTCGATCCGCAGCGCAGCATGCCCGAGGGCTTCGACCGGGCGCCGCTGCTGCAGGCGCTGTACGCCGACTATCCGCTGGTGTACGTCACCGGCCCGGACGCCCGCGACGTGGCGCTGACCGTGTCGCAGCTGAACACGCACAAGATCCGCGGCAGCCTCACGGTGATCATCGCCGAGGAGGACCCGCAGCTGCGCCAGGCGGCGTGCAAGCCGCCCGCCGACAACCCGACCTATCACGCCGAGAGTACATCGCGCTGCCCCCCACCGGCGACGGCCTGCGCACCGCCTTCAGCGCCACCGTCGTGCTGCAGCAGCTGGCGCTGGCGATGAGCGTGCGCAAGGCTGCCTGGCTGGACGCGCTGCACCTGGCCGGGCACGGCGTGCATCCCGACGTCCCGAAGAACGTGAGCAAGTCCATCACGGTCGACTGACCCGCGGAGAACACCATGGCCGACGCGCCGCGCATCGACATCTACGAGGCCCGCTACCCCTTCCCCGGCGTGATGACCGCCGGGCAGCCCACGCCGGCTCAGATGAAGGCCGCCGTCGAGGCGGGCTATCGGCTGCTGATCAACCTGCGCGGCCACGGCGAGGTGGACGTCGACGAGGCCCCCGGGCGCGCCGAGTCGCTGGGCGCGACCTACGTGCACATCCCCGTGGACGGGCCGAGCGGGGTGACCGTCGAGAACGCGCGCCGGCTGGCCGAGGCGCTGGCCGACGCCGACGCCCGGCCGGCGATGGTGTACTGCGGCAGCAGCAACCGGGTGGGCGCGCTGTTCGCGCTGAAGGCGCGCTTCCTCGATGGCGCGTCGGTGGACGAGGCGCTCGAGCAGGGGCGGGCCGCGGGCCTGCTGGGCCTCGAGGGCTACGTCCGCCAGCTGCTGCAGGGCTGATCGGGTGGGTGGCCGCCGGTGCCCTACCTGACGGCCACCCAGCGTGAGGCCGCGCTGGCCGCGCTCGATCGGTGCGCGCTGCCGGCGGCCGCCCTGCGCGCCGCGTTGCTGGCCGAGCTGCCGGCCGGCGTGGCGGCGCAGCTCGACCTCGTCCCCGACGCGCGCGCCCAGCTCGCCGCCGATCTCGACGCCCTGAACCACCTGCCGGCGCCGCCCGGCGAAGCGCCCGCGCTGGCCACCTGGCTGCGCGCGCGGCGGCCGCGCACGGATCGGCCGACGCGGCGCTGTGGGCGACGCTGGCGCAGGCCCCCTTCACCGACGATCCCCGCCCCTACGCGCCGCCGACCGATCTGCCCCCGTCTCGACCGGCAGCCGCCCGCTGTCCGGCCCGACGGATCCTGCGCTGACGCC
The DNA here is from genome assembly GCA_020633465.1 of Myxococcales bacterium. GTDB lineage: Bacteria > Myxococcota_A > Bradymonadia > UBA7976 > UBA1532 > JACKDN01. The sequence continues at coordinate 19,723 of JACKDN010000033.1, forward strand.
GGCCAACGGACACTTCGTCGGCCGCGACGGGCTGGTCGAGGCCGTGGTGGCCGATCTGCGCGCCGGGCGATCGGTGCACCTGGTCGCGCCGCCGGGCGGGGGCGCGTCGGAGGTGGCGCGCGCCGCGCTGCGCACGCGCCTGTGCGCGCCGGGACCGGGCGCCCGCCGGGTGATGCTCGAGGGGGCGTCGGACCTCGTCGAGCTCGCCGTCGCCGTCGCCGAGGCGGCCGGCGATCCGCGGGCCGTCACGACCGAGGACGCCCTGGCGGCCGCGGCCCGGGCGCCGGGGCTGTTCTGGCTGGAGGGCCTCGACGGCCCGCTCGCCGCGCCGGGCGCCCTGGCCTTCGTGCGCCGCCTGGCCGCGCTGCCGCGCATGCAGCTGCTGACCACCGGCGCCGCCGCGCCGCCCCTGGACGGCGTCGCCCACGAGATCCCGCCCCCTCGAGCCGTCGATCGCGGCCGCGTTGCTGGCCGATCTGTGGCGCGAAGCGGGCGGCGCGCCGCCGACGCCGGCCGAGGCGCAGGCGCTGGCCGCGCTGGCCGAGGGCAACCCGCTGGCCCTGGACCTGCTGGCGGCGCAGGGCCGCGCGGCCACCCTGGAGGAGGTGCACCGCCGCGCCGAGCGGGCGGGGCGGGCGCGCGAGGGCGCGGCCGACGCGACGAGCCCGGAGCTGGCGCGGGCGATCCGGTCGGCGCTGAGCCCGCTGGGGCGCGATCGGCGCCCGCGGCTGCTGCTGACGGTGGCGGCGCTGTGCCCTGGGGGGCGCGGGACCGCGGACCCTGAGCCACCTCGAGGAGCGCCGCCTGATCCGCCCCGCCGACCGGCCGGCGCTGACGCGCGCCGCCTGGCGCGCGCGAGGACGGCGACCGGCTGGTGGTGCCGGCGGCGGTGGCGCGCTTCGCGCTGCGGCAGGCGCAAGCCGAGCGCGCTGGCTTCTGGCGGCCCGGCGGGCGCGCGCGCGGCCCTGGGCGCGTGCGTCGCCTCGTGGACCGAGCTCGAGGGGCGCGCCCTCGATCGGGCCGATCTGCTGGCCGTGCACCGGCTGCTGCGCCAGCGGCGAGGGACGACGCCGGGGCCGTGGGACGTGGCGCAGGCGGGCGTCGCGCTGCTGCGCGGCCGCGCGCCGCTGCTGGCGCGGGCCACGCTGCGCGCGGCGCTGGGCGACGACGCGCCGCTGGTGCGGCTGGACGCGGCGCGGGCCCTGGTCGGGCTGGCGATGGATCTCGACGAGGCGGCCGAGGCCGAGCAGGTCGCCGAGGTGCTGGGCGCGCTGGCCGGTGAGGTGGGCGATCCCCTGTCGGGGCTGGTCGCCGCGCTGCGCGCGCACCGAGCGCGCGCGCTGGAGGCCGCCGACGCGCGCGCCCTGCAGACGGCGTGGGCGGCCGCGCGGGCGCTGGCGGCGCACGACGCCGGGGTGCTGTGGCGCACGACGGCGGACGCGCTGCACGCGGCGGCGGTGCGGCGGGGGGCGCTGGTGGGCGCGGGTCGTGGGGCTCGCGCGCGCGCGTGGGCCGCGCCCCTGCGCCGCGCCCTGAGCCCGGAGGCGCAGTGGCGCTGGATCGCCCGCCCCTGGGGCTGAGCGCCGCGCTGGCGCAGCGGCTGGGCGCGGCGGACGCGCGCGACGCCGAGCGGCTGGCGCTGGTCGAAGACCACCGGGCCTGCGCGACGATCCGGCGACGCAGGTACACCTGGCCCGGCTGCGGGCCGCGGCGGGCGACCGGCGAGGCGCCTACGACCGATGCCGCGCCGCGCTGACGCGGGCCCGCGCCCTCGACCACCCGCTGGCCCTGGCCAACGGGCTGATGGTGGCGGCGGCGCTGCGCCGGGCGGCGGACGATCCGCAGAGCGCGCGCGCGATGCTGGCCGAGGCGGTGTGGACCTACGGTCGCGTGGGCCACCGGCGGGCGCGGCGCGGGCGGCCGCGCTGCTGGCCGAGCTGCCCGCCCCGGCCGCACGCGCGAGCGCGCCGCGACGGGCTGACGCGACGGCTTGCGGCGCCTGGGCTCGCGGTGGCAGGGTGCGCGACGCAACGGGGAGGTGCTCATCATGCGCTGGACGACGGGATGGTGCTGGGGCTGCTGCTGGCGGCGGGCTGCGACGACGGCGGCGGCGGCGGCGGCGCGGCGGACACGGGGCCGGCGCCTGGCATGGGCGGCGCGCCAGGCGCGGGCGGCGCGCCGGGCGCGGGCGGCGCGCCGGGCGCGGGCGGTGATCCCGGCATGGGCGGCGCGCCGGCGGCCGATCCCTACGGTCCGTCGGCGCGCGTGACGCGCTTCGGGGTGCCCGCGGACGCCACCGAGGCGGCCAACTGCCCGGGCCTGGGCACGCAGGGGCAGAACTTCGCGTCGCTGCTGGCCCTGCTGCAGACCGACCTGCAGGCCCTGGTCGATCGCGACGAGATGGGGCTGATCAGCGTGGTGCTGCTGCTGCAGGCCGAGGGCTTCCCGGGATCGCCCTTCGACCTGAACGTGTTCCTCGGCGACGAGGCGAACGACGGCTTCCGCATCGATCCGCGGGCCTTCGTGGGCGGCGATCCGCAGAACGGGCCGCAGGGGCGGCTGACCGGCTTCACGCACGCGGACGGCACCTTCGAGGGCGGCCCGGTCACCTTCACCTACACGATGCCCATCGGCACCTCGGTGGTGGACGTGCGCTTCGACGCGTTCCGCGCCCAGGGCGACATCCGCGCCGAGGGCCAGGGCTTCGCGATGAGCGAGGCGTGGCTGGCGGGCTACCTGACCAGCGACACGGTCGAGGCGCTGGTGCAGGCCTTCCGCGGCCTGTGCGCCAGCGACGATCCCCCCTCGACCTGCGCCGCGGCGGCCACGCTGCTGGACAACGAGAACGCGGCCGACGTGGTCGTGGCGTTGGCCGGCGGCTACGACGCGCAGGTGACCGGCGGCGCGGACGCGGCCTGCCAGGGCGACACGTGCAACGCGATCAGCGTCTGCATCCGCGTCGGCGCCGAGCCGGTCACGATCCCCGGGGTGCTGCCCTGAGCATCTGCCGCCACAGCCAGTAGCCCGCGCCCACCGCGCCGACGCTGGCCGCCGGCAGGTAGAGGGCGTCGGTGCCCCAGGCGTGGAAGGCGCCGCCGCCCAGGACGGCGCCCGCGCCGAACCCACCGAACAGGGCGAGATAGAGGACCACCCGCCAGCTGTCGACGCCGCGGCGTCCGATCGCCTTGCCCAGCGCGATGCCGAGGTCGGTGGCGATGCCCGTGACGTGCGTGGTGCGCACGACGGCGCCGCTGTACTGCGTCGCGATGGCGTTCTGCAGGCCGCTGGCCAGGGCGGCGGGCAGCAGGCCGAGGGCGTCGCCGCGCCCGAAGAGCTGGGCGGCGGCCACGAACAGGCCCCCCTCGAGCGCCAGCAACACGCCGTAGCGCCGGCCCAGCGCCAGCCGCGTCGAGTCGAGCACCGCACCGCTGACGGCCGCCCCGAGGACGAAGGCGAGCATCGCCCCGAGGGCCAGGGGCAGGCGCAGCGCGGGATCGGGCTCGAAGACGGTCAAGGCGACGCGGGTGGTGGTGCCGGTGACGTGGGTGGCGGTCAGGTGGCCGGGCGCCAGCAGCGTCACCGCGTTGACGAAGCCGGCCGACATCGCCAGCAGCGCGCCGCCGAAGGTGAACAGCGCGAAGTGATCCGGGCGAGCGTTGGGCACGCGAGCCTCCCGTGCGGGCGCCGCGTGATAGCGCAGGCGAGGGTGCCGGCGCCAGCGTTCGAAGGCGCGCCCCGGCCCGCGCGGTCGAATCAGCCGGCCGCGCGCGCCTCGGCCGCCGTCGCCTCGGCCTCGCGCCCCAGCGCGCGCCACTGGTGGGCCGACAGCTGCCACGCGGCGGCCGCGCGCGCCCGCCAGCCAGCGGCCTCGGCCAGCGTGGCCACGCGCTCGAGCTGGCGCGCGGTGTCCGGCTCGACCTGCTCGGCCGCCGTCAGCCCCTGCTCGGCGGCGGCCAGCGCGGCGTCCACGCCCGGCCCGTCGCCGAGCAGCGCCGCGCAGTGGGCCAGCCGCACGTCGCAGACCGCCACCTCGGCCCCCTGCCCCATCGCCCCGAAGCGCGCCCGCGCCTGGTCCAGCTGCGCGCGGGCGTCGGCGGCGGCCCCCCGCTCGAGCATCACCTGCGCGCGGTTGGCCTGCGCGTACACCGCGTTGCCGGCGCCGATGGCCGTCCAGCGGGCCAGCGCCCGCTCGTAGGCGGCCTCGGCCCCGTCGAGATCGCCCGCCGCGCGCAACAGATCCCCGCGCTGGTTGTGGCAGGCGGCGGCGAGGCCGCGCGCGCCGACCTCTTCGAACAGCGCCAGGCCGCGCTCGGTGTGGCGCAGGGCGGCCTCGGCGTCGCCCTGCACCTCGGCCAGCCGGCTGAGCCAATAGGCGCACCGGCCCGCCGCGCCGCGATCGCCCCGGCGCGTGGCCGCCTGCTCGGCCCGCGCCAGCAGCGGCGCGGCCCGCCCGACGTCGCCCTGGTTGACGTAGGCGGCGCCGACCGCCAGCGCGCAGCGCGCCGCGCGCTCGTCGTCTCCCATGGCCTCGGCCAGCCGCAAGCCCTCGGCGACCCGCGCCCGTGCCTCGCCGATGTCGCCCCGCTGCAGCAGCAGCTCGGCCGCCGTGTGCCGGGCGTCCACCGCGACCCCGGGCCAGCCGTGCGTCGCGGCGCCCTGCGCCGCCCGATCGCAGAGCGCGAGCCCCGCCGAGAGGTCGCCCGACAACCCCGCGATGCGGGCGCGCAGCACCCACGCCGCCCCGCGCTGCGCGACGTCGGCGCCGGCCGACGCGTCGGCCAGCGCGGCCTCGGCCGAGTCGACCTGGGCGGCGGCGCCCGGGAAGTCGCCCTCGTCCAGGCGCTCGACCGCCGCGTCCAGCAGGGGGCCCACGGCCTCGCCGGGACGGCCCGCCCCGCGCAGGTGGGCGCCGAGGCGTTCGGCGCCACGCGGGACGGCCCGATCGGCCAGCATCGCGGCGCAGGCCGCGTGATGCGCCGCGAGGCGGCCGGCCGCGGCGGCGCGGTCGCGCAGCGCGGCGCGCAAGGTCTCGTGGGCGAAGCCCCAGCGGTCCGCCGGCTCGAGGGCGCCCGCCGCCTGCGCCAGGCCCTGATCCAGCATCGCCTCGAGCAGATCGCCGGCCGGGCGCAGGCGGCCCTCGGCGCAGGCGCCCAGCCACTCGGCGCCGTCGACCTCGCGGCCCAGCACCGCCGCCAGCTCGAGGGCGTGCCCGTCGTCGGCCCGACGCCCGGTGAGCAGCCGCTCGACGCGGCGCGCCCACACCACCGCCAGGGCGTCGTCCAGCTCGCCGAGGGCCGCCGGATCGGTCAGGCGGTAGCCCGCCGCGCCGGGCACCAACAGGCCGCGCTCGACCCAGTCGCCCAACAGCTGGGCCACCCGCAGAGGGTTGCCCTCGGTGCGCCGGTCGACGGCCTCGGCGAGGCTGGGCTCGACGCCGAGCGCCACCCGCACCAGCGCCGGCCGGGCGGCCTCGGGCAGCGGGCCGATGTCCAGCACGTCGACCGCGTCGCGGGCGGCCAAGGCGGTCAGGCGGGCGGACTCGGCGGGCGGCGCCTCGTCGGGGCGCGCGGTCAGCACCACCAGCACCGGGGCGGCGCGGGCCGGCTGCGCCTCGAGCAGGTGCGCCGTGAAGTCGAGCGCCTCGCGACCGTGGTGGACGTCGTCCAGCCACAGCAGCACCGGACGCTCGGCGGCCAGGCGACCCAGCCAGCGCTCGACGGTGAGGTAGCGCTCGGCCGGGCTGGCGAAGCGCAGGCGGGCGGTGGCGCGCTCGGCGCCCAGGGCGGGCCGCACCAGCTCGGCCAGCGCGAGGGCCTCGCCGGCGTCGAGGCAGCCGAGGCGCGCGAGGTGCGCGCGCGCCCGGGTGACCACCTCGGGGCGCGGCAGGTCGACGCAGCGCAGGGTGCGCTCGACCATCGCGCCCAGGCCCAACGCCGGGCCGGCGACGGGGCCGTGCAGGGCGCGCAGGGGCGTCGCGGCGCCCGCCGCGTGGGCGTGCTCGCCCAGCCACTCGGCGAGGCGGCTCTTGCCCAGCCCCGCCGGCCCGGTCAGCAGGACCGCCCGCGCCCGGCCGGCGCTGGCGACGCCCCGCAGGGCCGACCACAGGGCGTCGCGCTCGGCCTCGCGATCGACCAGGGGCACCGCGCGCAGCCCGAAGAGGCCGAGGCCCACGCCGCGCAGGGGCGCGCGCGGCCGCGGCGGCCTGCAGGGGGCGCCACCGGGAGGGCACAGGGGGGCCGGGGCAGGCGCGGGCGACCTCTTCACCGGACGCCGCGACGCCCACCGCGGCGGCCGGCGCGTCCGCCGCGTCCGTGGCCCAGCGGCTCTCGGCCGGCGCGGCCAACGTGGCGTCGGTGGCTGGATCGACGCCGGCTTCGGGCGTGGGCGCGGCCGGCAGCGAGGGCTCGGGCGTGGTCGCGATCAGCGTGGCCGCGACGCCGAGCTCGGTGGTGCCGCCGCCGGCGGCGGGCAGCGTGGGATCGGTCGCGTCGACCGGCGACGACCGCAGCGTGGCGGCCGGTGGACGGACGGCCTCGCCCAGGCGGCGCAGGGCGAAGGCCGCGTCGGCCGCGCGGCGGCAGCGACGATCGGGATCCTTGACCAGCAGGGCGCGAATCCAGGCGTCCAGCTCGAGCGGCACGGCGACCGTGGGCACCAGGGGCGGCGCGGGCTCGCTCATCTGCGCCGCGACCGACGCCGCCGGCGTGTCGCGGGCGAAGGGCGAGGCGCCGCACACCAGGGCGTAGGCGAGGCAGCCGACGGCGTAGAGGTCGGTCCAGGGTCCCAGATCCCGCCAGCCGCCCAGCACCTGCTCGGGGGCCATGTACGCGGGCGTGCCGGCGGCGGCGAAGGCCACCTCGCCGTCCCCCCCGTCGAGCGCGGCGTCGGCGGCGAAGGCGAGGCCGAAGTCGGTCAGCTGCAGGCGCTGCGGGTGCCCGCCCCAGAGGACGTTCTCGGGCTTCAGATCGCGATGGACGACGCCGCGGGCGTGGGCGTGCGCCAGGGCCGACAGCAGCGCCAGCAGGATGCCACGGGCCTCGTCCCACGGGGTGACGCCCAGGCGCGGGGTCAGGCTGCCGCCGTCGAGCAGATCCATCACCAGGTACGGGCTGCCGACGGCCAGGCCGGCGCGATCGGCGTCGGGCGGCGTGACGCGCCCGAAGTCGTGCACCGCGACGATGCCCGGGTGGCTCAGGCGGGCGATGGCGCGCACCTCGGCGGCGAAGGCGGCCCGAAAGCGTGGGTTGGCGGCGTGCGCGGTGGTGACCAGCTTGACGGCCACCGGCGCGCCGCTGGCCGCGTGGCGCGCGGCCCACACCTCGCCCATCCCGCCCCGACCGACGGGCGCCTCGAGGGTGAACGCGCCGAGCGGCGCCGGGGTCGAGGGCGGCATGGGCGGATGATGCCGGAGGGGGCGCCCGCGGACCAAGCGCGACGTCGCGGCCCCTGGGTCAGCGACGCCCCCGTCCTCAACCGTCGGCCCACTTCGCGCGTAGGAAAGCGGCGCAGGCACCCCGAGCAGACGGAGACGATGATGGACTTCGGCGATCCCGAGCTGGCCGCCACGCTCGACGCGGCGGACGCCGCCGAGCTGGACGCGCTGCCCTTCGGCGTGGTGGCGATGGACGCGACCTTCGTGGTCGTCGCGTACAACCGCGCCGAGAGCGCGCTGTCGGGGCTCAGCCCCGAGCGCGTGGTGGGCCGGAACTTCTTCTCCGAGGTGGCGCCCTGCACGGCCAACGCGATGGTGGCGGGGCGCTTCGACGCGCCGGGCGCGCTCGACGTCGAGGTGCCCTACGTGTTCGCGCTGCGCATGCGACCCACGCCGGTCACCTTGCGGCTGATGCGCAGCCCCGGCGGCGAGCGCCAGTACCTGGCGGTGCAGCGGCGATGAGCGCGCTGGCCGAGGCGACGCCCGCGGCGGACGAGGATCTGCTCGAGTTCCTGTACCTGTGCCCGATGGCGGTGCTGCAGCTGGGGCCCCGGGGCGAGATCGAGATGGTCAACCCCGCGGGCATGCGGCTGCTGATGCCGCTGGCGGCCGCCGCCGGGTTCGAGAACCTGTTCGATCTGCTCGAGCCCTACGCGGGCCCGCTGCGGCGGCAGCACGCCGACCTCGTCGCCGAGCGCGGCACCGTCTGCGAGGATCAGCGCGTCGAGGTGGGCGCGGTGGCGGGCCACGCGCTGCCGCTGGTGATGGCGTTGACGTTGGTGAAGATCTCGCCGGCGCGCTCGATGGCGGTCCTGGCGGACGTCTCGCGCTCGGTGTGGATGGAGCGCCGCGCGGCCGAGGCCGAGAACCAGGTGCGCGCGATGATCGAAGGCATCCGGGAGTATGCGCTGCTGGGGCTCGATCCCACCGGGTTCATCCAGTCGTGGAACGCGTCGGCCCAGCGGCTGTTCGGCTTCGACGAGGCCGAGGTGGTGGGCCAGCCGATGTCGACGCTGCTGAGCGAAGACAGCGGCAGCGGGGCGGTGGTCGAGGCGCTCGACCGCGGCTGGAGCGAGCTCGAGGGGCGGTGGCGGCGCAAGGACGGCGCCGACTTCCGCGCGCACGGGCTGTTGAGCCCCACCGCGGCCCAGGCGGACGACGCGCGGGGCGTGACGCTGGTGATCAAGGATCTGTCCGGGCAGGACCGGCTGCGCGATCTGGCGACGCTGGCCGAGACCGATCCGCTGACCGGCGTGGCGAACCGCCGGGGGTTGGCTGCGCGCGGCCGGGTGGCCCTCGAGCGAGCGCGCGCGGCGGGCCAGCCGGTGTCGGTCGTGCAGCTCGACGCCGACCACTTCAAGCGCGTCAACGACACCTACGGGCACCCCGCGGGGGACGCGGTGCTGCGCGCGCTGGCCGAGGCCTGCGCCGGGCAGGTGCGCGACGGCGATGTGGTGGCGCGCCTGGGCGGCGAGGAGTTCGGGCTGCTGCTGCCCGGCGCCGACCGCGCGACGGCGCTGGGCGTGGCCGAGCGGGTGCGCCTGGCGGTCGAGGCGTCGGTCGTGACGCACGGCGGCGACTCGATCCGCTATACGATCAGCCTGGGCGTGGCCGAGCTGGAGCCCGGCGAGCCGATCGACGCAGCGCTGCAACGGGCCGACGCGGCGCTGTATCGAGCCAAGCAGGGGGGCCGCAACCGGGTGGCGGCCGCCGCAGAGCGAGGAGGAGGATGATCGTGCACGACGCGACGTCGCGACCTGGGGCGACAGCGCCGTCGGCGCTCGGCTTTCTCGACCGGCTGCTCGACTCGCTGCCGGTCGGGGTCATCGTGCTCGACGAGGCCGGGCGCGTGGTCAACTTCAACCGCTACGAGGAGCGCCTCGCGCGGCGCGCGCGCCGCGACGTCATCGGTCGCCGGTTCTTCGCCGAGGTGGCGCCGTGCATGCGGGTGGAGAAGCTCGAGCAGACCTTCGAGGAGGGGATGCGGACCGGGCGGCTGGAGGTCGATCTCGAGTTCGCCTTCCCCCTGCCCTACCTCGAGGAGCCCCGCGACGTGCACCTGCGGCTGCGCAGCTTCCGCAACGACAGCCAGCTGTTCGGGTGCATCCTGGTCGAGGACGTCTCGGAGCGCCGGGCGCTGGAGCGGATGCGCGAGACGCTGTCCGAGCTGCTGGTGCACGACCTGAAGAACCCGCTGACCGCGGTGACGGCGAACCTGAGCTTCCTGGGCGATCTGGGGACGCCGCCGGGGACGACCGCCGCGGAGTTCCAGGAGGCCATCGCGGACGCGATGGAGGCCAGCGAGCGCTTGCACCGCATGGTGGGCACCCTGCTGGACGTCAGCCGCCTGGAGACGGGTGATCTGCCGACGCATCGGCGCGACGCCGACCTGCGCGGCCTGGTGACGGCGGTGGTGGAGCAGGCGCGGGCGGCGGCGCGCGGGCGAGGCGTCGAGGTGCTGGCCGAGGTGCCCGAGGCGCCCGTGCGGGCGTCGGTCGATCCGGAGCTGATGCAGCGCGCGGTCGACAACCTGGTCGACAACGCGCTGCGCTTCACCCCGCCGGGCAAGCGCGTGGTCGTGCGGGCGGCGCGCGTCGACGGCGGCGTGGCCCTCGAAGGCAGCGGCGTGCCCGAGGCGCTGCGCGCCCGGATCTTCGACAAGTACTCCACGACGCGGGACGGCGGCGCGCGCGCCTTCAACCGCGGCCTGGGGCTGACCTTCGTGCAGCTCGCGGCGCGCGCGCACGGCGGCGAGGTGAGCGTCGAGTGTCCGCCGGCCGGCGGCACCGTCTTCCAGATCGCGCTGCCCGGCTGATCGTCGCTACTCCTCGGCCGCGGGCGTCGGCCCGGCGGGTACGGGCGCGCCGGCCTCGACCAGCAGGCGCTCGACGGTCGGGCCGAGGCCGTCGTCGCGGCGCCGCGCGTAATCGACGATGGGCAGGGCGAAGTAGCCGGTCGCCGGGCGGCCGTCGACGTCCAAGGGCGGCGCGGCGGGATCCGCGCCGGCCGCCAGGAGGGCGCGCACCACCTCGACGGGGCCGGCGGCGGCGGCCAGCCGCAGCGCGGCGTGCAGGCGCGCGGGCGAGGGCTTGGTGCGCAGCAGCGCCGCGACGGCCTCCGGGTGGCGGATGGCCGCGGTCCAGACGGTCTGCCGGCGCGCGTCCTGCTGCTCGGCGTCGGCGCCGGCCTCGAGCAGCGCGGCGAAGGTGGCGGGCTGCCCGACGGCGCGCATCAACGGGGTGACCCCCTCGATGTCGGTCTGATCGACCGCCGCGCCCGCGTCCAGCAGCACCAGCGTCGTCGCCAGGTCGCCGCGCCACGCCGCCACCAGCAGGGGCGGGCGGCCGTGGTGGCCGGCCTGATCGGGATCCGCGCCGGCGGCCAGCTGGGCGGCCGCGGCGGCCGGATCGCCCGCGGCCACGGCGAGGTGGAGCGGATCGGTGAAGGCCGCCGCGAAGCCACCCAGGACGCGGGTCTCGACCCCGCCGGGGGGCCGCCGCGTGGTGCGGAAGTCGGCGCGGACGCCCGCGGCGTCCACCGCGCGCAGCTCGACCACCTGCAGCAGGCTCGGGCTCAGCAGGCGCGCCAGCTCGCCGCCGACCGACACCGCGCGCTCGCTGGGCGCCGAAGGCAGCGTCGAGGCCAGGCCGGGCGCGCTCTGCACGCGCACGCCGTCCCCGTCGGGCGCGAGGGACAGCAGGGTGCGTTCGAACCAGCGCTGCACGCCCGCGGCGTCGGCGTCGACCTGCGCGTGGGCGGACAGCGCGACGAACAGCGACGTCAGGGCGAGGGCGGCGCGCATGGCGCGCAGCATGCCGCGCCGGGCCGATGCAGACAACAGGGCGCCGGGGGCGCCGCTGCCGGTTGTGTCCAGGGCGCTCCCTTTGCTACTTGCCAAGCGGCGAGATGCGAAGGGAGCGCGCGATGAACGGTCGATGGTGGTGGGGCGCGGCGCTGTGCGCGGCGCTGTGCGCGGCGGGCTGCGACGACGGCGGCGGAGACGACGCGCCCGCCGACGGCGGAGGCACGACCGACGGCGGCGGGGGCGCCGCCGACATGGGCGGGCCCGGCGAGGACGGCGGGCCGCCGGCGGACACGGGGCCGCTGCCCGACATGGGGCCGCCGCCGCCGAGCTGCTTCGCGGACGGCGCCGAGCTGGTCGAGACCCGGGTGACCGAGCCCTGGGCCGGGGCGGTGGATCTGCGGGCCGATCTCGACACCGACGCCGACGGCGCGCCGGACGTGATGGTGCAGCTGGTCGAGGCCGCTGGCGTGACGGTCGTCGAGCTGAGCGCCGCCGACCTGAGCGAGACCGGTCGCTTCACCGTCCCGGGCGCGGCGTCGGCGCGGTTGATGCCCAACGTGTGGCCGCCGCGGCGCGCGCAGGGGCCGGCCGAGGGCGTCTGGGTCGTGCTGGCGCGCGACGCGGACGACGCGACGCGCCTGGTGCTGGTGGACGCCGAGACCGGCGCCGTGCGCCGGGAGCACCCGCTCGCCGCCGGCGTCGACCGCGTCACCACGATGAACACCACCGGCGCGGGCTGGCGGGTGCTGGTCGATCTGGCCGACGGGGGCTGCGCGGCCTACGACCTGAGCGGCGCCGATCCCCTCTACGCGGACGCGGCCTGCCGGCTGCGGCCCGCCTGGGACGTGGACGAGGACGGCACGGTCGACGTCGCGCGCGACGGCACCGTCGGCCCCACCGTGGGCGCGCTGCTGAAGGGCAGCGATCTGAGCCCGATCGCCGAGGCCGAGCGGCCGCTGTTCGTCGGGTTCAACCCGATCAACGACGCCCCGGACGCCCTGCCCCCCGGCGCGCAGCAGCTGCGCAGCGAGATGGTCGAGCCCGACGAGGAGAACCCCAACCCGGAGCCCCGCGGCCCAGAGCTGATGGGCCCGTGGGTGGACGATCGCCTGAACGTGGGCTTCCTCGATCCCGACACGCTGGCCCAGCTGGGCATGGTGACGCCGCAGATGGGCGCGTGGCAGCGCGTCGAGGTGCACGGCTCGCGCCTGGGCATGCGCCTGTGGGTGCAGTACGAGTCCAACGACCTGCAGTTCGTCGCCGTCTACCAGGTGGGCGACTTCATCCGGCAGCTGATGAACTTCGGCCCCTACGAGTTCGTGCAGTGGGGCCTGGGGCCGGACGTGAACCTCGACGGGTTCCCCGACATCCGCATCACCGGCGGATCGCGCGACGACCTGCGCGCGGCGCCCATCCTGCACGTCGACGCCGCCGACGGCGAGCAGCACTTCATGGTCGAGGCCGACAGCTCGGGCATCTACGAGCTGGTGCTGTTGTCGAGCGACCAGGGGCCGGTGCCGCCCGATCTCGATGGCTGCCCCGGTCAGGAGTTCGTCCTGTTGCGGGCGGGCATCCCCGCGCGGTCGGGGCAGACCGGGACGCGCCTGCAGGTCAACGACGTCGCCGGCGAGCGCCTGTTCCGCGGCCCGCCGGTCGACGGCTTCGTGCACGAGGTGCGCGTCACCGACCTCGGCGGCGACGGCACGCTGGACGTGCTCGAGCTGAAGTCGACCGACGAGGACAACGCCGCCCTGTCGATCCTCAACGTCGCGGCGCCCGAGTAGCGCCGAGGCCGTCTGCGCCGCGGCCCCCCGGCGCCGCGGGGCGCCGCGGAGGTCCGCCATGCTTCGTCCCGGGCCGTCGCTCGCCCTGCTGGCCGCCGCCGGCGCCGCCCAGGCCCAGCCCGCCGAGCCCCCGCCTCCGCCGCTGCGGTTGGATCTGGGGCTCACCTTCTCGCGCTTCGAGCAGCAGGTGAAGACCGAGGTGGGCGGCGCCCGGGGCGAGCGCCTGGTCGAGGAGACGGCCTTCGGGGCCGCGGCCATGGCCACCTGGCGCCTGTGGGGGCCGCTCGAGGGCGGCCTGTTCGTGCAATACGACGTCGGGCTGCGCGAGGCCGGGCGCTTCGCCGGCTTCGACGGCGACCGCGCGGTCGTCGAGCCCTCGGTCGGCGGCGCCTACCAGGAGCTGTGGCTGGGTCCGCTGCTGCGCGGCGGCTGGCGGGGCGCCTTCGTCGAGGTGGGCTGGGGTGCGGTGGGGCTGCGCTGGGACGACGCCCGCGACGATCTGCCCGACGAGGGCGGCGACACCGACGCCGCGCTGCGCACGCGGCCGTCCATCGCCTGGCTGGCCGCCCTGGGCTACGCGGTGCCGTTGACCGAGGCCTGGGCGCTGGCCATCCGGCTCGAGTACCGGGTGCGGTACTACGACCGGCGCGACGCGCCGCTGACCAACGACATCGCCCACGGCACCCAGAACGTCACGCCCTTCGTCGGGGTGGCCTGGCGCCCTCCGCTCGGCGACTGAGGCGGCCGCCGGACGACGGGGGCCGGGCCGAGCGGGCGTCGCCCCGCGGGGCGCGCCGCGGCATCAGCGCGCGGGCTCGGCGCCGCGCGCCATGATGTCGCGCAGCCGGGCGCCCAGCGCGCTCGCGATGTCCTGTTCGGCCGAAGCGCGGGGCCCGCCGGCGCCCTCGGCGAGCGCGTCGTCGCCGCTCGGATCGCCCTCGCTGGGCCCGGCGCCCGTCGGCGCGCGGAACAGCCGCGCCGTGCCGGTCAGGGTGACGCCCGCGAGGCCGGCCTCCTGCGCCACCGCGTCGATCAGCTCGACGAAGCGCTCGTCCTGCACCGCCCACGTCGGATCCGCGTCGCGCGCCGCCAGGACGGCCGCGTCGGCCGGAGCCACCGTCGGATCGGACTTGCCCAGCCACGCCCCGCCCAGCGCGACGTACTTGCGCGCCGAGACCGAGCGCACCGCCTGCGACCACTCGACCAGCCGCAGCACGTGGTCGGCCTCGCCGTCGCCCAACGACCGCATCTTCAGGTCGATGCCGTCGAGCGCGGCGACGCCGGCCAGCGCCTCGACCACCGACCGGTCGTCGGCCAGATCGGTGCCGGCCAGCAGGTCGGGCGCGTCACCCCGCATCAGGCGGTTGATGCGGCCACCGGTGCTCTCGAGATAGCCCGTCCAGCCCTCCAGGCCGAGCACCGCGCCGCCCCCCAGCGGGCCGAAGGCCGCGGCCTCACGCGTCGGCTCGCTCAGCAGCACCACGGCGTCCGGCTCGAGGAGGCCGGCGATCATCACCGCCTCCTGGCCGCGCTCGTCCCGATAGCGGGCCCGCGCGCCGGCCACGCCCGGCTCTCGCACGGTCGCGAAGTAGGCGGCCACGTCGGGCGCCGCGTCGGCGGCGCGGCTGCCGTGCTCCACCACCACCTGCAGCCCGCGCTGCCGCGCCGCCCGGACCACCCGCCCGTAGGCCGACAGGACGACGTCGGCGTCCAGGCCGTCGCCGACCGTCTCGGCCCGCACGACGTGGTAGGCGGCCGTCAGCCAGGGGTAAGCGATCTCGAACCGCACGGCGGGCACGCCCAGCTGGGCCAACCCGTCCAGCGTGCGCTCCACCTCGGCCAGTCCGTCCTGCGCCGCCAGCGCCGGCGGCGCGGGCAGCTCGAGGCGCGCGGCCCAGGTCAGCGGACGCCGCGCGCCGCCCCAACGGGCGTAGACGTCGTCCAGGGCCTGGCACAGCGTGTCGGTGACCGCCGCGAAGTCGTCGTGGTCGGCCGCCGCCACCCCCTCGGGCACCGGGGCGCCCACGGCGCAGCGGAAGCGCCCGTCGTAGGGCACGGGCTGCTCGGGCTCGACGGCGTCCGGGTCGGGCACCATGGGCGGGGGCTTGCGCACCGTGTCCAGCGCGCCGGGGCGCGCCGGCGTGCGGTCGAAGTCGTCGAGCACCCCCACGCCGAAGCCGGGCTCGGGCTCGGCCTGCGGCGGTGCCGCGGGCTCGTCGGGCCCCTCGCCGGGCACAGCGGGCGCGTCGCCCCCGCTCGGCGGCGCCTCGTCGCCCGGTCGGAAGACGTCCACGCCGGCCGGGGGCGGCATCTCGCCGGCCATCGAGCCGCCCGGATCGGCGGGCAGCTCGCGATGCGCCTCCAGGCTGCCGGCGTCGTCGCCGCCGCACGCGGTCAGCGCGAAGCCGGCCAGGCAGGTGATGAGCGCGGGGGTCGACAGCACGGTGCGGCGCATCTGAATCCTCCATTGCCTCGGTCCACCGAGGACAACGGAGCCCGGGGGTGCAGGGTTGCAGCCGGGGTGCGCGTCCACCCCCAGCAGGCCGCATCCGAGCCAGGCCGGTGCCGACCCACACCGACGGCGGCGACGGCGGCGGCGCCCCGGGGTGCGCGCGCGACGCGGCGCCGATCGACGGTGCGCGGTCGTGACCGGTGCATGCCGGGCGCCCTCGGGCTATGCTCCCGCCATGTCGCGCCTGCACCGCCTCGTCCCGCTCGCCCTGCCCGCCCTGCTGGCCACCGGCTGCGGCCCCCGCGCCAGCACCTCGATGTCCGTCGCCGAGCAGCAGCTGTTGTGCGCGCCCATCGCCGAGCACGCCGCGGGCACCTTCGCCTGCCGCGTCGACGAGCTGACCGGCGGCGCCCACAACATCGACGCCGCCAGCCGCTATCGGGTCGAGGTCGACTTTCGCCCCGACGGGCGCGTGGCCGGCTTCCACGGGCTGGCCCACGACGTCGAGCTGACCGGCGTGCCCCGCCCGGTGCCCGACTGCGTCGTGACCACCATCCGCAGCCTGCGCATCGCGCCGCGCGACGAGGCGCTCACCGTACCCCTGACGCTGGCCTACACGCCCGGCGCGAAGCCGGACGGGCGGCTGTACAAGGGCCGGTGCACCCTGACCGTCCCACCCCAGGGGCCCTGACCCGCCGCCGTCAGTCGCCCGCCTCGAGCGCCGCCGCCCTGGCCAGCACCGCCTCGCGCAGCTCGTCCTTGTAGGCGACCAGGGCGGCGCGCAGCGCCGGATGCGCGATGCCCAGCATCGACACCGCCAGCAGCCCCGCGTTGGTCGCGTTGTCGATGGCCACCGTCGCCACCGGCACGCCCCGCGGCATCTGCACGATCGACAAGAGCGAGTCCATGCCGTCGAGCGCCTTCAGCTTCACCGGCACGCCGATGACCGGGAGCGGGGTGAGCGTGGCCACCATCCCCGGCAGGTGGGCCGCGCCGCCGGCCCCCGCGATGATGACCTGGAGCCCGCGCCCCGCCGCGCCCCGGGCGTAGTCGAACAAGCGCTGAGGCGTGCGGTGCGCCGAGACGATCGTGACCTCGTGGGGCACACCGAAGCGCGTCAGCACCTCGGCCGCCGGCCGCATCACGGGCAGGTCCGAGTCGCTCCCCATGATGACGCCCACCACGGGCCCGTCCGTGCCCCAATCGCTCGCCGTCACCCCTGACTCCCTTCGATGCGCAGCGCGTCCCGAGCCGCGTGTGCCCGCACGAGCGCCGCCTCGACGTCGGCGTCCACCACGGTCAGGTGGCCCATCTTTCGTCCGGGCCGCACCGCGTCCTTCCCGTAGAGGTGCACGGCCACGCCGGGCAGCGCCAGCGCGTCCTCGAGGCCCACCACGCGCGCGGGTCCCTGCCCCACCCCCACCAGGTTGACCGTCACCGCCGGCGTCAGCAGCGCCGTGCTGCCCAGGGGCAGGCCCGCGACGGCCCGCACGTGCTGCTCGAACTGGTCGGTGACCGACGCCTCGATCGTGTAGTGCCCCGAGTTGTGCGGGCGCGGCGCCACCTCGTTGACCAGCAGCTCGCCCCCCGGCGTGAGGAACAGCTCGACGCCGAACACCCCCACGCCGCCCAGCGCGTCCACGACCGCCGCCGCCAGCGCCTCGGCCCGCTGGCGGAGCGCGGGCGCGATGCGCGCCGGCGCCACCAGCGCGTCCAGCATGTGCGCCGAGTCGAAGCTCATCTCGACCGGCGGCCAGACGGCCTCGGCGCCGTCCTCGCCGCGCGCCACCATGACCCCCAGCTCGAGCTCGATCGGCACACACTCCTCGAGCAGCGACGGCACCGGCATCGGCGTCGCGTGCGCGTCCGCCAGCCGGCGGACGCCCCGCCCGTCGTAGCCCCCCCAGCGCGCCTTCTGCATCACCGGGCCGCCGAAGGCCGCCAGCTGCGCGGGCGTCGGCGCGTCCAGCAGCACCTCGAAGCGAGGGCCGGGCAGCCCGCGCTGCGCGAAGAAGCTGCGCTGCCGCCCCTTGTCCTGTACCAGCGCCAGCAGGTCCGGCTCGGGCCGCAGCCGGTGGCCTGCCGAGGCCAGGCCCTCCAGGATCTCCGTGTCCACGTGCTCGAGATCGTAGGTGATCACGTCCGACCGGTCGGCCAGCCGCCGCAGCGCCTCCGCGTCGTCGAAGGCGCCCACCACGTGGTGATCGGCGAGCTGAGCCGCGGGCGCTCCGGGCGTCGGATCGAGCACCGCGACGTCGAAGCCGAGGCGCTTCGCGGGCAGCACCATCATGCGCGCCAGCTGGCCACCGCCGATGATGCCGAGGGTGCGGCGGCGCGGTGAAGGCGCGGTCGGGACGGGCGTGCTCACTGGGCGACTTTGGGTGGTGCGGCCCGCGCGGGTCAAGGCGCCCGACCGTCAGCGGGGCGCGCGCACGCCCGCGTCGGCCGACTTCGGTGAGAGGTGCGCGTCCACCTCGGGCACGCGCACGCCCATGCGCGACAGCCGCGACCGCACCACCGGGTTCTTCATCACCTCGGCCAGCCGCGGGTCGTGGAAAGCCTCGCGCGCCTTCGCGACCGGAAACGCCTCGCCGTCCAGCGCCAGCAGCAGCGCGGTGCCGGCCTCGTCGGGCTGGCCCGCGGCGGCCAAGCGGTAGGTCCGCGCCCACCAGTCGGGGGGCAGCGCCGCGTCGCGCGCCGCCGCGTCGCGCACCATCGTCGCGTCGGCCGGCGTCCGCGCGTCCACCTCTGCGGCCGACCCCGCGCTCTTGGGACCACAGGCCGCGCAGGCGATCAGCGCGCCGCCCGCCACCGCCCCCAGAAGAACCCGACCGCTGCGCACCGTCTCCTCCTCCTTCGAACGCTCGTCGTGCGCACGCTAACAGGCCGACGAGCCCGTTGTCTTTCCCGCCCGCGGCCTCCTGGCGCCCGCCCGGGGCGTGCGCGCGCGCGCCATCCCGGCTAGCATGCGGCCCATGGTGGACACCGAGATCATCCTCGTCCGACACGCCGAGTCGACCTCGAACGTCGCGCAGCGCTGGCAGGGGCACGGGGACGCCCCGCTGAGCGATCGCGGCCGCGCCCAGGCGGCGGCCCTCGCAGCCGCCATGGCGGGCGTCCGCGTCGATCGCGTCGTCAGCAGCGATCTGACCCGCGCCCACGACACGGCGCGCGCCCTGGGCCACCCCGTCGAGGCGTCGCCCGCCTGGCGCGAGCTGGATCTGGGCGCCTGGGACGGCCTGACCAGCGTGGAGATCGCCGCCCGCTTTCCTGGCGAGCTCGAGGCGCTGCGCACCGATCCCACGATGCCCCTCGGCGGCGGTGAGTCGTGGCTGGACGTCACCCGGCGCGTGGGCGACGCCTTCGACCGCCTGCGGTCCACGCTGGAGCCGGGGACGCGCGCGGTGGTGGTGGCGCACGGGGCCGTCATCGTCGCGCTGCTCGAGCATCTGCTCGGGGTCCGACCGGCGCATCCACGCCGCTTCGCCCCCGTGCGCAACACGGCGCGCGCCCTGCTGCGCGCGGGCGAAGGCGGGCTGACCCTCGCGCGCTTCAACGAGGTCGACCACCTGGGCGCCGAGGCGCCCCGGCACCGGCGGCCCGAGGGCGCCCACGCCCTGCACCGGCTGCGTCCGGGGGCCGCGCGCCGCGACGCCACGGCCGACCGCGTGGATCGCTGGGACGACGCCGACCGGTTGGCCACCGGCGTCGCCCACGACCTGGGCATCCTGCCGGATCGCGGCCGCCTGGCCCCGCTGGCCACGCCACGCGCCGCGCACCTGATCGTCTCGCGCCTCGGCAGCAGTCTGCTCGACTGGGGCGTGACCTCCGACTGAGCCATCCCGCGGCCGGACCCGACCGTCCGACCCTTCGGAGTCACCATGTCTCGCGCCCTGCTGTTCACCCAATGCCTGCAGCGCGACTTCGTCGACCGGCTCGGGCCCCACGATCCGCTGCCCAACCGCCTGCACGTCGGCGCGGCCGAGTCGGCCCGGCTGCTGGGCCCCGACGCCCGCACGGGCCCGGTCGCCCAGCTCTTCGGGTGGGCGCGCCGCCAGCCGACCGACGCACTCGAGGTGGTGCACCTGCGCGACGCCCACGACGCGGCCGACGCCCGCCAGGCGGCGCACCTGGACCGCTTCGGCGCCCACTGCCTGCGCGGCAGCCCCGGCGCGGACCTCGTGGCCGGGTTGGGCGAGGCCGTCCCCGACCGGCCCAACGAGCGCTTCGTCGACTGCCTCACCCTCAACGACTTCGAGGACACGACCCTGGCCTCGGTGCTCGCGCCCTGGCTGGCCGCCCCCACGCCGCCGCGCGCTGGTGTCGTCGGCGTCTGGACCGACGCCAAGGTGACCTTCCTGCTGTACGAGCTGGCCACCCGCTGCGGCCTGACCGAGCTGGCCACCTGCAGCGCCCTGACGGCCAGCGCCTCGCGCACGCAGCACTTCAACGCGCTGAGCCAGCTGCAGCGGCTGCTGGGCGTCCGCGTGTTCGACAGCGTGGGCGACTTCACGCGATGGCTCGTGCCCGACGGACCCGCCGTCGTCGTGCCCCCACTGCCGCCCGGGGTGGGCCCCACGGTCACCGGCGCGCCGCTCGCCGCGGCCGACGCCGACGTCGTCGCCGGCCTGTTCCGCGAGAGCGCCGAGGTCGAGCTGCGGCCGCTGGCCGGCGGCTTCAGCGGGGCCGCGGTGTACCGCGCCCTCAGCCGCGACGCGCTGGGCCACGACGAGGCCCCCACCGTGCTGAAGCTGGGTCCCCGCGCCACCCTCGCCGCCGAGCGCGCCGCCTTCGAGCGCGTCGAGCACATCCTCGGCAACCACGCCCCCGCGGTGCGCGGCTTCGTCGAACACGGCGACCGGGCCGGGCTGCGCTACGCCTACGCCGCGATGGGCCAGGGCGAGGTGCGGCCCTTCAAGGCGCTGTACGAAGGCGGAGCGTCGGACGCCGAGATCGAGCGAGTGCTGCGCACCGTCTTCGAGTCGATCCTGGGCCCCTTCTACCGCGCCGCCCGCTACGAGCGGCTGCCGCTGCTGGCGCACTACGGCTTCGCCCCACGCCACGCCGACGGCATCGCACGGCAGGTGGCCGCGCTGCTCGGCGGCGACGGTCACGCCCCCACCCTCACCTTGCCCGACGGCGTCGAGCGCCCCAACCTGGTCGGCTTCTACCGCGACGTGCTGCCGGCGCTGTCCCCCGACGCCGACGCCGGCTTCCACCGGGTGAGCTACGTGCACGGCGACCTGAACGGCGCCAACATGCTGGTCGACGGCCAGCGCAACGTCTGGGTCATCGACTTCTTCCACACGGCTCGGGCCCACGTGCTGAAGGACCTGGCCAAGCTCGAGAACGATCTGCTGTACATCTTCACGCCGGTGACCGAAGCCACCTTCGCGCAGGCCACCGCGCTGAGCGCCGCGCTGGCCGGGGTGCGGGATCTGCGCGCGCCGCTGCCCGAGCGGGTCGAGGGCGTCACCGACCCCGAGCTGCGCCGGGCCTGGCGCACCGTGCGGCTGCTGCGGTCGCTGGGCGCCGAGCTCGTCGACAGCGACCGTGATCCCCTGCAGCTGCGGATCGCGTCGCTGCGCTACGCCGCCCACACGCTTTTCTTCGACGAGAGCGACGCCTGGCAGCGGCGCTGGGCCCTGGCGGCCGCCTGCGATCACGCCGCGGCGATCGGTCGAGCCCTCGACGGGCGGAGCGGCCTGCGCGTGGACTGGCTGCCCGACGACGCGCGGGCGCCGGGTCGGTTGGGGCTGACGTTGTGCCCCGGGCGGCGCGACCGGCGGCGGGATCTGCAGGCCGACCTCGATGCGCTGCAGCGCGCGGGCGCGACGGTGCTGGTGTCGCTCTTGACCGACGACGAGGTGCGCTGGGCCGGCGTCGAGGGGTTGCCCGAGGCGGCGCGGGGCCGTGGCGTGGCCTGGTGGTCGCTGCCCATCGCCGATCAGGGCGTGCCGGGCCACCGCGCCCTCGACGCACTGCTCGACCGGCTGGGCGCGGCGCTGGCCGCGGGCGAGCGCGTCGTGGTGCACTGCATGGGCGGCCTGGGGCGCAGCGGCCTGGTCGCGGCCTGCGCGCTGGTCGACGCCGGGTGGTCGGCCGCCGACGCCATCGAGGCCGTGCGCGCCGCCCGCGATCCGCGGGCCGTCGAGACCCCCGCCCAAGAGGCCTTCGTCGCCGAGTTCGCCGCCCTGCGGGGCTGACACCGCGACCCACAGACACCACCCCACCACGCTGATCACCCGCCACCTCCGTCACCGGCCGGCCGGGGACAGAGCGAGCGGCGTGCCACCCGAAAGTCGAATGATTACGCGGGTCGGCGACCGGTGCGGGGTGTATCGAGCGTCCAGACCGTCCAGATTCTGGACGCTCGACGAAGCGACCTACTCGGGCAGGCAGACGCCCACGCCGGCGGGGAAGAAGCCCACCTCGCTGCACACGTCGCCCGCGACGCTGCAGCCGCCGCCGATGGCGCACCGCTCGAGGCAGCCGGCGACCGGGTTGCCCAGGTCGTCCTCGAAGGCGAAGAGGCACGAGAAGCCGTCCTGGCACCCGACGCCCTCGCAGGGCTCCCAGCGCCCGCGATCGCTCGCGGGCAGGCAGACGAACGCGATCGACTCGTCGTCGAGCGGGTAGTCGGTGCAGGCGCCGGCCACGCCGCAGTCGGCCAGGCTGAGCGGATCGCACTCGCTGAGGCAGAAGCCGCCCACCGTGGGCTGGCCGTTCGCGTCGAGGCCCTCGGGCACGCACTGCCCGCCCTCGACGGCCGCGCAGCCGCCCGCCTGCCCCACCGTGCACTCGATCGGCGCGCAGGCGCGCTCGACGCACGCCCGCGTCACGCCGTCGGCGAAGTCACAGTCGAGGTCGCTGCTGCAGCCCACCACGCACGCGTTGGTCTCGGGATCGCACACCAGGCCCTCGCCGCACGGCGCGCTGGGCCCGAAGTCGAGGCAGGCCGCGGGATCGGCGCGCCCGCAGATCTGCACGCCGCCGTCGGCGCCGCACCGCTGGGCGCCCTCGACGCAGGCGTCCTCGCAGACCGCGTAGCAGACCCCCAGCACCCCGTCGACGCCCAGGTCGAGGCAGGTCTCGACGCCCGCGCAGGCGTTCGGATCGCCCAGATCGCACACCTCGAGGCAGATGTCCGCGTCCTCGGCGACGTTCACGCAGGTCGAGCCGAAGCCGCAGCTGGTCGCGTCGAGGCAGAAGCCGCCGGGCGCGCCGAAGCCGGTGTCGACGCAGAACCCGCTGCCGCCGAACAGGCCGCAGTTGCGCAGCTCGCCGCCCGAGCAGTCCCGGGCCACCGGATCGCAGGCCTCGAGGCACACGCCGGCCGTGCCGTCGCCGCTGGCCGGGTAGCACGCCTCGGGCGCGTCGCAGCCCTCGCCGGTGCTGGCGTTGCACTCGCTGTCGACCAGGCAGCTGCCCTCGACGCACACCGTCTCGATCAGCGGCCGCTGGCAGTCGGCGTCCTCGGCGCAGGCCGGCGCACAGGCCGACAGCCCCTCGTCGCACCCCTCGCCCGCCGCGCAGCGCACCGTGGGCTCCCACTCCAGGCAGAGATCGTCGTCGGTCTGTCCGCAGGTCTGCGTGCCGGGGTCGCCCGTGCAGCGCGTCGCGCCGGCGAGGCACTCGCTCTCGCAGGGCGTCGAGCAGGCGCCGACGCGGCCACCCAGCGACAGGCACTCCGCGCCGCCGGGGCACGGCGCCGCGGCGTCCGTGTCGCACACCGCGAGGCACCGGCTGTTGCCCAGGCCGTCGTCCACGCAGGTCAGCCCGGCCGCGCAGTCGACCGGCGTGGCGCAGGGCTGGTTGGCGGCGCCGCCGCCCGCCGCGATGCAGTAGCCCGCGTCGGTCGGCCCGTTGCTGCTCAGGCAGCGCTCGCCCGCCGGGCACGCCGCCCCGAACACGTTGCAGGGCGCGAGGCACAGGCCGAAGCCCTCGTACTGCAGGCACTCGGTGCCCTCGGCGCAGCCCTCGCCGGTCGCGAGGTCGCAGCCGCCCACCTGCGCGCAGACGCCCGCGTCGCAGCGCGCCTCGACCACGGGATCCGTCGCGCAGTCGGCGTCCACCGAGCACGCCGCCACGAAGCAGGCCCCGCCGAGCGCGCCGCCGCTGGGATAGCAGGCCTGGCCCTCGGCGCAGTCGCCCGCGTCGGCGCAGTCGGCCAGGCACGCGGAGTTGCCGTCGTCGTCGAGCGTGTAGCAGGTGGTGCCCAGCGGGCACGGCACCTCGGCGTCGCACAGCTGGCTGCACGCGCCCTCGGGCGCGTTCAGGCAGAACTGCCCCTCGCCGCACTCGCCGTCGTTGCTGCAGTTCGCGCCCACGCCGCTGGCCTCGGCGCGGCGGCACGCGCCGTTGACCCCGCAGCGCTCGCCCACCGCACAGTCGCCGTCCGACTGGCACGCGCGCCGCGCCACGCACGTCGCGAAGGCACACACGAAGCCGTCGGGGCACTCGGCGTCGGCCGCGCAGCCGGCCGCCACCGGCAGGCACGCGCCGGCCGAGCAGGCCTCGCCGTCGCCGCAGGGCGTGCCGGCCGACCACTCGCGGCACGGATCGGCGTCGAAGTCGCCGCACTGCTGCACGCCGCCGCCGCCGCACCGCGTGGCGCCCATCGCGCACTCGTCGTTGCACTGCGCCGCGCAGGCGCCCATCGCGCAGGCCTGCCCGGCCGGGCACGGCACGGCCGAGCCCCACTCGCGGCAGGCGTCGGCGTCGAACTGCCCGCACACCTGCACGCCCCCGCCGCCGCAGCGGCTGGCGCCCGCGGCGCACTCGTCCGAGCAGAAGCGCCCGCACACGCCGTCGCTGCAGCTCGTGCCGGCCTGGCACGCGATGATCTCGCTCCACTCGACGCAGGCGTCCCCGTCGAACTGCCCGCAGGTCTGGAAGCCGTTGCCCGCGCACTGCAGGCTGCCCTGCGCGCATTCGTTCGAGCAGGTGGCCGCGCACTGGCCGTTGCTGCACACCTGGCCGTCGGCGCAGGGCGTCGCCGCGCTCCACTCGACGCAGGGATCGCCGTCGAACTGCCCGCAGGTCTCGACGCCGCCCGCCGTGCAACGCTTGGCGCCGCGCGCGCACTCGTCGCTGCAGGCCGCGGCGCAGGCGCCGTTCGAGCAGAACTGCCCCTCCGGGCAGGCGCGCGCCGGTCCCCAGTCCGAGCAAGGATCCTCGTCGACGTCACCGCACGTCTGCAGGCCGCCGGGCGCGCAGCGCGTGGCGCCCAGGCGGCACTCGTCGCCGCAGGCCGCCGCGCACGCGCCGTTGCTGCAGCTCTCGCCATCGCCGCAGGGCGTCGCGGCGCTCCACTCGGTGCACTCGTCCTCGTCGAAGTTGCCGCAGCGCTGCACGCCCTGGCCGACGCACTGGGCGCTGCCCATCACGCACTCGTTGGCGCACCGGGCCGCGCAGGCGCCGGCCGCGCAGGTCTGCCCGCCGGGGCACGCCGTCACCACGCCCCACTCGAGGCACGCGTCCTCGTCGTGGTTGGCGCACACCTGGAAGCCGTTGCCCGCGCACTGCCGCTGGTTCAGCGCCCCGCACTCGTTGGCGCACTGCGCCGCGCACGCGCCGTTGCTGCAGCTCTCGCCCTCGTCGCAGGGCACCGGCTCGCTCCACTCGAGGCAGTCGTCGGCGTCGAAGTTGCCGCAGCGCTGCACGCCGTTGCCCGCGCACTGCCGGCTGTCGGCCGCGCACTCGTTGACGCAGGCCGCGCGGCACTGCCCGGCCGAGCAGGCCTGGCCGTCCTCGCAGGGCGTCACGTTGCCCCACTCGAGGCAGGGATCCTCGTCGTGCTTGCCGCACACCTGGAAGCCGTTGCCCGAGCACTGGCGCTGGCCCTCCTGCCCGCACTCGTCGCTGCAGTCGGCGGCGCAGCGGCCCTGGCTGCACACCTGCGCGTCCTCGCAGGGGATGACCGCGCTCCACTCCGCGCACGCGTCGTCGTCGAAGTTGCCGCAGGTCTCGTAGCCGTTCAGCCGGCAGCGGGCGCTGCCGTTCTCGCACTCGTCGACGCACGCGTCGGCCGGCTTGCACTCGCCGAGCGTGCAGGTCTCGCCCTGCCCGCAGGCCACCGCCTCGCTCCAGCGCCGGCAGGTGGTGTTGGGATCGTCCTCGCAGGTCTGCACGCCGCCGCCGCTGCACTGCGTGGCGCCGACGCGCGCGCACTCGTCGACGCACTGGTCGACCGGGCGGCACTCGCCGGCCGAGCAGCTCTGCCCGCCGGGGCAGGCCTCCTCGGCCGCGAACTCGAAGCAGGGATCCTCGTCGCCCGACGCTGCGCAGCGCCGCACGCCGCCGTTGGCCCCGCACTGCACGCTGCCCGGCTCGCAGTCGTTGATGCAGTTGACGCACTGGCCGGTGACACACGACCAGCCCGGCATGCAGGCCTGCACCGGGCTCCACTCGAGGCAGCCGTCGCCGTCCTGATCGCCGCAGGTGCGGAAGCCCGGCGCCCGGCACTCGGCGGCGCCCTCGGCGTCGCAGGTGTTGGTGCACTGGCCACCGCCGCCCCCCCCGTCGACGCGCGGCCCGGCGTCGGTCGTCGTGCCGCCGCCGCCCCCGCCGCCGCTCGTACAGCCGGCCAGGCTCAGCGCGGCGAGCGCACACCATCGAAGCGTTGCGTGTCGCATCGGTCTCCCCACCGTCCGGTTCGAACGGGGGGCACCATGCGCCAGCGCGCCGCGTGGTTCAAGGCTGGGGGGTCGATCAGCGGTCGATGGGCGGGATCACCAGGACCTGGCCCTCGCGAACGACGTTCGGGTCGAGGCCCGGGTTGGCCTCGACGATGCGTCGCCACTCGGTGGGGTGCCCGTAGTATTGCCGGGCGATGCGGCTGAGGCTCTCGCCGGGGCCGACGGTGTGGCTGCGGTCGACGATGCGTACGCCGCGCACGTCGACCGCGCGGATGCCGGCCACGCGGCCCACGGCCTCGGACGCCATCGCCACCGTCCGGCGGCTCTCGGCCTCGCCGCGCAGGTACACCACGCCGTCGACGGCGGCGGCCTGCACCTCGAGGATCGATCCCTCGGGCAGATCCGGCCGCACGGCGCGCATCGCCTGCTGCAGCGGATCGATCGAGGCGCCGTCCGGTGTGGCCTCGGCGGGCGGCAGCGTCGCCGACGGCGGCGGCGCCACCAGCGGCGACGGCACCTCGGTCGGCGGCGTCACGAGGCGGTCGTAGACCACCGTGGCGCCGATGCCGCCGGCGAAGGCCACCAGCACGCCCAGCGTGACGGTGGCCAGCTTGCCGGTGAACGAGGGCGCCCGCTGGTCGTCCGCGGGCGCGCGGGGGGTGTCGGCCATGGATCGTCCTCCGTTCACAGCACCGGGGCCGTGCTGGGCCCCGGGGCGGGCGCCGGGCGGGCCGGACCGAAGGCGGTCAGGATGCGCGGCGCCAGGGTCTTGAGCACCTGCGCGGGCAGGGCGCTCGTGAAGTCGTACGCGTCGGCCGCCTCGCCCCCGACGTAGGCGGTGACCGCGCCGAACCAGCGATCCCCGACGTAGAACACCAGGGTGCCCGTCCGGCTGTGCACGGTCTCTTCGAGCACGCGCCCCTGGGCGTCCACGCGGCGCACGCGGTTGTCGCCGGTGCCGGTCTTGCCGCCCAGCTCGAGCGCGCCGCCGCCGAACGCGGAGTGCACGCGGTGCGCGGTGCCGTCGGTGACCACGTCGCGCAGGGCCGCCCGCGCCACGTCGGCCACCTCGGCGGGCAGCACGCGGCGGCCCTCGGCCTGCCCGGGCGCCAGCACGGTCTCGTAGGGCGTGCCGCTGGCGAAGTGCAGGCGGGTGACGCGCTCGGTCGGGTAGCGCATGCCGCCCGCGCTGAGGATGCCCATCAGCTCGGCCAGGGCGCTGGGGCGATCACCCGAGCTGCCCAGCGCCGTGCCCAGCGACGGCACCAGGTGGTCGAAGGGGAAGCCCACCGCCACCCAGCGCTGGTGCAGGCGATCGAAGGCGCGCCGCTCGAACATCACCCGCAGGCGGTTGTTCTGCGCGCGCGGTCGGTCGGTCTCGATCAACCAGTCGTAGGCCTCGCGGCGGGCGTCCGCGCTGGCCGCCATCAGCGTCTCGCGGTCGGCGTCGCCGTGCACCTGGCGGTACGCCAGCAGCCACAGCTCGAGGGGGTGTACGCGGGCGAGGTAGGCGCGATCCTTCAGGCTCCACCGGGCCGGGTTCGCCTCGTCCCAGAGGGCGGCGAGGTCGTCGTCGTCGTGGGTGCGCTCGACGCGCGCGCGGACGAACAGGTCGAAGTCCGCGCGCGGCGCCTCGGGCCGCACCGACCGGAAGACGACGGCCACGCGGCGGGGCTCGGGCGCCACGTGATCACCCAGCTTCGCCAGCGCGTGGTCGGCGCTCAGGCCCTCGTAGCGGGCGCGGAAGCGGTCGAGGAAGGTGGCGCTCTCGAGATCGGCGAAGCCCTCGAGCAGCGCCTGGCGCTCGGGGTGGGCGGGATCGTCCAGCACCGCGCGGGCGTGGCCGTCCCCGTAGGCGAGGTGATCGACGACCTCCTTCATGATGCGCACGAAGGACAGGTTGACCGACTGCTGCAGCGCCTTGCGCACGGTGTAGGTGCGCCCGTTCGAGTCGTCGTCGAAGTTGCCGAAGCGGTGCACGCCGCCGCCCGTGTAGAAGCGCTCGTGCGGGCTGGCCGAGAAGCGGCGATCCATGGCCGCCTCGAGGGCGTCACGCAGGGTGTGCGTGCGGTGCCGGCGCAGGTACTGGATCATCCAGGCGGTCAGCCGATCGGCGGGATCGACCTCGACGCGGGCGAGCGCCGCGCGGTCGAGGGGCGCGAGGCGCATGTAGGCCTCGGACAGCAGCTCGAGCCAGCTGACCAGCGTGCGCAGCTTGGCGGTCGACCCCAGCTCGAGCTTCATGCCGTCGTTCAGGCTGAACTGGCCCGGCTGGGTGTCGGTGTGCACGCGCACGACGTTGCGCCCGGCCACGCGCTCGTACAGCGTGAAGCTGTAGTGCACCCCCGCGGGATCGTGCGTCTTGCCGATGAGGCGCGTGCCGACGATGCCGGCCTCGGCGGCGCCCTCGGGCGTGCGCAGGGCGCGCAGCGTGTCCGAGACGGCCGCCTGAGCGGGCAGATCCAGCGTGGTGGTCACCGTCAGATCGAGGCGGTCGAGATCGTAGGTGCGCGCCAGCCCCAGCGCGTCGAGCAGCTGCAGCCGGACGGCGTCGGCGCCCTTGCGATCGGCGACCTCGGGCGCGCCGGCGGCCAGCGCGCCGCCCAGGACGAGCGGGGCCGCGCGGGCGGCGTCGCGCAGGGCCGGCGAGATGACCCCCTGCTCGGCCAGCGCCGCCAGGTGCACGCGGCAGGCGGCCTCGAGGGCGTCCGGGCGCTGCCGCAGGAAGTAGGTGGGCCGGCGCAGGCCGACCAGCAGCGCCAGCACCTGCTTGTAGGCGCGGGCGGTCGCCTCGGGGACGGGGGCGCCGGGCGAGCGGCGATCGGCGTCGACCAGGCGGCGGTTCACCTCGGCGAAGTCGGCGCCGAACCAGGCGGCCAGGCCCTCGGCCAGCCCGTGCACCTCGCCGTGCCCCGGCGCCGCGCCGAGGGGCATCCCGTTGAGGTAATCGGTCAGGATGGCGTGGCGCGCCTCGCGGGTGTCGGCGCCGTCGAGGTACGCGCGCACCGCGGCCGACAGCATCTGCCGCAGCTTCTCGCGCGCGTCGGGCGTGCGCCCGCCGGGCGAGTGGCGGAACTTCTCCATCTGGGTCGCCAGCGTGCTGGCGCCCGGCACCTTGTGGTCGGGCTCGAAGACGCGGACGCCGGCCTGGGTGGCGGCGAAGGCGAGGCGCGTCCACTCGATGGCCGGGTTGCGGTGCGGGACGCGCTCGTCGAGCAGCTCGCGGTTCTCGAGGAAGATGAGCGTCGCGGCCACCAGCCGGGGCACCTCGCTCAGATCGCGGTAGGTCGGGGTGCGGGCCGCCGCGTCGTACAGCAGGCGGCCGCCGCGGTCGAGCAGCCGCAGGCCCGCGGTGGGCTTCTCGTCGTAGGCGGCGAACAGGCCCAGGCGGGTCAGCTGGGTCATGCGGGGCGACCACCGGGCCTGGGCCTCGACCACGGCGCCGCGGGCGGTCAGCCGATCGATGAAGTCGGGCAGCTGCGCGTAGCCCAGCCGGGCGTCGTAGGGGCCGTGATCGGGGAAGATGATGTCGGGGTTGGGCCCGTGGCCCACGTGGTGGTGGACGTCGCGCGCCACCCAGGCGAAGAAGCGGGCCTGCAGGCGGCCCTGAAGCACCTCGCGCGCCAGCAGCGCGGCGCCCACCGAGGCCACCATCACCACCACCACCCAACGCAGCAGGCGCTGGCGCGCGCGGCGGTTCGGTGCGGGTTCGTGATTGGCAGCGGCCATCTTGCTCCCTCGGGTGGTGACGCCTCTTCGACCGGGGACCGACGCGACGGTCACCTGGACCCTCACGTCTCTCGAACGGCGAGGCTCTCTTTTCAGATTGACTTTTCGATCGCACCTGCTGCAAATGAGCAACACCATGCCCAGGGTATTCCTTCGGCATGATGATGACCAAACGATGCACGAGACGCCCGGCGCGGTGCGCGCTGGCGACGTTGACGTGATGCGCGACCGCGGCCCGTGAGGCCGCGCGCGCTGCGCCCAAGGTCAGACGCAGCCCAGCAGCGCCTCGACGCCCGCGGCGAAGTCGCCCTCGGGCGGTAGCAGACTGACCACCACGTACGGCCCGCCCTCGAGGTCGTAGAACCAGCCCGGCTGCACCAGCACGCCCGCCTCGCGCAGGAAGCGCAGCGCCCACGCCTCGTCGTCGCGCACGGCCGGCAGGCGCAGCAGCGCGTACCAGCCGCCCTCGACGCGGGGCACCTCGATCGCCGTGCCCGCCACCGCCGCCCGCAGCGCCGCCAGGTTGGCCCGCACGCGCGCCGCGATGGCCGGCTGGGTCGGCCCGCCCAGCAGCGCCGCCGCGGCGTGCTGCACCGGCGCCGACACCGAGAGGTAGGTGTCGGCGATCAGCTCCAGACGCTCCAACGCCTGCGCGACCCGCGCCGGCGCGCCCGCCACCACGATCCAGCCCAGCTTCATCTGCGGCAGGCCGGCCCACTTCGACAGCCCGCCGAGCACGAAGGCCAGCCCGGTCGTCGCGTGCGCCAGCGTGGGCACGCGATCGGCGTCGGGCGCCGACAGCGCGAAGGGCGCGAACACCTCGTCGCAGATCAGCGGCAGATCCAGCGCCCGAAGCGAGGCCAGATCGGTGGCGTGCAGGTAGTTGCCGGTCGGGTTGTTGGGGTTGACGATCAGCGCCGCGCGCGTGCGCCGGCCGGGGGTCAGCGTCGCCGCGTCCACCTCCCAGGCCCCCGTGTAGCGCAGGCGATACGACCGCAGCGCCACGCCCTCGAAGGCCGCGAGGTGATCGAACAGCGGATAGCTGGGCGCGGGCGCCAGGACGTCGTCCCCCGCGTCGCACAGCAGCTTGAAGAGCCACCCGTAGGCCTCGCTGGTGCTGGCCGTCAGCACCACCCGCGCCGGATCCACGTCCAGCGCGGCGGCCACCGCGGCGCGGGCCGCGGGCAGACCGAAGGGGTGCGGCGCGTAGGTCAGCGCGGCCGGATCGGCCAAGGCGCGCGCGATGGCCGCCGCGTCGTAGGGCAGGGCCGCGCGCGTCGGGTTCGACAGCGTCAGGTCGTGGCGCGCGGGGTGCGCGGCGCGGGCTCGCGTCCAGGCGTTGGGGGTCGGGTCGAAGTCCGTCCGCCGCGAGAAGCGGCTCACGGCGCCGCGAAGGGCCGCAGGGCGATGCCGATGACCTGCCGGCGCCCGGCCTCGACGTCGGTCAGCGGGATGGTGTGGAAGCGGCCATCACCGCCGCTGGCGACGCAGCGCACGTTGCCGTGGGCGACGCGGAAGGTCTCGGGGCAGGCGCCGAAGCGCTCCGAGCCGTCGAAGACCTCGACGCCGGGTTGAGCGAGCTCGCCGCGGCCCTGCGCCCACCCCAGCCACACCTCGACGCTCTGCTGCACCGCGGCCGATCGCCCGGGATCGTCGGGATCCTCGCAGCGAAAGGCGATGGCCAGGGTGTCGCTGTTGTTCAGGCGGTTGTCCGGCGGCAGACGCAGCGGATGCCACGCGCCGTCGCCGCCGGTCGCCACGCAGCGGAAGGTGCCGTCGTCGCCGGGGTTGGCCGGGCACGCGCCCCAGGTGTTCTGCGAGGGCGGAATGTCGAAGTCGCCGTTGGCGTGGCCGAGGTAGACGCGACAGTGCCGCTGCACCCAGGCGTCGATCAGGCCGTCCTCGCTGCCCTCGCAGGTGAGCGCCAGACCCCACGCATCATCGCCGTCGACCGTGCCCTGCATGTCGATGGTGCGGAAGCGCCCGTCGCCGGTGGTGATGGTGCAGCCGATGTCCTCGTCGAGGGCGGGCTCGGGGATGGTCGTCGAGGGGCACGTGCCCCAGCGCAGGCTGCCGTCGTCGGGCGTCGCGCCCGCGCGCGCCCACCCGAGGTGCACGCTGCAGAAGGTCGCGAGGTGCGCCGCGCAGACCCGCCCCTCGTCGGCGCGGCCGTCGCAGTCGTCGTCGAGGCCGTTGCAGACCTCGTCGCCCAGGGCCGCGCAGGCGGCGTCGGGGGGCACGGCGTCCGGCAGCTGCAGGTCGGGCACGGGCACGGCGTCGACGATGGGGGCGGCGTCGCGCGGAGGGCCCGCGTCCAGGCGGGCGGTCGCGTCGAGGCGCGGGCCGGCGTCCAGGCCGCTGTCCGGCTCGGCGCCCCCGTCGAGGGGCGCGGCGTCCACCGGCGCGGCGTCGGGCGCCTCGGCGGCCGGCGCCGGGAACTCGGTGGTACAACCGACCGCCACGGCGCTGAGCGCGGCGGCCAGGACGGGACGGCTGATGGGTCGCACGGCTCCTCCCCGGTCGGCCGCCTCGGCGCGCGCCGACCCGGCCGGTATAGCAGACCCCGGCCCTCGGGCGGCAGCCGGGGAATGGCAGCGCGCGGCGATGGTGCTACGCTGGCGCGACGACCCACGCCTCAGGAGCCGCCGATGGCCTCGGACGACCTGCTCGACATGATGCTCGACGACCACGAGAAGACGGCCGCCAGCCGCCCCCGCACGCCCGAGCCGCCGCCGAGCGGCTCCAAGGTGCCGCGGCTGCGCCTGAACCAGGCCGAGCGCACGATGGCCAACGCGCTCGAGGAGCGCCGGCGGGCCGAGCGCGAGGCCGAGCTCGAGGCGCGCCGCGAGGCCGAGGCCCGCGCCGTCCGCCGCGCCGAGGACGCGCCCACCGAGATGGCCGGCTTCCGCGTCGGATCGCGCTTCGAGATGAGCAAGTGCGCGCCCGAGGTCAACGGCGTCTACGAGGTGGTGCGCATCGACGCGGGCGCGGCCGGCGATCAGTCCCGGCAGCTGGTGGCCCGGCGCGTGGACGGGGGCCCCGGCGCCCTCGCCTTCACCGAGCGCAAGCTGCTCGACGTCATCCACTACCGCGTGCTGACCCGCCTGGGCTGACGTCAGCGGCTGATCGCCTCCGACGTGTTGCCGCGGTGCCCCATGTCCACCCGGCAGGGGCCCGCGGTCGGCATCGGCTCCAGCCGGCACGGCGCGATCGGGTTGCCCGCGTCGACCGCGGGCGAGGTGGGCAAGAGGTCGAAGTCGCCGCCGTTCGGGTTCTGGAACTCCGGATCGACGTTCAGGTTGCTGCTCGTCGGCTCGTTGACGCCCAGCAGCCGGAGGTCGGGCTGGGCGCCGAAGATGTCGCTGTAGTCCACCACGCCCACGGCGCCGTCCACCGCGGCGACGCCGTACCCCGTGTACTGCGTGACGATGCTGTCCTGCACCACCAGGGTCACGTCCGCGCCGACCGCGCGCACCCCGTCCCCGAACAGCGATCCGCCGACGACGCCGTAGATCGTCGCGTTGAACACCTCGAACACCGTCGGCTCGGCGGGCTCGGACACCAGCAGCCCCGCGGCGGCCCGGGGGCTCAGCACGCCGGCCACCAGCATGTTGCGCACGGTCACGTCGGCGCCGCCCGCCGCGAACAGGCCCACGGCGGCGCCCGCCGCGCCGGGCTCGCCGACGGGCAGCATCGGGCCGAGACCCGTGCCGCCGGGCCCGCCGGTGCCGGCGACGACCCGGCGCGCGGTGTTGCCGCGCAGCACGGTGTCGACGGCGTCCTCGAGCAGGAAGGCGACGCCGCCCGCCCCCTCCCCGCCCCGCAGCGCCAAGCCGGCCGGCCCGCCCCGCCCGCCGGTCACGCCGTCGACGACGTTGTCTTCGAGGCGTAGCCCGACGGTGCGGATGGCGCGGACCCCGATGGCGCCGGTGCCCGCCCCGCCCGGGCTGGCGTACAGGCCGGTCTCGCCGCCGGGCGCGGTGACGTCGGTGAGCGTATTGCCGCGGATGGTGACGCCGCTCGCGTCCACCACCACGACGCGGCCCAGGTTGGTCGTCTCGGCCGGCCCGGTGAGGCTCAACCCCTCCACCGTCCGCCCGTCTTCGGCGTACACGTACGGGATGGGCGCGCCGTCGACCGTGTTGGACAGGGCCACCGTGTTGTCGAGCGCGCCGGGGCGGCCCCCGGACGGGGGCTCGAGCCACAGGCCGAAGGCCCCGCCGTCCTCGCCCCGCTGACCATCGACGGTCGCGATGGGCACCGGGCCCAGGCGCCCGCCCGGCCCGCCGGCCCCGCGCGTGAGCTGGGAGAAGGTGTTCAGCTCGAGCGCGCCGCCGTGCGCGTCGACCAGCGCCACGCCCGCCGCGTCGCCGCCGCGGCCGCCCGGCCCGCCGTCCGAGCCGCCGACGCCGCCGGCGCCGCCTGCCACGCGCGTCACCTCGTTCTCCCGCAACGTCAGCCGACGCGTGCCCACCGCGCGGACGCCCGCGCCGGTGCCGCCGCGCCGCCCCGACGTCAGCGACGCGCAGAAGCCCGACAGCATGGTCGGCCCGCCGCCCGCGCCGCCGATCACGTCGGCGATGGTGTTGCCGACCACCTGCACGTCGTCGGCGTCGGCCACCAGGATGCCCTGCGCGTCGGCGCCCAGGTGGGCCTCGGCGATGAGGATGCCGCGGCCCAGGTTCGCGGGATCGGCGTAGCCCTCGCGCGTGCCGCGCACCCCGCTGTCGCCGCGCACGTTGCCCACGACGTTGCCCTCGATGCGCGCCGCGTCGCAGCCGATGACCACGATCTTGCCCAGGTTGGTCGGGTTGCTGTCCGCCAGCAGCCGATAGCCGCCGAGCACCGCCCCGCGCTGGCCCGAGCAGAAGACGACCGGATCGCCGTCGACCTCGTTGGTGTCGGTCACCTCGTTGGCCAGCGCGCCGTCGCGGGTGCTCAGCGTCTGCCAGGCGAAGAAGACGCCGAAGCCGACGCCGGGCGGGCTGGCCTCGCCCACCGCGCCGGGCAGGCCGGCGCCGCCCCCGTCGATGCGCGCGAAGCGGTTGCCGACCACGCGGTTGTTGGCGCCCTCGAGGTACAGGCCGACGGCGCGCCCGCCGGCGCCGCCGTGGCCGCTGCGCACGCCCTCGCCGCCCACCCCGCCGCGGACGTCGCGGACCGTGTTGCCGGCCACCACGTGGCCGTCGGCCTGGTCGGTCAGGCGGATGCCGATGGCCTCGCCGCCCGGCGAGCCGGTGATCGGCCCGCAGTCGACGGGCGCGAGGACGCAGAAGTCGCCGCCCGCCCCCCCGCCCGCGCGGACGTCGACGATCGTGTTCCCGGTGACGCGGCTGTCGTTGGCGCCCGCGTCGAGCTGGATGCCCACGGCGTCGCCGCCCGCGGTGCCGATGCACTCGTTGGCCGGCGGATCCACGAGCGGGTTGCCGTCGCCGCCCCGCACGAGCTCGACGCGGTTGCCGTGGACGACGTGGTCATCGCCGCGGCCGACGCGGATGCCGTAGCGGGTGGGCGCGAACCGATCCGCTCGGCCGACCTCGTAGATCACGTTGTCCACGACGCCGCAGCCCTGGGCGCAGAGGATCTCGATGCCCACGTCGGCGTCGGGCGCCTGCACCGTCAGCCCTTCGACCCGCGCGTAGTCGCCCTCGATGGTGATGCTGCCCTGCACCGTCACCCGGTCGGCGTCCACGCCGCGCAGCACCACGAAGTCCTGCTCGATCTCCAGATCGCCCGGGTAGGTGCCGGGCCGCACCGACACGACGTCGCCCGGCCCGGCCAGCGCGAGGCCCTGCGGGATGGTCGCGACGGGATCGCCGGGCGTCCCGTCGCCCTCGGGGGTGCCGACCGCCTGATCGACCACCACCACGCGGGGCTCGGCCGGCGCGCCCTGCGCGGGGGCCTCGCAGCCGGTCAGGCGCTCCTCGTCGAGGTCGTAGCGGAAGTCGGCGCACCGCCCGATGAAGCACAGACCCCCGGCGCAGGCCGCGGTGGCGTCGGGCAGATCGCCGCACGACAGGCCGCAGCCGCCGCAGTGGTCGACGTCGGACAGCAGGTCGAAGTCCTCGTCGGCCGCCCCATCGCAGTCGTTGTCGAAGCCGTCGCAGGTCTCGGCGACGCCGGGGCCGATGGCGGCCGAGCAGGCGCGGGCGCCCTCGGGCGTGCACTGCCACACGCCGGCGGCGCGGCAGTCGCGCTCGGCGTCGACGGTGTCGCAGGCGCTGCCCACCTCGAAGTCCTCGTCGATGGCCCCATCGCAGTCCTCGTCGGCGTCGTCGCAGGTCTCGGGCGCGGCCTCGCCCGGCGTGGCGTCGCAGCGCACGCCGCCGTCGTCGTCACAGCGCACCTCACCGGCCGCCTCGCAGAGGCCGAGGCCGACCGAGCAGGCCTCGCCCAGGGTCGGGAAGGCCTCGTCCACGGCGCCGTCGCAGTCCTCGTCGCGGCCGTCGCAGCGCTCGGCCTGCGCCGCGCCCGGCGTGGCCGAGCAGACCACGCCGCTGCCGTCGGCGGCGCAGACGCGGGCGCCCTCGCGCAGGCACGCGCCGAGGCCCGCCTCGCAGGGCTGACCGCGGGTGGGGAACGCCTCGTCGAGGGCGCCGTCGCAGTCGTCGTCCGCGCCGTTGCACAGCTCGTCGATCGGCGCGCCCGCCGTGGCCCCGCACACGACGCCGGCGCCGTCGGCGGCGCACACGTAGACGCCCTCCGCGGCGCAGGCCCCGCGCCCCACGACGCAGGCGCCCGCCAGCTCGGCGAAGTCCTCGTCGGTGGCGCCATCACAGTCGTCGTCGAGATCGTTGCACGCCTCGTCGGCCGGCACGCAGCCGACGTCGGGCACCGCGTCGGGCACCGCGTCGGGCGCGGCGTCCAGCGCCGCGTCCATCCCCGCGTCGAGGGCGGCGTCCGCGCCCGCGTCCACCGCGCCGTCCGGGGCCGCGTCGGCGACGCCCCGGTCCGCGCGCGGCTGCGCGTCGGCCGCCGCGCCGTCGATCACCGCCCCGTCGATCACGGCCCCGTCCGGCGAGGCCTGGAAGCCGATGGCGTCCAGATCCTCGAAGGGCGTGCAGCCCGCGGCCGCCGCGCACAGCAAGGCCGCCCACGTCCACCGCGCGGCGCTCAAAACCGGCCCCCGATCGACAGGCCGGCCCCGCTCGCTTCGGGCGCCACCGAGGGCGCCACCTCGGCGTCCAGCACCAGCAGCGTCACCCCGGCGGCCCCCGCCACCGCCGCCGTCCCGTACAGCACCGTCGACCACAGCTGGGCCACCTCGGCGTCGTCCTTCAAGTCGTCGTATCGCGCTCGATCGGTGCCGGCGTCGGCCACCGCCTCGAGATCGTCCACCGCCGCCTGCCCCTCGAGGTCGACGGCGACCGCCGCCACCGCGGCGGCCAGGGCCACGCCCACGGCGCTCCAGCCCGCCACCCGCATCGCCCGCGGCCCCTGGCGGGGCGGCGCCGGCGCGACCACCGCCCGCGGCGCCAGCCGCAGCGTCACCTGCGCGCCCTTCGCCGCCTCGACCGACGCGGTGGCGTCGAGGAAGCCGGGGGCCGCCGCGCGCACGGTGTGGCGGCCGGGCACCAGGGCGACGCGGCCCTCGGCGTCCCGCGTCGCCGGGGCGCCGTCCACCGTGATCGTCGGCGACGCGACCGGCCGCCCGCCGACGTCGATTACGCGGACGCCGACCGGCACCGGGCGCGCCGCGTCCAGGGCCGCCTGCAGCGCCTCGATGCGCGCGCGCTGCGGCGCCGGCAGCGGCAACGAGGCCGCGCGCCGCAGCCGCGCCTCGGCGTCGGCCAGCTTGCCCTCGGCCTGCAGGCCCTCGGCGTCCCGCGCCAGACAGTCGCCCATGTAGCCGGCGACCTCCTCGGCGCGGCCGCGCTCGGGGCCCGTCGCCAGGTAGTCGTCGCCCAGCCGCACGGTCTGGTCGCAGTCACCGATGTGCACGGCCAGCACCTTGATGGCGTTCTTCAGCAGCAGGGGCTCCTCGATGCGGTCGAAGGCGGCGAGATAGGCGGCGACGGCCTCCTCGAAGCGGCCCGCCTGGTAGTGCGCGCGGGCCTGATCGGACAGGGCCTGGGCCTCGCGCGCGGCCTCGGGCGAGGGCGCGGCGGCGGCCGACGGGCCCACCAGGGCGAGCGTCAGCGCCAGACTGAGCGCAGATCGGCGAGCGGTGCACGCGGGCATCGGCGAATCCTGAAGCCGGGGGCGCGGTGAGGCCCCGGGCCGCGGTGGCCGGGGGCGGGTGCAACGCGGCCAGAGTGCCACAGGCGGGGGTGCGGATTGGAGTGTCTGTGGCGACGCGGGCGCGCGGCCGAGGCGTTCAGAGCTCTTCCACCTTGAGGTTGGGGCGGGGCCGGGGCCCGGGACGGGCGGACGCGGCCGGGCGCGGGGACGCGGGCGCGCCCGCGTCGGGCGGCGTCCGGGGCCGGATCGGGCGCCGCGTCGGGGGGTCTGCGGCGCGGCGCGGCGGCGCGGCGTCCGGCGGCGCGGCGTCCGGCGGCGCGGCGTCCGGCGGCGGCGTCCGGCGGCGCGGCGTCCGGCGGCGCGGCGTCCTGCCGGGCGGCCGCGGCGGTCGGCCGCGCGGCGTCGGTCAGGTCGACCACCCCCGCCGAGGTCGAGCGCCACAGCCAGAAGGCCAGCCCACCCACCAGCGCGACGCCGGCCAGCCCCAACACGGCCAGCGGTGGGCGCGATCCCCCCAGGCCCGCCGCGTCCACCACCTCCATCGTCCCCGTCCGCAGCGCGTCGCCCCCGGCGATGGCCTCCAACGCCCGCAATGCCGTCGCCGCGTTCGGGTAGCGTCCGGCCGGCGACTTGGCCAGGCACCGCCGCAGCACCACCTGCACCGACACCGGCAGCGCCTCGCCGTCCGGCCGCCTCGCCTCGGGGATGGGCCCGTGGACGTGCTTCGGCGCCTTGGCCACCGGCGTCGGCGCCGGATAGGGCGGCCCGCCGGTCAACATCTCGAAGAGCAGGCAGCCGAAGGCGTAGATGTCGGTGCGCGCGTCGACCGGCTCGCCCAGCCACTGCTCGGGCGCCATGTAGTCGGGCGTACCGAGGTGCATGCCGGTGCCGGTCAGCCCCGCGTTGCCCTGCCCCACCATCTTCGCGATGCCGAAGTCCAGCAGCCGCGCGTGCCCGCTGCGCGCGTCGAGCAGCACGTTGTCGGGCTTCAGATCCCGGTGCACCACCCCGCGCCCGTGCGCGAACTCGAGGCCCCGCAGCACGTCGCGGCCGATGGCGGCCGCGCGCTCGAGCGGCAGCGGCCCGTCGGCCACCTGCGCGGCGAGGCTGCGCCCGTCGACCTGCTCCATCGCGATGTAGAAGACGGGCGCGCCGCCCTCGTCGAGGGTCGCCCGCCCGAAGTCGTACACCTGCACCACGAACGGGTGCGCGAGCTGGGCGACGACCTTGGCCTCCTGCTCGAAGCGGGCCTCGGCCGCGGCGTCGCTCATCAGATCGGCGCGGATGATCTTCAGCGCGACCGAGCGGTCGACCGACAGCTGCGTGGCCCGGTACACCGACGACATGCCCCCACCGCCCAGGTAGCCGTCGATCCGGAAGCGCCCCTCGAGCACCAGGCCCAGCAGATAGCGCGCCGGCGCCGGGGTGGCCCGCAGGGCGGCGTCGTCGACGAGGTGGATGGGCCGGCCGCCCGGCGCGCACGTCGCGCAGGTGTCGCGGGGCGGGTCGTAGGTGGCCTCGCAGCGAGGGCAGGTGGGCTGCAGCACCCGGAAGTTCCTACGTCAGGCGCGCCGGCGGCGCACAGGCCCGACGGTGGAAGGGCCGGTGCGGGAAGTCAAGCGGGCAGAGGCCGAGCGACGCTCAGGCGACCGCGACGGCGACGGGGGCGTGCATCCCCACCGGGCGGTCGCCCTGGATGGTCACCCGGTGCAGCAGGCGGTGCTGCGGGCCGTGGTCGTTGACCGGGCGGTGCTGCGTGGCGCGGTTGTCCCAGAAGGCGACGCTGCCCGCGCGCCAGCGGAAGCGCACGGTGAACTCGGGCGCCGTGACGTGGCGGAACAGGAAGTCGAGCAGAGCCCGGCTCTCGGCCTCGGGCACGCCGACCAGGTGCGTCGTGAACAGCTGGTTGACGAACAGGCCCGGGCGGCCGGTCACCGGGTGGCGGCGCACGACGGGGTGCTCGACGGGCGGGTTCGCCGCGACCGCCGCGGCCAGCCGCTCGGGCCCGCCGGGGGCCGCGAGGCTGTGGCGGAAGCCGAGGCGGAAGTCGTGGATGGCGGTCATGTCCGACAGCAGCCGCTGCATGCGGTCGGACAAAGCCTCCCAGGCCGCGTGCATGCTGCTCCACAGCGTGTCACCGCCGCGCTCGGGCACCACGCGGGCCTGCAAGATGCTGCCCAGCGGGGGGCACGCCCGGAAGGTCATGTCGGTGTGCCACTCCTCGATCAGCGAGGGGCGCTCCGCCGTGTGCTCGAGCACGGCCAGCGGCGCGGGCAGCCCCGCGCGGCTGTAGGCCGGGTGCACGTCCAGCGATCCGAAGCGCTCGCCGAGCGCGACCTGCGCGTCGGGGGCGATGGCCTGATCGTGGAAGAAGAGGACGAGGTGCTCGGCCAGCGCGGCGCCCAGCGCCGTCACGGTGGCGTCGTCGAGCGGCGCGCCGAGATCGACGCCGCGCACCTCGGCGCCGAGGGCGCCGGCGACGGGCAGCAGGTCGAAGGGCACGTTCATGACGCGCGGCGGTGCCGCTTCCACAGCGGCAGGGGATCGTCGGCGGCCGGCTGGTACTTCACGCTCAGCTCCTCGAAGGCGCGCAGGGCGTCGTCGACGTCCTTGCCCTCTTTCAGCTGAAACGCATTGAAGCCACAGCGCGCCATGTAGAACAACTGATCCCGCAGCACGTCGCCCACCGCCCGCAGCGTGCCGCGATAGCCGTAGCGCTGACGCAGCAGGCGGGCGGTGCTGTAGGCCCGCCCGTCGGTGAACTTGGGGAACTCGAGGGCGATCAGCGCGAAGTGATCGACGTCGGGCGCCACGTCCTCGGGGCCGACGTCCGACGGCACCTGCACGCCCAGATCGGCCCGCCCGCCAAGCGCGTCGCGCTCGGCCCGCCAGCGCGCCCACGACACCACCACCGGCCCGGCGTGGGGCACCGGCGCGTCGTCGGCCAGGAAGGTCCAGCGGTCGGGCACGACCTCGCGGTTCTCGATGATGCGGCGCGCGGCCTCAGTCGTCGGCATACAGCGCCTCCTGCAGGGGCTCGAGCCCGGCGCGGCGGACGAAGGCCAGGAAGGGCTCGTCCGGCCCCGCGCGCTGAGCGAGGTAGGTGTCGACCACCGTCTCGACGGCGCCCGCGATGTCGTCGTGGGGGAAGGCGCGGCCGACGATCTCACCGAGGCTGGCGTCGTCCTCGTGCGAGCCCCCCACCATCAGCTGGTAGTACTCCTCGCCGCGCTTGTTGATGCCCAGGATGCCGATGTGGCCGACGTGGTGGTGGCCGCAGGCGTTGATGCAGCCCGAGATGTTCAGCGTCAGGCGCCCCACCTCGGCCAGGCGGTCGTCGTCGGCGAAGCGCTGCTCGATGGCCCGCGCGACGCTGAGCGAGCGGGCGTTGGCCAGGTTGCAGTAGTCCAGGCCGGGGCAGGCGACGATGTCGGTCAGCTGCTCGTAGTTCGAGGCCCCGAAGCCCAGCTCGCGCAGGGACTGCCACAGGGCGTGCAGATCGCGGGTGGGCACGTCGGGCAGCACCAGGTTCTGCCGGTGCGTCACGACCAGGCGGCCGAAGCTGTAGCGGTCGGCCAGGTAGGCCATCGCGTCCATCTGCGCGTCGGTGACGTCGCCGGGCGGCATGCCCGTCGCCTTCACCGACACCGCCACCGCGCTGTAGCCGGGCGCCTTGTGGGGGACGACGTTCTGGTCGTGCCAGCGGCGGAAGTCGGGATCCATCAGGCGCGGGGCCTCGAGGGCCTCGTCGCCGGGCAGATCGGCCTCGTAGGCCGGCGGCTCGAAGTAGGTCGCCAGCCGCTCGAGCTCGCCGCCGTCGAGGCGCAGGGCGGTGTCCTTGATCTGCGCCCACTCCTCTTCGACCGTCGCCGCGAACTGCTCGATGCCCAGCGCCTCGACGAGGATCTTGATGCGCGCCTTGAACTTGTTGTCCCGCCGCCCGAAGCGGTTGTAGACGCGCAGGATGGCCTCGCAGTAGCTCAGCAGGTGCTCTTGCG
This sequence comes from Myxococcales bacterium, assembly GCA_020633465.1. GTDB lineage: Bacteria > Myxococcota_A > Bradymonadia > UBA7976 > UBA1532 > JACKDN01. Next base: position 61,744 of record JACKDN010000033.1, read on the forward strand.
GCAGGAAGTCGCGGCACACCTGGCCCACGCGCGGGGTGCGGCCCATGCCGCCGCCCACCAGCACCTGCACGCCCACCTCGCCGTGATCGTCGCGCACCAGCCGCAGGCCGATGTCGTGGTAGGCGATGGCGGCGCGATCGTGGGTGGCGCCGGTCACGGCGATCTTGAACTTGCGCGGCAGGAACGCGAACTCGGGGTGGAAGGTCGACCACTGCCGCAAGAGCTCGCAGTAGGGCCGGGGATCGGCCACCTCGTCGCGCGCGACGCCCGCGAAGGGATCGCTCGTGATGTTCCGGATGCAGTTGCCGCTGGTCTGGATGGCGTGCATCTCGACCTCGGCCAGGGCATCGAGGATCGCCGGCACGTCCTCGAGCTTCGGCCAGTTGAACTGCACGTTCTGGCGCGTGGTCAGGTGGCCGTAGCCGCGGTCGAAGGTGCGGGCGATGTGGGCCAGCTGGCGCATCTGCCGCGACGACAGCAGGCCGTAGGGCACCGCGATGCGCAGCATGTACGCGTGCAGCTGCATGTACAGGCCGTTCTGCAGGCGCAGCGGCTTGAACTCGTCCTCGGTGATGTCGCCCGCGAGGCGGCGACGCACCTGCTCGCGGAACTGGGCGGCCCGCTGATGCACCAGGGCCAGGTCGTGCTCGTCGTAGCGGTACATGGGCTAGCTCGCGTAGCCGAGGGCGCGCAGGGTGGCCTCGGGGCCCGCGGCGCGGATGCGCTCGCGCGTGCCGATCGGCGTCGGCGCGCCGTCCTCCACCTGCACCTCGAGCGGATAGGGATCACAGACGTCCCGCTGCTGCGTGCGGGCCCACGCCAACAGATCGGTCATCGCGGCGGGATCGGTGCGCACCAGCGCCGAGGCCAGATCCGCCGTCCACTGGCGATCGTCCCGCAGGTACACGACCGCCCCGTCTGCGGTGCGGTTGGCGGTGACGGTGAAGGACTTCATGCCCCAATCTCCTAGCGATTGGGTGCGTATTTACGGGAAGGGCGCCCGCGGACGCAAACGAAAGGCGCAGGGCACGACCAACCGCCCGGAATCATTGGCATCCGACCAATGCGAGGGCGGACGCGACGGCGCGACCTCGGCCGCGCCGACGCGCCGCGAGCGGAATAATCCGACCAAAACAGTCAGATTAATCGAGCAGTCGCTCGACGGCCCGCCCCAGGTCGAAGGACTCGACGCCCATGCCGGTGATGCCCAGCGTGGCGCGCCCGTGGGCCAGGCTCCACACGGCGTCGGCGCGTCCTTGGCGGCCCGCCGCCTCGGTGGCCTCGACGAAGGCCGCGCGCACCCGCGCTGCGGGCGGCGCCGCGTCCGCCGCGCGCGTGCCGGCGGCGGGGCCGCGGCAGAACACCAGGTGCATGTCGTTGACGTGGCCCTCGGCGTACGCGACGTAGGCGACGGCCATCTCGGCCACGCGCTTGGGGCCGTCGGCCGTCGGCACGTCGATCGCGGCCACCAGCTCGGCGACCACGTCACAGGCGACCTCGTCGACGATGGCATCTCGTCCGGAGAAATACTGATAGAGGGCCGGCGCGCTCAGGCCCACGCGGTCGGCCAGCGTGCGCATCGACAACGCGTCCGGCCCATCGGCGACGGCAATGGCTCGGGCCGCATCGAGGATGCGACGACAGGTCTGACGCCGGCGGCCTTCCGTGGCATCGGGCATGGCAAGCTCCTTGGCAAGACGACGCAACGTAGAACTGACGCGCCAACGGATGCAACCGCCGCATGCAAACTTACGACAGCCCTTGTCCAAGCCGCCCGCCGAGCCCGCCCGATCAGCCCACGAACCACCGCCCCGTGAACGCGAGCACCACCGCCGGGGCCGCCAGGCCGAGCAGCGCGGGCTGCACCAGCGGCGGCGCGAAGAGCAGGAACACCAGGCTGACCATCGGCCGTTCTCCCGAGTCGTCGTGGCGCCAGCCTGCGCACAGGGCGCCCACATTCGCAACGGCCGCGGCGCCGTCGAGCAGGTTTGACGCGCCCCGCGCCACCGGATAAGGACCACCCGACCGACCACAGGAGGATCCCCGCGTGCGACTTCTCGCCCTCGCCCTCGCGGCGCTCAGCGTCGCCGCCGCGCCGCCCGACGCGGCCGCGCCCCACGTCGACGTCGAGCAGTACACGCTCGACAACGGCCTGACCGTGCTGCTCAGCCGCGACGACCGGCTGCCGGTGGTGGCCGTCGAGGTGCGCTACCTCGTCGGCTCGGCCCACGAACCCGAAGGGCGCAGCGGCTTCGCCCACCTGTTCGAGCACCTGATGTTCCAGGGGTCGGGCCACTTCGACGACGAGTACTTCAAGCCCTTCGAGCCCATCGGCGGCGTCGTCAACGGCACCACCAACACCGACCGCACCAACTACTTCGAGCGCGTGCCCAGCCCCTACCTCGAGTTGGCGCTGTGGATGGAGTCGGACCGCATGGAGACGCTGCTCGACGTGCTCGACCAGCCCAAGCTCGACAACCAGCGCGACGTGGTGAAGAACGAGCGCCGCCAGCGCTACGAGAACACGCCCTACGGCATGGTGTGGAAGTACTTCTCCAACCACCTGTACCCGAAGGGGCACCCCTACCAGCACACCACGATCGGCACGCACGCCGATCTGACCGCGGCCTCGCTCGACGACGTGAAGGCCTTCTTCCGCCGCTACTACGTGCCGAAGAACGCCGTGCTGACCATCGTGGGCGACTTCGAGCCGGCCGAGACGAAGCTGCTGATCGAGCGCTACTTCGGCCACCTGCCGCCCGGTGAGCGCGCGCCGACGCCCGAGGCCGCGCGCCCCGAGGCGAAGGCCGACCACCTCACCTTCACCGACGCCGTCAAGCTGCCCCGCGTCTACTACGCCTGGCACACGCCGGCGCTGTACGAAGAGGGCGACGCGGCGCTCGACCTGATGGCGACCGTGCTGTCCGACGGCAAGACCAGCCGGCTCTACCAGCCGCTGGTGTACGAGCAGAAGGTGGCCAAGGACGTCGCGGCCTATCAGGTGTCGCGGCAGCTCGGCGGCTTCTTCGTCATCCAGGCCACCGCGGCCGAGGGGCAGACGGCGGACGCGGTGGCGAAGGCCCTCGAGGCGGCGCTCGCCGACGCGCTCGCGAAGCCGCCCACCGAGGACGAGATGGCGCGCGCCATCAACGGCTGGAAGAAGTCGTTCTTCCAGCGCATCGAGGACGTCACGTCGCGCGCCCAGATGCTGAGCACCTACTTCCACCTGACCGGCAAGGCCGACTACCTGGCCGAGGATCTGGCGCGCTACACGCGCGTGACCGCGCAGGACGTGCACGCGGCCGCGCAGGATCTGACGAAGCCGGCCCTGCGCATCGACATCGTGCCGGGCCCCAAGCCGAGCGTCGACGACGCCGAGGGAGGTGCCCAGTGAGGCGCGCCGCCATCCTGCTCGTGTCCGCCGCGCTCGTCGCCTGCGGCGGCGCCCCGAAGCCTCCGCAGAGCGCGCCGTCGTCGCCGCCGACGCCGCCCGCCGCCGTCGACCGCAGCGGCCTGCCGACGCCCGCCGCCGCGCCGGACTGGCAGCCGCCGGCCGTCAGCACCTGGACGATGCCCAACGGGATCACGGTCTGGTACCTGAAGCAGGATCAGGCCCCGCTGCTGTCGCTGCGGCTGGTGCTGCCGCGCGGGGCCGCCACCGATCCGCGCGGCAAGGCGGGCCTGACCGCCCTCACCGCCGACCTGCTGGACGAGGGCGCCGCGGGCAAGAGCGCGCTCGAGCTGAACGAGGCCTTCCAGCGGCTGGCCACCGACTACGGCGTCAGCCCCGCCACCGACGGCGTGATCGTGGCGCTGGACCTGCTGGCCGACACGCTGCAGCCCTCGCTGGCGCTGCTGGCCGACGTGCTGCTGCGGCCGGACTTCCCCGCCGAGGAGTTCGAGCGGCGCAAGACGCAGCACCTCGCGCGGGCGCTGGCGTCGGAGGCGGATCCCGGCGGCACCGCGACCGTCGTGCTGCGCCGGGTGCTGTTCGGCTTCGGCTACGGCAGCCGCCCGGCCGGCGGCGTGCGCTCGACGCTGAGCGCGCTGACGCTGGCCGACGTGAAGGCGCAGTACGCGGCGGTCTTCAAGCCCAAGGGCGCCACGCTCGTGGCCGTGGGCGCCGTGCAACCGCACGTGCTGAAGGGGGCCCTCGACGAGGCGCTCGGCGGCTGGGAGGGCGCGCCGAGCGCCACCCCGCGCGTGGTGCACAAGTCGCTGCCGGCCCCGGGCGTCTACATCGCCGACTTCCCCGGCAGCACGCAGTCGTCGGTGACCGTCGCGCGCATCGTGCCCGGCGTCGACGCGGCCGACGACCACTTCGCCGCCGAGGTGTTCAACCGGGCGCTGGGCGGGGCGTTCACCAGCCGGCTGAACCTGAACCTGCGCGAGGACAAGGGCTACACCTACGGCGCGCGCGCCGGCTTCAACCGCTGGCGGCAGGCCGGCTTCTACGGGCTGTCGGCCAGCGTGAAGGCCGACACGACGAAGGCCAGCATCGACGAGATGCTCGGCGAGCTGAAGCGGGTGAGCGGCGAGAAGCCGATCACGGCGCAGGAGCGCGACGAGGCGGTCGGCGGCATGCTGCTCGGCTTCCCCGGCCGCTTCGAGCGCATGGCCAGCGTGGCCGGTCAGCTGGCGGCCCTGGCGCTCGACGGGCGCGACCCCGACTGGTACCGGCAGTGGCCCGAGAAGGTGAAGGCCACGAGCGCCGAGGACGCGCAGGCCGCGGCGAACCGCTACACCCAGCCGGTCGAGCGGTTCGTGATCATCGTCGCGGGCGATCGGGCGGCCCTCGAGCCGTCGCTGAAGACGCTGGGGCTGCCCATCGTGCCCTACGACGCGCAAGGCAACCCGATCGACGCGAAGGCGCCGCCGGCGAAGAAGAAGGCCCCGGCGAAGAAGAAGGCCGCGAAGTAGGGCTTCAGCGCAGGGGCACGCGCCGCACGCCCGCCACCTTGCCCAGATCGGCCACCGCGTGCGTGCCGATCAGCGCCTTGGCCTCGTCGGTCGGCGTCCCCTCGCCCGCCTGCACCCTCAGGTTGCTGCCGAAGAAGCTCACCTTCAGCGCCCAGCGCCGCGTGCCCAGCTGGGCCTTCGCGTCCTCGGCCACCGGCTCGCCCTCGATCATCACCTCGGTGCCCCGCTCGGCCGCCTCGACGAGGTGGTCGCACACCGGCGCGCCGCCGGCCGCGTGGCACAGCCACAGGTCCGACGTGCGGTCGAGCTCGATGACGTTGTCGCCGTAGTCGCCGTCGGCGCGCGTGTTCTGCGCCCGCAGCACCAGCACCTGGCCCTCGCCGGTGCCGAGGCGATCCTCGAAGTCGGCCGAGGACAGCGTGCCGTCCTGGTGGATGTAGCTGACGCCCGGCGTCCAGCCGTCGACGACGGCGCCGACGTGCTGCCAGCCCCCCGTGCCGGTCTCGAGGGCGAGGTGCGTGGTGGACACGAGGCCGTTGCCCTCGCCCTCCACCTTCAGCAGCGCGGCCCGCAGCGGCACGCCGGGGTTGACGTGCGGCGTGCCGGCGGCGTCCACGGCCACCGAGCCGCCGCTCGCCGCGTCGGGGGATTCGATCGTCTTCTCGGCCTTGCAGGTGCAGCGCAGGCCCTCGGCCTCGGCCGGATCGTTGCAGCCCCAGGCGGCCATCGCCTCGGCGCAGGCGGCCTCGAGCGTGCCCTTCGACGGCCCGGCCTTCTTCGCGACGAGCTCGGCCAGCCGCTTCTCGACCACGGGGTGCGGCCGGGCCGCCAGGCTGCGCCGGTACAGGGTCTCGGCCCCGACCCGATCGCCGCGATCCTCGGCGACGCGCCCCAGGTTGTACTGGAACATGCCCAGCTCGCGGGGGTCGGTGGTCAGGGTCACCGCCTGCCGCCCGAAGCGGTCGGCGGCGGCCAGATCGCCGGCCTTGTAATAGACCCACCCCAGCTCGCCGAGGATGGCCGGGTTGGCGGGATCGACCCTCAGCGCCTCGCGGAACTTCGCGATCGCCGTCGCGTGATCCTTCTTGCCCGACGCCGCGCGCCCGGCGCGCACCAGATCCTGGAAGCGCGCCGCGCTGGCCTTGGCCTGTGCCTGCGTCGGCGGCGCGGGCGGCGCCGCCAGCGGGCTGCCGCACCAAAGCACGAGCCCCAACCCCAACCCTCGCCTCATGGTCGCCTCCCCCGGGTCCGCGGTGCGGCAGAGCGTCGCCCGAACAGCGGTCGCGTGACAAGCCCGCGCGCATGGGTGCATCGCGCGAGGGAAGTCGCTACCCTGCCCGCCGATGTTCGGTGACCGCTACGAGCTGCTCCAGCGCCTGGGCGCGGGGGGCATGGCCCGCGTGTACCTCGCCCGTGACACGGTGTTGGGGCGTACGGTCGCGATCAAGGTGCTGCACACCGAGCTGGACGAGAACGAGGAGGTGCGCGCCCGCTTCCTGCGCGAGGCCCGCATCTTCGCCCGCCTGAAGCACCCCCACATCGTCGACATCTACGACGTCGTCACCACGCCCGAGGGCGCGGCCGCGATGGTGATGGAGTACGTCGAGGGCACCGACCTGCACCGGGTGCTGGCCAGCAACCCGCGGCTGGTGCCCGAGCTCGCCGCGCTGGTCATCCGGCCGCTGGCCGACGCGCTGCACTACGCGCACCGCGAGGGGGTGGTGCACCGCGACGTGAAGCCGGCGAACGTGCTGCTGGGGCGGGACGGCAGCGTCAAGCTGAGCGACTTCGGCATCGCCAAGGCGTCGGAGGAGGATCTGCTGACGCGCACCGGCGACTTCCTCGGCACGCCCGCCTACATCGCGCCCGAGCAGGCGCGCGGCGACGCGATCGGGCCGGCCGCCGATCAGTACGCGCTGGGCGTCGTCCTCTTCGAGATGGTCACCGGCAAGCGGCCCTTCTCCGGCCCGAACACGCTGGCCGTGCTGACGAAGATCATGGCCGGCGAGTACCCCGATCCGCGCGAGCTGAACGCGGCCGTCGACGACGATCTGGCGGCGATCATCGCCCGCAGCCTCAGCCTCGACGCGGCCGACCGCTTCCCGGACCTCGGCGCGATGGTGACGGCCCTCGAGCGCTATCACATCACCGTCAACGCCGACCGCCAGCGCGGCCTGATCGCCGGCCTGGTCGACGATCCCAACGGCACCGCCGACGTGGTGGCCGGCGAGGTGGCGAACGAGCTGATCACGACGGCGCGGCGGGCGGCCGAGAAGGGCGACAAGCGCAACGCGCGCAAGTCCGTTCAGGCCGCGCTCGCCCGCAAGCCCGACCTCGAGGCGGCCCACCAGCTGCTGCGCACGCTGGAGCAGCCCACCGTCGACCTGATGCCCCCCGCGCAGGGCGGCACGACGACGACCAGCACGCTGACCGTCGGCGCCGGCCGCCGGGGGCCCGTCGTCGTCGGGGTGGCGCTGGCCCTCACCGCTCTCATCGGCGTCGGCATCACCTTCCTCTTGCGCACGCACCCGCCGGGATCCGCGGGCGTGCCGGCCGTCGCCCAGCCGCCGCCCCCGGCCGATCAGAGCACGACCGCCCTGGCGATCGTCGCCGACGCCGCCCGCCCCTGATCGTCGACGCCGCGCCGCCGCGAGACGCTCGCGCCGCCGCCCGACGCCGCCCCGACGCCGCGCCAGTGCGCGTAGCCGCCCGGCCGAAGCCCGCCCGCCGCGCGCCCGACGAGACGCGCCCAGCCGCCGCGCGCCAAGCCGCCGCCCAAGCCCGCCCCTGAAGGCCGAGCCCCCGCCGCCGGCCGCCGCGGCGACCGCGCCCGGCACCCTGGCCATCGCCGCCGCCCCCTGGGCCGACGTCTACGTCGACGGCAAGCACCGCGGGCGCACGCCCTATCTGAAGCAGCTCACGCTGCCCCCCGGCGCGCACGCCCTCGAGCTACGCAACCCGGGCTTCCCCCCGCACAAGGAGACCGTCACGGTGAAGTCCGGCGAGACGGTGACCCGCCGCGTCCGCCTCGGGAGCCGCCCCCGATGAGCGGCGCGCTGCTTCTCGCGGTGGCCCTGCTGCTGCCGGGCGAGCTGACCGAGGCCCTCGAGCAGTACGACTTCGGCGAGTTCGAGGCGCCTGTCAGCGGCTCGACGCCCTGCGCGACGCCGAGGGCTTCGACGCCGAGGCGCGGCTGAAGACGCTCAAGTACCTGGGCGCCTGCCGTCACGCGCTGCGCGACGACGCGCGCGCCGACGAGGCGTGGACGGCGCTCCTGGCGCTGGATCCCACGGCGACGCTGGATCCGGTGCAGTTCCCGCCGGACATGGTGCGCTTCTTCGGCAAGGTGCGCGCGCGCGCCGAGGCCGCCGCGCGCGAGCGGGCGGCCGCCGAGGCGCGGGCGAAGGCCGAAGCCGAAGCCGAAGCGAAGCGGCGCGCCGCCGAGAAGCGCGCCGAGCACAAGGCGGATCCACCCCCGCCGCGGCGGCGCGCCGAGACGCCGGCCAAGAGCCGCGCGAAGGCCATGCTGCCCTTCGGCGTGGGCCAGTTCCAGAACGGCCACGACGGCAAGGGGGCCACGCTGGCCGCGCTGCAGGGCGTCGCGCTGGCGGTGGGCGTGGGCGGGCTGTTGACCTTCGAGAGCGAGAAGGAGAGCGGCGCCTTCCTGGCCGGCGGCACCTTCCCGGATCCCGAGCGCGCCGACACGCTGCAGGCCGTCTACCTCGGCGGCTTCGCGGCCTTCGGCGCGCTGTGGCTGTACGGGCTGATCGACGCCAACGTGTACTTCGACGAGGCCCCGCCGGTGGCCATCGTGCCGACGCCGGACGGCCTGGCCGTGGGGGGCGTGTGGTGACGCGCGCGGCGCTGCTGGCGGTCGCCTGCGTGGGCCTCGCGGGCTGCCAGGACGTGCGCACGTCGGACGCCGACGGGGGCGTCGCGCCGGGCGCGGGCGGCGTTCCCGGCGCGGGCGGTCAGGTCGGCGCGGGCGGCGATCCGGGCGGGCGGCGCGCCGGGCGCAGGCGGCGTGCCCGGCGCGGGCGGAACCCCTGGGGCCGGTGGCGTCCCGGCGCGGGCGGCACCCAGGCGCGGGCGGCGAGCGGGCCTGGGCGGCGCCCGGGCATGGAGTGCGCGCCGGGCACGCTCGAGATCACCGCCGCGCCGCGAGCGACCGGCGCGCCACTGCGGCGCGGCGAGCCGCTGCGCATCGACGTCGACGCGACGCGCGGCGCCATCGCCCGCCTCGGCACCCGAGGCCCGCTGGCCGGCACCGTGACCCCGCGCCCCGACCACCTCGTGTGGACCTACGCCGGCACCCCGGCCCAGCGCGCGGGCGCGCACACGGTGACCGTCGTGGCGCGCGACGCCGCCGGGTGCGAGGCCACCGCCGACGTCACCGTCGACCTGCTGGGTGATCTGGTCGCCGGCGACGACCGCGGCCGGGTGCTGTTCATCGGCAGCGACGGCACCTACCTCGACACCCTGGCCACCCTGGGCGAGGGCGACGTCGAGGCCCTCGTGGCGCTGCCCGACGGCCGCTTCCTGGCGGGCACGGACGAGCCGGCCATCTACCTGCTGCGCGCCGACGGCAGCGTCGCGACGCCCTTCGAGATGGAGTTCCTCGACGAGCCCATCTATCGCGACACCGGGCAGAGCGCCTATCCCCACAACCTGGTGTGGGACGAGGCCCGCGAGCGCGTGTGGGCCGACGGCGACCGCAACGCGGTGCACACCTGGACGCTGGACGGGTTCTACGACGCCACCTACGAGCTCGACTTCGCGGCCGGCTACACCACGGTGGGCTTCGCCTGGGCCGACGACTACCTGGCGGTGGGCCAGTTCGATCAGTCGCGGGTGCGCAAGGTGCGGCCCGCCGACGGCGGCGGCGACGACCAGGCGTTCACCGATCTGGGCAGCTTCGGCATGTTCGGCGGCATGACCAACGGCCCCGACGGCAAGGTGGTCATCAGCCACTACCGCAGCGGCAGCTACTACCTGGGCAGCTACACGCGCGCCGGCGGCGGCACGCCCGTCGAGGTGGAGGGCTCGCCGGTCCACCTGACCCGCATGGGGCCCTACATCGTGGCGCTGGGCCACGCGGGCGGCAGCTGGCTGTACGACGCGGCCGACTTCACGCGGCTGGACGACGGCGGCTTCCTGCAGCGCGACCTGCTGTCGACCCTGGAGAGCCGCGTCACCTGCCTGGACTGGTTGCGCTGAGGAGGCACGCCATGCGCGCGCGATGGACGACGACGATGGCCGCGGCGCTCGCGCTGACGCTGAGCGCGTGCCAGGAGACCGACGAGCGCGACGGGCTGTCCGGCGACGCGGGGGCGGGCGGCGCGCCGGGCATGGGCGGCCAGATCGGGGCGGGCGGCGAGCCCGGCGCGGGTGGCAACCCCGGCGACCCCTGCGCCGCGGCCTGCAGCGAGCTGGCCACCTGCGCGGCCGGTCCGGCCTGCGCCGGCATCGACGACACGACCGCGCCCGGCCTCGAGGCGGGCTGCAACGACGCCTGCGATCAGTCGCCCCAGCTGGCCGACATCATCAACAGCGCCAACACCTGTGAGGGTGTCATCCAGGCGGTGGGTCAGGTGTCGCCCGACATCCAGCAGCTGTGCGGCGGTGGCGGCGGCGGCGACGTCGAGACGGCCTGCTCGGCGTTCGGATCGACCTACGCTCGCTGCGTCACCGAGAAGTGCGAGAACCTGGCCGACTACGAGGATGGCTTCGCCACGCAGCAGGCCGTCGGCTGTGTCCAGTTCGTGCAGAGCGGCGAGGTGACCGTTGCCCAGGTGCAGCAGATCGCTGGCGCGCCCTGTTCGGCCCTCGCTCCGGGCATCGATCCGGTCGTCGGTCAGGATCCGATGACCGGCGAGGACGGCGCCCTGCGTGCGTTCTGCACCGAGGGCCCCCAGACCGACCCCGCCGTCTGCGAGGGCGCCTGCGAGAACGTCATCGACTGCGCCGACACCATGGGGCAGGAGGTGCCGCCGGAGGCGCTGGCCGAGCTCGTCGGCAGCTGTGTGGCGGCCTGCGTCATCAGCGCCGACCTGACCGAGAACTTCGAGTGCGCCAACGACAACGCGGGCGACTGCGCCGCGGTGAACGCGTGCCTCGACGGTGAGGATCCCGGCATGGGCGGCGCGCCCGGCATGGGCGGCATGGTATGACCAGGCCCTGACAGTGCTACTGGGCGGCGCAGCAGGAGGTGCTGGCCGACAACGGCGCCGACCGCCGCATCTTCCGCTTCAACCTGCAGGGCGAGTACCTCGGCGCCATCGAGCTGCCGCGGCAGGGCCAGACCAACTACGAGCCGATCGGGTTCGCGTCGGTGGACGGCCGGCCCGTGGCGGGCAGCGACATCGGCACGCGCCTGTACTACGTCGACGTCGATCCCCCCGAGCCGCTGCTCGTCGGCATCGGCGACGGCTTCGACACGCTGATCGGGCTGACCGACGGCGCCGCCGCCGATCAGGTGGTCGCGCTCATGCGCCGCGGGGGCGCGGAGTTCCGCCTCTACGGCATCGACACGCGCCTACGGCCCCACGGCGAGGCGATCCCGCGGGCCGAGATCCGCTACATGACGCGCTTCCTGGACGGCTTCCTGGCCATCCACATCAACGGCATCACCCGCTACACCGCGGACCTCGAGGATCCCACGCCCGGCGAGGACTGGGATCAGCGGGCGGCCACCAACATCGGCGCGCGGGGAGGCATCGCGTGGCTCGACTGATCCCCTGCGGCGGCGCGCTGGCGCTGGGCTTGGCCCTCGTGGCCTGCGACGACGGCGGCGACCGCACGGTGCGCGTGACGGACGCCGGCACCACCCTGGACGGCGGCGGCATGGGCGGCGCGGGCGGCCAGGCCAGGATGGGCGGCCAGCCGGGCGCCGGCGGTGTCCCCGGCGCGGGCGGCCTGCCCGGCGCGGGCGAGGACGCCGGGGCTCGAGGCGAGCCCGGCGCGGGCGGCGACCCGGGCGCGGGCGGCGGAAGCCCGGCATGGGCGGCGACCAGGCGCAGGCGGCGCCCAGGCGCAGGCGGCGCGCCCGGCATGGGCGGCGCGCCCAGCGCAGGCGGCGCCCAGCGCAGGCAGCGCGCCCGGCGTGGGCCGGCGCGCCCGGCGTGGGCGGCGCCCCCGGCTGCGCCGACGCCACCCTCACGGCCCAGCTGGTCGAGCAGCGCCTCTACCATCGGCGCGAGCCCGCCGAGATCACGTTCACCGTCGAGCCCGCCGGCGACTGGCAGCTGAGCTTCGAGGCCGACCCCGGCGGCCGCTTCACCCCGCGCGCCGACCGCGTGTTCTACGCCGCCGGCGGCGAGGAGCCGGGCGACCTGCCCTGGCCCTGGTGGACCGGCGACGTCACCGTCACCCTCACCGCGACCGACGGCGCCTGCACCGCGCGCGCCGAGGTGCCCGTCCGCATCGCGGGCGACGTCCTCGTCGCCGACTACAACCGCAGCCACCTGGTCACCGTCGGCAGCGACGGCCAGGTGCTGGGCCGCTTCGTCCAGGTCACCGATCGCGGCCTGCGCGGCCTGATGCAGCTGCCCCTCGAGCAGGGGGGCGACCTGATCGTGGCGGTGCGCGGCGACGAAGAGCACGCCCCGATGCTGCGCCGCATCGACCGCGAAGGCGCCACGGTGCTCGACTTCGAGACGACCGATCTGGCCGGCGCGCGCCTGTGGCCCGACGACCGCATGGCCCACGATCTGGCCTGGGATCCGATCAACCAGCTCGTCGTCGCCGACTACGGCCCCGACGGCACCATCCACCGCTTCCGCCCCAACGGCGAGTACGTCGACAGCCTCACCGTGCCCGACGCCGCGGGCCAGTTCCGCGGCACCGCCATCGGCTTCGCCGTGCTGGGCGACGGCACGCTGCTGGCCGTCGGCCGCGACCAGCGCAACGTGCAGCGCCTGGTGAACGGCGCCTTCGAGGTCATCACGTCGTGCCCCGACGGCTGCACGGCCCTGGGCACGGGCCACGACGGCGGCGCGGTCGTCGTGGCCGGCGGCGAGAACGACGTCGAGTGGTTCTTCGTCGACGCCCGCGGCCGCGACAGCCTGCAGCAGGAGGACTTCCTCGGCTTCGATGTCACCGCCGTGGTGCGCTTCATGGACGGCTACCTGGGCGTGCCCAGCATCGGCAGCCGCATCCCCTACCTGAACGCCCGCCTCGAGTACGTCACCGAGGATCCCCCCATCCGCATCCAGGGCGGCTTCGACGTCCTCCCCCAGCCCGAAGGCGTGCTCTGGCTGCACGACTTCTGATGGCCCGCTGACCCGAACGGAACGCCCCCATGGATCTGCTGTCCGCCGCCCTCTTGGGCCTCGTGCAGGCACTCACCGAGTTCCTGCCCGTGTCCTCGAGCGGTCACCTGGTGCTGGCCGAGGCCCTGCTCGGCGCCGACATGGGCACGGGCGCCGCCTTCGAGGTGGCCGTCCACTTCGGCACGCTGCTCAGCGTCGCGGTGCTGTTCCGCCGCGACCTGCGCGACCTGCTGGCCGCCGCGTTCGACGGCCTGCGCGGGGGCGGCCTCTCCGCCCGCCTGCGCGAGGACGCGCGCTTGCGCCTGCTGCTGGCCATCGTCATCGGCTGCGTCCCCGCCGGCGTCGTCGGCGTCGCCTTCAAGGACCAGCTCGAGGCCCTCTTCGACGCCCCCCGCCTGGTGTGCGCCGCCCTGATCGCCACCGGCGTCTACCTGCTGGCCAGCCACTTCGCCCAGCGCGGCGACGGCGAGGTGACGCCGGGCCGCGCCCTGGCCATCGGCGTCGCCCAGGCGGTGGCCATCATCCCCGGCGTCTCGCGCGCGGGCAGCACCATCGCCACCGCCATGTTCCTCGGCGTCGAGCGCGACCTGGCCGCGCGCTACAGCTTCCTCATGTCGCTGCCGGTCATCTTCGGCGCGACGCTGCTCAAGGCGCGCGATCTGCTCGACGCCCCCCCCTCGGCGGACGCCCTCGTCGCCCTCGGCGTCGGCGCGCTGGTGTCGTTCGTGGCCGGCCTGGGCGCCCTCGCGCTGTTGATGCGCCTCGTGCGGCGCGGCGTCTTCGGGCACTTCGGCTGGTACTGCCTCACCGTCGGCGTCGTCGGCCTCGCCCTGTTGTAGGCGCGCCCCCGCAACCCGGCGCGGGACGCGGAATCCAAACCCCATGCCGTCGCCCCTTCTCCTGCTGCCGCTGCTGCTGGCCGGCCCTGCCCCCGACTCGCTGTGGGTCGAGGGCGCCGCCGACACGCCCGCCGTCGCGCTCCCGTCGATCGCCCCCATCGTCGACGCCACGCTGCCCGCGCTGCTCGAGGTGCGCACGGCGCCAGCCTCGCTGCCGCCCGGCCACCCGCCCATTCCCGGCGACGACCTGCGCGGTGAGGCCACCGGCTTCGTCATCCACCCCAGCGGCCTCGCGCTGACCAACCAGCACGTCGTCGGCTGCGAGGCCACCGTCCCGGTGCGCGTCGGCGCCGACACCGAGTCGATCACCGCCCGCGTCCTGGCCCGCGACGCCACCGCCGACCTCGCGCTGCTGCAGCTGCCCCCGCGCGACGCCCCCTGGCCCCACCTGCCCCTCGGCCACAGCGGCCAGCTGCGCGTGGGCGACTTCGTGGTCGCCGTCGGCAACCCCTTCGGCCTCGCGCACAGCGTGTCGCTGGGCGTGCTCTCCGGCCGCGACCGCCCGCCCGAGCGCGCCAGCGAGTACGCCTATCTGCAGACCGACGCCGCCATCAACCCGGGCAACTCGGGCGGCCCCATCCTCGACCTCGGCGGCCGCGTCGTCGGCATCGCCACCGCCATCCACCGCCAGGGCAGCGGCATCGGGTACGCCATCCCCATCGACGCGGTGAAGCTGATGCTGCCCGGCATGAAGGCGCAGGGCCGCCTGGTGCGCGGCTGGCTGGGCGTCGCCATCCGCGACGTCGCGCGCGGCGTCGAGATCGTGCGCCTCGAGGCCACCGGGCCCGCGGCGCGGGCGGGGCTGCAGGTGGGCGACGTCATCCGCACCTTCGAGGGCCGGCCGGTCGACTCCACCCGCGCCCTGCAAGGCTTCGCGGGCCTCGGCCGTCCCGGCCACACCGTCGAGCTGCAGGTCGCGCGGGGCGAGGCCGTCGAGGCGCTGCCGGTGACGCTGGGGGCCCGCCCGAGCGGCGACGACGACGCGTGCCCGCCGAGCGGCTTCTTCGATCGCGTGCTCGAGGGCCTGCGCCCGCGCTGACCGCGCGCCGGGAAGAACCGGCCCCGCGGCCTCGGTTCTGCCCCTCGACCCCGGGTCGCGCCGGGCCTTCCCCCTGTCCCCACTGGAGCCTCCCCACAAAATCCTCCGCTTCGCGGTGCACTGTTCTGCACGCCGACGCCGGCGTTGCGAAGCGCTTGCAATACTCCGAGTATTGCTGCGGCTTCGCGCCTTGGCCTCGGCGCGCAGCCCAGCACCCCGCTCGGTCCGGATTTCGTGGGGAAGCTCTTCGGCGCGTCCCGGGGTCATTTGCGTTCGGACCCGCCGCCAACCGCCGTTCACGATCCACCGCCCGCGCCGTGCCGTCCGTTCACGGTCGGCCCCGCCCGCCGACGACGGCGTCGGCCTCGGCGCGCTGGCACGCCCCCTGCTGACCCCCGCCGCATCAACGTCTTCGGGAGAAGCCCCATGTTGCGCCCGCGCGCCCTCGCCCTCGCTGCCCTCACCGCCCTGCCCCTGACCACCGGCTGTGGCCCCGACGAGCCCGACACCGATCCCTGCGCCCCCCAGCAGAGCACCCTGACCCACCGCTACGACGAGAACGGCCTGCGCCTCGAGACGCGCACCGACCGCGGCGACGTGCGCGACGTCGAGCGCTTCTTCCACGACGAGCAGGGCCGCCTGCTGAAGAAGACCCTCGACCGCGACGACGACGGCGTCTACGAGCGCGTCGAGCTGCGCCGCTACGACGGCGAGCGCCTGGTCAGCGTCGAGGTGCAGGCCCCGGGCGCCCGCTGGCGCGCCGCCCTGTTCCACGACGCCGCGGGCCGGGTGAACGCCGTGCGCTTCGATGGCCGCCCCACCGCCGTCGAGGCCCTCGAGAGCGACGTCCTGCTGTTCGAAGAGGCCCCGGTGCTGGTGCCCGGCCTCGACCTGCCCGCGGACTGGAGCCTGCTCGAGGCCGGCGTCTTCGATCCCGAGGTGCGCCTCACCTACGACAGCGCCGGCCGCCTGGCCTCGGTGGACTGCGACCTGGACGGCGACGGCCTGCCCGACGCCCACCGCCGCCACACCTACGCCGAGCGCGAGGCGCGGCTGGCCTTCGACGCCGACGGCGACGGCGTGGCCGAGCGCATCGACACGATGCGCTACGACGACGCCGGCAACCTGGTCGAGCACGCCGCCGATCTCGACGCCGACGGCGTGCCCGACGCGCGCCGCCGGCTGGAGGTGTGGACCGATCTCGAGCGCCAGATCGTCGACCGCGACGGCGACGGCACGCCCGAGCTGACCATCGAGCGCCGCTTCGACGGCGCCGGCCGCCAGGTGCTGGCCGAGACCTACGACGATCGCGGCCGCCGCACGCTGCGCGAGTCCTTCGCCTACGACGCCGAGGGCCGCCTGGCGCGCGCCGCCACCGATCACGGCGACGACGGGGCCGAGCAGGTTCAGACCTACCACTACGATCCGTCGGGCCGGCTCGAGGCGGTCGAGTCGCTGGCCATGCCGCTCACCTGCGGGGGGTCGGTCGCCGGCGAGTGACCTACCGCGGCCCGTCCTGAAGCCGCAGGAACACCTCGCCCCCCGACCGCAGCAGCAGATCGGGCCGACCGTCCCGATCCATGTCGTGCAGCACGACGTCACCCGGCGCCGAGCCCAGGGGCAGGACCCGAGGCGTGAAGGCCTCGCCCAGCGGGGCCGCGGGATCGCGATCCCACACGGTCAGCGACGCCGCGTCGCGCCGCCAGGCCAGCAGGTCGACCGCGGCGTCCCCGTTCAGATCGAGCACCTCGACGAAGCGCACGCAGCCGCAGGGCGGCGCCAGACGCACCGCCTCTTCGAAGGCGGGCCCGACGAACACGTCGGGCGGAGCATCGGCGCCGGCCACCTGGCGGTAGGCGTCGATCGCGCCGTCCGTGTCGACCGTGACGACGTCCAGCCACCCATCCCCGTCCACGTCGGCGAGACGCGCGTCCACGACCTCGGGCAGGAAGTCCGCGCCGGCGATCAGATCCTGATCGGGCAGGGGGCCGCGCCGACCGTCACCGTTGAAGGTGACGCGCACCCGGAAGGGCACGCCGGCGCGGCCCCCGTCGGCCACCAGGTCGAGCAGGCCGTCGCGATCCAGGTCCACCAGCGCCGCGCCGCGCGCCGCTACGTCGGGCACCTCGACGAAGGTGAAGGGCGGATCCGGTGCCTCGAAGGTGGTCAGGAAGATGCGCGACTGCACGCCACCGAGGAGCTCGAGCGGCAGCACCAGGTCGTCCGTCCCGTCGAGATCGACGTCGCCCAACGTCAGCCGCCCGCTGACCGGCACGACGGTGTCGTACTCGCCGTCGGGCAGCGAGTACACCCCGCCGAAGCCAGGGTCGCGGGGGTCGTTCAGCGCGGCCGGGTCCGAGAAGTACCAGAGCAGCCCCGGCGTGAAGGGATCGCCGCCGTCGACCGGCTCGCCGCGCTCGGCCATCAGCAGGTCGAGCCACCCGTCGCCGTCCAGATCGATCAGCGCCAGGTCGTGCGTGTCGTGGCCCGCGTTGTTCGAACCTTGCAGCGGCACCAGCGGCAGCAGGCTGGTGCCGTCGGGCAGCGCGATGTCGTCGCGATCCTGCAGCCACACCTCGGCCCCGTCGAACGCGCCGCCTTCGACCCCGGCCGCCACCGCCACGTCGGGCAGCCCGTTGCCGTCGAGGTCCGCCACGCGCGGACGGCCGCCCGCCACCGAGAGCCCGAGCGGCGTCGGCGCGCCCCAGGTCGGCGCTCGGCGCGCCGCTGGCGGGTACACGCGCACCGCGCCCGGCGCCGTCGCCACCGCCAGCCGACCGCCGAGCGTGACGGCCCGCCGCCACGACGCGGCCGAGGGCACCGGCGTCACCGCCGCGCGCGCCGTGCCCGCCGCCCACACGATCGACGACGTGGCGCCCCACACCACCAGGTCCGGCCGCCCGTCCGCGTCGGCGTCTCCCACGACGGCGCCCTCGACCCCGTCCGGCAGGTTCGAGCCGTCCTCCGGCGCCGCGAAGCCCCCCTCGACGCCGCGCACGACGCGCAGCCGGTCGGCGCCGTCGTCCACCACCAGCAGATCGCGACGCCCGTCGAGATCCACGTCCGCCACCGCCAGGGCGGCCCCGCGCTGCGCCAGGACGCCGAAGTCCGTCGCCTGCCAGCCGCCCGCGTCGTCGAGGTGGAACCGCTTGGCCTGGCCCCCGGCGAGCAACACCACGACCGCGTCCCCAGCGCCTTCCGGCCCGTCCACCGCGGCCAGGCCGGTCACGACACCCTCGGGATCCACGCTGCGCGCCGGGCCCAGGTCGAGCGGCCCCGGACCGACCCACGGCAGCCCCACCACCAGCCCTTCGGCGTTGACCGCCACGACGCCCCGCCGCCCGTCGCCGTCCAGGTCGGCCGCCGCCACCCAGGACGCCGCGCCGCCGACGTCGACGCCGCCCATCGGCTCGAGCGTGCCGTCCGGCCGCGCCCGCCAGCCCGCCACCCCGTCCCCCGCGCCGCCGCGCGCGCCGAGCAGCAGCGGCAACCCGTCGCCCGCCGCGTCGACCGCGACCAACTGCGCCACCGGCCCCGCCCCGGCCCGCGCCGCCGGCGCGCCCAGCCCCGCGGGCGACCCCGCGTCGGGCGGGTACAGCCACAGGGTGTCGATGCCGTCCGCCACCACCAGCGCGGCCGCGGCGCCGTCGGTGGGCAGCGCGGCCAGCGCCGCGACCGGCCCCACCGACACGCCCAGGTCACCCGCGAAGGCGCGCGTCGAGGCCCGCCGCCGCCGCAGCACCTGCACCGCGCCGTCGGCCGTCACGACCACCAGATCGGCCAGCCCGTCGCGATCCACGTCGGCCGCGGCGAACGCCACGGGGACGTCGCGGGTGGTCAGCACCTGGACGTCGCCGGGCCGCTCGAAGGGCGCAGCGACGATACGCAGCGCGGCGT
Organism: Myxococcales bacterium; assembly: GCA_020633465.1. Lineage (GTDB taxonomy): Bacteria > Myxococcota_A > Bradymonadia > UBA7976 > UBA1532 > JACKDN01. Next base: position 80,769 of record JACKDN010000033.1, read on the forward strand.
CCGAGCCCGCGACGATCAGCGCCAGCGTGTCGTCGCCGGCCAGATCGGCCAGCGCGACGCCCCCGGGGCCCACGGGCAGGTCGAGCGTCGCCACGTCGCCCGCGTCGAAGAGGCCGCGCGGCGCCGCCAGCGTCGGCGCGCGCTGGCGGTGCAGCGCGACGCCGCCCTCGCCCGCGGTCACCAGGTCGGGCCGACCGTCGCGATCGAGATCACCGATGGCCACCGAGGCCGCGCCTGCCGGTACCCGGGGCAGCGGCATCGGCGCGGCGAAGTCCCCCGCGTCACCCCGCAGCCGAGCGCCCCCACCCGCGCCGACGAGGGCCAGATCGATCTGGCCGTCGTGATCGAGATCGGCCCCCGCCAGCGCCGCCGACGGCAGGCCCTCGGCGACCAGCGGCAGATCGTCGAAGGTCAGCGCCGCGCCGGCGGACGCCTGGCCCGCCGACACCGCCAGCGCCCCCTCGGCGGTGAGCGACAGCAGGTCGAGGCGGGCGTCCCCCGCCACCTGCGCGACGGCCAGCGCCGTCACGGCCTCCGCGCGGTTCAGCTGGCCCGTCAGGCGCAGCCCGGCCTCGGCGTCGCCGCGCAGCAGCGACAACGTCGTGCCCGCGCCAGCGACGAGGTCGGTCAGGCCGTCGAGATCGAAGTCGGCCGCGGCCAGCGCCGTCGCGTCGCTCGGCCCGCCGAGGTCGCGCGTGACCGGCGCCCCGGGCCCGGCCAGGTTGCGCACCCAGCGCAGCCCGTCGGGCCCCGGCACCACGGCCTCGGGCCGCCCGTCGCGATCCAGATCGACGATCGCGATGGCCGGCCCCGCCGACGCGTCCACCGCCGGCGCGGCCTCGAAGCGCAGCGCCGGCGCCACGCGCGTCAGCACCAGCGTGCGGCGGACCGTCTCGAGGCCGTCGGTGGCCTCGACCGTCACGCGGCAGGACCCGGGCGCGCCCACGCAGATCGGCACGCGCAGGCCGTCCGCGTCGACCTCGATGGGCATGCCGCAGTCGTCGTCGACGCGCGCGGCCTGCAGGTCGCCGACGCCCAGCCCGTCGTCCTCGACCAGCGGCGCCAGCAGCAGCGGGCCGCCCAGCGGACACGCGGCGCCGCGGGTGACGAACACCGGCGCCGCGTTCACGCCCGGCTCGACGGGCACGCACGCCGAGCGCAGGCCGGCGCGATCGACGGCGCGCAGGTAGACGATCGCCTCGGCCGACGCGCGGGCGATCTCGACGTCGAACGAGCCGTCGGCCTCGACCAGCAGGGGGGCGCCGGGATCGCTGCAGTCGTCGACGGTGTGCACCGACAGCATGGCGCCCGCCTCGGTGGTGCCTTCGACCCGCACGCGCTGCTGGGGCAGCAGCCCCACGCTGTCGAGGCTCACCGCCGGTGGCGTGGTGTCGTTGACGTAGGTGGCGACCGGGCCGTAGCAGGGCGAGCGGTTGCCCAGGCCGTCCACCAGGACGACGTAGAACGTGGTCTCGGCGTCGCCGGCGACCTCGACGTCGGCGATGGCGAACGCGCCCTCGGCGTCCGCGACGCCCTGCCCCGCGCTGGCCCCGCACTCGGCCTCGACGTGCACCTCGACGCGGGCGGACGCCTCCGCGGTGCCCGCGACGGTCACCGACCGATCGGTGCTCGGGCCCACGGGACGCGTGGCCACGTCCTCGGGCGCGCCCGGGGGCGTGTCGTCGCGGGTCAGGACGAAGGACGCCTCGGCCACGACCGCGCCGTCGACGCGCGCGCACACCGTGAGGGCGTTGACGCCCTCGACCAGATCGGCCGCGTCGACGGTCGATGTGCCCTCGCCGCCCGGGTGATCGACCCCCGAGCCCGGCAGCGGCGCGCCGTCGCAGTCCTCCGCGAAGACGCCCACCTGCCCGACGACCTCGGTGCGCCACCGCACCGTCGCCGCGCGAAGGGCGGCGTCGCCCAGCGTCGTGAGCGCCGCGGGCGCGACGTCGTCGATCGTCAGGGTCGGGGCTGGTCCGCCGTCCGGCGGCAGGACCTCGCCGTCCGGCTGCTCGGCGTCGGGCAGGGCCGCGTCGACCGGCCCGCCGTCCGCCCCGCCGCCGTCCGCAGGCCGCCCCCCGTCGAGCGCCGCGTCCGGCGGCGCACCATCCGCCGGCGCCCCGTCGGTCGGCCCCCCGTCGCGCAAGGCGCCGTCCCCCGCGTCGAGCGGCGGCGCGGTGTCCGCCGTCGCGTCCGCCACGGCGGCGTCCTCCGCGACGGTCCGCTCCGGGAACTCGGCGCACCCACTCGAACCGAGCGCCAGCGCCAGCGCCCCCAACCATCCCCATGCGCGACGCGCCGCCATCGTCCCCCTCCCGAAAGCAAAGAGAGAATTGGTCAGAGCACCCCTGCGCCGCAACCGGTCCGTTCACGGCGCCGTGAACGTTCGTTCACGAACCGCCCGCGCCGCCCACGCAGCGATGCGCGTCGGCGCGCGGACCACCCCTTGCTGCCCTGCCCGACGTCCACCGAACCGGAGACCGACCATGACGCCGCGCCTCGCGCCGATCGCCCTCGCCCTGACCCTCACCACCCCCGCCCTCGCCGCCCCGCGCGGCGACTGGGCCCTCGGCGCCGCGCTCGGCGCCGAGGGCAGCGCCGCCGTCGCCGGCGCCCGCACCCAAGCCAGCGGGCGCTGGCGCTTCGCCGACGCCTGGTCCCTCGACTTCGGCGGCCGCAGCGCCAGCCTGGGCAGCCACGACGACGCGGTCGACGATCAGATCTACCTGGCGCTGCTCGCCGGCGTCGCCTGGACGCCGCTCACCGACGCCGACGACGGCGCCCCCCGCGTCGCCCTGCGCTTCGCCCACGTGCACCACGCCTCCACCGACAGCTGGGAGGCCACCCCCTTCGCCAACCTCGCCGGCGACTCGAGCGGCGGCGTCGTCCACCGCTCCGGCGCCGAGCTCGCCGTCGGCTACACGCTCGGCGACGGCTGGCGCCTCGGCGACTGGGCGATGAACCTCGACTTCGAGGCCACCTTCGCCGCGCTGCCCGGCAGCGACGCCCTCGGCTTCAGCGGCGCCCTCAACGTCGGCCTCGTCTTCGAGAGCCTCGGCGGCTGACCCCCGGCGTTCTCCGCCGACCGCCTTGCCGGCGAACGCACCGGCGCCTACGCTCGCTGCGAGCAGGCCCGGGAAGACGTCCATGTTCATCAGCCGCATCGAGATCCGGAACTGGCGGAACTTCAACCAGGCCGAGGCCGACCTCAGGCGCCGGGTCTTCCTGCTCGGGCCGAACGCCGCCGGAAAATCCAACCTTTTGGATCTCTTCAGATTTCTCGGAGAACTGGCCCGCGACGGCCTGCGCCGGTCGGTGGAGCGCCGGGGCGGTATCGGTCCGCTGCGCTGCTTGGCAGCGCGCTCCGTCTCGGACATCACCATCACCGTCATTCTGTCGAATGACGACGGGCCCCGCTGGCGCTACCACCTCGTCTTCAACCGCGACGCCGGCACCAAGGCACCGGTCGTCAAGGAAGAGGTCGTCGACCGCCTCGGTGACCCGGATGCCGTGGTCCTGAATCGTCCCGACGCCGAGGATCGCGCCGATCCCCTGCGCCGCAGCCAGACGGCTCTGGAGCAGATCATCGCGAACCGCGACTTCCGCGAAGTCGCCGAGTTCTTCCGCGCCATCGATTACCTCCATCTTGTGCCCCAAGTGGTGCGGGACCCGCGTGGATTTTCGGCGCTGCCGGTGCACAACGATCCCTTCGGTCGGGACTTCCTGCAGCGCGTATGGTCGACGCAGAGACGTACCCGCGATGCCCGTCTGAGGTTGATCGGCGACGTCCTTCGCAGCGCCGTGCCGCAGCTTCAGCGACTGGAGATCGAACAAGACCCGAGCGACGGCACCCCGCATCTGATCGGCCACTACGAGCATTGGCGACCCAAGGCTGCTCGGCAGACCGAGGCGCAGTTCTCGGACGGCACCTTGCGCCTCGTCGGGCTCCTCTGGGCCTTGCTCGACGGGGATGGGCCGCTGCTCTTGGAAGAGCCGGAGCTCTCGCTCCACAGCGAGGTCGTCCGCTCCATTCCCGGCCTCATGCTGCAGCTGCAGCAGAAGGCCCATCAGCGCAAGTGGCGCAGCGCCCGCTCTCAGGTGCTCATCAGCACGCACTCGCGTGAGCTGACGAGCGATCCCGGCATCGCCCCCGAAGAGGTGCTGCGCCTCGAGCCCTCGCACGAAGGTACCCGCCTCCTCACACCGGACGCCGAAGACCGTGCGCTGCTCGCGACCGGCCTGCCGGTATCCGAGGTGATCCTGCCTCGAACGCGCCCACCATCGCTGCAGTTGCTGCTCGACGCCGACTGGTAATGGACATCCTCCTGTATGCCGAAGACGCGCTGCTCGAAGCGCTCGGCGCGCGATTAGCCACGCACGTCGGACACTCACTGCGCACACGCCAGATCACGCACGGCCGAGGTGGCCTCGAGAGCCGCCTGGACCGGCTGAATGCGGCTGCCGCCGTCATGCCCGTGTTGGCGCTGCTCGATCGCGACCGCCGGTCGGCGTGCCCCGGCGAAGAAGTGCAGCGGTTGGTGACGAACCGCCACCCGCGGCTGCTGCTGCGCCTCGCGGTGGAAGAGGCGGATGCGTGGCTCCTCGCCGACCAGGGCGGCCTCGCACGATTCCTCGGAATCCCCGCAGGCAAAGTGCCCCCCGAGCCCGAGGCGCTGCCCGATCCCAAGCAGACGCTGCTGAACCTCGCACGCAAGGCCCGGTCGCGGGAGCGGCGAAGCATCGCGCCTGCGCCGGGCACGTCAGCCCGCGTGGGACCGGGGTACAACCAGCAGCTCTGCGCATTCGTCGCACGGGGCTGGTCGATCGATGCGGCCGCGCATCGAGCCGCGAGCCTCGCTCGGTGCCTGCGCGCCCTCCGTGCGCTCGGCTGAGCCCCTCGCCCCCGCGCGACGACCGTGTAGACTGGCGGCCGACTCGCCCGCGAACGGAGCCGTCCCATGCCCGACCTGTCGCGCGGGGCCAACGCGCCCCTGGCCAAGAGCGGGGTGGCCCGCGTGTCGATGCGCTGGGCCGCGACGCCGGCCGACCTGGACATCGCCTGCTTCCTGGTGGGCGCCGACGGCAAGGTGCCCTCGGACGACTACATGGTGT
>JACKDN010000034.1 GCA_020633465.1 Myxococcales bacterium
TGCTCAAGGTCGACACCCAGGGGCGCGACCTGCCCGTCGTGCCCCTCGGCGACAGCGACGGCCTCGACATCGGTGAGTGGGTGATCGCCATCGGCAACCCGATGGGCCTCGCCCACACCGTGACCGCCGGCATCGTCAGCGCCAAGGCGCGGCGCGAGGTGCGCCCGGACGGGCGGCTGCGCTACGCCGACTTCATCCAGACGGACGCCAGCATCAACCCGGGCAACAGCGGCGGCCCGCTGTTCAACACCAAGGGCGAGGTGATCGGCATCAACACCGCCATCAACGCCAAGGCCCAGGGCATCGGCTTCGCCATCCCGATCAACATGGTCAAGACCGTGATGCCCGCGCTGGTGCGCGACGGGCGCGTCAGCCGCTCGTGGCTCGGCGTCGAGATTCAGGAGGTCACCCCCGATCTCGCCCGGTCGTTCGGGCTGAAGAAGGCCCACGGCGCGCTGATCACCAACGTCGTGTCGCAGGGGCCGGCCGACGGCTCGGGCATCCGCGAGGGCGACATCATCGTCAACTTCGACGGGCGCGACATCGACCGGCACGACGATCTGCCCTGGCTGGCCAGCACCGCGGGCATCGGCCGCACCGTCAACGTGGACGTGATCCGCGAGGGGCGCCCGCGCACGGTGCGGGTGAAGCTGGGCGCGCTGCCCGGCTCCAACGCGGTGCCGGCGCGCGCCGACCGCACCAACACCGAGAACCGCGCGCAGCGGCGCTCGACCGCGCTGGGCATCACCGTCGAGCCGATGACCCCGCGCCTGCGCCAGCGGCTGGGCGTCGAGGGCGGCGCCCTGGTCGTGGCGGTCGATCCGGGCAGCGTGGCCGCCCGCTCGGGCCTGCGCCCCAAGGACGTGGTGGTGCGCGCCAACGGCCAGAACATCCGCCGCCCGGCCGATCTGGTGCAGGTCGTCGAGGCCGTGAGCCCCGGCAAGATGGTGCGCCTGCTGGTTCAGCGCGAGGGCGGCAAGGCCTTCATCGCCTTCACCCGCTGACCCCCCTCCCCGTCGCCGCGGCGGCCGCGGCCGGCCGCCGTTCGGCGAAGGTTTACCTCCGATGTTGGCTGCGGTAGCTTCGGGCCCGACCACGCCTCGTTGGGGGAGCGCGCATGTCCCGGGTTCGTCACGTCATCGGCCTGCTCGCGGCCGCCACCGTCCTGGCCCTTCCGAGCCTCGCCGCAGCGCAGGACGCCCAGCTCTTCAAGCCCGCGTCCGGCTCGTACAACTACTTCACCGTCGACGGCGCCCGCGTGCCCAAGCACACGGAGTTCATCCCGGCGCTGACGCTCAGCTACGGGCACAACCCGCTGGTCATCCGCGACACGGACGACGAGGTGAAGGAGTCGATCGTCGGGGGCCTCGGCACCGCCAACCTGACCCTGTCGGTGGGCTTCGTCGAGCGCCTCGAGCTGGCGGTCGACGTGCCCCTGCACTTCGTCAGCGGTGATCGCGTCGAGGCGACGGGCGACGACGGCGTGAAGCTGGGCGACGTCCGCTTCATGCCCAAGGTGCGCCTCTTCGGCCTCGAGGACGGCTACGGCGTCGGCGCCGCCATCGTGGTGCCCGTCGCCTTCCCCACCGGCACCAAGGAGAGCTTCGTCGGCGAGGATCAGATCATCGCCAACCCGAAGCTGGCCATCGAGGCCCGCGTGCCCGGCTTCAGCTTCGCCGCCAACGGCGGTGTGCGCTTCCGGCCCGAGGATCGCGGCGTCGGCACCCTGGACGTGCGGCACGAGGTGACCTACGGCGCCGGCGTCGGCGTCGACCTGGGCACCGAGGACGTCGTGCTCATCGCCGAGGGCTTCGGCGCGGCGGCCATCTCGGACGTCGAGTCGGGCAGCGCCAGCAACCCCCTCGAGGCCCTGATGGGCGTCCGCCTGTGGGCCGGCCCCGGCCCGGTCATCACCCTCGGCGGCGGCTTCGGCATCGTGCCCGACTACGGCTCGCCCGAGTGGCGCGCCATCTTCGGCTTCGCCTGGCACGACCGGAACTACGATCGCGATCTCGACGGCATCCTCGACTCGGACGACCAGTGCCCCGACGACCCCGAGGACAAGGACACCTTCGAGGACGCCGACGGCTGCCCCGATCCCGACAACGACCAGGACGGCGTGCTCGACACGGTCGACAACTGCCCGATGGACGCCGAGGACAAGGACGGCTTCCAGGACGCCGACGGCTGCCCCGATCCCGACAACGACGGCGACACCATCCTCGACGTCGACGACAGCTGCCCGATGGATCCCGAGGTCATGAACGGCTTCAAGGACGACGACGGCTGCCCCGACGAGGTGCCCGACACCGACGGCGACGGCCTGAAGGATCCGGACGACCGCTGCCCGACCGATCCCGAGGACATCGACCAGTTCGAGGACGAGGACGGCTGCCCCGATCCCGACAACGACAAGGACGGCATCCTCGACGTGAACGACGGCTGCCCGCTGCAGCCCGAGACGGTCAACGAGTTCGAGGACACCGACGGCTGCCCCGACGAGAAGCCCGCCGGCCCGGTGCTGGTGCGCATCACGCGGGAGAAGATCGAGATCCTGCAGAAGGTGTTCTTCGCCACGAACAAGGCGGTCATCCTGCGCAAGAGCTACCCGGTGCTCGATCAGGTGGCCGACGTGATGAAGCGCCACCCGTACATCAAGAAGGTGCGGGTCGAGGGCCACACCGACAGCCGCGGCAGCGACCGCTACAACAAGAAGCTGTCGCAGCTGCGCGCGGACTCGGTGAAGAAGTACCTGATCGGCCAGGGCGTCGAGCCCGAGCGGCTGGAGTCGGTGGGCTACGGTGAGGAGCAGCCGATCGACGACAACCGCACCAGCGACGGCCGCGCCAACAACCGGCGCGTCGAGTTCACCATCACGGAGCAGTGACCGGGGCAGACGTCCCGGTCGGCCCGGGGACGCGGGCGCCCGCCCGCGTTTGCCCCGCCTGCTGCCGTTTCCTTATCTTGCGCGCGTGAAGCGCCTCACCCTCGCCCTCCTCGCCACCGCGCTGTTCGCCTGCGACGACCCCGAGTCGAGCGGCGGACGGGCGCGGCCGGACGACGCCCGGCCGGCCGCGGACGCGGTGGTCGACGCCTCGCCGCGCGCCGACGCCGGACCCGCGGATCGCGGCCCCGCGCCCGACCGCGGGGCGCCGGACGCCGGCCCGGCGCCACAGCCGTGCGCCGACGACGACACCTGCGGCGAGCGGGCCTTCTGCGCCGAGGACGGCGCCTGCCGACCGGCCGCCGACGCGCCCTTCGCGCAGCCGCCGACCGACGGCGTCACCCGCGCCGCGGCGCAGCCCTTCGACATCGCCCCCGACTACATCGAGCGGTGGATCGATCGGGCCGGCGACGCCTGCACGGGCAACCGCCCGGGCCGCTTCGACGGGCGCGTCGACCGCCCGGACCCCGAGGATCCCTGCGCCGACGGCTTCGAGGACGCCGACGGCGACGGGCGCCTCGACACCGCCTGGCTGGGCGGCGACGGCGGCGAGCGGCCGGCCCTGGGCGTCGACAACGAGAACCCGCCCGAAGGCCGCGTGCTGCTGCTGTCGCGCGACGACCTGCTGTACCTGCTGGTGACCCTGGACGTGCACGCGCTGGACGCGGCGCGCAGCCGGGATCTGCGGCGGCGCCTGCAGCTGCGGCTGGGGGTGCCCGCCGAGCGCATCGCGGTGCACGCGACCGGCAACCGCTCGGGCCCGGACGCCGTGGGCCTGTGGGGGCCGGGGCCGGCGGTGGCCGGGCTGGACGCGCTCGAGCAGCGGGGCCGCCTGGGCCTGCTGGGCGAAGGGGCCGTCGGCGGCGTCGACGAGCTGTGGTGGACCGAGGTCGTGCGGCGCAGCGCCGCCGCGGCGCGGCAGGCCGGCTTGGCGCTGCGGCCGGTCGAGGTGCGCGCGGCGCGCGTCGAGCTGCCGACGGATCCGCCGCTGCCGGTGGACGGCGCGGTGCGCGTGCCCGACTCGGACGGAGACGGGCGCGCCAACGATCGCGAGGATCTCACCGCCTGGCGGCAGCGGACGCCCCTGCTGGTGCGCGACGACGCCCTGCCCGGCACGCGCGCGCTGGTGCTGCGCGCGCTGGCGCTCGAGGACACCGCCCAGCGCGCCACCGTGGCGGTGCTGGTGGGCACCTCGGCGGCGCCCGCGGCCAGCCCGCGCAACGCGCCCACGCTCAGCGCCGACGTCGCCGGCGTCACCCGGCGGACCCTCGAAGCCGCGCGCCCGGGCGCCGTCGCCCTGTGGCTGACCGGCGCCTCGGCGGACACGGTGCTGCTGGGGCGGGACGCCTTCGTGCCCGAGGTCGACGACATGGGCCGGCCGATCGACGCGGACGGGCGCCCCGCCGAGCGCCTCGAGGACGCCGCGCCGGCCGCCCGGCCGGTGGACGCGCTGGGGCGCTTCCTGGCGGGGCACGCGCTGAACGCCCTGCAGGACGTCGCGCCCACGCCCGCCGCGATGCAGCTGACCTCACGCTACGCCTGGGTGCCGCTGACCAGCCCGCGCGTGGCGATGGCCGCCTGGCTGGGCGTGATGGCCCGCCTCGGCGACTGGCTCACCGGCCGCCGCGCGACCAACGCCTGGTCGAGCGGCACCACGACGCCGGCCTGCGGCGGCGTCGGCTGCGTCCGCTACCGCCTCGATCGCCTGACCCTGGGCCCCGTCACCCTGCTGACGACGCCGGGCGGCCTGGACGACGCCTACGTGCGCGGCCGCCCCGGCGGCAGCCTCGAGCTGGCCGATCAGCGCACCCTGCGCGATCTGGATCTCGACGGCGTGCCGGACATCGAGGATCCCGAGCTGCGCGTGATGGCGCGGGGCCGCGACGGCGCCCTGCCGGTCGTGCTGAACGGGCCCGCCAACCCGGTGGTGCTGGCGGGCGTCACCGGCCTGGGCGCGCCGGGCCTGTGGATCGTGGGCGGCACCAACGGCGGCGTCGGCTCGCTGCGGCCGGCGCCCGAGGTGATGCGGGTCTTCGAGGGCCAGGTCGAGCCCCTGCTCGAGATGGTGCGCTCGCCCGGCACGGCCAGCCTCGATCTGTGCGCGCTGGGGTACCCCTGCGCGGGCGCGCTGACGCTGGGCGCGCTGGTCGACCGCCTGGTGGCCGCGCTGCCGGCCCAGGTGGCCGACGTGCGCGCGACGCAGGAGCTGTGGCTGGGTGAGCCCTTCGCCGAGCCCGAGGGGCCGGTCACCGGCGCGTGGTGGATCGAGGACGCCGAGGGCGTGGCGCGCGTCGCCGGCGAAGGCGGGGTGGTGCTGGGCCCCGGCAACACCGTCTTCTTCGAGGGCGTCGATCTCGACGCGGTGGCCGTCGGGGCGGGCGATCGCCTGATCATCGACCGCGCCGACGCGGAGGGCGAGCCCGACGCCCGCCCGGTGGGCGGCGTGCTGCCGGTCGTCCTGCGCCAGCACCCGTTGGCCGCCGACGCCTGGTGGTCGGCCGCCCCCAGCGGCGGCGACTACGTCTACAACACCGCGTGCGAGCTGCTCTTCGACGGCGCCTGCCCCCACCGCCGCCCGACCCCGGGCGACGACCCCAACCAGAGCCTGCCCCGCACCCCCTGACCCCGGGCGTCGTCGTCGTCGCGGTCGTGGTCGAGCCCCCCGCCGCCCGCCCGCGCCCCTACTCCGCCCGCAGCGCCCCGTTCTTGCCGTCGGGATCCACCAGCTCGACCTGGGGCACGCCGTCGCGATCGACCGTCGCGGTCAGCACGCCCACCCCACCCCCGCGGGCCAGCTCGAGCAGATCGGGCGCCGCGTTGCCGCCGCCGCGCCCCACCACCAGGCCGCTGGCGTCCGGGTGGTTCAACAGGCCGACGCCGATGCGCCGCTCGAGATCCTCGGTGACCACCCGCGCGGCGCCCCGATCGACCGACAGCCGCACGGCGCTGCCCGCCGCCGGGTGCGCCAGCGACAGGCTGGCCCCCTCCTCGCGCGCGTTCACCAGCAGGGCGCCGCCGCCGCTGCCCCCGTTGAGCAGCAGCAGCCCCTGCTCCGAGGCGAGCAGGGTGGCGCGGATGGCGCCGTCCGATCCGGCGAGCGCCAGCCGCGGCGTGCCGCGCACCCCCAGGGCCAGCCAGGCCCGCGGCAGCCCGTCGTCGTCGAACAGCGTCAGCTGCGGCCCGTCCCGGCCGACGCCGAGCGCGGCGCGCGTGCGCCCGCCGGCGTGCAGCTCGACGCCGTCCGCCGTCAGCCGCAGCTTGCGGCCCGCCGGCCCGGCCAGGTCGATCGCCTCGCGCGGCGACAACCACAGCGACACCGCCACCGCCACCACCGCCAAGAGCAGCAGCGTCGTCACCCGAGCCAGCGCGCGCGTCTGGCGCAGATCGGCCTCGAGCAGGGTCAACCGTTGTTCGGGCGTGAGATCCATGGGTGCATGGAAGGACGGGCCGGCGAAAAGCGCAACTTTCGCGCGCACTTGCTACTCCAAGGTAACGGCGCGACCGGAGCGGCGCGGTTTCGACGCGGTCGCGCGCGGTACGCGCATTGCTTCGCCGCACGACGAGTCGGGAGGTGGACCATGACCGCCCACGCGCTCGACAACACCGCGCTCGCCGACGCCCTCGACCGCATCGCCGAGCTGCTCGACGCCCGCCGCGACGATCCCTATCGCCGGCGGGCCTACCGCCGCGCAGCCCAGACCATCCGCACCTGGCCCACCCCCCTCGCCGACGTCCTCGAGTGGTCGGGGCGGGCCGGCCTCGAGCGCATCCCCTACGTCGGGCCGCGCATCGCCGCGCTGATCGAGGAGCACCTGACCACCGGCACCGTCCAGCGCCTCGACCGCCTCGAGGACACCGTGCCGGTCGAGGATCTCTTCGAGGCCCTGCCCGGCATCGGCCCGCGCCTCGCGCGCCGCCTGCACGACGATCTGCACGTCGGCAGCCTCGAGGATCTCGAGGTGGCGGTGCACGACGGCCGCGTGGCCGCGCTGCCCGGCTTCGGCGATCGCCGCGTGCGGGCCCTGCAGCTCGAGCTGGCGTCCGTGCTGGGCCGGGGGGCCCGCCGCCGCGCCCGCCTGCGCCGCCACCGCGAGGCGCCCCCGCCGCCCGCCGGCCGGGCCGAGGGTCCCCCCGACGTGGCGACCGTGCTGGCCGTCGACGCGGCCTACCGCCGCCTCGCCGAGCAGGACGCGCTGCCCAAGGTGACGCCGCGCCGCTTCAACCCGACCCGCGAGCGGTGGCTGCCCGTCTACCACACCGAGCAGGACGGCTGGGCCTTCAGCGCCGCCTGGTCGAACACCGCCGCCGCGCACAAGCTGGGCCGGACGCACGACTGGGTGGTGCTGCACGCCGAGCGCGGCGAGCGGATCGATCACTGCACCGTCGTCACCGAGCGGCGCGGCCCCCTCGCCGGCCTGCGTGTCATTCGAGGGCGCGAGGCCGACTGCGCCCGGCATTACCAGGTGCGCCTGCCCACCGCGCTGCGGCACGGTGCATGAGGCGCACCCCGACCGAGGAGTCCGACTTGCACTTCCCCTGCCCCCTGCGCGGCGCCACCGTCTGGCTGACGGGCGCGCCGGCGAGCGGCAAGACCACCCTGGCGCGCGGGCTGCGCGACCGCCTGCGCGCCGCCGGCGAGCCCGTCCTCTGGCTGGACAGCGACGATCTCTGGCCCCGCGTGGCGCCCACCGACCGGGCCCCGGCGCCCGACGCCCGCGCCCGCTTCTACGACCTGCTGACCCACCTGGTGACGCGATCGGCCGAGGGCAGTGTGACCACGATCATCAGTGCCACCTCGGCGCGCCGGGCCGATCGCGACGCGGTGCGCGCCCGCGTGCCGCGCTTCCTCGAGGTGCTGGTGGTGTGCGATCCGCACGAGCTGCGGCGCCGCGATCCGAAGGGCCTCTACGCGGGCTTCGACGCCGGCACGGTGCGCAACCTGCCCGGCGTCGACGTGCCCTTCGAGGATCCGGCCGATCCCGCCGTGGTGGTCGACACCACCGGCCGCGACGCCGAGGCGGTCGTCGCCGAGCTCCTGGCCCACCTCATCGATCGCGGCTGACGCGTCCGCCTTCGAGGGCGCCGAGCACCTCGATCACCGCGTCGTGCAGCAGCGCCGCCCGCCAGCCGCGCCGCAGGGCGCAGTCGTCGTCGCCGGCCACCAGCCGCTTCACCTGCGCGCGCGTCGCCAGCGCGGGCGGCGCGATCCCCTCGGCCTCGGCGATGGCCGCCGCCGCCTCGAGCAGCCGATCGACGGCGGCCTCCTCTTCGGGGCTCAGCGCGCGCCGGAAGGCGTGCGCCGGCCACCGCGCCGGCGGCAAGGCGCGGGCGGCGTCGAGCGCCTCGGCCAGCCGCCGGCCCGCCGCGCCGTCGATGCCCAGGCGGGCGATCGCCTTCGCGTCCTTCGGGTCGCGCTCGACCAGATCGATCAGCGGCCCGTCGTCCAGCACCCAGCGCCGCGGCGTGTCGGCCAGCATCGCCTCGCGCTCGCGCCAGGCCGCCGCCGCCTGCAGCCGCGCCAGGGCCGCCCCGGTGCAGCGGCCCTTGCCCTTCACGCGGCGCCACGTGGTCTCGGGCCGCACCCGGTAGCGATCCTCGCTCAACAGCTCGGCGAGATCGTCGTCCAGCCAGTCGGTGCGCCCCTTGGCCGCCAACGCGTCGCGCTGCACGACGTACAGGTCGCGCAGGAAGCGCACGTCGTCCGCGGCGTAGGTCAGCTGCCCGGGGGCCAGCGGGCGGCGCGACCAGTCCGTGCGGGTGTGCGCCTTGCCCAGCTTGGGCCCCAGCATCGCCTCGACGGCCGCGGCGTAGCTGACCTGATCACCCAGGCCGAGCACGGCGCCGGCGACCTGCGTGTCGAAGACGCGCCGGGGCAGGCGGCCGGTCTCGTGGTACAGGATCTCGAGATCCTGCTCGCCGCTGTGCATCACCAGCAGGTGCCTGGGATCGAGCAGCACGTCGAAGACGGGATCGAGGTCGTCGAGGCGCAGCGGATCGACGCAGGCGACGACCTCGGGCGTCGCGACCTGCAGCAGGCACAGGCGCGGGTAGTAGCTGCGCGCGCGCAGGAACTCGGTGTCGAACGCGATCCACGGCGCGTCGCGCAGGGCGGCGCACAGGGCGTCGCGCGCGGCGGGTGTGTCGACCAGTCGGGTGCTCATCGCGGCTCCTCGGCGGCGGGCGCGGCGCTCGCCGCACGGTCGCTCTTTACGCTGCGCGGGCGGCGCGCATAGGGTGTCGCATGCGTTCGCTCGGGCGGCTCTTGTACCTGCTCGTCGTGCTGGCGCTGACCCTGCTGTTGGGGTGGCGCACGGTGGACGATCTTCGCTTCGATCCCGCCCGCTACGGCGTCGATCAGGTCGGGCCCGACGTGCGCGAGCAGCTGACCGCGCTCGGCCGCGCCCTGCGCAGCGGCGAGGGGCGCGCGGCCGCCGACCGCGTGCGCGGCGGCGAGCTGCTGGCGTGGGCGTTCTACGGGCTGGCCAACGTCGAGCTCGGGCTGCGCTACGCGCCGGGCAGCCCGCCCCGCGAGCAGGCCGCCAACGAGGCGCGCGCGGCCCTCGCGGCCCTCGAGGATCCGGCGCTCCTGGCCGACTTCCCCAGCGAGCGCGAGCCGCCCCACGGCATGCAGTATCAGGGCTTCGTCCAGTGGCTGCGCGGCGGCATCCTGCTGCTGGCCCGGCCCGACGACCGCGATCCCGAGACGGTGCGCGACTTCCGCGCCGGCTGCGGCCGGATGGCGGCGGCCTGGCGGCAGAGCCGCTCGCCCCTCCTGCCCAGCGCCGACGGCCGCGACCTGCCCCTCGACAACGTCGTCGGGCTGGCGGCGCTGCGCCTGCACGATCAGCTGTTCCCGCCGCGCTACGGACCGCTGATCGACGCGTGGCTGCAGGCCGCGCGCGAGCACCTGGATCCCCAGACGGGGCTCTTGCCCCACGATCGCGACGAGGGCCCGCGCGGCCTCAACAGCGCCCTGGCCCTGCGCTTCCTGGCCGAGCTCGATCCCGCCTTCGCGCAGGCGGGGCTCGTGGCCTTCCGCGAGCACTTCCTCGATCGCCTGGTCGTGCTGCCGGCGGTGCGCGAGTACCCGAAGGGCGCGCAGGGCCCGCGCGACGCGGACAGCGGCCCGCTCTTGGGCCCGGTGAGCGTCGTGGCGACCGCGCTGACCATCGGCAGCGCGCAGGTGCTCGGGGACGCCCCGCTGGCCGGCGCCCTGCTGCGGGCGACCGAGCTGATCGGGCTGCCCTTCGGCCTCGACGGCGGCAAGCGCTACGGCATGGGCGCGCTGCTCGTGCTGGACGCCGCCCTGGCCTGGAGCAAGACCGCCCGCGCGTGGACCCGGCCGATCCCCACCCGCTACTACGAACCCATCTTCCCGGGCTGGCGGCTCTGGTGGTACGGCGTGGTGTTGGCGGTCCTGCTGCTGGCCTGGTTCCCGGTGCTGGACCGCCTGCGCGGCGCTAGCTGAACGGTGCGACGCGGCGAGACGCGGCGCATCCAACAGCGCGGGGCGCCGCCGCCCCGCGCCAGAACGGAAGAGAGGAGAACCTCCATGCAGATCGACATCGGCATCGACAGCGACGATCGCGCCGCCATCGCCGACGGCCTGGGTACGCTGCTGGCCGACAGCTACACGCTGTACCTGAAGACCCACAACTACCACTGGAACGTCACCGGCCCGATGTTCAACACGCTGCACCTCATGTTCGAGCAGCACTACAACGAGCTCGCCCTGGCCGTCGACACCATCGCGGAGCGCATCCGCGCGCTGGGCGCCTTCGCGCCGGGCAGCTACAAGGCCTACGCCGCCCGCACCTCGATCACCGAGGAGGACGAGGTGCCGGCCGCGATGGAGATGGTCAAGCGCCTCGTCGACGGCCACGAGGCGGTCATCCGCACCGCCCGCGGCCTGATGCCCAAGGCCGACAAGGCCGGCGACGACGTGACGGTCGACCTGCTGACGCAGCGGATGCAGGTGCACGAGAAGACGGCCTGGATGCTGCGCAGCCTGCTCGCCTGAGCGCGCATCGCGAAGCGCCGTCGTCGTGGCCGTCGTCGTGGGCGAACCGGGCCACGCGTCCTGTTCAATGCCCGGCGGCCGACGGCGCCGCCCCGCCCGCCAGCCGGCGCACCACGGCCTCGAGCCCGTCGACCACCCGCGCCAGCCGCGCGTAGTCCAGCCGCTCGGGCGTGTCGGTGGGCTCGTGATAGTGCCGGTTCCGCATGAACGCGGTGTCGGTCACCATCACCGCCTGCGGGAAGCCCGCCTGCCAGAAGCTCCAGTGGTCGCTGAAGTCGACGCCGGTCACGAAGGCCGGCGCGGCGATCGACTCGGCCGGGAAGTCCACGGCGCCCCGAAACGCCTCGACGGCCGACGTCACCAGCGCCGCCGAGCCGGTGTTGCCCACGAAGGCCAGGTAGTCCCCCCGATCCGGGTACAGCAGGCCGAGGCCGGGCGGGTAGGTCTGGCTGCCCGGCCGCGGGTCGTAGTACCCCAGCGTCTCGAGCGACACCATCGCCACCACCCGGTCGCCGGCCGCGGCCGCCGCCCGCGCGTACACCACGCTGCCCATCTGCGCGGTCTTGAAGAAGGGCGGCTCCTCGTTCGTGAACGCCACCAGCCGCACGGTCTTCGGCAGCTTCGCGCCCTTCAGCCGCCGGCCCAGCTCGAGCAGCGCCGCCACGCCGCTGGCGTTGTCGTCGGCCCCGGGCGTGGTGGGCACCGTGTCGTAGTGCGCGCCGATGACGACGATCGCGGCGGGCTCGGCGGCGCCGGGCAGCGTCACCTCGAGGTTCGCCACCTCGCCGGCCTCCACCCGGTAGGTGTGCCGGCGCACGGGCCGGCCGGTGCCGGCGGCGAGCCCGGCCTCGACGTACCGCGCCGCCTTGGCCAGCGCCGCCGGGTGCCGCCGCACGTCCCGCGCGCCGATGTCGGCGGCCAGCGCGTCCACGTCGGTCCGCAGCCGCTTCGCGGTGCCCGCGTCGGGCGCCCCCCGCGCCGCCGTCGTCGCCAGCGTCGCCACCACCAGCGCCGCCACCCACCCCTGCCCGAGGCCGCCTCGCATCGATCCCCCTCACGGCGCGCCCCGAGGCGCCCCTCTGCCTGCCAACGTGACCCGCAACCGCTCGTAACTCAATGGGGAATACGATTTTCGTTGATCCTGTCCGGTGTTCGGCACGAGCCTCGCCAGGAGTCCGACGACCCCGTCCCGGAGACGTCTTCGATGAATCGTTACGCCCTCCTCATCGGCAAGACCCAGCCGTCGGTGCGCATGCGCACCGACCGGGTGCGAGCCACGTAACGCTTCACGACACGTCCCTCGAGGTTTCGAAGGCCGATTCGCGAAGCGGATCGGCCTTCGGCGCTTCTGGACCCCCCGATCGGGTCCGCCCCTCGCCACCGCCGCCCGCTTCGCCGCACCGAGTGAGGAGGTGGACCATGCGTGGTCCAGGCGGAGTGAGAGAGGTGACGGCGCTGGCGTGGCCGCTGGCGCTGGGCATGATCTCGTTCACGGTGATGGGGGTGACCGACACGCTGCTGATGGGGCGCGTGTCGACCGCGGCGCAGGCCGGCGTGGGCCTGGCCGTCGTGCTGACGTTCACCGTGCTGGCGTTCTACCGCGGCCTGGCCAGCGGCGCGCAGAGCATCATCTCGGCGGCCGACGGCGCCGGCGACGCCCGGCGCGTCGGGCGCGGCGGGGGGGCGGCGCTGCTCGTGGGCGCCGCCGGCGGCCTGCTGGCCGGCCTGTCCCTGGCGCTGCTGTGGCGGCTGATCATGCCCTGGGCGAGCGACGACCCCGAGGTGCTGCACCACGCCGACGCGTTCATCGCGTGGCGGGCCTGGCTGCTGCCCGTCGACGGCGTCGCGGTGGGCCTGATGACCGCCCTGCAGGGGCGCGGTGACACCCGCGCCCGGATGTGGGCCAGCATGGCGGGCAACCTGGTCAACGTCGTCGGCGATCTGGTCTTCATCTTCGGGTGGGGGCCGGTGCCGCCGATGGGCGCCGCGGGCGCGGCGCTCGCGACGGGCCTGGGCTCGGCGACGATGGCGGGGGTGTACGCGGTGCGCTTCCACCGCCTCTTCGGGCGGCCGACGCGGCCGACGTGGGAGGTGCTGCGCAGCACGGTCACCATCGGGCTGCCGGCCGGGGTGCAGTTCTCGCTGGGCACGCTGTCGTTCACGGCGATGAACCTGGCCCTGGCGCAGGTGGGCGCGGCGCACCTGGCGGCCAGCCAGATCGTCGTCAACGTGGTCAGCATCTCGTTCCTGCCCGGGTTCGGGCTGGGCGAGGCAGCGGGCATCCTGGTGGGGCGGTACCTGGGCGCGCGGCGGCCCCGAACGGCCGACCGGGCCATGCGGTCGGCGCGGCGGGTGTCGGTGTGGGTGATGGGCGGCTTCAGCGTGGTGTTCGCCTTCTTCGGCGACACGCTGGCGCTGGCCTTCACGCAGGACCCCGAGGTGATCGCGCTGGCCGAGCCGCTGTTCTTGCTGGCGGCCGGCTTCCAGATGATGGACGCCGTG
Source organism: Myxococcales bacterium (assembly GCA_020633465.1). Lineage (GTDB taxonomy): Bacteria > Myxococcota_A > Bradymonadia > UBA7976 > UBA1532 > JACKDN01. Next base: position 13,467 of record JACKDN010000034.1, read on the forward strand.
GTGATGACGCACCTGTCGGCGCTGCGCGGGGCCGGCGACACGCGCTACACGCTGGTCGTCACGACGGCCTGCGCGTGGGGGCTGACCGTGCCGGCGGCGCTGGTGCTGGGCGTCTGGCTGCAGTGGGGCGCCGTGGGCGCCTGGCTCGGGCTGATGGTCGAGATCGCGGTGCTGGCGCTGTTGACGACGCGGCGGGTGGGTGGCCTGCGGGCCGGGCGGGTCGGCCGGCTCGAGGTGCTGCTGGGCGAGGCCTGAGCCGAGAGGGGGGCGTGCAGGGGCGCGCCCCCCTCGCGTCACCGGGAAGTCACTGGATTCGGCCGGCCCGGCTGCGCTTCACTCCGCCCGCATGCGGACCAGGAGCACGACCATGGGGCTGCGATTCGGACGGTACGCGCTGGTGTGGGTGGCCGCCGCGGCGCTGGGGTGTCACGAGGACTCGAGCGACGACCCGGTGGTCGACGCCGGCGCGGGCGGCGCGCCCGGCATGGGCGGCGCGCCCGGCGCCGGCGGTCAGCCCGGCGTCGGCGGTCAGCCCGGCGCAGGCGGTGAGCCCGGCGCAGGCGGTCAGCCTGGCGTAGGCGGCGAGCCCGGCATGGGCGGCAGCCAGCGCCGGCGGTCAGCCCGGCGCCGGCGGTGAGCCCGGCGCCGGCGGCAGCCCGGCATGGGCGGTCAGCCTGGCGCCGGTGGAGCGCCGGGCGCCGGCGGCCAGCCGGGCATGGGCGGCGCCGGCGCCGGCGGTGAGCCCGGCATGGGCGGCCAGCCCGGCGCCGGTGGCCAGCCGGGCATGGGCGGCGAGCCGGGCCTGGGCGGCGCGCCCGCCTCCGTCGACTGCGACGCCCTCTGCGCGGCCTTCGAGGGCTGCGATCAGGCCTACGCCATCCGCGGCGACTGCGACGACTGCGAAGACATCGACGCCGCGCTCGCCGAGCCGGATCCGGCGCCGACCTTCCTGCGCTCGGCCGGCATCTGCAACGACGCGGTGATCTCGGCCGACTGCCGCGACCTGTACGCCTGCGTCAGCGACAACGACGGCCTCACCGCCTACGGCCCGGGCGCCATGGTGCGCATCACCGGCGAGGCCGACGGCGAGCAGCTCGATCTGTCCACCGACGACGGCGTCGCGGTCATCGGCACCAAGGCCGACGGCGCGCCCGGCGATCTCGAGATCATCTTCGAGATCGACGGCGACTTCTACGTGCTGCAGTTCGACGATCTGGCCATCGCGCTGCCCGGCGACGTGCTGCCCGACAACCGCATCGACCTCGAGCGCGCGGCCGGCCGCGTCCGCCTCGAGTTCGGCACCACCACCGTCGAGGCCCTCGATCTGGCCGGCGCCTTCACCGTGCGCGCCGTCGGGCAGACCGACGCGGGCGGCACCGACGTCACCCTCGAGGTCAGCGGCACCTTCACCCGGTAGGTGCCCGGGTCATTCCGGGGGGTTCGGCTCGCCCGGGGTCGGCGCCGCGGTGGCGAACGCGCCCCCGTCCGGCAGCCGCGCGAAGCTGGCGCCGTCGGGGCTGTCGCCCTCGGCCCAGTCCACCGCGTCCGCCAGCCGGCCCTCGGCGTCGAACAGGCCCAGCGCCTCGTCGCCGCCCAGCCCGAAGCCCACGACGTCCTTGTCCACCGGCTGCACGACGCGCTCGCCCGGCGCCAGCACCAGCCCGTCGGCGAAGTACGCGCCGCTGGTCGCGTCGCCGGGATCGTCGGTGAAGCGCCACCCGGTGAGATCGGCCGCCGAGTCGCCCGCGTTCAGCACCTCGAACCAGTCGGTGGGCTCACCCGCGGGCGCGACCTCGTTGATCAGCACGCGGGCCGCGGGCGCGGGCGTCGCCGGCTCGAGCGGATCGACCGCGCCGTCCTCGGTCGGCGGCGCCACCTCGGCGCGCTCGTCCGCCACGCGGTCGTCGTCGGTGAAGCCCCGCTGAGCCAGCGGATCGTCCACCGCCCCGCTGCAGGCGGTGAGGGCCGCCGCGGCGAGGGCGGCGAGCAGGCGAGCGGTCGGGGGCGACGCGTCGGGCATCAGAACGTGCGGCTGCCGCGCGCCTCGACGCGCAGCAGCACCCGATGGGCGTCGGCCACCTCGGCCACGCCCGGGAAGGGGGCGGCGCCCTCGTCGGCGCCGTCGTTCTCGTAGGCGAGGTAGACGCGGAAGCGCTGCAGCCCGGCGGCCCAGGCGTCGACGTCGCCGAACAGCGCGCCCGTGACCCGCTGCCGCGACGCCTCGGCGTCGTCGCCGGGCTCGAAGGTCAGGCGCTCGTAGCGCACCGCCACGCCCAGGGCGTCCCACAGCAGCCGGGCGTCGGCCCAGGCCTCGACGCCCTGCGCCGCGCGATCCGAGTCACCCCCGTAGCCGTCGGCGACCAGGAACAGCGCGCCGGCGCCCGCGTCCGGGTGGCGCAGGGCGAAGCCGCCGCCGTAGCGGTCGTCGCGCGCGCGCCCCACCCCGACCGAGCCGTCGCGGTACACCCCGAAGAACACCAGGTCGAGGCCCGCGTCGCTGCGCAGGGCGGTCAACCCCAGGGTGGCGCCGACCGTCTTGCCTTCGTTCTGCTCGCGCTCGTTGCGCCCCTCGCCGTTCGTCGCCGACAGCGCCAGCCGCACGCGCTGATCCCAGGCGGTGAGGTGCAGCACCGCGCCCAGGTCGCTGGTGTCGAACAGCCCGCCCGACTCGGCCAGCAGCGGCGCCAGGCCGCGCAGCGCGTAGGTGCGCTCGACCTCGGTGATCAGCGGCTCGGGCACCAGCCCGCCGTCCAGCCGCAGCCCCAGGCCGGCGGGCAGATCGGTGCCCCAGAAGGCCCACGCGCGCTTCACCCGCAGCACCAGCGAGTCGCCGTCGACCCCCAGCAGGCTGCCCTCGCCCGCCGAGCGCACCGCCTCGAGCCGCAGCTCGGCGCCCACCTCGTCGCGGCCGCGCCAGGCGGTGCCCAGCTCGGCGCGGTCGAGGACGAAGGCGTTGAAGGTCTGGTCGTCGGCGAAGAAGCTCGCGTGGTAGCCGGCGAAGAGCTGGGCGTCGAGGGTCAGCCCGCTCTCGAGCGGCCGCCGCGGGCCGTCGGGCTCGACGCCGGGGAAGGGATCCAGGGCGGCGCCCGCCGGGGTCGCCGCGGCCAGCGCCAACGCCAGCGTCAGCGCAGCGGGTGGTGTCCGAGCCATGGGCCCTCCTCGTCGAGCAGCGCGGCGAAGGTGAGATGATCGGCCAGCACGCGCTCGGCGTAGCGTCGCGCGAAGCCGACCGTCTCGTCGACGAAGCCGTCGCCGTCGGCGCCCAGGGCCGCCCGCACGGCCCCCAGGCCGCGCCCGCCCTCGGCCGTGGGGCCCAGCGCGTGCCCCCGCGCGAGCAGCCGTCCGGCCACCCGCGCCAGATCGGCCACGTCCTCGGCCGACCACTCGCCCTCGGCCACCTTCTCGGTCAGGCGGTCGAGCGACACGCCGCGCTGATAGCGGGTGCGGTGCCGGACGCGGAAGGTCATCGCGCCCACCGTCGCCCAGCCCAGCCAGGGATCGGCGTCCGCCACCTCCTGGAAGGCGCGCTGGCAGCGCACGGCCCGCTCGCCGTTGTCGACGAAGGGCCGCGACGCCGGCAGCGCGTAGCCGGGGAAGCGCGCGGGATCGGCCACCTCCTTCAGCTCGAGCAGCACGTCGTCGTCGACGTCGGGCGTCGGCCCCTCGACCAGCACGTAGTAGCGCAGGCGCGGATAGCTGGCGACGCCGGCGCCCAGGCGCCGCGCCACGTCCTTGGGCCGCAGGGCGCGCGGCGCGGGCCGGTGCTTCGCGTGCAGCGTCGCGGGGTAGGCCGCCAGCGCGCGGTCGACCAGCCGGCGGACGTCGGCGTCGACCGGCTCGAGGGCGTCGCCGACGACGCCGGGCATGGGCGGCGCCTCGACCTCGCCCCGCCGCAGGCGCCGCTGCCCGTCCTTCACCCGCGTGTAGTCGTCGAGGTGCTCGCGGGCGTCGCCGTCCCGCTCGGCGCGGCGCAGCAGATCGTCGACGATGTGGCCGAAGCCCACGCCGCGACGCACCCGCAGCGGCGCCAGGCCGCGGCCCAGGCGGTCGATCTCGAGGACGTACCCTTCGGCCACGGCGCCGGCCAGCGCCCGCGCGGCGTCGTCGTCCAGCCCGGCCTGCAGCCCCGCGACCACGAAGCCCACGGCCAGGCGCCGCACGTCCAGGTGGTAGGGGCCGAAGGTCGCGCCGTCGAAGTCGTTGAACTCCAAGGACATCCGGCCGTCGCCGCGGCGGAAGGCGCCCAGGTTCTCGGGGTGGGGATCGCCCAGCACCAGCACCCGGCTGGCCGCCGCCGAGCCGAAGCGCGTGGGCATCGCGTCGGGCCGCGCGGCGTCGGCCAGGTACACCGCCAGCGAGCCGCGCAGGAAGTCGTAGGGGCGGGCGCCCATCTTGCGGAACTTGCCCGCCGTCAGGGCGGGCTCGCGCTCGAGCAGCGGGCGGTTGTCCTGCACCAGCAGGCTCTGCAGCCAGGCGCGCCGTCCGGCGTCCTCGGCCTGCACGCAGCCGGTCAACAGCACCAGACCCAAAGCGAAGGCAGTGCGCATGCGCCGCGTTGTAGCCGGCGTCGGTGACGGCCCGGCAACAACGCGGCGACGCCTCGTCGGCGGTGCGTCACTGCCGCTCGATGGTCAGCGTGTAGGCGCCGCGGCTGCGCTTGTAGCCGGCCAGATCCTCGGCGCGGTCGACGGGCTGGCCGCCGATCATCAGGTAGACGGTGTCCATCGCGCTCAGCTCGAGATCGAAGGGCCCGTCCCCCGGCTCCTGACAGGCGCGCTCGAAGCGCGCGCCCGCGTACCGGCAGATGTCGCGGGCGATGACCCACGCGTCGAAGGGCGCGTCGATCGTCACGCGGTAGGTGCCGTCCGAGGGCGCGGTGAAGACGTGCGACTGCACGCCGGCCAGGTCGGCGACGCAGGTGCCCGCGTCGAGGTCGATGGCCGTGAAGGTGGCGCCGGCCAGCTGCCAGCGGCCCACGCCGGCGCGCTGCGGGTTGACGTCGATGACGTCCGTACCCTCGACGCAGGCGTCGAGCGGCGCGGGATCCGCGCAGGTGGTCTGCTCGTCCTCGACCACGCAGGCCAGCCCCGCGGCGCAGCGATCCAGGCCCAGCCCGGCGTCGCAGGCGCCGCCGGCGGCGATCTCGGGCGGCGCCTCGAAGGCCACCACCCGCGCCTCGCTGCCCTCGAGCGTGTTGTCGAACACCAGCACCACCAGGCTCTGCGCGCGCTCGAGGCCCGGGCCGTTCACCGGGCCCGACCAGCTGCCGGCGAAGGTGCCGTCGTTGTAGGTCAGGGTGTCGAACTCGACGTCGAAGATGTCCTCGCCCCCCACCTCGACCAGGTTCTGGTTGCCGTCGACGAAGGCGTAGCGCAGCACGATGAGATCGGCGTTGGCGTCGGTGCCCGACACCTCGATGCCCAGGGTGCGGTTCGTGCGGTCGAGATAGGCGCGGGCCTGCTCGACGACCGGCACGTCGACCGCCGCGCAGGTGCCCTGCTCGGCGCCGTCGGCGGCGTAGCACTGCTGGGCGCCGGGGCAGCGGTCGAGCACCGCGCGCGGATCGCAGGCCCCGTCGGCCTCGGGCTGGGGCGCGAAGTCGATCTCGACGCGGGGGCTCTCGAGGTCCTGCTGGTCGACCAGGAACAGGCTCAGCCCGACGGCCTCGGGGAAGTCCTCGAGCCCCGCGAGGCGGCGGGCGATGAAGTCGGTCTGGCCCAGCAGCGCCTCGCCCAGGTTGGCGTACAGGATGGTGTCGCCGCTCTGCACGTCGTAGACGATCGGCTCGCCCTCGGCGTCGAGCAGCTCGAAGCCGATGGCGGTGACGTCGCGCCCGGCGTCGCGGCCGCGCACCCACAGGCCGACGAGCCCCGTCTGGTCGTCGCGCAGGGCGCGCGCCTCGAGGATCTCGGGCGGGCTGGCCAGGGCGCAGGTCGACTCGCCAGCCTCCGCGTCGAAGTTGCACAGCAGATCGCCGGCGCACGCCTGGCGCACGTCGATGCTGCAGGGCTCGCCCACGCCCACCGGCGCCAGGGGCAGCGCGCGCAGATCCAGCGTCGCGGGCGCGCCGGCGTAGGGCCGAGCGACGGCGTAGAGCACGTCGCCCTCTTCGATCTCCTCGCCCAGCAGGGCGCCGAAGCCGTCGGTGTCGTCGTCGCACTGGGTCTCGGCGCCGATCGCCGGGCAGTCGTCCCACAGCGACAGCACGGTGTCGTAGTCGGTGGCGAAGGTGTCCGACGACACCAGCCACACGGCGGTCTCGGGCACGCGCAGCGCGAAGACCTGACCCGAGCGCAGGCCGCCGCACTGGCTGGCCGGCAGGCCGTCGGAGGACGGGACGTCGATCCGGACGCTGTAGACGCCTTCCTCGTTGATCTCGGCCTCGGCGAAGAAGTCGATCAGGTTGGGCGCGTCGGCGCAGGCCAGCGGCGGCGCGCCGCCCATGCCGCCCATGCCGGGCTCCCCGCCCATGCCGGGCTCGCCGCCCATGCCTGGCTCGCCGCCCATGCCGGGCTCGCCGCCCATGCCGGGCTCGCCGCCCATGCCGGGCTCGCCGCCCATGCCGCCGACGCCCGGCGCGCCGCCCATGCCCGGCTCACCGCCGGCGCCCGGCTCACCGCCCGCGCCCGGCTCACCGCCGGCGCCTGGCTCACCGCCAGCGCCCGGCTCACCGCCCATGCCTGGCTCACCGCCGGCGCCCAGCTCGCCACCGGCGCCCGGCTCACCGCCCATGCCTGGCTCACCGCCGGCGCCCAGCTCACCGCCGGCGCCCAGCTCACCGCCCATGCCCGGCTCACCGCCGGCGCCCGGCTGGCCACCGGCGCCCGGCTCGCCGCCGACGCCCGGCTCACCGCCGGCGCCCGGCTCGCCGCCGACGCCCGGCTGGCCACCGGCGCCCGGCTCACCGCCGGCCCCAGGCTGGCCGCCCATGCCGGGCACGCCGCCCGCGCCCGGCTCGCCGCCCTGCCCGGGATCGCCGCCCGCGCCGACGCCGGCGTCCCCCGCCGGCGCGCAGCTGCACGCCCCGAAGGTGCCGTTCTCGGTGCACACCTGCGTGCCCTGGCCCCCGCCGGCGCAGCTGCACTGCGCCGTCTGTCCCGCGACGCAGGCGTTGTTGCCCCCGCCGCCGCTGCCGCCCGGGCAGCCCCAAAGCAGCGCGGCCATCGCCGCTACGCCCCACAGTCTGGTGTCGAATCGCTGGTTCATGGCTCTCCCCGAGGCTCGTCGAACGCGGGGATGGTACCGATGACGGCCGGTCGACGCACGCGCCGAGGCCGTCGGGCCGTCAGCGCACCTCGCCGTAGCGCTCCAGCTTGCGGTACAGCGTCTTGCGATCCACCTGCAGGATCTCGGCGGCGCGGCTCTTGTTGCCCTCGGTCAGCTCGAGCACGTGCAGGATGTACCGCCGCTCGAGCGATTCGAGCGGCTCGAGCGCCTCGGCGTCCATCGCGAAGCCGCCGGGGCTCGCCACGTGCCTGGGCGTCACGACCTCGTCGGGCAGATCCTCGACGTCGACGCGGTGCCCCCGGCACAAGGCCACCGCGCGCTCCATCGCGTTCTCGAGCTCGCGCACGTTGCCCGGCCAGCGATAGCTCATCAGCCGTCCGACCGCGCCGGGCGTCAGCCCCTCGACCGGCGATCCGTAGCGCGCCGCGAAGCGCTCGACGAAGCGCTGGGCCAGCAACAGCACGTCGTCGCCGCGCGCCCGCAGCGGCGGCGTCGTGATGCGCACCACGTTGACGCGGTAGAACAGGTCGTCGCGGAAGCGCCGCGCCGCCACCTCGGCCTCGAGATCGCGGTTGGTCGCGGCCACCAGCCGCACGTCGAAGGCCACCTCGCGGGTGGCGCCCACCGGCCGCACCTTGCGCTCCTGCAGCGCTCGCAGCAGCTTGGCCTGCGTGCCCAGCGAGAGCTCGCCGATCTCGTCGAGCAGCAGCGTCCCGCCGTCGGCCTGCACGAACAGACCCACGTGATCCTCGGTGGCGCCGGTGAAGGCCCCGCGCGCGTGCCCGAACAGCTCGCTCTCGAGCAGGGTCTCGGGCATCGCCGCGCAGTTGATCGCCACGAAGCGCCCCCGGTGGCGGCGCCCCTGCTGGTGCAGCGCGCGCGCCACCAGCTCCTTCCCGGTGCCGCTCTCGCCGGTCACCATCACCGACACGTCGGTGGGCGCCAGCCGCTCGACCATGTCGAACAGCCGCCGCATCGCCGGGCTGCGCCCCACCATGCCGCCCACCTCGGCGATCTCGCGCACGGCGGCCGGCAGCTGCTCGGCGCGCAAGGTCAGGCGGTGCTGCCGGATGGCCTTGTGCAGCACCTCGAACAGGTGGTCGAAGGGCGCCACCGACGAGGCCACGTCGCAGGCGCCCGCCCGCAGCGCGCCCAGGGCCGCCTGCGCGTCGACGTCGTCGCACAGCACGATGACCGGCAGCGCCGGGCGCCCGTCGACCAGCGCGTGGCACAGCGCGAGGCCGTCGGCCTCGCCGACCAGGTGCAGCGCCACCAGCACGGCGTCCACGTCGCCCGCCACCACCCGGGCCGCCGCCGCGCTGGCGTCGGCGCAGGGGCGCGCGGTGAAGTCGGCCCGGGCGTCCAGCGCGGCCCGCAGCCGCTCGCGGCGCGTCGTCATCGGATCGACGAGCAGGACGCGGGCGGGGGGATCGAGCACGGGACCTCCGGACGGCCGGTGCGACACTATACGCGGTTCGGACGCGCGGGTCAGCCGCCCGCGCCCGCGCGCAGCCGCGCGAGGGCCTCGCTGGGCAGCGTGAACCAGCGCAGAGACTGGAAGTCGGCGTTGAGGTCCGGGTCGTCCGCCTCGGCGAAGCGGCGCGCCGCGTCGTCGAACAGCGCGCGGGCCTCGCCCAGGTAGTCGGCCAGCGCGGCCTCGGGCTCGGTGGCGTGGCGGCTGCGGTAGGACATGCGGCCGCCGGCGTAGCGGACGTCGTGCAGGCGCATCGGCTGGAAGGCGCGCTCGCCCCGGTGCTGCCACAGGCCGGTGTCGGGGCAGAAGCGGTAGTCGGGCAGCAGGCGCCAGCCGTGGGTGGCCACGAGCTCCAGCGCCTCGAGCACGTACTCGAAGGACGCCCGGCTGATGAAGTAGTTGAAGTTCACCCGCACCCAGCCCGGCTTGACGCCCTCGCAGCCGCGCAGGATCTCGCGCTCGAAGGCGCGCGAGCGGGTGAGATCGATGCCCAGCAGGCGGTGGCCGTAGGGCCCGGCGCACGAGCAGCCGCCGCGCGCCTGAATGCCGAACAGATCGTTCAGCAGCGCGACGACGAAGTTGTGGTGCAGGAAGCGGTCGTCGCCGTCGCGCACCATCAACGAGACGATCGACAGGCGCCAGGCCTCGGCGTTGCCCAGCACCCGCAGGTCGGGGTGGGCGCGCCAACGCTCGATGGCCTGGCGGATGAAGCCGTGCTCGCGCGCGCGGATGAGCGGCACGCCGACGGCGTCCTTCAGCTGGAAGACCAGGCCGGCGCGGATGGAGCCGATGATCGCCGGCGTGCCGCCCTCTTCGCGGTGCACCGGATCGTCCAAATAGACGTGCTCGGCGCTGCTGACGTAGGCCACCGTGCCGCCGCCGGGCGCGGTGGGCACGCGGTTCTGCAGCAGCGCGCGCTTCACCACCAGCACGCCGGGCGTGCCCGGGCCGCCGATGAACTTGTGGGGCGAGAGGAACAGGGCGTCTTTGTAGACGCGATCACCGTCGGGGCGGTCGTCCGCCATGTTCATCTCGATCTTCACGTAGGGCCCCGCCGCCGCGAAGTCCCAGAACGACAGCGCCCCGTGGCGGTGCAGCAGGGCCGACACCGCGCGGGTGTCGGTGCCGATGCCGGTGACGTTGCTGGCCGCCGAGAAGCTGCCGATCTTCAGCGGCCGGTCGGCGTAGCGCACGAGCGCCGCCTCGAGCAGCGCCAGGTCGACGTGCCCGTCGGCGTCCTCGTCGATGACCACGGTCTCGGCGATCGACTCGCGCCAGGGCAGCTCGTTGCTGTGGTGCTCGTAGGGGCCGATGAACACCACCGGGCGCTTCTCGGGCGGGATCTGGGCCGAGAAGCCGTAGGTGTCGTCCAGATCGCGGGGGATGCGCAGGTTGAGGACGTCGATCAGCTTGTTGACCGCCGCCGTCGCGCCCGAGCCGCAGAACAGCACGACGTCGCGCTCGTCGGCGCCGACCGCGCGGGCGATGATCTGCCGCGCGTCCTCGCGGAAGCGGGTGGTCTGCAGCCCGGTGCCCGACGACTCGGTGTGCGTGTTGGCGTACAGCGGCATGACCTCGTGCCGCACGAAGTCCTCGATGAAGGCGAGCGATCGCCCGGACGCTGTGTAGTCGCAATAGACCACCCGGCGCAGGCCGTAGGGGCCCGCGATGGCGGTGTCTTCACCGATGATCGCGTTGCGGATGGTCTCGACGAGGCGTTCGGCGTCTTCCACGGATCCTCCCGGTCGGGCGGCACAGTGTAGACCATCGTGGGGCGCGCGGTGTGTCAGCGCAGGTCGCGCAGGCGGGGCGGGACGGCGTCCGCGCGCGCGAAGCGCAGCTCGGCGCTGACGCGCGGGCGCGACATCGTGGGGGTGGCGTGGGTGGCGTGCAGCAGGGCGCCGCCGAAGATCAGGGCGTCGCCCGCGGCGAGGGCGGGCGCGTGGTCGGCGACGCGCGGGCGGGCCAGCTCGGCGGGCGTCAGCAGGCGATCGGGCGCCGCGTCCATCCAGCACAGGCCGGGCGCGTCGACGCCACAATCGCCGAGGGGGATCCAGGCGGTCAGCAGCGGCGCCAGGGCGTCGGGCGCGGCCGGATTCCCCTGCGCGAAGTCGAAGGCGAGGGCGCCGTCCTGGTGCCAGCTGTGCGGGGCGTGCCAGGACGGGCGCTCGGCCGGGGGCCGCTGACGGCGCAGCCAGCACGCGCGGCCGAGGGGCACCAGCGGGGCGCCGGCGAGGGCCGCGACCGGACCGTCGAGCGCCTCGGCGAACGCGGCGAGCGTGTCGGGCAGCGCCGCCAGCCCCACCGACGAGGCGGTGGGCACCCAGGGCACGCCCGGCGGCAGCACGTCGCCCGCGGAGAACGGGCCGACCGCGGCGATGCGGTCGTCGAGGCGGGCGAACAGGTCGGCGGCGTCGCGCGCGGCGCGCGCCACCACCGCGGCGGGCACCGCGCCGCGCAGGCGCCGCACGCCGTCGATCATTACTGCACCGTGACCATCTGATCCGGCGCGCAGCGGCCCGCCAGCAGCCCGCTCAGCGCGCCCAGCGAGGACGACAGCGCCGTGTCGAAGTCGCTCACCCGCTCGACCGCGCACAGGCTGACGGTGTAGGTGCCCGCCTCGGGGAACACGTCGACGCCCAGCTCGAGGCTGCCGCCCTTCTTCAGGCGCCCCCACTTCGAGCCGTCGAACTCGGGGTGTGACAGGTCGAAGGTGGTGTAGGTGATCGCGCCCTCGGCGTCGCGCACGGTCAAGAGCGCCCAGCGCTCGGCCGGCGCCCAGCGCACCTTCGCCAGGTCGCCGGCCACCGCGGGCGCCTCGGTGAACTCGAAGCTGACCGCGTCGTCGGGCGCGTCGATCACGCCCACGAAGGCGTCGCCGGCGCGATCGCCCGCCACGTCGGGGTCGTCCAGATCGAAGCGGAACTGATAGGTGGCGCCGGGGCTGTACTTCAGGCCCGCCGCGCGGGCGCTGTCGACCACGTAGTGCCCCGACTCGGCGGCCGTGAGCCCGATGGGCGCGTCGGTGCCCATGCGGACGGTCGGGCTCGCGACGCCGTCCACGAAGCGGACGTCGCGGTCGTTCGTCGAGATGACGACGAGGCGGGCGCCGACGGCGCCGTCGGGGCGCTCGAGCAGCAGGCCCAGGGCCTGAACGGGTGAGGTGAGGGTCTCGTTGGACTCCTTGCTGCCGCAGCCCCCCTTGGCGCCGGGCAGCAGGACGAAGGCCGCCAGGACGGCGGCGAGGCGCAGGGCGGAGCGAGAGACGTTCATGGCATCCTCCAGTCGTTTCGTCGGACGCGCCCCCCGTGTGCAGTGGGCGTGCCACGTCGCCGGCGGAATGAGACCGGGCGAGGGCCCGATTGTTCACGGGGCCGTCGACGCCGCGCGACGCCGCCCCCGTGAACGCGGGGATACACTCGGGCGGGCCGTCCGTCCACTTCGAGACGGCGAGGGACGAGGGGGATGCCATGCGCTGGTGGTTGATGGTGGGCGTCGCGGCGGTGGCCGCGTGCGCCGAACGCCCCGAAGGGGACGCCGTGCCGGTCGCCCCGGCCCCGGCCCCTACCCCCGCCCCGCCGCTGGTGCGCACGCCGCCGCCGCCGACGCCGCCCCCGCAGGTGGCCGCGTGGATGGATCAGACCCTCGCGCCCACCGCCGATCGCGCGCGCCTCGAGGGCGCGCCGCTGTACCGCGTCGAGCTCGAGCTCGACGACCGCCTGTTCACCTACCGGGGCCACCTGACGCTGCGCTACACCCACCGGGGCGCCGCCCCCCTCGACGCCCTGCAGTTCCTGCTGTACCCGAACACGCCCGAGCTGACCGAGGCCGGCGCGCTGAACCTGGCCGTGCACGACGTGGTCGTCGACGGCGAGCCGCGGCCGGCCGAGCTGCAGCGCGAGCGCCTGCGCGTCCCGCTGGCCGCGCCCCTCGAGCCGGGCGCCGAGCTGACCCTCGACCTCGACTTCGACGGCGTTATCTTCCGCCTGCCGCGCGGCGCCGCCGATCTCGAGAAGGCCGCGCTGAAGCAGCTGCTCGGCCTCGTGCTGGGCGAGGACGACGGCAAGGGCGGCTACGGCGTGTTCAGCGTGGGCGACGGCATCGTCAGCCTGGCCCTCTGGTACCCGATCCTGGCCGCCCACGACGGCGCCGGCTGGGACACCGAGCCGGGCGGCCCGGTGGGCGACGTCAGCTTCTTCGAGCCCGCCCACTACGAGGTCGTCCTGCGCACCGCCCCCGGGCTGCAGGTGGCCTCGACCGGCGTGCGCACCGCCCACGTCGTCGACGGCGACCAGGCCGTGCACACCTTCCGCGCCACCGGCGTGCGCGAGTTCGCCCTGCAGCTGAGCGCCGGCTACTCGATGGCCGCGCGCACGGTCGACGGCGTGCTGGTGCGCAGCTGGTTCCTCGACACCGACCGCGAAGCCGGCGAGCGCGTGCTCGACCACGCCTGCAAGGCGCTGCAGACCTTCGGCCGGCTGTACGGGCCCTACCCCTACCCCGAGCTCGATCTGGCCGCGTCCCCGCTGATCGGCGGGGCCGGCGGCGTCGAGTTCCCCAGCCTGGTCACCATCGCGCGCATGTTCTACGGCGGCCGCGTGCAGGGCCTGCCGGTGGCGCTGCCCGACAGCCCGTTCCTGCGCGACACCCTCGAGTTCGTCGTCGCCCACGAGGTCGCGCATCAGTGGTGGAACGCGGTCGTCGGCAGCGACAGCAAGCGGCACCCCTTCGTCGACGAGGCGCTCGCCAACCACGCGGCCGTCGTCTACTTCGAGCAGGTGCACGGGCGGGCGGCCGCCGATCGCCAGCGGGCGCTGCAGCTCACGTTGAACTACCAGCTCGCCCGGCTGACCGGGTCGCCGGACCTGCCCGTCGACCGCCCCACGCGCGACTTCGACGACGCGCTGAGCTACGCCGCGACCGTGTACGCCAAGGGCGGGCTGTTCTTCGACGCGCTGCGCGCGCAGGTGGGCCCGGCGCGCTTCGACGCCGCGCTGCGCCAGTACTACGCCGACTTCGCGTTCCGGGTGGCCAGCCCCGACGACCTGATCGGCGCCATCGCGAAGGCCAGCGACGATCCCGCCGCGGTGCGCGCGCTGGCGCGGCGCTGGCTGCACGAGGCGCACGGCGACGCCGACATCGCGGGGCTGGACGTGGGGCAGGTGCTCGGCCTGGTGCTGGGCGAGGCCGGGCCCGACGCGCTGCGGAGCCTCGGGCTGGATCCGCGGCTGATCGAGGTGCTGCAGCACCGGGGCGCCGCCGAGCTGGGCAAGCTGCTGCGGCAGCTCGTCGACCCCGACGCGCCGCGCAGCCCGGTCGACGAGGGCGCGCTGCTCGAGCTGGTGGTGAAGATGCTCGAGGGCGATCAGAGCGAGCTGGCGCGCCTGTTGAGCGCGGCGGCGCAGACGCTGGCGCGGCGGGATCCGAACGCGCGCCTCGACCTCGAGGACGCCTCGCGCCTGATGATCGACGTCACCCGGCAGGCGGTGGGCGACGATCCCGACGCGCGGCTGATGCTCGACGTGGCGGACGTGCTGCTGCGGACGATGGAGCGGATGGAAGAGCGGTGAGGATCACCCTCGCCGGTCGCGCACCAGGCCCTCTTGGGCGGTGCTGGCCACGAGGCGCCCCTGCCGATCGAAGAAGCGGCCGCGAACCAGCCCGCGGGCGTTGCCCGTAAACGGGCCGTCGATGTCGTACAGCAGCCAGTCGTCGAGGCGGAAGGGCCGGTGGAACCACATCGCGTGATCGAGGCTGGCCACCTGCATGCCGGGCGTCATCCACGAGACGCCGTGCGGCTGCATGGCCGTGACCAGGAAGTGGAAGTCCGAGGCGTAAGCCAGCAGGTAGCGGTGGACGGCCGGCTCGTCGGGCAGCGCCCCGTTGGCCTTGAACCACACCTGGCGCCGCGCGGGCTCGGCGGGCGGGCGCACGGGATCGCGCGGGTTCACCGGGCGGACGTCGATGGGGCGCGGTGAGGTGGCGCGCTCGCGCATACGCGCCGGGATCTTCGCCTGCACCGCGGGCGGCAGGCCCTCGATGTAGCGCCGGGCCAGCTCGTCCTCGGGGCGCAGCGTCTCGGGGTCGGGCGCCTCGGGCATCTGCTCGGCCTGATGCTCGAGGCCCGGCTCGTCGATCTGGAACGACGCCGCGAGGCTGAAGATGGCCTTGCCGTCCTGCACCGCCACCACGCGCCGCGTGGTGAAGCTTCTGCCGTCGCGGATGGGATCGACGGTGTAGACGATGGGCTTGTGGGCGTTGCCCTGCCGCAGGAAGTAGGCGTGCAGCGAGTGCACGGCGCGCTCGGCGTCCACCGTCTGCGCGGCCGCCGACAGGGCCTGCCCCAGCACCTGGCCGCCGAACACCGCGCCCCAGCCCAGGTCCTGGCTGGGGCCGCGGAAGATGTTCTCCTCGATGCGCTCGAGGCGCAGGATGCCGAGCAGCTCGGCCAGGGTGTCGCGGGCCATGAGGCCTCCAGGGCAGCGCGGGGCCATTGGACGCCGAAGGCGCCGCGCCGGTTGCGCCGCGGACCGACGTCCGCCGCCGGTGACTCTACATCCTCAACGGAATATTGCACACCGGGTGTCTGTGGGGCAGCATTGCACGCAATCCCGACCCGTATTGGAGCCGATGGCATGCCTGCCCGTCCCCTTCGCCTGGCGTTGATCGTCGCCCTCGCGACCTTCGCCGCGCCGGCCCTCGCGCAGACCGTCTGTCCCGACGCCGACCAGGATGGCTACGACGCCTGCGACCCGGGCCAGCCCGGCGACGACGGCCTGCCGGCCGACTGCGACGACGACAACGTCTTCGCCCGCCCCGGCAACTTCGAGTACTGCAACGGCTTCGACCAGGACTGCGACGGCCTCGTCGACGAGGGCTACGACGAGGACGGCGACGGCGTGTCGTTCTGCGACGGCGACTGTGACGACACCAACCCGGCGATGTACGAGGGCGCCGAGGAGATCTGCGACGGCCTCGACAACGACTGCGACTTCGGCACCGACGAGGGCTTCGACCAGGACCAGGACGGCGTCACCACCTGCGGCGGCGACTGCGACGACGACAACGTCTTCGCCCGCCCCGGCAACCTCGAGCTGTGCAACGGCTTCGACCAGGACTGCGACGGCCTGATCGACGAGGGCTACGACGCCGACGGCGACGGGCAGAGCCCCTGCGCGGGCGACTGCAACGACGCCGACGGCGCGATCTTCTCCGGGGCGCCGGAGCTGTGCGACGGCGTCGACACCGACTGCGATGGCGTGGCCGACGAGGGCTTCGACGCCGACGGCGACGGCGCGCGCACCTGCGACGGCGACTGCGACGACGCCAACGCGGCGGTGGCGCCGGGCGCGGCCGAGCTGTGCGACGGCCTCGACAACGACTGCGACGGCGCCACCGACGAGGGCCACGACGCGGACGGCGACGGCGTCACGACCTGCGGCGGCGATTGCGACGACGCCTCGGCCGCCACCCGCCCCGGCGCCGAAGAGACCTGCAACGGCCGCGACGACGACTGCGACGGCGCCACCGACGAGGGCGAGGTGTGCGGCCCGCCCTGCGGCGCCTGCGCCGGCGGCCTGACGACGCTCACCCTGCGCTGGCTCGGCGACCGCGCGGCCGACATCGAGGTGAAGGGCACCGGCCGCGATCCGCTGTTCGAGGGCACCGTGCAGCCGGGCGAGACCTTCACGTTCGAGGGCGCCAAGCCCGACGGCACCCTGCGCACGACGATCGACGTCCGGGCCGACCGCTGGCGCGTGGCGCGCATCCGCACCGACTGCAAGGACGCCCTGTGGGTCGGCCTGCGCTTCGGCCGCGTGCAGATCGTCGAGGGCGCCAGCCGCGACGGCGGCCCCCTGTGCGAGGGCCCCGACCGCGACCGCGGGCCCTGCCTCGACGACCGCGACGGGCGCTACGACGACGATCGCGACGATCGCCACGACGAGGGCCGCCGCCGCGACGACGATCGCGACGATCGCCACGACGAGGGCCGCCGCCGCGACGACGACCGCGACGACCGCCACGACGAGGGCCACCGCCGCGACGACGATCGCGACGACCGCCACGACGAGGGCCGCCGCGGCGACGATCGCGACGACCGCCACGACGAGGGCCGCCGCGGCGACGATCGCGGTGAGAAGGGCCGCGGGGACGACCGCGACCGCTGGGGACGGCGCTGATCCTCAGCGGCTCAGCCAGCGCTTGAGCGTCGATCGATCCACCCCCAGGGTGCGCGCCGCGGCGGCCTGATTGTCGCCCTCGGCGGCGAGCACCCGCCGCGCGTACCAGTCCTGCACTGCCCGCATCGTCGCGCCGCCCGCCGCGATGGCCGACGGCACGTCCCCCGCCCGGGCCTCGGGCTCGGGGCCGCGCCCGCGCAGACCCGGCTCCAACCCCAGCAGCAGGTTGCGCAGCGCGTTCTGCAGCTCGCGCACGTTGCCCGGCCACGGATAGCCCTGCGCCTCGGGGCTCTCGAGCCAGCGCAGCGCCCGGTGCGCTTGCCCGGGGATGCGCGCCTGCCCCAGGTGCGTCTCGACGAAGCGGCGGCCGATGGCCGGGATGTCCTCGGGGCGCTCGCGCAGGGGCGGCAGGCGGATGACGTGGCCGGCCAGGCGCTCGTAGAGGTCTTGCCGGAAGACGCCGCGGTCGACCATCGCCACCAGATCCTTGTGCGTCGCGGTGACGTAGCGCAGGTCGACCGCCTCGGGCCCGTCGGCGCCCACCGGGTGCACCTCGTTCGTCTCGATGACGCGCAGCAGCTTCACCTGGGTGTGCACCGGCAGATCGCCCACCTCGTCGAGGAACAGCGCGCCGCCGCTGGCGTGCCGGATGCGGCCCGCGCGCGCCTCGGCGGCGCCGGTGAAGGCGCCCCGGACATGGCCGAACAGCTCGCTCTCGATGAGGGTCTCGGGGATGGCCGCGGCGTTGATCGTCGCCGAGGGCGCCGGGCGACCGTCGTGGGCGCCGGGCACCGCGGCGAGGATGGCGTGCGCGACGAGCTCCTTGCCGGTGCCCGTCTCGCCCAGCACGACGACGTCGTGATCGCGGATCAGCGGCTCGAGCTCGAGGGCGTGCAGCAGCGAGTCGCCGAAGCAGGCCGACCAGACGTGGCGGCGCAGGGCGCGCACGCGCGCGCTGGTGCCGGCGAGGGCCTGCAGCGCCCGGTGGCAGCGGGCGGCGGCCATCACGACGCGCAGGTAGGCGCCGCGTGGCCGGGGCAGCCGGGCGAAGAGGGCCGCGGGCACGCGCGGCGGCGCCAACACGCGTGACGGCTCGTCGACCGCGGCCAGCGCCTCGGCGTGGCCGACCGCCAGCAGCAGCGCCTTCGCGCCCATCAGATCGCCGGCGTCGAGGCGCCGCGTCAGCGCGGCGGCGATGTCCACCTCGGCCAGCGCCGCCTCGGCCGCGTGCAGCGGGCCGTCGGCGACGTGGAAGGGGTTGCCCGCGAAGGCGCCGGTGATCGCCCGCTCGGCGTGTGTGCCCATGCTGCACCTTCCACCATCTGCCGCATTTCACCACAGCATCCTGCCACGACGGCCGACGAGCCCGCCACGCGGTGCGCCGCAAGCTGCCGGAATCAAAGGCATCGGCACCGCGACACCGGGATGGCACGCACATCGCTTTGCAGCCCTCCGTCCCCACCGCAGGAGCTGCCCGATGCCGACGCTGTACCTGACGACCCTCCTCACCGGCGGCATCCTGCTGCTGGTCTCGCTGGTCGGCGGTGACGCCGACAGCGACGCGGATCTCGATCACGACGCCGACCTCGACCTCGACACCGACGCCGACCTCGACACCGACGCCGACGTCGGGCACGGGGCCCACGCGGGGGCCCTCGACGCCGCCCTCGGCTGGCTGCCCCTGGCGTCCCTGCGCTTCTGGATCCTGTTCGCCACCTTCTTCGGCCTGACCGGCTCGCTGCTGACGCTGGCCGGCCTGACCACGACCGCCGTGGTCGCGCCCCTAGCCGCCCTCAACGGCTGGCTGATCGGCGCCGCCACCACCCGCCTGTTGACCACCCTGAAGCACCGCACCGTCGGCAGCGCCCTGCGCCCCGACCACTGGCTGGGCGAGCCCGGCCGCGTGCTGTTGACCGTCGCCCCCGGCGGCACCGGCAAGGTGCGCATCAGCACCGGCGGCCGCGTGGTCGACCTGCTGGCCGAGACCATCCACGCCGAGCCGCTGCCGGTGGGCGCCGCCGTCGTCGTCGAGGACGTCACCCCCGACGGCGTGCTGCGCGTGCGCCGCGCCGCCTGAACCCCATGTGTCACCGGGCCCCCGAGGCCCAGGAGGAGGAGCCCATGTTCGACGTCGAGACCCTGCTGACCGCCGGCGTGATCGCCGCGGTCGTCGCCGGCCTGGCCCTGGCCGCGCTGGCCGCCGTGCGGGCCCTGCTTTACGTCTGCCCGCCCAACGAGGTGCTGATCTTCTCCGGGCGCGATCACCACACGGCCGACGGCCGCACCGTCGGCTTCCGCGTGCTGCACGGCGGCCGCGCCCTACGCATCCCGGTGCTCGAGAAGGTCGACCGCATGGACATGCGCCTGATCGCCGTGCCCATGCAGGTGGGCGGCGCCTACAGCGAGGGCGGCATCCCGCTGACCGTCGACGCGATCGCCAACGTGAAGATCTCGGGCGACCCCGAGGTGATGGCCAACGCCATCGAGCGCTTCCTGGGGCACGAGCGGCGCGACATCGCGCGGGTGGCCAAGGAGACCCTCGAGGGGCACCTGCGCGGCGTGGTCGCGACGATGACGCCCGAGGAGGTGAACGAGGACCGGCTGAAGTTCGCGCGGCGGCTGAAGGAGGAGGCCGAGGACGATCTGCGCAAGCTGGGGCTGGGGCTGGACACGCTGAAGATCCAGGCGGTGAGCGACGGGCGGGGGTACCTCGACAGCATCGGGCGGGCGCGCATCGCCGAGGTGGTGCGCAGCGCCGAGGTGGCCGAGTCGGACGCGCAGCGGGCCGCCGTCGAGGCCGAGGCCGAGGCCAGCTCGCGCGCCGAGGTGGCCGAGCGGCAGGCGCAGGCCATCGTCAGCGAGCGGCGCAACGCGCTGCGAGCGCACGTCGCGTCGCTCGACGCGCAGGCGCGGGCCATCGAGGAGCAGGTGCAGGCGGCCGCCGACACGGCGAAGGCCGAGGCCGAGAAGGATCTGCAGACGGTGCGCGCCGAGCTCGAGCGGCTGCGGCTGCGGGCCGAGGTGACGCTGCCCGCCGAGGCGGACCGCGAGGTGAAGGCGCTGCACGCGGCCGGCGAGGCGGCGGCGATCGCCGAGACCGGCAAGGCCACCGCCGAGGGGCTGGCGCTGGTGGCCGAGGCGTGGCGCGAGGCGGGCGGCGACGCCATGGAGCTGGTGGTGCTGCAGAACCTCGAGGCGCTGTTCGAGCAGGTGACCGCGGCCGCGCGCCGGGTGACGATCGACCGCGCGTCGCTGGTGGACGGCGGCGACGGCGAGGCGCTGGGTCGGCTGGCCGCGGCCTACCCCGCCGCGGTGCGCGCGCTGCTCAACGAGGTGTCGACGACGCTGGGCGTCGACCTCACCGGCACCCTCGGCGACGCCGTGCGGCCCCGCAACGCCCAGGCCGCGGTCTGAGGCACGGAAGGAAGAGGAGACGACGATGACGACGATCATCCTGGTGATGCTGGGTGTGCTCGCGGCCGGCGCCGTGACGGCGGTGCTGGTGGTGCGGGCGCTGACCGAGATCTGCCAGCCCAACGAGGTGCTGGTGTTCTCGGGCAACACGCGGACGGTGAGCGGGCGGCGGGTGCCGTACCGCCTGGTGCACGGCGGGCGCGCGATGCGGGTGCCGCTGATCGAGAAGGTGGACCGCCTGAACCTGACGAACATGGTCATCGACCTGTCGGTGAAGGGCGCCTACTCGAAGGGCGGCATCGCGCTGAACGTGCAGGGCGTGGCCAACGTGAAGATCGCGAGCGAGGAGCCCACCATCGGCAACGCGATCGAGCGCTTCCTGGGCGTGGGGCGCGACGCCGTGGCGCGGGTGGCCAAGGAGACGCTCGAGGGCAACCTGCGCGGGGTGCTCGCGACGCTCACACCCGAGGAGGTGAACCAGGACCGCATCAAGTTCGCCGAGAGCCTGCTGGCCGAGGCGGATCACGACCTGCGGCGGCTGGGGCTGGTGTTGGACATGCTGAAGATCCAGCACGTGAGCGACGACGTGGGCTACCTCGACAGCCTGGGGCGGCGGCAGTCGGCCGAGCTGCAGATGCGGTCGCGCATCGCCGAGGCGAACAACCAGGCGCTGGCGCGGATTCGGGCGGCCGAGAACCTCGAGACGCAGGAGAAGACGCAGGTCGAGGCGGCGATGAAGGTGGCCGACGCCGAGGCGGATCGGCGGATGCGCGAGGCACGGACGCGGCAGGCGGCGGTGGTGGCCGAGGCGCGGGCCGGGGTGACGGCGGCGGTGGCGCGGGCCGAGGCCGAGGTGGCGGTGCAGACGGCGCGGCTCGAGCAGGTGCGGCTGAGGCTGGTGGCCGACGTGGTGCGGCCGGCCGAGGCGCGGCGGGATCGGCTGGTCGCCGAGGCGCGGGGCGCGGCGTCGCGGCTGGTCGAAGAGGGGCGTGCCACCGCCGAGGGCGTGCGGCGCATGGCCGCGACGTGCAAGGCGGTCGGCGCGGCCGAGGCGCGGCGCATCGTGCTGGGTCAGAAGCTGCCCGGCCTGGTGGGCGCGATGCTCGACACCGTGGGCGCGGTGCGCGTCGACCGGATGACCGTCGTGGGTGAGGCGGGCGCCGGCAAGCTGGCCGCGGCCACCGCCGCGACCACCGAGCAGGTCAGGCAGGGGCTGGGGCTCGACCTGGGCGGGCTGGCGCAGCGGCTGCTGGGCCACGCGGGCGCGCCGCCCGCGCTGGCCGGGCCGCGACTGGCCCCGGGCGCCGCGCGGGATTAGTCTCGTCGCCATGAGCGAGTCCGACGTCTCGAGCAGGCGCGTGCAGGGCGATCCGCTGCCCTCGAGCGCCGTGACGCCCATCGTGCACTACTACCGCGCCGAGGTGGGCCGCGGGGACATCTGGCGGCAGCGGATGGACGTGACGACGAACTGGGCGGTGGCGGCCTCGACCGCCATCGTCTCGGTCACGTTCAGCCGCCCCGACGTGCCGCACGTGCTGATCCCGCTCGGGGGCACCATCGTGCTGCTGCTGATGTGCATCGAGGGGCGGCGCTATCGGCTGTACGACGTGTTCCGGCGGCGGACGCGGCTGCTCGAGGCGCACCTGTTCGTGCCCTACCTGCTGCACGACACGGCGCTGTTGCCGGGTGGCTGGCGGCAGCAGCTGGCCGAGGATCTGCTGCAGCCCTCGTACAAGATGAGCTTCTGGCGCGCGACCGGCTGGCGGCTGCGCCGCAACTACATCTGGGTTTTCCTGCTGCTGATGCTGTGCTGGATCGCGCGGGTCGCCGCGCAGGCGCCCGATGGCCACATGGCGTTCACCGGCCGTCACGTGAAGACGATGGGCCAGCTGTACGAGAACTTCGCCTTCGGTCCGCTGCCGGCGTGGCTCGTGCTGCTGGCCGCGGTGCTGTTCTTCGCGGCGCTCGGCGCCTGGATCTGGTGGGTGGGGCGGGCGCCCGACCCCGACAAGTGGGTCTACAACGGGCGGGTGCGCAGTGGGCAGAGCTGGCCGATTTGAGGCGGGCGCCTGGCACCGACCCGCGCTTGCATCGTCGCAACGGTATCCGTACACCTGCGCCTCGGCGCGGGGGAGATGCGATGCTTCGACGGATGGCGATGGCGTGGGCGGTGGCATGGGGCGCGGTGGCGTGCGTGCCCACGGGTGGCGGGGGCGGGGGCGGTGACGCCGGCGCCGAGCTCGACGGCGCGACCGGCCGGATGGACGGCGCGATGGGCCGCCTCGACGGGTCGACCCGGGCCGACGTGGGCGTCGCCGACGCCGCGTCGCCGCGGCCGGACGCGGCGCCCGCCGACGCGCGCCGGTGGCCGACGCCGCGCCGGTGGCCGACGCGCGGCCGGCGGACGCGACGCTCGACGCCGCGCCGATGGTCGACGCGGCGCCCGCCGAAGACGCCGCGCCGATCGAGGACGCGGGCACGCCCGACGCCGCGCCCGCCTGCGCCGAGGGCGCGGTCGAAGCCTGCGGCAGCGACGTCGGCGAGTGCGCGCCCGGTGTGTCCCGCTGCGTGGAGGGCGCCTGGACGCCCTGCGACGACCGGGGGCCGGCGGGCGAGCAGTGCAACGGGCTGGACGACGACTGCGACGGCGAGGCCGACGAGGGCATCGCCGGGTGCGACGGGTGCGTGCCCGGCACGGTGATGCCCTGCCCCGACGTGGGCGTGTGCCGCACCGGCCAGCGACGGTGCGTCGACGGCGCCTTCGGGCTGTGCGAGTGGACCATCGGACCCAGCGCCGAGCAGTGCAACGGGCTGGACGACGACTGCAACGGGCTGGTCGACGACGACCTCGTGACGCCGACCTGCCGCGACGCGGTGGGCGTGTGCACCGGGGCGCCGCAGGCGTGCCGGGGCGCCGACGGGTGGGTGTGCGACGACGGCGCGTTCGGCGCGCACGATCCGCAGTACGAGCGCAACGAGACCAGCTGCGACGGGCTCGACAACGACTGCGACGGCGAGACCGACGAGGTGACGCCGCCCGAGTGCCCCGCACAGGACGGGGTGTGCGCGGGGGCGACGCGCACGTGCCGCGGCGCCGCCGGGCTGGCGGCGTGCGACACCGCGCTCTACACGGCGCACGACGCGCGGTACGAAGAGGTCGAGGTCAGCTGCGACGGGCTCGACAACGACTGCGACGGCGAGGTCGACGAGCGGCTCGAGCCGCCGCCCGCCGATCGGAACCAGGGGCTGTGCGCCGGGCAGGTGAAGACCTGCGAGGGGCGCGGCGGCTGGCAGAACCCGGACTACACCGCGATCGAGGGGTTCCAGTTCGCCGAGACGCGGTGCGACGGCCTCGACAACGACTGCGACGGGGTGGTCGATCCGATGCTGTCGACGCCCGAGGCGCTGGCGGCGTGCCGGCCGCGCGGGGCCTGCGCCGAGGCGCGCACGGTGTGCGACGGGCGGCGCCCGGGCGGGGTGGGCTGCGTGCAGGTCGGCGCCGGGCCGGAGGACTGCAACGCGCGCGACGACGACTGCGACGGCGACGTCGACGAGGATCTCACCGCCCCGGCCTGCCCCAACCAGCAGGGCGTGTGCGCCGGCGCGGTGCCGGCCTGCCGCGGCGCGGCCGGCTGGGGCCCCTGCGACGACGCGCGGCTGTCGATGATCCGGCTCGACTTCGAGGTGCTCGAGACCACCTGCGACGGGCTGGACAACGACTGCGACGGGCGCACCGACCAGGGCCCGGGCATGGAGCCCCCGATCTGCCAGGGCGCCCGCGGCGTCTGCGCCGACGCGCCCGCGCGCTGCGCCGGCGACGTGGGCTGGCGCTGCGACGAGGGCGCCTACGCCGCGTACACCGACGCCTACGAGCCCGACGAGCTGAGCTGCGACGGCGCCGACAACGACTGCGACGGCGACGTCGACGAGGGCAACGACTGCTTCTGCAGCGAGCGCGCGACCACCTGGTGCCGCGACCTGGGCCCCGAGTGGGACATCGCCCAGGATCCGCAGAGCGGCAAGCTGATCTGCACCCGCGGTCTGGAGTTCGGCCGCAACTGCGCGCCCTGCGAGGACTACCGCATCATCGTGTGGGAGGACGGCGCCCCCGACGGCACCTGCCAGGGCGCCCGCAGCACCGAGGCCGGCCAGACCTACGGCGGCCACGACCCCTGCCAGTGCGCCGACAACCTGCGCAGCTGTGGACCCTGGGCGATGGGCGACTGCATCCCGGATTGACGAGGTGTCCATCCGTCGTCGGCCGCCCGACGGCGTGGAGGGATCACTCGGAGCGCGCCCCCCGAACAACGCCGCGGCGGGGCCATGCGGGTCGCGCCGACCGGTTCGTTGCGGACTCTGCTCCGCGGCGGCGCGTCGGGTTTCGACACCCGAACCGAGAGGACCCCGACATGATCGACCCGAAGCACCTGCTGGCCGCCGCCATCGCCACCACCGCCGCCCTGCCCGCCGCCCACGCCTCGCCCTCGGGCCAGCTGATCACGATCGGCGCGGCGCTGCTCGAGTCCGACGCGCCGCTGGCCGACGCGCTGCAGTCGGCGTACACCGCGGGCGGCAGCGCCGATCCGGCCTCGCTCGCCGACAGCGCCTACACCGACGTCGGCGCCCTCGTCGGCGACACGGCCGACTGGGCCGACGCGCAGGAGCGGGTCGAGGGGGCCATCGGCCTGGCCGAGATCTACGCCTACGACGACTCGACCGAAGACGACATCCGCATGTCGCGGCTGGCGGCGAACTGGACGGCGCTCACCGCCCACCTGGCCGTCGAGGACACGGCCGAGGCCGGCCTGCAGGGGGTGGGGACCTACGCGTTGATGGCCGCGCTCGAGGTGGCCTTCTGGCGGGAGGTGATCGAGATCGACGACGTGCTGGGTGAGTCCAGCGCGTACCACGAGAGCTCGCTCGAAGCCGCCCTCGACGCGCACCTCGCCCACCTGGGCGACGTGGAGGACGCCTGGGCCCTCGCCGCCGACGGGCTCTACCCGCTCTACACCGACCGGATCCGCGTCCGGAAGTCGGGCCTCACGACGGTGAAGGAGTACCGGAAGTGCTTCGAAGGCCCCGACGGCGAGGTGTGCACCGACGCCACGTACAGCTGCGTGAGCTTCCTCTCCACGAACGCCTGCACCGGGAAGAGCGCCGTGAACGCCGAAGCGAACGCGCTGCGCGACGCTCAGCTCGACGAGGATGAGGACGACATCTTCGGCCCCGACTACGAGGACCTCGTCGAGACGCTGGAGTCCGTGGCCGCCTCGCTCTGACCGCGCCCTCCCGGCCGGGGACGTCGAAGCGCCCCCGGGCCCGCGCGCGCTGCCGCTTCGAGAGGTGCCAGGCAAATCTCGGGGCACCGGAGACCTACGGCGGCCACGACCCCTGCCCGTGCGCCGACAACCTGCGCAGCGGCGAGCCGTGGGCGATGGGCGACTGCATCCCGGACTGACCCGGTGAGCGCGTTGTGCGTCGGTGGCGGGGGCGCTATTCTACCTCGGCAGGCAGAGAGGTAGACATGGCCCTCAGCATCAAGTCCCCCGAAGCCGATCGGCTCGCCCGCAAGCTCGCCGCCGCGACGCACGAGAGCATCACCGAAGCGGTCACGCGAGCGCTCGCCGAGCGTCTCGAGCGCGTGGAGCGACGGGACTCTGCCACCCGCCGCAACGCGCTCCGCCAGATTCGCGAACGGGTGAGCGCGCTCCCCACCCTGGACGCGCGGACCGACGACGAGGTGCTCGGCTGACGCGCGGCCGCGCTTCGAGAGGTGCCAGGCAAATCTCGAGGGCTCGGTCTGGCTCTGTGAATGAGTCTGACCTTGGCCGTTCCGAAGCAATGGGCGCTGTTGCGCACTCGATCAGCGGCGCTTGAC
Source organism: Myxococcales bacterium (assembly GCA_020633465.1). Lineage (GTDB taxonomy): Bacteria > Myxococcota_A > Bradymonadia > UBA7976 > UBA1532 > JACKDN01. Next base: position 39,640 of record JACKDN010000034.1, read on the forward strand.
GTCGACAGTACATACTCAGGGGGCGCCATTGAGCAAGTCTTCTTCGCGTTCGCCGAGCACGCCCGCACATAGTCGAGCACGCTGGAGGCAAAATCGGCGGTATCTGGAGTCGCCGCTGCCGTCTGAACAGGCGGTCAAGGTCTAATTCCAAGTGGTTGCGCTCACCCTTACCTTTGTCTTCTCGCTGGCCAACGGTGCGGGTGATGTTCATGTATCCACGTATGGCCTCGCCCGATTGGACAATGACGGCGTGGAGTGGGTGAAGCCCAACCTCAATGCTGAGCTTCTCTTCGGGTGGGTCCGGCAGGGGCCTGCGGTCGTGGAGTGGGTCGGCGAGGACGCCTTCGTTCGTATGGCCGGGGGAGAGAAGACTGGAGGTGTGCGGTACGATTCGACAACGGGCTGCCCTCGGTCCTTTTCCATTCCCCGCGTTGATCCGACGGCCCGCCTGCGCTGCGGCTGGCACATTCATGGCGACGGCCGGGCGCTGGGGGCGATCGCTGCAACTACACCGCTGATGGTGGCGGCGGGCACTCTGGGGGGTGGATGGCGACGGGAGTTTGACGCGTGGTCAAAGGCGCATCCAGAGTCGGCGTTCTTCCACTTCCGCGAGGGCAGGCTGCTCTATCCTGGCAAGAGGGCGATTGACGTCACGTTCGGCGAAGAGGGCTCTGCCTCTCAAACTCGCCTCAAGGTGCCCTTGTGGAACACCTGGTCAACCGAGCGTGAGCGTCTCTTCGTGGCCCTCCCCTTCGGGTCGGAGCAGCTCATGATCTACAACGACGGAGTGGTGGTTGGCATGGCAAACGACGGGGCCTACATGGGCGGAATGCTGGATGTCGAGGATCCGGACCGTGCTTCCAAGACCCGCCTCTACCCCACGGTGCCGGCAGGTGTGCGGCGAGGACGTTTCGTGCTGTTCCGCAGGTAGCCGAGGCCCTGCGGTTCCTGCCTCGCGCCACGCCAACCGATCATCCAACCGGTCGCTGTCAGGATGGTTGCTATTGGCCGCCGCGGACAGCGAGCGCGCGGCCTCAACCCGGGATGACCAACCGGAACCCGATGAAGGGTGAAGGCGCGCGGGGGTCGCGGGTGATGCGGGACGTGCAGGGCTGGCCGTGCAGGGGCAGGGCGGAGCAGCCGCCGCGGACGTAGCAGGCGTCGGGGTCGTCGCGGGCCGCCGTGAGGGTCCACTCGAGGACGCCGGTGACCAGGTCGTGGACGCCGTAGGGCGAGACGTCGTCGGGGAACAGGCCGACGTCGTGCAGGGTGAAGCGCTCGCCGCGGCAGAAGGCGGGCTCGAAGCGATCGCCCCAGGGCCAGGCGCGGCCGTCGACGCCGCGGGCGGCCTTCTCCCACTCGGCGCTGGTGGGCAGGCGATAGGTCAGGCCCTCGCGGCGGCCGCGCCACTGGGCGTAGGCGTGGGCGTCGGCGAGGCTGATGCCGGTCACCGGGCGGTGCGGGGAGAAGCCACCGAAGCGCTGCTGGCCCTCGGCGCCCCACAGCGGGATGCCGGTCAGGCCCATGCGCGGGGCGCGCGCGGCCTGCTGCTCGGGGTCGCCGGCCAGGGCCTCGAGGAAGCCGTGGTACTCGAGGCAGGTGACCGGGTGCACGCCGATCTGGAAGGTGGGCAGCTTGGCGGCGCGGGCCGGTGAGCCCTCGTCGTCGAGCGGATCGCCGCCGTAGAGGAAGCGGCCCGCGGTGACCACGGCGAAGCCGGGGCGCACCTCGCCGGGCCAGGGCAGCTCGATCTCGACCGGGCGGTCGCGCACCACCACGAAGGGCACCCGCACGGTCGTGCCGCTGGCCGTCACCGTCGCCAGCGCCGGGCCGACGGGCACGTCGCGCACCTCGATGGGGGTCACGTCGCGGCGCACCGTCTCGTCGGGGCGCAGGCAGCGCGCCCGCTCGATCAGCCGGAAGATCGCCGCGTTCAGCCCGGTGGGCATCGTGTGCAGCGACACGGCCGCGCCGCGCTCGAGCCAGCGCACCAGCGCGCCGTCGTGATCCACCTGGCGCAGCAGCCGCTCGTAGTGCTTGCGCGCGGCCTCGTCGCCGGCGCGCTCGGCCAGCACGAAGCGCGTCTGCAGCAGCGCCGACAGCCGCGTCCGCACGCCGTCCGCGTCGAGCGCCATGCGCGCCTGCCGCACCGCCTCGGTGGCCCGCGCCTCGAGCACCCGCTCGTGCCCGACGATGCGCCGCTGCGCCTGCCACAGCAGGCGCCGCCGCTCGACCGGATCGCTGTGCTGCACCTCGCCGCGCAGCGCCTGCACCTGCTGGCGCAGCTGGTCGAGCTCGCGCCGCGCCTCGTCGTAGGCCGCGAACGCCGCGTTCGCCCGCGCCGCCCGCTGCGCCAGCACCGCCCGCGTCGTCTCCTCGACCCGCGCGTGCTCCTGGAAGCTGAGGATCTCGGCCGCCAGCGCCAGCGCGTCCGCGTGCCGCTCGCGCGGATCCATGCTCAGCGCCCGCATCACGATGTCGTCGAGCGCCGGCGGCACCTCCTGGTCGGGCGCGGCCGCGCTGGGCGGGCGCGCGTTGCCCCGCCGCACCTTGGCCAGCACCTCGGCCACCTTCTGCCCCGAGAAGGGCGTCCGGTTCGCCAGCACGTGGTACAGGATGGCGCCCAGGCCGTAGACGTCGGCCGCCGGCCCCACCAGATCCTGCAGCCCCATCGCCTGCTCGGGCGACATGTAGTAGGGCGTCCCGATCACCGAGCCCACCCGCGTGATGCGCCCGTCGGCCTGCGCCAGCTCGCCCGCCTCGGCCACGTCGACCATGTCGCTGGCGTCCGGCTCGAGCTGCCGCGCGAGGCCCAGGTCGACGATGGCCACCTCGCCGTACTCGCCGATCAGGATGTTGGCCGGCTTCAGGTCGCGGTGCACCACGCCGTGCTGGTGCGCGAACGCCACGCCCTGGCAGACCCGGCGCATCACGGTCAGCAGCCGATCGCGCCCGTACTCGGCCACCATGCGCCGGTCGCCGCCGGTGCGCGCCCGCAGCACGTCCTGCAGGCTCATCCCCTCGACGATCTTCATCGCGAAGAAGCGCCCGCCGTTGCGCAGGATGCCCATGTCGTAGATGGGCACCATCGTCGGGTGCTGCAGGCGCCCGGTGATGCGCGCCTCCATCTGGAAGCGGTAGCGCGACAGCTTGTCGTCGCGGTGCTTGTCGTGGAGGATCTTCAGCGCCACGTGGCGCTCGAGCACCTGGTCGTAGGCCAGCACCACGCGGCCCATGCTGCCGCGCGCGATCTCCTCGAGCACGATGTAGCGCTCGGGCCCGGTGTCGAACCCGCTCGACGCGCGCTGCCCCGCCTGCGGCGGCACCGGCGGGCGCGCCTGGCCCGCCAGCAGCGTGCGCCCCTCGACGGTCAGCTCCTCGGACAGGAAGCCGGCCGCGCTCAGCTGGCTGGGGCGGAAGGGCGCCGGCGCGTCCGGCACCACCCAGTCCTTCTCCGGCTCGATCGTGGGCGGGATGGCCGCGCGCTTGGGGCCGTCGAGCGCAAGCCGGAACCCCACCGCGGTCAGCGGCGTCGCCGGCGTCATCGGCGTGCGCGCGTACAGGGCGCACTCGCTGAAGGGCAGCAGCCACCCGCCGCCGCGCAGCACGCGGTGGCCGTCGAGGAAGCTCTCGGTCAGCTCGCGCACGGCGCCGGCCATGTCGCGCACGCCGTAGACCGACGTGTCGATGGGGTACGCGCCCACCGGCCGCAGCCGCGGCGCGCCGCCGTCGGCCCCCAGGTGGTGGCAGAAGCTGGGCTCGGGCCGCTCGCCCCACGGGTAGGTGCGTCCCTCGGCGCCGCGCGCCGCCTTCTCCCACTCGAGCTCGGTGGGCAGCCGATAGGGCAGCCCGTCGCGCTGGCCGCGCCACGCCGCGTAGGCCAGCGCGTCGTCGGCGTTGACCCCCACCACCGGGTGCTGCGGCCCCCACTCGGCGCCGCCCCGGCCGATGACCGGGAAGCCGTAGCCCTTGGCCCCCGGGCGCCAGAAGGGCGGCGCCCCCTCGAAGGCCCGCGGCGCCCGCGCCCGCGCCTGCGCCGGATCGCGCTGGTGCAGCGCGTCGAGGAACGCCCCGTACTCCCCCAGCGTCACCACGTCGCGGGCGATGAGGAAGCCGGCCAGCGTGCAGCGCCCCGCGGGCAGCGCGTCCGCCTGCACGCCCGCGTCGCCGTCGCAGCCGGCCCGGAAGGGCCCCTCGGGCACGAAGACGAAGCCGTCGGGCAGCGACTCGGGCAGGTACAGGTACAGCGACAGCCGCTCGCCCCGCGCCAGGTGCACCGACAGGCGCGTCTCGCGCTCGAAGGCGTCGGTCATCACCAGCAGGTAGGCGCCCGGGCGCAGGTTGGCCATCGCGAAGGGCACCGCGCCCACCGAGCGCCCCTCGTCGGGCTGCAGCACGCCGGCGGCGTCGCGGTACTGGTGGAAGCGCACGGCGTGGCCGCCCGGGTGGGCGCGCACCTCGAGGTGCGTCAGGGCCTCGAGCTTCTCGGTGAAGCCGCCGGGATCGAGCTGCTCGATGCTGGCGCGCAGGTGGTCCATCGGCGCGCGCATACGGCCGCGTTCGACGTCCTGCAGCGCCTGGAAGTACAGGGCGCACAGCCCGTAGCGCGCCGGCTCGTAGCCTGGCAGCGCGGCGTGCGCCCGGTGGAAGGCCTCTTCGGCGGTGTAGTAGGCGTTCTCGGCGTCGGCCTGCATGGCGTCCAGCCGCACCCGGGCGCGCTGGGCCTCGACGCGGTCGGCGCTGCGGCCGAGGGCGCGCGTGCCCGCCTCGGCCTGGGCGGCGTCGCGCAGCCGCACGCGGGCCTGGTCGAAGGTGCGCGCGGCGTGGGCGGCGTCCTCGAGCAGCTCGTCGGCCTGCTCCAGCCGCCGCTCCTCCATGCGCGTGCCGTCGAGGAAGTCCTCGAGCTCGCCGGCGAACTCCTCGGACGACAGCCGCCGCCGCTCGGGCTCGACGCACAGCGCCTGCAGGCACAGCGCCTCGAGCGCCTCGGGCACCTCGGCCGCGTGCCGCGCCAGCTCGCCCGGCGGCACCACCCCGCGGCGCATCTCGGCCACCAACTCGGTGGACGACCGCGCCGTGAAGGGCGGCCGGCGCGTCAGCACCGCGTACAGCATGGCGCCCAGGCCCCACACGTCGGCGGCCGGGCCGCACGCCGACAGCCCGTGCTCCAGCCGCTCGGGCGCCAGGTACGCCAGGCCGCCCGACACCATCGACAGCGCCGAGTCCCAGGTGGTGTCGACCGGATCGCCCTTGCGCCGCGCCCGGAACCAGCCGGCCACCTGCACCTCGCCGAAGTCGCCCACCCGCACCTTGTGCGGCCGCAGATCGCGGTGCAGCACGCCGCTGCGGTGCGCGAACGAGATGGCGCGCGCGGCGTCGAGCAGCACCTCGAGCAGCGGGATCAGCTTCCAGCGCGTGCGCGCGCCGGGCGCGTCCTGGCCCAGCGCCTTCAGCACCCGCGCCAGCGTCTCGTCGAGGGGCTGCGACGTCGCGTAGAAGGGCACCCCGCGCGGCGACTGATCCAGCTCGTAGACCGGCTGCACGTTCGGGTGCTGCAGGTTGGCCTGCAGGCGCACCGCGCGCACGAAGCCGAGGGCGTCGATGGGGGCGTCCGGCCGCAGCTGGTGCACCACCAGATCGCGCCCCAGCAGCAGGTCGCGCGCCTCGTGCACGTCGAACAGCCGCGTGCGCTCGACCCGCCGGTCCACCCGGAAGCGCGCGGCGGGCGGCGGCCGCGGCGACTGGCTCAGCAGGCTGGCCGACTCGATGCTGATGCTGGCGTCGTCGTCCTCGCCGGCCGACCAGTCCCAGCTGCCTTCGAGGCCCGCGGCGGCCGGCGGGGGCTGCGGTCGGTACTCGGGCACGGTGCGGTCGCCGCTGCCGAAGCCCCAGCCCCAGTCGCTCTCCTCGGCGGAGGGATCGTCGGGCGCCTCGGCCTGCGCGAGCACCGCCTCGACCGCCGAGGGCGTCGCCAGGTCGCGGGCCAGCAGGCTCTCGAGCGCGTCGACCTCGGCCGGCGTCAGCAGCCCCGCGGCCTGCCAGCGGCCCAGCGTGCCGGCGTCGAACGGGCGCCCGAGGGCCGCGACGGTCTCGTCCCCGCCGCCGCAGCGCGGCGCCAGCGCGCGCCCCACCAGCGCGTAGAAGTCCTCGGGCGGCTGGGTCATCGGCCGCTCACCGCCCGCGCCCCGCCACGCTCGAGGCGCTCAGTAGCGGTACAGCGACTCGATGGCCGCCTGCACGTCGGCCACCTGCGGCAGGATCGTGTCCTCGAGGGTGGGGTGGTACGCCACGAAGGAGTCGAGCGCCGCGACGCGCCGGACGGGCGCGTCGAGCCACTCGAAGAGCTCCTCGCCGATGCGGCTGGCGATCTCGGCGCCATAGCCCCAGGCCTTCGTCTCCTCGTGGACCACCAGCGCCTTGCCGGTCCGCTTGACCGACTCGGCGATCGCCTCCCAGTCATACGGGGACAGCGTCCGCAGGTCCAGCAGGTCGACGGACACCCCGTGGTCCTTCTCGGCGGCCCGCGCCGCCTGCGCGCTGCGGTGCACCAGCGCGCCGTAGGTGATCACGGTCAGATCGTCGCCTGCCTGCACGCGCCGCGCGCGCCCGAAGGGGATGGCGTGGTCGGGCCCGGGGTAGCGCGCCTTGTTGTAGGTCTGGCGGTACAGGTGCTTCGGCTCGAGGAAGATGACCGGATCCTCGCAGCGGATCGCCGTGCGCAGCAGCCCGTTGGCGTCGAGCGCCGTCGCCGGCATCACCACGCGCAGCCCGGGCACGTGGGCGAAGATCGTCTCGGCGCTCTGGCTGTGGTAGGGCGCGCCGCCCTTCAGGTAGCCGCCGCTGGGCACGCGGATGACCACCGGCGCCGCCCACCCGTCGTGCGAGCGCCACCGCGTGGTGGCCAGCTCGTTGCGGATCTGCTGGTAGGCGGGCCAGATGTAGTCGAGGAACTGGATCTCGACCACCGGCTTCAGCCCGCGCGCGGCCATGCCGATGGCGCGGCCGACGATGTTCGCCTCGGCCAGCGGCGAGTTGAACACGCGGTCCGCCCCGAAGCGCGCCTGCAGGCCGTGGGTCACCTTGAAGACGCCGCCCTTGCCCTTGCACTCGCCGAGCGCCGCCTCGCGGCTGGCGTCGGCGACGTCCTGCCCGAACACGACGATGCGCGGATCGCGCGTCATCTCGTCCCGCAGGCACGCGTTGAGCAGGTCGACCATCGTCGCCTCGGTGGCGTCCTCCTCGAACCGCGGCGGGTGCTCGAAGGCGTCCGAGGTGGGGTCGACGTCGGCGCTGTAGATGTACTCGAACACCTCGTCGGCGGCCGGGGTCGGCGCGGCCAGCGCCACCGTCGTCGCGGCGGCGATCTCGGCGTCCACCTCGGCGTTCACCGCGGCCAGCTCGTCGGCGTCGACGATGCCCTCGTCCAGCAGCAGGCGCGGGAACGTCACGAACGGATCCCGCGCGGCGTCGGCCTCGCGCTCGGCCTCGGGCCGATAGGCCCGCTCGTCGTCGCTCATCGAGTGGCTGTAGGGGCGCACGACGTGGGCGTGCACCAGGGCCGGCCCGCGCCGCGCCCGGCAGTGCTCGACGGCCTCGGTCATCACCTCGTAGCTGGCGATGAGGTCGCAGCCGTCCACCTCGCGCACCAGCATGTCGGGGAAGCCGCGCACGAGGTTGCTGATCGAGCCCCCCGCGGTCTGCACCTCGACCGGCGTGCTGATGGCGTAGCCGTTGTCCTCGACCAGGAAGATGACCGGCAGCTTCTTGTTCGACGCCGTGTTCAGCGCCTCCCAGAACTCGCCCTCGCTGGTCGTGCCCTCGCCGGTGCTGACCAGCACCACGTCGTCCTCGCGGTGGCCGCCCACGACGGCGCGCGCCTCGGCCACGCGCTCGAGATACCAGCTGACCTCGGCGGCGCCCACCGCCTGCAGGAACTGCGTGCCGACGCAGCTCGACTTGCCGATGACGTGCAGCCGCGGGTGGCTCCAGTGGCAGGGCATCTGCCGCCCGCCGCTGGTGACGTCGGTCTTCGCGCCCACCGCCGCCAGCAGCACCTCCTCGGCGGTCATGCCCAGCTGCAGCTGCAGCGCGCGGTCGCGGTAGTACGAGATGACGTAATCTTCGCCCGGCCGCAGCGCCATGCCGGCCGCGGTGAGGATGGCCTCGTGCCCCGCGCCGCTGATCTGGAAGTAGATCCGGTTCTGCCGCTTGAGGGCGATCTCCTTGTCGTCCAGCCGCCGCGACCGATAGATGGTGCGCCACGCGGCCACCAGCTGATCGGGCGACAAGCCCGCGTGGGATGCCTTCATCACCGGGGCGACCATGGACGTCCTCCGCTACCGTCACGTCGAAGCGGCACTGCGATACCGCAACCACCGCGGGGGTGCAAGTCGCGCCCCGGCCCCGGACTTTCTGCGCAAGGCGGGAAGGTCGGCCCCGTCCTGCACGTTGAGGGTCGACCGTCCGGGGGTCGCATGGAACGGAACACGAAGGCTGCCGCGCAGCTGGGGGCGGATCGGGCCCCGCCCCTGCGACGCTTCGGGCGCGCCGTCGCCATCGCGCCCCGGCGACACCCCCACCTGATCGCCCCCCGCGCCCTGCGCCGCGGGCCCGACGGCGCCTGGCACCTCGAGCTGGCCGCCCGCCCCGGCGCCCCGCTGCCCGACCGGCGCCTGCCCCCCGAAGAGGCCCTCGCCCTCGTCACCGACCTGACCCGCGGCCTCGCCCTGCTGCACGCCACCGGCCACGCCCACGGCGCCCTCTCGGTGGCGGCGGTCGATCTCACCGACGGTCACCGCGCCCGCCTGCGGATCGACGCGCGGCCGCCGCGCCCCGCCGAGCGCGCGCCCGAGGCCACCGACCGCGGCACCCCCGCGGCCGACCTCTACGGCCTCGGCGCCGTGCTGCACCACCTGCTGCGCGGCGGCGTGCCCCCGGCGGGCGGGCTGGACGCGTCGACGGATCCCTTCACCCCGCTGCCCGGCGGCCCCCCGGATCCGGCGCGCACTCTGCTGTGCACGCTGCTCGCCCGCGAGGCCCCCGAGCGCGGCACGGCCGAGGAGCTGCTGGCCGCCGCCGTGGACGCCCAGGGCGCCTCGGGCGACGCGGCGCTGGCCGGCCTGGGCGCCCAGATCCTCGCCGCCGGCGGCCCCCCGGTGGGCCAGTCCGCCGCCCAGGACGCCCTGCGCGCCGCCCTGGCCGATCTGTACGAGGGCGAGGGCGCGCGCATCGAGCTCGTCGGCCGCGATCGCGAGGCGCGGCGGCGCCTGCTCGAGTGGCTGCGGGCCGAGGTCGCCCTGCGCGGCATCGTCCCGCTGTGGCTGGACGCTCACGAGGTGACGCTGGCCGGCCTGGCCGGACGCCTCGGCCTGCCCCCCGACGCCGCGCCCCTCGCCGTTACGCACGCGCTGACCTACGACGCCGAGCCGTCGCCCTTCGCCGTGCTCATCGACGCCGACGCCAGCGAGAGCGGCGCCGCGCGGCCCCTGCTCGACTGCCTGACGATGGCGGCGCGCACGGCCCCGGTGCTGGTGGTCAGCGCCCAGCGCCGCGGCTCGATGGGCAGCGAGGTGCGCGCCGTGCCGACGGCCGCCCTCGACGACGACGCGCGGGCGCGCCTGCTCGACAGCCTGGGCATCCACGGCCCCGGCGCCCACGCCGTGCGCGATCTGTGGCGCGAGGGTGAGATCGACAGCCTCGACCTGGCCCTCGGCCGCCTGCGCGACGCGGTCGACGTGGGGGCCCTGCGCCGGGCCCCGGGCCGCTGGCAGGTCGACCGCACCCGCCTGCAGCGCGCGCGGACCACGGTGTGGGCCGTCACCCGCCCCACCCCCTACCTCGAGGGGCTGAGCGAGCCGGCGATCGAGGTGCTGGCCGCCCTGGGCATCGCCCACCGCGGGCTGACCACCACCGAGCTGGCGGCCCGCCTCGAGCGCCCCGAGGATCCGTGCCGGCTGGCGCTGACGCAGCTGGTGCGCGCCGAGAAGGTGCGCCGCGGCCCCGACGGTTGGCGCTCGGACGCGCAGACGTCGACGGCGGCCGCGCTCGAGGGCCTGGATCCGGCGCGGCGCCGGCGCCTGCACGCCCGCACGGCCGCGGACTGCGCCGATCCCGCCTGGGCCACCTTCCACCGCGCGGCCGGCGGCGCCGCCGTCCCGCTCGAGCAGCGCATCGACGCGGCGCGCGTGCTGCGCGGCCGCGGCTTGACCGAGGCGCCCCTCGAGCTGCTGGCCGCGCCGGTGGACGATCCCGCCGATCGCGTGCGCCTCGACCTGGCCCGCGCCGAGGTGCACGTCGCCTGCGGCGAGGCCCTCGCCGCCCGCCGGCTGCTGGACGCCCTGCCCCTGCCGCTGCCCCGGGCGCACCGCGTGACGGTCGCGGCGGCGCTGATCGATCTCGGCGCCCACCGGCGCGCCCTCGAGATCCTGCGCGGCGACCGCACCGCGCTGGGGCGCGTCTTGCGGGCCCGGGCGCTGCTGTTCACCGGCCGCGGCGACGAGGCGGCCGCGCAGGCCACCACCCTGATCGAGCACCCCGACGCCGCCGTCGCCGCCCGCGCCGGCGAGGTGCGCTCGACCGCCGCGTGGCACCGCGGGGACGCCACCGCCGCGCTCGAGGCGGCGCGCGCCGGCCTGGCCCGCCTCGGCGGCGACCAGCCGGCGCTGCGGGCCGATCTGCGCCGCGCCGAGGGCGCCGCGCTGTTCTACCGGCGCGATCACGCCGCCGCGCTGGCCGCCCTCGAGTGGGCCGAGACCGAGAACCGCCGCCTCGACCGGGTGCCCGCGCTGGTGAAGTGCCTCAACAACCTGGCGATGGTGCACTACGCGCTGGGCGACTGGGATCGCGCGGCCAGCGCGCTGGACGAGAGCCAGCTCCTGTGCGCCCGCCTCGAGGATCCCGTCGAGCTGTCGGTCGCGACCAACAACCTGGGCTTCCTGTACCTGCGCCGCGGGGCGCTGCAGCGGGCCGAGCGCCTCTTCCGGCGCAGCCTGTCCGAGGCGCGGCGGGCCGGCTTCCCGCGGGTCGAGCCCGTCGCCTGGGGCAACCTGGGCGAGGCGCTGATGCTGCAGGGTGATCTGCGGGGCGCGGGCGACGCGTTCACCCGCGCCCGCGTCGTGCTGGCCCCCATCCCCGAGGGCGGCGACCACGTCGAGCTGGATCGACGCCACGCCCAGCTGCTGCTGGCCCGCGGCCAGACGAGCGAGGCCCAGCGCCGCCTCGAGGCGCTGCGCGCGCGCGGCGTCGACGGCCTGGGCGCCGAGCACGGCGTGGTGCTCCGCCTGCTGGCCGAGTGTGCCCTCCAGCGGGCCCCTCGCGACGCGCGCACGCTGGCGACCGAGGCGGTGCAGGCCTGCGCGCGCGCCGGGCAGCGCTACGAGGCGGCCCTGGCCCGCGAGGTGCTGGCGCAGAGCCTCGTGGTGCGCGGGCAGCCGGCGTTGGCGGCCCACGAGGCCGACGAGGCCCTGTCCACGCTGCGCGCGCTGGGGGCCCGGCGCGACGCCGACCGCGTCGCCCGCTTCCGCGACGGCCTCCGCGCCGCCCCCGACGCCGATCTGGCCGCCGCGACCGGCCGTCTGCTCAGCCGGCTGGCGGCCCTCTTCGGTGAGGCCCCCGACATGGTGACGCTGGCGCCCCGCGCGCTGGCGGCGCTGGTGTCGGCGACCGCCTGCGACGACGCCCTGTGCGTGCTCTGCGACGCGCACCGGCGGCCGGCCCTGACCTTCGCGCCCGAGGGCCAGCGCGCCGCGCCCGACGGCCCCCTGGCCGACGCGCTGGCCTCGGCCCTGCTGCACGGCCGGGCGGCGGCGGTGGACGGCGCCGAGGGCGCCGCGCTGGTGGTGCCCCTGCACGGCCACCATCGGCCGCTGGGCGCGCTGGCGGTGCGGGCCGCGGCGACCCCGCCCCGGCCCCTCGCCGACCACCTGCCCGCGCTCGACGCGACCGCGCGGCTGCTGGCCACGGCCGTCGAGCGGGATCGGCTGCGGGGCGAGGACGCCTTCCGGGGCGCGCAGCTGGCGGGGCTGGTGCGCCACCTGGTGGGCCCCCTGCGGCGGCTGTCGGCCCACGCGACGGCCCTGCCCACCGCGCCGATCGAGGGGGTGCCCCACCTCGCCGCTCGCCTGGTCGACGGCGCGCGCCTGCTGAGCGCCCTGGTGGACGACACGCTGTCGTTGACCCGCATCGACGAGGTCGGCGAGGGCGGCCCGCCGGTCCGTCTGGACGTCACGGCGCTGGTCGCGCAGCGGCTCGAGCGCCTGGGCGGCTTCCTGAAGCACCGCCGGGTGCGCCTCGACTGCGACACGCCGCCGGATCTGCCCTCGGCCCACACGCTGGGCGGGTGGGCGGCGGCGGTGCTCGACCACCTGCTGCGCGGGGCGCTGCGCGTCAGCCGGCGCGGCGACCGGGTGCGCGTGGCGGCCCGCCTGCGCGCGGACGCCGGCCCCGCGATCGAGGCCGCGCCGGTGCACGAGCTGGCCTGGCCCCCGCTGCAGCCCGCCGCCGGTCACCCCTTCGTCGAGATCAGCGTCCAGGCGTGGGCGCCGGCGCCCGCCCGCAGCCGCGCCGATCTGACCGCCGTTCGGCGCTGCGTCGAGCGGCTGGGCGGCCGCGCGTGGCGCGATCCCCACGACGGCGGCCGCACATCGTTCACCCTGCCGACGGCGGTCCGAACGATCGAAACGGACCATCCATGAGCAAAGTTTCTCGCGCCGATTGCCGTATGGTGGAGCGTCACCCGAGCGAAGGAGTCGACGTGCCGATGCGGGACGACCTGACGCTGCGCGCAGAGCACGGGCAGATCCTGCTCGACGTCGCGCTCCAGTTCGGCGCCACGCTGGATCTCGATCGCCTGCTGCCCCTGGTGCTCGAGCGCGTCACCGACCTGCTCAACGCCGACCGCGCCCTCATCGCGCTGACCGACCGCGAAGGCCACGTGCAGCGCGCCGTCGTGCACAACCTGGACTGGAAGGGCCCCGGCCACCCGCTGCCGGTCAGCGGCACCCTGATCCGCAAGGTGATCGAGGAGGGCGTGCCCGAGGTGGTCGCCGACGCCGCCACCGACGCCCACTTCGGCCAGAACCAGAGCGTCCGCCTGTTCGGGCTGCGCTTCATGATGGGCGTGCCGGTGCCGGCCCACGGCCGCGTGATCGGCGTGCTCTACGTCGACAGCAAGGCCAGCAAGGTGGCCGATCTCGACGGCGAGACCGAGCTGCTCGTCGCCCTCGCCCGTCTGGTGGGCACCGCGGTCGAGAACGCCCGCCTCTTCGAGGAGCAGCGCTACCGCACCCGCCTCCTGGCGCAGCTGGTGCACGACCTGCGCGGCCCGCTGTCGGTGGTGCTGGCCAACGGCGAGATGCTGACCGCCGGCATGACCGACGAGGCCGATCTGGACGCCGCGCAGGACGTCGCGGCGTGCGCCCGGCGCATGAGCAAGATGGTCGATCACACGCTGGAGCTGTCGCGCGCCGACGCCGGCACGCGGGCGGTCGAGCCGGTGCACCTCGACCTGTCCCAGGCCATCCCGCGGCACGTGAAGAGCCTCGAGCTGGTGGCGCGTCAGCAGGGGCTGTCGCTGGACGTGTCGCTGCCGCCCGAGCTGCCCACGGTGCACACCATCCCCGACCGGCTGTGGATCATCCTCGACAACCTGCTGTTCAACGCCATCAAGCACGCGCGGCCCGACAGCACCGTCACCGTGGCGGGCGTGCTGCGCGCCGACGACGGGCCGGTCGAGGCGCAGGGCCGCTTCGACGACGGCGTGAACCTGTTCAGCCGCCAGGCGCCGCTGCTGCCGGTGGGCGACGGCGGCTTCGTCGAGCTGTCGGTGCACAACGAGGGCGCGCCCATCCCGCCGCACCTGCTGCCGCGGCTGTTCGAGGCCTACGTGCGCGGGCCGACCCAGCACCCCTTCGGATCGACCGGGCTGGGCCTGTCGATCGTCGAGCAGTGCACGCGCCACCTCGGCGGCTGCGTGTGGGTGCGGTCGTCGGCCGAGGCCGGGTCGCGCTTCAGCTTCACCTTGCCCACGCAGGTGCGGCTCGGCGTGCCCGCGCGCGCGCCGGCCGACGGCATGCAGCGCCGCGACACGGTGCCGATGGAGCCCTTCTCGACGATGGGCGGCGAGGATACGCGCCCCGACCTGCTGCCGGCCGTCCCGTCGGACGAGTGAGCCTCGCCGGGCTGCCCGCGTGCTGGTTGACACCGCCCCGACCCCCAACCGAGGATGCCGCGTGATGCGTGCACCCCCTCGTGCCCTGCTCTTCGCGGCCGGCCTCGCGCTGACCTCGGCGCCGACGCTGGCGTCCGCCCAGAAGGCGGAGGACGCCGTGCGGCAAGAGGGCGTGCGGCTGTACGAAGAGGGCGTGAAGCTCTTCAAGCAGGGCAAGTTCGCCGAGGCCGCCGAGCGCTTCCAGGCGGCCTACAACATCGATCCCTCGCCCATCCTGCTCTACAACCTGGGCCGCGCCACCGAGAAGGCGGGCAAGCCGGCCGAGGCCATCACGCACTACCGCGCCTACCTGCAGCGCTTCCCGCAGGCCGAGGATCGCGCGCAGGTCGAGCGCATCATCGAGGCGCTCGAGTCGGCCGCGCGCACCCGCCAGGGCTTCTTGATCATCGAGGGGCTGCCCAGCGAGGGCGTGCGCGTGTTCTTCGACAGCGCGCTGGCCCCCGCCCCGGGCGAGGACGGCCGCTGGACGCTCGAGACGGGGCGCTACCAGGTGCAGGTGCGCACCGACGACGGCCACGCCTGGCGCACCGAGGTCGAGATCCTGCCCGATCAGACCACCTCGCCGCGCTACGCGGGCCCCCCGCCGCCGCCGCCGCAGGACGAGGGCGGGCCCCGCGCGATGCAGATCGGCGGCTGGGTGGGCGTGGGCGTGGGCGCCGCGGTGCTGGCCGCCGGCGGCGTCACCTTCGCGCAGGCGCACGCCGCGGCCACCGACGCCGAGGACGCGCGGGACGACCTGCGCAACGACGGGCTCAGCGGCGCCGAGGCCGAGGCGCGCGCCAAGGACTACGCCGACGCGCGGGACGACGTCGAGTCGCTGGGGCTGACCAGCTACATCCTGTTCGGCGTGGGCGCCGCGGTCGCGACCACGGGCGCCGTCCTGCTGGTGCTCGACGCGCAGGGCGAAGGCGGCGCCGAGGCCGCCCTCGTGCCGACGCTGGGCGGCCTGGGCGTGGTCGGTCGCTTCTGACACGCGCCCGGCGCCCCGGCTTGAGGTTGGGGGGCCGTTCTGCGATCCTCCCGGGTCCATGAAGACGCTCCTGACCCTCACCGTGAACGGGCGGCGCCAGCAGGTGGCCGCCCGCCCCAACCACTCGCTGCTCGAGGTGCTGCGCTACGACCTGGATCTCACCGGGTCGAAGCAGGGCTGCGACAAGGGCGACTGCGGCGCGTGCACGGTGCTGGTGGACGGCGAGCCGGTGCTGGCCTGCTGCACGCTGGCCGCGATGGTGCCGCCCGACGCGCAGATCACCACCATCGAGGGGCTGGCCCGGCCGGACGGGCTGGACGCGGTGCAGGAGGCCTTCGATCGCAGCGGCGCGCTGCAGTGCGGCTTCTGCCAGCCGGGCATGATGCTCAGCGCGCGGGCGCTGCTGAACCAGACCAAGGATCCCGACGACGCCGCCATCCGCGAGGCGCTGTCGGGCAACCTGTGCCGCTGCACGGGCTACACGCAGATCTTCGAGGCGGTGAAGCTGGCGGCGGCCATCGAGCGGGGCGAGGCGCCGCCCTACGATCCGCAGCCGGCCGAGGGCTTCAGCGTGCTCGGCGGGCGCCACCGCAAGGCCGACGGGCACCTCAAGGCCACCGGCGACGCGCTCTACACCGACGATCTGAACCCGCCCGGGCTGCTGCACTGCAAGATCCTGCGCAGCCCGCACGCGCACGCGGTCATCCGCGGCGTCGACACCACGCAGGCCGAGGCGCTCGAGGGCGTGGTCGCCGTGCTCACGGGCGCGGCGCTGCCCACGCTGTACGGCGTGATCCCGTGGACCGAGGACGAGCAGGCGCTGTGTACCGACCGCGCGCGCTTCGTCGGCGACGAGGTGGCGGCGGTGGCGGCGATCGACGAGGAGACCGCGCAGCGGGCGCTCGATCTCATCGTCGTCGACTACGAGGTGCTGCCCGCGGTCTTCGATCCGGCCGAGGCGCTGCGCGACGACGCGCCGGTGCTGTTCCCCGGGCGCAAGCGCGGCAACCTGACCAAGCGGGTGCGGCTCGAGTTCGGCGACGTGGACGCGGCGCTCGGCGACGCCGACGTCGTCATCGAGGGCGACTACCTGTTCGAGGGCACGGCCCACGCGCCCATCGAGCCCCACTGCGTCGTGGCCCGCTACGACGCCCGCGGGCTGCTCACCGTCCACAGCAGCACGCAGATCCCGCACTACGTGCACCGCACGCTGGCCAAGGTGCTCGAGCTACCCGCCGACCGCGTGCGCGTGGTGCAGCCGGCCCTCGGCGGGGCCTTCGGCGGCAAGTCGGATCCCTTCGGACACGAGCTGGTGGCGGCGAAGCTGGCGATGATCACGGGTCGCCCGGTGAAGTGCCTGCTGACGCGCGAGGAGACCTTCTACACCCACCGCGGCCGGCACCCGATGCACATGCGGATGAAGCTGGGCGCGACGAAGGACGGCAAGCTGACGGCGCTGGACAGCGACGTGCTGATCGACGGCGGCGCCTACACCAGCTTCGGGCTCGTGACCACCTACTACGCCGGCCAGCTCTTGACCGCGCCGACCGGCTACGCCACCTACCGCTTCGACTCGCGGCGCGCCTTCACCAACAAGCCGCCCTGCGGGCCGAAGCGCGGCCACGGCAGCGTACAGCCGCGCTTCGCCTTCGAGATTCAGCTCGACAAGGTGGCGCACGCGCTGGGCATCGACCCCATCGAGCTGCGCCGGCGCAACGACGTGGGCCCGAACGCCACGACCGTCAACGGCCAGCGCATCACCAGCAACGGCTTCCTCGAGTGCCTGCGGGTGGTCGAAGAGGCCAGCGAGTGGAAGGCGCGCTACGGCAAGCTGCCCTTCGGGCGCGGGCTGGGCGTCGCCGGCAGCACCTACATCTCGGGCACCGCCTACCCGGTGTACCCCAACGAGATGCCGCAGTCGGGCGTGCAGCTGCGGCTGGACCGCAGCGGCCGCGCGCACGTGATGTGCGGCGCCAGCGACATCGGCCAGGGCAGCGACACGATGCTCGCGCTGATCGTCGCCGAGGAGCTCGGGCTGTCGCCGGACAAGGTGGTGGTGACCAGCAGCGACACCGACCTGTCGCCGGTCGACCTGGGCGCCTACAGCAGCCGGGTGACGTTCATGGCGGGCACCGCCTGCCGCCACGCGGCGCAGGCGATGGCCGCGAAGATCGCCGACGTCGTCGGCAGCCGGCTCGAGGTGCCCTCGTCCGAGATCGGGCGCGGCAACGGGCGCTGGTTCTGGCTGCGGGATCCGACGCGCGGGGTGGGCGCCGCCGAGGCGTTCCAGCTGGCCGAGGCGGCCTACGGCACGCTGGGCGCCACCGGCGGCTACCGCACCGACACCACGCTGGGCGGCGACTACCGCGGCGGCACCATCGGGGCCAGCCCCGCCTACAGCTTCACGGCGCACGTGGCCGAGGTGGACGTCGACCTCGAGACCGGCTTCGTGCGGGTGCCGCGCATCTGGGCGGCCCACGACTGCGGCTTCGCGCTCAACCCCACGCTGGTCGAGGGGCAGATCGCCGGCTCGGTCTACATGGGCTGGGCCGAGGCGGTGATGGAGCAGCAGGTGCTGGCCTACGGGGGCACCAACCCCGGGCTGCTGCGCGGGCCCAACCTGCTGGACTACCGCATCCCGACCGCCGCCGAGACGCCCGACATCCGCTGCTTCATCGTGCAGAGCCAGGATCCCGAGGGGC
The DNA here is from genome assembly GCA_020633465.1 of Myxococcales bacterium. Taxonomy (GTDB): domain Bacteria; phylum Myxococcota_A; class Bradymonadia; order UBA7976; family UBA1532; genus JACKDN01. The sequence continues at coordinate 57,539 of JACKDN010000034.1, forward strand.
CCTACGGCGCCAAGGAGGCCGGCGAGGGGCCGCTGCACCCGGTGCTGCCGGCCATCGCCAACGCCATCTACGACGCGGTGGGCGTGCGCCTCGATCGCCTGCCCTTCCACGCCTCGGCGGTCAAGGCCGCCCTGGCCGCGCGGGAGGGCTGAGGGTGCTGCGCATCGCCGACACCTTCGTGGTCGAGAACCCGACCAGCCTCGACGAGGCGCTGTACCTGCTCGACCGCTTCGGCGAGCGCGCGCGCCTGGTCGCCGGCGGCACCGATCTGCTGCCCAACATCAAGCACGGCCTGCACGCGCCCGAGGTGCTGATCAGCCTGAAGCGCGTGCCCGAGCTGCGGGCGCTCGACCTCGACGGCGATCCCTTCGTGCTCGGCGCCACCCTGGGCATCCACGAGATCGCGCAGAGCGACGCGGTGGGCGCGGCGCTGCCCGCCCTGCGCAGCGCCGCGCGGCAGATCGCGGGTCCGCAGCTTCGCCGCATGGGCACGCTGGGCGGCAACGTCTGCCTCGACACCCGCTGCGTCTACATCAACCAGAGCGCCTTCTGGCGCGGCGCCTTGGGCTACTGCCTGAAGAAGGACGGCGACACCTGCCACGTGACGGTGGTGGGCAAGAAGTGCGTGGCGGCGGCCAGCAACGACACCGCCCCGGTGCTGATGGCCCACGACGCGCAGGTCGAGCTGCTCGGGCCGCGCGGGGCGCGCACGCTGGCGCTCGAGGACTTCTACGTCAACGACGGCGAGAAGAACAACGCGCTCGAGCCCGACGAGATCCTCACCGCGGTGCGCGTGCCGCGCCCCGGGCCGACGCGCGTGGCCAGCTTCCAGAAGCTGCGGGTGCGCGACGCCATCGACTTCCCGCTGTTGAACCTGTGCCTGGCCTTCGACCTCGTCGACGGGCAGGTGAAGGCCCCCACGCTGGTGGTCAGCGCCATCGCCGCGCGCCCGCGGCGCATCAAGGGGCTGCCGGAGGGTCCGCTGAACGACGACCTGGTGCGGGCCGCCGGCGAGCTGGCCCACAAGAAGATCCGCCCGCTGACCAACATCGACGCCGACGTGGCCTGGCGCCGCGAGATGGTGCCGGTGCTCGTGGCGCGGGCCTTCGCCGAGGCCGCCGGAGGTGCCGCGTGAGCCTCTTCGGTCGCGTCCGCGGCTGGGCGCTGCTGCTCGCGCTGGGCCTGGTGCTGGCGCCGGCGGGCGACGTGCTGGCCAAGAAGCGCAAGTTCAACGTCAAGCGCTACCACCTGACCCTGCGCCACGTGAACACCAAGGATCGCGTGGACAACCTGTGGGTCATCCGCGTCGATCCCAAGGACAAGAACCGGCAGTGGGTGGGCAAGCGGGCGCGCAAGCGGCTCGAGCACTTCCTGCGCGACTGGCGCACCGGCAAGCAGACGCGCGTGCCCGAGCGCCTGCTGTGGTACCTGTACCTGGTCGGCCAGCGCTTCGACAAACCGATCCACATCGTCAGCGGCTACCGCTCGAAGGAGCGCAAGACCAGCCGGCACCGCCACGGCAAGGCGGTGGACTTCCGGGTCGAGGGCGTCGATCCGAAAGAGGTCTGGGAGTACTGCAAGCGCTTCGATCGGGTGGGCATCGGCTACTACCCGAACTCGAAGTTCGTGCACCTCGACGTGCGCGACAAGTCGTACTACTGGATTGACGAGTCCGGCCCCGGCGAAGAGGCCGACTACCGCGAGGGCGTCGCGCAGAAGAAGCCCAAGCGCAAGAAGCGGCGGGGCAAGAGCGGCAAGCGCCGGGGCAAGCGGGCCGGCAAGAGCGCGGACAAGGCAGGCAAGGGCAAACAGTCGAAGCGGCGCGCGCGGAAGCGCGCCGGCGCCGTGGCGGCCGACCGCCGCTGACCGGCCCGAGGTCGGGCCCTTCGCGGCCCGATCGCCGTCCGCGCCACCCTGATCTCGCGAGGGCCCCATGCTGCGCCTGCTGTTCGCCTCCCTCCGCTTCGTCCTCGCGCTGCCCTTCACGCTCACCCGCTACGCGCTGGCGCGGCTGCGCCCACGCGACGTGGTGTTGCAGCTCGATCTCGACGCCCTGCACCCGCTGTTCACCCAGCCCGCGCACCTGCTGGCCCGCCTGCAGGGCCAGACCCCGCGGCTGGACCAGCTCACGCTGCTCGCGCGGCTCGAGCGGGCCCGGGACGACGACCGCGTGCAGACGATCTACGTGCGCATCGGCGCGCTGCGGGGCGGCTGGGCCACGCACTTCGGGCTGCGCGAGGCCATCCGGCTGGCCGCCGAGCGCCCCAACTGCCGCGTGGTGGCCTTCGTCGCCCAGCCCGATCTGCGGTCGCTGTGGCTGGCCTCGGCGGCCGACGAGGTGTGGCTGCCCCCGGACGTGCCGGTGACGAGCCAGGGCTTCGGCGCCGAGGTCACCTTCTTCGGCGAGGCCCTCGACCGCGCCGGCGTCGAGGTCGACGTGCTGACCGCCGGCGCGTACAAGGCCGCGCTCGAGCCCTTCACCCGCACCGAGCCCAGCCCCGCCAACGCCGAGATGATCCGGGCGCTGCTGCAGTCGATGCGGCAGGTGGTCGAGGCCGAGATCGGCGGTCGGCGCGGCGAGGACGTCGAGCTCGACCTGCTCGGCGGCGGCCCCGCGCAGCCCGAGGTGTTCGTCGAGACCGGCCTCGCCGACGCGATCGTGCCCGAGGAGCAGGTGCGCGAGCGGCTCGGCTGCCCCGAGGACGGGGACACCCGGCTCGTCGGCCTCGAGGACTACGCCGGGCCGGTGCGGCCGTGGCCGCGGTGGCCTCGCCGCCCCGCGCGGTTGGGGCTGATCGAGATCAAGGGGCTCATCAAGGACGGCCGCGGCCCCGGGCCCACCGACCGCGCCGTGGTCGCGGCCTGCGACGCGGCGCGGCGCGACGACCGCGTCCGCGGCGTGCTGCTGCACATCGACAGCGGCGGCGGCAGCGCGACGGCCAGCGAGCGCATGTGGCGCGCGGTGCGGGCGTTGAACGCCGAGAAGCCCGTCGTCGCGCTGCTGGGCGACACGGCGGCCAGCGGCGGGTACTACGTCGCGACCGCCGCCCGGCAGATCGTCTGCCCGCCGACGACGCTGACCGGCAGCATCGGCGTGCTGGCCGCGAAGCCCGTGGCCGCCGGCCTGCTGGCCCGCCTGGGCATCCACCAGACGCGCTTCGAGCTGCACCCCCGGGCGACGATGTTCTCGGCCGGGCGGCCCTTCACCGACGACGAGCGCGCGGCCCTCGCCGCCAGCATCGAGCACACCTACCGGTTGTTCCTGCGGCGCGTGGCCGAGGGGCGCGCGCTGACGACCGACGAGGTCGAGCCGCTGGCGCAGGGGCGCGTCTGGACCGGCCACGACGCCCAGCAGAGCCGGCTGATCGACCGCCGCGGTGGCCTGCCGGCCGCGCTCGACGTGCTCGGCGAGGCGGCCGGCGTCGCCGATCGCCGGCTGCGACGGGTCGGACCCCGCCGCACGCTGCTGCAGCGACTGCTGCGCCAGACCGGCGCCGCCGAGGCCGTCGAGCCCCTCGAGCTGCTCGCCCTGACCCGCGACACACGGGCGCTGGCCTGGTGCCCGGTGCGCCTGGACTGATCAGGGCGGCGCGCCCGCCTGCAGCTGCTGCATCGCCTGCGTCAGCAGCGGGTGCCCGGGCAGCGCGGTCAGGCCGCGGCGCACCGTCTCGAAGGCCGCGCCGCGATCGCCTTGCCGGTGGTGCAGCCGGGCGAGCTCGAGCCAGCCGTCCACCCGCCGCGGCGCGTCGCGCACCATGCGCTCGAGATCGGTGCGCGCGCCCACGACGTCGCCGGCCGCCAGCCGGCCGCGCGCGCGCATCCAGCGGGCCGGCGCGAAGGCCGGATCGAGCGCCAACGCCCGCTCGAAGAAGCGCTGCGCCCCGGCCTGATCGCCCTTGCGCGCCACCAGCACGCCCAGGTTGAACACCGCGCTGGCGCTGGTCGGATCGCGGTCGATGGCCGCCTGGAAGTGCTTCGCGGCCGCCTCCAGATCGCCCATCTGCATGGCGTTGTAGCCGCGGTTGCCGGCGGTGATGGGCTCGTGGGGCGCCAGCTCGTCGGCGCGCGCGTAGGCCGCCTCGGCCTCGACGTAGCGTCCCTGCCGCTGCAGGACGTTGGCCAGGTTGCCCCACGCCTGCCGGTAGTCGGCCCGCTTCTCGATGGCCTGGCGCAGCACCTTCTCGGCGTCGTCGAGGCGCCCCATGCGCTCGAGCACCTCGGCCCAGTCGAGCAGCGGCACCGTCGCCGTCGGATCGCGCTTCGCGGCCTCCTGGTGGGCGCGGTCGGCGGCCGCCAGATCGCCCGCCGCCTCGTGCAGCTGGGCCAGCTCGTACCAGGCGTCCGCGCGGACCGGCCGCTCGGTCAGCGCCGCGGTCAGCGCGGCCCGGGCGATCGGCCCGTGCTCGTTCTTCCCCTGGAAGCGCCACAGGTGCGCGTGGGCGATGCCCTCGCGCACCGCGGCCTTCGCCGGCGTGTCGCCCTCGCGCGTCGCCGCCAGCACGTCGACCAGCTGGGTCGTCGTGGGTCGGGCGGCGTGATCGGGGGCGTCGGGGCGCTCGCGGATGAAGTGATCGGTGAACGTGACGTGCGGGATGTCGCTGGTGCCGCCCGAGCGCATGTGGCAGCGCGCGCAGTCCTTGGCCTCGCCCATGCCGTGGGCGTCGCCGCAGTCCTCCACCTTGTGGCAGGTGAGGCAGCCGGTGTAGCGGCTCTTCGCCTCGTCGAGCTTGTGCGGATCGTGGCAGGTGGTGCAGGTGAGCTTGCCGCCGCTGCCCTTGAAGCACGCGCTGAGCGCCAACCGCTTGCCGTGGCCCGCGATGCCGAACTCGCGCCCGCCGTCCTCGGCGAACACGTAGATGGACATGAAGTCCTCGAGGGGCGTGCGGGGATCGTAGCGATCCCAGCGCTGCCCCTCGAGCAGCACCCGCGCCTCGCCGGGCAGGTGGCACTGCTGGCAGATGCGCAGCTGCCCCACCGGATCCAGCCGGCCCGGGTTGAGGATCCACGGATCGGGCGCGCCGGTGGGCCCCTCGCCGGCGCGCCGCTTCGCGACGTGCTGGGTGCCGTCGCCGTGGCAGCGCGTGCAGGTCATGCCCTCGGCGAAGGGCGCGTCGTAGCCGGCCAAGGTGCCCGCGCGGGCCGGGGACAGGTCGTTGTGGCAGAAGATGCACTGGGGCTTGACCGGGCGGTCGAAGCGCAGGTTGCTGCTGTCCTCGTAGCCGGGGCTCATGTCCCAGAGGCGGCGGTGCGAGTACCAGGTGAGCGGCAGCTGGACCAGCTCGCCCTCGACGATGCCGAAGTACGAGCGCGTGTGGTTGCCCGAGCCGACCACGTATTCGACCTTCACCCGGCGGCGGTGCGCCGTGCCGGGCATCGTCTCCTCCTGCCACCAGGTGCCGTCGTCGTCGACGTAGGCCCGGTACACCAGCCCGGACACCGGGTGCGTCACCGTGGCGGCCTCGGGCGCGAAGTCCTCGATCGTCGGGCGGGCGTCGGGGCGGTACAGGGTGTGGCCCATGCCGGTCGCGGCGTAGCCGTCCGCCTGATCCGGGTGGCAGTCGAAGCAGGCGTCGGGCCCCGGGGGCGGCCGCGTGGGGGCCGGCGCGGCCGCGTCGACGGCGCGCGCCGCGTCCACCGGGACGGCGTCGGCGCGCGCCGGGGCCGCGTCGTTCGCCGCCGGCGGCTTCGAGCGCGAACAGGCGGCGAGGCCCGCCGCGGCGAGCAGCACGAAGACGATCGGTGCGGCCGGCGGCCGGCGGCGGGGCATGGACGGCTCCCTCGAGCGACGCGACAGGACAGGGAGTCTAGCAGAGGGGCGCGCGTCGCCACGGATCGAGGCGGCGCGGGCCCCGCGGGCGGGGACGGGCGGCTGGGGCGGGCGGCAAAAAAAAGGCCCGCGCAGGGGGGAGAACCTGCGCGGGCCGAGCCCGTTTCGAGGCGGGCGTGGGTGCGCGCGTCCGGGGAGAGCACGCGAGCACCCGAGACACCGAATCGCACCCAGAACAGGGACGCGATCGTGGGCACCCCGGCTGCGGACCGCCGGGATGGGGGGTGAAGGGTCGCCGGCCGCGCCGGGGAGAGACCACGGCCAGGCGACACTTCGGGGGTGCGCAACCGCCGGGGAGGACGGTGTGCGCGACGTTTCGTCCCCGCGGGCGCCGGGGAGAGACCACCCGCGAGGTCGAAGACACTGCGGACCAAGGCACTGCGGACCAAGGCACTGCGGACCAGGGACACTGCGGACCAGGGACACTGCGAGCAGCGCGCCGGCCGTGTGCGATGAGCCCCAAAGCCCCCTGGAGCGGCGTCGTCCACTCGACTCCGGGGGGATGCCGAGCGGAACCACTTCGTCGGGAGAACGGTGCGGGCGGGCACCGTGGGGAGACCCCCAACGAAGCTTCCAGGGGGCATTGCGACTCACCGCGTCGTTTGCTTGCCCCGCGCTGTCTGCCTCTCTTAGTGACCGGCCGCGGGGCGGTTCTTATGCCGACGGCGAAAAAAATGTCGAACCGGTCATCTTTTTGGTTCGGGCGGCGCGCCGCGCGCCTCGATGGCGGCCACCGGCGACCGTTGCTAGTCTGCGCCGATGGCCGACCCGCACCCCTTCGACAGCCTGCGCCGGGACGTCGCCGCCTTCGTCGCGGCGCGCGACTGGCGCCAGTTCCACAGCCCCCGCAACCTGGCCACCTGCCTGGCGGTCGAGGCCAGCGAGCTGCTCGAGCTGTTCATGTGGACGCGCGAGGGCGAGGGCCCGCACCCGCCCGGCGCCGGGCCGCCCCGGGTCGAGGCGATCGAGGGCGAGGTGGCGGACGTGCTGATCAGCCTGCTCAACTTTTGCGCCGTCAGCGGCGTGGATCCGCTCGCCGCCGCCCGCACCAAGCTGGCCGCGCTCGAGCAGAAGTACCCGGTGGCGCTGGCCCGCGGGTCGGCGGTGAAGGATCCGACGCGCGCTGAATAGGCGCCGGACCGCGGCGTCCGGGCGGCGCTTCGCGGGGAGGGACATGATGCGCCTGATCGTGGGAGGATCGCTGGCCGCGATCCTGATGGTCTTCCTGAGCGGCTGCGAGCTGCTGAACAGCGGCGCCGCCACCGTGGCCGGCGCCGAGCCGCCCGAGCCCCCGACCGCCTCGCTGCGCACGGTGGCGCTGACCGAGCGCCCCAGCTACGAGTCGCTGGGCGCCTACTTCTGCGACGACCTGGTCGGCGCCCCCTGCGGCTTCTTCTTCGACCGCATCCCCGTGAAGACCGACCTGCGCTTCGGCTTCGAGACCGTCTTCGACCTGGGCAACCCCAACGGCTTCCCCGTGCCCCTCGTCGAGCTGCTGCTCGCGCTCGACGTCTTCGAGGGCCAGCAGCAGGCGGCGCTCGCGACCGTGTGCGTCACCTTCTGCGATCCCGAGGCCGAGGACTGCGACCAGCGCGCCGACGGCTGCCTCGCCGACGGCGAAGAGGTGCGCGACATCACCGACTTCGAGCCCACCATCGACGACCTGATCAACATCGCCACCGCCGCCGTCACCGGCGAGCTGTTCGACAACCTCAGCTTCCGCTACATCCCCGCGCGCGCGGCCAAGGCGTGCATGCCCGGGGGCGTCGACTGCGAGGCGCGCGACGGCCAGATGTGCTGCGGCGACGACTGCCAGCCGCTGGGCGCCGGCTGCGTGCTGGGCAGCAACGATGACGGCGATCCCTGCCAGGTGTGCCCGGGCGCCCTCGAGGCCCGCGTCCGCTTCGAGCTGGGCGTCGACGCGATGCTGGGCCTCGTCGAGCAGCTGTTCGTCGACTCGGTCGACCAGCTGGCCACCGGGCGCTCGATCACCTTCGACATCCCCTACAGCGCGACGGGCACGCTGTTCTTCGACGTGCCGGCGCTGGGCCGGTTCGGCCTGGGCTACGGCCCGCTGAGCGGGGCCTGGTCGCTGGACTGAACCCCACCCCCTGACCATACTGGGGCGCCCGGACGACGAGGGGCTCCCCCTGCAGCAGCGCGTCACCGACCCGGCCCTGACCGAGGGCAGCATCCTCCGACCCCTGCTGCGGCTGGCGCTGCCCTTCGCGCTGGCCAACCTGCTGAACCAGGCCAACCTGATCATCGACCGCCTGTGGGTGGGCCAGGTGGGCACCGAGGCGCTGGCCGCGCTGGGCATCGCGCACGCCGCGCTGATGGTGGTGATGACCCTGGGCATGGGCATGGCGGTCGGGACGCTGGCCGGCGTCGCGCGCTCGATCGGCGCGCGCCGCCCGGGCGACGCGGCCGCCGTGTTCGGCCAGGGCGTCCTCATCTCGCTCGTCACCGGCACCGGGCTGGCCCTGAGCGCGCTGTTCGTGCCGCCTTGGATCATGGCCTTCATGGGGGCCGAGCCCGCGGTGGCGCAGCCCGCGACCGACTACCTGGCCGTCGGCCTGCTGGGCCAGCTCGTGGGCGCGCCGCTGATGGTGGTCACCTTCGCGCTGCAGGGCGCCGGTGAGGCCAACGCGGCGCTGAAGGTGTCGGCGGTGTCGCCCATCGTCAACGCCGCGCTCGATCCGATCTTCATCTTCACGCTGGGCCTGGGCATGCCCGGGGCGGCCTGGGCCACCAACACGGCGCTGGCCGTGACGCTGGGGGTCGGCGTGTGGGTGGTGCGCCGCGGCGACCTGAACCTGGTGGTGCGCCGCTCGGGCTTCCGCCCCGACCGCGAGGTGGCCGCGGGCATCCTGCGCATCGGGGTGCCCGGCACCCTCGAGCACACCGTGCGCACGGTGGCCAGCTTCTCGCTGGTGAAGCTGCTGACCGCCTTCGGCGCCATCGTCCTGTCGGCCTACACCAGCGTGATGGTGCTGCTGATGACGCTCATCCTGCCCGGCATCGCGCTGGGGCAGGCCACCGCCAGCCTGGTCGGCCAGAACCTGGGCGCCGAGCAGCCCCGGCGCGCCTGGCGCACCGCGTGGACCAGCGCGGGCCTGTACGCGGCGTTCATGGTGGTGCTGGGCCTGGCGCTGGTGTTCGCCGCGGCCCCGCTGGTGCGCGCCTTCGACGACAACCCGGCGGTGGTCGCCGAGGGCGCGCGCCTGGTGCGCGTGCTGGCCACCTGCCTGCCCTTCATCGCGCTGGCGCTGGTCTTGAGCAAGGCCTTCGGCGGCGCCGGCGACACCCTGCCGGCCATGGCGACCGCCGCCACCGCGCACCTGCTGTTCCAGATCCCCGCGGTGTACTTCCTGGGCTCGGCCTTCGGCCCCACCGGCGCCTACTGGGGCATGGCCGGCGCCTTCATCGTGCACGGGCTGCTGTCGGCGGGGGTGTTCGTGCGGCGGTTCCGGCCGGACTGAAGGAAGAGAGGAGGGGGCCCGCCGCGGCTGGCGTTGACACGGTGCTGGGTGATGACGACGCGGCGGGCCGCCCTTCCTGCCCCTGGACGTCGGCCCCGGCGCGCGCCACGCTGAGCACGGGGGGTGCCCGTGGACTCCACCGGCAAAACCAGCGCAAAACGATCATTGCCCACGCGTCCACCCGACGAACCGGACGAGGGACGGAGAACGGGCATGACGACCTGGGCACTGGGCAGCCTGCCTCACTTGCCGGCGCGAACAGGCGCGCTGCTGGCGGGCGGGGCGGCGCTTCTGACCATCGCCGCGCTGTGGGGGGTACGCCGCGACGCCGGCGCGCCGGCGGCCGCCGAGGGCCCCCGCGCGGACGTGTACGTGATGATCGAGCAGGGGCCGCTGAGCCCGCCGGACGCGCTGGCGGCCCAACACCTGTACGCCGGCGACCGCCTGCACGTGTCGGTGGCCGCCGACGCCGAGAGCTACCTGACCCTGATGTACTTCGACGGCGACGACCACCTGCGGGTGTCACCGCGCCTGCGCAACGAGAGCCTGCCGGACATCGCCGCCGGCTGGTCGGCCGTCTTCGAGGTCGACGACGCCCCCGGCGAGGAGCAGCTGGTGGCGCTGGTGTGCCGCCGCCCGGTCGAGGACGTCCTGGGCAAGGTCGAGGCGGCCAACGCCGTCGGCGCCGACCGCCCCGCGCGCGTCGCCGCGCTGCGCGCGGGCCTGGGCGAAACGCTGCCCGCCTCCGCCTGCACCCTCCGCCCGAGCGCGCGCTTCCTGCACCGATGAGCCACCGCGTCCCACTGCTGCTGATGCTGCCGTTCGCCCTCTGGGCGGCCGCCGCGCACGCGGATCCGTGGGACGACGGCATGGCTGCCTACCGCGCGGGCGCCTACAGCGACGCGGTGGCCGCCTGGCAAGTGGTCGAGGCCGCCGCCGATCCGCCGGTGGCGCGCGCCGAGGTGCGGGCATGGCTGGGGCTGGCGCTGTTGAAGCAGGGGGATCTGGATCAGGCGGAGATCTGGCTCCGGCGCGCCGCCACCACGACCGACCTGCGCCTGCAGGGCGTCGCCGAACGTCGGCTGGGGCTCTTGGCGCAGCGGCGCCGCGACCTGGACACGGCCGAGGCGCACTTCGCTGCGGCGGCCACGGCGTCGAAGACCGCCGGAGACGACGAAGGGGCGCTGATCGGTCACCTGGGGCTGGGCGGGATTGCATTGCAGCGAGGCCGGCCCCTGGCCGCGCACGAAGCCTACACGACCGCGCTCGAGAAAGCCCGCGCGCGGCACGACGCGCGGCGCGAGGCCGCCGCCCTGCTGGGCATCGCGCTGGTCTGCCAGCGTCTCAAGCAGCTCGACCTGGCCGAGCACTACGCCGGCCAGGCGGCTGCCCTCGCCCTGGAGGCCGGTGACCTGCCCGCCGCCGCGCAGGCGCATCTGGAGCAAGCCTTCGCCGCCGAGCTGCGCGGCGCGCTGCCGCAGGCGCGCCGCTGGCTGGACCAGGCCGAGCCCTTGATCGGCGAGGATCACCTGCGCCGCCGCGTACTCGACCTGCGACGGGGCTTCGTGGCCTTGCGCGCGCGCCAACTCGAGACGGCCGCCCGGATCGCCGACCAGCTAGCGGAGGACCAGGCGACCGATCCGACGCCCTACATCGAGCCCGAGGTCGCGGTCTTCCGGGCGCGCTTGGCGCTGGCCCAGGGTCGACCCACCGCGGCGCAAGTCCAGGTGGAACGCGCGGCGGCCACGGCGGTCGATGCCATGCAACGGCTCGAGGTCGACTTTCTGCGCGCGCAGGTCGCGCTGGCCCGTCGAGACGACGGCGCCGCGCTCGACGCCCTGCGGCGCTTCGTCGTGGCCCACGACGCCTACCGGGAAGGCCTGGCCGACGCCCAACTCGAGAGCTACCTCGGACACGAGTACGCAGCCGGTCTGCACCTGCTGCTCGATGTCGCCGTGGGCGCCGGCGATTCGGCGCTCGCCGGCTGGGTGGTCGCGCGCTTGAAGGGACGTCTGTTCGCCGAGCGAATCCTGCGCGATCCAGCCCCCTCGGTCGGGGCGCGCGCCCAGCGAGCGGCCCGACTCGACGCCGCGCTCCGCGCCTTCTGGCGCCCTCGCGTCGAAGCGGAGAGCGACGCCGACGCCGTCGTGCTCGACCTGTACCTCGGCGCGTCCGCCTCGTGGATCGTGTGGCGCGCGGGTGCAGACCGCGGCGTCGAGGTCGTGCGCGTCGGCCGTTCCGCGATCACCGCGCAAGCGCGCGCGCTGCGCGCCGCGATCCGAGGGCGACGGCCCGACTGGCGGGACGCCGCCCGACCGCTCGCCGAGGCGCTGCTCGGGCCGCTGCGCGCCGCACGCGGTACGCACCCGACGCTGCACCGCCTGATCGTGGTGCCCCATGGTCCACTGCACGACGTACCGTTCGAGGCGCTGCCCCTCGGCGACGACGAGCTCGTGATCGAGCACTACAGCGTGACCTACGCTGCCAACGCAGCCACAGCGCCCCTCCGGCCGCTCCCCCCACCAGACCGGGCGCGACCCAGCCTCTGGGTCGCCGACGCGCGGGGCGATCTGCCTGGGGCCCGAGCCGAGGTGCGCGACTTGTCGCGGCCCTTCTCAACCCCCACCGTGCTCACCGGAGGCGCCGCGACCCGCACGGCCGTGCTCGCCCAGCTCGGCGAAGCGGGCGCCGTCCACCTCGCCGTGCACGGGCATCCCGCCCGTGGCGACGATCCACCCCACCTGCTGCTGGCGGGTGGCGAACGGCTTACGGCGGCCGACCTGTTCGGGCAGCGCCTCGATCACCCTCTCGTCGTGCTGGCAGCCTGCGACAGCGCAGTGGGGACGCCGGATCGGAGCGACGAGATGCCCACGGTGCTACCTCGCGCCCTGTTGCTGGCCGGCGCCGAAGCCGTGGTTGGGACGCGCTGGCCCATCGACGATCGATCGGCCGCGCGCGTGATGACCCTGCTCTATGACGCGCTGCCCCGCGTCGGACCCGAGGCGGCCCTCGCTACGGCACAACGGGCGATGCTCGACTCGGCCCAGGGGGACGCCATGATCGCCTTGCGCAACAGCCCTCCCTGTGCCACGAATCGGGGGCTCCGAGAGTGCGTGCCGGGCGAACGCGTAGGCTTCGCGCACCCTTTTCATTGGGCCGGCTTCGCGTTGCTGGGTGCTACGACGAACCCACATTGATGCCTCGACCGAGGGAGACGCCATGAAGGGCCATTCCAGCGACGACGGGACCGTCGCCGCAGAGACCGCCGCTGAGCCGACCGACCATCGTTCGCCCTGCGCCGAACCCACGCTGGTCAGGCCCTCGGGTGGATCGCCGAGCAACACGATCACGGTCGACGCCGGCGGTGGATGCCGCGTGGTGATCGATCTGCGCGTCACCGTCGACGGCGGCTGCGGCGGGAGATCGCCGACGATCACCGTTGCGGACCCGCCCGATCCCACCAGCGGCGGCGGCCCCCCCGATCCCGAGATGCCCATCACGCTGTACCGGCACGGCACCGAGAAGCTGACCGCGTTCGTCCTGTGGGCGAAGAACTCGCGCCTCGAAGAGGTTCAGACGGCGCACCAGGCGGGGTTCAAGCTGCAGAACGGCCAGCCGCTGAGCCTCTTCATGACGGCGCGGGCCGACGACAAGAAGCTGTGGTACCGCGGCTTCGGCGTCGCCGATCTTCGCTTCATGCAGAAGGCCACCGCGATTACCGCGCCGGGGCACAGCGACGTGCAGGCGGTGAAGACACGCGCGTATGGCTGTCACATCGCGAGCCACGACTTCGACACCTTGGACCCGAACGCGCCGAAGCTCGATATCACCTACAAGCTGGCCGATCCCCAGGACAACCGGATGCGCGCCGTCGTCGTGATGCCGTCGGAGATCGCGCCGCCGGGCGGTGCTTGGGCCGACTACCTGGCCCAGGGCGCCTTCTCCGAACCGATCAAGCCCGCACCGGAGCAGACCGTCACCTTCGCTCCGGCGATCCTCCCGAAGAGCGCGACGCAAAAACTGTACGCCTTCGTCGTGCTGACCGAAGCGCGCCTGGACGACGGGTCGGCTCTGCCCGTGGTCGACTCGCCGGTGCGCCTGCTCGTCAGCTGAGCGTGCCGACCCCGGCCCCGCCACAGAGAGGAACCCATGGCCCGCATCTATCGGCCCCGACGCACACCCGAGCGCGCCGTGTCCAAGACGCCGCCCTACCGACACACCCGGCGGCCGGCCTTCGTGACCGACGAGCGCCGGCTGCGCGTGGCGTTGAACGATGGGGAGCCGGCCAGCGCCGAGGCGCTGCGCAAGGCGCTGCTGGACGACGTCAGCAGGCGCCCGCCGGGCACGCCCCCGCCCCGCAGCGCGCCCGCCCCGTTGGCCTATCGGCCTCGCATCCTGTTTCGGCTCGCCGACCACGTCACGCTCGACGCCGATCACGAGGGCTTCGACACGCTGCCGCCCAAACACGACGTCGCGGCCCAGCTCGCGGGCATCCTCGACCAGACGCCCGGCGCCCTCGCCCAGCGCGCCCTGCCCACCGACCCCGCGCTGCTGCGGCGGTACTTCCCCGAGGGTCTGCGGTGGTGGGCGGTCGAGCTGCCGGCCGGGACGTGGCCAGAGCCGGTGCTCCGCGATCTCGAGACGAAGGGACGCGGCTTCATCGCGACCGAGCCGATGATCGTGCCGGGCACCCGCGCGAAGGTCGAGCGGCCGCTCGTGTACCTCGAACCGGCGCCGGCGCGTCCTCCTGGCCTCGAGGTCCAATTCACGCCGGCCGCGCAGCGCTTCGTGTCGGCGCCGGCCGGCGTCTCGCTCGGCCTGGCCGCGGCCCGCGCGTGGCCCGGCAGCGACGGCGCCGGCGTCCGCTTCGTCGATCTCGAGCAGGGGTGGGCCCTGTGCCACGAAGACCTGCCGCGGGACGGGGCGGGGCAGCCCGCCATCCGACTGCTCGGCGGCGCCAACTACGCCTTCGCGCATCACGGCACCGCCGTCGTCGGCATCATCAACGCCATCACCGGCAATGACGCGTGGGGCGATGGACTGGCGTCGGCGGCCCAGGGGTTCGTCTCGTCGGTCTGGGTCGAGAAGCCCGACTGGCGCTACGACTCCGGCGCCGGCTGGGGGGTGCCCCACACTGAGGCGGCCGAGGATCTCGACCAGGCCTCCGGCCCGAACGCCCCGCTGTTGTACAGCTGCGCGCACGCGCTGCTGGCCGCCCTGCCGGCGACCCGGCCCGGCGACGTGCTGCTGATCGAGACGCAGGTGACCGTCGAGGCGTGGCACCCCGACGACGTCAACGCGCGCATCCTGCTGCCGGTCGAGGTCTGCCCGTTGACGCGCCGGACCATCCAGACCTGCGTCGATGCGGGGCGCATCGTGATCGAGTGCGCCGGTAACGGCGACATCGACCTCGACTCGGTCTTCCTCGACGGCCAAGGCTTCCTGTTCGGGAAGGACGACGCCTGGCGCAAGGACTCCGGCGCGCTGCTGGTGGGTGCCATCGAGCCCCCGGACGAGACGGACCCGAACGCACCGCTCGAACGCGCGCGCTGGGGCATGAACCTGGGCAGCAACCACGGCAGCCGGATCGACGTGTGCGCGTGGGGCGGCGACGTGGCGACGATCGGCGGGCAATCGTCCGAGCCGCGCGGCCGCCGGACCGCCACGCTGAACTTCGGCGGTACGTCCGCCGCGGCCGCCATCGTGGCGGGCGCGGCGATCATGCTGCAGGGGGCCAAGCGCGCGCACGACGGTACCGTCCTGGTCGGCGACGCCATGCGCGACGCGCTGAAGAAGGGCCGTGAGGCGCCCGGCTTGGGCTTCCTGCCCGATCTGCCGGCCGTCCTCACCGAGCAGGTCGGCCCGCCGCCGACCCAGCCGGCCCCCACCGTGGACCTGTGGCTGCAGCGCTTCCCGGGCGACGACGGCGTCACGCCGTGGAACGCGGCGCCCGTGGACGCGAACGGCGACCCGCTGCCGCCGACCGAGGTGACCGTGACGGTGGGCTTCGCCAATGGCGCCCAGCAGCTGGACGCCAAGACCACGCTGCACAACCGCGGCGCGGCCGCGGCCAGCGGCGTCACCTGCGCCGCGTTCTTCGGCCCTCTGGATCCGGCCACCCCCGCCGATCCCCAGGTACAGCTCAACGCGCTGACGCCCCTGCGCGCGACGCCCCTACGTCCCAGCGTCGATCCCGGCGGTCGGATCAACGTCGGCGCGATCGGCGCGGTCACCGTCAGCCCGGGCGGACGCTACCTGCTGGTGCTGGCGGCGTCCTCGGTCGAGGATCCCGCGCCCGATCCGCTGCGCATCGCCGCCGAGCTGGACTCGAACGGGGACGGCAACGTGCCGGTCGGCGCGCTGCTGGACGCGCTGCACGCGAGCAACAACATCAGCGCGCACGTCATCGCGGGCGCCGATCTGGTCTGACCGGTCTGACTGGACTTTCGGGGCGACCGGGTCGGACGGCGGCCGTCGCCGCGATCACAGGCCCCGGTCGGCCAGGGCGGCATGGGCGGCGTTGAAGCCGCACATGCCGTGCACGCCGGCGCCGGGGTGGGCGTAGCTGCTGCACAGGTACACGCCGGCGGCGGGCGTGCGGTAGCGGAAGTAGGGGAACACCGGGCGGAAGAACAGCTGGTTCGTCCAGACGTTGCTGCCGCCGCTGAGATCGCCGCCGACCAGGTTGGGATCGAAGGCCTCGAGGTCGCGGGGCGTGACGATGCGGCGCGCGAGGATCTGCTGGCGGAAGCCGGGGGCGAGGCCCTCGATGCGGGCCTCCATGCGGTCGGCGAAGGCCTCGGCGTGGGCGGACCACCCGCCCTCGACGCTCGACGGCACGCGCGAATAGGCCCACAGCGTGTGCTGGCCTGCGGGCGCGCGCGACGGATCGGCCACCGACTGCTGACCGATGACCAGGTAGGGGTGGTCGGGCAGCGCGCCGCCGCGCACCTGGGCGGTGAAGCGGGTCAGGTCGTCCAGGCTGTCACCCGCGTGCACGACGGCGGCGCGGCGGGCCTCGTCGCTGGTCCAGGGCACGGGTCCGCCGAGGGCCCAGTCGACCTTGAAGGTCCCCCACGCGCGGGGGAAGCGCTGCATGCGCCGCTGGATCCGGCCGGACAACCCCACGTCGGCCAGCAGCTTCAGGTACAGGAAGGGCGCGTCCGTGTCGGCCAGCACCGGGCCGTTCACCGGCACGTCCTCGCCGTCGGCCAGGCGCACCGCCTTGGGGCGGCCGGCTTCGAACACGATGCGCTCGGCCGAGGCGCCCAGGCGTACGACGCCGCCGGCCTCTCGCAGGCGCCGCACGAGCGCGTCGGTGATGGCGCCCGCGCCGCCCACCGGGATCGCGTTGCCGCCCACCGCGGCCGAGGTGCCGAGCATGTAGCCCAGCGCCGCGCTGAAGCGATCCTCGGGGCCCAGGTCGACGTGCAGCGCCAGGCCGGGCAGGACGCGGCGCGCGGCCTCGCCGGCGAAGCGGCGGCGCGCGAAGCCCGCCCCCGACGACAGCGCGATGGCGGCGAAGCGGAACAGATCGAAGGGCAGCAGCCGCGCCATGGAGCCCAGCCCGGGGAGCGGGCCCAGCAGCGCCGCCATCAGGCGCGGCTCGACCGCGCGGTGCCAGCGCATCAGACGGCGCCAGGCGTCGCCGTCCTTGCCGCCGAAGCTGGCGGCCGTGACGTCGTCGTCGGTCGAGATGCTGGCCACCGTGCCGTCGGGCGCCGGGTGGCAGCTCTGCACGTCGGCGAAGGCCCACTCGAGGCCCGCCCCCTCGAGGTCGAGCGCGCGGAAGGCCGGGCTGGCGTGACGGAAGGGGAAGAAGCCGGCGCCGACGTCGTGCACGAAGCCGGGCAGCGTCGCCTGCTCCGAGCCCAGCGCGCCGCCGGCCCGCGTCGGGTGCTGCTCGAGCACGGTCACCGGCAGCCCAGCGCGAGCCAGCACGGTCGCCGCGACCAGCCCGTTGGGGCCCGAGCCGATGACGACCGCGCCCGCGCTCAACGGCCGTCCCCGCGCCGCGCGCCCGCGCCCGACGCGCGCCCGCTCCGCCTGGGCGGAGGCGCCGGCGAGCTCAGTGGTCTTCCTTCCACTCGCTCAACCAGGCCATCTGAATGGCCTCCAGCACCTTCTCGCCGCAGCGCTCGGGCGTGTCGTCGAACTGCGGGATCTCGAGCACCCACTGCATCAGATCGGTGAAGCGCACCGTCAGCGGGTCCTTCTCGGGGAAGCGGTCGTAGAGCATCTCGCCGATCGCGTGCACGTCGGTCCACCGGAGCGACATCACCAACCTCCTTCGTCTGTCTGCCGACCTCGCGCCGGGCTCAGTCGTGGGCGCCGCCGCCGACGGGGGCGTCGGCCAGCTCGCTCTCGAGATCGTCCACGCGCACGTCGCGCAGGCCGGCCGCCAGCGCGCGCTCCATGCGGCGCTGCGCGAAGCCCGCGCTCACCCGATCGAGCATCTCGGTCAGATCCTGGATGGCCCGGTGATCGGTGCCCTTGGTGGCCACCCGCAGATCGTCCATCGCCTCGCGGATGATCGCCGTCTCCTCGGGGCTGAGCAGATCGGCGTCGTCGCTCAGCGCGCGCTCGAGGGGCATCAACACCCGCTCGGCCTCGACCTGCGCGGTGCGCAGCAGGCGGGCCATCACGTCCTCCTCGGCGTGGTCGAGCGAGGCCTGCAGCATCTGCTCGACCTGCGCGTCGCTCAGCCCGTGGCTGGGCTCGACGCGCACGGACTGCTCGACGCCGGTCTCCTCCTCGCGCGCCTTCACGTGCAGGATGCCGTCGGCGTCTACCTGGAAGGTCACCGCCACGCGAGCCGCGCCCGCGGGCCGCGGGGGGATGCCGGTCAGCCGGAAGCGCGCCAGGCTGCGGCAGTCCTCGACCAGCTCGCGCTCGCCCTGCAGGACGTGGATGTCCATGCCGGTCTGGCCGTCCTGGAACGTGGTGAACTGCTGCGCGCGGCTGGCCGGGATCTGGCTGTTGCGGTGGATGACCTTCTCGACCACGCCGCCCATCGTCTCGAGCCCCAACGACAGCGGGATGACGTCCAGCAGCAGCACGTCGCCGCCCTCGATTAGCCGCAGCTCCGAGTCGACGCTCAGCAGATCGGCCTGCACCGCGGCGCCCAGGGCCACCACGCGGTCGGGGTCGATGTCGCCCAGCGGCGGCCGCCCGAACAGCTCGGCCACGTAGGCCTGCACCGCGGGCGCCCGCGTGCTGCCGCCCACCAGCACCACGCCGTCCAGATCGGCGGGCTTCAACCCGGCGTCGGCCATCGCGCGCTTGCAA
This sequence comes from Myxococcales bacterium, assembly GCA_020633465.1. Taxonomy (GTDB): domain Bacteria; phylum Myxococcota_A; class Bradymonadia; order UBA7976; family UBA1532; genus JACKDN01. The sequence continues at coordinate 76,136 of JACKDN010000034.1, forward strand.
GGCCCGGCCGTGCGCCTCAGCACCGGCGCCATCAGCCGCGCCAGCTCGGCCCGATCCACCGCGCGGGTGAAGACGCCGCCGTCGGCCAGCTCGAGCGCGTAGGTGGCCGTCTCGGCGTCGGTGAGCGCGATCTTCACCGCCGTCGCCGCGGCCACCGCGCGCCGCCGCAGGGCGCCGTCGGCCGCCTCGACGTCGACGCCCGCCTCGCCCAGCATGGCCTCGGCCACCACGCGATCGATGTCGTCGCCGCCCAGGCGCGTGTCGCCCGCCGTCGCCAGCACCTCGAACACGCCGTCGACCAGGTGCAGGATGCTGATGTCGAAGGTGCCGCCGCCCAGATCGTAGACCGCGAAGCGGCCCTCCTTCTGCTTCTCGAGCCCGTACGCCAGCGCCGCCGCCGTCGGCTCGTTCACCAGCCGCAGCACGTCCAGCCCGGCCAGCATGCCCGCCTGTCGCGTCGCGTTGCGCTGCGTGTCGTCGAAGTACGCGGGCACCGTGATCACGGCCTTGGTCACGCCGCCGCCCAGGGCCCGCACCGCCCGCGCCCGCAGCACGCGCAGGATCTCGGCCGAGACCTCGACCGGCGTGGGGCACGCGCCGCCCGCGAGGATGCGCAGCACCGCGCCGTCCTGCTTCACCTCGTGCGTCGCGAGCGCCTCCGCGTCCACCTCGGCCTTCGTGCGCCCCATGAAGCGCTTCACCGACATCACGGTGTCGTGGGGGTTCGCGGCCGCGGCGGCCAGGGCCTCGTGGCCCACGTCCACCGCGACGCCGTCGCGGTAGGCCACCACCGAGGGCAAGAGCACCCGCCCCGCCTCGTCGGCGAGCGTCGTCGGCACGCCGTCCTGCACCACGGCCACCAGGCTGTTGGTGGTGCCCAGGTCGATGCCGATCGCCTTCATGTCCAGTCTCCGGGTCCGTCGTCCACCTGCAGCTCGTCGATCACGCGCCGCAGGTAGCGCAGCTGGGCGGCCAGCTGCGCCATCGCGTCCAGGTCGTCGTCGCCCGCGTCCAGGCGCCGGCCGAGCTCGGCCAGCATGCCCTCGAACCGCGCGGCCACCTCGCGCGCCATGCGGCCCCGCTCGGTGTGCGCGTCCGGCCCGTTCAGCTCGTCGACGGCCTCGCGCAGCTCGATGATCTCCATCAGGAAGGCGGGCGACAGCTGCACGCGCCCTTCGCCCTCGGCGCCCACGTCGCGCCCGCGCAGGTGCAGCATGTACTCGGCGCGGCGCAGGGGATCGCGCAGCACGCGGATGGCGTCGTTGAGGGCGGTCGCCTGCGCCATCGAGAAGCGCCGCGGGCGGTCGCCCGCGCTGGCGAAGCGATCGGGGTGCACCTTGCGCTGCAGCGTCCGGTGGGCCGCCGCCAGCGCGTCGGGATCCTGCTCGAAGCGGTGCTCGACGCCCAGCCGGGCGAAGTGGTCGAGGCGCGGATCGGGCGGCTGGATGGCCTCGCAGCCCTCGCAGAACATCGCCGCGACCGGCGCGCCGCACTCCCAGCAGTTCATCGTGTCGGTCCTCTGGCCCGCGGCCCCCTCGCGACGCCGCGCGCGTGGTCGGCGGCGCGCGTCAGCGCGGGGCCGGCGGCCCCGCCGCGCGCCGCGTCAGACGCTGAAGCTCTCGCCGCAGCCGCAGGTGCGCCGGGCGTTGGGGTTGGTGAACTTGAAGCCCGCCCCGGCCAGGCTGTCGACGTAGTCGACCTCGGTGCCCATCAGGTACAGATAGCTCTTGGGGTCGACGAACAGCTTCACCCCGTGGCTCTCGAGCTCGCGATCGCCCTTGTTGGCGCTCTCGGCGAACTCGAGGAAGTAGCTGAAGCCCGAGCACCCACCGCCCCGCACGCCCACGCGCAGGCCGGCCGTCTCGTGCGGCCGCTTCTCGATCAGCTCCCGGACCTTCTCGGCCGCGGACTCGCTCAGAGTGACCATCGGCGTCTCCTGCTCAACGGGGTGGGCCTCAGCCCTGCCCCTTCTTGCGCTTGTAGTCCTCGATGGCCGCCCGGATCGCGTCCTCGGCCAGCACCGAGCAGTGGATCTTCACCGGGGGCAGCGCGAGGTGCTGCGCGATGTCGTTGTTCTTGATCGTCAGGGCCTCGTCGACGGTGCGCCCCTTGACCCACTCGGTGACCAGGCTCGAGCTCGCGATGGCCGAGCCGCACCCGTAGGTCTTGAACTTGGCGTCCTCGATGACGCCGTCGTCGGTGACCCGGATCTGCAGCCGCATCACGTCACCGCAGGCGGGCGCGCCCACCAGGCCGGTGCCGACGTTGGCGTCGCTCTTGTCGAGCGCGCCGACGTTGCGGGGGTTCTCGTAGTGGTCGATGACCTTGTCGCTGTACGCCATGGTTCGCTTCTCCAGACGGTCGGCCTCAGTGGGCCGCCCATTCGATGCTCTTCAGGTCGATCCCCTCCTGGTGCATCTCCCAGAGGGGCGACAGCGCCCGCAGCTTGGCCACCGCCTTCACCACCAGATCGGCGACGTAGTCGACCTCTTCCTCGGTGTTGAAGCGGCCGATGCCGAACCGGATGCTGCTGTGCGCGTTCTCGTCGTCGAGGCCGATGGCCCGCAGCACGTAGCTGGGCTCGAGGCTGGCCGACGTGCAGGCCGAGCCGCTCGACACGGCCACGTCACGCAGGGCCATCAACAGCGACTCGCCCTCGACGAAGGTGAAGCTGATGTTCAGGTTGCCGGGCAGCCGGTGCTCGAGGCTGCCGTTGAGCACCGTCTCGGGCACGCCCTCTTCGATCTTGGCGCGCAGGCGCTCGCGCAGGGCCAGCGTGCGGGCCGACTCGGACTCCATCTCGGCCAGCGCCAGCTCGGCCGCCTTGCCGAAGCCGACGATCTGGTGCACCGGCAGGGTGCCCGAGCGCATGCCGCGCTCGTGCCCGCCGCCGTGCACCATCGGCGCCACGCGCACGCGCGGCTTCTTGCGCCGCACGTACAGGGCGCCGATGCCCTTCGGGCCGTACATCTTGTGGGCCGACAGCGACAGCAGGTCGACGCCCATCGCCTCGACGTCGATCGGCACCTTGCCGGCCGTCTGCACGGCGTCGGTGTGGAACAGCACGCCGTGCTTCTTGCAGACGGCACCGATGGCGCCGATGTCGTTGACCGAGCCGATCTCGTTGTTGCCGTGCATCACGCTGACGACGACCGTGTCCGGCCGGATGGCCTTCTCCACGTCGGCCGGATCGACCCGACCGTCGGTGCCCACGGGCAGCCACGTCACCTCGCAGCCGTTCCGCTCGAGCCAGCGGGCGGTGTCGATGACCGCCTTGTGCTCGATGGGGCTGGTGACGATGTGCTTGCCCTTGTGGCCGTAGAACTCGATGACGCCCTTGAGCGCCACGTTGTCGCTCTCGGTGGCGCCGCTGGTGAAGACGATCTCCTTCGGGGTGGCCCCGATGAGCTTCGCCACCTGCTCGCGCGCCAGCTCGACGGCCTCTTCGGCCGCCCAGCCGAAGGCGTGGTTGCGGCTGGCCGCGTTGCCGAACTGCTCGGTCAGGTACGGCAGCATCGCCTCGACCACCCGCGGATCGCAGGGCGTCGTGGCGTGATTGTCCATGTAGATCGGCAGCTTCATGCGGTCGTTCACCTCGTCAATGGGCCGCGAGCCCGGTGATCAGCGGCAGCGCGTCGTCGGTCTGCTCCGGGCGCTCGCAGCAGCCGCAGGCGTCGTGGGGCTCGGTCTCCTGGCCGCAGCCGCGGCAGCCCTGCAGGAAGTCGAGGCTGTCGACCAGCTCGCCCTCCAGCTTGCGCAGCTCGCGAATCTGCCGCCGCAC
>JACKDN010000035.1 GCA_020633465.1 Myxococcales bacterium
TCTCTCCACCCTTTCTGCGATCCGTGGCCGGCTTCGGCACCCAGGCAGCAGTGGCGCTGCTATCGGCCCCTTCACCACCACCGGAGTCACCTACGACCTGCCGCGGCCGAGTTCCAACGCCGCTGTCGCCGGTTGCACTCGGGGCACAGGTAGTGCTTGCGGCCCTCGAGCGTCCATCGATAGAAGTTGCGCTCGATGGTGTTCCGGCAGAGCGTGCAACGACTTGGTTTCCACTCCGCAGCGAACTTCAAGAGACCGCCGAGTACCAACGCGATGACGACGAAGATCCCGACGTTCGAGTCCCATCATCGCTCGCCGCCGCGCGCTCGGTCCCGGCGGAACGGTGTCGAGCCGGCCGCCCAGCGACGGGCTGATCGCTCAGCAGTTCGCTCCAGGCCCACCCCGACTGCCCGTCGAACTCCACCCTGGTCCACTTGCCGGAATCGGCGCCCGCCTGCACCTTCGCACCCCGAGGCAGCTTGCCCACGACCGGCGCGTCCAGCGAGGGCTCGGCGCGCACGTTCAGCGCGTCCGCGGCGACGAACTTCTCGACGTTGTCGGCAGCGCTCGATGCCGCCGGTGCAAGGACCAGTGCCAAGAGCAACGCAAACGTCCGGCAGCGCCTGGGCGCTTGGTCCCTACCGGCCTGGGCGCTCACCCCAGCACCTCCTCGAGCCACGCCACCACCTTCAGCGGCCCGCCGTCCATCTCTGTGAACGTCCGCGGCTGGAACGTCGGGTCGGACGAATCCGGCTTCAGCGTCACGCTCACCTGCCTGACCGTGCCGTCCGCGTCTTCCACTCGGTCGCTCTGGTACACCTTCACCGTGTAGCCGCCCATGGCGTCCTGCGCGTCGCGCGTCTGGGCCAGCACCACCTTGCCGTCGAACGGGCCCGTGCTGTTGCGGCGCCACACGCACCAGGCGCCGTTGAGGATGCGCCGGTTCATGCTCTCGCCGAGTACGCGGGCGACGAAGATGTCGGGGCCGGGCTTGGTGCGGCCCTCGAAGGCGACCCAGTCGTACGTGCTGGGGTCGTCCTCGACCGCCTGGTCCGCGGACCATCCGCCGGCGGCCACGGTCAGATCCAGAAGCGGTACGGCGTTCTGGAAGGGGCGCACCTCGGCGGCGGGCAGCCGGCGGAACGGCAGCACTTCGCCCGCGGGCTCGGGTGGGTTCTCCGCCCAGTCCTTGCACACCACCTCGGCCTGCTCGATCACCGTCACCAGCGCCTCGGCGCGCTTGTCCGGTGGATAGCCGTGCTTGCGCAGCAGGCGCTTGACCTTGCGGCGCATGTCGGCGCGCACGGCCTCCTTCTGCGTCCAGTCGAGGGTGACCGACTGGCGGATGGCCGCGACGAGGTCGGTCGCGATGGCGGCGAGCTTGTCGTCGTCCATCAACTCCTTGACGTTGCCGTGGTCGACCAGCGCGTCGTAGAAGGCCATCTCGTCCTCGGTCAGGCCCAGCTTGTCGCCGCGCGTGGGTGCGGCGCGCAGCTGCTTGGCCATCTCGATGAGCTCGAGGATCACCTGGGCCGCTTCGAGCGTGCGGTTCTGGTAGGCCAGCAGCGTTCGCGTCAGCATCTCGGAGAACTTCCGGCTCTGCACGACGTTGCGGCGGGCCATGGCCGTGATCTGGTCGTTCATCAGCTTCTTCAGCAGCTCGAGCTGAAGGTTCCGGTGCGGGCTGGTCTTGACCGTCTCGAGGAACTCGTCACTCAGGATGCTGATGTCGGGGGCCTTCAGGCCCGCGGCGCCGAAGATGTCGATGACGCCCTCGGACGCGACGGCGCCGGACACGATCTGCCGGATGGCGGCGTTCAGCTCGTCGTTCGACTTGCCCGACCCGCCGATCGTGTACTTCTTCAGGCTCGACTGCACGGCCTGGAAGTAGCCGACCTCGTCGCGCAGGTGGCGTGCGCCCTCGAGGTGGATCGCGATGCCGGCGGCCTTGTTGAGCGCGGCCATCGCGTCCAGGAAGCGCTTCTTGCCGTCGTCCAACCCGCAGATGTGATCGGCGCCGCCCTGCAGCGCGGCCAGGCGCGCCGACGCCTTGGTGCCGAAGTAGGGCGAGTAGTCGAAGCCGTGGAACATGTCGCGGACGATGCCGAACTTCTCTTCGAGCACGGTCAGCGCGATCTCGACCGGCACGCCGGGCTTGGTGGCGCCGTTGCCGGTGTTCCAGCCCTCACCGCCGTAGGTGCCGACGGCCTTCTTCAGCTGCTCGGCCAGGCCCAGGTAGTCGACCACCAGGCCGCTGGGCTTGTCCTTGAACACCCGGTTCACGCGCGCGATGGCCTGCATCAGCCCGTGGCCCTTCATGGGCTTGTCGACGTACAGCGTGTGGGCGCACGGCGCGTCGAAGCCGGTCAGCCACATGTCGCGCACGATGACCAGCTTGAGCGGATCGCTCACCTCCTTGAAGCGCTTCTCGATGGCCTTCAGCTGCGACTTGCTGCGGATGTGCTGCTGGTAGCTCGGCGGATCGCTCGCCGCGCCGGTCATCACCACCTTGATGCCGCCGTGCTCGTCGTCGCCGGCCGGCGCGTCCCACTCGGGGCGCAGCTTCACGATGGCGTCGTACAGGTCGACCGCGATGCGCCGCGACATCACGACGATCATCCCCTTGCCGTCGAGGATCTCGAGGCGCCGCTCGAAGTGCTCGACGATGTCCTTCGCGATCAGCGCCAACCGCTCGTCGGTGCCGACCATCGCCTCCAGCTTGGCCCAGGTGCTCTTCAGCCGGTGCTTGACCGTGTCCTCCTCGCCCTCGGTCACCTCCTCGAACTTCGCGTCGACCTTGGGCTTCTTCTCCTCGGGCAGCGCGATCTTCGCCAGCCGCGCCTCGTAGAAGATCTGGACAGTGGCCTTGTCTTCGACCGCCTGGGCGATGGTGTAGGTGTCGATGTAGTCGCCGAACACTGCGGGCGTGTTCTTGTCATCGAACTCGATGGGCGTGCCGGTGAAGCCGATGAACGACGCGTTGGGAAGCCCATCGCGCAGGTTGCGCGCGAACCCGTCGACGAACTCGTACTGGCTGCGGTGGGCTTCGTCCGTGATGACCACGATGTTCCGGCGGTCGGACAGCATGGGGAAGCGTTCGCCCTTCGCCGTGCCGAACTTCTGAATCGTGCTGAACACGACACCGCCGCTGGCCACCTGCAGCAGCTCGCGCAGGTGTTCGCGGTCTTCCGCCTGCACCGGCGCCGGGATCAGCCCTTTGGCGGCGCAAAATTGCGCGTAGAGCTGCCCGTCGAGGTCGTTCCGATCGGTGATGACCACGACTGTCGGGTTCTGCATCTCGGGCTGCAGGATCAGCTTGCCCGTGTAGAACGCCATCGAGATCGACTTGCCGCTGCCCTGCGTGTGCCACACCACGCCGATGCGCTTGTCACCTTGCGGCGCTGACGCGCGGACCGTCTCGCGGATGGCCTTGTTCACCGCGTGGTACTGGTGGTAGCCCGCGATCTTCTTCACGAAGCCGTCTTCGGTCTCCCACAGCACGAAGTGTCGCAGGTAGTCGAGCAGCCGCCGCTTGTCGAACAGTCCCTTCAGCAACACCTCGAGCTTGGGCGTCGCGTCGGGCGCCAGCTCGATCCCGTCGACGGTTCGCCACGGGCCAAAACGCTCGAACCCGGCGGTCAGGCTGCCGACCTTGGCCTCGGTGCCGTCCGAGATGACCAGGATCTGGTTGTGATCGAACAGCGCCGGTATCTGGCTCTTGTAGGTCTGAAGCTGGTTCCAGGCCGACTGGACGGTCGCGTTCGCGTCCTCGGGGTTCTTCAGCTCGATGACGGCGATCGGCAGTCCGTTGACGAACACCACCAGGTCGGGCCGGCGCGTGTACTTGCCCGCGACGACCGTGAGCTGGCTGACGACCAGCCAGTCGTTGTTGTCCGGGTCTTCGAAGTCGAGCACCCACGCCTGATCGCCGCGGACGCGCCCGTCGCGACGCACCTGCACCTCGACCCCGCGCGTGATCTGCGTCTGGAACGCGACGTTGTTCTCTTCCAACGACGGGCTGTCGGGCCGCCCGACGCGTTTGGCCACCTGATCCAGCGTGTCGGCGTCGAGGTGGGGGTTGATGCGCGCCAGCGCCGCCCGCAGGCGGTCGCGGAGCACGACTTCGGTGTAGCTGGCGCGCTCGGGGCTGGCGCCATCGGGCGCGATGACCGTGCCGGCGATGTGGGTGTAGCCGAGGTCGGCGAGATGCTCGATCGCGGCCTCTTCGACGACGGCCTCGAACCCGCTCATCGGTTGTCCTTTCGGCGCCGCCCTGGTCGCCGCTGGCCGCCGCGACTCCCGACGATGCGAGAAACCCAGCGATTTCTATCGGTTCGAACTTGTAAACGTTCCTTACAAGTTGCTCCTTCGTCCTGTTCGCCTTCGGCGTAGATGGCGCGGACGTGCTGACTGATGTTCTGCGGCGTCGTGCCGTACAGCTCGCCCATCTGCGCTCGTGTGAGCGGGACGGACCCGTCTTGCAGACCAACCTGGGCCCGCGCGACACCGCCCGGTTCGGTTAAGACGACGACTTCGCCGGATCGCTCGGTCACGTCGCGGCCTCGACGGCGGCTTCGGCCTCGGGGACGCGGATCTCGCCGGAGATGAGCTTGGGGAGGAGCGTGTCGCGGAGGGCGGCGAGGGTGCGTGACTCGTCAGAGTTGCCCTTGATTCGGTCGAACAGAGCGGACGTGGCTCCTTTGAAGGCCTGCGCTTCGCGAGCCGGCGGCTCCGCCATGAAGTAGTTTCTGAAGCAGTCGACAGGCACTCGTTGCCGACCCGAGGAGCCGGTCATGTTGGAGATCGCGTGATGGCGGAAGTCGGTCGAGCGAGCCAGGCAGTACACCCACTCGCGCCCGAACGGTCCCGTCGGACGCATTACGATGAACTCGGTCGATCCAAAGGCCACCTGGCCCGACGACAGGAAATCCACCAGCGCGGTCTTCCCATTCTCCAGGCATGGTGTAATGCGCGCGAACAGCGTATCTCCCTGCATGAACTTCGCTCCACCCCCCTTCACGACTCTCGATGTGACTTCGCTCACCGAGCAGCCGTTCGTCGGAAGCGCCTTCATATCCACGAAAGGTGCCAAGGCGCCTCGGGCCAGTCTGGTCGCCGGATTGAAGCAGATGAAGTCGGCCACCGGCTTCACCTCCCACCCCTTCGGAATCCGCCCCAACTCGCTGTCGACCATGTCCGCGTCGGGCACGCCGTCGAAGTCGATGAACCACGACTTGAAGATGGCCTGCGCCATCGCCTCCAAGGTCTGGTTCATCTTGCGGTTCAACTCGATCTTGTCGTCGAGCGCCCCGAGGACGGCGGCGATACGGCGTTGCTCGTCGAGGGGAGGGAGCAGCGCATGGAAGGCCTTCACCTCGGGGTAGTATATCGTCTGGTGCGTTGATCCGTGGGCGAATCGGAACAGGCTCTCGACCTCCGCTAGCAGCACATACATCAGGTAGCGGGAGTCAAGTTCCTCTCCACAGACCCAGTTGACAAAGTCTTGACTGGTCGCCATCGGAACAGACATCCGGGTGATGTACCCGATGGACGCGGTCCTTGAGAGACACACCGTGCCGGCGGGTAGCACGCGAGCGGCCGAGTTCGCAATACCGAGTGCGTTAGTGTGCTGGGTGGTATCTTCGATGTCTCGACCGTGATGCGCCCCCGCGTCCTTGATGCCGATCCACGGCACATCGCCCCCCCAGTACTCCGACTTCCTCCGGCTCGGCGTGTGACCCGATTCCAGGCGAGCCACATCCGTCAGCTTGCGCCAGGTCCAACCTAGCGGAGTCGGGCTTCCAGGCGCGCCGACGGAGAGCGCATACCTGCCAGGGATCACACCGGTCGTCTCCGGCCGGCCGCGGAGCGTTGTCGAATTCACGGTGACCAACCCACTGACGAGAGCGCCGCGCGAATCCTCTCGTCCAGATTCGCCGCTTCCACCAACTGCGCCGACAGCTCCGCCGTCAGCCGCTCCATCTTCTCCTCGAACGGCTCGCCGTCGTCCTCCACCGCCTCCGCGCCGACGTACCGCCCCGGCGTCAGCACGAAGTCGTGCGCCTCGATGTCCTTCAGCGTCGCCGACTTGCAGAACCCCGCGACGTCCTCGTACGTGCCGCCGTGGTTGCGCCACGCGTGATACGTGTCCGCCACCTTCGCGATGTCGTCGTCGCCGAGCACGCGGTGCACCCGCGTCTCCATCTGGCCCAGCTTGCGCGCGTCGATGAACAGCGTCTCGCCGCGGCGATCGCGGTGACCGTTACCCTTCTTGCTCTTGGTGAGGAACCAGAGGCAGACGGGGATCTGCGTGGCGTAGAACAGCTGCCCCGGGCACGCCACGATGCAGTCCACGAGGTCGGCCTCGACGATGCGCCGGCGGATGTCGCCCTCGCCCGACTGCATCGACGACATCGAGCCGTTCGCCAGGACGAAGCCGGCCGTGCCGGTGGGCGCGAGGTGGTGCAGGAAGTGCTGAACCCAGGCGAAGTTGGCGTTGCCGGTCGGGGGCGTGCCGTACTTCCAGCGGACATCGTTCTCCAGCCGCTCGCCGCCCCACTTCGAGATGTTGAACGGAGGGTTCGCCAGCACGAAGTCGGCGCGCAGGTCGGGGTGCAGGTCTTCGTGGAAGCTGTCGGCGTGCTTCTTCCCCAGCTTCGCCTCGATGCCTCGGATGGCCAGGTTCATCCGGGCCATCCGCCACGTCGTGCGGTTCGACTCCTGGCCGAAGACGGTGATCTTCTTCCGCTGCCCGTTGTGGGCCTCGATGAACTTCAGCGATTGGACGAACATGCCGCCCGAGCCGCAGCACGGGTCGTAGACGCGGCCCTTGTAGGGTTCGAGCATCTCGACCAGCAGCCGGACCACCGACACGGGCGTGTAGAACTCACCGCCGCCCTTGCCCTCGGCCGACGCGAAGCGGCTGAGGAAGTACTCGTACACGCGGCCCAGGGTGTCCTTGTCGCGATGCTCCTTGGTGCCCAGCCCGATGCCGCTGACCAGGTCGATCAGCTTGCCGAGGTTGTGCTTGTCCAGGTTCGGCATGCCGAAGATCTTGGGCAGCACGTCCTTCAGCGGCGGGTTCTCCTTCTCGATCGCGTCCATCGCCTCGTCGATGGTCTTGCCGATCTTTGCCTGTTTCGCCTGCGCGCGGATGTGCGTCCAGCGGGCCTCCTTGGGCACCCAGAAGACGTTCTCGGCGGTGTACTCGTCCCGATCCTCCAGCAGCTCGGCCAGCTCGTCCTCGCGCTCGTCCGGCTCGACGTAATAGTCCGACTTCGGGTTGGCGACCGCGGCCTTCAGCGCCTCGCGGCGCTCTTCGAAGGCATCCTCGATGTATTTGAGGAACAGCAGACCCAGCACGACGTGCTTGTACTCGGCCGGATCCATGTTGTTGCGCAGCAGGTCGGCGGCCTCCCACAGCTTCGACTCGAAGCCGAGGCTACCGGTGCGCTCGGCCTCGTCGGGCTTGGTCGACTTGTCGGGCTTGGTCGACTTGTCGGGCTTGGTCGACTTGTCGGGCTTGGCGGCCTTGCTGGACGCGGTGAGCGCCGCGTCGAGGGGGAGGACCTGCTGGCCCCCGTCGGCAGCAGACGACGCAGCACCGGCGTCGTCCACCGAGGCTCGGGCATCGTCCAGCTCATCGTGCGCCTCTTGGTCGACCGCGTCGTCCGAGGGGTAGAAGTCGGCCATCTTCGTCCGCTCGATCGTCGCGTCGATGCCGAACCGAGCCAAGTGCTCGATCGCGCGACGATCAGAGAGGTTGCGTCGCCCCCACTCCGCCAGCAGCACCCACCACTCGTCGTAGTCCTCGTCGTAGCCGAAGCCCGCCGCTTCCAGCGCCTCGACCTGCGTGGGCTTCAGGGCATCGGTCTCGTGGAGCAGCACCAGGCATGGGCCGTCTTCGTAGTCGTCGATGCGGGCAAAGCCGAACGTGAACATCACCTCTCCTGGGTCGCCTCACGAGAAGGCGGCGCGCAAGAGAGGCCATCACGAGCCGCATGGACGTCACCGCCGACAGCCGCCCATCCCCAGGCTCACCGTCGCCTGCCCGTCGCCCCCGAATCGGACCTCGCCAACGCGCCGCCGCCAGCGCACAGGTGACGATAGGCCGGCGGGAGACGACGGTAAAGGGCGAAGACGCCTATCGATGGGGCCACACATCACCGCGATGAGGGCGCAACGCGGTCGTTGATGCCAGCCCACGGTCGGCATAGGCTCTCAGGCTGCGGTCGTCACCACCTACGCCCTCTCGGAGTGAACGCCATGCAGTGTGACATCTGCGGTCAGCACACGGCGAGGACTCGGCGGGTGACCCGTTGCTTCGGCGAAGGGGCGTCCACCTTTCTGATTGAAGAGGTGCCGCTCGTGACCTGCGCCTCCTGCGGCGAGGGCTACCTCGCGGCCGAGACGCTGCGCGAGATCGAGCGCATCCGTGCGAAATGGCGCGAGCTGAGCGTCGAGAAGAGCATGCCGGTTGTCCGGTTCGGGGACGCACCGTAGGCAGTTCAGCGACCGGGTCACGGTACTCGCTCGCGTCGCCCCGGCGCGTCGGCACGCCGCCTTCCCTTCATCCAGACGAACCCGGAGACCGTCGGGCCGTCGACCATGCGGTCGCGATGGCCTCGACGAGCGCATCCAGCCCAGGTTGATGCCGGCGCACGCACGCGCGAAGGTCGAGGCGCGCGGCGAGCGCGACCTTCTTCAGCACGATGTCGCGGCAGAGCCGGTCCTTGTGATCGCGCGCGGCGGCCAGCTCTGTCGGCCACTCGCCGGGCGCGCACGTGCCAATCGCGTGGAGCAGGCCCTCCATGTTCGGGTGGAGCAGGAACACGCGCACCTTGTCGGGCGCGTCGCTGGACTCCGCGACGGCGTCCGAAATGAGCTGCGCCGACGCGTCGCGCAGGAGGTCGCGGCGCGTGCTGGTGGGGTGGCGGTTGACGTGGTCGACGAGCTTGTCTCCATCGACCAACGCGAAGAGCCAGCCCTCACCCGCGAGGAGATCGGCGCGCTGCCGGCAGTCCCGCAGCACGTTGTCGACGCCCTTGCGCGGGTTGCCAAGGACCTCCTTCTCCAGTCGCCAGATCTGCCCGTTCACGTCGTCCTCGACCATGCGCAGCACGAGGTCGTGCAGCACGAATCCATGTCCGACCGGCGCATCTTCGTAGAGCACCGTGACGAGCGGCTTCACGCGGCGTCGTCCGCGTCGGGACGCACCTGCAGCACCCTCTCGAGGTAGCCGGCGCTCCGGATCTGGCCGAGGTCACCGAACTGCTCCAGCCAGCGGGGCAGCTCGACGGGGTCGAGCGCGGCGAGGCCGGCGCGGCCCTGGTCGTCGAGGGTACACACGCGGACGGACCGCGCCGGGTCGTCGAGCTGCTCGAGCAGGCGGTCGGCGTGGGTGGCCACCAACACGGGCGCGTCGACCTGCTGCAGCAGCGCCACGACGCCGCCCAGCAGGTGCGGGTGCAGGTGCAGCTCGGGCTCGTCGATGGCCAGGATCGACCGGCCCGGGTTCAGGCGCGTCATCGCGACGAACGCGAGCCAGGCCAGTTGGCCGTCGGACAGGTTGCCGGCCATGATCGGCGTGGGCAGACCGACGACGCTGACGGCCAGATAGACGTTGCCGCCGCCTGGGTCGGGCTTGACGACCACGTTGTCGATGCGGTCGCCGAGGCCCAGCCGGACGAGGGCCATGGCGCGGTCCCAGTTTTCGCTTCGGCCAGAGCGCAGCTCGGACCAGGCGTTCGCGAGGTTGGTGCCGAGCAGGTCCAGGCGCGCGGCGGGGAAGTGGATCTGCGGCATGCGGAGCGTCTCCGGCAGGCGGTAGGCGCGCGCGGCCCAGGACGCGAGGGTCTGGAAGCCGAGATGCACTTCGATGGCGCTCAGCGCGTTCAGCGCGCGTTCGAGCGACGACCCCGAACGACCTCGGCCGAACTGTGCCAGCGCCGTTAGCTGCGATGGCGCTGCGCTCGCGCGCGCCGCCGCATCCGCGGCGCCGTCCCAGTACACGGCCTCCCGCCCCTGCAGCACGAGTACTTCTCGGCCCGACGGCAGTTCGACCAGCCGCTCGGCGCTGATGACCGTGTTGGCCCCGTCGGCGCCCAGCTCGAGCGTGTACTCGAGGGCGGGTCGCGGATCCCTGTCCCCGCCCCGGTCCTCGATGACGACACCGAGCCTCAGCGAGTGCGCGCCCGCCCTCAGCACGCCGGGCATGCCGCGGTGCTGCCGATAGAACGACTGGAGGAACGACGACTCGGTCGACAGCCGCAGAATCTCGAGGCACTCGAGCAGGGTGCTCTTGCCCGATCCGTTCTCGCCGATGAGCACCGTCATCGGGGCCTGCAGCGTCAGGTCGAACGACTCGATGGCGCGGACGTTCTCGACGCGGACGCGGGTGATGCGGTCCATGGGCAGCTCCGGGCCGTCGTCGCGGCGGGCGACGTGCGCAGTGTACGAGGCGCTCGGCGGGTTGGCCACCTGGGCCGCGCCCGCCCCCCGAGGCGCAGCACGGCTGCGACCCGATCGCGTTGGTTGATGTCGACGCGGGCTGGGTATCACCTCACGGACGCGGACTTCGTCGGGAGCCGTCTCGGCTCAGTGAGTCTCGGTTCGCCGCTTCGCCGCCCCCCGGCTGCTCGGCGGCAAGTGCGTGGCCATCAGGCCGTCGGCGCCGTTGTTGATGTCGACGCGGGGGCGGCATAGCCTCACAAGCCGCGGACATCATCGGGAGTCGACGTGACCCAACCGCTGCGCACGATCAGCATCGCCGGCTTTCGCAGCCTCGCCGAGGTGACGATCGAGCTGGGCCCGCTGACCGTGCTGGTCGGTCCGAACGGTGCGGGCAAGACCACGGTGCTGACGGCGCTGCGCTTCATCGGCGACGTCGCTCGCTTGGATCTGGCGCCGGCGCTGCGGGAGCACGGGGGTCTGGAGCCGTTACTCTTTCGGGGCCAACCCGCCGCGCGCGCGATCAGCATCCAGATCGAAGCGCGCGTCACCCGACACGCGTCCGCGACGGCGCCCGACGTCTACTCGCTGGTCTTCTCGCACTCCAAGACCAAGGGCCTTCGCCGCCAGGAGTCTTTCCAGTTCAAACGTCGCGGCGGACCGGGTCGGCGCATCACGCTGACCGGCACGAAGGTCGAGTGGGCCGACCTGGGCGCGGCGACGTCCGAGCCGGAGCACGCGCAGCAGCTGAGCGCGGACTCGGCCCTGCTGTCGACCCTGCCCAAACTGGGCCCCGCCGAGGGCGGGAGCGAGATCAGGCGCCTGGGTGAGTTGTTCGAGACCTTCCGGGTGTTCGAGGTGGACGTCGCTGCAGCGCGGAGGCCGTCGGCGGTGGCGCGCGCTACGACGCTGGACGCCAACGCGGCGAACCTGGCGGCCTTCCTCGCTTTCCTGAAGGACGACCAAGCGCAGACCTTCGACCAACTCGTCGCCGACCTCTGCGCCATCGTGCCCGGCGTGACGGGGCTGCAGATCCAGCCCGTCGGGGGCGCCAACGTGGGGGCAGTGGTCCTGCTGAACGAGGCCGGGCTCAGGGGGTCGACGCCCTTGGCGGAGGCCTCGTTCGGCACGGTGCGCGCGCTGGCGCTGCTGGCGCTTCTGCACGACCCGAGGCCGCCCAAGCTGACGTGCATCGAGGAGATCGACCACGGCCTGCACCCGTACGCGCTGGACCGGATCGTCGAGCGCCTGCGCAACGCCAGCAAGCGTACGCAGCTGATCGTCGCGACCCACTCGCCGTCGCTGGTCAACCGGCTGGCGCCACATGAACTGGTGGTCTGTGAGCGCGACACCGCGACGGGCGCGGCGCGCATCCCGGCTATCGATCCGGAGACGGTCGCCGAGATGGCCGAGGCGAGCGGGTTGCTGGCCGGCTGACGGGTGGGGCTGAGCCCTCGCGCTCGACCCGCGCCTTCGGGCTCCGGTATCTTCACGCCGATGCGCGAGCGCGACGACGACGTCCACCTGAACAGCGCCGACGCCGCCATGCCGGAGAGCGTGACGAGGACGAGGTGTTCGAGAAGGTCCTCATTCGGATGCGCGACCTCGTCCGCACGACGAGCTACATCATGACGGTGCACGGTCACGAGGAGGTGGAGGCCGATGAGCTGACCTTCTTCGATGTCGAGCACTGCATCCTGAACGGTGAGATTGTGGAGCGTCAGATTGATCGACGCACGGCGGAGCCCAAGTACCTCGTTCAGGGTCGAACCCTGCAGGGAAGGCACGCCATCGTCGTCGCCAAGATCGGCCCGACGGGCAAGCTCGTGATCATCACCACCTACGCTTTCACGGAGTGAACGCCATGCGGTGTGACATCTGCGGTGAAGAGACGGCCAGGGTTCGGCGGGTGACCCGTAGCTTCGGCCAAGGGGCGTCCACCTTCCTGATTGAACAAGTGCCTGTCGTCACCTGCGCCTCGTGCGGCGAGAGCTACCTCGAAGCCGAGACGCTTCGCGAGATCGAGCGGATCCGCGCGCAGTGGCGTGAGCTGAGCGTGGAGAAGACCGTGCCGGTGGCCCGCTTCGGGGACGCGGCGTAGGCAACTCGGCGTGGGCGTCGCGGGCTCCGCGCCCAGCGCGGCCGCCCCTACCGCAGTCCCCGCGGCACCATCCAACGCTCCGCCAGCTCGAAGACGCCCTGCGCGACCAGCGCGAGCGCGGCGGCGGGGACCGCGCCCTCCATGATCAGATCCACGCGGTCCAGCCGGATGCCGGTCAGGATCGGTTGCCCGTAGCCGCCGGCGCCGATCAGGGCGCCGAGGGTGGCGGTGCCGATGTTGATGACGGCGGCGGTCTTCACGCCGGCGAGGATGCTCCGCGCCGCGAGCGGTAGCTCGATCCAGCGCAGGCGGGGGCCGGGGGGCAGACCCAACGCCTCGGCGCTCTCCCTCAACGGGCGCGGGATGTCGGTGAGGCCGGCGTGGGTGTTCCGGACGATGGGCAGCAGGCTGTAGAGGAACAGCGCGGCCATCGCGGGCGGGGCGCCGATGCCGAAGGGCGGGATCATGAAGACGAGCAGGGCGAGGGACGGGAGCGTCTGCAGGATGCCGACGACGCCGAGCACGACCTGGCCGAGGCGGGCGCGGTGGGCGGCGACGATGCCGAGGGGGACGGCGAGCAGGACGGCGCCGAGGAGCGAGACGCCGACGAGGGCGAGGTGCTCGAGGGTGCGTTCCCAGAGGCGCGTCCAGCGGCCGGTGACCTCGACCTCGACGTCCACCTCGAGGGCCTTGGCGAGGAAGTCGGCGGCGACCTGGGCCTCGGGCACCCGGTCGATCTTCGCGCGAGCGTTCAACCGAGCCATCGTGGCGTCGTCGATCTGGCCCTCGAGGCGGCGCAGGGCCTGGGCGGCGCCGGGGGCGCGCTGCTCGAGGTCGGCGCGCCAGACGTAGGCGGCCTCGTACTTGGGAAAGTGGCCGCGGTCGTCCTTCAGCACGCGCAGGCCGTAGTGCGGGATCTCGGCGTCGGTGGCGTAGGCGTCCATCACGTCGACGTCGCCCTGGTCGAGGCCGCGGTAGGCGAGGTCGTGGTCGAGGCCGCGCACGTCGGCGTGCGGCAGAGCGTAGGCCTTCTGCAGCGCGGGCCAGCCGTCGCCGCGGTCCATGAACTCGTTGCTGAACCGCAGCTTCAGATCGTGGTGCCTCACCAGATCGCTGATGGCGGTGATGCCGAGGGCCTCGGCGCGGTCTTCGCGCATGGCGAGCGCGTAGGTGTTGTCGAAGCCGAAGGGGCGCGCGATGCGCAGGTCGCGCTTCGCCAGGGCGGCGCGGATGGCGTCGAGGTCGGCGTCGGGGGCCAGCTCGTCGGGCAGCAGCTCCTGCAGGATCGTGCCGGTGTATTCGGCGTAGACGTCCAGGTCGCCGCGCTGCAGGGCGGCCCACAGCACGCGGGTGCCGCCCAGGTCGCGCTGGTGGCGGGCCTCGAAGCCGGCGTCGCGCAGCAGGGCCTGGCCCAGCTCGCCCAGGATGACGCTCTCGGTGAACTTCTTGCTGCCGATGACCAGCTCGTCGGCGGCGGCCGGGCGCGCCACAGCGAGCAGCGCCAGCAGCGTCAGGAGCGTTCCACGAAGCGTCCTCACGACGCCTCCAGGTGCAGGCTGCGTTGAGCGTTCACGAAGGTGGTGACGAAGTCGTCGGCCGGGCGCTGGGTCAGGTCGTCGAGCGTGCCGGCCTGGACGATGCGACCGGCGCGCAGCAGCACGATGCGGTCGGCGAACCACGCCGCCTCGGCGAGGTCGTGGGTGACCATCACCACGGTCTTCTTCAGGCGCTGGAACACTTCCTTCAGCTCGACCTGCAGGTCGGCGCGGATCATGGGATCGAGCGCGCCGAGGGGCTCGTCGAGCAGCACGACCTCGGGGTCCAACATCAGCGCGCGCATCAGGGCCACGCGCTGGCGCTGGCCGCCGGACAGCTCGCCGGGGAAGCGTTCGAGCAGCTCGGCGGGCAGGTGTACCTGCTCGGCCAGCTCGGTCAGACGCTCGGCGCGCTTCGCTCTGCTCCAGCCCAGGTGGCGCGCCATCAGCGCGGCGTTGGCGCCCGCGGTCAGGTGCGGGAACAGTCCGCCGGCCTGGATGACGTAGCCCAGTCGGCGGCGCAGCGCGGGGGCGGTCTGGCGCGTGACCGGGGTGTCGAACAGGCGCACGTCGCCGGCGGTGGGCTCGACCAGGCCGACGATCAGGCGCAGCAGCGTCGACTTGCCGCAGCCGCTGGGGCCGATGAGCACCGTGGTGGCGCCGGGGGCGAAGTCGAGGTCGGTGGGGTGCAGCGCGACGGTCTGGCCGTAGGTGCGGCCGGCGCCGCGCAGCGCGATGACGGGGGCGGGTGGGTCGACGATGGGTCTGCTCCGGGCCGGCGGTGCGGACGCATGGTGGACCAGGGGTGCGGCGGGATCAACGCGGGCGCAGGCGCGCCGCACACCCGCAGGGCCTCCGCGGCGAGCGGCGGCGCGCTCGACGCGGGGTCGCGCCCCCGCGCCGCGCTCAGGGCAACGCGTCGACGGCGGCCTGCAGGCCCGGGAACTCGGTGTGGGGCAGCGTGGCGCGGATGCGGGCGGCGGCCTCGGCGGGCTCGAAGCCGGCGAGGTCGCTCGGCAGATCGGCCAGGGTGCGGTCGATCAGGTCGCCGGTCTGCTCGGGGTTGGCCGGGTTGGCCAGCGGGAAGATGGTGACGGTGCCCTCGGCGATCTGCTCGAGCACGGCGGTGCTGTCGTTGCACACGCCCAGCGTGCCGTAGCCCAGCGCCGGCAGGCCCTGGCCGCGCTCGGTCCACACGCGGCGCAGGCGCGCGGCGGCGACCATCAGCTGGACGACCGCGTCGGCGTCCTCGGCGCTGTCGTAGGTGTAGTACACGCGCTCGCCGGTCCAGGGCGCGCGGTGCGCGTCGACGGCGCGGAAGCTGACGCCGCCCGAGACGCCCATGTAGTACATCAGCGTCGCGTTCACGAGCGGGCCGTCGACGTAAATGGTGTGATGCGTGTGCGGCGCGGGCAGCTTGAAGGTGTCGCCGCCGGGCAGCGCGATGCCGGTGTCGAGCCAGACCGGCGCGGCGACGGCCATGCCCTTGTAGTACAGGCCCAGGAAGTCGGCGTAGTAGCGGCTGTTCTCGACGCGCACGTGGTGGCCGGCGTCGATGAGCGCGACGAAGACGTCCTCGACCGACTGGTAGCGCGTGCCGTCGGGGCCGACGACCTCGCTGCCGTTGTCCAGCGCCAGGTTGTTCAGCACGTCGGCGAAGTCCTGGGCGCGCTTCAGGTTGCAGTCGCTGCGGGTGTAGTCGCTGCGGCTGCCGGTCTCGAGCTGGGGCAGCGAGGGGTGCACCGGCTTCAGCGCGGCGCGCGCGGGCGTGCAACCGCGGGTGAGCAGCTCGTCGAGCTGGAAGGTGACCGGCTGGGGCGCGGGCGCCTCGTGGTCGGGGCGCTCGAGCAGCGCCTGCGCGGTGCCGGCGGCCGCGAGGGGCAGCACCGGGAAGGGCCCCGTGGCGCCCTCGAGCGCGGCGCGCACCTGCTGGTCGACGGCCGCGGCGCTGTCGAGCTCGCCGAAGAACGTGGCGATGCCGGTGCTCACCAGGTCGGCGAAGGCCGCGTCGCCCACGTCCTGCTTCAGCTGCACCAGCATCTGATCGAGCGGGATCATCGGCTGGCTGCAGCCCTCGAGGCAGGTGACGGTGAGCCGCACCTGGCCGGTCGTCGGCTGGTCCTGGTAGGTCAGGCCGTAGGTCGAGACGACGATGCGCACGGCGCCGTAGACGTCGACGGTCACCTCGAGGGCGCTGTCGAACGTGTCCGGGTTCGCGTCGTCGTTGTACGCCACGACCGCGTCGGCGTCGCCGGGCAGCGGGCCGTGCACGCTGACGAAGGGATCGACGCTGTCGTCGGGCGACGTGGCCTCGATGCGCAGCTTCGTGCCGCCCCAGGTCGACACCCGGAACTCGGCCGGGCGGCCCTCGAGCGCGACGTCGATCGCGCCGGGCGCCAGCGGGCCCTTCATCGCCGGCGCGAGCGCCCCGTCGGCCTTGCCGGCGAGGTCGGGCGCGCCCGTCTGCTTGGCGTCGTTCCCCGGCGCGCCGCCCGCCCCGTCGTCACCGGCGCCGCCCCCGTCGTCGCAGCCGACCACCATCAACGCCGCCAGCCACCATGCCTTGCGCATCGCTCACCTCCCCATCGTCGCGGCGCAGGATAGCGCACCCGACTACGCCCGCCACCGAATCCAGCCCAGCCGCACCAACGCCGGCACCAGCAGCAGGTCGGCCACCAGCGCCACCACCAGCGTGAAGGGCAGCAGCGTGCCGATGATCGACGTCGAGTAGTAGCCGCTGAGCGCCATGGGCGCGAAGCCCAGGCCCAGGATGAGCGTGGTCATCACGATGGGCGCGCCGGCGAACCGGAAGGTGCGCTCGACCGCCGCCTCGATGTCGTCGCCGCGCGCCACCTCGAGCCGCAGCCGGCTGAGGAAGTGCACGGTGTCGTCGACGCCGATGCCGATGGCGATCATCGCGATGGGCAGGGTGTCGCTGTCGACGCGGTCGTACAGGAAGCCGACCAGGCCGCCCAGCGCCAACAGGGGCAGCAGGTTGGGCACCATCGACCACAGGCCCACGCGCGCCGAGCGCAGGCCCAGGCCCATGATCAGCGCGATGATCAGCGACGAGAACAAGAGCCCGATCTCCTGCCCGCGCAGGATGGACGCCAGCCAGTCGCCGAAGAGGTGCGACAGGCTGCTGACCTCGACGGTGGCGCGGTCGCCCAGGGCCGCGCGGGCGTCGTCGCGCACGGCCTCGGCGGCCCGCGCGACGGCGCGGAACGCGTTGTCTTCCACCTGTAGCACCATGCGCATGCGCTGGCCGTCCGCGTCGATCAGCCGGTCGACGCCGCCGCCGCCGGCCATCTCGAACAGCAACAGGTACTGCGCCACCATCGGGCTGGAGGTGGGCAGCGGACCGACGCTGTCGTCGCCCGCGTTGAAGGCGCGGTGGATGCGGCCCAGCAGGTCGACGATCGAGCGCGCGACGCCGATCTCGGGCCGCTGCTCGGCGCGGCGCTCCACCCCCTCGAGCGCCGCGAGCACCTCGGGGTCGCGCAGGCCGCCCGGCGTCTTCGCCTCGATGAACAGATCCACCGGCTGCGTGCCGCGGAAGGAGCGTTCGAAGAAGCGCGCCGCGACGCTGATCGGGTGGTCGGCCTCGAAGCGCTCGGAGAACGACGTGTCGATCTCGACGCGCGCCAGGCCCCAGGCCGCGACCGCCGCGAGGACCACGAAGCCCGCCACGACGGCGCGCGGCCGACCCATCGCGAGCCGCCGGGACGCGTCGACCAGGCCGTCGACCACGCGCAGGCCGCGGCGCCCGTGGTCGGCCGGGCGCGGGGTCGGCATCAACGAGAACAGGACGGGCGCCAGCGTCAACGCCAGCCCCAGCGCCACCGCGACGCCGGTGCCCAGCACCAGGCCCAGCTGCCGGAACACGGGCGTCGGCACGAACACCATCGCCGCGAAGCCGAAGAACGTGGTCACCGACGTCAGGAAGCAGGCCAGCCCCACCTCGCCGCCGGCCTCGAGGATGGCCTCCTTCTTGGGTCGCCCGTCCGTCACGAGCGTCAGGTAGGCGCTGCACAGGTGCACGACGTCGCTGAAGGCGATGACCATGATGACCGCCGGCACCATGGACAGCATGATGTTGACCTCGCGGTCGAGCAGGATGGCGAAGGCCATCGTCCACAGCGTCGCCAGCGCGGCGACGGCGCCGGTGACCGCGACCGGCCACAGGCGGCGGAAGAGCAGAAAGACCACCGCCAGCAGCACCGCGACGACCACCGGCGTGAGCGTCATCAGCGTTCGGGTGGCGAGGTCGACGCAGGCGGCGAGGCTGGCGACGCGGCCGAACAGGTGCACCCGCTCGGGCGCGAAGCCGGCGCCGAGGGCCGCCTGCCGGATGGTCTCGATGGTGGCGGGCACCGTCTCGGCCTTGCGATCGGGATCGGCCACCAGCTCGACCAGCAACACGACGGCCCGCCCGTCCCGACCGATGAGCATGCCGCGGTAGAGGGGATCGTCCAGCACGCGGCGCCGCGCCTCGGCCGCCCCCTCGGGGCCCTGGGCCACCAGCTCGCCGACCTCGTCGACCTCGAGCACGCCGGGCCGGCCCTTCACCAGGCCCAGGCGCCCCGGTGACTCGACGTGGTTGACCTCTTCGAGCGCCTCGATGGCCTGCGTCGCGGCCTCGACCTTCTCCATCGTCGCGGCGTCGAAGGCGTCCTCGACCTCGACGCCCACGAGCACCACCTCGTCGCTGGCGAACACGCGCGTGCGCTCGAGGTAGGCCGCGTAGGCGGGGCTGTCGCCGAAGAACAGCTTGCGCGCCGACGAGGCGATGACCGCGCGCTGCAGCACCAACAGGCTGAGCACCGAGATCACGGCCAGGGCGACGAGCACCGCGACGCGGTGGCGGACGACGAGGGCGACGTAGCGGCGCATCGGGCGAGCAGACTCGGTCGGGCGCGGGCCGTCAAGGGGCGCGGGAGCGTTGAGCGGACGCGGGGCCGCCCGTATGCTGCCGCGACTTCGTGATCCGCGGGGGTCTTCGTGCTTCGGGCGCTGACGCTGTTGTCGCTGGTGGTGCTGTCGGTCGCGTGGGGCGGGCCGGCGGCGGCCGATCCCCTGCGGACGCACGGCTGCGTGGCGTGCCACACGACCGACGGCGCCGCGGGCCCGGGGCCCACCTTCCGTGGCGTCTGGGGCACCGATCGCACGGTCACCACCGACGGCGCGACCCACCGGGTGACCTTCGACCGGGCGTACCTCGAGCGCAGCCTGCGCGCACCCAACGACGACGTGCTCGAAGGCTACCCGCCCGGGCTGATGCCCGCGTTCGACCTGGCCGCCGACCAGATCGACGCCCTCGCCGCCGCCCTCGAGGCCCTCGCGCCCCCTGCCGAGCCGCCGCCCAGCGGGCCGCTGTGGCCGATGTGGGCGGGGGCCTTCCTGTTCGTCTTCGGCCACCTGCTGCTGTCGAGCGGCGCCGTGCGGCCGGCCCTCGTCGCGCGGCTGGGCGAGCGCCCCTTCCAGGGCCTGTACGCGCTGATCACCGGCGCCGGCCTCGTCTGGATGCTCGTTGCGTGGTCCGACGCCCCCTACGTGCACCTCTGGGACGCCCACCCCTGGACCCGCTGGCTGCCCTTCCTGGCGATGCCCGTCGTCATGGTGGGGCTCGTCCTGGGCTACACCACGCCCAGCCCGACCGCGGCGGGCGGCGAGGGCGCGCTCGACCAGCCGCCGCGCGGCGTGCTGGCCATCACCCGCCACCCGGCCAACCTGTCCGTCGTCGCCTGGGCGCTGGTGCACGTACCGCCCAACGGCGATCTGGCCGCCGTGATCGTCTTCGGCAGCGTCGCCCTGCTGGGCATCCTGGGCACCTGGCACATCGAGCGCCGGCGCCTGCGCGCGCACGGGGACGCGTGGCGCGCCTTCGCGGCGAAGACGTCGATCGTCCCCTTCCTGGCCATCGCGCAGGGCCGGGCCCGCCTGCGCCTCGGACAGCTGGGGCTGGGCCGGGTGGTCGCGGGTCTCGTGCTGTGGTTCGCCTTCTTCGCCCTGCACGGCTGGCTGTTCGGCGCCTCGCCCCAGCCCTGACGGCCTCTGGCGCCGCCGCGCCGGACCCCCTTCCGCCCGCCGTGGCGCGGTGCTACCACTGCGGGGTTCGACCGCCGCCGCAAGGGAGCACGCGCATGAACAGCAGGGAGATCATCGAGGGCTGCAAGGACCACACGATGTGGTCGTGGGCCAAGGGCAACGACGTCAGCCCGCTGCCCATCGCCCGCGCCGAGGGCATCTACATGTACACGCCCGAGGGCGAGCGCATCATCGACTTCAACAGTCAGCTGATGAGCGTGAACATCGGCCACGGGCACCCGAAGGTGCGCGCCGCGATGAAGCGGCAGATCGACGAGCTCTTGTACGTCTACCCCGGCGCCGCCACCGCGCCCCGGGCGCGCCTGGCCAAGCGGCTGGCCGCGATGCTGCCCGGCGACCTCGACACCTGCTTCTTCACGCTCGGCGGCGCCGAGGCCAACGAGAACGCCATCAAGGCGGCGCGCCTCTACACCGGCCGCCACAAGATCCTCAGCCGCTATCGCAGCTATCACGGCGCCACCAACGCGTGCATGCAGCTCACCGGCGATCCCCGCCGCCTGTTCAACGAGCCGGGCATGCCGGGCGTCGTGCGGGTGATGGATCCGCAGCCCTACGACTACAGCTTCGGCGCCACCGACGCCGAGCGCGTGGCGAACAACCTGCGTTACCTCGAGGAGATCATCACCTACGAGGGCCCCCAGACCATCGCCGCGATGTTCATCGAGACGGTCACCGGCACCAACGGCATCCTGCCGCCGCCCGAGGGCTACCTGCCCGCGCTGAAGGCGCTGCTCGAGAAGTACGGCATCCTGCTGGTGTGCGACGAGGTCATGTGCGGCTTCGGGCGCACGGGCAAGATGTTCGCCGTCGAGCATTACGGGGTGGTGCCCGACATCATCACGCTGGCCAAGGGGCTGACCAGCAGCTACGCGCCGCTGGGCTGCATGGCCGTGCGCGCGCCCATCGCGAAGCACTTCGCCGAGAACGTCTTCTGGGGCGGGCTGACCTACAACGCCCACTGCCTCGGCCTGGCCACCGCCGAGGCCGTGCTGGACGTGATGGAGGAAGAGAAGCTGGTCGAGCGGGCGGCCCGGATGGGCGAGGTGATGCACGGCCACATGGCCCGCCTGAAGGCGAAGCACCCGTGCGTGCGCACCCACCGCAACCTGGGGCTGTTCGGCATCGTCAAGCTGCAGGACCGGGACGGCAACCGCATCGCGCCCTACAACGGCACCCACCCGGCGATGGCGGCGCTGGCGAAGCACTTCCGCGACAACGGGCTGTTCACGTTCGTGCGCTGGGACGGCTTCATGTGCAACCCGCCGCTGATCATCGACGAGGCGCAGATGGCCGAGGCGTTCGAGATCATCGATCGCGGCCTGACGCTGGTGGATCAGCTCGTCGGCGGCTGATCAGTCGTGGATGTCGTCCAGCCCCAGCTGGGCGGCCAGGCGGCGCAGCGCCACCATCTCGGCGTCGGCCAGCACGCCGTCGACGGCCACCATCTCGCGCGCGGCGGCCATCGTCAGGTGCGGCTTCTGGCGCAGGATCGCCAGATCGGGCTCGGGCAGGCCGCCGTGGGACTCGAGCAGGTTCTTCAGCTGCTCGATGGCGCGCTCGCCGACCCCGGCCGCGCGGCCCGCCGCGGCGATCTGCGCGACCTCGACCGGCTCGACCACGCCGTCGGCCGCCGCCAGCCGAGCCAACAACTTCAGCACCTCGATCTCGTAGGGCACGCTCGCCTCCCCACCTTCGTCCGCGCGACCGATTCTACGCCCCCGGCGCGATCCTCAACAGCCGCCCGGTGCCGTAGTCGACCACGTACAGCCGGCCGTCGCCGTCCCGCCCGAAGGCGCTGGGCAGCAGGTTGAAGCGCCCGAGCGCGTAGATCCGGTCGGGCTGCACGGTCTGGCCCGCCGGGGGCAGCTCGAAGGCCCACAGGCGGCCGGTGACGAAGTCGCCGAAGACGTAGTGCCCGTGCAGCGCGTCGACCTCGTCGCCGGTGTAGACGTAGCCCCCGGTGATCGACTGCCCCTCGCTGCGCGGGTAGGTGTAGATGGGGTCGATCAGCTCGGGCCGCGGCGGGCAGTCGGTGCCCGGCGGGAAGCAGTGGTCGCCCTCGCGCGCCGCCCAGCCGTGGTTCTCGCCGCGCCCGACGATCGTGACCTCCTCGGTCGTGTTCTGGCCCACGTCGGCCACCACCAGCCGCCCGTCCGGCGCGAAGCTGTAGCGCCACGGGTTGCGCAGGCCGTAGGCCCAGATCTCGGGGCGATGACCGGGCCGACCGACGAAGGGGTTGTCGGCCGGCACCAGCGCCTCGCCGTCCACGTCGAGGCGCAGCATCGAGCCGAGCAGGCTGTCGGGGTTCTGACCGTTGCCGTGGGGATCGTCCTTGAAGCCGCCGTCGCCCAGGCCCACGTACAGCTTGCCGTCGGGGCCGAAGGCCAGCTGGCCGGCGTTGTGGTTGGGGTAGGGCTGCTCGACGCTCAGGAGCGTCGCGCCACGCTTGGGCTCGCCCTTGCGCGGATCGCTCTGCTGGGCGCGCCAGGCGATCACCAGCGTACGCTCGGCGCCGTCGGCGTCGCCGGTGTGGTTGGTGAAGAAGCGCCCGTTGTTGACGAAGTCGGGGTGGAAGGCGATGCCCAGGAGGCCCTGCTCGGAGGCCGTGAGGGCGTCGACCTCGAAGAAGCGCCCGCGGGTGCCCGCGCTCAGATCGAGCCACCAGGCGACGCCCTTCTTCTCGAGCACGACCACCAGCTCGGGGTGGCCGGGCACCGGCTGCATGTCGACCGGCTGATCGAAGCCCTCGGCGGCGACCACCAGGCGGACGTCGATGCGCCGCCGGTCGGCGTCGGCGCCCTCGAAGCGGGGCCGCAGATCGCTGGGATCGCCCTGCACGCTGTAGCCGGTGTCCAGCCAGCCGACCAGCAGCCGGCGGCCGGCCTCGGTCAGCAGGAGCCCGCCGGCCACCAGGCCCAGCACCCCCAACACGACCGCCGCCCGCGTGACGATCCGCCGCACGCTCACGCTCAAGTGCACCTCCTTCACCGTGGGCCCGCGCCGTGAAGCCGGCGCACGCACACTCCGAGCCGTCGCGGCACGGATGCTCCACCGTCCCGGAGCGTTCCGCGTGACGTTCCCGTGAACTCGACCCGAGCGATGCGCCGCGGGCCGCCTGGGGCCGCGCCGCGGGCGCCGACACCACTATGACACACGTGTCATGGCACATCCGTTGCTCCCGTGGCCGGCCGAACCGCGGGCGGCGCCGGCGTCCTTGCCGGCCCGCCCCGACCACCAGAGGAGGAACCCATGGCATCGACACGAGCCCCGCGGCGCGCCGCGGGACGACGGGCGCTCTGCGCCCTCGCGACCTGCGCCCTCGCGACCCTGGCGCTGACGCTGCTCGCCGGCGCGGCCCACGCCGGCAGCTACGCCGCCCTGGACGAGGCCCCGGCGGGCGGCGGCGAGCTGCGCCTGGCCACGCCGGGCACCCACGTCGATCCCGAGGGGCGGCCGATCATCGGGTTCCCCCTGCAGGCCACCTTCGTGGACGTGCGCATCGAGGGACCGATGGCGCAGGTGACCGTCGAGCAGACCTTCGAGAACCCGTTCGAGGGCCCCATCGAGGCCGTCTACGTCTTCCCGATGGACGACGACGCCGCCGTCCACGCGTACAGCTTCCGCATCGGCGAGCGCGAGGTGGTGGGACGCATCGAAGAGCGCGACGCCGCCCGCCGACAGTACGAGGACGCCCGCGACGCCGGGCAGACCGCGGGGCTGCTCGAGCAGGCCAAGCCCAACGTCTTCGTGCACTCGCTGGCCAACATCGCGCCCGGCGAGGCCATCACGGTGCGCTTCGAGTACGTGGTGCTGTTGGACTACCGGCACGAGTCGGGCTACGGCTTCCACTTCCCGATGACCATCAGCCCGCGCTACGTGTCGCCGGACGCGCTGACGCCGAACACCGTGGGCGGGGGCGGCGGCGCGCCCGGCGCCATCACGGTGCCCTACGTCGACGAGGGGCTGGCCGAGGTCGAGATCGTGGTGCGCGCCGACGCGGGCGTGCCGCTGCGCGGCGTCGAGAGCAGCAGCCACGCCATCGACGTCGAGGCCGACGACACGCGGGCGCGGGTGACGCTGAGCGAGGTGACCACCGCGCCCGACCGGGACTTCGTGCTGAACCTGCGCACCGCCGGCGACCAGACCCTGCTGGCCGCGCTGACCCACCGGGACAGCGAGCTGGGCGGCTACTTCGCGCTGATGGTGCAGCCCAAGCTGCAGTACGCCGACGGCGACGTCACGCCGCGCGAGGTGGTGGTGTTGATCGACGTCTCCGGCTCGATGAGCGGGGCGCCCATCGACCGGGCGCGGCAGGTG
Organism: Myxococcales bacterium; assembly: GCA_020633465.1. Lineage (GTDB taxonomy): Bacteria > Myxococcota_A > Bradymonadia > UBA7976 > UBA1532 > JACKDN01. The sequence continues at coordinate 24,511 of JACKDN010000035.1, forward strand.
GCCGAGGGCCTGCTGACCAGCCTGCGGCCGGCCGATCACTTCAACGTCGTGACCTTCGCCAGCGGCACCGACCGCTTCTCGAGCCGGCCGGTGCAGGCCGATCCCCAGCGCGTGCGCGACGCCGTGCAGTTCGTGCGCGCCCTGACCGCGGGGGGCGGCACCGAGCTCGACGACGGGCTGCGCGAGGCCCTGTACGGTCGCCCCGCCGACGAGCGCGTGCGCCAGGTGTTCCTGCTGACCGACGGCGGCATCGGCTACGAAGAGGACGTGCTGGCGCTGGCGCAGGGCGCGGTGGGCGACGACGGGGGCGTCAACCGGGTGTTCCCGGTGGGCATCGGCGACGCGCCCAACCGGTATCTGCTGGATCGGCTGGCCGAGCAGGCCCGTGGCTTCGCTTCGTATCTCGACCTGCGAGGGTCGGCGAGCGACACCGTCGACCTGCTGGCGCGGCGCACCGCCTACCCTTACCTGACCGACCTGACCATCGACTGGGGTGGGCTGCCGGTGGAGGATCTGACCCCCACCCGCCTGCCCGACGTGTACGCCGGCATGCCGGTGGTCGTCAGCGGGCGCTTCGATCAGCCGGGCGAGGGCGAGGTGGTGCTGCGCGGGCGCCGCGGGCGCCGCACCTTCGAGCTGCCCCTGCAGCTGACGCTGCCCGCCGCCGAGGATCGACCCGCGGTGGCCTACCTGTGGGCCCGCCAGCGCATCCGCGCCCTGCTGGCCCAGCAATACGGCGGCGAGACGACGGCCGTGCGCGACGAGGTCACGCGCCTGGGTCTGCGCTTCGGGCTGGTCACGCCCTACACGTCCTACGTGGCGGTCGACGAGAGCCGGACCGTGGAAGGCACGCCGCAGACCGTCGGTCAGCCGAACGCGACGCCCTCGGGCTACGGCGGTGGTCGGGTCAGCGGCGGCTACGGCGGCGGCAGCTCGGGCGGCGGGTCGTACGGCGACAGCGTGGGCGGCGACCTCGACGCGCCCACGCTGGCGCTGATGCTCTTCGCCGCGGTGGCGCTGCTTCGCCGCCGCCGCCGGGGCGAGGTCTGACGATGGCGCGCCCGACGATCGACGCGCTGGCCGTGGGCGGGCTCGTCGTCGCGGCCAGCGTGGCCACGCTCGAGCCGTCCGTGGGGCAGCCGCTGGCCTTCGGCCGCGACCTCGCGCTCACCCAGCCTTGGCGCTGGCTGACCGGCGCGCTGGTGCACCACGACGCGGCGCACATGGTGCGCGACCTGGCCGCGCTGGTGCCGCTGGCGTTGCTCGCTGGGCCGGCGCTCGGGCGGCGGCTGTGGCCGACGCTCGCGCTCGCCGTCGTCGCCGGCAACGCCGCCACGCTGGCGCTGATGCCGTCGGCGATGTGGGTGTTGGGTTCGTCGGGGGCCGCGCACGCCGTGCTCGCGGTGACGCTGATGCGCGTCGGCGGCCCGGCGCGCGCGCTGGGGTGGACCGCCCTCGTTGCCAAGCTCGGATGGGAAGCGCACACCGGACAGGCCCTGGGCGCGCTCGGGGCGCCCGTCGCCTGGCCGGCGCACGCCCTGGGCGCGCTGGTCGGCGCCGCGGCGGCCGGATGGGCCGGCCGCGGCGCCGCGCGCCCGGGGACCGCCGATCAGTGCACGTCGCCGGCGTGCGACATGGACTCGGTGAAGCGCTCGCGCGCCACCTCGGCGCCGCCCTTGGCCGCCTCGCTGACGGCCGCCGGCAGCGCCGCCGCCTTGCGGTAGCCGCTCTGCAGGGTCTCGCGCGACTTGTCGTAGGCGTCCTGCGCCCCGTCGCGAATCATCTGCCGGGTCTCGCGGCCGCTGCGCGGGGCCAGCAGCATCGCAGCGCCGGCGCCGATGGCGGCGCCACCGAGGAAGGCCCACAGCGGCGTGTAGTTCGTGGTCTTGTTGCTCATCGTTGGCTCCTTTCGAGAAGCTCGGCTCGGGGTGATCGAAGACACGTCAGCCGGTCGCTGCGTGCCGGTGGTGATGGGCAGGCACCGGCGGCGGGGCCGGCGCGTGCTGGGCGGTCGGTTCGTCTTCGTCGTGCGGGGGCTCCTCCTGATCGCTCCGCCAGGCGCGAAACGCGGCGAAGGCCGCGGTGGCCGCCGGCACCAGGGCTTGCAGGCCGGTGAGCCCGGCCACGCGCTCCTCGATGCGGGTGACGGCGCGCACGGCCTCGTCGACCGAGTGCAGGACGTCCGCCGGCCGCGTCGGCCCGGCGGTGATCTCGGCCACCGCCGCGTCGACCCGCGCCACCGTCGCCCGCAGATCGCGGGCCAGCGCGGTGAGCTCGGGCGCCAGCTGATTCACCTGTCGGTCGAGGGTGCGCAAGGTGCGCCACGCCTGCACGATGGCGGGCAGGGCGGCACCCAACGCGAGAGCGAAGAGCACCAGCGCGATCACGGCCCAGGTCGGCATCTGCAAGGTCCTTTCCGGGCGCGCTCGCCGCCCCCACGTCGGTCACCCGAGCCTCATCGCAACGCCCGTGCCAGCCGCAGAACGGTGTCGTGGGCCGCCATCCGCGGGCGTGTGGCCCCGCGCACCGTGGCGATCGGGGCATTGCACCCCACCCCATTGCGCGCGCCGCGCGAGGCGTCCACCATGGCGCGCATGGGATTGCTCGCCGGACTGTGGTTGGTGGTGGTGGGGTTGCTGGCGGCGCCGGATCTGGCGCGCCGCGTGCCTCAGATCGACGGGCTGCTGGATCGCCTGCGTCCGCACACGGTGCAGATCGGCCTGGGCACGGCGGTGTGGGGCGTCGTCGGCCTGCTGTGGGGGGTGATCCGCTTCCTGGGCATGCTGGGCGTCGTCACCACCGGCGGCGCGTTCCTCGCCGCGCTGATCGCGCTGGCGGCCTGGGTGACGATGATCCTGACCGGCCTCGCGCTGGCGGGCGATCACCTGCCCGCGATGCTGCCCGACCGGCGGCAGGAGCAGAAGGCGCGCACCGCGCTGGCCCCGATCATCCGGCGGCGGCCGCTGCTGGGGCGCGTGGCGCCGGCCTTCGGGGTGTTCCTCGTGCTGGCCTGGCTCTTCTGACGCGTCAGCGACGGCGGCGGCGCAGGCCCACCCCCACCACCAGCAGCAGCAGCGTCCAGAACGGGCCCCGCCCCGCGGGCGCGCCCGGCGCCGCGGTGCAGGTGCCGCCGAAGCGCTCGCCCTTGGTGTCCTCGGGCGACGCGTCGACGAAGGCGTCGGGCGGCGTACCGCCCCCGCCGCCCGTGGCGTCGCTTGGCGGGTCGACCTCGGCGTCGCGGGCCACGCCTGCGTCGGCGTGGGCGGTCGCGTCGTCCGGCGCCGCGGCGTCCTGGCGGACGCCGGCGTCCCCTTCGGGCGGCGCCGCGTCGACGGGCGCGCCCGCGTCGTCCCCGCCCGCGTCGGCCGTCGGCGCGCCGGCGTCCGGCGCCGGCGGCTCGGGCGGCCGCTCCGGCACCGGCTGGCGCAGCACGTCGAGCACCCACTCGACGCTCTGGTTGTCGGCGCGCGCGTACTTGGCGGCCAGGCGCTCGTCGTACAGCCCCCCAGCCAGCTCCCGATCACCGTAGAAATCGGCCGCCAGCTGCCCGGCGGCCACCAGCTCGGCGTGGTTCAGCCCCGCGAAGAAGCGCGCCTCGACCACCTCGGCGCCCGCGAGGGTGAGCCCGCTGTCGTCGAAGGCGCTCTCGACGAACAACAGCCCGTCGCTGGGGCCGCTGATCTCACCGAGGAAGGCGGTGCCGGCGAAGAGGCGCGGCAGATCGTCGGCGAAGGCCTCGCCCCACCAGGGGAAGATCTCGTCCAGCCAGTCTTCGACCAGCCCCTCCCAGGTGGCCCGGCGCGAGGCCGCGTCCTCGTCACCCCACCAGCTCTGCAGCAGGCCCTCGTTCAGCCCGCCGACGCTCATGATCGGGTTGCCGCCCGCGGCCAGGTACAGCTTCACGTCGGGCGCGACGCCGGTGGCCTGCAGGCGCGCGATGGTGTCGCCGCCGTCGGCGATGGCCTGGGCGATGCCGCGCGACTCGCTCTGGAAGCCCAGGCCGCCGGTGTAGGTGGTCAGGTAGTCGGGCTGCACGGCGTAGGCGCCCAGCAGCGGATTGGTCCCCGGGATGCCGTGCAGATCGCGCAGATCGGCCAGCATCTGCGCCTGACCGACGAAGGCGCCGCCGCCCTCGGCGTAGATGCTGCGCGCGGCCAGGTCGACCCGGCTGAGCAGGTTGACGGTGCCGGCGGCGTACCAGGCGTTCCACGAGGTGGGGCTGTCGAGGGGATCGTCGCCGACCGAGAACAGGTTGCTGCCCGGCCAGCGGAAGGGCGTGTCGAGGCCGCCGTTGGGCGCGCCGAGGAAGATCAAGCGCCCGACGTCGCCGCGGTAGCGCGTGCCGTGCTCTTCGTAGGCGTCGTGCGTGCCCGACCAGTCGGCGTCGGCGGTGTTGCTGGCGTAGATACGCGCCGAGACGCCGCCCTTCGAGTAAGCGACGACGTCGATCTTCACCCCCGGGTGGCGGGTGGCGATGTGCTGCAGAGCGTTGGCGATCTGCTCGGCCTGCAGGAAGTTGTCGCCGTGGCGGTGGGCGAAGGTCAGGGCGTAGCTGTGGAAGCCGGCGCGCGAGAGCGAGACGGCGAGGAAGCTCATCGAGCGCAGCGCGTTGTCGCCCGCGCCGGTGACCAGCAGGACCGGGCGGGTCCAGCGGGGCGCGAGCGCGGCGGGGCGGTAGTAGTGGACGACGACGTCGCGGCTGTGGGGCGCCGAGGCGCCGAAGCAGTCGAGCACCACCTGCGCGCCGGTGACGTCGCCCTCGCCGGCGGTCCACTCGGTCTGCGGCTGGAAACGCTCCTGCACGAACAGACCCTCGGCGGGATCGCGGAACAGCGCGTTCTCCCAGAACAGCGGGGGCAGCCCGTCGCAGTCGCGCACGTGGCCGAAGGCGGGCGAGCCGAGAGCGACGGCGAGCGCGAGCAGCGAGGTCATCGGGCGGCCTCCAGGATGGCGGCGTTCACGCGGGCGGGCGCCTCGATCTGCAGCATGTGGCCCAGGCCGGGCAGCACGTCCACGCGGGCTCTGGGTAGCAGACGGCGCGCCTCGGCCGCCACGTCGGCCGCCGAGCCCCCGTGCAGGACGGGGTTGGGGACGAGGCCGTCGTCGGCGCCGAAGAGCACCGTCGCCGGGACCGCCAGCGAGGGCAGCTCGTCGGCGACCGGGCCGTCGATCATGCCGTGGATGCAGCGGACGACGGCGTAGATGTACGGGCGGAAGTCGGGGGCGCGGCGCAGGCGCACGCGCTCCTCGAGGTGATGCTCGGCCGCCGGGCTCCAGGCGCCGAAGACGTTCTTTCGGTAATGCGCGCGCAGCTCGTCCTCGCTGCGCGCGAGGAAGGTGGCCGTCGTGCTCACCTGCTTCAGCCAGACGCCTTCGCCGGGCGTGAAGCGCTCGATGCCCGCGGGCGCGAGCAGTACCAGGTGCTTCACGCGGTCGGGCCAGGTCAGCGCGAGGCGCAGCGCGATCTGGCCGCCCATCGAGTGGCCGACGACGGTGACCTTCTCGTCGGGCGCGACCACGTCGAGCAGGCCGCGCAGCACGGCCGCGTGCCAACCCATCGTGTAGGGCGCGTCGTGCGGCTTGTCCGACGCGCCGTGGCCCGGCAGGTCGACCGCCACCACGCGCACGTCCTTCTCGAGCAGGCCGGGGACGTTCTCGTTCCAGTAGCCCGCGTGCTCGCCCAGGCCGTGCACCAGCAGCACGACCGGCCCCACGCCGGCCTCGAAGTAGCGGACGTCGACGTCGCCGACGCGCGCCGTGCGCATGGTGCCGGGCGTCGTCAGCTGATCGAAGCGAAGCGTCTCCATGCGTTCGTAGGCCCCCCGGTGGCAGCCCACCAACGCGAGCGCGGCCAGCGCCAGCCACGCGAGACGGCCCTTCGCGGCCATCAGAAGTGCACCCAGGTCATCGACAGGTAGCCCACCCAGGGGCGGCCGTCGGGCAGCGGATCGTCGTTGACGCGGCCCTCGAGGAAGGTGCCCAGCCGCACGATGGCGGCGTGCGCGCCGAACCACAGGAAGGGCATCGGGCGGTACAGGATCTCGCCGTTGAACTCCTGGCCGATGAAGCGATCGCCGTCGACCGGCTGCGCGGCGGCGGCGGCCAGCGCGTAGCCCAGCTTCAGCGTGAGCGTCTCGTCGATCACGTCGACCGAGCCGTTGAGGAACGCGGCGGTCACGCCATAGCCCAGGTTGCCGGGATCGTAGACGACGGCCACCTGGCGGTTGACCACGCGGCTGTCGGGGAACAGCAGCAGCGAGCGATGGGTGGCGTGCAGCGCGCCGGGCACACCGTAAGCGTTGCCGGTGACGACCGACGAGACGGTGCGATCGTCGGGTGTGTCGTCGCCGCTCGCGTACAGCAGCTCGAGGCTGAGCACGTCGCCCGACGCCCGGCCCCAGCGCCAGGCCGCCTCGAGGTTCAGGAGGAAGGCGAAGAGATCGGCGTCGGTGTCATCGAAGGGCGGCGCGTCGGCGCTGCGGTTGCTGCCCTCGATCACGTCGAAGGTGCCCAGGTTGAGCATCAGCAGGCCGCTGAACGACAGGGGGCCGCCAGCCAGCCAGCGGTTGTGGCTGGCGTCGACGCCCAGCCAGTACAGGTCGGCGTCGGCGCGGTCGGGACCCAGGCTCAGCGGCGTCGTGCCGTTGTAGGCGGCCAGCTTCGAGGCTGGACCGGCCCCCAGCGGGCTGCCCAGGCCGCGGCTGCGATCACGCAGGTACCAGGCGTGCAGGCCGACCTCGGTGGACGCCGCGACGGTGAGCGCGCCGTCGAGCATGACGAGCTCGACGTCGTCGTCGCGATCGCTCTGGTTCAGGTACAGGTCGAAGTAGCTCAGGCGGGCGAAGGCGCGCCGCTGCCAGCTGCCGAAGAGGCTGACCCCCGCCGCATCGGTGCCCCAGAACATCAGGTGGCCGCCCGCGTGCAGCAGGTCGTCGGGCAGGGCGCGCGCCGGATCCCGCGCGCTGTCGGCCAGCGGCTGCAGGCCGACCACCAGCCGCAGGTCGTCGGTCAGCGCGACGTCGGCGGCCAGGCGCTTGGTCTGCAGGTTCACGACGTCGCCGTTGATCGCGCCGCCCGCGTTGGGGCGCGTGCTGTTCGACAGGTCGCCGTAGGTGAAGTCGATCTCGAAGGCGCCGCGCAGCGTGGCGCGACCGTCGAGCAGCGTCGGCGAGTAGTCGAAGAACCCCAGGTAGCGTTGCTCGATGTAGGTGTGCGCGTCGTCGTCGGTGGTGACGCCATTGGGGCCGAAGAGGCGCCCGGTCACCTGCCCGTCGAGCAGCGCCGAGGTGGGCTTCAGGTCGGTCACCGTGCCGCGGGCGAAGAAGACACCGACATAGCGCAGGGGATCCTTGCCGCTCGGCAGATCCCAGGTCGCCGGGCTGTGCGGCACGGGCGGCAGCGGCACCGTCGCGTCGGGCGCCAGCAGCCCCGCCAACAGCAGCAGCGCGCCGGTCAAGGCTGCCGCCGGTAGGTCTGCACGTTGGCCTCGCCCAGCGCGCCGTTGTTGGTGCTGCCGAAGCCGGCGGCGGCGTCGGGGGGCGTGACGCCGGCGAGGGGCGGATCGGTCTGCGCGACCTCGTAGGTCAGCACGTCGCCGTCGACGCGGTAGATGCCGGTCGAGCGCACCGCCTCGGGCTGCGCCTGACTCAGCGTGATGGTGGCCGGATCGCGCGCGGGATCGGTGGTGTAGGTGCCGCTCAGCTCGAAGGACTGCAGATCGTCGTTGGTCAGCACGACGCGGAAGCGGCCGTCGCCGCCGAAGGTGGCCTCGATGCGGCGGATGCTGGCGGGCGGATCGGCCAGCAGGGGGGCGAGGTCGGCGCCCTCGCTGAGCCACCGCCCGACGATGCCCGGCGCGGCGGGCGTCCCGCCCAGCCCCGGGTCGCCGCCCATGCCCGGCGCGCCGCCCATGCCCGGCGCGCCGCCCATGCCCGGCGCGCCGCCCTGGCCCGGCGCGCCGCCCGCGCTGGCTCGCCGCCCGCCCGGGCTCGCCGCCCACGCCCGGCAGCCCGCCGCCGCCGGGCTCGCCGCCCATCGCGGGCAACCCACCGGCTCCGGGCAGCGCACCGCCGCCGCCCGCCCCCGGTCGACCGCCGGCCCCCGGCGCGGTCATGTCACGCGCGCGCCCCGCGTCCGTCACCTGCGCGTCGCCGGACGCGAAGTCGGGCTCGGGCAGACAGCCCGCGAGCGCCAGCAGGATGACCAGGTTCACGCAACGCACAAGGAGCCTCACCACCAGCCCAGCTCGATTGGCAGGCTTTGGTTCTAGGGCACGACGCGACGCCAGGCAACCCGAATTTGTGCAGTGCACAACAAACACGCCGGCGGCCCGGCGACGGGCCACGCTCCGCCCATCGCCGCCGCGCTCGGCACGGAATGTGGTGTACGTCGGCGTTTCGACTAGCCTGAGGAGGCCATGGATCTCGTACGTCGTGAGCTCAAGTACCGCATCACCCCCGAGCAGACGCCGGCCATCCGCGCCTTCGTACGGCGCTTCTGCGCGCCCGACCGGCACACCGAGGCGGGCGGCTACCGACTGTCGAGCCTGTACTTCGACACGCCCGATCTGCGCTGCTATCGCGACTACCTCGATCGCCAGCCCGATCGCTTCAAGCTGCGCGTCCGTCGCTACGACGGCCCCGGCCACGGCCTCGAGGTGAAGGCCCGCTTCGGCGAGGTCTTTCACAAGACCCGGGTCGACCTGCCCGCCGACGCGTGGCCCGCCGCCTTCCGCGATCCGCGCCGCCTGGCGGGCCGCGCCGACTTCGACCGCTTCCACACCCGCCTGCTGGGCCTCGGCGCCGTCCCCAGCGTGCTGGTGCGCTATCGCCGCGAGGCGTGGACCAGCACCGTCGACGCCTACGCGCGCGTCACCTTCGACCACGAGCTGACCGCGGCGCTGCCCGTGCGCGACACGGTGCCCATCGAGGACGCCGACGCCGACTGGCGGCCCATCGACGCCGCCGGCCGCTTCGGCCTCGGCCGCCCGGCGCTGGTGCTCGAGCTGAAGTGCGAGCGCCGCGTGCCCCGCTGGATGCTCGATCTGATGCAGCGCTTCGATCTCTACCGCCAGGGCTTCTCCAAGTACGCGGCGGCCGTCGAGACGGTGCGCCCCCACGTCGATCACGTGCCCCTGCGCCTCCCCACACGGCGCGGCGGCCTCGGGCCGTGACGTTGCCAACCCCGGCCGACACCCGCCGCGGCGCCTGTCGTCCGCACGCGACACCGCGCGCCGCGCGCGGCGCGACCGGCGCCGGGGCACACGCCTTGCTTCGCGTGGACCGCCACGACCGCCGGCCGGCGTTCGCCGCGGGCCACGCGCAGCGGAGCGACCACGGATGATCGACCTGCAGGCCCTCTTCTCGACCGGCCTGAGCCCGGTGAGCGCCGAGCAGGTGGCGCTGGCGCTGCTCTTGGCCTTCGTGCTGGGCAAGGTGATCGCGGTCGTCTACGAGTGGACCTACGAGGGCCTCAGCTTCACCCGCAGCTTCGCGCAGTCCCTCGTGCTCAGCCCCCTGGTGGCCACGATCCTCATGCTGGCCATCGGTGACAATCTGGCGCGCGGCCTCGGAATCCTGGGGACGATGGCGCTGGTGCGCTTCCGCACCAACGTGCGCGACGTGCGCGACATGGTGTTCGTGTTCGCGGCCCTCGCCACCGGGGTCGCGGTGGGCGTGCGCGCCTGGCCCGTCGCCACCGTCGGCTGCCTCGCCTTCTGCGCCGCCGCCTTCGCCCTCGGCTGGGCGCCCTTCGGATCGCGCCAGCACTTCGACGGCGTGCTGCGCTTCTGGCTGCCCCGCGAGAGCGTCGACGCCGAGCGCATCAAGGCCCTCATCGAGCCCCACTGCCGCCGCTTCGTGCTGGTGGCGCTGCGCGATCTGGCGCAGGGCGAGGCCCTCGAGTACGCCTATCAGGTGCGCCTGCGCGATCCCCACGGCCAGGCCCGGTTGGTGAGTGATCTCGAGCAGTTGCCCGGCATCGGCGGCCTGACGCTGCTGCTGCAGGACGCCCAGGGCCAGCCATGAAGCGCCGCGTCCGCAACGGCCTGAGCGCCGCGATCTGGTTGGCGGCGCTGGTGGGCGTGCTGGTGCTCTGGCGCCGGGCCACGCCCGACCACGCGCCGCTGAGCGCCGAGGTGCTGGCGCCGACCCACCAGGTGGGCCCCGCCGAGGCCGGGCGCATCGTCGAGGTGATGGTGCAGCCGGGCGACGCCGTGCGGGCCGGCCAGGTGCTGGCGCGCCTCGACACCCTCGACCTGGACGCCGAGACGGCGATCGCCCGCGCCGAGCTGGCGACGCTGGCGGCCCAGGTGGCCGCCGAGACGGCAGCGCTGCAGGCCGAGGTCTCGAAGAACCGCCTCGACACTCAGTCCCGGCTGGCCGAGGCGCAGGCGACGCTGGCCGACGCGCGCGCCGAGCAGGCGGCGCGCAAGGCCGAGCTCGAGACCTTGTCGAACCAGCTCGGGCGCCTCGAGGCCGTGCTGCGGGACGGCCTGGCCGAGGTCGACCGGGTGACCGCCCTGCGCGCCCGCCAGCGCGCGCTGACCGAAGAGGCGGCCCTGCGTCCCCAGACGATGCGCGCCTGGCGTCGGCTGGGTGATCGCATGAACGACGCGCTGTCGGCCATCGACGACGGCGCCATCGGCGTGCGCATCCGCCCGCTGCAGTCCGCCGTCGAGACGCAGCAGCGGCGCATCGAAGCCCTGGCCGCCCGCCGCGCCCGCCGCACGCTGCGCGCGCCGGTGGACGGGCACGTCGAGGCGGTGCGCCACCAGGCCGGCGATCCCGTGCCGGCCGGCGCGCCGATCGTGACGGTGGTGTCGAGCGGCCGGCCGCTGGTGCGCGCCTACCTGAACGCGACGCTGCTGCGCGGCGTACAGCCGGGTCGGGCGGTGCAGGTGCGGTCGGCCGATCATGGCGTGACCACCGAGGGCGTCGTCGAGCGGCTGGGGCCGGCCATGGTCGAGCTGCCCGCGCGCCTGTGGCCCCGCCCGGACGCGCCGCGCTACGGGCGCCCGATCTACGTCCGGCTGACCGGCGACACGACGCTGCTGCCGGGCGAGGTGGCCGAGGTGACGCTGCTCGACGTGGACGCCGGCGGCGCGCAGGCGGCCCCCGCCGCGGGACCGGCCCGCCTCGACGTGCCCGCGGCGCTCGGCGCGATCAGCCGCTTCGAGCCCAGCGGCGCCGTCTGGCTGCCCGAGCGTGGGCGCTTCCTGGTCGTCAGCGACGACACCGGGCTGAAGGGCCCCACCGAGCACCAGCCGATGGTGTTCCTGATCGATCCGGCCGGCCGCGTCGACCCCACCCCCCTGCCCATCGAGGGCGTCGGCCGGCTGAGCGATCTCGAGGCCGTGACGCGGGATCCCGACGGGGCGCTGTGGCTGCTGTGCTCGCAGAGTCGAAGCAAGAAGGGCAAGCGCAGCGCCAAGCGGCAGCGGCTGGTGCGCGCGACGCTCGACGGCGATCGGCTGCGGGCCAGCGGCAGCGTCGCGCTGTTCGACGCGCTCACCGCGTCGCTCGACGCCTCTGCCCAGGCCGCGCTGGGCCTGGGCGACGCGCTGGACGTCGAGGGCATGGCCTGGTTCGACGGCGGCCTGCTGCTGGGCCTCAAGGCCCCCTCGACGCCCGACGGGCGCGCGCGGCTGTGGCGGGTGCACGGCCCGGCGCTGGTGTTCGAGCACGGCTTCGGGCCGACCGGCGCCCGCATCGAGCCCTTCGGCGCCGTGCGCCTGCCGACCGGGCCCAAGGGCGCACCGGGCGGGGTGAGCGATCTGGTGGTGGACGGCGACGGGCTGCTGCTGCTGTCGACCCTGGCCGAGGGGCCCGACGCCAGCGCCGCGTGGCGCGTGACGCTGCCGCTGGGCGGCGCGCCGCAGCGCCTCGCCAGCTGGCCCGATCTGAAGGCCGAGGCGCTGGCCCGCGGGCCCGACGGCTGGACCGTGTTCTTCGACAGCGAGCCGCCGCGCTGGGCGCCGCTGCGGTGAAGCGCCTGGCCTGCATCGCCCTGTGCCTCGCGGGCTGCTACGAGGGGCCGTCGCGGCTCGTGCTGCCCCCCGACGCCCCCCCGCCAGCGGCGCCCGACGGCTGCGAGACGCTGGCCCGCTTCGCCGTGGCCCACCACCCCACCCTGCGGGCGGCGCGCGCCGGCCTGGCCGTGACGCAGGCCGAGGCCGAGGCCCTGAGCGCGCCGGCGCCGCCCTCGCTGCGCGTGCGCGACGACGTGCGCGATCCCGGCCGGCGCTGGCGCGTGGGCCTCGAGGTGCCCTTCGGCGTGCCGGGGGAGCGCTCGGCGCGGGCGGCGCAGGGGCGGGCCGAGGTGCACCTGGGCGAGGCGGCGCTGCGGCTGGCCGAGGTCGAGGTGGCCGCCGCGGCGCGGGACGATCACGTGGCCTGGCGGCGCGCGCGGGCGGCGCACGACGACGCGCGCCGACGCGCCGAGGAGGCCGAGGCGCAGGTCGAGATGGTGCAGGCGCGGGTGGGCGCGGGCACCGCCACCACCCTGGCCCTGGAAGCGGCGCGGCTGAACGCGCGGGCGGCCCGCGCCGACACCGCGGGGCGGCCACGCGGGTTGGCCGAGGCGGCGGCGCGGGTGCGCGCCTGGGCCGAGGGGGCGGCGGTGGGCGACGCGGCGTGCGCCCCGGCGCCGGACGCCCCGACGAGCACCCCGCGTGCAGGCGGCGCGCGCGCGGCGTGGCGCGCCCGGCACGCGGCGGCCGCCGCCGAGGCGCGGGCGGCGTGGCCCTTCTTCGACCGCCTCGAGGTGATGTGGGACGCCGAGACCAGCGGCGACGACCGCCTGCTGGTGGGCCTCGAGATGCCGCTGCCCTGGTTCGGGCGGCGGGCCGAGGCCGACGCCGCCGCGGCCTGGGCGGTGGCCGCCGAGGCGCAGGTGGCGGCGGCGGCGGCGCGGGCGGTCAGAGACGCGGTCGTCGAGGCCGAGGCGGCCGTCGGCGCGGCCGCGGCCGCGGCGGCGATCCACGCCGACGCGGCCGACGCCGAGGCCCTGCTGCTGCGGGCCGCCGACGCGCCCACGCGCGCCGCCGAGGTGCTCGCGCTGCGCCGAGCGCTGCGCCGGCTGCGGCAACGCGTCGACGCGGCCGCGCTGGATCTCGAGGCCGCGCACGTCGCGCTGCGCCGCGCCCGCGGCCTGCCCTGACGCGCCTCCCCGGCGCACGACCTGGACCCCCACCCCTCGGCTGGTGTATCCGTCCGCGCGCTGACCGGAACAATGTTCGCGCGCCCTGCGTTGGGGGCGCCACACGAGGACGCCGAGGATGGGGAGCCCAGGGGTGAAGCAGACGCGACGAGGACGATGGGCCGTGTTGCTGGCGAGCGCGGTGGCGCTGTCGGCGTGCGACGACGGGGGGGACGACGCGGGGGCCGACGCCGCCGCGCAGGACGCGGCCCCGGCCGCCGACATGAGGCCGCCGGCCGAGGACATGCGCCCACCCGCGCCGGACATGCGCGCGCCCGCCGAGGACGCCGCGCCGACGATCGACGAGGGCGTCGCGGACGCCGGCCCCGACGCGGGCGAGGCGGGCGACGCCAGTCCGGACGGCGGTCCGTCGGACGACGCCGCGCTCGACGCCGGCGTCGATCCGGACGCCGCGCCCCTCGACGGCGCCGTCGTCGATCCCGACGCGGCCCTGCCCGACGCGCAGCCGGACGACATGGGCGTCGAGCCGGGCGACATGGGGCCGCCCCCCGGTCCGAGGCGCTACGTCGTCACCATCCAGAACCTGAGCAAGCAGCCGCTGGGGCCGGTGGTCGCGGCGACGCACCCCGCCGACCTGCACCTGTGGCGGCCGGGCGGCCTGGCCAGCCCGGGCATCCGCACCATCGCCGAGATGGGCGTGCCCTTCACCTTCTACGACGAGGTCGCGGCCACCGAGGGCGTGACGCAGGTGATCAACGCGGGCGTGCCGATGACGCCGCGCGGCACCACCCGCGACAGCTTCGGCCCGTTCCCGCCCGGCGTGACGCTGACCGACCACGTGTCGTTCGTCATCGAGGGCGACCCCGGCGACACGCTGTCGCTGGCCAGCATGGTGGTGATCACCAACGACGGCTTCTGGGGCCTCGACGGCGTCGAGCTGCCCGCCGACGGCACGCGGGCCTACCTGGCCGACGCCTACGACGCCGGCACCGAAGAGAACACCGAGCTGGCCGCGCACCTGGACGACGGCGGGTCGATCCTGGGGCCGGTGGCGCTGCCCGGCGATCCCAACGGCAACGGCCGCGTGGCCACCGAGCCGCCCGAGCGCATCGCGCCGCACGGGGGCATCACCGGCGTCGGCGATCTGACCGTCGAGGATCACGGCTTCGACGCGCACGTCGCGCGGGTGCTGGTGACGGCGCTGCCCGAGGGCCTCGAGGCCTACGCGGTCGAGACGCAGAACCTGACCTCGCAGCCGATGGGGCCCAGCCTGGGCGCGACCCACGACGCCGACACCCACCTGTGGGTGGCAGCTGGGTGAGCTGGCCAGCCCGGGCGTCGAGATCGTCGCCGAGATGGGCTCGACCGCGCTGCTCGCGACCGAGGCGGCCGCCGCCGCGGGCGTCACCTTCGCCATCGAGAGCGGCCTGCCGATGACGCCGCAGGGCACCCTGCGCGACACCTTCGGCCCTTTCCCCCCGGACGTCGAGCTGAACGACCGCAGCGCCTGGCACGTCGCCGCGGCGCCCGGCGACCTGTTCTCGCTGGCCAGCATGCTGGTGGCCACCAACGACGGCTTCTGGGGCGTCGACGGCGTCGAGCTGCCGGCCGAGGGGGCCAGCGTCACGCTCGAGGCGATGGGCTACGACGCCGGCACCGAGGAGAACACCGAGCTCAGCGCCGACCTCGACGACGCGTCGTCCATCCTGGGCAAGGTGACGCTGCCGGGCGATCCGAACGGCAACGCCGGCACCGACACCGATCCGCGCGCGCCCATCGCGCCGCACCCGGGCATCCTGGGGGTGGGTCAGCTGGACTACGTCAACCACGGCTGGGACGTGATGGCGCCGGTGGCGCGCGTGACGCTGCGGCACCTCGCGCCGCGGGCCGACCTGCGCTGCCTCGAGGGCGGCGCGTGCCCGCCGGTCAGCCCGCCCGTCGAGCGGCGCCGCTACGTCGTGACGATGCAGAACCTGACGGTGCAGCCGCTGGGGCCGGTCGTCGCCGCGACGCACGCGCCCGACACGCACCTGTGGCAGGTGGGCCAGCCGGCGAGCCCCGGCATCAAGGTGATCGCCGAGATGGGCGTGCCCTTCGCCTTCTACGACGAGGTCGCCGCCACCGACGGGGTCACCGAGGTCGTCAACGCGGGCGTCCCGATGACGCCGCGGGGCGAGACGCGCCCCGGCTTCGGCCCCTTCCCCGCCGGCGCCACCCTGCGCGACCACCTGAGCCTCGTGGTCGAGGGCGCGCCGGGCGACGTGCTGTCGCTGGCCAGCATGGTCGTGATCACCAACGACGGCTTCTGGGGCCTCGACGCCGTCGCGCTGCCCGAGACGGGCACCCGCGTGTACTTCGCCGACGCCTACGACGCCGGCACCGAGCAGAACACCGAGCTGGCCACCGACCTCGACGACGGCGGCTCGATCCTCGGCCTGGTGGCGCTGCCGGGCGATCCCAACGGCAACGCGAACCCGCTGACCGATCCGCCGCAGCCCATCGCGGCCCACCCGGGTATCACCGGCGCCGGCGACCTGACCGTCGAGCAGCACGGCTGGGGCGCCCACGTGGCGCGGGTGATCGTGACGGCGCTGCCCCCGGGCACGGCCGCCTACGAGGTGTTCGCCGAGAACCTGACCCCGCAGCCGATGGGCCCGTCGGCCACGGTGACCCACGCGCCCGCCGTGCACCTGTGGCAGGCGGGCCAGCCGGCCAGCCCCGGCGTCGAGATCGTCGCCGAGATGGGCTCGACCGCGCTGCTGCTGAACGAGGTGCGCGACGCGATGGGCGTGACGCTCGCCCTCGACAGCGGGCTGCCCATCGCCCCGCAGGGGACGCTGCGGACGACCTTCGGCCCCTTCCCGCCCGACGTCGAGCTGGTGGACCACAGCGCCTGGCACGTCTACGGCGTGGCCGGCGACGTGCTGTCGCTGACCAGCATGCTGGTGGCCACCAACGACGGCTTCTGGGGCCTGGACGCCGTCCCGCTGCCCGGCGCCGATCCGGTGGTCTACGACGTGCGCGGCTACGACGCCGGCACCGAGGAGAACAGCGAGGTCAGCGCCGATCTGGACGACGCGACGTCGATCCTGGGCAGGGTGATGCTGCCCGGCGACCCGAACGGCAACGCCGGCACCGCCACCGACCCGCCCGCGCCCATCGCGCTGCACGGCGGCATCGCGGGCGGCGGCGACCTGACCGCCGAGGATCACGGCTTCGACCCGGAGGCGCCGGTCGCGCGGGTGACGGTGCAGCGGGTGTCGCGCCGCGCCGACCTGCGCTGCCTCGAGGGCGGGGCCTGCCCCTGACACAGGATGTACACCGCGTGCACACGCGGCGCACATCCTGACCGCGTGACCACCGCGGGACGCGCGCGGAGGCCGCCACCACGGCGCCGCGCGCGCCGGCACGCCCCATGAAATGCAGGCCCGTCGAAGACGAACACGGAGCCTGCCCATGTCCCCTCGAACCGCTGGACTCACCGCCCTCTGGCTCGGCCTCGGCAGCGTCGCCGGCGTGGCCTGCCTGCGCCTGCCCGGCCTGCTGACCGCGCCGCAGGTGCGCGGCCTGTACGCCGTGCCGGTCGTGCGCGGCGTGCTGGTCGCCACCCTGGTGGCGACCGTCGCGCTGGCGCTGTGGTCGCTGGCCCGTGGCGAACGCAAGAGACCGTTCGCGGCCCTGCTGGCCGCCGCCGTCGCCGGCACGCTGGGCGGCCCCGGCGCCCCCGTCGGCGCGGCCACCGCCGGCGTCGGCTGGCTGACCCTCGACTGGCTGGCCATCGACGGCCTGCTGCTGGCGCTGGTGGTGGCGCCCCTCGAGCGCAAGCGCCCGCGCGTCGCGGCCCGCGGCCGGCGCGCCGAGTGGAAGACCGACCTGCGGTACTTCGTGATGAACCACCTGACGCTGCACGCGGTGACGGCGCTGTCGACCACGGCGGCCGGTCTGACGGTCTTCGGGCTGGGGCTGACGCACCTGCACGGCGTGGTCGACCGCTGGCCGATCGTGCTGCAGCTGCTCGCCATCGCGCTCGTGGCCGACGGCGTGCAGTACGCGCTGCACCGCGCGATGCACGAGGTGCCCTGGCTGTGGCGCGTGCACGCGGTGCATCACTCCAGCCGCCACATGGACGCGCTGGCCGGCAGCCGGGTGCACGTCATCGAGACGCTCCTGACGCGGGTGGGCGTCGCCTTGCCGCTGTTCGTGCTGGGCTTCCCCTTCGAGACGGTGCTGCTGTACGGCGGACTGATGGTCATCCAGTCGACGCTGCTGCACGCGAACATCGACCTGCGCTACGGCGGCCTGGAGCGTTGGCTCGTCTCGGCTCGCTACCATCACTGGCACCACAGCAGCGAGGACGCCGCGATCGACACCAACTACGCGGCGGTCTTCCCCTTCATCGACCGCCTGTTCGGCACCCATCACCTGCCCGCGGACGCCGCCTGGCCCACGCGCTACGGCGTCGTGAAGGAGGACGTGCCCGAGGGCCTGTGGGCGCAGCAGCTGTTCCCGCTGCGCAGCGGCAGCCGCGGCTGACCCTTTCGCGCCCACGCGCACGGCGGTATGCCTGGGGGCCGATGAGGAGGTCCCCATGCCCGAGCGCCACGTCGCCCTGCTGCGCGCCATCAACCTCGGCGGCCACAACAAGCTGCCGATGGCCGATCTGCGGGCCCTGTTCACCGACCTCGGCTGCGCCGACGTACGCACCTACATCCAGAGCGGCAACGTGGTGTACCAACCACCGAAGGCCGCCGGCGACGACTTCGGCGCGCGCGTCGCCGACGCCATCGACCAACGCTTCGGTCTGAAGGTGCCGGTGATCGTCCGCCGCGGCAACCGCCTGGCCGAGCTGGCCGAGAAGCACCCGCTGGCCCAACCCGACGACAGCCACAAAGCGCTGTACGTCGGCTTCCTCAGCGGGCCGCCGCAGGGTGAGATCGACCCGGAACGCTCCCCGCAGGACACCGTCCAAATCGACGGCCACGATCTGTACCTGCGCTACCCCCAGGGTGTCGCGCGCTCGAAGCTGACCAACGCCTACCTCGACCGCGCGCTGGGCGTCGTGAGCACCCTACGCAACTGGCGCACCGTGCAGACGCTGGCCGAGTGGGCGATGGGGTGAACAAGGTGCCCAGCCACCACGCGAACCCGGCCATGAGGGCCTCCTCCCGGTGGGGGCGGAGGAGCGAGCGAGAGGTGGGCCGGCGAGTGAGCCGGTACGCGGGGCGCGGTTGCCAGCGTGGCCGGCGCCCGGCACCCTGAGGTCCAATGAACGGGAGGTCCCCATGCGCTGGCTCACCGCCCTGCTCGTCCTGGTCGCGGCGCCGATGAGCGCGCACGCCGAGATCGAGCCGAAGTACTACGCCGAGATGCAGGCGGGCGCGCCGGAGGCGGTGACCGTGAAGGTCACCGAGGTCGACACCTCGGTGTGCGTGCTGTGGTGCTCGAAGCAGAGCGTCACGGCGAAGGCGGTGGTGACGGCCGTCGAGCGGTCGAGCAGCGGGCTGAAGGTGGGGGACGCCATCACCATCCGCTACACCCACCTCATCCCCAGCGGCGGGTGGGCGGGGCCGCGGCCGATCCCGGTGCTGAAGGCGGGCGAGACGACCGTGGCCTTCCTGCGGCCGAACAAGCGGTTGGGCTACCACCCGGCGGCGCGGGGCTACAGCTTCGAGCGGGTGGCCGCGGAGCGGGTGCCGCGCGAGGTGCCGGCGCCCGAGCCGGCCGAGCGGCCGGTGGAGACGCGCACCGCGCGGTGCGTCATCGATCCGGTGCCGGGCGGGAAGCGGCTGCAGGCGGTGACCCTGGTGCTCGACGACGGGACGTCGTGGATCGCCGCCTACCGACCCCATGCGCGCTTCTGGCCCTTCGCCGACAAGCGCGTCGTCTTCACCGGGCGGCCGTACTCGAACCCGCCCCACGTCCAGTCCGTGGGGGGCACGCACGTCGAGGTGAAGACGATCGAGCTGGCGCCCGGTGAGACGGCGTACGCGCCGGCGCCCGACCGGCTGCCGGCGCCGCCGACCGTGGGGACGCTGGCCGAGCTGAAGGCGCGCGCCGGTCGCTGGTCGCGCGTCGTGATGCCGATCGAGGGCGGCAAGGTCGTCTTCCCCGACGGCGCGCTGCCTCTCCGCGTCTTCGGCCGCACCCAGCCGAAGGCGGGCGCCCACACCCTGATGGCGCGCTACGTCGAGGGCAACGACGGCGCGGCGGTGTACGCGGCGTCGAGCTGCCCGGGGACGTGCCCCGCTGCGGCATGGACGACGCCTCCGGCCCGGGGAAGAAGTAGGTCAGGGCGCGGGCAGCGGGCCGTCGAGGGTCTGGAACGCCTCGAAGTCGTCCACCCGCTCGACCAGCTCGGGGCAGTCGATGAAGGGGTTGCGGTTGCCCTGGATCGCCTCGACGGCGTCGTTGCGCCCCCGCTCGAGATCGTCGGGCGGATCCTCCGCGTGCCAGGCGCGCACCGTCGCCTCTTCGGTGGCGGGCAGATCCAGCCCCCAGCGCACCGAGTAGTAGAGGACCGTCCGCGCGATGTCCCCGCGGCGGGCCGCGCGCACCTCGAAGACGGTGTCGCCGCTGGCGTCGGTGCCCAGCACGCTGGGGCTGTGGTCGAGCACGCGGTCGCGCACCGGCGTCCCGAACCGGAAGCTGCCGCGCGCGCTGTTGGCCCCCGCGTCGCTGGGCCACAGGTTGTGGATGTCGCTCTCGTGGTGGCTGAACAGCACGCTGTCGCGATCGCCGTCCATGCGCGAGCGCGGCCAGACGTGCTCGGCGTTGAAGTCGTTGTGGTTGGGCTCCTCGTCGGGGCCGGTGGCCACGAAGCGCCCGGTGTAGACGCACTCGACGCCCTGCTGGCCGCCCGGGCCGGGGCGCCGCTCCACCTGCGTGAACATGAAGTGGCGCGCGGTGGTGTAGCGGTTGAGGTTGCCGCCCAGGTCGGCCTGCGGGTCGATGGGCACGTAGGCCGACTGGACGTCGCGGTGCAGGCGGTCGCGCAGCGCGTCGCCGTCGAGCCCCGCGTAGGCCGCGCAGCCCTCGCCCGGGGGCGCGGCGTCCATCCGCGGCTCGGCGTCGGCCACCGGCGCGGCGTCGACCACCGGCGCGGCGTCGCTGTCGACGGTCGCGTCGGCGCCGACCGCCCCGTCCTCGTCGACGCCGCGATCGACCTCGATCGCGGCGTCGCCCGCCGCGTCGGTTCCGGGCGCGGCGTCGTCCACGGCCCGCGCGTCCCGCGGCGCCGCGTCGACGTCCGGCCCGCCGTCTTCGATCGGCGTCACGTCCTGATCGAGGGTGGGCCCGGCGTCGCCCGGCGCGCCGTCGACCGTGGGCCCGACGTCGGTTGTTCCCTGGGCCGCGCCCTCGTCGTCGGCGTCGTCACAGGCGGCGGGGGCGAACAGCAGCAGCAGCAGGGCGAGTCGTCGCATGGCGCGGGAGGTTAGCGGCGGTGCCCCGGCCGACGCCAGCCGCGCCGCGCGGGTGCCGGTGGCGCCGGGCGGCCGCCCCGTGCTAACCCCGTTCGCAGTCACGCGCGACGGGGGAGGACCAGGCGCATGCGAGGTGTCGGCCGCTGGCTGCTCGTCGGCGTCGCGTTGATGGGCTGCCAGGAAGTCGAAGAGACGGACGACGCCGGGCCCTCCGGTCCGCCGGCCACGTTCGACGGTGGCGCGGGCGACGGCCTCGACGCCGCCCGGCCCGGGGACGCGGCAACGGACGGCGACGTCGGCGCCGACGCCCGCCCGTCGCTCGACGCTGCGCCCCCCCGCGACGCTGCGCCGCCCGTCGACGCGGCGCCGCCGCTCGACGCCGCGCCGCCTCGACCCGATCTCGCCCCGCTGCCCGACGCCACGCTCGAGCCCGGCCCCCTGGCGACCGAGTGCCCCGTCGCCTGGACCACCCTGGGCGCCGACCGCCCGGTCGCCTGCGCGGGCCGGCACCACATGGTGGTCGCCGGCACCATCGAGCCGCCCACCGTCGACATCGCGCGCTCGGGCCAAGGCCGCGTGCTGATCGGGTGGACCGAGCAGACGCTGTTCGACGCGGGCTACTACGTGCTGCGCCAGATCGACGAGCGGCGCCTGGTCGTGATCGACGAGGCCCAGATCGAGCCCTTCTTCGAGGTCGGCGAGCTGGTCGGCTCGGCGGCGGCCCTCGCCGTGCAGCGCGAGACCTTCCACCTCGCCCTCTGGTTCACCTCGGACTCGGGCAGCCAGGTGCAGTACACGCAGTGGCGACCCGACGACTCGCTGGCGCCGGTCGAGGTGGTGTCCGGCCTGGTCGGCAGCGCCGGCGAGGTCGATCTCGCCGTCGCCGACAACGGTGACGTCCACGTCGCCTGGCACGACGCGCAGTCCGGCCAGATCCTCGTCCGCGCGCGCCGCGCGCCGGACGCCGCGTGGGACGCCAACCCCTTCGAGGTGGACGTCGATCTCGAGACCAACGCCGATCTGGGCGCGGCCGTGCGCGTCGTCACGACCGATCCGCGCGTCCAGCACGTGGCCTACCAGCACGTCCTGGGGCGCTTCGGGGCCGCCCCCGCCTACCGCGCCCGCATCGGCGACCGCTGGACGGCCCGCCGCACCCTGGACAACAACGAGAACCGGCGCCACAGCGGCGTGGGGCTCGCCCTGGCCGTGCACGCCGACACCCGCACCGTGGCCTACGTCGACTGGGTGGGCGGCACGGGTGAGCTGCGGCTGGCGCACTTCGGCTCGGCCGACGAGCTGCCCGTCTTCGAGACCCTCGAGGCGGGCCTGCCGCTGGACGAGACGCCCTCGCGCTTCCCCCTGGCCATGCGCGTCGACCGCGTCGGCCTGCTGCACCTGGCGGCGGTCGTGCCCGACGGCGGGGGCCGGTGGGCGCTGCGCTATTGGCGGCAGACTCGCCTGGGTGGGCCCCTGACGTGGCTCGTCGACACGGTCGACGACGACGTCGAGATGCGGAACCTGTCGGCCCGCGTCGACCTGTTCGTCGACGACGATCGGCGCCCCCACATCGCCTGGTTCGACGCGGGCGACGGCAACATCCACTACGCGCAGCTCGATCCCGACGGGCAGTAGCGCACCGTTCACCACCCAGCCTGGTGGCGTGGTCGTCGTCGGCGAAGCGGTCCGTCGTGATTCGGCGGCGAGCTCCTCGCGCTGATCAGTCGGGCGCGGACGCCTCGCAGATATAGCTGTAGCCGCGCCCGCAGGGCCGATCGTCCCACTGGGTGTCGCGCCCGTCGCGGGTCATCAGCAGGCCGCAGTCCTCACCGCCGCTGCCATTGTTGGGCTCGCCGCGATCCCAATGGCTGTAGGCCACGGGGGTGCCGTCCAGCCAGACCCAGTCGCCCTCGTTTTGGCGGTCGTTGAGGCCCAGCCAGGTGTCGCCGAAGCCCCGCTGGTTGACCGAGGCGTACAGATAGCTGTCCTCGGCGCCGTCCTCGACCACCGCGAGATCGTAGCCCACCTGCTGGCAGGCGGCGCGCGCCGTCGGCCAGTCGACCTGCTGGGGACAGAAGAGATAGGCGCTGGTGCCGAACGCGCCCAGATCGCAGGGGCAGGCGGCCCCCTCGTCGATGCGATCGTCACAGTCTTCGTCGGTGCCGTCGCACGTCTCGACCCCGCACACGGGCCCCACGTCGACGCGCGGCGCGGCGTCGGCGGGCGGTGGCGGAGGCGCCGCGTCCGCCGCGGGCGGCGGCAGGGCGTCGAGCGTCGGATCGGGCGGCGCGCTGTCGACGACCGGCGGCGCGGCGTCGGCCGACGGCGCGGGCGGGGTGCCCCGATCGAGGCGCCGGGCGCCGGCGTCGGTCGAGCGGGGGAAGGGCGAGCCGGACACGAGCGCGTCGACCGCCGCGCCGCCGTCGGCGGACTTGGCGGGCAGGTCGATCGGATCACCCTCGGCGCACGCCGCGAGCGCCCCCACCAGCATCCCGATCGCCCACCGTCGTCCGACCACCATCATCCTCTCGCGCCGCGCGTGGCCCCGGCGCCGAGCGCACGCTCGAGCACCTCGCCGCGCCCACCCTGTGCTCGGCGTACACTAGCACACGCGCCCTCGGCGGAAGCACGGGCCGTGCCGCCGCCGCAGCCTCGGACGGGCGACGGCATGGGGACGACCGTCCCCACGCGGTCGGGGCCACCCGCCCCCTGTGCGCGGCCCCGCGACGCGCGTAGACTCGGGCCATGCGACGCGACGCGAGCTTGCTGGTCGGGGCACTCCTGCTCGCCGGCTGCACCCCGATCCTCGACACGGGCGAGCGCCCCCAGGACGGCCCGCCCGTGCGGCCCGCGGTCGAAGCGGGCCTCGTGGACGCGACGCTCGACGCGACGATCCCGGACGCCCCGGTCGACGACGCCGCGGCCGTCCTCACCGACGCCGGCGGCGAGCCGACGGGGGACGCGGTCGCGCCGGGCGACGCCGCGCCTGCCCCGCCCACCCCGAGCTGCGCGCCCCCCGGCGCGCCCCTCGGCGCCTGCAGCGTCTGCGGCGCGGACGGCCTGCCGGCGCCGCTGCTGGACGACGAGAGCTGTCCGGTCGGGTGCGGCCCACGCTTCGAGCTGAACGACTCGGTGTGCTTCCGCACCGACGTCGTCGAAGCCCACCGCTGCCGGGCGCTGGGCGTCTGCCACCCGGACCGCGCGTCGGCCTGCACCGAGGGGCAGCCGGTCGAGGTCGCCCGCGCCGAGGGGCCCTGCGAGCACATCGTCGGGTGCGCGGGTGACGTCCCGCCGCGCCGCGAGGTGCTCGTCGGCGAGCCCTGCAACCGCTTCGGCCTGTGCGGTGAAGACGGGACCTGCGACGTCCCCCCCGAATGCGACCTGCCCGGCGATCTCTGGCTGTGCAGCCACCGGATCGTCGACGGGACCCCCCGCTGCACGGTGCAAGGCACCGATCCGGACACGGCCATCGACTGCGTCGAGGTCTGCGGCCGGGGCGGCGGGCGCTGCGTGGGGGCCCAGATCTGGGGCCCCGCCGTCTGCGCCCCCGGCCTGCCCGTCGGCTGCCGCCAGCGTGCCGCCAGGGTGCTCTGCGTCTGCAGCTTCGAGACCGAGTGACGACCGCCGACGCGCCACCCCAGCGCCGACCGGATCAGTCGATGCCCGGGCGCAGCGGCGGCGGCGGATCGCGCAGCCAAAGCCACAACGTCACCGCGCCGGCCACGGCGGCGAAGCCCCACGCGACGTCGCTGGCCCGCCCGAAGGCCTCGGCGCGCGCCACGTGCTCGTCGTAGGCGGACGGATCGTCCGTGTCGCGCGCCTCCTGCGCGGCGCCCACCGCCACCCCCCCGAAGCTGGCCGCGGCGACGCCGACGCCGAGCGTCGTCACCAGGGACGCGATGCGCCAGGGGGCCGCGGGATCGGGTCGTACGCACGACGGCCGCAGCGCGGGCAGCCGCGCCCGCGCCGCGGCGGCGGCCTCGGTGTCGGTCTCGAGCTCGAGGTAGGTGGTGTAGGTCTCGGCCGCCCGGCAGGCCATCACGGGGTCGCCGTCGCGCCGCGACAGCGCGTCGCGGACGTAGGCCAGGTTGTAGATGACCAGGGGATCCAGCCGGCAGGCCGGGCGACGGCGCACCGCCCGCAGCGCCTCGTGCGCCGCGTCGAGATCCTCGGCCGCCACCTCGACGGCGTCCAGCGCGCACTCGGCGTGCGCCGATGTCGCGACCAACATCAGGATCAGCAGCCGGCGCATCGCGGCCCAGCATGCGTCAACGCGGGCGGCCCACGCCAGCCCGGCGGCAACCCACGCCCAAAACCAGACAGGCCCGCCGATAGCGCTCGCGCGGCAGGCGCGCCGCCGCCGCGCCCAGGATCTCGAGCAGATCGAGCGCCCGGCGCGCGGTGGCGCAATCACAGCGGCCGAGCGCCTCGCCGAACATCTGCTGCGGTGACGGCCCCGCGTCGGGCAGCACCGCCACCAGCGGGCCTGCGTCGCGCGCCGCCGGCCCCGCGTCGCTCGACCCGACCGCACGACCGGGCGCGCGGGCTCGACCGGCCTCGGGCGTCCCCGCGTCGGGCGGCGGCTGGGGCTCCGGCGGCTCGATCGGGCGTCGGCCGTCGGGCGTCGCCTCGGCGTTGCGCGACGCGCCGCCGCCCGGCGCCCGGGTGCCGGCCGCCCGGGCAGTGGGCGCGGGGCGCTCGGCGCGCCACCGCGACCGGTCCCGCGTCGGGCGGCCGCCGCGGCGATCCCCGCGGCGCGCCGAACGAGCCGTGGCGGCGCGTCCGCGCGCGCCCCGTCGTCCGTCCGAGCGGCGGCCACCGCGGGCCCGACGCCCTGATCCCGGATCACGATCGGCGGCACGACGGTCGGTGGCGGCGCGACGACGACGGCGGGAGGCCCCGCGCTCGGCGCGCCGAGCCCCGCGGTCACGGGGGCCGGGCTCGACGGCCACAGCGTGAGCGCCAGCAGGGCCACCGCCGCCAGCCCGCCGGCCCACAGCGCGCCTCGCCTCAGGTGGGTGCGGCGCGACGCCGGTGGCTCGGGCGCGTCCTCCGGTGGCGGCTCGGCGCGCACCCGTCGGATGACGGTGACCACCTCGCCGGGCCCGGTCAGGATCGAGGCGGCCGGCGCGCGCGCGTCGTCCGCCTGAGCGGCCCGCTCGAGGGCCTGACGCATCGCGTCGGCCGAGGCGAAGCGCGCCTCGGGCGCGCGGGCGGTGGCGCAGGCCACCACCGCCCGAGCCGCCGGCGAGACCTCCGGCGGCAGCGCGTCCAGGCGGCCCGCGCGCAGCGCCTCCACCAGTCGCCGGAAGGCTCGACGGCCGATCACCATCTCGACCCACAAGAGCGCCGTCGCGAACTGATCCGCCGCGGGGCCCACCGCCTCGCCCGCCCGCTGCTCGGGCGCCGCGTAGGCCGGCGTCCCCATCGACATGCCGGCCCGGGTGCGGAACATGCCGGTGCCCCGCGGCGGCAGGTAGGGCCGCACCGAGCCGAAGTCGAGCAGCTTGACGCTCAGCGCGCCCTGGGCGTCCTCGACCAGCATCACGTTGCTCGGCTTGACGTCCCGGTGCACCAGGCCCGCCGCGTGCGCCGCGCTCAGCGCGCCCAACACCTCGCCGACGAGGCGGGCCGCGAGCGTGGGCGCGAACACCCGCCCCGTGCGCAACACCACGCGCAGATCGACGCCCTCGACCAGCTCCTCGACGATGAAGGGACCGATGGCGTCGTGGCCGTAGTCGACGAAGCCGACGACGACGGGGTGGCGCAGGCGGTGCAGCACCTGCGCCTCGCGCTCGAAGCGCGCGCGCTGGTCGCGGGTCAAGGGCGCGTCGGACCGCAGCACCTTCACGGCGAAGGGCCCCCCGCCTTCCAGATCCTCGGCCCGGTACACGACACCGAAGGCGCCCGCGCCGAGGCGCTCGACCAGCCGGTAGCGGCCGGCCAGCACCCGACCGAGCAATGGATCGGGTGCGCTCAAGACGTCGACTTCGTTGGACGGATGGGGCCCCCCGGGCGCCGATGCGCCCCGATCCTACGCGCTCCCGGCGTCCGATGGGTGAGGAAAGCGGCGGCGGTCGGCGGGCCGCCCGTCGCCTCGGCGGCGCCGTAGGGCACGACCTCGCCCGCGCCGTCGACCGCGGGGCCGTCGTCCCTGGGGGCGCGCGCCGCCTGGGACACCGAGGTCACGACCGCGCGTGCCCCGTGCCTCGCCCGCCGCACCCGGGCGCACCCGCGCGTTGACGACGGCCGCCGGGCGCGCGAAAGTGCCGCCATGGCCGAACTACGTCCCTACCCCTTCGGTGCCCTCGTCACCCGCATGTTCCGGGAGCTCGACGAGCGGCAGAGCGTCTTCGACCTGCCCCTGCGCAAGGTCTACCGCGGCGACCCCCAGCGCGATCTGAGCGCGCGCTTCCAGGGGCACCACCCGTCGACCCCGCTGGGGCCGGCGGCCGGGCCGCACACCCAGATGGCGCAGAACATCGTGCTCGCCTTCCTGGGCGGCTGCCGGGTGATGGAGCTGAAGACGGTCCAGATCATGGACGAGCTCGACATCCCGCGGCCGTGCATCGACATGGAGACCGTCGGCTACAACGTCGAGTGGTCGCAGGAGCTGAAGCTCGAGGAGAGCCTCGACGAGTACGTCAAGGCGTCGATGCTGATCGAGATGCTGGTCGCGAGCGGCAAGCTCGACCTCGCGCCGGGCTACGAGCGCGTCGTCTTCGACATGAGCGTCGGCTACGACCTGAAGGGCATCCAGACCGATCGCGTGCAGGCCTTCATCGCCGGCATGCGCGACGCGGGGACGGTGGTCGACCGGCTGCGCAAGCAGATCCCGCGCGAATTCGCGCAGTTCCGCGACCTCGACTTCGCGACGAAGCTGTCGGACACGCTGACGCTGAGCACCTTCCACGGGTGCCCGCCCGAAGAGATCGAGCTGATCATGCGGCACCTGCTGGCCGACCTGGGCCTGCACGCCATCGTGAAGCTCAACCCGATGCTGCTGGGGCCGGCGCGTTGCCGCGGGCTGTTGAACGACACCCTCGGCTACACCGAGGCGCAGGTGCCCGACACCGCCTTCGAGAACGACGCCAAGTGGCCCCAGGTGCAGGCCTTCTGCGAGCGCCTGGGCGACCTGGCCGCCGAGCGCGGCCTGGGCTTCGGCGTGAAGTTCAGCAACACGCTCATCGTGCGCAACCACCGCGACATGTTCCCGGCCAGCGAGAAGGAGATGTACCTCTCGGGGCCGCCGCTGCACGTGCTGGCGATGAACCTCGTCGGCCAGTTCCGCGCCACCTTCGGCGATCGCTGGCCCATCTCGTTCTCGGCGGGCATCGACAAGCAGAACTTCCCCGACGCCGTCGCGCTGGGCCTGGTGCCGGTGACCACCTGCAGCGATCTGCTGAAGGCGGGCGGCTATGGTCGCGCGCCGGCGTACCTGTCGAACCTGTCGAAGGCGATGAACGCCTGCGGCGCCTCGACCCTGGACGAGTACGTCCTGCGCGCCTACGGCAAGGCCGAGGCCGCGCTGGCGACCCTGGGGCTGGCGGCGGACGATCCCACCCGGGCGGCCTGCCTCGACGCGCTGGCCAAGGGCGGCGATCTGGCGGCCGCCGCCGTCGAACGCTTCGCCGACTGGGTGTCGGCCGCGAAGGTGCTGAACACCGAGGTGTACGTCGAACGCTGCACCGCCGATCCGCGCTACGCGAAGGCGCAGAACGACAAGCCCCCCAAGAAGATCGGCAGCCACCTGACGCTGTTCGACTGCATCACCTGCGACAAGTGCGTGCCGGTGTGCCCCAACGACGCGAACTTCACGTTCGACCTGCCCGTCGACAGCATCCCGGTGGAGCGTTTCACCTACCGCGACGGCGCGTGGCAGCGCAGCGAGGGCGCGGGCTTCACCACCGAGAAGAAGCACCAGCTGGCCACGTTCCACGACTTCTGCAACGAGTGCGGCAACTGCGACGTGTTCTGCCCCGAGGACGGCGGGCCCTACAAGATGAAGCCCCGGTTCTTCGGCACCGAGGCCGACTGGCGGCTGTTCGGCACCTACGATGGCTTCCACCTGCGCCGCGAGGGTGAGGTGGAGATCGTGATGGGGCGCTTCGACGGCCAGGAGTTCACCCTGTGGGCCGAGGGCGACGCGCGGCGCTTCGCGGGCGAGGGCTTCGCGGTCAACGTCGTCGACGGCGCGCCGACGTGCGAGGCGCCCGACGAGGGGCAGGTGGTCGACCTCACCTACTTCCACGTGATGGAGCACCTGCGGCGCAGCATCCTGCACACGCTCAACTACGTGAGCACCCGGCAGGACGTCGACGCGAGGCAGGCCGAGTGAGATCGCTCGCCGCGCTGATGGCGCTCGCCCTCGCGTGGCCCGCCGCGAGCTTCGCGGCCGACAATTGGAGCGACGTGGCGCCCGGCGTCCGCCTGCTGCGCCGCACCACCGACCGTCCCTGGCGCATCTTCGCCCTGCGGATCGACCTGTGCGCGCGCGGCGTGAGCGTGCGCGCGACCGCCGAGGGGGAGCGTTGGCGCACGGTGCCCTCGTTCGCCGACCGCGTGGGCGCGGTCGCGGCGGTGAACGCCGACTTCTTCAGCTACGACACCCAGCGTCCCACCGGCCTGGCGGTCCACGCGGGCGACGTGTGGAGCCCGCACCTGCGCGGCGGCGGCGAGGCGCTGTTCGGCGACGACCGCGCCTGGCTGCAGGCGCCCGCGTCGGCGGCCAACGTGCCGCCGTGGGTGCGCGAGGCGGTGGGCGCGCGGCCGATGCTGGTGGTCGATGGCCAGGTGCCGAACAGCTTCAACCGCACGGACTGCGCGGCGCGGCACCCGCGCACCGCCATCGGCCTGTCCGCCGACCGCCGAACGCTCACCCTGGCGGTCGTCGACGGGCGCTCGAACCGCAGCATCGGCATGACCTGCGCCGAGCTGGGCGGCCTGATGGCCGGCCTGGGCGCGCACCGCGCGATGAACCTCGACGGCGGCGGCAGCTCGACGCTCTGGGCGCGGGGCAGCGGCGTCGTCAACAGTCCCTCCGACGGATCGCCGCGCACCGTGGCGAACCACCTGGCGATCCTGGTGGGCGACGGTCCGCCCGGCGCGTGCGCCTACGACGAGGCCGAGGTGATCGATCAGGCCGCCCTGCTCGACGGCGGCAGCACCGACGTCGACGGCGACGGCCGCGCGGACCTGTGCGGGCGGGGATTTTCGTCGCTGATGTGTCACCCCTCGACGGGCGCCGGCGCGGCCGAGGACGCTTGGGTCGTCGACGGCCTCGGCGACGACTCGGGCTGGAGCGATCCCACCAACTTCTCGACGCTGCGCTTCGGCGACCTGAACGGGGACGGTCGGGCCGACTTCTGCCTTCGCGCCAACGCGGGCGTGCGCTGCTGGACGTCGAACGGCGCGGGCTTCGATCGCTACGCCAACGGCCCCGCCTGGAGCGACGCCGACGGCTGGAACGCGCCGGGACTGTTCACCACGATGCGCCTGGCCGACGTCACCGGCGACGGCCGCGCCGACCTGTGCGCCCGCGACACCGAAGGCATCGTGTGCCACCCGTCGACCGGCGACGGCTTCGGTGCGGCCTTCCGCGGCCCGGCGCTGAGCGACGCCAGCGGCTGGGGCGGCGTCGACCACTTCGGCACCCTACGCTTCGGCGACATCGACGGCGACGGCCGCGCCGACGTCTGCGCCCGCGCCGGCGCCGGCATGCGCTGCTGGCGCAGCACCGGCGAGGGCTTCAATCGTCGCGTGGACGGCCCCGCCTGGAGCGACGCGGCCGGCTTCGACGACGTGGCCCGCTGGAGCACCATCCGACTGACCGACGTGGACGGCGACGGGCGGGCCGATCTGTGCGCGCGCACCGGCGAAGCGTTCGCCTGCCACCCCTCGACGGGCGACGGGTTCGGCCCCGCGTGGCCAGCGCCCGCGCTGAGCGACGGCAGCGGCTGGCGCGATCACGACAACTACGGGACCGTCCGCCTGGCCGACGTGGACGGCGACGGCGACCGCGACCTGTGCGCGCGGGCCAACGCCCGGGTGTACTGCTGGCTCTTCGCGCCGGGCGCCGGCTTCGACGCGCGCATCGACGGCCCCGAGCTGAGCGACGACAGCGGCTGGGGCGACGGGCTGTACAACACCTCGCTGCGCTGGGGCGATCTGAACGGCGACGGGAAGGCCGACCTGTGCGCGCGCGCCGCGGCCGGCGTACGCTGCTGGCGCAGCACCGGCGATGGCTTCCGCGGCTCGGTGGCGGGGCCCGAGTGGAGCGACGCGGGCGACTGGGACCGCCTGCGCCATCGCTCCACGTTCCGGTTCGCCGGCGGCGGGCCGCTGCCGGCCCCGCCCGATCCGGTCGAGCCCGACGCGGGCGCGCCGCCGGCCGACGCGGGCCCGACCCCTCCGCCCGACGCGGGCGCGCGCCAGGACGCGATGCCGCCGGGCGGTGACCTGGATGGGTCCAGCCCGACGCCGCCGCGGCCGGACGCGACGCCGCCCGGCCAGCGGGACGCGAACGCTCCGCCCGGGCCGACCATCCGCGACGGCGGCGCCCCCCGCGCTGACGGACAGCCACCGGTCGGGGCCGAGCCCGCCGCGGACGACCCGGAGACGCTCGGCGCCCAGGCCGACGGCGGTTGCCAGGCGTCCCCCGGCGCGCCGACGCTGCCGGCGTTGATGCTGCTGGTGTCCGTGCTCGGGCTTCGCCGGCGGCGTCAGCCGTAGATGTCGGGGCGGCGGTCGCGGGGCAGGTTCCAGCCGCTCCCGTCGCCGTCGTTCAGCCGGTCGAGGTCGAGGTCGGCGATGATCAGCTCCGGGTGATCGCTGGGATCCCGAAGCTGGCCCGTCGGCCCGACGAAGTGGGTCTGGCCGAAGAAGTCGACGTTCCAGGGGCGCTCGGCGCCGATGCGGTTGCTGCCGCCGATGAAGACGTTCCAGCGCATCGACTCGACCGCGAACTCGAGCGACCAGCAGCGGTTGCTCTGGCGGCCGAAGGTCACCGCGGGGCTGAAGATGATCTCGGCGCCCTGTCGGGCCAGCGTGCTGACGACGCCCTCGAAGTGGCGGTCGTAGCAGATGCAGCAGCCGATGCGGCCCACGGCGGTCTCGAAGACCGGAAAGTGCTTCACCTTCGAGATGTTGGCCGGGTGGTCGTTCACCATGCCGCCGTCGGAGCGTTCGAAGTAGAAGCCCTCGCTGAAGGGCCCCTTCTCGTTCTCTCCCTGGGGCACGTGCGTCTTGCGGTAGCTGCCGAGGACGCTGCCGTCGGCGTCGATGAAGACGGCCGTGTTGAAGCGGGTGTCGACCCGGGCATCGTACTCGTAGAGCGGCGCGATCACGACCAAACCCAGCTCGCGCGCCACCGGGGCGAGCGTTCGCACGGTGGGGCCGTCGAGCGCCGGCTCGGCCAGGTCGAGCCACACCGGGCGCGTCTCGTGCGCGAAGTAGGGGCCGGTGAACAGCTCGCCGAAGCAGATGACCTGGACGCCGCGGGCCTTGGCCGCGCGCATCAGGTCGATGTGGTGCTGCACGTTGGCCTCGCGGATGGCGTCCAGGCGATCGGCCAGGCCGTCGAGGTCGGCGAGGTGTTCGGGCATGTGAGGGTAGGCGTTGCGCGTCTGCGTCATCGCCGCGCGGACCACGCGGGTCATCGTTCGACTCCGGAGAAGACCACCGCCGCGCGTGCCCCGGGCGCGACCTGGTCGTGTGCGTGCAAGGTCATCAGGCCGGCCAGGCCGGCCGCGCCGGTGTGGCTGGCGCGCACGCCTGCCGCGTGCGCGCGCTCGCGGGCGGCGCGCAGGGTGTCCTCGTCGGCCACCACCGCCTCGCCGCCGGTGCGCAGCATGCCCGCGCACAGCCACCACCAGTCATAGGTCTCGTCGTCCAGGATGCCGGTCGCGACGCTCTGCGGCGCGCTCTCCCACGGCCACATGTAGTCGGCCTTGTGGGTGGCGGCGTGGCGCAGCGCCGGCTCGGCACCCTCGGTCGCGGCGCGCGCCTTCAATCGCTCGAACGCGCGCTTCAGCGGCGCCGCGCCGTGGGTCTGGACGGTGTGGATGCGCGGCATGGCCGGCAGCAGGCCCAGATCGAGGAGCGTCCGCAGGCCCAGGACGACCGCGCTGCCGAACGCGCCGCCGCCGACCTGCACCACCAGGTGATCGAGCGGGCGATCGCCGAGCGACGCCGCCAGCTCGAAGGCCAGCGTCTGGCCGCCCTCGAGGGTCAGCCCGTTGGCCGTGCCCTGGCAGCAGAAGGGCGCGGCGCCGGCGGCGACCGCCTCGAGGAAGCGCAGGTAGCAGGGATCGCCCGCCTCGCCCGGCTGCCGGTGACACACCTGGATGGTGGCGCCGAGCGACTCGAGCCGCGTCACCACCGAGGGGTGCGCGTCGGGCGGGATGAAGACGGTCAGCGGCTGCTCGGCGGCGCGCGCGAGCACCGCGGCGGCCAGCGCAGCGTTGCCGCAGCTCGCGATGGCCAGCGGCGGGATGGCGTCGATCCAGCCCAGCGCGCGCGCCACCTCGAGGTGCAGCAGCACGCCGAACAGGTGCCGCGCCTTGTGGCTGCCCGCGACGTGTCCCGTCTCGTCCTTGGCCCACACCTCCACGCCGGGCAGGACGTCGACCGGCGCGGTGGGCGTCTGCCGGAAGCCGGCGCCGTCCACCGCGGCCACCGCGGCGTCGAGGCGGCGCACGGTGTCGACGTACCAGGCGTCGCCCAGGCCGTGCTGCACGGCCAGCGCGTGGCTGCCCAGCAGCCGGCGCCAGGCCACGAAGGGCTGCGGATCGTCGTCCGGCCGCCAGCCCTTCGGGGGCGGTGCGACGCGCGGCGTCAGCACCCGGTCGTAGCCGTTCGGGGGGCAGGCGCAGGCGAAGGGCAGGGGCAGATCCGGCCCGGGCGCGAAGGCCCGGTCGCAGGCGGCGCAGACGCTCCTCACCCGGCGATCCGCGCGTTCATCTGGTCGATCAGGCCGTCCCACACCGGCAGGTAGTCGCGCAGGCCGCGCCAGAACGCGGGGTCGCGCCGCGCCTCGAAGTCGGCCAGCGAGATGCCCTGCTGCTCGACCCAGGTGTAGTAGCCCAGGTTGAAGATGCGGTGGCGCTCGGCCTGGCCCATCTCGAGGTAGTTGTCGGTGCTGCCGGCCAGGATGGCGCGCCCGAAGGTCTCGGCCGCCGAGACGACGTCGTAGCCCTCGGGGAAGTACTTCGGCATCAGGCGGTCGACCTCGGTCTGGTACAGCTCGGCGCCGTCGGTGCCGATCGTGATGACCACGTCGTCCTCGCCCATGCGCCAATGGCGCGCGGTGCGGATGGCGGCCAGCACGTTGCAGATGCCCGAGAAGCCGAGCGCGTCGAGCCGCGCGACGAAGGCGGGATCGAGGCCGCGGCGCTTCACCAGGTACTCGCGGCCGGCGTCGGTGTTGAACAGCAGGAACAGCGTGTCGGTGTGCACCTCGCTGATCGCCGACACGGCGTCGGTGCCCATCACGTCGTGGATGAGCGGGACGTGCTTGTCGCCGATGCCCTGGATGTTGTGCTCGCCGAAGCCGTTGGCCAGCAGCGTCGGGCACTCGAGGGCCTCGACGGCGATGGTCAGGGCGCCCAGATCGCGCAGGTAGTTGCCCGCGCCCAGGGTGCCGCCGGAGCCTGTGGCCGAGACGTAGGCGCGCAGGCGCGGCCGCCCGGGCAGGGCCTTCACCACGCGCTCCAGGGCGGGGCCGGTGCAGCTCAGGTGCGCCAGGTGGTTCGCGAACTCACTGAATTGATTGAAGATGATGTGATCCGGCAGCTGCTCGAGCCGGTTGCACTCGTCGTAGATCTCCTTGACGTTCGACTCGGTGCCGACCGTGCGGATGATGTCGTCGGGCGAGTGCGCCCACTGCTCGAGCCAGGCGAAGCGCTCGCGGCTCATGCCCTCGGGCAGCACCGCGACGCCGTGGCAGTCGAGGATGCGCGAGATGGCCACGCCGCCCCGGCAGTAGTTGCCGGTGGACGGCCAGACGGCCTTGTGGGCGGCGGGATCGAACTGGCCGGTGACCAGGCGCGGCACGAGGCAGGCGTAGGCGGCCAGCACCTTGTGCGCGCGGATCATCGGGTAGGTGCGGCCCAGCATCACGACGATGCGGGCCTTCACGCCGGTCAGCGCCTCGGGCAGCTCGATGTACTCGGGCACGTCGACCAACGAGCGGCGGTCGGCGCCGTTGTACCAGTGCACCCGGAACAGGTTGGCCGGATCGGGCGCGTCCGGATCCACGTCGGGCAGCTTGGCGACGACGTCGGCCGGCAGCGTCGAGGGATCGGCCAGCTGCGCGAAGGTGGGCAGGCGGATGCCCGCCGCGCGGAAGCGGTCGACGGTGCGGGCGAGGACGTCCTCGTCGACGACGTGGGTCTCGAGTCCGAGCGTGGCCATGGGGGCGCCTCCTTCGATAGAGGGCGCGCATGATACAGAAACGTCACACGGGAAACGAGGCCCGCGCGCCGGGCGCCGAGGGCGCGCGGGCCGGGCGCGCGGCGAGAGGCGGGGGTCAGCCGATGATGCCGGCGTCGGGCGCGCAGTCGTCCTCGGCGGGCGCGCCGCCGACGCCGCTGGGGCCGGCGTCGGCGGGTCCGGTGCACGGCTCGGCCGGGTGGCCGCCTGCGCCCGCCGGGCGCCGCCCGCGCCGCCCGAGTCACCCCCCGCGCCGGCCGGCGCGCCGCCGACGCCGGCCGGCTCGCCGCCGCAGCCCTCGTCAGGGCCACACGCGGGCGCGCCGCCCGCGCCCGCCAGGCCGCCGCCGGCGCCGGCCGGCTCGCCGCCGCAGCCCCCTCGTCGGGGCCACACGCGGGCGCGCCGCCCGCGCCCGCCGGGCCGCCGCCTGCGCCGGCCGGCTCGCCGCCGCAGCCTTCCTCACCCTGACAGGCGGGCGCGCCGCCCGCGCCCGCCGGCTCGCCGCCGCAGCCCTCGTCGGGGCCCACGCGGGCGCGCCGCCTGCGCCTGCCGCCGCCGCCGCGCCTGCCGGCTCGCCGCCGCAGCCCTCGTCGGGGCCACACGCGGGCGCGCCGCCCGCGCCGGGCCGCCGCCGCCGCCCGCCGGCTCGCCGCCGCAGCCCTCGTCAGGGCCACACGCGGGCGCGCCGCCCGCGCCGCCGGGCCGCCGCCCGCGCGCGCCGGCTCGCCGCCGCAGCCTTCCTCGCCCTGACAGGCGGGCGCGCCGCCCGCGCCCGCCGGCTCGCCGCCACAGCCTTCCTCGCCCTGGCAGGCGGGCGCGCCGCCCGCGCCGGCCGGCTCTCGCCGCCGCAGCCCTCGTCGGGGCCGCACCCAGCGCGCCGCCTGCGCCCCGCCGGACCGCCGCCCGCGCCCGCCGGGCCGCCGCCCGCGCCGGCCGGCTCGCCGCCGCACGCTTCGTCGCCCTGACAGGCCGGCGCGCCGCCCGCCCCGCCGGCTACCACCGCCGCCCGCCGGGCCGCCGCCCGCGCCAGCCGGCTCGCCGCCGCACGCTTCGTCGCCCTGACAGGCGGGCGCGCCGCCCGCCCCTGCCAGGCCACCGCCGCCGCCCGCCGGGCCGCCGCCCGCGCCGCCGCCGGTTCGCCGCCGCACGCTTCGTCGCCCTGGCAGGCGGGCGCCCTGCCCGCGCCGTTCGCCGGGCCGCCGCCCGCGCCGTCCGCCGCCGCGTCGTTGCGCCCGATGTCCCCGGCGTCCTCGAAGGGACAGCCGGCCAGCACCAGCGCCACCACCGCCCACAGCCCGATCGCGCCCCAGTGACGCGCGGCCCTCGCCGATCGCGTCGCCTTCGCCCGTCGCATCGTCTTCGCTCCCCGCATCGCTTCCTCCGTCCGGTTGGGGTTCGAGCGAGGTATTGCCGCGCCGCCGACGCATCCGTCATATCAATGCGGGCCATGCCCGCGCTCGCCCTCTCTCTCCTGATCGGCCTCGCGGCCCCCGCCGGCCCCGGCCTGCGGGTCGAGGTGCCGGCCGACCTCGCCGAAGACTGCCCGGAACCGTCCAGCGTGCGGCGATGGATCGAAGCCTCGCTCGACCGCGATCCCTTCGCCGGCGACGATCCGCCGACCATCCGCGTCGCCGCGCGACGCGGGCCCGAGGGCGTCGACGTCGACGTCGATCACGGGCCCGCCGGCCAACGGTCGATCCACGCGGCCAGCTGCACGGCGGCGCTGCGCGCGGCGGCCTTCTCGGTGGCGGTGGCCCTGGATCCGCTCGGCGCCGCGCCCCTCGAGCCCCCGCCCGAGCCTGCGACCCTCGAAGCCTCACCCGAGCGGGCCCCGCCCCCGGCGCCGACCCCAACGCCCGCGGACGATGGACGCGCACGGCGCCGCGCGCCGGTCTCGGCCCAGCCGATCGACGCCACCGCCGCCCGCCCGAACACGCCCTCGGCGCCCGCGGCCCGCGGCGACCCGTCGCCGCCCGAGGCCCTCGATCTTCACCCCCACCTGCGCGTCGAGCCGCTGGTCGCCGCGGGGCATCGACCGGGGCCCGGCCCGGGGCTGCGCCTCGGCGGCGGCCTGGGGGGCGACCGCTGGGAGCTCGGCGCCGCCTTCACCTGGCTGCCCGCGACGACCACCCCCTTCGAGGGGGGCGAGGTGGCCGCCGACCTGCTCGCGGGCGAGCTGTCGGGCGGCCTTCGCCTGGACGCCGTCGACGTCGTGGCCCTCGCCCTGGCCGGCCGGCAGCGCGGCACCGGCGCCGGCTTCGACCGCGACGGCGCCTACGACGCGCTGCACCTGGGCCTGGGCGCGGGCGTCGCGGTGCGCGCCCCGCTGGCCGCCGGCCTCGCCCTGCGCGTGGGCCTCGAGGGGCTGTGGCTGCCCCGGGTGAGCCGCTTCACGGTCAGCGGGCGCACCGCCTGGACCGGCCCGCCCGTCGCCGCCCGCTTGTCCGTCGGCCTGCGCTGGTCGCCGTGAAGTTTCGTGACGGATCCGGCGCGCCGGCGGCAATGCCTGACCTGATGGACGTCTCCGAGGCCGAGTTCCGCGCCTTCTACGCGGACTGGGTGGATTACGCGTGGCGCACGCTGCGGCGGCTGGGCGTGCACCCGGCCGACCTCGACGACGCGACCCAGCGGGTGTTCGTGACGGTGCACCGACGCTGGACCGACCGGGATCCCGATCGACCCACGCGCCCCTGGATCGCCGGCATCGCGTTCAAGATCGCCGCCAGCGAGCGCCGCCGGGTGCGGCACCAGCGCGAGTGGCTGGTCGAGCCGGGCGACCTCGACGAGCGCAACGCCGCCGGCCGCCGCGCCGACGAGCTGTTGATCGAGCGGCAGCGCGCCGGCCGCGTGCTGACCGCCATCCAGGCGCTGACCCCGGAGTGTCGCATCGTGTTCGTGATGCACGAGCTGGACGAGATCCCCTGCCCGGCCATCGCCCGGGAGCTGGACGTCCCCGTCGACACCGTCTACTCGCGCCTGCGCCGCGCCCGCGAGCGCTTCGCCGCGGCGGTGCGGGCGCTGCGGGCGCGGGAGGAGGGCGCATGAGCGATCAGGACTGGCGCGACGACGAGCTCGAGGCCGAGCTGGCCGCCGAGCGCGCCCTGGCCGGGCCCTCGGCCGAGCGTCGCGAGGCGATGCTGGGCGCGGTGCTGGCGACGCTGAACGTGCCGCCCCCGGGCGGCGGCGGCGACGGTGGGGCCGGCGCCGCGGGCACCGGCGGTGGCGCGGCCAGCGGTGGCCCCGCGCGGTCGGCGGCGGGCGACGGTCACCACCGCCGCGACGACCACCGGCGCGGGGCTGGCGCTCGGCGGTCTGGCGACGGCCACGCTGGGGGTGCGATCCTGGCGGTCGTCGCCGCGCTCAGCGGACCGGCGCCTGAGCCCCGACCCGCGCCCTCCGGCGGCTCGGCTGTCGTCCGAGCGGCCCCGCGCCCGAGCGCGCGCCGGCCGCCCCCCCTCGACCGTCGCGCAGCCGATGTCCCCGACGCGCGCGCCCGCCGCGATCCCGCAGCCGATGGCCGCGCGCGCGCGCGCCCGCCGCGATCGCGCAGCCGATGTCCCCCTGACGCGCGCGCCCGCCGCGATCGCGCAGCCCAGCCGCCGCCCGCGCCCTCGGCCGGGCGGGCAGCGCCGCCGCGCACCGCGACGCCGACCGCGCGCCGGACGGCGCCGAGGCGGCCGACGAAGCGTCCGGCGCCCGCCGCGACCGCGTCCCCCGCGGCGGCCCGCGAGGCCGCGATCACCCCCGCGAGCGGCGTCCTCGCGGTGCCGCGCGGCGCCACCCCCGATCCGGTCGACGCCGAGCGGCGGCTGCTCGACGACGCCCGGCGCGCGTTGGGTGACGGCGACGCGCGCGCCGCGCTGGCCAGCGTTCGGCGCCACGCCGACCTGCATCCGAAGGGCGCGCTGCTGGCAGAGCGGCTGTTCCTCGAGGCGACCGCCCGGCATCGCCTGCGCGACGACGCCGGCGCCCGCCGGGCCGCCGAGGCCTTGTCCAGACGTTTCCCCGACAGCCCGCTGCGCGCCCGGCTGCCCGCGCTCGGCGCCGCCGACTGACGGATCCACCTCACTGGAGTCAGCCCAGGATCGGGGCCAGCGTCTCGGCGAGGAAGTCGACGAAGGCCGTCACGGCGCGCGGCGCGTGGCGCGGCGACGCGTAGAGCACCTGGACGGCGGCCGGCGGCGCCGCGTACCGGGGCAGCAGGGCGACGAGGCGGCCGGCCGCGAGGTCGTCGTCCACCAGCCAGCTGGCCAGCAGGGCCACGCCCAGCCCACCCAGGGCGAGCTGACGCAGCGTGTCGCTGTGGTTGGCGGCCAGGCGACCCCGCACCTCGACGCCGGCGACGCCCTCGGGGCCGTCGAAGGTCCACACCGCCCGGTTGTCCAGGCCGCTGTGCAAGAGGCAAGCGTGCGCCGCGAGATCGCTCGGGCGCGTCGGCGCCGGGTGGCCGGTCAGATAGGACGGCGCGGCCACCAGCCGTCGCGGCGTCGCGCCGAGGTTGCGCGCGCGGTAGGCCGAGTCGACGGGCCGCCCCACGCGCACCGCCAGATCGACGCCGGCCTCGACCAGATCGACGTAGCGATCCGAGAACACCAGCTCGACCGCCAGGCTCGGGTGCCGCGCGGCCCAGGCGGCCAGGTGGGGCGTCACGAAGCGCTCGCCGAACACCACCGGCAGGCTGACGCGCAGCCGCCCCGCCAGCCGCTGCGTCCGGCGTGCGGCCCGCTCGACGGCCCCGTCCCACACCTCGACCAGGGCCCGCGCGTCGGCGATGAAGCGCTCGCCGGCCTCGGTGACGCGCACCGCCCGCGTGGTGCGGTCGAGCAGACGGACGCCCAGCTCGTCCTCGAGGGTGGCGATCCACCGGCTGACGGTGGCCTGGCGCAGCCCCAGATCGCGCGCGGCGGCGGTGAACGAGCCGAGCTCGACGATGCGGACGAACGCGGCGGCGGTGGTGAGGCGGTCCACGGCTCGACTCATACCATCTCGTATGAGTGATAGCCTACATTCGTTGATTACAACGCTCGAGCGTTACCCTACCGTCGTCCTCACCCCCTCGACGCGAAGGAGTCTTCGATGCGCGTGGCCTTCCTGGGACTGGGCGCGATGGGCGCCCGCATGGCGCGGCGCCTGGTCGGCGCCGTCGATCTCGTGGTCTACAACCGCACCGCCGAGCGCGCGGCCGCGCTGGTCGCCGCCGGCGCGTCGCGCGCCGAGACGCCGCGCGCGGCCGCCGAGGGCGCCGACGTCGTGTTCGGCATGGTCACCGACGACGGCGCGGCCGAGGCGCTGTGGCTGGCCGAAGGCAGCGGCGCCGTCCACGGCCTGCGGCGCGGCGCGCGCTGGCGCTCGAGTGCAGCACGGTCACGCTGGCCTTCGTCGCGCGCCTCGGCGCCGCGATCGACGCGCGAGGCGCCGCCCTGCTCGACGCGCCCGTCGCGGGGTCGACGCCGCAGGCCGAGGCGGGCGCGCTGGCCTTTCTCGTCGGCGGCGACGCGGCCCGGCTGGACGCGGCGCGGCCGCTGCTCGAGCGCATGGGCGCCGCCATCCTGCACGCCGGGCCGCGCGGCCACGGGGCGACGCTGAAGCTGGTGGTCAACGCGCTGTTCGCGGGCCAGGTCGCGCTGATGGCCGAGCTGCTGCGCGCGGCGGAGGCCCACGGGCTCGAGCCGGCCCACACCGCGGCCCTGCTCGCGAAGATGCCCGTCACCTCGCCCGCCGCCGCCGGCGCCGCCGCGCTGATGGTCGCCGGCGATCACGCGCCGCGCTTCCCGGTCGACCTCGTCGAGAAGGACCTCGGCTACGCCGCGGCGCTGGGCCGCGCGCCGGTGACCGAGGCGGTCCGAAGCGTCTTCGCCGCCGCCCGCGCCGCCGGCCTCGGCGACCGGAACCTGACGGTGGTGCACCGCCCATCGGCCGCGGTGTAGCGTCACCGCGAGCAGCAAGGAGGATCGCGTGGATCTCACCTCGACCGTCGAGCTGAACAACGGCGTGCGCATCCCGCGCCTCGGACTGGGCGTGTTCCGCGCCGGCGACAGCACGCGCGACGCGGTGCGCTGGGCCCTCGAGGCCGGCTACCGCCACATCGACACCGCCACCATCTACGGCAACGAGGCCGACGTCGGCGCCGCCCTGCGGGACAGCGGCGTGCCGCGCGACGACGTCTTCGTGACCACCAAGCTGTGGAACGGCGACCAGGGCTTCGACTCGGCGCGCGCCGCGTTCGACCGCAGCCTCGAGGCGTTGGGCCTCGACCACGTCGACCTGTGGCTGATGCACTGGCCCGTGCCGCAGACCCGGCTGGAGGCCTGGCGGGCGATGGAGGCGGTCTACGCCTCGGGCCGCGCCCGCGCCATCGGCGTCAGCAACTTCGCGCCCCGCCACCTCGACGAGCTGATGGCGCAGGCCCAGGTGACACCCGCGGTGAACCAGATCGAGCTGCACCCCTTCGGCCAGCAGCGCGCCGCCGTCGAGCGCAGCCGCGCGCTCGGCCTGATCGTCGAGGCCTACAGCCCGTTGACGAAGGGCCGCCGCCTGGACGATCCCACGCTGGCCGCGATCGCCGCGGAGGTCGGGCGCACGCCGGCCCAGGTGCTGCTGCGCTGGGGCCTGCAGCGCGACTTCGTGGTGCTCGCGAAGTCCGCGAACCCGAAGCGGATTCGCGAGAACGCCGCCGTCTTCGACTTCACGCTCGGCGATGCCCACATGGCCCGCCTCGACGCCCTCGAGGAGGGGCTGCACACGGCCTGGGATCCCACCGACGCGCCCTGACTTCGCTTGCGCTGCCCAGCCTCGATCCGCACACTGCCCGGCCCCCGTTTGCCCGGAGGCCCCCATGTCCACGCCCGCGCGCGCCGTCGGCATCGACTTCGGCACCACCAACAGCACCGTCGCGGTGTGCGAGCCGGACGGGCGCGTGCGGCTGGCGCGCTTTCCCCTGCCGCAGATCGTCGCGGGCATCGACGACGCCGCGGCGGCCGAGACCTTCCGCTCGGTGCTGTACTTCCGGGCGCCCGAGCCGCGGCGGCCGCCGCAGGCCGAGGCGGGGCCGGGGGCCATCGACGCCTTCCTCGACGAGGGCGAGGGGCGGCTGATGAAGTCGCTCAAGACCTTCCTGTCGTCGTCCTCGTTCCAGGTGACGCAGGTGCACAACCGGCAGTACTCGCTGACCGATCTGGTGGGCTACTTCCTGCGCGCGCTGCGGGCCGAGGCCGAGAAGACGCTGGGGCCGCTGGGGCGGCGCGCCGTGGCCGGGCGGCCGGTGCGCTTCGCCGGCGCCGAGGACGCCGAGGCCGAGGCGCTGGCGGTCGAGCGGCTGAGCGGCGCGATGGCGGCGGCGGGCTTCGACGACCTCGACTTCGAGTTCGAGCCGGTCGCCGCCGCCTTCACCTACGAGGCCTCGCTGACCCGGGACGAGAACGTGCTGATCGGCGACTTCGGCGGCGGCACCAGCGACTTCTGCCTTCTGCGCGTCGGGCCCTCGGCGGCCAGCCGCCGACGCCGCGACGCCGTCCTGTCGACCGGCGGCGTGGGCATCGCCGGCGACGTCTTCGACGCCCGCATCGTGCGCCACGTCGTCGCGCCGGCCCTCGGCGACGGCTCGCACTACCGCGCGCTGGGTCAGCAGACCATGCCGATCCCCAGCTGGCCCTACGAGAACGTCGAGGCCTGGCACCGGCTGCCTTTCCTCAAGGATCGCAAGACGATGCAGCTGCTGGTGCAGTTGGCCGCCGACGCCCTCGAGCCCGAGAAGCTGCGCGCCCTCGTCCACCTGGTGCGCCACGATCTCGGCTTTCAGCTCCACCGCGCGGTGCAGGCCACCAAGGTGGCGCTGTCCAGCGCCGCCGAGGCGCCCCTGGTCTTCCGCGACGGGCCCATCGACCTGCGCACCACCGTGCGCCGCGCCGACTTCGAGGCCTGGATCGCCGACGACGTCGCGCGCATCGCGGGCGCCGTCGACGAGACGCTGGCCGCCGCCGGCCTGCCCGCCGAGGCCGTCGATCGCGTCTTCCTCACCGGCGGCACCTCGTTCGTGCCGTGCGTCCGGCGCCTTTTCGACCAACGCTTCGGCCCCGAGCGGGTCGTCGCCGGCGCCGCCTTCACCTCCGTCGGCGCCGGCCTCGCCCGCCGCGCCGCCGAGTGACCGCGCCCCGATTCGGTGACGCCGGCCCGGCCTCGCGCATCGGATGACGACGCGGGGAGCAGGCGCGCCCTCCACCGCCGCGCTATGATCCCGCGCGCCACCCCAGCCCGGAGGGCCCCATGCCGAACGACCGCCTGTTGATGCACCTCGACGCCCTGCCCGACGCAGCGCGCACCGCCGACGCGGTGGTCGAGGCGGTGGGCACGACGCTGGCGGCCCACGATCGCCGCCACCTGGCCGAGCGCTTCGACG
This sequence comes from Myxococcales bacterium, assembly GCA_020633465.1. Classification (GTDB taxonomy): domain Bacteria; phylum Myxococcota_A; class Bradymonadia; order UBA7976; family UBA1532; genus JACKDN01. Next base: position 67,912 of record JACKDN010000035.1, read on the forward strand.
CGCGCTGGGCCGAGGCGCTGCGCCGCGGCCCGACCGGCCCGGCGGACGCCGACGCGGCCCTCGGTCGCATCGCCGAGGCCCTCGATCTGAGCGTCGGCGAGGCGCGCGAGCGGGCGCAGGCCGTCCTCGAGGGCCTCGCCGCGACCCTCGCGCACGATCTCGTCACCTACCTGCAGTCCCGCCTGCCGGCGCCCCTCGACGGCTGGCTGGCCGCCAACCCCTCGGCCCCGGCGCTGCCCCCGCGGGCCACCCCGACCCCGATGTCGAACACGCTGGCGACGGGGCGCGCCGACCGCGGGCGCACGCTGGCCGAGGGCCGCCCGGATCGCGGCGACACGCTCGACGATCCCAACCCACGCGGGGACGAGAAGCTGTCCAGCGGCCGCTGACGCGCCCCCGCGCCGGCCTCGTGCGCCCGCGCGCGCACGGGAAGTTTCCGTGCGCCGGCGAGTTGTGGAAAACTACAGCGCATGTGGGATCTGCTCGACACCGCCCACCCCGTCCTGACCCTCACCATGGTGATGGTGCTGCTGGCGGCGCTGTGGATGATCCACGTCCTGCAGATGCGGCTGCGGGTGGCCGAGAACCGACTCGAGTCGCTCGAGGCCGAGCTGCGCACCGTGGACGAAGAGCTCGAGGTGCTGGTCGGCGGCCACGCCGCGGCGGCGTCTCCCCCCGCCACGCCCGGCGCCGAGCTGCTGGCCGCGCTGGGCGAGGCCGGCCCCGAGGCGCCGGCGGCCCCCCCGGCCTGACTCACTCCGCCTTCAGCGACCGCTCCGCCTCCGGCCCCAGGCTCTCGTCGCCGTAGAGCAGCGCGCCGTCGCGCTCGTCGCCCAGCACGTGATAGCGCACGAAGGCCAACGTGTAGCCGTCGATCAGCCGCAGCGCCGTCTCCACGTCCACGAAGTCGTCCCCGCAGCCATCGTCCCGGCCCACCGCGCCGGCCAGGAAGCACGCGTCCGAGAAGGTGAAGTGGCCGCCCTGCGGGAAGTCGAGGCGCACGCTGTCGGGCTGGTCGATGGCGGCCCAGATGGGATCGCCCTCCACCGCGTTGGGCAGCGTCGCGTCGCGCGCCCCGGTCATCAGCAGCACGGGATCCTCGATGTCGGCCAGGCCATCGCCGAAGACGGCCGCGCCCGCCGGCGTCAGCGGCACCAGCGCCTGCAGTCGATCGTCGCCGAAGCCGGCCCGGTAGCGATCGGCCGCGTCGGCCAGGTACGCGCAGAACGCCTCGCCGCCCCCACCGCCGGGCGCGCACTGCGCCTCGATGGCGTCGACGTCGAAGCCCGCGCCGCCGACCGCCAGCGTGGTGTAGCCGCCGAAGGAGTGGCCGCTCATCGCCCGCTGCGCGGTCAGCCCGCCGCTCAGCGGGTGGTCGTCGGGCAGCGCGTCGAGGTAATCGAGCGCCGCGTGCACGTCCAGCGGGCGGATCTCGAACAACAGGTACTGCGCCAGGCCGCCGTCGAGCGCCGTGTTGCCGGTGTGCTCGATGGCCACGAACACCCAGCCGTGCGACGCGAAGAACTCGGCCATCGTGTAGTTCTGCTCGGCGAGCCCCATGTTGCCGTGGGAGAACATCAGCACCGGCGCGGGCACGTCGAGGGCGGGCGTGGCGTCGAGGAAGGCCTGGCGGCGCAGCAGGATGTTCGAGTAGCGCGGGGGCGTGCCGGTGGCGTCGAGCGTCGGGTACCAGAAGGCCAGGCGGATGGTGCGCGGCTCGCCGAAGGGCGGCTGGTAGGTGATCGACTCGGTGGTGTAGCCGACGCGGAAGAAGCCCGGCGCGTCGACCGGCCAGGGCCCCGGCGGCAGCGGCGCGGCGTCGGGCGCGTCGGGGCCGACGTCGGGATCGTCGACGTTCGCGTCCAGCGGCGCGGCGCCCGCGTCGTCGACGGCCGCGTCGCCCGGCGGCAGCCCCAGATCGTCGGCGCCGCCGGTCGCGTCGGCCGTGGCGCCGAGATCGGCCGTCCCCTGCTGCGCTGCGTCCCCGCCGTCGTCGTCGCACGCGGCCCCGGCGACCACGAGAAAGGCTAGAGATAACAGCATGTTGGAAGGAAGTTGGCTCACGACCCTTGACTCCGAAACGATGATTCGTATCCTCGCGCGCCTCGACGGACCCCATCACCGAACGGAGTCGAATCATGCAGCGCCCTGCTCACATCGAGACCTTCGTCCGCGATCTCTTCCCCCAGGCCCTTCAGCCCACCGTGCTCGACCTGATCGATCGCGGCTACGGCGTCTGCGACTTCGATCGCGCGTCGGTCAAGCTGGTCAAGGAGGGCCTGTTCGGCGAGCGCCGCGTGCGCGTGACGCTCGACCCCCAGGGCAACCCCTACCTCGCCCGCGCCTGAGCGAGCCCGCGCGCGCCCGCCCGGGGCGCGCCGCGGGCCGTCGCCGCCCTCGGACCTCAGAAGCAGAGGTTCACGCAGTTCTCGGGGTTGCTGCGCCAGCGCACGCAGGCCTCGCCCTCGGTGGCCATGACCGGGTTGTCCCACCCGTCGGCCCCCAGCCGCCACACGTCGTCCACCGCCCCGCAGTCGGTCTTGCCGCCGAACATCAGCGCGTGGCCCTGCGAGGGCGCGAACACCACCGAGTGCGCGTTGCGCCGCTCGGGCGTGCCCGGCTGGACGATCGTGAAGTCGGGCGGGAAGTCGCAGAAGCCGTTGGCCGGCTTGTTGAAGACGTCCGCCGGCGACACCTCGACCCAGCCGCCGCCCGGCGTGTAGGCCCAGGCGTCGTTGCTGTTGCCCAGCACCTGATCGTCGTGGCCGCCGAGCACCAGGTAGCGGCCGTCCACCGGATCGTAGACGAAGCCCTGCCAGAAGCGGCCCGGCGGCGCGCCCGCGCCCCCGGCGTGGAGGCGCGTCCACGCGCCCGCCTCGCGGTCGTACGACCACAGATCGCTGAAGTAGCGCGCGGTGTTGCTGAACGCGGTCTCGTCGCCGCCGCCGAACATGACGACCGCGTCCTCGACCGGATCGTAGATCGCGCTGTTCCACATGCGGCGGCTGGGCTTGTCGCCCTGCTGCACGACGAAGCGCCACTCGCTGCTCGCCACGTCGAAGATCCACATGTCGTCGAGCACGGTGGGCGTGGCGCCGCTGCTCGAGCTGTTGCCGCCCCAGACCACGATCTGGTTGCGCGTGCTGTCGAAGGCCATCGCGTGGTTGTAGCGGCCGCTGGGCTGGCGGTCGCCGCTGGGGACGACCTCGGTCCAGGTGCGGGTGGCGACGTCGAAGCGCCACAGGTCGGCGAGCGGGGTGTAGGGGCCGGACGTGCCGTTCCGCGTGCGGCCGCCGAAGATCCACACGCTGCCGTCGCCGTAGACCGCCGCGTGGCGCGCCCGGCCCGGCGGGTTGCCCGCGTCGAGGCGCACCCAGCGGCCGGCGCCGCAGGTGGGCTCCCAGTCGTAGTACAGCCAGGTCGAGGACTCGAAGGTGTACGCGGGGAAGCCGCAGTTCTCGGGCACGGCGGTGTTGCCGCCGAACACCACCATGATCTGGTGGTCGTCGTCGTAGGCCGCGGCGTGCTCGTTCAGCGGCGGCGGCCGCATCGCGTCGTCGCCGTCGCAGGGGCGGTCGACCGGCGAGCCGCCCATGCCGGGGGCGCCGCCCATGCCGGGCTCGCCGCCCGCGCCGGGCGCGCCGCCCATGCCGGGCGCGCCGCCCGCGCCCGGCTCGCCGCCCGCGCCGCCCATGCCGGGCGATCCGCCCGCGCCGACCGCCGCGTCGGCCCCACCGCCCGCGCCGCCCGCGCCGTCGTCGCCGCTGCCGCCGTCGTCACAGCCCCACGCCGCCAGCGCCACCAGCGCCACCACCACCGTCGCCGTCCTGCCGCGCATCTGCCCTCCTGACCTGTAGGAGCCTGTTGCACATTCGGGGCACTTCGCGGTGCACGCCCCCGAATGCTCGGCTCGGCGTTGCGAAAGCAAGGCGATATCTTCGGATATCGTCATGCTTTCGCGCCTTGATCCGAGCTTTCGGTGACGCACCCCGCTCGACCCCTCTATGCGCAACAGCCTCACGCCGAGCGCCGGGCACGGTAGCCACCCCCCACCCCCCCGGATCAACCGAAAACCGTCGCGCCGCGCCCTCGCACGCGGCGGTCGGCGCGACTATACTCCGCGCGCTCGTCACCCCAGGAGGCCCCTCCGATGGCCGAACACGACATCCCCGTCGTCGATCTCACCGCCCTCGAGTCCGCCGACGCCGCCGCCGATCGCAGCCTCGTCGACGCCCTGGGCACGTACGGCCTGGTGCACGTGCGCGGCCTCGACCTCGACCGCGCGGCGCTCTTGGCCCTGTACGCCGACTTCATCGCGCTGACCGAGCGCCCGCTCGACCAGAAGGCGCCGCTGGGCCGCGCCGACCTGTGGTACCAGCGCGGCTGGACGCCGCCCGACACCGAGAAGGCGGTGCTCGCCGGCGGGCAGCCCGACTTCAAGGAGTGCTACTTCGCGGCGCCGCACGACGTCGACGCCGACTGCCGCGTCGAGTACCCGCAGATCTACGCCGACAACGTCTGGCCCGAGGGGCTGCCCGACTTCCAGGCGCGCTACCTGGCGATGGGGCGCCTGCTGCACGCGACCGGCCTGACCGTGCTGGCGGCCATCGCGCGCGCCCTGGGCCTGTCGGCCGGCACCTTCGCCGACCGCGTCGAGGGCGGCGCCCACGTCACCCGCCTGCTGCGCTACCTGGCGGTGAAGCCGCAGCAGGTCGAGCGCGGCGTCCTGTGGGGCGAGGAGCACACCGACTTCAACCTGCTGACCCTGCTGCCCGGCGGCCAGTTCTACGATCCCGAGGGCCAGCCGGCGCCGCGCCCGGACGATCACGGCGGCCTGTACCTGCGCTCGCGCCCGACGCCCGACGCCCCCGCCGGGCGCCGCGTGCGCGGCCTCGCCCCGCCCGGCTGCCTGGTGGTGCAGGTGGGGCAGCAGCTCGAGATCCTCACCGGCGGCGCGCTGGTGGCGACGCCCCACGAGATCGCCCCGCCGAAGACGCCCGGCTACACGCGCTGCTCCTTGGCCCACTTCGTCCACCTGCACGCGCACCAGGTGGTCACGCCGCTCACGCCCTTCCGCACCGCCGAGACCGTCGCCGCCTACCGCCCGCCCGTCCTGGCCGGCACCTACGGCACCAAGACCCTGGTCGACATCGGCCTCGCCCCGCGCGACGCCCTCGATCGCCTGGGCTACCGCCACTACGAGCGCCTGGCCGATCAGCGCCGCGCCGAGGGTCGCCCCGGCGGCCGCTGACATCGCGCGGTCGATGGGGTAAGTCAGGGCCATGCAGCCCCACGTCCCCCCGCTGAAGCCGCAGCTGCCGCCCGCCTGGCTCGACGTCGTCGGCGACGAGTTCCAGAAGCCGTACATGTTCCAGCTGAAGGAGTTCCTGCTGGGCGAGAAGGCGCGCTACCCCGTCTTCCCGCCGGGCAAGGACATGTTCAACGCCTTCTGGTACACGCCCTTCGATCAGGTGCGCGTGGTGCTCTTGGGGCAGGATCCGTACCACGGGCCGGGGCAGGCGCACGGGCTGTGCTTCAGCGTGCGCCGCGGGGTGCCGCCGCCGCCGTCGCTGCAGAACATGTTCAAGGAGCTGCACGACGACCTGGGCGTGCCCATCCCGCGGCACGGCGAGCTGACGCACTGGGCGAAGCAGGGCGTGCTGATGCTCAACACCGTGCTCAGCGTGCGCGCGCGGCAGGCCAACTCGCACCGCGGGCAGGGCTGGGAGACCTTCACCGACCGGGTGATCCAGGTGCTGGCGCAGCAGCGCGAGGGCCTGGTGTTCGTGCTGTGGGGATCGGCCGCGGGGCGCAAGGCGCAGATGATCGACGGGCGGCGTCACCTCATCCTGCGCGCGCCGCACCCCTCGCCGCTGTCGGCGCACCGGGGCTTCATGGGCTGCCGGCACTTCTCGAGGATTCAGGCGTACCTGGCCGAGCGCAACCCGCCGCCCATCGACTGGGCGCTGCCGGACTGACACACTGCGCCGAACCGGAGCGCGCGGGAGGACGCATGGGGCTCGGGCCGACCGAGGCCGCCGAGATCGAGGCGCGGGCCGATCTGCCCACGGCGCCCGACGGGCTGCCGGCGCTCGACGAGCGGCCGCCCGGCGGCGCCCGCGAGCCTGGCCCGCTGCGCGCCCTGCTGGCCCGACATCACCGCAAGCTGTGGTGGCTGCACTCGTTCTACGCACTGGGCCTGGGCGTCTTCGTCGTCGTCTTCGCCCAGCGCGGCTATCAGTACGCGCGCTGGCTGACGCTGTCGCTGGTGGCCATCTGGCTCATCCTGCTGACCACCTTCCGCATCGTCGGCTCGGGCCGCGCGCAGAGGCTGGACGATCCCAAGCTGAAGCTGCGCTTCCTGGTCATGACCTATCTGCTGAAGAACCTGTATCAGACGATGCTGTTCTTCCTGCTGCCCTTCTACTGGCGCACCGCGACCATCGACGCGGGCAACCGCTGGTTCGTGGTCGGCCTGGCGCTGTGTACGGTGCTGGCGACGCTCGACCTGGTGTTCGACCGGGTGCTCATGCGCTGGCGGCTGGTGGCCAGCGTCTACTACGTGATGGCGCTGTTCTCGTGCCTGAACCTGGCCATCCCCGCGCTGTGGCCGATGCCGGCGTCGTGGAGCCTGCTGCTGGCGGCGTTCGTGTCGACGGTGGCCTTCTGGACGCTGCACGTGCCCATCCGCACGCTGCGCCAGCCGAAGATGCTGGGCCTGCTGGCGCTGACCGCGGGCCTCTCGGTGCTCAGCGCGTGGGGCTGCCGGCGCGTCGTGCCGCCGGTGCCGCTGAACCTGATGCACGCCGCCGTCGGCCCCACCCTGCAGGACGACGGCCGCCTGACCTACGAGGTGTCGGCGCTGCACAGCTCGGTGATGCGCGACACCATCGCCGTCACCGACGTCTTCACGCCCGCCGGCGCCGGCGAGGCCTTCGTGCACGTGTGGCGCCTCGACGGCCGCGAGATGCTGCGGTTGAACCCCGAGGTCGATCAGGTGAAGCCCCAGCGCCTGCGCCTGCGCTCGTCCCTGCGCAGGTCCCAGCTGCCCCGCGACAAGGCGGGCGTCTGGACCATCGACGTCGAGACCGACGGCGGCCAGCTCGTCGGGCGCTTCCGCTTCACCGTCCGCGACTGAGCCACGCTCCCATCGAGTAAGATCCCATCCGCCCCGCCGTCGGGTGCCGCGCGAGCGTCCACGCGCGGCCAGGGGGGTCGATGTCGGCGGGCCGCTCGGGAAACGAAGGCCCATGCACCTCTCACCCGCCCGCCTCGCGGCCGCGGCCCTCTGCGCCGCCACCCTGGCGCCCACCCTCGCCGCGGCCTGCGGCGGCGTCTTCTGCAACTCGGGCCCCGGCCAGCCGCCCGTCGCACAAGCGGGCGAGAACATCGTCTTCGCGCCCGACGGCGACCAGATGCACATGATCGTGCGCCTGACCTGGTCGGGCCCACCCACCGAGTTCGGGTGGCTGATGCCCGTGCCGCCGGACGTCGAGGCGGCGGTCGCGCCCGAGGGCCTGTTCGTCCAGCTCGACCAGGCCCTCACGCCCTTCTTCGTCCTGCGCGCCGTCTTTCAGGAGGGCTGCGGCGACGATGGCTTCGGTGGCATGGGGGGCAGCCCCGGCGCGGGCGGTCAGCCCGGCGCGGGCGGCTCGGCCGGCGTCGACGTGCTGGCGCGGGCGCCGGTGGGGCCCTACGACATGGTGGTGCTGCGCGGCGACGACTTCGGCGCCATCGAGGGTTGGCTGCGCACGAACGACTTCCAGGTGCCCAACGGCGCCGCCGCGGTGATGCAGCCCTACCTCGAGATGCGGCAGGCCTTCATGGCGCTGAAGCTCCTGCCCGGCACGTCGGGCGGCGACGTGGTGCCGGTGCACCTGACCTTCACCAGCCCCACGCCGGCCATCCCGTTGCGCCCGACCGGCCTGGCGGCCGACCGCGACATGCCCATCCGCGTGCACCTGCTGGGGCCGGCGCGCGCGGTGCCGATCAACTACCTGCACGTGCAGATCGACCAGGCGCGGGTCGACTGGAGCACCGGCGGCGACAACTACGACGACGTGGTGGCGGTGGCGGTGGACGACGCGGGCGGGCAGGCGTTCGCGACGGACTTCGCGGGGACGTTCCGCCCCGTGGCGCCGAGGCGCCTCGAGTCGGCGACGCTCGAGGCGGTGGCCGCCGCCCGCACCGTGGGCGAGCTGCGCGCCGTCGCCGACGGCGACGCCGTCTGGTACCTGATCAACGGCCCGGACACCCTGCGCGTGCTGCGCGCGGCCCTCGATCCGAACGCCGAGATCGGCGCGGACGACGTCCTGGCCCGCCTCACGTGCCCTTGGAACGGCTGCGGCATCCCGCCCTCGGTGGACGCGGTCGGGCTGGACGGCGCCGCCCTCGTCGAGCGCCTCGAGGGCGAGATCTTCGGCCCGTGGGAGCGCATCGACGCCCTGTTCGACGCGCACCCCTTCGTCACCCGCCTCACCACCCGCATGGACATGGACGAGATGACCGTCGACCCGGTCTTCGATTTCAACCCCGATCTCGACCGGGTGTCGGCGCAGCGCCAGGCCTTCCGGTTCTTCCGCTGCGCGCCCGGGGGCGGGTGGGATCCCGTGCGGGGCCACATCGAGTTCAATGACGGCCGGTTCATGGGCGCGGTCCGGTCGCGCAACCAGGCCATCCGGCGGCGCGACGGGCGCGTGGTCCAGGGGGCCGGGCTGCGCGGCGCGTGGATCGTCGAGCAGCACTACGCCGCGGGCCAGCCGGACATCGTGGCGGACTACGCCGATCAGGCGACCGAGACGCGGGTGCGGCCGAGTTACCCCACCTACCAGGACGGGGACGACGGCGCCGGGGGCCTGGACGGCGACGACGGCGCCGGGGCCGCGGGCGGCGCGCCGAACGTCGGCGGGTCCGGCGAGCCGTGGACGCCGCCCGGATCGTATCGCGAGCCCGACGGGGGCGCCGGCGCGGGGGCCGACGACGACGACACGGGCTGCGACTGCCGCGCGGACGGCGGCGACGCCTCGACCGCGTGGCTGGCCGTCCTTCTCCTGGCGGCCCTGCGGCGCCGGCGCCGCTGAGCGTCAGCCGGCGCCCTCGAAGGCCGCCGCCTGCCCACCCAGCCCCGCCTCGAGGTGCTCGACCAGCGCGCGCACCCGGCGGCTCTGCCACAGCGCCTGGTGGTACAGCAGCCACAGCGCGGTCGCCGCCGCCTCGAGGGGCGGCCCCTGGCGAAGCAGGCGCGGGTTGGCGTCCCCCAGGAAGCAGGGCAGCGGGCCGCGCCAGTCGCCGGCGCACAGCACGCGCTCGAGCGCTGGCACGGTGTTGACGGTCATCACCGGCGCGACGCCCTGCTGCCGCAGCCAGCGGGCCGCGCCCAGGTGGCCGAGATCACGGGTGAAGCCGGCCCAGGCCAGGGCGTCGGGCCGCGGGCAGTCCGCCGGCGCGTAGACGGCCCAGGCCACCGTGGCCAGGCGGCGGCCGACGGCGTCCGGCGGCGGGTCGTCGGCGAAGCGCAGCGCCACCTCGGCCTGGCGCGTGCCCAGCTCGAGGGCGCGGTCGGCGAAGGTGCTCTGCACCTGCACCGCCGGGTAGGCCCGCGCGAAGTCGGCCAGCAGCGGGCCGAGCAACGGCAGCAGCGCCTCGGGCGCGGTCAGCCGCACCTCGCCCGCCGGCTCGCCGCCGACCTCGAGCAGGGCGTCCTCGAGCTCGCACATGCGCGCGGCCATCGCCTCGGCGTGGGCCAGCACCTCCTCGCCCAGCGGCGTCGGGTGGTAGCGCCCGCCGGCCCGCGCGAACAGCCGCGCGCCGACGGCGTCTTCGAGCGCGCGCAGGCGCCGGTACACGGTCGAGTGATCGACGCCCAGGGCCTCGGCGGCGCCCACCAGCCCGCCCGCGCGCCCGATCTCCCGCAGAAGCTGTGCGTCGTCCCAGCGCATGGCCCACTTGCATCAGCGCAAACACAACCTTGCCGAGGCGCCCGTGCGAGCGGCCCGATCGGGCGCTACTGTTTCACCATCGCAAGCGACGACGCAAGCCGACCGCTCGGCGAGCCCGCCGCGGAGCGACGAGACCGGCGCGCGACCCGCGCGCCGCCACCCAAAAGGAGGGCCCACCATGAAGACCCATCTGCGCCGCGCCGACGCCCGCGGCCACGCCGATCACGGCTGGCTGGACACCCGCCACACCTTCAGCTTCGCCGGCTACTACGACCCGCGCTTCATGGGGTTCGGCGATCTGCGGGTGATCAACGAAGACCACATCGCGGCCGGCGCCGGCTTCCCGAAGCACCCGCACCGCGACATGGAGATCGTCAGCTACGTCGTCGAGGGCGCGCTGGCCCACGCCGACACGCTGGGCACGGGCTCGGTCATCCGGCCGGGCGAGGTGCAGCTGATGAGCGCGGGCCGGGGCATCGCCCACAGCGAGTACAACCACTCGAAGGACGAGGGCGTGCACCTGCTGCAGATCTGGCTGTTGCCGGCCGAGCAGGGCACCGCGCCGCGCTACGACCAGAAGGCGTTCCCCACGCACGAGCGGGGGCTGCGGCTGGTGGTCTCGCCCGACGGCCGCGACGGCTCGCTGACGATCGGGCAGGACGTCGATCTGCACCGCCTGCTGCTCGACGGCGACGCCACCGCCCAGCTCGCGCCGCGCCGCGGGCGCGTGTGGGTGCAGCTGGTGAAGGGCGGCCTCGAGGTGGCCGGCGAGCGCCTCGAGCCCGGCGACGGGTTGGCGATCGTCGAGCCCGACGACCTCACCTTCCGGGCCCACGGCGGCGCCGAGGCGCTGGTGTTCGACCTGCGCTGAGCAGGGCCGAAGCCCGGCCGTCGTCGTAGGCGACACGGCGAAGCGCGAACGGCCGCTCGTCCCCGCGCGGTCGACGCGGAGCGACGCGCGCTGCCCCTCGGCAGGATCGACGACGACGACGACTCGGGCGTCGTGTGGGCCGCGACGCCGCTCAGGGCGCCGCGGCCCACCCGTACGCCACGCAGCCGTCCACCGCGTAGGCCACGCCCACCACGCCCTCGAGGCTGCGCGCGCCCACCGGGCGGAAGGTGGGGGTGGGCCCGCCGCGCGTGGCCAGCCGCGCGAACCGCCAGGCGCTGCGTTCCCGCGGCGTCGCGGTGCGCGTGCTGCCCAGCCACAGGCCCGCGTCGGGATCCCCCAGCCCGTACAGCAGCGCCGGCGTCGCGCCGAAGGCGCCCAGCACCGGCGCCTCGACCACGCGGCGCGCGTCCGCGACGTGCCGCTCCCAGTCGTCGGCGTTCGACGGCAGGGCGCCGCGCGCGTACGCGTAGGTGACGCCGTCCGCGCCCACCGCGACGGCCGGCGCGCCCTCGAAGGCGGCGAGCG